>CAZCNP010000001.1:0-385984 GCA_964500725.1 uncultured Gammaproteobacteria bacterium
ATAAAGAAATTATGGTGGGCACTAAGGGACTTGAACCCCTGACATCTTCGATGTAGGTCGTGCGTCCGGACCCTTGAAAATACCAGCAACCAAGTCTCTATCCTTGCCCGCATTATATAACAAAGATAATATAAAGAATATATACAAGAGAATATATAAAGTTGATGTATAATTAAGCTATGAATTCGGAACAGAAATATTATTTAAAAAACTTCTTGACTGTCCTGGGTATCGGCGTTGGGTTGTTGATTATTGCTAGTGTCTATCATGGAGACGGTGAAAGCTACTACTCCTCAGAGACAAGCTACTTCCTGATTGCTTTGGGGGCAATAGTTATATTGGCCAAGGTAATGGCAGACAACTTCAGTGATGGAAAAAGAAAATAAAAAGCACTTAAACAAGCTTAAATACAGCATACTTTTTAGATTTGGGGTTATTATGATCCTTGCAGGAATTGCCCTGGGTGGATTAACCGGACTTAAGTTTATCTATCAGTGGATTGTCCGGCATATCTTCAAAGGATAAGTTTCAGACTAAAAATAAATAACAAAATAATAAAAAGCAGAAGGCTAATAGCCATTACAGGAGTAAACCAAAAGTGAATATAACCAGATTTTTGTCTATCGGTAAAATTTTTGATGTGTTTTGACCAGCTTATTTATTTCTGATAAGCTTTCACTAACATCGAGTATCAATTTGATGTTTACAGGCCCGACTCCTGCAAGAGCCGGGTCTTTTTTTATCAATTTAGTCATGTCACTGTTTTTTCATCTTACTTGTTGTCCTAAAACACTAACTTTCTATGCTCTAGCCTCATACAGTCACAATAAGCAAAATTCCTCTCAGTTGTCCATACCTCAAAATACGCTCTTCTCTGTATGATGCAATACCTTAGATAGAGGTTTGCAACCACAAAAAAAGACCCCTTGTAGGCTAAATTGCCTTAAGGAGTCTTGAGTTCGACTCTGACCCGACACGGCAATCAGCCTCAGCCCTTTAATACGCTAAGCCGATAGCCATGTCTTTCTATCTTCTGGTATTAATTATACCATGTCATAATATAAAGAGTATATATACATAATTAATCTGTAATACATAAAAGATATTATAGACAAAAAAACCTACAGCCTTACAATGTAACTATGGCAGAAGTAACAATTCAACTAGGCACAGGCGGATTCTCAGCTTCCATGCAGCAGGAAGACGCGGATGCAGCAAGCGGTGCGATATCCCTAGCAATGGGGGAAGACAATACCTTTACCCAACTATTCAGGGGTGGATTAAAGTTCGGATTGACTGATATTCCCCAAGGATCAACAATCAACTCTGCAACCCTAACCTTAACCTATGAACAAGCAGGCAACTGGCGGTCGAGCAACAACAGGACGTGCAGGGTATACAGGTGTTTAAGGGCTTTTGTTAACAATGAAATGACCTGGAATTCCTACTCAACAGGTAATGCGTGGGGTACAGCAGGTGCAGGCAACACCACTACTGACAGGGGAAGCAGCAGACATAGGCACAGCCACCTTTGCGACTACAGCCAATGTTGACGATACAATCAGCTTTACCTTAACAGCAGCTAAGATACAGGAAATGATTACAGGGGGTGTATTCACCAATAATGGCTTTATCCTAAAGGTAGATACAGAAAGCTCAGACAGATACCAGTTCATAGGTTCAGGGGGGACAGCAGCAAAAAGGCCCAAGCTTGTAATTGACTATACTGCACCAATTGTTGAACAAAAGAACCGTAGCTATGCCTACTTCATGTGACTTAAAGATTGCGAACCGGGTTCCGAATCTCCTAAAGGGTAAATTTCTAAAAATTCCAGAAAAAAAATTTAAGATTAATTTTTAACTTTGGGTAAATTTTATAAAAAATATAAAAAATAATTTTCAGATCTTTGTATAGCTATTCTTCTACCTAACCCTTTACCCTATATTCTACAGAGGGGGTATGACATTTCATAAGGTACACCACCCACCACCAGGAGGGGGGGATTGAAAACACATGCCCCTATACCTTGAGTAGGGAAACTAGGATAGCAGGGGATTTAGAAATAAGGATTTAAGATATGGTGTTTGTTACTCACTAAGTGGACTTTTAGGATAAAGGGAAGAAAACAGTCCGGATAATATACTTAGTATTACTTATCCCTTATCGTTATCTATTGAATTATTGCTTTCTAATTGTCTTAGTCTTTTTTCCATATCCGTCTTTTCAACGGTCTCTAAATATATCTTTGAAAGGTGGGCTAGGTCCCGGGCTGGTATTGTCTTATCGCCTTTGCCTACACTTGTTAATGTAGCCTCAAGTAGTGTCTTTATATCTGCTATTCCTTTTACCTTAAAGTCTTTCAAATCTAATGGTCTTTGGAATCTTCCGAATCCACCTTTTTGACTCATTTGTTGTCTAAGTTTTAAGTCCTCAGGGCAATGAAATATACACAAAACCTTTGAACTCTTAAATCTACTTGCTCTACAAGGTAAACCCGTCTCTTTATTTTTTGCCTCACATTTTAATGTCATAATTGTTGCTTACTTTCTGCCAGTCTATACCAACTACCGAAAGTCAGCTTTCTGTCCTTAGCCGACCGTTCAATTTCTTTCTGCTTTTCTCTCACTTGGTTTATCTTTTTAGCACCGAAGATTTTTACATATTCCGCTATTCTCTTGGTGGCATTTGTTGTGTCCGCAAACCCATATTCCAATTGTGTGAAATAATAGTCAACCATTAGGCGGTCCAGACGTGTCATATTATCCTTATCTTTAAGGTTCTTTTCCAAGATTTTAAGCCGGCTATCAATTGATACACCTGATGGCATTTTAGTTACTCTCCTTATTGTATCTTTTCTTTAAATCTTCAGTTAAGACAACAGTAACCGTTTTAGCTAACGCTTCAATATCTTTGCTGTATTTTTCAATTAGGAGTTCCTTTATCCTGGCTGAATGTTCAGCTGTTGTAACACTAAATGCAGGCAAGGTTACGTCTTCGCTCTTAACAAGCTTTGCTACATCCGCTGCCTGTTGGTTCGTCAATGCTTCTGCTTCCTTGGGATACTCTTTCCTGAATACTGCATAGAAATATTCTAGTGCTAACCTTTCCGCGAGCTGTTCAATCTCTCGCTCTCTGATAACAACTAAAACTGGTTTTCCATCTTCTAGTTCTTCTTTTTTAATTGTGTAATCCATATTATTCACCTCGCTTCCTTTATTGATTTTTCCCATTCAATCGGCACCATTGGATTCATTTCTATAAAGAATGTGTGAACAAAATCATTAGCTTTTGGCATTATCTTTAGTTTTCCTGCATCTAAGCCTTTGATTATCCCTTCTAAAAATATCGTTCTGAATTTATGCTTACCCCTATCAGTTAGATTGTTATATTCCATTATTTCATTATCCATTGTTCTTCCCTTCTAATAGTTTGGCTCGCTCTGCCAGCATAGCTTCCATTTTCTCCATCTTAAATGCCGGAACGATTGAACCTGTCTTGCCTGTCCCCATGTTTAACAGGGTTTGCTGGTACTCGATCATTAACTTATCCAAAAAGTCTTTTATCTTTTGCTGTAAAGCTGATAAATAGCCAGGCTTTACCATTTCTTCTTTTAGGATACTGAGCAAGTATTCATTATCACCGTTATTAACCATGAGAGAGCCTAGGATATAACTTTGAATCATCATCAGCACTTTAGTTTTGTTTTCTTGGTTTTCCATAATTCCTTCCAAATCGTGTTGTGTGAGATTCTAAAATGCTCTTTTTTTCGGCTTTGGTTAATCCGCCTTTTTGAAAAGATTGATACCTTTTAATCAGTGGTTCAAGGTGTGTACATTTTGCGCACAACGGTCTTTTTCTGACATC
This sequence comes from uncultured Gammaproteobacteria bacterium, assembly GCA_964500725.1. GTDB lineage: Bacteria > Patescibacteriota > Microgenomatia > Daviesbacterales > UBA10151 > UBA10151. The sequence continues at coordinate 3,866 of CAZCNP010000001.1, forward strand.
CTTAGTAAGAACGTCCGTATCACAAATCTCACAGGTTGCTAAACTTAACTGTCTGTTTTTCATTTCCCGTTGTTTTTCTAAGGGTAAATCTGATTTTGTAGTCTTGGGTTTTTCGTAAGCTGATAACAACTTTCCGAATTTCTCATTTAATCCATTTTGTTTCATAAGGATTCTGACATAATTAGCCAACCGATCGAGCCTGCTCTCACCTGGAAGGGGTGCTACCATTTTATCTTCCAATGCCCTGATAGTTCCTAATATATCCTCGATCTGGTTGCTCTTAGATTTAACTACTGCATAATCAACCAAGTCGCCTACTTTTTCCTTAACCAGATAATCATTATTTTTAGGAATACCCAAAAAGTTAAGAGTTTCATAAAAGGTGGGTGAGCTTCTGTAATCATCCTGTGGGATCAATTCTTTTGCTGCTTCAAAATCTTCGGACGTTATCTGGTCTTCCTGGGAAACCTGGTTATCCTGCGTCTCCGGCTGTTCCTGAGGATTATCAGTAGGTACATCTGTGTATATTGGCTGGGCAGTATTTTCATCCATAGTTTTGGTGCATGGGCAGTAGATAGTTACCCTTTAAAAGGCGCTTAAGGCCACCCATGCGTATTTTTTCTTAAGCCTATATAGAATAACGGCCTAGGAAATTCTGTCAACTAGCAAAGCAGCTAGGTTGTGTTGGCTACCAGCTAGTCCTCGTACAGTGCCTGCCGGTAGCAGCTCTTGCAATAATAAATTAATTTTCCCTCTTCCGCTTCGGTCTCTACCCTTTCACCGCTTAAAGGCTCGTTGCAGCCGTAGCAGTGACTTCTTTGAAAGATCAACAGTTCATTTTTTAACACCTGCCTAGTCCTACCAACTTTGCCCCTACAGTTTTTGCAATATTTTGCATTACTTTTTGTGGCAAATGCTGTTTGGCAATTAAAGCAAACGCTGACATGCGATCTTGGTCGGTATTCCGTCTTTGGTTTCTCGCCAAAGTTTTTAGGTAGGATTGTTTTGCCTTGTTTATCCCAGTTTGCAAAGCGCATTTAACCTACACCCCCCATTTACTATCTTTTAAAACTTCTTGCGCCTGTTGGTCCCACTTTCTTTTTTCCAGTTCAAACCTTCTAGCTTCCTGGCTGGCGTCATAAACCCTATCTTGGATTCTGCTTACTTGGCTATCCTGAACATTAGAGAGCTTTCTAGCCCATGAAGTTTCCTGTTTGCTGTGCATCCGTACAGGTTCCAGTTGCTTCTTTAACTTTTCCTGTCTCTCTGCTGCATCTCTTTTGGTAAAAGCTGCAATTCTGTGAGCAAAAATATCCCTTCCGGTAAATCGCTCACCTTTTTCCAGTTCTATTTTTCTTATCTCAGCTGCCGTGGTTGAATCAATATTATCTGTTGTAAATGCTTGTGACATTATTTGTACACCTCCTTCCTATGGTGAATAGTTAATATAAAATAGCTTCCAGTTCTCGTTAATATATTGAGTCGGTGTAACACTTAAGGCTATAAGTGTCTCAATCAATAAAGTTCCTATATATGGCGTATTACTTGGCGTACCTAACGCGTCTGTGATTACTTTACGCAACCATTGCTTTGTCTGGTCTGGTAAAGTTCCTGTGAAGGATTGACCGTTAAAATAAGTTCTTTTTAATTGGTCAATCGTAACCTGGGCTGTACCAGGATTTACCCTAGCCAGCAACCAATCCCTCTCCAGTTGTTGTAAGCTTGCCATTATATGCCCCTCCTGTAATATGACTGACTAAACGCTAGATCCTTCTGCTCCTTACACGGCTTGCAACGTACCGGTTCATTAAAGTTTCTTTTTTTAAAATACTCCTGATCCTTAGTTCCAAAAGTAAAAAATTCTCCACAATCTACACATTTTATTTTTTTCATAGTGATTGCCTTAACATTAATTTTTTAGTAGACAATGGTGTGAAAAGTCGCTTCGGCAGCTTTGGAACCATTATCTTTGCTGGTGTTATTTTATTAATACTTGGACTAATTTTCCTAATAGGTAAAAACTTTAATTTTTTAGGTCGTGTGTAGTTGCCTGTGGGTGTATCAAGAGTGCCTTTGCTGTAAGCAATTAGCTGATCCAACATTTTTTTCTGTTCTTTGGAAATGTCCCCATCGTCCAACCACTTAGCCGTTACTCCGGTTGATAAAACTTCAACCTCTGCTAAATAAAGAGCTGTCTTTTTGAATTCCTCATTTGCTAGTCCTTTCAGTGTTCCCTTGATAAACTTACCCCTGCTGCCGTTCTCAACTGATAGTCCCTTCATCATAATTACACTGGCTGTTTCCCAGCTCAAGCCTTGCTTTTGTAGTATTTCTTCTGTTTGTGCTCTCGGTAGGCCCAAATCAAAAACATCTTTTATTGTTTTCTCGTTTTGGGACATTTCCCTTTCATTCATCAAAGCATCAAGTAGGGGATCGCCTGTAGGATTCTGTTTAGTTGGTTCTGTAGCTTTTTGTTTAAATAATCCAAACAAATCAAATCCTGACTTGGGCTGTAAGTCCGGTTTCACTTCCCTGGACCGAATAATCATATTGTGGGCTTCTGTGGGCTTATATCCTGAATTCAGTAATAGTTTGTATGTTGCTGTTTCTGCCTCTGATAATGGTCTGCCGTCGTCATAATATTGCTGTGCGCCAGAGGTAGTCGTAGGTCCGAAAATAGCAGCTTGTGGACCTTGCACCGGATACCTTAAACGTCCTGTTTCGGTATAACTTCCACCTTCTCCGATTGCCTTTGTTCCCTCAAAGGTTTTCTTAATCTGTGCACCTGCCGGAAGATAATTTATAGCACCTTTCACTACATTTTTATTTAATATACGGTCCTGTAGGCTTAGCGGATTACCATAGGCGTCCTGATCCTGAGTAACAGCTTGAGTTGCACCGTAGGGTAACTGCAAAGTAGGTGGTACTCCTATCCTTATTGTTGGTATCAAATCTTCAACTTTCATTCCCCATAACCTGCCTAAGGTTGATACCATAAATAGGGAAGCGCCTGTCCATCTAACAAGCCCTGCAAAGTCTTTATTTTTTATCATGCCACCCAAAAACTCACCTTGTTTTAAGGTATAGGATTGAAATTGACCTAATGTTTTAGCAAGGTCTGAAGAAAGAATCTGAGGAGTATCAATACTGCCAAATGTGAATTGAGTTTCTCTTACCAGTTGCTTTGCATACTTAACCGCCTCTGCCTCGCTCATGCCCTGACTGATAGCTTTTGCCTTTGCGCCCCAAAAAGCTGCACCCCTGTTGATTTTTTCAGCTAGGTTGAATAGATAAAAAAGGCCTTCGTCAATCTTTTGCATCGTCTGTTTTGTTGCACTGAGTGTCCGGTCTTCAATTATGTTATTTGCTAAAACTCCCACATCGTGCAGCTCTGTGTCTTTGCCTGCTAAAAACTTCGGCATATTTTGTAAGACCTTTGTATATCCGATTAAGGTATATTTTTCGCCTAATTTTGCGTAAGTGTTGGCGCCCTGGGTAAGATTTAGTAAGGCAGTTTTAACATTGAGCCCCAAAAGTCCCCGGTAAACCATTTGTCGGGCTTTTTGAGTGATAACCGTTAGGGGTCTTGCTCCCATTCTGTAGCCAAAAGGTGAGGACTTAATGGCATTGTCGATCAAATTATCAATATCCGAGGGCCTCATATTTATACGATCAATCCGGGATTTAACGTACCTGAACTGCGAATCCTCCAAGCCTTCAGCTGCGTCACTTATCTTTTTTAGCACAGGGTCCAAGTTTACTTTCCTGACGGCCCTTTTTGTGTAAGCATCAAGCGATCGCCAAACATCCTCAATATAGCCTTGTTTTCCTAGCCGTTGCTCAACAAAAGGATCATAAACTGAACCAGCTACTTTGTCTCGGATTAATTTTGCAAAATCCGGATCAAATTCTTTTTTTATTAAGTCCTGGTCGAAAATGTGTGTAATGTAATTTGTGATCCTTTTCTCTTTCGGCAAACCCAACCTTTCGGCCCAATTAGATAGATAACCTTTGATCTCTTCTGCAACCTTTAACTCTTCCCCCTGCAAAATAGTATTTTTTCCATCTAGCCATTGAAAGATTTTTTGATTTGATTCAGGCAAAACACGCTTACTCCAATCCGTAATCCTTTGAATCTCTTGCGGTAGTTCTGTTTGATAGCTGTCAAAAGCAGTCCGGAGCTGCTCCGCCTGTTTTCCTAAACCTATTTTATTAAGTACATATTCGGGTGTTCTGAAATAGTCCAGAATGTTTACCTTTGATTTAACATCAATGCTGCTTTTTAAAGAATTTTCAAAGGCACTGGCTGAATCGTAATTACCTTGCGATTTAATCCAGTCCAAAGGCGTCATATTATTTTCAATAATTTTCTGGCTTTCCTTATATCCGATCTTGTCTATCTGGGCTTTTTTAAAACCTCTTGCGATTAAGTCATTCCCGTAATTTAAAAGGTTTGAGAGCCTTGCTTCTTTAGTGGCTGCTGTAGCAATCTTTGCTCCTACCTTTGCCCCAACTTGAGTAACGCCCATTGGTGAAAAACTCAAAGCTTGTTCTGCTATTTGCTCCTGAGTTGGCAGTGGATTCTTTTGTGCAAAGTTTGATCTACGTCTTAGGCCTTCCGGTGTTTCACCAAATCCTGCAAAACTGGCAACGTCTTTCCCGTAATTGACTGCGGGCTGAATATATCTAGTGTTTACGTTCTGAAGCCTTTTCTGTAAATTATTTGCCAGTGTATCAATTGTTGGTTTTAAAACCGTATGCGCTTGACCTAAGAAATTTTGAAAACCTTGGTTTAACTCATTCATTTGCGGCTGAGCTATTTTTTTTAATTCGTTTATAAATCGGTCTTGAGCGACTTCAGTCGGTGGGGTAAATCTAGGTAATTGGCTGGGGGGTTGTGGGGGTAAAGGGTTAAAATTTTGTGGCCGGGGTGTTTGTAAAAAATTCTGAAAACCCGTTTCTAAGTTTTCCAAACCTTGACTCGCTTTCTGGGCAACAGTATTAAAGTTGCTAGCAGAAATTATTTTTTTTACGGCTTCTGATCCGAATTTTTCTAATGCCGTCGAAATGCTCATATTGTAATTTAAACGAAAGGATTTGTTAGATTTTCATAAGGGTCATCTTTATTACCCTTTGTTGGAGCGTATAAAGAATATGAATTCAAACCTTGGCTTTGTGGGGACAAACTTTGCGAACCAGAAAAACCGGAATAATCTAAAGTCGGCTGCTGAAGCTGGGAGAAGTTGTTTGCAATTTGCGCGTTTTGCTCGTATTTCCATATTTCTAAATCCCAGAGGGCTGCTTGGCGAGTAGCCGCTAAATTATCTATTTGTGATTTGTATTGACTCAAGAGCTGAAAAGCATTCCCCGCCTTGGCTGACTTTATTGAACTCTCGTCTGAAAAAATCTGCATAAGCTGGGCTTGAGCGTTGGCTCTGATTTTTTGCTCTTCCGTAAGGACATTCTCATCAATTTTTCGTCTCTGATTGAAGGCGTATCGGTCCAGTTGCGCGGCATAATCCTGCAATTTAGCTGTTTGATTTGTATATGAGCGCTCATTTGCCCCTTGCTGTCTGGCAAATTCCTTAGAGGCTATTTCTGTAGCGGCCATCCCTGCACTGCCCCTACCTCCGAATCTGGCTTGGGATTGCTGTTGAAGGGCTTTATACGAGCGGAGAGCCTCGTCAAAAGCTGACGTTTTTTCTGCATCTAACGCGCCTTGCGAGGTCTTAATTGTATCAAAACCAAGTTGCTTTTGCTCTTCCACATCTCTCTTCATTTGCTCTTGTTGCAATTTCAAATCATTAAGCGCTCCTGGTAAAGAAACGTCATTAATATATGATTTTTGTTGTTGAAGAGTGTCAAAAAGTGGATTATAAATACTATCCAATTGTGCACTCAAATCCGGCTGACTGTTTGATGAACCATAGCCACGGGCTTGTCTTAATCTGTTTATATCGCCACCCATAGCAGAATTGAAGTCATTAATTGCGGAACCTTCGGGCCAACCTTGATAAAATGGCGAAATTTGATCCCAAAGAGAACCACCGCCGGAATTATTTTGCTGAGGTGCAGGAGTTGGTGCAGGTGCAGGTTTGGCAGGCTGTGGGACGTTATAACCTACAACACCGGAACTGCTCAAAGGACTAATCAAGCCTGGCGTTTGGTACGGTGTCAGTTGAGCACTGGTTGAGGTCCGGTAATTTAAATCTAACGGACTGGTGCTTCTATAAAATAAATCATTTGGTACGTTTAATGCCATAATTTTTCCCAATAAAAAAGAGCCCTTTGCCGTTTTGGCTTTTGGACTCTCTGAATGACCTTTTAAGGTCAAAACAAATATTTGTATTCTCAAGTATATAGGCTGTGGAAAAGTTGTCTAGATACCAAAATAGGCACAAATCAAAAAAAACTACCCAAAAATCAAAGGCCCTGTAGTTCGATTTAAGGGCTTACAGATAGTGTCCCCTACTCTTAGGGTCAACTAAACTAAAAATTACAGGCACAAAATGAAGCTAAAATAGTGGGGGAGTGGTAGGGTATCAAACTATGTCAAAAATGCCTTAGTTTGGATGAGTATATCAAAGTGTATCAAGAAAAGATTTAACTGCTGTTTTTCTGTGACGTGGCTATATTACAAAGCTGTTCACAGACGAAGTCCGCAGCTTTTCTATCAGACAAACCGCTGGGCACTTCAACGTGAATGTTTCTGATTTCTATTGCAAATCGCTCTGCGTCCTCACCAGAGTTAAAATAACCTGGTAAAAAACCTCTTGAGGTTTCTTTATTCACAAGAACTGCAATTGCTGCCTGGAACTTGCCTGTTTGATGATCTTGCCTCACTCCTTTGATTTCAACTTTGTAATTCATTATTTTAATATTACCAGAACCTTAAAACATATCTAAGCCTATAGATATTTTGGTCTTATTTTGCGCACAAAATGCTTTTAAGTTGCCCCTTGACGACAAATATTTTTGGTAGTATTCTTGTTTGCAGTTAGAAAATAAGAACAGCTAATTCAGCTTTTAAAAAAGCACTTTAGCAGCTATATTTTTCGGAGCGATCCGAAAGAAATGGCTGCTTTTTTTGTGGAATTTTTAGATTAAAGGAGAGATTCAGTAGGTGGTAATTAATGTTTTCTTGAAAAACTGGGCATATTCCGCCACCTACTGAAAACAAAACATGAACACTATAAAAGATTATATCAGAAATAAAAAAGTAGGCCTTTGGAGCAAGGTATGTCTTACTTGCGGCGTCCCCCTTAAATACAAACACTCAACTCACCCTTATTGCAGTAAGTGTTACCTGAAATCTGAAATCTTCCACGAGTGGCGCAGAAAATATGACCGAGCACGCAGAAAAAGAGAGAGGGAGGCTAAAAAATGAGTTATCAATCCTTAACTCCTGAAAAACTTCTAAGTTATTTCGAGGGTACAATCTTTCAAACTTTTTATGATCCGGATTCTACTAGCAAGGAATTCCCACCTGAAGTGTTTCTAAGCTACAGCCCCCATGAGTTAAAGGAATTAAACAATCAGAAATATGGAATATATTTTTCGGTTAATGCCTTTAAGGATCAGAGGCTAAACGATAACCTCGTCAAATTAAATGCCGCCTATGGCGATTTGGACATAGCTAAAGAGGGGGACGGGCAAACACCAGCAGATATTTTAAATAAAAAAAGGGAAGTTTTTAAAAAGCTGCGCGATCTATCTATTAAGCCTAACATTATTATTCAGACTAAAAATGGCGTTCAACCACTATTCTTAATCGAGAACCCTGGAATTGATAAAGACACTATCAAAACCTATACAGACACAATCTGTGGACTTACAGCCTGGTCAAAGAATTATGGCTGCGCCGGAGACGCGGTTAAAGACATAGCAAGGGTTTTAAGGCTTCCCGGCTATTACCACCAAAAGGGTGAGCCGTTTATGGTTGAAGCCTACCTAATTCATGAAGAAAAAACCACACTCTTAGAGCTTTCTAAACTGTTCCCATATTTTGATGAGAGAAAGATCATAAATGATAATTCTGCAAAGGACGGGAAATCTACTGACCTTGATGGCCTTACCATGCAAGAGATTGCCCTGGCAGCCCTGAAAGAATATGGAGAGCCGGACGCATATTTTGATGATAAAGGCAGGATATGGATTAAGAGAGGGGTTACCGGTGCATTCTTAGGCAAAATGGATAATTGCGACTATATCGGCAGCAACTCGCATGAGCTGCCCTATGGGAACAAAATAACTTTTGTTAGGGAGCTGTTAAAGCTTGAAAGTAATGCAGCAGCTTTTAAGTGGATAGCTCAAAAATTCAATTTACAAAGACCGGTACCGGCAAAAGAAAGTTTTGAACAATTAACCGACACTACAAACGCCGAACTCATCAATGAATTGTTTGGTAATAAAATCCGCTTTGACCATAAACGCAAGAGGTGGCTGAAATGGCAGGACCATTCCTGGCAACCCGATTCTGACGGCAGTATCAGCAGATTAGCTATAGAGGCAGCCAGACACCGATTCAAATCCGCTGCTAATATTGAAAGCTTAACTAAAAAAACTGCAATCTCTAAGTGGGCCATTCAAAGTGAGAGCAGACAAAGACTTGATTCAGCTTTGGCAATATCAAAAAATTTGCTACCAATTGCCGACAATGGTGAAAATTGGGACTTAGACTCTATGCTTTTAGGAGTTAAAAATGGAGTTTTGGATCTCAAAACAGGAACTTTAAGGGACGGCAAACCTGAAGATCGTATAACCATGCGGGCAGGAACACTATTCTACCCCGAAGCAAAGTGCCCGCTTTGGGAAAAATTCCTAAATGAGATTTTTGAAAATGATGAGAATTTAATCAGTTATATCCATAAGGCGTTGGGGTATACCTTAACAGGATCAGTTATAGAACAAGCCCTATTTTTCGGATTCGGCAGTGGCTCAAATGGGAAGAGTGTTTTCTTTGAAACTATCAACGCCGTCTTAGGTGACTATGCACACAATGCGCCAGCCAGCTTACTTCAACGAAATGCACAGAATCAATCCTCTAATGACGTTGCAGCAACTGAATTCAAAAGATTTTTAGTGTCTTCGGAAACCCTTAGCACTTCTAAGCTGAACGAACAACGGTTAAAAAAGTGGAGCGGCGGAGACCGTGAAACGGCAAGGTATCTCTATTCTGAATTTTTTACATTTCAACCCACCTGTAAGGTTTGGTTATTCATCAACCATAAACCGGCGGTTGAGGATGATTCCTTCGGGTTTTGGCGGAGAGTCAGACTGATTCCTTTTAACCGAAAGTTTAAAGAGGAGGACCAGGACAAGCACTTACTGGAAAAATTAAAAACAGAACTACCAGGAATCTTAAACTGGATGGTCAAGGGTTGCTTAAAATGGCAAGCAGAGGGATTAAGGCCTACACCTGAAAAAATATCTTTGGCGACTAAAAACTATCAAGCCGAAAATGACGAATTGGCTGAATTCTTATTTGAAAAATGCAGTGAGTTGGCGGGCCAAGAAGTCAAGGCACTGGAACTATACCGCAAATATACAGAATGGGCCGAAAAAGCAGGATTTAAAAATAAAGATGCGCTCACGAAGACAGCCTTCGGACGAAGAATGGCGGATAAATTTGTTAAAATTCACCGTGAAACTGGCTGGTTTTACCAAATAACTGACGAGTTTGCTAAAAATCTAGGCACGACTGACGAGTTAGACCCCATTTTATATAAAGTCCCTATACGAGATAATCACCAAAATAGTTTACTAAAAACAGCTCTCAACTCGTCAGCAGGCACGAAAACCCGTCAGGACTCGTCAGCTGACCAAAAGGACGAAAAACCCAAAATTACCCCCACAGACAAGGAGGATGATGGCAGCTGGCTTGAAGCGTGATACTAAAGAGAATATCCGGTTATCAAAAATTGCTCAGTATTTCACAGAGCTGAAAATGCTGCGCAAAACTTGCAAAGAAAACATGGAGCATTACAAATTTCTAAAAGAGTTTAAAGAAATGCCGATTGTGATTCTTGAGGGACTAGGTGTAGATAGATTTTTCTCAGAGGCAGTCTTCATTTTTGACGGTGTATTAACCCCTGAATTTATAGAAAGTTTCAGACAAACAGAAAGTAGGCCATTCTGGGGATAATATGGCTGCAATTATTGTGAAAGCAAAACCTGGGGAAAGTACCGATAAGCTGATAAAACGCTTTCAGCGTGCAACGTCTCAGGACGTAAAAGGTTTTAAAGAACGAAAAGCTTTCATAAGTAAAACTGAAGAACGGTTGCTCGCAGAAAAAGAAAAGAGAAGAAAAATTGCAAAGTTAAAAAGACTACAAGAATTAGGAATTGAACAATAGAAGGGGGGTGAATTATGGAAAAAATAAATATTGGTTTATTTGTGGTTTGCGTACTTTACCTTCTTTGGCTGTTCAAAATGAGCAAGGTTTTTTAAAGTTTGCCGACCGGGCGTTTGTTGGGAATGCCCGGTTGAGAGATTTTAAAATATGAAAAAAGAAAAACCATATTGTGAGAAAGACAAAAGCACCTCTTCTGCAGGCCCTGTAGCAAAAAATATGCCAAATTGCGTGCGTAAGTGTAGAGCTAATACCCCAGAGAGCACTAGTACATCATCTCAAAATAAGCTAGGCACGATTTCGTAGTTAGAAAAAATTAGGATATTTCAACTTCAAGAGTCAGAATATTTCCTTTTAAATTTCCACCTTTAATAATACGTCCAACTTCCCAAGCATGAGAAATCAGTTCTTTGGCTTTCTCTTCTGCGCTTCTGAATTTTCTAGCCTCTGAACTGTAATTTTTTAAAGTTTTAGCTTGAGTGCTTGTATCAAACTGTAAATACCTTAATGTGGTTTCTACTGCCCTATGTCCCATTACGTCTTTAATGTCTGAAACATCGGCACCGTTAGCTTTTAAATCCCTGGCAAATATCCGGCGTAAGTCGTGCACATTCATGCTGTTACCCCAAAGCTTACCAACTTTTCGCATATGTACCTCTAATTTTTGCATATTAACCACAAACAAACGGTCCTTGTCACTTTCTTTATAGTGGCTTTTATCTTTTAAAGTTTTAAGTTCATCCGGTGTGCGCTCACCATTTACACGCCTCTTTAAATCTTCCAACAACCAAGGTATGTTTGGCAATGCTGCATTCCTGGGTCCGTTCTTGCCTTCAACAATTGTGAGCTGATTACCACTGAGCGAAACGTCTTTTCTTAATATCTGGGAAGTCTCAAAGTTTCTACCACCACAAGCTACAACCATAAAGCTGAGACAGGCCCGGTGTTCCATTTTAGAGAATGTTGATAGCCTACTGTCATATTTGCCTGGCTCTGTAGCTTCTTTTATCAGTCCTAAGACTTCGGATTGAGACGGTAAAACACGGGCTTTCCTGTGTACATGGGTTCGGTCAATATTAACTGTCCATTTTTTAGGGATAATATCTTCATAAAATAGCCAGTCTGCAAAAGCCAGGACAGCGGTTTCAGCCTGTCTTCTGGTTGACTCTGCCAAACCTTTATCCGGTAGATAGTTAAAGAATTTGATAATGATTTCACGGTTTAAGGGTCCGTCTAAGTATTCAAGGAATAGTTTGAAGTAATACAGGTTATTAGTCCTGGTGGATTTTGATTGCCACCTTCGCTGCCTGTGTTCTATAAATCTTTCTAAATGTGTACGCACCTGCTCTTTATCCATATAAAAGAATAAAGAGATGGTGTCATTCCGCAAGACCTTAACCCACCCGTATGAGTGAGAACTCACCTCAATTGTGGGCACTGAGGGATTCGGACCCCCGACAACCGCAGTGTAAATGCGGTGCTCTACCAGCTGAGCTAAGTGCCCAATTTCTGCTCAGCCCGCAGAGCATAGCACAAATACTTCGCAGTGTAAACGAAGCGCTCTACCACTGAGCTAAGTGCCCTTGGTGGGCGGGACAGGACTTGAACCTGCACAGTCTTGCGACCATATGCACCTCAAGCATACACGTATACCAATTCCGTCACCCGCCCACATCATCAGCAATTTTATCAGTTTACTAGGGGGTTAGCAATCTAAAGGAGAGATCTAGGAATTAAGGGTATCTTGTGCAGCAACTGCATATAAACCGTGGGACTGTTTCGCTTCGCGAAATAAATTCTTCTTTGGTTGACTTCCAGGAATTAATATATTTCCTGATTTTGGTATAGATATTATAGGTGCCCTTACTTTTGTATACCTCTTGGCAGGAATATACATCTCTTTTCTATAAATTTTTAGATATTGTAAAGCTGCTGTGTAAGGAGAAAAATTCTCCTCCACATGCAGCCTGCAAACTTTTCTGTCAATTTCCCCAACCCTTTTGATAGCTTTGACCATTTCTTGTTTGTCTTTAACCAAAAAACCAGTTTTATTATTAACAATAAGCTCAGGAGCTGCCCCTCTTTTAAAACTAATAACAGGGGTGCCTGCAGCCATTGATTCCACCATGACCATCCCAAAAGGCTCATCCCAATTTATAGGATTTAAAAATGCCTTAGCCCCGCCCAACAATCTATTTTTAAGCCTTAAATTAGCAGGTCCCAGAAACTGAATTTGCTTGCCATCTATTAAAGGTTTTACTTTTTCCTTCCAGTATTTAACTGATTTTTCATAATAGGTATCCACAATTCCTGCAAAGACTAGCTGCTCTCCTGCAGCTTTGGCAATCTTAATTGCTTCAACTGTGCCTTTTTCTGGAATAATTTTGCCCAACCAGGTTAAATACTTCCCACCTTTTGGATTAAACTTGATAGTTGAAGTATCTAAACTGTTATAAACAAAGCCCCCATCACGAAAACCTTTTGGCAGGGTTTTATGCATTGATTTGGAAATATTAACAGCCAAAATATCTTTGGCATACAGTTTTATCAAAGTCTTATCCATATTAGAATATCTATCATATGGCCATCTGGAATGAATGGTCATCAAATTTGGGATACCTTGCTTAGTCAGATCTGCTAAAAAGGGCATTACTATCAAATCTGTAGAAGAAGCAATGTGGGCATGAACTACATCATATTTAAAAGCCTCCTTAAATGCTTCATAATAATGAATAAAAGCAGGCAAACCAGCAGTCCAGGAAATTCCCTGGGATAGCAGAGATCTTTTAAAGATATATTTAATGTTACTTATAGCTTTGGAAGTCTTAGTGGCAAAAAGAGTTACTTGATGCCCTAAATCAGACAAACCTTTAACTAAATTAGCAATAACCCATTCAGTTCCTCCATAATTATCAGGTGGGGTATCTACCCATGGGGAGGCTATCTGTAATATCTTCATAATTTTGTAAAAATTACAGTCTTTTACTGAAAGTAAAAGTATATAGACCTGCCAAAGTATAAATGTTTTAAATTAGAGAAAATTGAAAATTAAGTAAGGTTTTAGTAAGTTAAGTTAAAAAATCCAAAGCAGCAGCAGCAGACCAGGCCTGAACCCTGCACCCAACCTGCCCTGAAGAAGAGAGGTACTCCCTCAAATTACCACATTCATCTTTAATATAAAGTTCAATGGGGTAATTAAAATGATATAAAGGTTTTAAGGATGCTTCTTTCAGCTTGCTAGCCTCATCATCAAAGCCAAAATTTTCTAAACCCTCAAAGATAAGCCCATTTAACATAGGCCAAAAGCTGCCATTATGGTAAGAATCCCTATTGTGGTTAAAGGTGGGGGATAGAGTACTCATTGTTCTTATCCCAGCATCAGCATCAAACAAATCAGGTTGAAAAACCCTCTTTACCATACCCTCTATAAACTCATCATCAATAATAGATTCTACTTTACTACCCTTTATATCAGCTGCCCAAAGGGAAATTAAAGGATTGCCTGTGATAGTTTTTATAAGTCTTTTATCACCATCTATAGCCTGTCCAGCAAAATCGAATCCATGATCTTTAAAAATAAACAGCTTATTAAAGTTTTCCTTAATATGATCTGCCTGGGCAGATAATCTATGGGCAAAAGTAGGAAATATGTCTTGGTAAAATCTGGACCATAATTTTAAAACCAACCAGGCTTTACCTTGAACCTCTACTGGAGCTATTGGGTATTTGGGGAAAAATCCATCAGGGCCTTTTAAAGACTCATGAGAGTCTGTCCAGGATTGGACTACCAAACCCCCATATCTTCTTTCTTCCTCTAAAGTATAATCCAAAAGTCCATCTTTATCCCTGTCTCCATAAGTAATAATCCAGTTCAAACCCATCTCAACAAAAGGCTGTACAGCCTTTAAAAACTGCTGGTCTGCTGTGGCTTCCCAGTACCTATAAATAGCCAGTAAAGCCAGAGGGGTAGAATCTAGGGAATCATAATTTCTTAAATACCCATCAGGATAAAGGTACCAGGGTTTATAGGACTTGGTAGTTAAGTGCTCATGTTTACTTTTTCTAAACTCATGGATAAATTTGCCAGGCTGCTCTCCTGATTCTATATTTTTTTCTTTACCTTGCAGGGAACAAAGGGTTATTAAGGCTTTTTTAGAAATATTTAGAAGCTCACTGCAGGGGAATTTTTTATGGACTTTTAATATCTTTAAGATCGTTAAAGCACTGTCTCTGCCAAAGATACAACCATAAATTTCATCTTTACCTGAGGCATTAATCCCATCTTCAGTAGCTAAACCAAGAAGGTTTTGGTATATTAGGTCACGGAAATTTGCAGGTTGGACAGTATTCATTTTGAAATGGGTAATCTACAAAATTATTATATACAAGTCAAGTAAGAATTTGCTTTAGTAACTTTTCTTTTAAATCCTCTAAGTTTTTAAATATAATCCCTTTAATTCCTAATTTTTCCTCCATCAAAGTACTTTTGTGTTTTAAAATAACACCCCCAAAATCGAAAATAATATTTTTAATCATACTTTAATTATATTATTTTATTGACAAATAAGGAGTAAAGGAAGATAGTAAGCTTGTGGCTACCTCAGCGCAAATCGCTATAAAAGCTCGAGAATTTATAAAAACCCATAAACCACAATTATGCCAAAAGTTTGCCAGCTTAGAAGAATATCCTCCTGTTGAAAAACCATCTGCTTACTTTATGGCTGGCTCGCCTGGAGCTGGTAAAACAGAATTCTCCAAGTCTTTTATAAAAGAATTATCAGAAAAAGAACCTACAAGAAGAATTGTCAGAATAGATGCTGATGAGATCAGAGATTTTATCCCTTTCTATGATAAAACCAATGCTTATAGAATTCAGGGAGCTGCAGCATTAGGAGTTGAAAAATTATTAGACTGCACATTACAAAACAATCAGGATTTCATACTGGATGCTACTTTTGCTGATTTAGAAAAATCTCGTACAAATATCTTACGCTGTCTTCATAAAAAACGTAAGATTGCGGTCGTATATTTATATCAAGATCCAGTAGTAGCCTGGCAATTTACTAAAAAGAGAGAAAAACTAGAGGGAAGAAAAATTCCCTTAGATATGTTTATAAATGCTTTTTTTGCAGCCAAAGAAAATGTTAACAAAATTAAAAAAGAATTTAAAAATTACAAGGAAGTAGAATTGTGGCTTATTATAAAAAATTTAGAGCAGGGTATTGAAAAAACTTATTTTAATATAGATAATGTTGATAGTTACCTGAAAATAGATTATACTGCAGAGTCCTTAAAGGAGAAATTAAGAAAATAATATGTTTAAGTTTATCAAGACTAAATTACTAAATGAGAAAGAAAAAGTTTCTGCTCCAAGTTTCTTTGATTATACAGCTGCAGAGAAGAAAAAAATTGTAAAAAAAGCAGCTCAAGAAGCTAATAAAATGCAGCTTAATCTGGTAAAAAAATATAATCGTTTATATCCTGCTTAAAAACCTACCATTTTTTCTTTCAAGATCTATAGCTTTTGAAATAAAGCAGGGTTACTGGGGCTCCCAGTATTACAGCAAAAATTAAGGCATTAATTGGGCCTACTTTATCTGCAACAATTCCTAAGATTATAGAGAAAATCCCAAAACAAATACTTTGGCCAAAGTTATTTAAAGATCCCATGGTAGCCCTTTGCTGATTGGTAAAGGCTTTTTGCATTAAATTATCCTCAGCTACCATATTAGTCCCAAATAATAGGGAAGTAGAACTCATCAAAGCTGGTGAGGCCACAGTTGGGAATATTAAAGAAACTAAATTAATAACAAAAGAATATATCCCACTAAAAATAATTAATTTATATTCATTGAATTTATTAATTAGCTTTCCACTAAAGTAGAAGCTCAAAGCTCCTCCTATATTAGAAGCAGTTTGGGCAAGTCCAATAGCCCAGATAGGCCAGAGGAGTTGTATAAAAGCAGATCTAAACATCCAGGCAGATTCTCCTATTCCATAACTTAAAATACCAGATAAACTTAAATATCTTAATTTTTTATTTGTTATAAAAAGCTTTAAGGATTCAGCTAGATGATTATAAATATTAGTGCTTTCTTTTTTATGAATTTTTGGCTCTTTAAAAAGAAAGCTTAGCAAAATACAAACAACTGGAGAAAGGATTGATAACCAAAATACTAAAGGAAAAGATTTAGCAGCAATAAAAGAACCTAACACTGCTGAGATAGCTAAGGCTACCTGATCCATAGAAGAAGTTTTTCCCAACACTTCATGGTAAATATTTACCCTGCCTTGTTCACTTAAAGTATCATAAAGTAAAGCTGTATTATTCCCACTAAAAAAAGATCTGCTTATCCCTTCTGCAACAGCTCCTAAAAGCAGTACCCAATAAGAAAACCCTAAGGCATAACAGAAAATACCAAAAGTTAAAAATAGGCTTCCCAAAAGGATAGTTTTCTTTCTGCCAATATAATCAGAAAATACCCCTGTGGGAATCTCAAAAAGGGCAGAGGATAAGTAGGTAGCAGAGAAAATACTCATCCCCAAAGCATAAGAACCACTAACTTGGGAAAAATAGATAATAGCAATAGGAGCATAAAACCTAAAATCAGCAAAGAAATTAAACAAATAAAATAAATTAATATTCCTATTCATTCTTACATTGTACAGTACTCAAACCCTGCAATTGCTCACAGAATTAAATAAGTTCTAACAACCCCTTTTCTGCGGCATTAAAATCCTCAAATGTTTTATATCCATACTTTTCTGCTTCCTGTTTATATTTTTCTCTTTCACAGTTAAAAAAGAGTTCTGCTTCTTTTCTTTGTAATCTTTCTGTTTTTCCCCATCTTGGGTTTTTCTTATTCCTTTCAAAGATTTGTTCCAAAGATTCTCCTAATAAAAATATCCCTGGAAAACTAAAATCTTTATTTGCTAGATGAGGAAGGATATTTACTCCTTCTACTACTACTGATTTATGAAATTTTATAGTTTCTTTAACTTTGTTTAACATTGTTGGCCAAAAGGCCTCTGATTGAGCAACTAAATTTTTCCAATGATCTTCGCAAGAAGTTTGTGTTAAATACTTTTCTTCATCTTGATTAAAGAAAAAATCAGTCCAATACCTTAAGTTTGGGTCATTTCTCATTTCTGCTCTTAATGTATCTAAATTTAAATGGAAAGCTCCAGTTTTTTCAGCAACTTTTCTTGCTAAATAACTTTTCCCTGATGCTGGTATCCCACCAATAAAAACATGGCTCATAAGCTTAGTATAGATGTTTACATCTGTAATTCAAAGAATTACAGAAAGCATAAGCAACTATCTTACAATCTAACTTTTTGTTAGAATTTTGCTATGATCACAAGAAAGCAACAGAAATGGATTGATCATCTCTCTGATGTAGATAAAATAAAGATAGTTCCTTTTGATCCAACTGCTGAAGAAAAATTTCAAAAAATAAAACAAAAAATTCAGGATGCCTTGGGAAAAGATATTTCTGTTTTACATCGTGGAGCATCTAGCTTAGGTATTTCTGGACAAGATGAAATTGATATTTATGTTCCAGTTCCTTCTAATCAATTTAATCCACTAATAGAACCATTAAAGAATCTTTTTGGAAATCACGGAAGTCTTTATCCATTAGAAAGAGTGCATTTCGTAACAGAAGTTGATGGAAAACATATAGATATATTTTTAATAAATAATGAGTGTGAGGGTTGGACTAATGGAGTTAAGTTCGAAAATTACCTTCGTTCCTATCCAGATACCTTGGAAGCATATAGATTATTAAAAGAGAACGGAGATGGATTATCAGGTAGAGAATACTACCGCAGGAAGATTGAATTCTTTAATGAAGTACTATCTAAACTGGACAAAGGGTGCTAAATGCCCTGTATCTGGAAAAATCAAAAACCCAATTTTCCCTTTACCACCAACAATATATTCTCCGGTAATTTTATCAATTTCTAATCTTTGTATCGTGTGATCTTTTATAATAGTTTCAACAAAATTCATTATTTATTTTCTCTTTGGCTAATCTTCCAAAATCTTAAAATCCCATACCCAATTAGCAAACCTCCCACAATTCCATTTAATAGTTGGATTAATAAAGCAGGAACAGTTCCCTTTATAAGAGAGAATATCATTACAGACAAACCCATAAATAAGAATGTAGCAAAACCAGTTCCTAAGCCAAAAATTAATAATTCTTTTCTGGTGTAGTTATACTCAACAGCTTTTGCAGTAAATAGACTGGTGAATGTAACAATTGTCTGAGGACTAGATATAGTGATTAAAAAAACTGAGGTAAAACTTGTTAGGATACCTGTGGATGCTATTGTCAAAATATTTAATGTATTACCATTAACTGCCCCTTTTAAAATTAAAGATCCCAGGATTATCAATACTCCTGAGCTAATAATCCCAAAAGGTTTTTTAACCTTTTTATGTTCAATCAGTTTACCGATACCAACAATTGCTAAAGAAATATAAAGGTAGTCAACAAGGGTTACAGCCAATACTCCTGCAAAACCATCTATAAATGATCTCTGCAAAGCCAAGTTAATAATAAAGAAAAATACAGGACCAATGGCAAGCTGTAAAGTTAACCCTGTTAATAAACCATTTATAAAAATATTCATCTGTGTATCATGAACTACTCTGCAGTTTACGTTTGCGAAGCAAAGGAAAGCTTTGCTTACTGCGGAGTATCCCTTCGGGTGAATTCTTTTTAAACCTTCCATCCCCAAAGCCTACTGACGGGGTATTCTGGTTCAAAAATAAAAGTAAAAAGGGTCCTTACTCAAATTGTACAACTTTTCTAGTTATTTTTGACAAATATAGAAAACTTTAGTTTAATAAAGCTATAGCTGAATGCAAAGTTAAAAAGCCTATTTTTGCTTAAAATAAAAAATTAAGGCTACATTGTAAGAATTCTCGTACTAAAATACAACTTGACTTTCATAATTCTCGGGCTATAATTGAACATAGTGAAATTATGATAAGAAGAGTCATACTAAACCAGATACAAAATCACCTTTCAAATCCTGAAATTACCCTTATTGTGGGACCGCGCCAGGCTGGTAAAACCACGTTGATGGAGATATTAAGAGATGATTTAGAGAAAAAGGGCGAAAAAACTCTTTTTCTAAATCTTGATTTCAATGCAGACCGGCCTTTTTTCGACTCCCAGGAGAAACTCCTGCAAAGAATTTCCTACGAGATGGGTCAAGATAAAGGGTATGTTTTTATTGATGAAATACAAAGGAAAGAAGACGCCGGAGTATTCCTAAAAGGACTTTATGATATGAAGCTACCATATAAATTTATTGTCTCAGGATCTGGAAGCATAGAACTGAAAGAGAAAATTCATGAATCATTGCCAGGCAGAAAAAGGCTGTTTGAACTTACAACTTTAAGTTTTGAAGAGTTTGTGGCATATAAGCAAGGTCGTTCCTTTGTAAAGCTTGCTACCTTTTTTGATCTTTTTGGGGAGTTGTCCATTCAATATCTTGAAGAGTATCTAAATTTTGGGGGATATCCTAAGGTGGTGCTGGCACCAACTATCGATGAAAAACGGGCAACTATTGCTGATATTTACCAAAGTTTTCTGGAAAAAGATATGTCAGTTCTTTTAAACATCCAAAAAACTGAAAGCTTAACTGCCTTACTTAGAGTCCTTGCTTCCCAAATAGGTAATTTAGTTAATTTGGCAGAGCTTTCCAATACTTTAGGAATCTCAGTTCAAACTGTCAAAGATTATCTCTGGTATTTGGAAAAAACCTATATCATCAGCAAAGTTACACCTTATTTTAAGAATACCAGAAAGGAAATAACAAAAAGTCCTGTCTACTATTTTGTTGATTTGGGACTTCGCAACTTCGCAGCCAATCAGTTTGGCAATGCCACTTTTGACTCTGCTGGGTTTTTATTTGAAAATTTTGTCCACAACAATCTTAAAAATCATCTTCAGCTTACCCCTACTACTGTTCATTTTTGGAGAACCAAGGATAGGGCTGAGGTTGATTTTGTCCTAAATACTGGCAAAGAGGTTGTACCTATAGAGGTCAAGTATACAAACTTAAAAAAGCCTGAGACGAGCCGTTCTTTTAGATCATTTCTAACCAAATATAAAGTACCAAAAGCATTTATTGTGAATATTAGTTTAACCCAGGAAATAACTACTGAAGGAACTAAAGTTTATTTTGTTCCCTTCTTTAACACCCAAATTATAACTAAAAATATATAGTAAAAGTATTATTCAGCAAATAGTTCACTGTCCTATCAAGTGCCGAGGAGAGGAATTGAACCTCCACGAAGCAAATATATTTCACAAAATTACCACAGTAAAGGAATTTTTCTATCAGGAGGTAAAGCTGTCCTTCCTTTTGATATCGAAGGAGAATAATACCAATCATAGGAAGAAAATTGGTTTGGACTAGATGCTTTAAAAATCTCATCGGGACCCAATAAATATACAGCCTTCCTATATGCATTTTTTAAATCATGATAGTTTCTTAAATATGTCGAGTAAGAACAGTATGGCGTCAGTTTATAAACATATTCTGCAGCATTAATTTCTGTATTAAACATATTCATTGCTGTAATCACACCATCGGAAAGTAAACGCCTAAAGTCCTGATTGACCCACATGTCAGTGGTCCAAAAATCGTTTCCATCAATGATTTTTCTCTCGCGAATTTCATCTATCGCTCTGTTGAATCTGTTGCCTACATCAAAAGTTACTTCGTAATTAAAACAAACATGTCTATAAATTTTATCTTTAGGAGGATCTGGCAAATGTGCAAGTGTGAATAATTCTGAAAGCGAAACATCGATGTCAGGTGAAATTTTTCGGTACAAATCATAAGCCTGAGTAATAGCACCTACTTCGTTTACTCTCAATAAACCTCTATCTAAAATTACAGCAAGCCAAAGACCAGCATTTGAAAGTGGGTGTTTTTTAAGTAGCGTTTCTCTTTTATGATCCTGTTCCGCAAGAGTGAGTCCGTGTGGTTGAAAAATTCTTCCAACCAAGGCTCTTGGTACTTCCGTAATCCCCATTTGAATCATTTTAACATAGCTTACAACCTTCTTTTGTGCGGACGAAAGGAGTTGAACCTTCACCCCATTGCTGGGACAGCGCTCTGAACGCTGCGCGTCTGCCATTCCGCCACGTCCGCATGTCACATATTCTAACATCAATGATATAATATTTCCGCTGTGGCAAATACAACAAACAATAAGTACCCTTTCCAGCAAAAGATAGTGACTTTTGGTGGGGGGACTGGACATTTTTCTTTACTTAGAGGATTAGTTGAGCAAAACCAGCCAGACCTTTTAACTGCTGTTGTAGGAACATGGGATTCTGGTGGATCTTCTGGGAGACTAAGAACAGAAGTAGGTATTTTACCCCCTGGGGATATTAGACAGTGTTTGCTAGCTTTAATGGAGGATCCCAAACAAAGACAAGTAGCCCAGAAACTATTTGATGACAGGCTGGAAGATATCAGTGGTCCTTTGAAAGGGCACAGTTTTGGGAACCTGGTAGCAGCCAGGCTTGAACATATTTATAAAGGCCCGGACAGGGGAGTTGAGGCTGAAAGATTATTATTTAGAATCAAAGGCAGGGTTTTACCAATTTCCTTAACAGAACTTAATTTAATGGCCAAGTTAGTAGGTGGGGAAGAAATTGAAGGGGAAACTAATATTGACCTTAGAGGTGAAAGCAAAAACTATAATCCCAAACATAGAATTTTAAGAATTTATTTTGATACTAATGCTGATCCTAATCCAGAAGTAATTGAACAAATTTCCTGTGCTGATAAAATCATTTTTTCAGCAGGAGATTTATATACCTCTCTGCTTCCACACCTTTTAGTTGGGGGAATTAAAGAAGCAATTATAGCCTCAAAAACCAAAGTTATTTTAGTTTTGAACCTGATGACCAAAAGAGGAGAAACAGATTTTTTCCAAGCCTCAGATTATTTAAAAGCATTTTTATCCTATTTAGAAGATAAAAACAGAATAAATTATATGATTGCCAATTCAAATGGTTTGGATCCAGAAGTATTGAAGATTTATAAAAAACAAGGACAAGGGGTGGTTAAGGTAGATGAGGAGGGATGCAAGAAAGTTTCCCCAGCTACCAAGATTATAAAATCAAATTTGGCAATTTATCACTTAAGAGACCATCTTTTCCGTCATGATCCAGCCTCTTTGGCAAAGCTGATTTTAGAGCTAAATTAGCCTCAAAAATGGCATTGACAAATCCCAAATTTTAGAGTTACTATAATTCACTGCTAGAGAATTAACAGGTTCTGCGAGCACGAGGTATAATAATTCATACCGAAGTGCGAAGCAGGTCCTTATCAAAGGCAACAAAAAGCAGATGGACACTGTAAAACCTCAAGCCAGAATATGGTTTGTGGCTGCCTGGTTTGGAGCATCCACAACTACCTTAATATTTACTATTTTATTTAGCTTGTACCTATCAAGCCCAAAACTCATTACCCCTCATAATAGCGGACAAAGCTTTAAACTTTATGCAGCTTTACCTAAAACAGAAGCAGAGGTTACTGATGGGATAGTTGCTGCTGATGGCAGGGCTAAAATAGTTGAAAACTTTTTTGTAAGTTATCAAGCTCCTTTGGCTGAGCATAGCCAGACTTTTATTGAGGTGGCTGATAAGTACCAATTAGACTGGAGGCTGCTTCCCTCGATTGCTATGCAGGAATCAAATGGAGGCAAAAAAATTATAGAGGAATCCTATAATCCCTTTGGGTATGGGATTTATGGAAAGCTGGTTACTAAGTTTGACTCCTGGGATATGGCAATAGAAAGAGTAGGCAGGGCTTTAAGAGAAGACTATCTAAATCAGGGTTTGAAAAATCCAACTCAAATTATGGCCAAATACACCCCTCCATCTTTGGAAAAGGGTGGAGCCTGGGCCAAAGGTGTTTTAACCTTCATGAAAGAACTGCAATAGACCTCTAGACTTGACATTTTAATTTCACTTTGCTATACTATCGGCTTCATCCTGTCTTTTTGTGACAGGATTTTTTTTATGAAAGCAAAAATATTGTTTTCTTTTCTTTTAACTTTTCTTCTTATTCTAACCAGCAAACAAGTGTTGGCCCAAACTAGTGAAAACAACCTCACTAGTTACCAAGTTGAAAGCAAAAAGCTGGATAACAGGGCTAAAATACTCTCTGAGTATTTGGCTCAATTTAACTCACCTCTACAAAATCATGCTCAAGATTTTATTGAGGCTGCTGATACTTATAACCTGGACTGGAAAATGGTAGCCTCTATTGCTGGGGTAGAATCTACTTTTGGTAAACATATTCCTGGTGGATACAATGCCTGGGGATGGGGAGTATATGGCACACAAGCCATTTATTTTAACTCATGGAGAGATGGTATTTTTACTGTTTCCAAGGGTCTAAGGGAAAACTACTTAAACAAAGGCTTAACTGATCCTTATTCTATAAATAGAATTTATGCTGCCTCTCCTTCCTGGGGCAAAAATGTTAGTTACTTCATGCAGGATTTAGAAAAGTTTGCTAGTGACTTTAAGATAGACAAACAAGAAATAACCCAACTTGACAAAGCTCCAATGATAGCTGCTATCTCTGGCCAATTAGTTTCAAAGTGATACAATCTCTTCATGCTCTTTTTTCCTGCAATTTTGTTAGGTAAAACAATTGCCTACTTCACAAAGTTTTTCAATCTTGGTGGTGGCTCAGCTGCTCCTGGGCTTTATGCTTTAAAATTAGAACCTAATTTGGTAGAAAAATTAAGCTCTAATATCCCAAAAAATATAGTAATTACAGGCACCAATGGTAAAACCACTACCTCTAAAATGCTTGCCCATTTTGCTAAAAACTCTGGATTAAAAGTTATCAGAAATCACACTGGCTCAAATTTAGAAAGAGGCATTGCATCAACCCTAATTTCTAACTATACCCTACACCCTAGACCCTACCTCCGTTCTTCGGAGGCAAGCTCTGCTTATACCCTAGACTTAGGGATTTGGGAGCTTGATGAGGCTGCCTTTAACAGCGTGGCTCCAAAACTAAAACCAGAGATAGTAGTTTTTTTAAATGTATTTAGGGATCAACTGGACAGGTATGGGGAAGTTGACAGTATGGTAAAAAAGTGGTGCCAGACTTTAAAAACACTTGATCCAAAAACCCTGGTATTAGTAAATGGTGATGATGCCAATACAGCTGAGCTGAAGAAATGCTTTACAGGAAAGGTCCAGAAATTTGGAGTTAAAGGCTTAAAGATAACAGGTGAGGCCACAGAACACCAACAAGGAAAAGGTAAGTTAGACTATGAGGCCAGAAATATTAAATTTACTGGACTTAAGAATTCTAATTTTTCACTCTTAACTCATAACTCTACACTCTTAACTCGGTTACCCGTGCCAGGGCTTTATCATATTTATGATTTCCTGGCCAGTTTTGCTGCTGGAGTTAACTTAGGTTTAGCACCCAAACAAATAATTTCTTCTCTCAAAAGCTATTCCCCAGCTTTCGGAAGAGTAGAAAAACTTCCCTTTGGGCATATATTCCTAATTAAAAATCCAGCTGGGGCTACCCAGGTTTTTGAAACTATTACTCCTAATATAAAACCTAATGACACCTTACTGCTGGCTTTAAATGATAACTTAGCAGATGGCACAGATGTTTCCTGGATCTGGGACGCCAAATTTGAAAAACTACGAACTACAAACTACAAACTTCAAACTATCTGCTCTGGCGCCAGAGCCTATGATCTGGCTAACAGATTAAAATATGCTGGGTTTGATCCTGAAAAGATTATCATTGAGCCAGAACTAAATAAGGCCTTTAAGCAGGCTAGAAGGAACCAAAAAGGCCACCTGTTTATCCTGCCTACCTATACAGCAATGCTTGAACTACAATCAATCCTGGTCAAAGCTGGAATCAAGAAACATTACTGGGAGACAGAATCATGAAATTAATAATTGGTTATCTTTATGGTGATTTAATGAATATTTACGGAGACACAGGCAATATTACTGCCTTGCAAAAAAGAGCCCGGTGGAGAGGGATTGGAGTTGAGGTTAAACTAATTTCTATTGGAAGAAAATTAAAACCAAAAGAGGTGGACTTGTTTTTCTTTGGTGGAGGACAAGACCAAGCCCAGGAATTAGTTTCCAAAGACTTAGTAAAATCTGGAAAAGGTAAACTTATTAAAAGAGAGGTAGAAAGAGGAGTACCACTGCTTTCTATTTGTGGTGGTTACCAGTTACTAGGGGAGTATTATCAACCCCATAAAGGGCCAAAATTGCCTGGTATAGGATTATTCCCAGCCTATACTTTAGCAAGCTATGACAGAATGATAGGGAATATTGTAATTGAGTCTATGTTTGGAAAATTAGTAGGCTTTGAAAATCATTCAGGTAAAACTCACCTTAAAAAAGGAGCTTTACCTTTAGGAATGGTTATTAAAGGGTTTGGAAATAATGGCAAAGACAAAGGAGAAGGATGTTTATATAAAAATGCTGTAGGTTGTTATATGCATGGATCACTGCTTCCTAAAAACCCAAGACTTGCTGATTGGTTACTACAAAAAGCTTTAGAAACTAAATTTGGTAAACAATTTAAGCTGGAATCTTTGGATGATGCTTTAGAACTCCAAGCCCACCAAAAAGCCATTTCCAGATTCAGCTAAAAACTGTTAAAATACGAGGGTTAGTTAGCCCAGGTGATGGAATGGCAGACATGTAACGTTTAGGGCGTTATGCTAGCAATAGCGTGGAGGTTCAACTCCTCTCCTGGGCACAATTATGAATAGAGTAGAAAATACCAAACAATATACTCGAGCAGATTTTCTAAGATTAGCAATAGGCGCTGCTTTAATTACAACAAGTTGCGCAAGGCAACCTGTCCCTACAGGATCCCCTCAAGTTGATGTAGGTATCCGCCGAGAATTAGGTATATGGACACAAGAACAAGTAGAAACTTTTGCAGGGGCAATGATGGGTAACTCAGAATTTAACAATATTGCTTATGCAGGTTCTATACTCTTAGACAATCAACAAGGAAAACCTTCATTTTCCAAAAATGGCTCTATATTTTCTGATGAGAAGGCTAAAGTAGTTACTGTAGACAAAATAGATCCTGCAGACTCTGGAATGAATGTACTTCAAGTAGCCCCAGTGGGAGCAATAATCAAAGTAAGTGATCAAAAGATTAATGCTAACCTCCGTTCGTTAACAGGTGGGCCTGATTTAAGAATGTCTGCTCCTGCATCTTTACAATTTAAAGAGATTAGAATTGATGGTGTAGTAACCAGAAATTATCCTGATTTTCTAATGCATTTTTTAGTTGCCAAAGAGGTATTGAGCGCACAGGCTTTTGATATGGTGGCAAAATATGTTATGGCAAATACTCTATACCCTGATTACGAAAGGCCCAAGGATGAAAGAATAAGGAAAGCTGTGGAAACCTCAGCAATTAACAGTGGATTTGGTAGGGTACCCACATCCTTTATGGCAGATCTGTGGGGACATTATTTGTTACTACCTGACTATCTTAAGGCAATTGAGCAAGGCAAATTTTCTCAAGATGAACTTGACGGGGATATTTTAAGAGTCTTTAAAATAGCAAATGATAATTTTCAGAAAGCTGGAATTTTGGTAAAAGATCAGGATGGAAAATATAAGTGGACAGAGGATTCCAAAAAATTTTATGATACCTGGATTGATTTTTCTGTTGCTGGCTATAATGCCCTTCATAGATAATTACATGCTGCAAACGTAATTCTTACACAAACCTTACCTTTATGTAATTTGACTTCTTGTATAAAAGAGGTAAAATAGGCCCCAATCATATGAATAACACCCAAGACCCAAATTCATCTAACATATCTACCCTGCCAAAGGAGACTTTGCCTAATTCCACCCAGATTGAACCAGGATACCAGATAGACCCAGTAACTAGTTCTGAATCTACAGAAGGATCAATAAACAATTTCCAAAAACCTGCTCCCAAATCACTTGAGGAAGTTAGAGCATATATTAAAAATTTAACCACAAATCCTATTGCCCCTATTACTGTTGGAGGATCAAACTCTATACCTTACGAAAAGCCACAAGGATTAACAAAGCAACAACTGGCAGAACAAGTCAGAAACCGCAAACCTTAGCAAATTTTGGTAAAAAGTTGTAAAATATACCTCCATGAATACCTTTGGCAGTACCAGCAGTAAAGTAAACCCTAAGAATATTTTAGGAGGCATCTTAGGAGGATTTGAGGAAGATTTTGAGACAGAAGCCTCAATGGTTTCCAGTGCTGCTAAAAAGGGTGTTGGTGGACTGATAGATGCAGTAATGGATTTAGGCCAGGATGTAGCAGGAATTGAACCGAAAAAAGAAACAAATGGGGAGGTAAAATTTCCCTCCAAAGGTACACTGGAGTTCAGTAATGCTCAAACAGCTCAAGCTGAACAGGCTAAAAAGCAAAAAGAAATTGATAGAAAAAAGGTATTCTTCCAAAACTTAAAAGAGGAACAAGCAAAAGCCCAAAGAGAAAAGGAACAATTAGAGGAAGAGATTGATGATATTGCTGCTAATTTACCAATAAGTCAAAAAAATGAGCTGCTTCACTACCAATCAAGCTATAAAGACAAAAGTGTTTATCAAAGGGCTGAATTGAGAAGAAAATTAATTGAGCAAAGAAAACAAGCAGATCAACAACAAAAAGATGAAAGTAAAGCTGCTACTAACCCTAAGGGTAAATTTTCCATGGGAGAAAATGAGCTGCTGATGGGTGGGGAAAATAAAGGTGGACATTGGTCCCAAAACCCAGGGTAATTTAGTCTTCTTGAATAAAAACCTTCTTTCACTTAAAATACACTCGGGTAGCCCTTGTCAAAAATTGTCATTTAGACAATTTATTGCAAGCGATCTCCCTTGATCAAAACAACTTTGAAGAAATTATAATTGTTTTGATCTTCGGTCCGATGGACGGTTAGCTCAGTTGGTAGAGCGCTTTCTTGACGTGAAAGAGGTTTCACAGGTTCGAGCCCTGTACCGTCCACAGCTTGACAAATATAAGCTTATAAAATATTATAAATAATAATGATTAGATTACCTCAAACATGTTGCACTACACCAATCCCGCAAAGGGAGGTTTTGTAGTGTAGTTTGGTAAAAACCAAAAGCATACATAAGCCTCCTCACAAGGGAGGTTTTTTATTGGAAAAGAAAGGAGGACAAAATGGCAAACAAAAGTATAGAAACCAGGGGATGCGGTTTAGCACCTGATGACCCAAGAATACCAAGAAGAGGTATTGCATACTCAGAACTCTCCCGAGTTATACAAAACAATCGGGCTAGTAACGGTTTACCACCCCAAACACCTCAAGAGCATATTGCAGAGGTTTTAAAAACCGGTCATTATAAAGTCTGGGCAAGAGTAGTAGATGCTATTGTTGGTACTGGTTGCTAATTATTTAGCACCCTTCTACTTAGATCTTGTTTTTGATATAGTAAAAATACTATGAGTAATGAGAATGAAAATCTAAATAACCTAAGACACTCTTGTGCCCATCTTTTGGCTGCTGCTGTAAAGGAGCTTTGGCCTGGAACTCATAATGCAATTGGTCCCTCAATAGAAAATGGCTTTTACCAGGATTTTGACTTTGGCGAAAGAAAAATTTCAGAAGAAGATTTACCTAAGATTGAGAGAAAGATGCAGGATGTGGTGCAAAGCTGGGGGACATTTCAGGTAAAAGAAGTCTCTCCCGACCAAGCCAGGAAAGATTTTGCCAGCAACCCTTATAAACTTGAACTTATTGAAGAATTTGCCAAAGAAGGAAAAACACTTACAGAAAATGATCCAGGGAATTTCTTGGATTTATGCAAAGGTGGACATGTAGAAGGTGACCCTAAAAAGGAGTTAAAATATTTTAAACTTCTTTCTATTGCTGGAGCTTACTGGAGAGGATCTGAGAAAAATAAAATGCTCACCAGAATTTATGGAACTTGTTTTCCATCTAAACAAGAACTTGATGAATATTTAAACATGCTGGAAGAGGCTAAAAAAAGAGATCATCGAAAAATAGGTAAAGAGTTGGGACTTTTTGTATTCTCAGATTTAGTGGGAGCTGGACTACCTTTGCTTACTCCAAAAGGGGCAACTATTAGAAGAGAACTCGAAAGATTTATTGTTGATGAAGAATTAAAACGCGGATACCAGCATGTCTGGACACCCCCACTTGCAAAAGTACAGTTATATGAAAAATCTGGACATTATCCTTACTACAAAGACACTATGTATCCTCCAATGAAGATTGATGAGGAAGAGTTAATCTTAAGACCAATGACTTGCCCTCATCACTTTATGCTTTACAAATCACAACCAAGAAGCTATAGGGAGCTCCCAGTAAGATACGCAGAAATTTCGCCTCAATTCCGCTATGAAAAAAGTGGAGAGCTAACAGGTCTGATGAGAGTAAGAATGTTTACACTTTCAGATGCACATATTATCTGTATCCCAGACCAGGCAAAAGAAGAAATTAAAAAAGCTTTAGATTTAATAGATCATGCCAATAAAGTTTTTGGGTTGCGTAAAGGTATTGACTACAGATACAGGCTTTCTCTTGGGGATAGAAACAACGAAACTAAATATTACAAAGATGATACAGCGTGGGAAAAAGTTGAGGAAACGTTAAGAGAAGTGTTGCAAGAAACAGAAGCTCCGTTTTATGAAGCAGAAAATGAAGCAGCTTTTTATGGACCAAAAATTGATGTGCAAATGAAAAATGTTTTAGGTAAAGAAGAAACAGCCTTTACAGTTCAATATGATTTCGTGATGCCAAAGAGGTTTGAATTAAGATACACTGATGCAGAAGGTAAAGAACAAGAACCTGTTGTTATTCATCGCTCATCCATAGGAGCTATTGAAAGAGTTATGGCTTTTTTAATTGAAAAATATGGAGGGGCTTTCCCAACATGGCTTGCACCCATTCAGGTACAAATTATACCCATTGCAGATCGCCATCAAGAATATGCACAAAAAGTACTCGAGCAACTTATATCCGCAAACATAAGAGCAGAGGTTGATACAAGGGCTGAAAAAATGCAAGCCAAAATTAGAGATGCTCAACTGCAAAAAATCCCTTATATGATAATCATTGGAGACAGGGAAGAAAAAGAAGAAAAAGTTGCAGTTAGAGCAAGAGACGGAAAAGACCTGGGACCAATAGATTTTGCAGAGTTTTTAGACAAGATAAAACAAGAGGTTGAATCTCAAGCCTAATTTATGTTAATATCTAGAGCAATTATGTCAAGGAGGGCTGGTTAACTGGCCAAGTTTTATCGCTTAAACGAGCATATCCAGGCTCAAGAACTGAGGGTATTAGATTCCAAAGGTGAACAACTGGGAGTCTTATCCAAGCTTGAGGCTTTGGAAAAAGCTAAGCAGCTGGGGCAAGATTTAATAGAGATTGCTCCAAATGCTAATCCTCCTGTTGCCAAAATAGCTGATTTTCAAAAATTCAGGTATGAGGAAAGCAAAAAGGAAAGAGCGTCAAGAAGAGGTGCAGCTGGAGGAGAATTAAAAGAGTTATGGCTTTCTCCTAGAATAGCTGAGCACGACCTTAAGGTAAGGCTAAATAGGACTGAAGAGTTTTTGAAAGATGGACATAAAGTAAAATTAACTGTCAAATTTAAAGGCAGGGAAATGGCTCATCAGGAAATTGGCCATCAGGTTTTACAGGATGCCTTAAATCTTTTGGGGGATAAGGTGAGCATTGAAAGAGACCCAAAGATGGAGGGCAGAAAGCTGTCCATGATAGTAGGAAAAGGTAAGGGGAAAGGAGAGTCAAGAGTCTAGACAAAATCAGAAAGGAAATACTAGTCCCTAGACTCTAGCGACTAGTCACTAAAATATGCCAAAACAGAAAACAAATAAGTCAGTTTTAAAAAGAATCAAAATTACCTCCACAGGTAAGATTCTAAGAAGACATCAACTTGGTGCTGGACATTTAAAAAGGAAAAAAAGTAAAGGTGCTTTAAACAGGCAAAAAAAGACCAGCACATTTTTTAAAGGTGAAGCCAAAAGGCTTAGAAAGGTAATAGGGATATAAATGGGTAGAGAAACTAGAAATTTTAAACAAACAGGCAGATCAAGGTCAGGTAATCAATCTGCAAGAAATTATGCAGGGGTTAACAGACAAGGGTATTGGGGAAAAATAGTTAATTATTTTAATAAAGGAGGAAAAAATGGCTCGAGTTAAACGAGGTGTTGTCTCACATAGAAAACATAAAAAAGTTTTAGAATTAACAAAGGGCCACAGAGGTGGCAGAAGCAAAAACATTAAGGAAGCCAAGTCTTCCTTGCTTCATGCTGGAGCTTATGCTTTTGCTGGAAGAAAGTTAAGAAAAAGAGACATGAGAGCCCTTTGGATTGTCCAGCTTGGTAATGCTGTAAGAATGGAGGGCTTAAGTTACTCTAAATTTATAGCAGGATTAAAAGCTAAAAATATAAACCTTGATAGGAAAATCTTGGCTGATTTAGCAGTTCACCACCTAGATGACTTTAAAAAAATTGTTGCCCAAGTGCGTACTGGCAGTGGGCGCTCATCCTGATGATATTGATATAGGTTGTTCTGGCACTGTAGCCAAATATATATCTGAGGGCCACACAGTTTATTATCTGGTATTAACAGATGGCAGCAAAGGCTCTGAAGATCCCAAGATTTCCAGCAAAGAGCTAACCAGAATTAGAAGGGCTGAACAGCAGGCAGCTGCAGATACTTTAGGAGTTAAAAAGGTTTTTTTTCTAGACTTTGTTGATGGGGAACTGGAAAATAGCCCAGAACTTAAAAAAGAAATTATTAAAGTTATTAGATCCATTAAACCTAATACAGTAATTTGCTGGGATCCAACACTTTACTATGATGAAACCAGATCTTTTGTTAACCACCCAGACCATAGAGTTGGAGGGGAAGCTACTATGGATTGTGTGTATCCTTTTGCCAGAAATGCCAGAACTTTTCCTGAACTTTTAGAGCAAGGATTGGAATCCCATTGTGTGGAAGAGTTACTTTTAATAAATTTCAGTAAGGCAAATTATTTTGTGGATATTAGTAAAGTAATAGATAAAAAAATAGAAGCCCTTTTTAAACATGAAAGCCAATTTACAGATTTAAAGGCCTTTGGAGAAAGAATCAAAGAAATGAACAAAATAGCAGGGAAAAAAGCCAAACCAAAAGTAAAATATGCTGAAGGATATATAAGACTTATTCTTCGCCCCCCAGTTTGATTTGAAAATTATAGGTCTATATTATATAATTTTCAAATGCCCGTACATTCAGTAGAAAAATATCTTCAAGACGAAAAAATTGCTCGTGATGACTTAGGCACATATATAGGTAATTTATTGGTCCGCCAAAGGCTTGTTAATGAAGCAGTACTAGAATTTGCTCAACCTATATTGCCTGCTAAATCTTTGGTCATTGATGCATGCGCTGGTCCTGAAGGGAGCTGGCTAGCTGCTGCCAGAAGAGGCTACCAATGGGTAGGAAATGATATCTCTGTAAAATTTGCTCATACTTTACGAAGAACTGGTGCTAATGTAGTAATGTCAGATTTTCCAAACGCTCCTTTTAAAGACGAAATTGCAGATGCTGTATTTTTTATCTTTGCCCTAAATAATATATGCAACCCAAAAGAGGCTTTTGATGAAGCAGCTAGGATTACAAAACCAGGTGGAGTTATAGTAGGAGCAGAACCTGGATTATCGACCTGGGTAACCAAAATTCTATTCCATTCAGTTTTATCTCCATCATCTAAGCGAATACCGTTTAGTCAAGAAATAGAAAAGCAATTCGCAGATAAACCCTACTCAGAGATGGACTATACAGACCTCCTGGCAGAAAAAACGTTAGGATTAACTACTGCTGATCTTGCAACTATTGCACAAACTGCAGCTAGTTCGGAGACAAAAATCCATAGAGCCCATTATAGATTTCATGAAACAATTTTGAAAATATATTTTGCCCAAGTTTTAGCTAAAAGCCAGAATGCTGGATTTAAATTAGAAAAAGCTGGAATCCTTGCTATCGCTCAATCACTTACAGAATGGGAGGTTAGCGCTCCAATTGAGCTTACAAGAAACCAATGGTTAGATCAATTCATGCAGGTAAGAGTGTGGAAAAGAGGGCAAAATTCACCAGTAGATCAACTTCCACCATCTATGGATAGAGCAGCTAGAAGAATAATCGTTCCTATTTTATGTATGAAAAAATCGTAATTTAAATCAACTCTAAATAGCCTCACATTTATTATTATGTTAGAATCAAATTCATGGAAGAAAAGATTTTACAGATTCAAAAAGATTATTTGGGAAAAATTAACCAAGCCCAAAACTTAAAGGAGCTTGATGAGATTTTCTTAGCCCTTTTTGGAAAAACTGGAGAGCTGGATTTACTCCCTAAAGAATTTGGAAAACTGCCTCAGGAAGAAAGAAAAAAGGTAGGTCCACTTTTTAATTCAACAAAGCAAGCTTTAGAAAAAGCTATAGAAGAAAAAAGAACTGAAGTTAGGGAACAAAGCTACCAAGAACTTAAATCAGAAGAGCTTAACCTTCAGGCTAAAATAGAACCTAGAACAAGAAGAGGACATCTTCACCCCGTTACCCAGCTGGAACAAGAAATAGTTGATTTATTTGGTAAGCTAGGTTTTAAACAATTTGAAGCCCCCCATATAGATTCTGAAGAATATAATTTTGAGCTACTGAATATCCCTCAAGGACATCCTGCCAGAGACCTTTGGGATACTTTATATATTGATCCCCATAATTTAAAAGCTTCTCCAGGAGAGCTACTTTTAAGAACCCATACCTCAAATGCCCAAGTTAGAATTATGAAGGAACTCAAACCCCCAATCAGAATGATGATTATTGATAGATGTTTTAGGTATGAAAATGTGGATGCAAGACATGAGCATACTTTAGACCAATTTGAGATTGTTTATATAGACAAAGGTGTTAGTATGGCCAACCTTCAATACCTATCTGAATACTTTTTTAAAGGAATTTTAGGAGAAGATATTAAAGCCAGGTTAAGACCAAAATATTACCCTTTTGTTGAACCAGGAGCAGGAGTAGATGGGCTGTGTATTTTCTGTAAAGGAAAAGGCTGTAAAGTTTGTGGAGAAATGGGCTGGTTAGAACTGGCTGGAGCAGGAATGATTCACCCTCAAGTATTAAAAAATGGGGGGATAGATCCAAATGAGTATTCAGGAATTGCCTGGGGTGTAGGACCTGAAAGAATGGCTATGCTCAAGTATGGAGTAGAAAATATAAGATCTTTTAAAAGTGGTGATGTTAAATTTTTGGAGAAATATTAAATGAAAGTTTCTATAAACTGGTTAAAAGAATTAGTAGATTTAAAAGCTTCTGTTGAGGAGCTAGTGAAGCTTTTAGCTCTTAGGACTATTGGAACCAAAGAAGTAACAGGCCAATATATTGAGCTGGATATGAAAGGCTACAATAGGGCAGACCTGTTATCTTTAAGAGGGGTAGCCAGAGAAATAGCTGCTATTACTGATTCTCAAATTACTTTTGAAAATGAGAACCCTAATAAATTCCCTTGGGTTACCCAAAAACTACCTGAAACACCAGTTAAAGTAGAAAATCCAGAGCTGGCTCCAGTTTATTGTATTGTCAAAATTGAGGGACTAAAAATTGGTCCTTCTTCTAAAGAGTGGGTAAATAAACTTGAAAGCAGTGGTATAAGATCAGTGAATAATCTGGTAGATATAACCAACCTCCTGATGGTTGAATATGGTCAAGACATGCATGCATTTGATGCTGACTGTATTGCTGAACAAAAACTAATAGTTAGACTTGCAAAAAAAGGAGAACAGTTAACAACCCTTGATGGAAAAAGGCTTCAGCTATCAGAAGAGGATTTGATAATTGCTGACCCTCAAAAACCAGTTGGCTTGGCAGGTATCATGGGAGGTAAGGATTCAGAAGTTTCTCAAAATACCCAGACTATTTTTTTGGAGATCACTATTTTTGATCCCATTGCTATTCGTAAAAGCAGCCACAGGCATAGACTTCATTCAGAAGCTGCAAAAAGAGTCCAACATGGGCTTACCAGAACTAATCTTCTACAATCAATGTCTGCTGCTATAAAAATGTATGAGAGCTTAGGAGGCAAAGTCACAGCAATTACATTAATAGGAGACCTAAAAGATGAAACTAAAACTGTTACTTTATCTCAAGAAAAAATTAACTCTTTAGTTGGAGTAGATATTTCTCCTGAACAAGTAGAAGATTCTTTAACTAAGCTAGGTTTTACTTTAGCTTCCCACATCGGAAGTGGGAATGTAATTTGGGAAGTTACAGTTCCATACTGGAGACTGGATATAAATATTGAGGAGGATATAGTAGAGGAAGTAGCCAGGATGTATGGTTATGAAAAGATTCCTGCCAAGCCTTTGACTGACAATATACCAAATATAGAGGAAAATCCCCTTTTTGAGGCTTTAGAGAGGCTTAAGCAGGCACTTTCAAAGACAGGTCTAACTGAAGTCCAAACCTATTCCTATTACTCCAGCAAGGTAATTCTCAATTCTCAATTCTCAATTGTCAATTTGATCAAAGTTGCCAATCCTATCTCATCTGAAACAGAATACTTAAGAGATAATCTTTGGCCAAATTTACTGGAAGCAGTTGCTAAAAATATTAGAAATGGAGTTAAAGATGTTGCTATTTTTGAGGTAGGAAAAGCCTACCTTATAAAGAATGGCTTACCAGAAGAACCTCACAGGTTAGCTATAGCTTTATCAAATAGTACTGATAATCCTATTGCTGAGCTTTACCAGATTTTCCAACGTTTAGGATCACACCTGGAAGGTATCAAGCTAAATGCTGATAAGAAACCAGGACGAGAAACTTTTCATCCCACCAGATCATCTGTTTTAGAAGAAGATGGAAAACAAGTTGGCTTTATAGCTGAAATCCACCCCAGGATTGTTAATAAATTTGGAATAGACCAAAGAGTAGCTGTGTTGGAAATAGAAATAAATAATTACTAATTAACTAATTAACCTAATTTCTAAAGAATGACTAATGATAAAATTACTAATAAGTTTGATTTAGAAGATAGAACTGCTAAATTTGGAGAAGATACCATACAGTTTTGTCAAAAAATACCCAAGGGACCTATCACTAATCCTCTAATAACTCAACTAGTAAGATGTAGTACTAGTGTAGGAGCAAATTATTGTGAGGCAGATGATGCAGAAAGTAGAATGGATTTTAAGCATAAAATAGGCATTTGTAAAAAAGAATCAAGAGAATCTAAACATTTTATTAGAATGATTGTGGTTGCAGTACCAAATTTAAAAGAAGAAGCAAGATTATTATGGCAAGAAGCTAAAGAACTAAATTTGATTTTCAATTCAATATTTAAAAAAGTTACATAATTTAGTAATTGGGATTTATTTAGTAATTAGAAATTAGTAATTAGAAATTTTATAAGGCTACAGTAACCCCAATTGAATGGGTGAAGGTCCCACCATTGTTATCTTCTAAAGTAACTGAAATAGTATGTGATCCTTTATCTCCATTAGGAAACTCAACATGTAAAGCATAAGGCTCAGAGGTCTGAGTAGATTTAATACCCCCATCTATTAACCAGGTCATCTTTTTAACTCCTGCAGGAGAATTTGCCCTGGCTAAAACATCAAAAACCCTGGGAACATTAGCCCCATTTGTAACATTAACTATCTCAACAACAGCCCCAGTCCCAGCAGTAAATCCTGGCACCCCTGAACAACCCTGGGAAGCTCCCACAAACCTAGGATCAGCAGCAGTTAATACCCACTCATCTATCCCTTTCTGCCATTTATTAGCTCCAGTTGGATCATCTTCTTTTAAAACAACCACATCCTTTTCCTCATTATCTTCACCATCATTGGCTAACCTGTGAGTGTTACTTTTACAGACCTTTTTTCTTTGATAAGATCCTGATTCTCCTTTAGGCTCAGTTCCTGCTATAAAATATTCTTTTCTGGTAGGAGAACCACCATGAGGCTTGCCAGTCATCAACCCATCCACCTCTACTTGTAAAACATTTTCAGGTTTGGCAAAAGGCTCATTTTGCTTACCTTCTAAAGCAGCTCTCATTATCTTATTCCAAATAGGGGAGGCTCCAGTAACTCCAGAGGCTACCACAGGGCTCATCTCAGCATTGTTGTTATTTCCTACCCAGGCTCCTACTACCACAGATGGGGTATACCCCACAGCCCAGTTATCTCTTTTTTGATCTGTTGTTCCAGTTTTAACAGCTACAGTTTTTCCTGGAATATTTAATACTGAGTTTGAACCAAAAGCAGCAGTTCTGGCTCCATTATCAGATAAAATATCAGAAATAATAAAAGCAATCCCTGGTTCTAAGACTTTTCTTCCCTCAGGCTGTCTATATTCAAAAAGGGTTTTTCCTTTACTATCTGTAACCTTTAAAATAGAGATTGGATCAAGCTGCATGCCTTGATTGGCAAAAACAGCATAGGCTGAAGCTAAATCCAAAAGTCTTACTTCTCTTCCTCCTAATACTAAAGATAATCCAACAGAGTTAATATTCTCCTCAGAAGGCTCCCAGGTTGAAATACCCATCCTATATCCAAGCTCCATAGCATCTTTTACCCCGACCAGAGCCAAGTTTTTAACAGCAGGGATATTGTAAGAATTAGCCAGGGCATACCTTAACTGAACTGGACCATGAAACTGACCATCATAATTTACTGGGTTGTAAGCTGGTTGATCTCCTCCAGGAAATTCAGTCTTAACATCCATATAAACCTGGCTGGCTGTATAACCTTTTTCCAAAGCTTTTGTATAAACAATGGGTTTGGTGGCAGAACCTGGCTGTCTTGGGGCAATAGCCACATTAACATTAGGTTCAAAAGTACAAGTTTCTCCCTCTTTACAACCTTCAGGCAAAGAATCTCCAAAATAATCCTTGCTTCCAACCATAGCTAAAATCTGCCCAGTTTTAGGATCCAATACTACAGCAGCAGCATTTCCCACCTTTGCAGAAGATAAGCTTTCTACTTCTTCTTTAACTATCTCTTCAGCCTTTTTCTGCAACTTATAATCCAAAGAGGTAGTTACTCTCAAACCCCCACTTTCCACCATCCTGTCCCCAAATTGTTCTATTAATTTTTCTTTAACATACAAAACAAAATGGGGGGCTTTAAAGCCTTGTTCACTTCTGCTGGTTCTATAAGTTAACTCTGCTGCTGCAGCCTCTTCAGCTTGATTTTTAGTAATATATTTATCCTCAACCATCCTATTTAAGACTTCTTTTTGCCTTGTTTTGGCAAGCTGAGGACGGGTGCCGTATGGAGAATAAACAGAAGGCCTTTGAGGAAGTCCTGCAAGGAGCGCTGCCTCAGCCAAATTTAAATCCTTAGAAGATTTACCAAAGTATAAATTAGCTGCAGCTTCTATCCCATAAGCAGTACCACCATAAGGAATCTCATTTAAATACATCTCTAAAATTTGGTCTTTGCTGTAAGACCTTTCAACTTGAACAGCTAGGATAAACTCTTTAAGTTTTCTAGTAACAGTTCTTTCCCCAGAAAGCAGGGCATTTTTAACAAGCTGCTGGGTTAAAGTTGAACCTCCCCCTTCAACCTGCCTATGAATAACCAATTTAAACAGTGACCTGACAATTCCAGATACAGAAAAACCACCGTGTTTATAAAAATCCTTATCCTCTATAGAAAGAGTAGCCTGTTTTACATAATCTGGAATATCAGCAAGTTTTACAGGAGTCCTATTTTGATCTTCATAAATATCATACAAAAGCTCATCTTCTTTATCATAAATTTTAGTAGCTGCTGCTATTTCCCTGTTGGTTAAATCAGAAGGGTTGGGGATTTGGGTTGCAAAAAAGATCACTGCAGCAAAAAGCAAAAAAAGAAAACCTACCACAATAACTAAAATACTGGCAGATAGGCCTGATAATAGTTTGAATTTCCAGAGTTTTTTACTTTGTCTTCTGGCACTCCAGGAACCATGAGTCATCTTAGAGAGATTATACCAACTCTGGAAAGTCAATGCGAATGCATGTGTATTTGGTATTTAACAATACATGTATTGGATATTGTATAATTTGCTTGAAATATGAATATACCTTTTAAATTACTCTCCACAGTATTACTTGGTCTAGGAACAAACTTCTTGGTTAGCCCAT
This sequence comes from uncultured Gammaproteobacteria bacterium, assembly GCA_964500725.1. Classification (GTDB taxonomy): domain Bacteria; phylum Patescibacteriota; class Microgenomatia; order Daviesbacterales; family UBA10151; genus UBA10151. Next base: position 43,469 of record CAZCNP010000001.1, read on the forward strand.
TCGTGGCTTGGTTACTCTTTTACAGTAGCTCTGAACGATATCTTTGGACAATCCAGGGACCTTTCCCATTTAACTATGCAGGAAGCAGTGCAGGATTACTGTTTGTACTAATCGGAATATTGCTTCTTGGATTTTTCTTAATCTTTCTTTCTCAACTTATTAAAAAATAATCCAGATTTTCTTCTAATTTGAGCGTAGTAAAAATTATAGTCTTTCTAAAAAAGTATACAAATTCTAAAGGGTCCGGAGGGAAGGGATCGAACCTTCGTAGGGTTACCCCGCCAGATTTACAGTCTGGAGCAATTGACCACTCTGCCACCTCCGGATCCTGTTATTATACCTAAATTTGCTGATTGAGGAAAGGGGACTACCTTTTAAACTATGCTTACTAAAATTACTCCCAAAATAGTAATAAATACCCCTGTTAGCTGAAACTTGGTAATTTTTTCTTTAAACCAAACAAAAGCTAAAAATAACATTACTAAAGAAGAGCTAGCTGAAATTGGAGTAACTATTGATGCTGGACCTTTTTGTAAAGCAAGATGAAAAAATAAAACTCCAATAAACAGAAAAAAAACTTGAGGCTATAGCATAACTAGTTTCTGGTGATATTTTCCTGGGTAAAATAAATTTCCTACTACTTAATAAATTTAAAATTACTGCTACAATAGTCCACCCTAAAACAAAAGATATAGAATAACTGTAAGCCCCATACTCAGAACTCATTACCTTAGCTATAAAATCCCCTAAACCAGCAAAAACAGCGCCTCCTAAACCCCACAATAACCAAGTACCAATTTTTATATTTTTAATTTCCTTTGGGTGTTCTAAAGAGATAAAAATTAAACCTAATAAAATAGCAAAAATACCAAATTTTGCTGTAGCAGTAATAGATTCATTTAAAAACAGTGAGGCTAAAATAACAGTATAAAGTGGATAAGTTTCCAAGACTGTACCAGTTAAAGATAATTTGCCCTTTTCTAAAGCATAATAATATAAAGCATATCCTCCTGAGGCTATAGCAGCAGCTGGGACTAAAGGCCAAAAAATAAATTTTCCTCCCTGTAAAAGTGAAAAAGGGATCAAAGTTATAACAGAAGCAACACCCCTAAGGCTAACATAATCAATAGGGGATAATTGCTTATAAGCTCTTTTGGCAAAAGCAATATTTAACCCCCAGACTAAAGCTGTAAGAAAAGATAATAGCAACCAATCCATTATTAAGTTATATCATTTATTTAAGAAAATCTGTAAAATATCCTGATGCCAACTGCAGAAGCAAGAGAGCAAGGAAAAAATACACAGGATTCAAAAAAACTTGTATTATCCTTGGATTTTGCTCGCAAAGTACATGAGTGCATTCAGGAATTACCTATTAATACTCCTATCGCAGATCTTAAATTCTGGCGCCAGCATCCTGGGCGCATACCTACATGGACTCAGCTAATGAGAAACTCCTCACATTGGGAGCAAAAGCAATTAAGCGCTCTCTTCTATAGAATACTTCGTTCCCCTGGAGGCAAAGATATCAATCTTGGCGCACTTACAACCGAGTTTGATGTAGACACACTAACACTATGGAGTAACAGTGGGGGAACCGGAAAAACATTTGTTCGCGAAGCCTTCCAGAAATTTTAAGATTATATCTTTACCACATTATTGACTTTAAAAAAAATCTTGGTAATAATCATAAAGGCATGGGATTGTTAACCGAAGTCCTCCATTTTGGAAGATCTATATTACCAGGAGAACCCCCTAAAACATTAGATGATATCAAAGCTGTAGAAGAATGCGCCACTGCTACCGAAATGCTCCTTAGTGATACCGGCCTAGCATGGACAAGAATGGCCAACAATAACACTGTTATAATCGGAGAAGTTATCACAAACAAAGGTCGGGTTGTGAGCCACCAATCTTGGTTTATCGTACGCAACAGAAAGGGTCGTTTAGAGATTGAGGTGGCTCCAACTGATGGAGCAGAAATAACACTGGATGTTTTTGCAAACAGCCAACCAGAGACGCCTTTAACACAGTCAATCGCCAATCATAACCAACAATTTGAACCTATTAATATCGGTGATGGTCAATTTGGCAAATTACGCTATGAAACTAGGGAACCCAATCTAGGTCCAGAAGCAACTTTTATTATAGATCAGCAAGGAATACGTCCATTTGCAAGTGAAAAACCCGTTAGAGAAGTTGAAGAAATTGGAGGGCGAGATACTCATATCATCAAGTCTATTCTTGCCGAACCCTCATCTACATAAATCTTTAACGGAACTTGGGGTTAAGGGATTTTTTAACTAGTTTGGCCACAAATACTATCTCTCTTATTTGCCCATCCTCACCTTCAATCTCATTTAAACCAGACAATCTCTGGTATTCTCTCAAGTAGTCAGATAAACCTTCTCTTAATTCTTTTTGTTCTAACTTTAAATCTTTTAATTTATTTATTAAATCAGCCACCTCAGGCCTTTTTTGAATCTCTTTTTTGGTATTGGAACGTATTCTGGCTGCTTCTTTGGCTACTTTATCATGTTCTTGATAGGTTTCATCATTTACAAAGACATCATTTACCATATCCCTAAGCTTTGTAATTTCTCCCTGCAAAGTATCAATTTGAGAGGTATGGGTTTTAATCATCTCCTCGATTCTAACAAGTAGTACTGCATCAGAGCTTGAAGTTTGCTCTTCTGGTGCGGGGGTTTCTTCTATAGTTTGTACATCCTGGTTATCCATGGGAATAGATATAATAGCTGAAATTTTCCTAAAAATGCAAGGCTTAATTTATGAGTACTATACTTGCAAGTTTATTTATCAAGATGTAAATTTAACTGCAATATGATTGAGGACAATCCAGAGATGAACACGTTCTTTGCTTTGCAAATAAAAGACTTAGACCTTGTTCGAAGAACCCAAAGCGGTGATCTAGAAGCATTTGGAGATTTATATATAAGATACCAAAGACGAGTTACTCGTATACTTACAAGATTTGGCTGCAGTGATGTTGAAAATGTGGTTGGAGATGTATTTTTAAAAGCTTTTACAGGAATACAAAAATTTAGGCCCGAAACTGAAACTTCTTTTAAATCCTGGATTGACAGAATTACAATCAATACAGGTATTAATGCTGTTGCAAGAAAACCTTCTGAAATTACCACTGTAACGGAATTTGCAGAAACCCATAAATGGGCAGATCCAGAAGCAACTTACCAAATAAGAGAAACCATTCTAGAATTACTCAACTCTATAGGCAAACTACCTTCCCGTCAAAGAATGGCAATTAAGGCAAGATTTGGAGAAGGCCTAGATAGTCCAAGTATAGCTAAATTAACTAATACTACAATAGGTGGAGCCAAAGCCCTAGTGCACAGAGCCCTAGAACAGTTAAGAAGGAATTTACAACCAATATCAACAACTCCATCAGAAGATGTTTAAGATTTGTCTTAAGCCTTTTTTACTAGGAAATATAATCCAATTACCTCTATTGATATCATTAAAAGATTCAAGTTATCAGATGCAGAACTTAAACTACCCAGTCCCAGCCAAAAATTAATATTTAAAAATATACCTCCTAAAAGCCCCGACATTAGTAAAACTCTTGCCCATTTGAGTTGATATTGTTTTAGAAGCAATACTGATCCAATAGTAATAGCCATCCCGCTCAACAACTCTCCCCACATAACCAGGGTCCCAAACAGATAAGAGTTGGGTATCACAATACTAGTTAAAAATTGTTTAAAAGCAGGATAGGGGTTATTATCAACACTTTTAGATAATATCTGTCCCAAAGAAGATGCAAAACTGCCTTCAGAAAATTTTGTCAGACTGCTTCTTAGCCAAACAAAACCTATTGATAAAAGTATCAGCAGCAATGGTTTATTATTCATATAAATCAATTATCAGTCCATTTAGTTTCTGGAGTCTCCACCCTTCCTAATTTTTGACCTAATAACAAAACGAAAGATAGCAGATAACTATAAAACTTACCATGATAATGTACCGAAGCTTTTTTTAGTAACTCATAAGCTTTTTCGCGGCCAATTCTTTTAGTAGAACCTCCATGATGGTGAATAAACTTTGCCTCTGGCACAAAGAATAAAGGCACCCCGAACTGTTTTAATCTTCTGGCATATTCAATATCCTCAAAGAAAATGAATGATCCTTCATCTAATAACCCAACTTTATTAAGTATCTTCTTGGGAATGAACAAACAAGCCATTACCATCCCTTCTACCAGAGAGTGCTTATCGCCTGTAGGTAAATACATAAAATAAGACCCTTTCTGAGCCAGAAAATACTCCTTAAATGCTCCAGTTAGGGTAGGCAAATGAAAAGCAGAATCTTGGGAAGAATAATCTGGAAAAACTAATTTTCCTCCTAAAACAGCCTTTCCTTTGAATTGCTCCTCAGCTTCTATTAATTTAGAAATGCCACCCTCTAAAACTTCTATATCAGAATTTAACATTAAATAATACTCACCTAGAGAGTACTTTATTGTTTTGTTATAGCCTTTGGAGAAACCTTCATTTTCTTTATTTTGTAAATATTTAACATTAAACTGATTGATCCAACTTGAGCAAGGATCCAAAAGCCCATTATCTAAAACTATTACCTCCATATTTTTTTCATCAAAACCAGATTTTTTATCAAAAATGCTTTGCAGGAGTTTTTTGGTTAAATCTGCAGTGTTGTAATTTACTATTCCTATTGATAATTTCAAAGGATATTCTACGTTCCCACTTCCGATGTGGGAAGCTAAATTCCCATTTCCTGTTATGCCTAAATAAAAATCCAATATTCCTTTTCTTTGAGCTGGCCTGCCAAAAATAAACAGCCATAAAGCCTCTCTAAGTAAAGCAAACCTAGTCCTTAATTTTCCATACTGCATCCCAAAAATTAATCTGTTTCTGGTGTGGTAATAATCTGTAAGTTCTGATCCTATTCCTGTAGACTGGGAAACTTTATGATAAATGCTTGTCTTGCCATTATAGTAAATCTTAAATCCTGCATCTTTAACTCTTTTTGCAAAATCACTATCTTCAAAGTACAAGAAATATTTTTCATCTAAACTCACTTGTTCAAAAACTTCTTTTTTTACTAGCACACAAGCCCCAGAAAAAATCTCAGCTTCTTCAACTTGATCATATTGTCTCTTATCTACTTCATCTATTCCTCTGTGAATCGAGCCAATATTATCCCAGTCAAATTTTCCCCCAGCAAACCAAATTACTCTTCCTAAATCCTGCCTTTCATACCTGTCTTTGTGAAATTCAAATCCAGGAGCAAAATAAATTTTAGGAGAAACCAAACCAATTTTTGAATCAGATTCTAATGTTTTTATAAGTTGAGAAATCAAATCAGCATCACTTACTTCACAATCATTATTTATCAGTAAAAAATAATCAGACCCACAAATTTGGGCATACTCTATACCTTTGTTAAACCCTCCAGAAAACCCCAAATTTTCTCCAGTTTGCACTATATCAACTTCAGGAAACTGTTTATGGAAAGCTTGTATTCTTCCATCTATAGATCCGTTATCCACAACAACAATTTTCAATTCTCCATTGTCAATTTTCAATTTCTCTAGCGATTCTAAAAACTCTAGCGTGTCTTTTTTTCCGTTGTAATTTAGCGTAATTATTGCGGCTTTTTTCATAATTTGAGTCCTCGAGAATTACAGTCTTTTACTGAAAGTAAAAGTATATAACTCTTAAATCATAAATCTTAAATCACTTTTAACCCCTCTAAATATACTCTGGCTCTTTTGGTTTTGCCCAAAATAGAAAAAGCTATAACCCTCAAAAGTAATCCAATTATTAAAAATATTTTAACCAAAATATAACTTGATCTGTAATGCTTATTAAAATAATACCTAATTCCTTTTAACTCATTTAAAAATGAAGCGCTTAAATCAAAGTTGGTAGAAGCTCCATGCAGGTGAACCACCTCAACTTGGGGGTTATACCAAATCTTATATCCTTTATCCCAAATTCTTTTGCACCACTCAACCTCTTCCATATGCATAAAGATATTTTCATCAAACCCCAAAGTTTTATCATAAACTTTTTTCTTCAGTATAAAAAATGCTCCCATAATCCAACCAACTTTGTGGGCTTTAGAAAAATATTTTGTATCCTTAGGATGAAAAGCAGGAACTATTTTTTTTATAATAGGCAATAAACTCAGCCCTAAAATCCAAAATATAATATTTACAGGGTTTGGTAAACTGCCAGCGCTTGGCTGCAAATTACCAGTATGGTAATTAAGTCTGGCACCCAAAACATCACAGTTTAAATTAACTCTAAAATAGGCCACAGCTTTATATAAACTATTTTCTTCCAAATAAACATCAGAATTTAAAAGAAGAATATATGGAGTTTGGGTTTCTTTCATCACAAAATTATTTCCTTTGGAAAATCCTAAATTAGTAGGGGAGACAATAGTTTTTACAAAACGGTAATTGGCTTTTATAAATTGAGCTGAACCATCAGTGGATGCATTATCTAAAACAATTACTTTAATATTATTTTTTAATTTTTTCTGGCAATACTCTTTAGCAATTTTTAATTTATCTAAACACTTGGCAGTAATTTCTTTTGTGTTATAGCTTAATATAATAACTGTTAAATCCATTACTTATACCTCATCCCCATCTTTACCCTAAATTTCCTAGAATGTTCTAATAATTTGATTCCCCACAACACTAGATCTCTAAAAATTGGGGGGTACTTTTGATAGTAATGCTTCTTATAAAAAATCCTCATAGCAGAAGATGCATGAGATGCCACCAATAACTTAGTTGCTTTTTCCACCTGGACTTTTGAAGTTGACCAAAGCCCCGAGGAAGACCCTTTATAATGAATGATCTTTTCGCCAGGATAATAATAGATTTTCCAGCCTTTTTGTTTCAGGCTATAGCAAAACTCTATATCTTCACCATTCCAAAAATAATCCTTATCCCACCAGCCAATCTGGTCTCCTGCAATTTTTCTTACCATCAAAAATGCTCCTGTTAAACAGTCAATTTCATGTACAGTATTTATATCCAAATATGATGCAGTATATCCTGCAAAAAAAGGAGAGCGAGGGAAAACTTTGGCAAGCCCGCTAAAATAAGCTAAGGAATTCCAAGGGGTAGGAAAACCTCTATGGCAAGAATAATCAAGCTTTCCATCAGGCAGCTCTACTCTAACAGTTAAAGCTCCAATATCAGGATCAGATTTTAGCCTGTCCAAGGATTTTTGGATAGCTTTACCTACCACTACTGTATCAGGATTTAAAAAAAGTATTACTGGAGCTTTGGCAAACTTTACTCCTATATTATTTCCAGCAGCAAATCCAAGATTCTCTTTATTTTCTACCACTTCTACTTGAGGAAATTCCTTTTTTACCGCCTCAGCTGAGGAATCAAAAGATGCATTATCCACAACAATAACCTGCCATAAATCTAAATTCCCTTTATTGGCAAAAATAGACTTTAAACAATTTAGCAAAAGCTCTCTAACGTTATAATTGAGGATAACTATAGAAAGCTCAGGAGATATATCTGCCATGTGTTGATATTGTATAACAATCTGTGCTTAACCTCAAAAACTAAGTAAATAGTTAGAATCTAAAGTGCGAACGCTTTTTTGCGGCCAAACGAGCCACATTAAAGCACTATCTAACCCTATGTCTTCTCTTTACCTTAAGCTGTGCTAAAGATTTTTCCAAGTTTGCTAAGGTTTCTGCATATTCTTCATCAGACAAAGTTTGCTCCAAAGCAGCCTGCGCTCTTTTTCTTGCTTCTTCTACCTCTTTCTCATCAATATCTGTTTCATATGTTGCCAAGTCAGTCATAACAGTTAAAATATTATCAGTAACTTGCAAAAACCCATCTCCAATTGCTAAACAATCTTCTTTTGATCCCTTTTTAATTATTAACTGTCCTGGAGCCAGCTTTGCCATCAAATTAGCATGATTGGGGAGTATTCCTATCTCTCCATCAACTGTAGAAACATTAACCTGGGAAACCTCCTCATCAATTAATAATTTTTCAGGAGTAACAACTTTTAAATGCAACTGAGTCATAAATAAATTATATCATCTACTCTAAATCTTAATCCATCTTGGGCAAGCTCAGTGTAGCGTCTAAAAGGATTTATTCTAACTGCTTGCTCGTTGTGATTACCGTTTAATCTATAATGCTTCCCACCCAAGGCTTTCATTCTCTCAGCTAACCAATTACCAATTCCTAACCCCCCTCTTTCTGCTTCCTCTTTTAGCTCATAAGGGTAAAGTGCAGACTTTAATTCTCCTGCCATCCATAAATCAGCATATCCACAACCTCCGTGGTCTGCGCTATGTGTACCAGGTGCTGCTCTACATCTTTGGATTAAAGCCTGTATATACTTCGTATTTCACATATCTTTAAAAAAATCCGGCCATGTAGGCCGAATTGATTAAATTGATTAAGCTAATAGTGTACCAAATCTGGCCAAAAAAGCAAAAATAGTGTAATATTTTAAAATTATGTCAGATCATAATTGTGAAGCAGTCATAGTAACTTGTATTGACTTCAGATTTCAAGAATATATAAATAATTGGATTTCAGAAAACGTCACCCCAAAATCTTTTGATAGGGTAGCTTTAGCTGGGGGAGTATTTGATTTTGGTTATGTCTTAAAACAAGTTGAAATCTCCAAAAGGCTGCATCATATTAAAAAAGTAATCCTAGTAAACCATGAGGACTGTGGAGCATATGGAGAGTCAGGGACAGCCCAAAAACATGCAGAGGATTTAAAAGATGCTGCTTCCAAAATCAAACAGCAATACCCAGACTTGGAAGTAGATTTATACTACCTCCACCTAGATGGCACTTTTGAACCAATTACCTAAACCTTAGTAACTAATCTTACAGAAAAATCTTCAGGCTATAGCTATTATATTAATAATGATAAAAGGAATCGAAAGCATTATTTTATTTTCTGAAGATGCTAAAGCTTTGGCAGAGTTTTATCAGGAAAAAGTGGGGCTTAAACTGACAACAGAAGCAGAAGTAGGGGAGGAAGGAGAAAGTTTGTATGGCTTTGAATTTGGTAGTGATAAACCTGCTTTATATATAATGAATCACTCAGAAGTAGAAGATGAAAATGAGGAGCCCGAAAGAATAATTTTTAATTTAGAAGTTGATGATATAGAGGAAGAAGCTAAAAAATTAGATGAGGCTGGAGTTAAAAAGATTGCTGATACTTATCATGTGCAGAATTACGGTCTGATTGCTACATTTGAAGATTTAGATGGCAACTACTTCCAACTCGTCCAAATCCGCTCCAGCGAAGCCTAATTACTTAACCTCATCTATGGTTCCCTTCATGTAGAAGGCTTGTTCGCTCTTGCTGTCATGCTTTCCATCTAAGATTTCTTTGAAAGCCCTGATGGTTTCTTTTATAGAAACATACTTTCCTTTCATTCCTGTAAAAGCTTCTCCCACATAAAATGGCTGGGTTAACATTCTTTGTATTTTCCTTGCCCTGGAAACTGTTTGTTTATCATCATCAGACAACTCTTCCATGCCTAAAATAGCAATAATATCTTGTAACTCTTTATATCTTTGTAAAACTCTTTGTACTCCTATTGCTACCTCGTAATGTTCTTTACCTACTACCTCTGGTGATAAAGCCCTGGAAGAAGAAGCTAAAGGATCAACAGCAGGGTATAATCCTTGCTCAGCTAAAGATCTCTCCAAAGCAATAGTAGAATCCAAATGAGCAAAAGTAGTAGCAGGAGCAGGATCTGTATAATCATCAGCTGGCACATAAACAGCCTGAACTGAAGTAATTGATCCTTTTTTGGTGGAGGTAATTCTTTCTTGAAGCTGTCCCATCTCAGTTGCCAAAGTTGGCTGATAACCTACAGCAGATGGAATTCTTCCCAAAAGTGCTGAAACCTCAGAACCAGCTTGGGAGAATCTAAAAATGTTATCTATAAAAAGCAATACATCTTTGCCCTGCTCATCTCTAAAATACTCAGCCATAGTTAAAGCTGATAAAGCAACTCTTTGTCTTGCCCCAGGAGGCTCATTCATCTGTCCAAATACCATAGCTGTTTTATTTATAACCCCAGAACCAATCATCTCATTATATAAATCATTTCCTTCTCTAGTTCTTTCACCAACTCCAGCAAACACAGAAAATCCTCCATGTTCTGCAGCAATATTTCTAATAAGTTCCTGAATTAAAACAGTCTTACCAACTCCAGCTCCTCCAAACAAACCTACTTTTCCACCTTTAACAAATGGGGCCAGCAAATCTATAACTTTAATTCCTGTTTCAAAAACTTCAGAAGTAGTAGATTGCTCTGCAAATGGGGGAGCAGCCCTGTGAATTGGCCAGGATTTTTTCGCCTTTACAACACCTTTGTTATCAACAGTTTCACCTAAAACATTAAATAATCTTCCTAAAACTTCCTCACCAACAGGCACAGAAATAGAAGCACCAGTATCTAAAACTGGAGTGCCCCTTTTTAATCCATCAGTAGCTCCCATAGCCACAGCCCTTACTTGTCCTTCACCTAAATGCTGCTGGACCTCTAAAACTAATTTGTTTTTACCAATGGTAGTTTCCAAAGCATTATAAATTGCAGGCATAGCCTTCTGCTCAAATTGAGCATCAACAACGGCGCCAATGACTTGTATAACTTTTCCTTTACTCATATTTTTAACTCATTGCAGCGCTTGCTGTTGAGATTTCCAAAATCTCCTTAGTAATTGCTGCCTGCCTGGTCTGATTATAGCTAAGCTGCAAATCATCTAAAAGCTCCAAAGCATTATCTGTAGCATTTTGCATAGCAATCATTCTAGCAGATTGCTCTGATGCTTTAGTCTCAAGCAAAGCCTGGTAGATTTTTGTCTCTATAAAGTGGATTAAAATAAACTGAAGCAAAGCTGCAGGATCTGGTTCAAACAAATACTCTCTTCCTGTTTCTTCTGTCTTTGCTTTTTCCTCACCAACTAAAGTTGTTAAAAGCTCTGAATAATCTATAGGTAAAAGCTTAAGCAACTTGGCTTGCTGCCTTAAAGTAGAAACAAACTCAGGAAAAGCAATATATACCTGCCCTACCTCTGAAGTTTGAAAAGCTTCTATCACTAACCTTGATAATTGTTTTGCCTGCCTGAAAGTAACCTTTTCTGGGTTTTCAAAATCAGCTTTTAGATTCTTACCAGTTCTGGCTATAAAGCTTCTGCCTTTTCTTCCTAAAGTGTAATAGACAGTATCAGCTGGTAAATCTGAAGTTAGAATTGCTCTTGCCAAATTTGTATTTAAAGCTCCTACCAAACCTTTATCTGTAGAAAGCAATATAACCCCAGAAGTTTTAACACTTTTGGGAGTTAAAAGCGGGTGGGCTTGTACATTAATTCTGGGCAAAAGTCTAAGTAAAGCTTGTCCTAAATTCTGGGTATAAGGCCTGCCTGATAAAGCCTGATCTTGCGCCCTTCTCATTTTAGTTGCAGCCACCATCTGCATAGCCTTTGTGATTTGGCTGGTATTTTTTATAGACCTAATCCTTCTTCTTAACTCTCTTGTGCTAGCCATATCTTGAAAATTTCTAATTTCTAAGTACTAATTTCTAATCAATTTCTAATGACTTAATATCTAATTTAGAAATTTAGTCATTATGTCATTCTTTAGGTTAATTAGGTCAATTAGAAATTAGGTTAATTATTTTTTTCCTCCTTTTACTTCTTTGTTTCCTTTCATAAACATACTTACAAACTCTTTAGTAGTCTTCTCCAAATTCTTAATCATCCCTTCATCTAATATCTTTTTATCTGCTATTTCAGCAAGCAGCTTCTTTTCCCTTAACTTAAGAAGAGCTAAATATTTTTCCTCAAACTCTTTGACCTTGGAAACTTCTATCTCATCCATATATCCATTAGTTACTGCCCACAAAGCAACTACTTGCTCTTCAACTGGGACAGGAGAGTAGGGAGGTTGTTTTAACACCTCAGTAATCCTTCTGCCTCTTTCTATTTGAGCTCTGGTTTGTGGGTCTAAATCAGAGGCAAATTGGGCAAAAGCCTGCAACGCTCTAAATTGAGCCAAATCCAGCTTTAATCTTCCAGCCACGCTTTTCATAGCTTTGGTTTGAGCATCTCCACCAACCCTGGAAACAGAAATACCCACATTTAAGGCTGGCCTAACCCCTGCAAAAAACAAATCTGGCTCCAAATAAATTTGTCCATCAGTAATAGAAATAACATTAGTAGGAATATAAGCAGACACATCAGAAGCTTGAGTTTCAATTACTGGCAAAGCAGTGAGTGACCCGCCACCATATTCTTTATTCAACTTAGCAGCTCTTTCTAGTAACCTGGAATGAAGGTAAAAAACATCTCCAGGGTAAGCTTCTCTTCCAGAAGGTCTTCTTAAAAGCAGAGACATTTGCCTATATGCCCAGGCATGTTTAGATAAATCATCATAAATAATCAAAGCATCTTTTCCAGCATCCATAAAATATTCACCCATTGCTACCCCGGAGTAAGGAGCAAGATACTGCATTGTTGCAGAATCAGAAGCAGAGGCAGAAACTACAATAGTATGTTCCATTGCTCCAGCTTCTTCAAGCTTTGCAACCAGCTGGACAACTTTGGAAGTTTTCTGGCCAATAGCCACATAAATACAAATCACATCTTTTTGATTAATAATGGTGTCTATGGCAATAGTAGTTTTTCCTGTACCTCTATCACCAATAATTAACTCTCTCTGACCCCTACCAATAGGGATTAAAGCATCAATTGCTTTGATTCCTGTTTGCAGGGGAGTATTAACTTTTTGTCTGGTAATAACCCCTGAGGCAATTTTCTCAACAGGGTAACTTGTTTTTGTTTTAATTGGACCTTTTCCATCAATTGGGTTACCCAAAGCGTCAACCACTCTGCCAATTAAAGCCTCACCAACAGGCACTTGTAGAACTTGTCCTGTAGTTTCAACCGTATCTCCTTCTTTTATCTTGGTAAAATCTCCAAAAATAACAGCGCCAACTCCATATTCTTCTAAGTTCAAAGCCAGCCCAGTAACTCCTTTTCCAAAATCAATCAGCTCTGAGTACTGAACATCAGACAAACCCTCAATTCTGGCAACACCATCACCAATTTCTGTAACAGTTCCAGTATTTTGCCTTTGGGCTTTTAATTTCAGGCCCTGTATATCTTTTTCAATTTGTGCAATTAGATCAGCCACGGATAGCCTCCTTTACCTGGTCAATCTTCCCTCTTACTGACTCATCCCAAGTCTCATCACCAATTTTTAATTTAAATCCACCTAAAATTTCTGGATTGATGCTAACTAAAACTTTTGTTATTTTAACCTTTTTTTCAATAATTTTCTTGGCCCTTTTTACCTGAGAGGTAGACAAGGGGATAGATGTTTCTATATACATAGTATGTTCTCTTTCTGTCCTTTTTAATCCTTTTAAATATTCAGACAAAGCAAAAATAGATTGGGATGTTGGTAAGGATTTGAGGATTTTAATAGTTTTGACTACCTCTTTCTCAATAAGTCTGCCATCTATAAAACTAGACTCAGTCAGCTTATGTATTATTTTTAACAACTGTTTATCCTTTTTCATACTTTATGATAGGTTTTTCATACCCTTTTCTATTATATCTTTCTGATTTTTGTTTAGTATTTTGCCTGTTACTTTTTCCATTCCTGCAGCCACTACCTCTGCCACTCTGGCCATAACTTGTTGCTCCAATTGTTCAGCCCGAGCTATAGCTGCTTCTTCGCCTTTTTTAATAATCTGTTCTGCCTGCTGCTGGGCTGTTTGCTGCATTTCCTGTTTGAAAGCTTCCATTTCCTTCTTAGTTTCTTCTGCTATTTTTTGAGCATCTTTGGCAGCTTTTGCTAAAACTCTATCTTTTTCTTCCTCTGTTTCTAAAAGTCTTTTTTCAATCTTTTCAGCATTGGTTAAACTCTCTTCAATCTTTTGCTTTCTTTCCTGCAAAACCTTAAGCAAAGGTTTATACATAAACTTTTTTAAGATAAAAAGCAGGACTAGAAAATTAACCACTTGCGCAGCCAAAAGTATTGGGTTAACCCCAAATTGGTTTAAGATTTCCATTATTTAGTAAATGCTATAACCAAAGCGTAAATAGCAATAGCTTCAGCAAAAGCCATACCTAAAAGCATTGCAGGCAAAATCTTTGATTGAGCATCTGGATTTCTGCCTATTGCTTCCATGGCTTTCATACCAATTAGACCAATACCAAGTCCTGGTCCTAATGCCCCAAGTCCAATTGCCAGTCCTGAAGGTAAATTCTCCATCTTTTCTCCTTTCTTTTAATGTTGCTCGCCATGCTTTTCTGATAATAACACCATAAAAGCTAGTGTTAACATCATAAAAACAGCAGCCTGTACAAATCCTACAATAATTTCCAAAAAATAAAAAGGGAGGGGTACTATAAAGGCAACAAGCGAAGACACTGTTGATAGTACTACCTCACCTGCAAATATATTACCAAAAAGCCTGAAAGAAAGCGAGACTATTTTTGTTACCTCTCCAACAAGCTCCAAGATTCCCACAAATAAAAATATTGGATTTAGGGTAAACCATTTTTTTAAATAATCAACAATCCCTAAATAGTAAATAGCAAAGGCATGTGTTAAAAATGCAGAGGTTAAAGCCAGTGCCAAAGTCATGTTTAAATCAGAGTTCATAGAGCGGAGTAGTGGTTCTTTATGGTAAGTAATGGTGGCAAACCCTGGTAAAAGTCCTATCCAGTTAGAAAAAAGAATAAAGAAAAAAAAGGTCATCACAATTGGAAAAAAGACTTTAGCTTTTTTGTCTCCAGCTAACCCCTCAACTGTGGTGTATCCAAAATCAATTATCATTTCAAATAAATTTTGCAGTCCTTGTGGAACTAAAGTTACTTTTTTAGTTGCAAGAAAAGTAATAAATATAATCACAGCCATAGTAATCCAACTAACCAAAAGAGTGTTGGTAATAGGGAAGCTATTAAAAAAACCCAGTACCTCGGGTTTCAAAACTATAGTATTTTCCATGTTATATATTGTGCCTGAATTCCAATTATTTTACAAGAAGCTTTTTCCTACATTCCCACATCGGATGTAGGAATACGAATTAATCTTCACCATCAATTAGTAATCCAAACAGTGCAGGATCATAAACTTCAGTTTCCTCAACAAAAGACTGATAATCTAAATTGGGATTAGTTTTGGAAAAAAATGAATTAATAAAACCAGTATCACAAAAAGGATGCTGTTTTCCAGATAAATAATATGAATAAGAGGAATAGGGGTAATGTCTACGTTCCCACATCGGAAGTGGGAAGCTGTTTCTATGTATATATTTTGATAGGTGAAGAAGGTATTCTTCTGTCTCAACTAACTTGGCTTTAAAACTGCCTTGAAATAAAGAACCAACTCTATCATGTTTAGTATTAAAGTATCTTGTGTAACTATCTGCTAATCTCCTTAAGAATTCTGATATACCACCATCAGATATTTGCTGGACTAACAGGTGAAAATGGTTTGGCATCAAACAATAACAATATATTCTAACCAATTCTGTTTGATTCTCTATTTTTTTGAGTTTTATTACACCTCTTCTAAAATCTGAAAGTTTCATAGGTACAGGATATTTGCGGTAAAAATCCAAAGTTTCTAAAAACCTCAAATGATCTCTTCTATCCATAAAGGTTTTTCTTTTTTCAACACCGCGGTTATAAATATGATAAAAACTGCCACTTACAAATGGGGGATTAACCACAAACTTATTCTCTACATTCGTGTTCCCACATGTCAAGTGGGAATTCAACTGGAAGAAACTAGTGCTTTTTCCCATATCTCTTGGTTACGAGATAAGAAAAACTTATGATCAGAATAACCATCCCTCCTTAATTGTTCTCTGGTATAAGGCTGGTGACCTGATCTTTGCATCTCTTGTAAAATAGCTCCTCTCTGATCTGGGGTAGCTCCATCAAATCTAATCTTTCTCCAAAATCTAACACTCCAATGCATAGCATCTACTGGAGTAACTAAACCTCTGGAGCGTGGAATGTTGACCATTGCATGGTTTATCAACAATTTGGCATCTACTTCGCTTCTTGCCAACGGATCAATTCCACCAATACGCACCCCCCAATCGCGACCCAAATACCTTTCAATATTTTCAATAGCACCAAAATATCTCCGTCTCTCCCATACAGATTCTGCGTTAGGATCAAATCTACCTTCGCCCCTTCCGTCTTGAGGACATAAACCAAAATATAAATATAACTCAGCGTAAGCTTCTGGCATATACTATAGGGAAGTATATCACAGTGGAACAATAGCTTACTTAGTCTAATTTTTCCCTTTGATTCCTTAGGAAAAGAAACCACTGTTCAAAGAAGGCAAATATGCCTTTTATCTTGCTATAATGAATCTTACTATGAAACTTCCCAATGGCAATAATGCTTTAGTTTCCAAAGAGAAGTTGACTGGTTATCTTCTTTCAGAAACCCATGCAGTAGGTAAGGCGAAGGCTAAGTTCTTTCGTAAATTAGGGTTTAATGAATCCAATGTCAATAAGTTTGAGAAATCATTGCTAAATATTGCAAAGAGAAACGAAATAAAAAATGTTAAGGAATTCACATATGGTATTAATTATGTCTTAGAAGGGAAAATTAAAACTCCAAGTAGAAAAATAATAACTCTAGTGACAGTCTGGTTTACTAAAACAAAAGGAGGAAGACCTAGTTTTGTAACAGCATATCCTGTATAATACATAAGGGATAAATTTATGCACAAATTTAAGAATTTAGAAACAGTTATATTAACTCATGATATTAAAAAATACGGTCTCTGCAAAGGAGACATGGGAGCTGTTGTAAATGTGTACGAAGATGGCAAAGCAGCAGAAGTAGAATTTGTGACTGCTGCCGGTAAAACCGCAGCGCTAGTTACTCTAACTTCTGATGATGTTCGCGACATCAAACAAAACGATATACTTCATGTCAGAGGCTTTGCTGCAGTATAATTCTTATATCTACTTAGTCTAATTTTTCCCTTTGATTCCTTAGGAAAAGAAACCACTGTTCAAAGAAGGCAAAGATGCCTTTAAATGGAGTCTCAATAATAAAATCAAAGATAAATAGAAGAATATTTATCTGGGAAATTGCTAAGGTTAACCTGCTTCCTATTTGAATAAAAGGCATAAAGAAAAAGTCCATTACTACTGAGCTTATTCTTTCCCTTTTTTCTTTCATCACATACATATTGGCTGTTCTATTAATCCTAAAACTGACAAAAGAAACTATTGCCAGGAAGAACAAAAATATCCCCTGGGATAGAGGATTAATCCCTACTTTAGTTAAAACAAAAACAATTGACCCAAGACTAATACCAAAAGCAGTTAGCCACATCAGTATAAACAAACTCCACATCAAGGGATCAGTTTTGCTTGGTTTTTTCTTTACTGTCAAAGGCTGGTCCAAAGCTGGAGGATCATCATACAAAATAGTATTTATTTTCTTTAAAATCTTAAATGAATTTTCCCTTGTTGGAGTTTTAATTAAAAACCCTACTAAAATCATCAAGGCTGGAGGAGTTAAGGTATTTAAAACTATAGAAGGCCAAAGTATCCTGCCATACAAAATCCTTTCAAATGTTCCTTCCACAAAAAGGGCAAACACAGCCTTTGTACAAAATATAAAAATAACACTTCTAACAATTGCTCTGTTAACTTTGCTTCTGATAGCTTTATAGCGCGCATTACAAGCTGCTAAAATTTCTGAATTTAGACGATCTTCGTCTAAAACTAAAGCTGCAGTTTTACCCCGATACTTTCTGAAAACATCATCCAAAATTAAAAAGGGGACTGACTGATTCTTAATATAAGTATATATTTTGTCTTTAGCTGGATATTTAAAATGATCCTCAAATTGCTTATAAGCATCCGCAAAACCTTCTGCCACTTTTTCTAAATTCTCACTATTTAAATGCCCAAAGTATTGTTTAAAAAGGTGATAGCGTAAAAATGCCAAATCATCGTTGGCATATGCCCGCCTCACAGCAATAAAAGTCTGGATATTCTTTACCTCATCAGTATCATCAGCAATTGTTATTCTATCTTTGAAGATATTAAAGATAAAATTACTCATAACATCTTTGGGATCATTGGGTTTTAAAATATGCTCAATCTCAGAAGATACAAGGTGCATAATCCATTCATTTACTGCTCCTTTACCAATGCGGTGCTTCTGGTTAACTTTTCGTTCTAACTCCAAGTATAAATCTAGGGCATGTGAAACTTGAGCTACCTGAGATTCAGCTATAGTAAAATCAGGAAAATATCTTGCCCAAACAAGTTCGCGAATTAAAGGGGTAGCAACAGTTTTACCTTCTCCTCCTAGTATTAATCTTCTTTTTAATATTCGCTCAATGGCAGCCCGGAGAATTACCTCTTCAGCTCTATAATCCATTGCAGTTCTAAATTTTTCATACCAGGTAGCAAGCTCAGCCACCACAGGGTTAACAGAAATAGTCCTATCATGGTTTTGGGCAGAATTTTTATCATATGCTGCAGTTAATGCCTGAGAAAGCCTGTTTAAGTTTTTAGACATAAATTCTTAAAGAGCTTTTAAAAACCCTTTTGTCTCCTTAATAGTTTTATCAGGAATATTTTTAAAATATGCATATTTGCTTGCTTGTCTATCAAGCTTGATTTGGGTACTTTTAAGCTTAACTAAAAGTTCTACTGCAAGCGCATGTCCAAAAATAGTGGATTTGCCAAAATATTCCACAATACCTAAATATTTTTCCACCTTTGCTTTTACCCCAAGCTCTACCTGAGATATCCTTTCTGCAGCTTCTTCCAAAGTTTCGCCATGAAGAACTGATCCTCCAGGAAGATGCCAAAAATCTTTAGAAGGAGGAATATTTCTTAAGGTAAGCAAAATACCATCATTGCTTTTCACTATTAGCTCTACACAAAGCCTGGGAGCTTTTTTATAAATATTTCTAAATTCTTCTGATGTCAGTTGTCTAGGCATATGGTAATATTAGCATATCGGACTGAAAAACTATGACTCTAGATGAAAAATTTAAATTAATAACCAGAAACTTAGAAGAAGTTTTAACTGAAGAAGAACTAAAGACTTTAATAAATTCTGGAACCCCTCTTAAACATTATATTGGCTTTGAAATTTCTGGAAAATTACATCTAGGATATCTATTTACATTATTAAAAGTTAAAGACTTGCAGGATGCAGGTGCTGAAACAATTATCTGGCTAGCAGATCTGCATTCAGCTATTAATGATAAATTAGATGGAAATTTAGAAACTATTAAAAGGGTAGCAAGAGGGTATTTTACAGATGCTTTTAAAGCCCTTTTTAAAAGTATCGGGGGAGATCCAAACAAACTACAGTTTAAGCTTTGTTCTGAAACTTATTCAGAAAACCCAGATTTTTGGCTGACTTTACTAGAGATTGGTAAAACTACCACACTAGCCCGTACTAAAAGATCAATCACTATTATGGGTAGGGAACAGTCAGATGATAGCATGCCAACTGATAAACTCTTTTATCCTATTATGCAAGCAGCTGATATTTTTCTTTTAGGTGCAAACATTGCCCATGCTGGAATTGACCAAAGGAAAGTACATGTAATTGCCAAAGATGCAGCCATGCAGGTTAAAACCTATCCTTTGAAAGATATAAGAGGCAATCAAATAAAACCAGTTGCTATTCATCATCCTATTTTACTTAGCCTCAGTGGGCCTACCAAAAGCGAAGGATCCGTAGATGAAATGGCCATGAAAAATAAAATGAGCAAGTCTAAACCAGGCAGTGGGATAACTCTCCATGACAGCCCAGAACAAATCAATGCAGCTATAAACCAGGCATATGCCCCAGAAGGAATAGTGGAAGGAAATCCAGTTTTAAATTGGACAAAATACATTATTTTCTATAACCCTGGTTCCAATCTAGAAATTAAAAGACCAGAAAAGTTTGGAGGAAATATTACCTATACTTCTTATGAAGATCTGGAAAAAGACTATGCTGCAAAAAACTTACATCCACAAGATTTAAAAATGGCTGTAGCAGAGTGGTTAATTAATAAACTTGAACCAGTAAGAAAATATTTTGAAGATCCAAAAAGAAAAGCAGCTTTAGAAGAGATTGAAAGGTTAACAACAAAATGATGAACTCAAAAAAGATGAGAATTTTCTGGATAATTTTATCTGTAATTGCAGGTATTTCAATTATTCTGTTTTCTCTTTTCCCGCTCTTTTCTGCCTTTTAAAAGAAACCATAGTATAATTTCCTCATGAAGCTTGGAACTCCACTTGACCAGCTAATAGGAATTGGGCCAGGATTATCTTATAAGCTTAAAAAGTTAAACCTAAATACCGTAGAAGATCTAATTTATCATTTTCCTTTCAGGTATGATGATTTTTCTGCTATCAAATCTAGTACTGAGGCTCAAATAGGGGAGATTGTAACTTTACAAGGGGAAATCTGGTCTATTAAAAATATTTTTACAAGATATGGAAAAGTATTAACCCAGGCAATTTTTAATGATGGACAGTCTCCTGTAGCTTTAACATGGTTTAACCAGTCTTGGCTGACAAAACAAATTAAAACAGGGGACAGGCTGCAAATTTCAGGCAAACTCAGTAAGTATAAAGGCAAACTTTCTATCATGGCCCCCAAATGGGAAAAACAGCTTCCCACATCGAATGTGGGAATTCATACAGGCAGACTTGTCCCTATCTACCCTGAAACAGAAGGGTTAACTTCTAAATGGGTTAGAACAAAAATTGATCAGCTCTTACCTCAAATTGAAAACCAAATCCAAGACCCTTTGCCAAATTTTATTCAAGATAAAATGCTGGATTTACCAGAAGCAGTTAAAAAGATCCACTTTCCTCAAAATTATGAAGATGTTCAAAAAGCCCAAGAAAGATTAGGTTTTGATGAGCTTTTCTATATTTCTTTAGCTACTCAAAAAACCAGACTTGCTTGGAGAGAAAAACCTACTGTTCCTCCTTTGCAAATGTACCCTAATGCCTTAGAGGAATTTATCAAAAAACTGCCTTTTGATTTAACTAATGCTCAAAAGAAAGTAATAGATGAAGTTTTGGAGGATTTAAAAAAAGACCAGCCTATGAATAGGATGATCCAAGGTGAAGTAGGCTCAGGAAAAACAGTAGTTGCTGCTGTAATTATTTACCTGCTACATCTTAATAATTTAAAAACTCTTTTTATGGCCCCCACAGAAATTTTAGCCTTTCAGCACTTTTCCACTATCTCTAGGTTACTTGAACCTTTTAGTATTAATGTGGGAATTTATACAGGCAGCAAGAAGAGTATCAAGAATGCTGATGTTTATATTGGCACCCATGCTCTTTTATCAAAAAAACTTCTAACCCAAGATGTAGGCCTTGTAATAGTTGATGAACAGCAAAGATTTGGAGTACAGCAAAGAAGCTTTTTAAGATCAAGGGCAAAGCTGCCACATTTTTTAACCACCACAGCTACCCCTATTCCCAGAACTGTAGCTTTAACTTTATATGGAGATTTAGACCTTTCTGTTATTGATGAGCTGCCCAAAAATAGGCAAAAAATACAAACCTTTGTTGTTTTATCCAAAAAAAGGTCAGATGCCTACAAATTTATAGAAAAGAAAGTTAAAGAAGGAGACCAGGTTTATATTATCACTCCTTTAATAGAGGAATCAGAAACTTTAAAATCTGTCAGAGCTGCCAAAGTTGAGTTTGAAAGACTGCAAAGGGAAGTTTTTCCTAATTTAAAGTTAGGTCTTTTGCATGGCAGATTAAAGGGGAAAGAAAAAGATCAAGTCATGCAGGACTTTAAAAATTTTAAGATTGATATCTTGGTGTCCACCTCTGTTGTTGAAGTTGGCATGGATGTTACCAATGCTACCATTATGGTAATAGAGTCTGCAGAAAGATTTGGCCTGGCTCAACTTCATCAGCTCCGAGGCAGGGTAGGCAGGGGTGCTAAACAGTCTTACTGTTTGCTTTTTACAGAAATAGAAGAACCCTCTATTTTGAACAGGTTAAGAAATATGGAAAAAATAGATGATGGAATGAAACTGGCAGAATTGGATCTAAAAATAAGAGGAGCAGGAGAGATTCTTGGCACAAAACAATCTGGAAGATTTGAGTTAAAAATTGCTGACTTTTCAGATATTCACCTGGTAGAAAAAACCAGAAAGGCTGCATCTGATATTTTAAAAATTGACCCCACACTTGACAAATACCCATCCCTCAAGGCAAAATTACAAAATAGCGCATCAGAAGTGATGCCTGATTGAAGAAAAAAACATATGGCTGGAGAACCAAAAAGAAGACATTCTAAAGCACAAAAAAGAACCAGAAGAGCTGCAATTAAACTTTCAGTAAATCTGGTAAATTGCCAAAACTGTGGCAAATTAACTTTGTCTCACATAGTTTGTAAAAACTGTGGATTCTATAGAGGAAAAGCTGTAGAAAAAGAAAAAGTTCAAGTGATCAAGGCATGAAGACCAAGTCTGACCCAAGACACCTCAAAAGAAGACAACTCATGCAAGACTTGTTTTCCTGGCAATTTGGCAAAAGCAAAAAACCTGCAAAAGATATATCTGAGATAATCCCACAGCTTTCAAAGATTGATAAATTAATCTCTAAAGCTGCTCCAGATCGGCCAATCAGTCAAATCAACAAGATTGATTTAGCTATCTTGCGTTTAGCAGTTTTTGAGTTAATAATAGATAAAGGGGTGCCTGTTAAAGTGGTCATAGATGAGGCAGTAGAGTTGGGCAAAGAATATGGTTCTGACTCATCTGCCAGTTTCATAAATGGTGCTTTAGGTAAATTGGTAGAACTAAAGAAAATTAAAACAACATGAATCAAGAAGCACAAATTTTACAAGCTATTGCAGAATATTTAAGCCTGTCTGTTGAAGACCTAGACCGTCATGCCCTACTTCGTGATGAGTTAAACTTAGGACCCATTGAGCTAAATGACCTTCTTTCATATTTATCAGATAAATTTAAAGTTACCTTTGATGAAACAGATTTAGAGGATTTAAAAAAGGTTGATGATCTGATTGTTTTGATTGAGGATAACTTATTAGATTAATGCCAAATAATGATTTTACAAACCTTTTAAGCCTTCTGCATTTAAAATTTAACAACATCAAATTACTGCAGCAGGCTTTCTTGCACAGATCCTACTTAAATGAAGTCAAGACCTATCCGGAGTCTAATGAGCGATTGGAGTTTTTGGGTGATTCTGTTTTATCTTTGATAATCTCTTATTATTTATATAGCTCAAGACCGCAAGACTCAGAAGGAGAGCTAACCAACTTAAGAGCTCATATTGTCAAAACTAAATCCCTTGCCCAAGCAGCGCAGAAATTAAGTTTAGGAAAATATCTAAAGCTTTCCAAAGGTGAGGAAAGTTCCGGAGGAAGAGAAAATCCACAACTTTTGGCCAACACCTACGAATCCCTTTTAGGAGCAATTTATTTGGACCAAGGTTTAGAAGTTACCAAAAAAATAATTGATAAAACACTGCTTCCTAATTTTGCAGAAGCTTTAAAAATGGGTCCGCCAAAGGATGCAAAGTCTTCTCTGCAGGAAATAGTCCAACAAAAGTTAAAAGAATCTCCCCATTATAAAATCTTAAAAACCCAAGGCCCTGACCATGCAAAACTGTTTACTGTTGCTGTATATATCGGTGGCAAAGAGAAAGGCAGAGGAGTCGGCACCAGCAAACAAGTGGCTGAAGAGCAAGCAGCTGCCATGGCTTTAGAACAGCTGGCTTAAAAGTCTCCTTTGCATTTTTGAATACGCTTGTTGTATACTTACTTCCATGCTAAAAATCCGTTTAATGAGAATAGGCGCAAAACAAAGACCTTTCTACCGCGTAGTGGCGGTGGATGAACGTGCCAAAAGAACTGGAGCCTACATTGAACTTCTGGGAACCTACAATCCTTTGACTGAACCCAAAGATATAAAACTTAAACAAGATAGAATTGATTACTGGATAAAACAGGGGGCCCAACCTTCGACTGGGTATTTAAGAATTATAGGTAAAGCCCCTCAAAGGCTACCTAGAAAACCAAAGAAGGAAAGCAAAAAAGAGGCTCCAGCTCAAGCTGTACAAGCTCAACAGGCAGAAGAGCCAAAAACAGAAGAAGTAAAGGAAGTGGAAGGCGAGAAAACTGATGAAAGACCTGCTTAGTCTTATTGTTACTAGTTTAGTTACTAAACCTGAAGCTGTTTCAATTGATGAACAAACAGCAGAAGGTAATGTTGATTTAAATTTAACAGTTGATCCAACTGATATGGGGCTAATAATTGGCAAAGGCGGTCAAACAATAAGGGCGATTAGAAAACTTTTAACAGTTAGGGCAATTGCTGAAAATGTCAGAGTAAACTTACAGCTAACTGAACCTGCAGGAGAACCTGGAGCTGTAAACCAGGAATCTAGCAAGCAAGCTAACGCTTAATTTCTAGGCTCATGAAAATCTCTATCATTACTCTCTTTCCCCAAAGTTTTGAAACTATCTTAAACACTTCAATTTTAAAACGGGCTCAACAAAAAAAACTGGTAGAATTTGAACTTATTAACCTCCGTAATTTTGGAGAAGGCAGACATCAAGTAGTCGATGATAGACCCTACGGCGGAGGAGCTGGGATGGTTTTGAAAGCAGATATACTTGCCAAAGCAGTAAAATCTTTTTCCAAACTACGAACTGCGAACTATAAACTACGAACTATCTTAACTTCAGCCTCAGGTACTCCCTACAAACAATCAAAAGCTTTAAAGTTGTCTAAATTGGATCATATAGTCATAGTCTGTGGACATTATGAGGGAGTGGACCAAAGATTTATTGAAAATTATATTGACGAGGAAATCTCCATTGGAGATTATATTTTAACAGGAGGGGAGATTCCAGCTATGGTTATTGCTGATTCTATAGTCAGACTTATCCCAGGAGTTTTAGAAAAGCTAGAAGCCACTCAAAATGAGTCCTTCTCAGAAAACCTACTTGAGTATCCTCAATATACCAGGCCAGAGGAATTTGAAGGAAAAAAAGCGCCTGCAGTTTTGCTTTCTGGAAATCATGCTGAAATAAAAAAATGGCAGATGCAAAAATCACTGGAAAAAACCAAAAAAGTAAGAGGGGATTTACTCACTCAAAAGGATTAGCCTTACCTCTAGGCGAAACTGGTCCTGTTTCAGAAGGAGCAGAAATAAAAGTATTACTGCTTTCTGCCAGCTTACTTAAAACTTGACTTTCTTTTTCACTAAACCCTGCTAAAGGAGCATCTGCGCCTCCTGAAGCAGGTGCAACCTGGGCATATAAAACATCCAGTTTTAACGAAGCATCAACAATTTGTGAATCAGCCCCGGAAGAAACATCAAAGCTGCTTACCCTAATAAGTCTGGATGAACCTTCTAAATTATTTAACAAAGTCTGAAACATTATCCTTGCTCCCTTAACCTCCACCTGAACAGGGAAACTATTAATATTGCCTGATTTATTAGAACTGGTATTCAAGGAAATAGAAGTAAGGCTAAACCCAGCCTGACTAACCAATTGTTGCAGCAATCCTAATGTACCTCCATAATCTCTTTCAGGAGGCAAAGATTCTAAAGCAAGTCTAACATGCGCAGATAAATCATCTTGATTTAGACTTTCTAAGGCTATAACCTTAGTTTCTAAAATTTTAGATTTAGCCATTAATTCATCTGCATTTTTTTGATTACTTATTAAGTTACTTATTTGTGGATAAATTACAAAGACAATTAAAAATAAACAAGATAATGCAACAATGGTAGGAAAAAGAAATAATTTATATGTTTGATAAAATTTTATAATCTCTTCTTTTTTCATATGCCTTTAATTTTTAAACTCATTCTGTAAACCCCATCTCTGCCTCTGTTAAGACTATCTAGGGAGATTTTACTGATTTTATTCTCATTCGTCTCCTTGGTAGTCAGAGTGCTAACTATATTGTCTAAAGTAGTCGAATCAGGCACCGTAATCAACAAAGCAGCCTCTCCTGACTGATCAACGGTGATTGAATTGATAACTACAGAAGAAGATAATAATTTATCAATTACTTGATAAAGCAAGGTTTGCTTTGAGGGCGTCCCTAAATATTGATCGATTGTTGTCAGCCTATTTTTTAACAGGGACAATGAAGATTCTACACTTTGTAAACTGGAGACTCTTTGTTGCTGCTCGCTGACTTTGGCTTGCACTTCAACAACATTACGACTCTGTAAAACACTCAAAGCTACAGTTAAAGAGGCCAAAAAAATCATAATCAAAAAAACTGTTACCCCAGCAAACTGAATCTTGTAGAACTTTTTTCTCTTGGTATACTCAGTCAGTATTTCAGGGGGCAGTAAATTAACTGCAATTTTTGCCATCTTTTAATCCTCCCTTAAAGCCAAACCAACAGCAACAGAATAAGAAGGCGCGTCCTGAGAAAGTTTCATTACTGAGGCTTTATCACGAGTAATAGAATACCAGGGATCAGCTTCTTGAACCTCCAAGCCTAAAGCATTAGCAAGATAGATTACTAAACCTGGCATCTTTGCTCCACCGCCTGAAACTACCACTCTTTTAACAGGGTTTTGGGGATATTTGGTATCAAAAGCCTGGATTACTCTTTTTCCCTCAGAGGCAATAATATCAACAATAGGCTTTAAAGCCTCATAGACTTTCCCCTCCAGTTGCTCTTCTGTAAGCCCATAAATTCTTTTATATTGCTCTGCCTGGTTTACCTCAAAATTAAAATGTTGAGCCAAAGCGCGTGTTAAGGCCAGTCCTCCTGTAGAGATGGACCTTGTAAACCAGATAAGACCTTTAGCAACCGCTGCAAAGTCAGTAGATGCAGCCCCAAGCTGCACAATTAAAGTAGTAGGGGAAAATGGGTTATTTCCTACCAAAGACCTGCTGACAGCAATAGCTTCTGTTTCCAGTATCCTTGGAGTAAGTCCTGCAAAATTTAATACTTGTAAGTACTTGGAAACTATCCTTTTAGGAGAGGCAATTACCAGTACTACAGTTCTGGCATTTTTTTCTTTTTCATTTGATCTTACCAATACCTGCCAGTTCAAGTTTACATCATTTAAAGACATTGGAATAAACTCCTCAGCTGCATAACGGATTGTTGATTGAAGCTCTGCATCAGTTAAGTAAGGAAGATCATCAATAACCCTGGTAAATACCCTTGATTCAGGCAGGGCTACCACTATTTCTTTAGTATCAATCTTGGTAGCTGCAAATAACTGCTTTATAGAATTTGCCAAAGCCTCCAAATCAACATCGGCATCAGAAATAAGTCCAGGTTGAGGTGAAAGAACTGTTCCTAAGGAAACAAGCTTATACTGCTCCCCATTTTTCTCAAGCGATACAACCTTTATCAAAGATGATCCAATATCTAAACCAACAGAAATTTTTCCCATCCTAAAATTATTTTAGAACAAACTATACCCTAAACGCTATACCCTAAACCCTACTTTACCTGGTATGTTCCTTTTACTAGAGAAAAAGCTCCTGAAGGACCAGAGGTAAACATGCTGCTTGCCAAACCTGTTTCATAATCTATAGTGGAATTGTTAATAAGCTTTATCTTCCAGGCTGTTAACTCGGCAAATCTGTTGCCTGTTCCAGGCTCAATGATACCATTACCAGCATAATATACTCCTGTGTTACCATTACTGTTTACTTTTATTGCTGATAGGCCAGTAGTTCTTGAGTCATAATTTGATAACACCATCAGCAAGCTGCTGCCTGTACCTGTCCCATTTAGATGATTATTGCTGTTCATTTCAAACTGCCCATCAATAATGATTACTCCCGATGAATATCCATAGCTTGAATCAAGTGTTAGAGTGTTATTACTGTTTAATGTTAAATTACCTGTAATCCAAAGCGGGCTTTTGACTGTAATAGAACAACCACTGCCTAAGTTAACATTCCCGTTAATTTTTTTGGAATTAAGTATACTGACACAACCGTTTATATCACCTGTACTTTCCCCATTGCTCTGAGCAGTTTCTTTCCAATCTGCCACATTTGCATCTGAGATTGGAAAAACCTTGGGTGGTGAATCAGCAGAACCCGGGTGAGAGGTCCCAGATACAGTTGAGGAAATAATAGTTTGGTAGTATGCATCTTTGCTGATTGTTAAATTCTCAATAGTGTTGGCATGAACATTGCCGCCAACCGTCATCTTATTGGAACCTGCTCTGATTGAAGTTGGAGCTCCTCCTAAATATAATCTAAAGCTTAAATCTAAACTTGGAATGGTTGCATTCCATGTTGGGTTCCCAGTTGACCAATTAGAAGACCATTTAGGCAAACCTCTCAAGTAACCTTGGGCCAAATCAGCCTGCCAGGACCAATAATTATTATTATCTTGGGTAGTATCAATCATAATCCAGTAAGTTGTATCTGATGTAACTGCAGGGGAAGAGGCAAAACCAACATCAATCCAACCATATTGGTCGGTCACTAAACTGCCAAATAAAGTACCTGAGGTTAATACTGCATTTTTATCCGGCCTGCCATCTTTATCTTGCAAAATCCTCACTGTTGCATCAGCAGGATTGCCAATTTTTTTTATCTTTAAAGTTATTTTATTTATCGAGCCGGAAGTTGCCGGCTGAAAAGACTGGGCTGCATCAAACCTATCCTCTCCGTTGATATTCCTCCCGAAAGAAAAATCCTGACAATTACCATCAGTGCAATCTGTATCCTGGTCAGTCTCAGTTGCCGGCCCTCCAGCCACCCAAGCATCTCCTGTGATTACATTATCATTTCCTGCTGTAATATTACCATTTGAATAAATTGATCCCTCAACCCTGTTGCTATTGCCTAAATCTAAACCTCCATCTCCAACCTGCAGTCCATAAGTAAAAGCAATGCCAACCCCGTTTGATGCTGTAATCTTCACAGTTCTTTTGGCTCTGGCTTTTGCTTTATTGGGGATATAGCCGGTTGATTGAATAACTTTGGTAGAAGCATCAGAAGAGGTGATAGTCACGGAATATGATCCATCCCCAAAAACGGTTTCCAGCTCTCCGTTATAACTTCCAGCTGTGGCATTCAAAGCTGTTAAAGCCTTATCTGCTCCTGCTTCAGCTAAAGCTGTTGCTTTCTCTGCATCTGCAGCATAGAAGGCATTAGAAAAATAAACCTGGGCACCACCAACAACAAACAGCACCGTAAAAAGAACAACCCCTAAGGCTACAAACACAATAACTAAAATCTGTCCTTTTTGGCTTAAATGTAAGTTTTTTTTCACTGTTAGATATTTCTTAGGTTCGCCTCAGATGTGGCTATATTAGTCTCAAAAGAGGCTCCGCTTCTTTGCTTTATAACCAAAGTCATTTTTATCCTAATTGCTGCAGTAGGAATAACTTCCCGAGGAGGAATTGCTGAGTTAAAGTATTGGAAGGTTAAGTTATCTATAGAGGTAGAAAAAATTCGGTCTGCTGTTTTTCTGGAGCTTGCAGAATCAGGAAACACTTTAAAGTGTAAGGTATTGGAATCTAGATAAAATATGTAGTAATCATAGGTGTCTGTAATAACGCTATTTGAAGAATCAATAGCAGGAACCTGTAGCACAAGTTGATTACTGCCAGATGTATAAGTATCGGAACCGTTAGTATACTGCTCAGCTACAGTATAAGCCTGCTTAATACTGCTTCTGACTACCACTAGAGCATCATTACTGTTTAAACCCATCTGCACCTTAGAAGACTGGTTGGTAAAAAGGCCTGCGCTGTTGACTATTATCACCAATAGTAATACTCCAACAATTGCAGTAATCCCCATTGCTATCAAAACCTCAACAAGGGTCAACCCTTTCTCAACTCTCATTGGTTTATTCCTCCTTCTCCAATCATGGTTTTTAAAGTAACATTTTGCAGTTTACTATTATCCTTCCAGGTAATTGTGACTGAAACCTGTTTTATATGCTCTCCATTAGTACAAATCTGCTCACTGCAATTCTCAACAACTACATTTCCAGCTCCAGAAGGCAGCAAACTTAAACGGTTATCGGCAATAGGGGAATTATCATTTACTAGATTAATGTAGCTTATTGTTCTTTTGTCCTCAATTTGTTTGGCTGCTATTTCTCTGGCCAGAGAAAGATGCCTGCTTTTACCAATTAGCATCATTGCATTAGGAATACTTGCCATCAAAAATACAATGGACCCTACGATCACTATAACCAGAAGAGACTCTATCAAAGAAAAACCACGGGAAGAATGTAAAATGTAAAATGTAAAATGTAAAATTCTTTTTGGCTTAATTGTAAATTGTACATTGTACATTGTAAATTTACTTATTTATCGTTCCTGCAGAAAAAATGGCATAGTCAAAAAAAGAGGGGACTACTTTATCAAGCCTGAATACTTGAATCTTTCTTTGGGTCTGACCAGAAGTCCCAGTCGCTGTAAATATCTTTGCCTGAACAGGCAGAGAACCTGAATTTGGTCTAACAGCAAATGCCTGGGATGTACTACTATAAAGCAATCTAGCACGCAGTAATATCAACTTACTTAAACCTGGTAAAGTAGTCGAACTGACATCTATATCTTTTCCACAAAGAAATGTTTTGTCAGTATCAGGAGATAAGGAGGTTGGAATCGCTGGCGAGGAACAAGTAACAACATCAAAACCGGCACTTCTACCACTTATTGATTCTAGGAAATATTTATGGCTCTTATACTCACCTGAGGCATCATATATTACAGTTATTTCTATTGCGGGACGATCTGAACCAGCAGTTACCTCTGCATTTCCCCAATACACAGCTAGTGTTGAATAGTCATAAACCTTAGCCAAATCACTTGGATTAGCTAACCAGACTTGGGCCATTTCTTCCTTGCCAATTGGTGGATATTCTAGTGCATTGGTTCCAGCAGGCACAGTATTCATATCAACAGCAGAAGAATTATTGTCTAAAGTAAACTCATCTACTGTGGCTCCAGTTTGAATGGCTTTTTCTATACCTGCCTCAGCTGCAGAAAAAGCTCTGGAGGATTGTTCTACCTTACTGGCAGTGGAAACATCAGAAAGAGATCTCTGGACAACTGAAATCCCTATCCCCAAAGCCACAGTCATTACCAAAATCAATATTAAAACAACCTGTCCCTTTTCTCTCATATTTTCATCTTAGTCCAACAGTAGTCTTAAATACAACTGGATCAATCTGGCCGGCAATCACAGCAGGCGCATTAACACCTGGACCTAAAGTAAATGATACTGTCACACTATCTTTATAACCTGATTGTGGATTTTTGGTAAATGAACCAGTTGTAACTGACACTCCTGATTGAAGATTTGTATCAGTCAAAATCACAATCTGTGTCATTGGATCAGCAATATTACATACTCTACTAACAAACTCTGATTCCGTTTCTTTTCTTAAAGGAGAAGAACCAGCAACATCTTGCTTTGCAGGATTATCTTGTTGTATATAACCATTAATGCTATGATCCGAAGGCTCAAGAGTAATTCTATAACGTGTGTATGTACCATTCGTGACCACTACCAAAGTGTTCGAAGAAACAATAGCAGGAGGAGATGGTAACTGCGGGCACACTACATTATCAGCGCCTCTGATAGTTTTATCCATATTATCCAAAACTGCCTGGCCATTTTGTTTTATCACAGCCAGTATTTGTGATTTATTACTGCCTCTTAAAGTATTGGTAAAAATAGTTACTAAAATAGTCCCAACTATAGCAACAATAGCCATAGTGACTAAAATTTCAACTAAAGTAAACCCAGCACCACTCTTTCTAATCCTGTCTTTGTGGTGCTGGGTAAACCCTTTATTCATAGTTTTCTTAATATAGTTGTCAACTTTGATTGATGAGGTCCTGCAAAATCAGTCCACTGAACAATTACTGTAACTGTTTTTTGGGTAGTGTACGTAGTAGAATCATCTGATAAAATTACAACTCTTTTAAACTTACCATCGCTTAATGGATCTTCTGCATTATTTGGTATATTATTTGCTGCTGTCGAAAACTGAAAGCTAGAACCACTGAACTTAAAGTAACAATTGGGCGTACAATTCGGAGAAATCTGATTTGTCCAAAGATCTGTATCCTGCCAGTTATCAATAGTTTGACTGTTCAATGTAAAACTTCCCGAGATAGAACTATTTCTATCTCTGCTGGAACGTACCTTCTCTATTCCTTCCTGGGCTAGTTTAGTGGCCTGGGCAGAATTTTTGGCAAAGGTGGCATTCCGTAAAGAAAAGATAGTAGCATAAGTTAAAGCTGCTACAACCAAAATTCCTACAGCAGAAGCTGTAACTACTTCCAGCAAAGACTGACCTGTTTCTCTCATTGACATTTGATTCCCTGTTTGATAATATATAAATACTAAACATGAAGCAGATATTTCGTATGTCTGCTTCTTTTTTTTATCCTTTTTCCTCAAATTTTATATCTTTCTCTAGCCTAACGAAATCTCTAAAGTTACTGCCTGCAAATTGTCTTATTTCTCTGGCTGTCCTTGGACCTCTTGCTAACACAATTACATCCTTGCCAACTTCTTTAAGATACTTAAGGACAGGAAGAAAATCTCCATCACCTGATAATACAAGCACTCTGTCAAAATTATCTTTTTCTTTCATTAAATAAAAGGCCATCTCAACATCACAATTAGCTTTCCTTTGGGTGCTGCCATTTTCTTGATAATATAACTTTACAGGTTTTAGATATAACCTATACCCAAATTTCTTAAGCTTCAGATAAAACTTAATCCTACTAAGATGCCTTGAGAGTAAAATCAACTTAGCTTCATCCAGCTTTTTCCCATTCTGTTCAATATAGTTCTCAAGCTTCGTTTTTAATTTTTCAATCGGCACTGTTTCATTTTTTAGGTAATCATATTTGTACCCATGAACTTCTACCCCGCCAAAATAATACACTTCCGAAATATTATATCTTTTTTTAAGGTACGTTATAAGCTTTGCATAATCAATCTTCCACCCTAAACTCTTTTCTCCACCGTAAAAGAGATTTGAAGCATCTATAAAAGCGTAGGTTTTATTCATTAGTATATAAACTTCTTGCTAGAAAAGAGAACACCCTGCATTACCATTATATGAAGCAGTTATCTCAGCAGGAGTCAAAGCTCTATTATAAATCCTAACTTCATCTATAGAACCATTAAAAAATTCTCCATTACCTCCATACTGACCAATATAAACATTCCGGGTAGCATCATAAAGCATGGGTGTACTAGAGGCATAAGTGCCACTTCCTACTTGATTGCCATTAGCATAGATGGTATAGCCAGTGGTAGTAACTACATAGGTGATATGGTACCAAAAGTCTATAGAATAGCTGAAAGTGGCATCTGCTCCAGTTGTTATCCATGCAGAACCAGTACCAATATCTCCATGAATAGTGTTGCCGTTTTGCAGCTTCATATCAAAAGTGTAATCACCTCCGCTTCTGGTACCAAAAATAGCCCCAGTAGAATTATCCGCAGGCTTCACCCAAGCAGATATTGTAAACGGACCAGACATAGATCCTAATGCATTAGCACCTAAAGAAACATAGTTGCTTCCATTAAATTGCCCTGCGCTACCAATCTTACCATTGGGATCCCAACTAGCTGTACTCCAGGTTCCAGTATGGCCATAACCACTTTTATCTGCAACTTTGGTATCTGTTCCTTCATTAAAATCCCAATAACCAACTAAACCATTTAGCTGTGAACCAGAAGCATCACAGGTAGGCCTTGTTTTAAGGGTTCCCCCGGAAGTCATGGAAATAGATTTAGTGCTTGTAGTCCTAGTATTTTCCAGAGAAACTGCAAAAGAAGTGCATTTTGGCTCTCCGAAGTTCATCGTACCCGTCAGAAGATCAAAATTTATTGTATAAGCCGATCCTGGAAATCCCGGGTCTGACGGGCAAGCAACACCAACTCTTGATATACTGTCTATTTGGATATTTGAATCTATCTTACTAATATCCAATTCTTTCTTTGAATAAAAAGTCCCTGATTCCTCACAACCTAAAGTTACAGTCTTACGGTCATCTGAAAATACTACTTGCCATTTAGCGCTGAAAGCGCTCTGGCATTTGTTATTAGAGCTGGCATTTGTCTGTGCTTGTCTTATTAAACCTTGAATATCAGAAGTTGCGCTTTTTAATTTCTGGTCTTCTCCAAAATTGGCAAAATTAGCAAAAGCAAAAACTCCTGTTATAGCCATAATGGTCACAACCACCAAAAGCTCAACTAAAGTAAAGGCATTAGGGACAGCTTTAGCCATGTTTTAATTGTACATTGTACATTGTACATTGTACATTGCTTAAGGTGGAGTAACTACAAAATTATAATCACTAAAATCAGGCGCAAGAGGCCATGAAGTACCACAGCTGACTGGAAGAGATTGCGGGGGAGAAGGAGGGTTTTCCAGCTTGGCATAAAGACAATAGCTTGTGCAATTATTTCCTGCTGCATCACAACCTAAAGGAACATAACCATATCCTTGAGGAATTTGGGTCATATAATTTCTTCGGCTACCCGCACAAGGAGATCCTTGGCTAATATTACATAAATAACCAATCTGCCCCGGATAAGCATCCGCTTCTGTCACATATTGTTCCAGAGCCAGCTGAATGGATTTTAAATCTGCCTGCCTTTTGCTGTCCCTGCCTTGTTTTAAGACAGAGGAATATAAAATCAAACCAATAGCAGAAAGTATAGCAATAATGCTGATTGTTATTAAAAGCTCAATTAAGGTGAAACCTTTTTTTTGGGCAGGCATAACTTTAATTTAACACATAATCTTAAACTTTTGAACTTCAGTTTTCATAATATAAATCTAAAAAATCTTTTGCAGAGATAATCTCTATGTTTTTAAACTTTTTAAGAGAGAGTAGATGCTTTTTATCCCCGGAAATAATATACTCAGCTTTTGCCTCCTGGGCAGCTTCTAAAATTTTATTGTCCTTGGGATAGGTTTGTATCACTTTAACAATAACCTGGGGAGAAACCAGAATAGCAAACTCACCAATTCCTTTTATAACTTCCTTTACTTCTTCCGCTGACCAACCAAATTTATTCTGCAGGTTTCTGGCAACCTCCAATAATATTGCATTACTTGTAAAAAGTTCTATGTCTCCTTTTTTAGCCAGTTCTAAACATTGCCTTGGGTTACCACCAAAAATAATTGCAGAAAGGTAAATATTGGCGTCAAAAACAACTTTAACCTTTTGCTTCATGGAGTATACGGTCTATATCATCTTCCGAAGTTATCTTAAAATCCCTGGCAGTTTTCGCACCTCTTTTGTAAATCCTCTGCCATCTCTCTTCCTCAGAAGCATTATCTATTAAAGAAGAGATAAAAGCGCTGCGGGATTGACCGCTCGTACTACGGCTTTTCTCCAGTTTCAGAGCCACTCTTTGAGGCATAGATATAGAAATTACATGGGTTGTTCTTTGAATTTTCATACAGTGTAATAATAATTTATTTCTTAAGTTCTGTCAATATAACAAATTCAGTCAATTGTTTTATGGTGATGAGACTGAATAATGATAAGTACTTGCGCCAGATATAGTATTAGGGCATTCTGTAACTAAGTTATTATTGGATGAATTTTCCATTTCAGCAAATAAGCAATATTTAGTGCAATTATTACTAACATTATCACATCCTGTTGCATTTGCTGAAGTAGCAGAAACATACAAAGGAATATATAAATATGGGTGATTTGTAGTATCTACTGCCTCAGTTGGAACCTGGTTTAAATAAGGAGACCATGAAGGAGCAGGAAGAGATAAAGGATATGAGGTATTATCCCTATAATATTGTTCCAGGGCAGACTGGATCTGTTTTAAATCAGATTTTCTTTGAGAGTCTCTGGCATTTTTAGTTAAATTATCATAAGAGGCAATAGAAATTGCCATCAAAATAGCAATTATAGAAATAGTCACCAAAAGTTCAATTAAAGTAAAACCATTTTTCATACCTTATTCAATTGTCAATTGTCCAATGTTAATTGTCAATTGTTTTAATTAATTGGGAGTAAAGTTTATGGTAATAGTATAGATAGAATCATCATTTACTACATTTGAGAGGGAATCCTTATAGTAAGTTAGCACATCGCCATTACCATTCATCTGCTGGGTAACTGTTCTGGTTTTTCGAACACGATCACCTGCACCAACAGTCACTTCTTGTAAGTCAAATCCTGGAAAATCATTATATTGCTTAACGCGATCTAATCTATAAAGCCAACTATAATCCATATAAATAACACCAAATTTAAATCCATTGCCTCCTGTACCTACCTTCGTTTCGGTTACTGTCATAATTGCCAGACCTTTCCTGGGTGCCCGCCAAAAAATAACTGCTGTGTCAATCTGTCCTCCTAGAGAATGGCTTGGGGATAACATCATATAACTCGCTCCCCAAATATTACTATTAGGTGCTTTCCAATAAGGCTGTCCTGAAGGCACATCCATCCAAATTTCCGGTCCAGCTTCATAATTGGCCTGCTGTGTTGTGCCCCCATATTGCCAGACATCTTGGCTGTAGTGGTAAAACCAGCAACGACTCCAGACAGGGTTATCTCCTGAGCATAAAGTAACATTTCCTAGGTTACCTGAATATTCGGAAGCCAAAGTATGCGTTGATGGACAAGGCAAATTGGTACAAGTCCTTGAACTGTTACCTCCATCTAAGCTACTACAATCTGTGCCTTCGTTTGCAGGGGAGGGATTAGAACAAGTTCTAGTTTGTGTGCCACTAGTACCACAAGCAGTTGCTGAACAAGCACTCCAATCAGACCATCCTCCATTAACAGGACATGCTTGAGTATTGCAAGCCACAGTTTCTGTTAAACCTCTTGTTACACCATCTGACAATAAACATTGAGATCCTCCATTGGCAGGAGAGGGATTTGTACAGGTTCTAGTTTGTGTGCCACTAGTACCACAAGCTATGGCTGAACAACTACTCCAGGCAGTCCAAACACCATCAATCCTCTCCACCGGCCCTTGCTTTAATTTAATACTGACATCATAACCTCGGCCATTACAAAGATAGCTTGAGTTATAATAATAAGGGCTTATAGCACCTGTGCTAGCGATAGTACTTGTGGAGTCTCGACTACTATAGTAAGCAAATCCTCCTATACCCGGACATGTTCCATAACAGGAAGCCGTACAAGGTGTACACCGGTTTAAAATATTACTTAAATCAGAATTGCTTGGGCAACTCATGTAGACTGTTTTATTTGCTAGGCCGGCATCCGATGTTCTGCAATGGATGGCAGAAACAGTACTTAACATTGGCACAGTTGGACAAGCTGGACTAAGATCATAGGGAGTTGTTGTTCCACTTGAACCAATGGTAGAAACTGCTCCTGAAGGCAAAGTAGAACCATTATCATAGACTCCACCTCTAGAAATAGCAGCAATCAGATTTTGAGCAGAAGCCCCTACAGATGTTTTACAATAACAATAATTCTGATTAGTTCCAGAAGCAAGACTATTTATACACTGCTGAGGAGTTACACCAGGAGGCGCGCTATCTAAAATACTACATGCTACAAATGACTTCCCGTCTGAACTGATAACATAATCATTGTCTTTAGGTGGAGTAGGCAAAGTGTTATTTACAAAAAATGAGGCAAGACTAGATAAACTGCTTAAAACAGGATAGCTAGCTGTTTTAATATTGTATTTTGACTCCATAACCTTGGCTATAGCATCAATATCTGCTTTTCTTTTAGTATCCCTGGCCTTTTGCCCAACTCCACTATACATTGTCAACCCAACCACACTTAACACCCCAATAATGGCTACTACTATCAAAAGCTCAACTAAAGTAAACCCAGCACCACTTTTAGAACTCGGAAATGTGGTGCTGGGTAAACCCACACTTCTTTTTCTCATTTTCATAATCCAATCCTTTTTTTTAATTCTCTTATTGAATTACCACTATATTTTAGTCTTTTTTCTCTTAATCTAGCTAAATTTTCCATATTGAAAGCTTCGTAATAATGAAGAGTCCATGGCTTATATCGTTTAGTAGAAAATACTTCACCATTATTATGCTCCAATAAACGCCTTTCAAGATCGTTTGTAGATCCAATATAAATCTGATTATTAGACATACTAACTAAGATATAAACATAATACATAAGTGGTGCTGGGTAAAACCCTTTTTAGGCATTACTTCTATCTTGTCATTTTAGTCAGCAAATATGCAAGTATTTGTGGTAAAATTAGATTATGCAACAAGCATCTATGAACAAGTTCTTGGCTTCGCCGATAAAACAGGCATTTTGGGATTATAATTTTACCGAACACCAGCTTCTGAAAAAATTGGCAAAAGGCACAAGAGAAGAAAAAACATGGATTATAGGCAGAATTTTGGAAAATCTTCCTTTTAATTCTATATGGAAATATACAACACCAAAACAAGTAAAAGAAATCTTTCCATACCTTCACCTGCGCCCCAAACTTAAACAAATCTGGAGCTATACACTCTCTTTGTGGGGAAAATATGAAAAAACCTCTCACTAAACTTCAGGAGGAGGTTCTTAAAAACTTTTTTGCCCAGCCAATTGGAAAATCCTACTTTTTGACTGGTGGCACTGCGCTTTCCGGATTTTATTTTTACCATCGTGATAGTATTGATCTTGACTTTTTCACCTTTGAAACTATTGAAATTGAGCCTGTAAGACAGCTGCTCGAGATGGTTGCAAAAGAAGCCGGTTTATCTTTGGATCATCGCGTGGCAACATCCGGATATCATAAATTTTTTCTGACAGGCAAAAAGGAGGAGCTTAAAATTGATCTGGTCAGAGAACAAAAGGTCCATTTTGGGGAAATTAAGACTTTTGGCAAAATAAAAGTGGATTCTATAGAAAACATTGGCAGTAATAAAATTACCGCAATTTTTGGCAGGACAGAGGCAAAAGACTTCATTGATCTTTATTTAATCTTGCAGAAGAAACTATTTACTTTTGAAAAACTCCTAAAAGATGCTAAAAAGAAGGATTTGGGTCTTTCTGAATTTTATCTGGCCCATATGCTTCTTGAAGTAAAAAATCTAAAAAATTTTCCCAAGATGTTAATTCCTTTTGACAAATCAACCATGAAAAACTATTTTATCTTGTTGGCAAACAGACTTCTAGTAGAAGCGAAGCCAGAATAAACAGTCATTTTAGTCAGCAAATATGCAAGTATTTTATGGTAAAATTATAGAGTGAAAACACCTTACTTTATATGGGATTACAATATTAAAAATAATTGGCAGCCTAAAACCCAGGAGCAATGGGAATGGTTTTTAGTACGGAAGATTAATTATGGAAACCTCAAAGGTTTGAAAAAGGAAACTATCGCGGAATACTTTCCAAAAATAAAACAGATGCTCGATCCTGGCAAACGGGAGATGCTTGCGTACTTTCTAAACCAATGAATTTAACAAAACTGCAAAAACTGGCAATAGAACTGTTAGCGCATTCTCCACTCAGGAACATTTTCTACTGGACTGGCGGAACGTTACTTGCATCTCACTATTTACATCATCGGGAATCTATTGATCTTGATTTCTTTAGCGAAAAAAAGTTTTCTCTTGAAGAAATTAACCGTTTCACCCAGGAACTTAAAGAGAAAGGCGGTTTCGCAACCGTACATTACCAGAAAATATTCGATAGATATGAATTTCTGTTTGAAAATGAAGAACACCTACGGATAGAGTTTGTCTACTATAATCACGAGAAAAAGACACTGAGAAAACGAGAACTTCTTAATGGAGTACACATTGATTCTTTAGATGATATTGCTGCAAATAAAGTAATGGCATACTTTGACAGAAACGAACCAAAAGATTTATTTGATATCTATTTCCTTATTCATAAATCAGGATTCAATCCTTTAAAATTATTGAAACTTGTCAAGCAAAAATTTGGCATTTCTTTTAACGAAGCATCTTTTTGGAGTGAGGCATTTAAATGTTTTCCCCTTCTTCATACTTTAAAACCCCTGATGCTTCAAAAAGAAGAGGACAAACAAAAACAATTACTCAAAACCATTGAAGATTATTTCCAAGAAGGCTCCGCAAGATTTCTACATAAAAACCTAGAATAAATTAAAAATCTAACCAATAATTGCTACTACTATCAAAAGCTAGCTCAACCAGGGTAAACCCCTGGGGAGTTTTTTCATGCATTAATCTTATTATATTAAAGGAATAAGGTAATCAAGGCTTTGCCTTGAAAAAATCATATATCCAATCCCTGGAGAAATTGCAAAACCATCGCCTCCACCACCCACTGAAAATACCGAAAAACTCGCACCTTCCAGTTGAAAAATCTGAGTTGCACACCCAGTACAACCTGTGTTTATAGCGTTCAATAATGTTTTTGCTTTATTTATGCTGGCGGGAACAGCAGCAAAGGATATTCCTGTATATCCAGAAAGTAAAGAGATCTTAGTTTGTACAGCCTGTACCCCTTGAATTTGTGAATTAGATGACCCATCAGCGTTGATAAAAAAAGCCATTCCTACAGTGACCGGAGAAGTGTTGTTTTGACAACCATCAGAACAGTCTGACAAATAATAGTCTCCATTAGCTGCAACCGTCGCAATAGATAAAATCCCATTTTCTTCTCCTCCTAAATCTGTATAAAATTTTCCGAGTGTATAAGAACTACCTTTATCTACCGTTAAACCGACAAAGTTGAAACCTGCTGTGAGGTTAATAGTTTGGAAAGCTGGAGCAGGATATGTGGGCGGACCACCACCACCGGAGGAAGTTTTGCAAAAACAATTAACAGAATCTTGCGCATTAACACATGAATTATTACCAATGTTACTCCCCAAAGGAGCGCAAACAGAAAAATTATCTCCAGAAACAGTATCTCCAGAACCATTTGTATTATTATAGTTAGCATTTATATCTGGTCCTACTACAATATAGGAAGTATTAGTTGTTCCATCGGGGGTAGGAATTTTTCCAGAGGCAAACATAGCTTCTGTTAATGGTTTATATCCACCCTGGCCACCATTTGCAGTAGGATCATAATTTGTTTCATAGGCTTTTTTAATAGCATCAATATCTGCTCTTCTTTTGGCATCCAGGGTTGAATTCCTGACTGCTTGAAAAGACACAAAACCTACTACAGATAAAATACTGATTATGGAAATAACTACTAAAAGTTCAATGAGGGTAAAACCAGCACCACTCTTTCTAATCCTGTCTTTGTGGTGCTGGGTAAAACCAGAGTTTTTGGGCATTACTTACATTTTGTCACAGAAAGAGTTGGGGAGTCAAGAAAAAATATCAGAGGCATCCATTACCACTATTGTAAAGCAAGCCTACTTCACCGGCAGAGAGAGCCCTGTTATAGATCCTGGCATCATCAACCAAACCATTCATCCATTCTCCTCCTGTTATAGAATACCTTCCCATCAGAGAAACTCCATGATTATTCGTAAATGAATAATTAGTAGGTCCTGCTTTGAGCTCATTATCAACATATAAACTGGCTTTTGTGCCATCAAAGACACCAACAATATGATACCAGCTATCATTTGTTACCATAAACGAAGTATTAACCACCCATGGAAGACCGCCACCACCGTTTTGACCAAACACCGGTGAATTAGCATCACTAAGAGCTATCTCAGCAAAAGAAGTATTTGTACCAATAATAGTTCTCCAGCTGCCAGCTCCAGCTGCAGCTGGTTTTACCCATGCAGAAAATGTAAATGGTAAAGTTTTATCAGTGGGCAACACCTGGCCAGCATTTATATAATCATTGTTACCATCAAACTGTCCTGCATTACCAAATTTGCCCGTACTGACTGTAGCTCCAGAAGCCACACCATTATGATTATTACCTGATGAGTCTTTCACTTCACCTGCAGTATTGTTCCAATTTGTAGTCTCATCCATCTTCCAATATCCTATCAGCCCATAAATCAAGCTGTTGGTAGGATCACAGGTAGAATTTGATAGAGAATTAATTTGAGTAATAAGAGTGGTATCTCCTTGAGTAGAGGTAGCACAAGTACTAGTGTTATCATTCATAGTAGCGCAGACTTTATATGCTGTATTGCTATTTAGGCCACCTGCCCCGGGTCCTACAAAAAATATATATGATCCTCCTTCCGGAGGAGTAGGGATCTTACCGGAGGCAAAATTAGAATCCTGTAATGGTTTATATCCACCCTGGCCACCATTTGCAGTTGGATCATAATTTGTTTCATAGGCTTTTTTAATTGAGTCAATATCTGCTTTTCTTTTAGCATCCAAAGCATTAGACCTGACATTTTTATAAGAAACCAACACAATAGTATAGAGTATAGTCAGAATAGAAATAATAACCAGAAGTTCAATTAAGGTAAAAGCATTTTTCTTCACTGTGAGCTTGGTTTACAGTAAGGAGTACCAGTTTCTAACCTCGCACACACTTTCCAGGAAATAACACTAGGTCCAAATCTTGACGAGGCTGCAGCTGTTCCCTTTAAGGGTCCCGTTCTATCTGATCCCGTGTTTGCGGCTAGTCCCCATGAACCAATATCAATCCAAGCGCTTTCTCCTGTAGCTGCTGTTGGTCCTATAGGGCATTTATCAGCATCAGCTCCTCCAGATGTAACAGTCCACTCAGTCCCATCTGTTTTCGGGCTTGTCGGAACAGTAGCTGCTATGCTTGTCCTTATACAATAATGAGCCTTATTTGCAGTATCAGCATTATCGACCGGTACCACCCCTCCGCTGAAGCCAGAAGCAGGTAAAGAAGTATAATATACAGTCGCTGGGGCTCTGGTTGTCTCTAAAGCATTTGCAATAGCATCAATATCTGCTTTTCTTCTGGCATCTCTGGCATTGGTTTGTGCAGAAGTAAAAATAGTTAGTCCGATTGTTGACAAAATAGCAATTATAGCTACAACCACCAGCAACTCAACTAAAGTAAAACCACTCTCTAATCTATTCTTATACAATTGTGTTTTCATTATCTTATTGCTGTGCAGCTCTACAATAAAAATTAAGTGTTCCTGTAGTAACTATTGAAGTTTCACTTGAAGAATTGCCATTACCTTTTTCTAGTCTTGCACAAGCGATAAATTTGGGATCCGAAGCATTAACAGTGACAACATATTGATAACTATTTCCACCATAAGCTATTGCGTTACCAGATTTTGCTGTGTCCACAGGATCAAATGGTTGTTGATTATTAGCAAAGATACTAGGACCATAAGTTGGATAAGTTTCGCTTCCTGGTGCTCCAGTACGGTTTGACTCCATGGCTGTAGCTATAGCATCAATGTCTGCACGCCTTCTGCCATCCCTCGCTTGTTTTTGAGCATTCGAAAAAGCAGCAACGCCTATCACAGACAAAAAGGCAATAATGGTAACAACTACCATCAGTTCAATAAGGGTGAAACCTGAAGTATTATTTTTAAGTTTGGGCAGAAACTTCTTCATATTATTATTTGCTTAATTTTCTATATACTAATCTATTATTGATACAAATCTTTCGGGCTGTCAATACGTCAGTTCAAAGCTAAATAGATAGATGTAAATACCACTCCATTAATTTATCTCCCCAATAGAGCATAATTAAACTACCTAATACCAAAAATGGCCCAAAGGGGATGGTTTGACCAAAGTGTGAAGATATCAGTTGAGCTTCAATCAAAGGTATTTTTTGACTTCATCTTCAAAAAAATGCTTTATCTCTTCCGGCTGGGGCAGGGAAACTTTTGCAACCGGTGTAACAGAAAAACTGGATATATCACCAAAGTAAACCAGTTGTTCCAGGAAAAGTTTCTCACTAAAAGCACCCCCATAAACCTTTTCAGATACTGAAATAATTTGTTTTATATCAATATGACCCTGTTTTAAAATCGTGTACAAGTCAAAGTAATCCCTGTATTCTCCTCTTCTGCCAATTG
This sequence comes from uncultured Gammaproteobacteria bacterium, assembly GCA_964500725.1. Classification (GTDB taxonomy): domain Bacteria; phylum Patescibacteriota; class Microgenomatia; order Daviesbacterales; family UBA10151; genus UBA10151. Next base: position 87,453 of record CAZCNP010000001.1, read on the forward strand.
TGTATGCTTTTTGTATAGCAATTTCCGGTATGGAAAATAGGGAAAGCCCTTTTCCTGTTTTCAAAATTTGGAAGTGCGGTTTGAAAGGATAGTAAAGAAAAGTAATTTTTATACCATTTTTTGTAAATAAGGTTAGCTCGTCTAATGTGTCAATAACAACATTATCTATTGCCAATACCTGGGAAAGTTTTTCCAGTAATTTTTTGGGAATCTGGGAGGTACTAAAAAAATCAAAATCAAACGATTTACGGTGGGCAAGCTGAAGAGCAAGCGCAGTTCCTCCAGCTAACACAAACTCTTCAGTAAAGGGAATGATTTTTTGTAATAAATCTCTCCTCTTATCATCCAAGATGCCGGGGTGTACTTTTGAGATATTTTTGTTCATCTAATTTAGTACTAATACCAAGAACTATGTTCTTGATAAAGTTAAAAGCTGAGGCTGTATAAATTTTTTTGGGAAAACCCAGAAAACATTTTTTTACTTCTTTTTCTCCAACAACATTAAGAAGAGATTTTATCTCTTCCAGCGAACCAAACATTAGCGTCTGATGGATATTGTCTAAAGAACCCTGTTCTACTTCATCTAAATACCATACACGTTTTGTACCCATGAACAAATTATACCTCAATTACTGCCCTAAATGAAGATACCAGTCAATAATTTGACTGCCCCAATATAGCATTATCAAACTTCCTAACACTAAAAATGGGCCAAAGGGGATTGTTTGGCCAAAATGCTTTTTACCCAGGAGTATCAGACCTACTGAAAATACAGCTCCTGTTAAAAATGATAAAATTAAAGCAACCAGGGCATTAGGGAAGCCTAACATCAACCCTATAAAAGCCCCTAACTTAACATCCCCTCCACCCATACCTTTACCGCGGGTTATAATAATCAAGCTTAAGAAAAAACCTCCAATTGCTAGCCCCATTAAAATAGATAACAAAAATGGCTGGGCAGTAATCAAAGCATGCCTTTGGAAATAATCACTATGTGGAGGAAGTAAGTATCTCCCCACTGGAGTCTGAGAAAGGTAAAAGTAAAGGTATCCAATCTTATATATGGTAAATAAAAATAGGGAAACTGCCCCCACAACAATAGCTGGCAAAATAACCCTGTCTGGAATAAACATCTTTTTTAAATCTGTTAAAAAAAGAGCTGTTAAAACTGCTATAAAGAATATATTTAACAAAACTTCTATAACTTTAATTTGAAATTTGAAATTTGAAATTTGAAATTGAAGAGGGGAGAGACCTTGAAAGCTTTGAAAGAAAAGAAATCCTACCAATAATCCTACTGCCACCTCGACTAATAAATACTCCATGCCAATTTTTTTCTTGCAATACCTGCATTTTCCAGCAAGCAGGATATAGGAGAAAATAGGAAAAAGGTCGTACCATCTAAGTTCTGTTTTGCAGAATAGACAATACGACCTTCCCTTAAAATACTTACCAATTAAACTTCGGTCAGCCAATACCTTCGTAAAACTCCCTAAAATAATGCCTATTAAAAACCCGACTGACCCCCAAATGACCATTATGGCGCGTACGTACAAGTACCTCCAGATGTTTTAATAAGATCCAATTTTGAACCAACCTCATAAAGGGCTGTATCATCTCCACCATCTTCTTCTCTCTTATCATTACCAGCTGCAGTCTGTTGAGCTGACTCTAAATCAGTATTAATCTCCCATGCCTCGCCATCAGAACAATAAGTGTAGTGGTATGCTGCACTATTGACTGGATCAACTGGCAAGGTAGGAACTGATACGCTCTGTTGGGCTGATAAATCAACCTTTACCCAACCTGTACCATCAGAAGCTCTAGGACTACTCTCTGTGGTTCTACCAACACATGTTGGTCCACCTTGAGAACACAAAATAACCTCTGCAGAATCAGTCGCTTCCTGCACAGCTACGTTAATTGCCTGTTGTAGATTTGCAAGATCAGTAAGTCTGGCTGCATCTCGACCTCTACGAGTAAGCTCTAATGGGTTTATAATCAACACTACCACTGCTGCCAATATGGCTATAATTGCTATAACAACTAAAAGTTCAACCAAAGTAAAACCTTTGTGAACTTGAGCAGATTTTTTCAAACTTTCTCACCCCCTTTGTTAATCCATTGTAGACATAACTAATATTAGCTAGTCAAGAGGTCAGTTAAAAAACAGCTTCCAGTTTCAACTAAAATGATGTAGTTAATTTGTATATTGGCAAAATAATGGAAATAACCAAAAATGCTACCCCTATACCCAAAATAACTAAAACTATTGGCTCAATTGCTACTGTTAGGTTTTTGATCAAGTGATCTGATTCTGATTCGAAAAAATCTGCCAGCTTGAAAAATATTTCATCAACCTTACCAGTTTCCTCACCTACTTTGACCATCTGGCCAACAATTTTAGGAAAAACATTAGGATTTAAAAGTGAGGAAAAAGGCAACCCTTTTTCTACTCCTTTATAGGATTCTTTAATAGCATTTTTAAAAACAGGGTTATCTGTCAAATCACCCACAATCCCTATAGACTCCAGCAAAGGAATACCTGCAGAGGTCAAAAGACCAAAAGTGCGGTTAAAATTAGTTAAAGTTACAGAGGAAACCACCTTGCCTACAATCGGAGTTTTTAGAATTAATTTACCAATTACCATACTTCCTCCAGGAGTTTTCTTCCATCTATGAATACCAACCACAGCTCCAACTAAAGCAATTATCCCTGCCCACCAATAATTAACAAACATAGAAGAGGTACCTATTAATATTTTAGTAGGCAGAGGCAGCTCCATTGTTGACTGCTCATATAAGTTGGTAAGTTTGGGAATAACAAAAACCATCATAATTATAATGACTACTACCATCATTGACAAAACAACAATAGGATAAATCATTGCCCCCTTAACTTTGGCCTGAAACTCCCTTTCTTTTTCCAAACTGTTAGCCATCTGCATAAGCACATTGTCAAGTTTGCCTGAAGTCTCACCGCTTTTGACTAAATTAACGTAAAGGCGGGGGAAAATATTAGGAAACTTTGATAAAGCCTGGGCTAGAGTTAAACCTCCTTTAATATCTTGGGAAATATCAGCAAGGGCTCTTTTTAAAGTTTTATTTACCTGTTGCTCTTCTAAAATATCTATAGCCTCCGATAAAACCAGACCACTGCCTACCATTGTTGCCAACTGTCTGGTAACTATCACTAACTCTGTAAAACTTACCTTGTTTAAAAACCGGTCTAAAAAAGTGTTCGCAGAGGAATTTTTAGGGTTTAGAGCAACTAAAATTAAGCCTTTTTTACGCACTGTTGAAGCAGCAGCATGAGCATCTGGGGCTTCCACACTACCATTATGACTTGCTCCTTGTAAATCTTTAGCTTTGTACAGAAATTCAGCCATTACTTTAGCAGTTTACTCAATAATTCCGGCCTTAAGGCAAACTTTAATGCTACCTCCTGAGAAATCTTTCCCGCCCGCACTAAATTAGCCAGTGCCCGCTCCAAAGGCTGCATACCCAGTTCTGCTGATGTTTGTATAGTATTATCTATTAAATAAGTCTTGCCTTCTCTAATAATGCTTCTTACTGCAGGAGTAGCAAATAAGATTTCTGCTGCCAAAGTTCTTCCAGGCTGAATAGTAGGTATTAACCTTAGAGATAAAATTGCCTCCAAAGTGGCAGCAAGCTGTAATCTGATTTGAGATTGCTGCACCTCTGGGAAAACATCAATAATTCTATCCATAGACTGCGAGGCTGAATTTGTATGAAGTGTTGCAAAAACTAAGTGCCCTGTTTCTGCAATAGTCATAGCCGATGAAATAGTTTCCAGATCTCTCATTTCACCTACTAAAACTACATCAGGATCTTCCCGCAGAGCTGCGCGCAAAGCATTATTCCAAGATTTAGTATCAGAAAACATTTCCCTTTGCTCTATTAAGGATTTACCAGCAGGATAGACATACTCAATTGGGTCTTCAACAGTTAAAATATGGGCTGAACGAGCTTGATTAATATAGTTGATAAAAGAGGCCAAAGCTGTGGATTTACCATGACCAGTTGGTCCTGTGACTAAAATAAAACCTTGCTTTAATTCCAGAAGCTTTGTGATATTAGCAGGCAAACCTAATTCCTCAATTGTTGGTATCTTGTAGGGAATAAGTCTTAAGGCCACCCCAGAATTACCTTTTTGCTTGTATAAATTAGCCCTAAACCTGGCTTTTTTCTCAAATTCAAAAGAAAAATCAAGTTCTAAATTTTCTTTAAAAAGATTATATTGAGTTTCTGACAATAAAGGTCTGATCAGACTTTCAATCTGTTCCGGTGTAATTGGCGTTTCCCCAGGCACAGGCAACAGTTCGCTATGAATCCGCAGCATTGGAGGAGAACCTACAGATAAGTGTAAGTCTGAAGCATTTCTTTGGATAGTCAAATCCAAAAGTTGAGTTATATTCATATCCTAATCCTGGGCTACTCTTAGCACCTCCTCCATTGTGGTCACTCCTTCTATAACTTTTAAATACCCATCCTGCTTCATAGTAATCATCCCCTCAGAGACAGCTACTTCTTCAATCTCGCCGGAGGAGGCGTGTTCTAAAATTAGCTTGGAAATCGGCTCTAAAATAACCAGCACCTCAAAAATACCCACTCTTCCCAAATAACCAGTTTGAGCACAAGCAACACAACCTTTTCCTTTATAGAGCTTGAGCGTTGTGGCTTTGTCAGCTGGCAAGAATTTGCCTAAAACATGTTTAATATTTTCAGCAACTTCAGGAGGAACGCTAAGTTCAATCCTGCAGCGTGGGCAAATTTTACGCACAACACGCTGTCCCACTACAGCATTTAAAGAAGAAGTCAGCAAAAATGGCTCAATCCCCATATCTAAAAGCCTGGGAGGAGCGCCGGCAGAAGAGTTAGTATGAACAGTAGAAAAAACCTGGTGGCCAGTCAAAGCTGCCTGTATAGCCAAATCAGCTGTTTCTGTATCCCGAATTTCTCCTACCATTATAATATTAGGGTCTTGTCTTAAAAAGCTTCTTAAAGCTGAAGCAAAGGTAAGACCAATTTGGGTATTGGCTTGAACTTGATTTACTCCAGGAATCTGATACTCAACAGGGTCTTCAATGGTAACAATATTTACTTTAGTGGTAGAGATTTTACTCAAAACTGAATATAAAGTAGTAGTTTTACCAGAACCAGTTGGACCGCAGATTAAGATAATTCCATGAGGGCGGGTTAGCTGAGTTTCCAGATTTTTCAAAGAGGTTCCTCTCAACCCCAATTCTAAAAGAGTAGGGGCCCCGCTTGATTTAGGCAATAACCTTAAAACCACTTTTTCTCCAAAAACAGTTGGCACAGTGGAAACCCTAATATCTACTGTACTTTGTTCATGAGTAAAGCTAAACCTGCCATCCTGAGGCAGCCTTTTTTCATCAATTTTGAGCACTGAAAGAATTTTAATCCTGGAAATTAAAGCATCATGCACCCCTTTGGGAAGCAAAATCTTTTCCTGTAGAATTCCATCAATTCTATATCTAACCCTGGTCCTGTCTTCTTGTGGCTCAATATGAATATCAGAAGCCCTGCTTTTTAAAGCATATTCCAAAAGCTGGTTGATAATATTGGAAACTGGAGCCTCACGTAAGATTTCTGGAGCATTCTGAACTCCCTCGTCCATTTTTACCGACTCAACTTCTTTTAAGGCTGAGGTAACCTCAGAGGTTAGGTTTTGAGAGTACTGGTCAGAGATAACTTTGAGAATATCTTGTTCTTGGGCTAAAAATGGTTTGACCCTAAGCCCTGCTCTTTTTTCCACAAACTGAGCGATTTGAATATCCAAAGGGTCGGCCATTGCCACCCATAATTCTTCTCCTTTTTTGTCAAAAGGGATAATATGGTAACGGCGGGCAGCAGGTTCTGGAATTAAGTTTAAAATATCAGCAGAAATAGCCTGGCCTTCAAGCTTAATATAGGGGATATTTAAAATCTGGGCTTTGGCTTGGGTAATTTTGTCAGATGGAATTAGATTATGTTGCAGCAGAATCTTTTCAACAGGTTGGCCTGAATTAATACTTTCAAGCTTAATAGAGGAGAGTTGATCAGAAGTTAAAAGACCCTGATTAAACAATATGTCTTCTAAAGCGCTATCTTGGACAGTTTGGTTTACCATAAGCAGTTACCCTTTTTTAAAAAGGGTATGTAATCATTATGTTAAAATTGCGCTGTGATTGCAAGGCTTTATATTTGTAGAAATATTGACAAGAGAGCAGAGGAGATTAAAAAGATATTAGCTTCCCACATCGGAAGTGGGAACGTAAATCATCCTGATGTTTTATACTTTGAAAAAGATACTAAGTTAGGGATTGCTGAAAGCAGAAAAATAATAGATCACTTTTCTCTAAAACCTTACTCTGCCAAAGGCAGGGTAGCAGTTTTAGAACAAGCAGAAGATTTAACCCTTGATGCTCAAAATGCCCTGTTAAAAACACTAGAAGAGTTACCTACTGAGGCAGTTTTTATTCTGGGGGCTGCCTCTGAAGATAACCTTTTACCAACAATTTTATCCAGATGCCAGATTATTAAAGTTCACAGTTCACAGTTCACAGTTCACAGTTATAACAAAGACATTGAGAAATTGCTGCAGACTACAATTGAGGAAAGATTTGAATATATAGAGAAATTAAAAGATAGGGAGCAGTTCCTATATTCTTTAACAAGCTTTTTCCATCAAAAATTACCAAACAGCGCTTCATTTTTAGAAAAACTTTTGCAAGCAGAGGGATGGGCCAAACAAAATGTTAATATCAGGGCAATTTTAGAATATTTGATGCTTGAAATGCCATAATTTTCTTGACTCTAGACTCTAGTCACTAGACTCTAATTATGCTAAACTATACACTTAGCCTAAAGGTTTTTTAATCACATTATGTCAGCATCCAGCAAGTATTCAGCAGAACAAATCCAAGTTTTAGAAGGTCTTGAACCAGTAAGAAAAAGGCCTGGAATGTATATTGGCTCCACAGATGCCAGGGGTTTGCATCACCTTGTCAAAGAAGTTGTTGATAATTCTATTGATGAGGCTTTAGCAGGCTATGCTAAAAATATCTGGGTAGTTTTACATGAGGAAAACTATGTCACAGTTGCAGATGATGGCAGAGGAATTCCAGTTGATATTCACCCAAAAGTTGGCATATCCGCCCTTGAGGTTATCATGACCACTTTACATGCAGGTGGAAAGTTCGGTGAGGGTGGTTATAAAGTCTCCACAGGTTTACATGGCGTTGGTGTTTCAGCAGTAAATGCCCTTTCTGATTATGTTAGGGCAGAAGTAAGAAGAGATGGAAAAGAACATTTCCAAGAATATGCTCAGGGTAAAGCCAAAAGCAAAGTTGCGCCCACTACTAAAAATCCTACTCTTCCATATAAAACAAGTTACGAATGGAAAGTAAAAAGCGGCACTAAAATTACCTTTTTGGCAGACAAAACAATATTTTCTACTATTACTCCTGAGTTTGAAAGACTGGAGAAACAACTCAAACAGGTAGCATATCTGGTAGCTGGAATTTTCTTCCATTTATACGATGAAAGAACAGGCAAAGAAAGGCATTATTATTTTCAATCAGGGCTGGCAACACTGATAAAACATTTAAATAGAAATAAAACCTTGGTACACCCAGAACCAATTTTAATTCACAGAGTAGTAGATGGAGTAGATGTGGAAGTAGCTGTCCAATATAACAATGGCTTTGTAGAAAATGTGGAAAGTTTTGCTAATGTAGTACCCACCACAGAAGGCGGTTCTCACCTGACAGGATTCAGAATGGCTTTAACCCGCGCCATCAATGATTATGCAAGAAAAATTGAAGCTTTGAAAGAAAAAGATGAAAACTTAACAGGTGAAGATGTTAAAGAAGGCTTAACAGCAGTAATTTCAATCAAAATGGATTCAGATAGGATCCAGTTTGAATCCCAAACCAAAGAAAAATTAGGCAATGCAGAAGTCCAACCGATTGTCTCTCAGGTTGTTAAAGATGGACTGGATATGTTTTTTGAAGAAAACCCTCAAGATGGCAGGGCTATTTTGGAGAAAGTGATGTTAGCTGCCAGAGCCAGAGCTGCAGCCAGGGCTGCCAAAGATGCAGTTATTAGAAAAGGGGCTTTGGAAGGCATGACTTTGCCTGGAAAACTGGCTGATTGCCAAAACAGAGATGCTGCAGAATCAGAATTATATATAGTTGAAGGAGACTCAGCAGGAGGATCATGCAAACAAGGTAGAGATAGAAAATTTCAAGCTATTTTACCTTTAAAGGGTAAGATCCTAAATACAGAAAGAGCCAGACTTGATAAAATTTTGGAGTTTGAGGAAATTAAGGCTTTAGTAATTGCCCTAGGTACTGGAATTGGAGATACAGTAAATTATGAGAAAGTCAGATACCACCGAATTATTATTATGAGTGATGCTGATGTAGATGGAGAACACATCAGGACCCTACTGTTAACCTTCTTTTTCAGGTACTTACCAGACCTTATTACCAAAGGTTATTTATATATAGCCCAACCTCCACTTTATAAACTACAAAAGGGGAAAGAAATTCATTATGCTTACTCAGATGAGGAAAAAGGTCAAATTTTAAAAACTATTAAAAATGATAATGTAATCACCTCCAGATATAAAGGTTTGGGAGAAATGAACCCAGACCAGCTTTGGGAAACTACTATGAACCCAGAAAACAGGGTCTTAAAACAAGTCACAATAGAGGACACCACAGGAGCAGATGAAGTATTTACCATGCTTATGGGTGATGAAGTGCCTCCTAGAAAAAGATTCATCCAAACCCATGCCAAACAGGCAATCCTTGATATATAAATTTTTCCCATATGAAAAAAATATATTTTACTGTTGGGCCATCACAAATTTATCCAACTCTATATAAACATTTAAACAAAGCTATAAAAGAGGATATTTTCTCTTTAAACCATAGGGGGGAAGAGTTTAAAAAGTTATTTACCAGCACCACAGAAGGACTAAAAAAACTTCTTAATATTCCAGCAAACTTTCAAATATTCTTTGTTTCTTCTGCTTTAGAAGGAATGGAAAGAACAATTCAGGGCTGCTCCGAGAAAACATCTTTCCATATTATTACTGGTTCTTTTGGAAAAGCTTGGGCCAACTATGCTTCTCAACTGGGCAGAAATGTCTTAACTTACAATATAGACCCAACCCAAAAGGCTGAACTTTCAAATATTAAAATTCCTCAAAGAGCAGAAATAATTTGTATAACCCAAAATGATACTTCCACAGGCTATTGGATTCCTATGGATGAAATTATTAAATTAAAGAAGAAGTATCCTGAAAAGCTAGTTGCTATTGATGTAGTTTCCTCAGTTCCTTTTGTGACCATTGATTATAAATATATAGATATAGCTTTTTTCTCAGTGCAAAAAGGTTTTGGACTGCCGGCAGGACTGGGGGTAATAATTGCCAGCCCCAAAGCTTTAGAAAAAACTGAAAAGTTACTTAAAAACAAAAGTGTTATCGGCAGTTATCATAGTTTTAAACACCTTTCTGAAAAAGCATTAAACTTACAAACTCCAGAAACACCTAATGTTTTAAATATTTATCTTCTAAATAGCGTTATAAAAGATATGTTAAAAATAGGAATTAATAATATCAGGCAGGATATGGATAAAAAAGCTAAAGCCCTTTATGAACTTTTTGAAAATCATCATCTATATAAACCATATGTTGCCAATAAAGAATTTAGATCTCCAACAACAGCAGTGTTTGATGTTAAAGGAACCTCAGAAAGCTTAAGAAAAAAATTAAGCCAAAAGGGCTTTATTGTTGGGGCAGGATATGGGGATAATAAATTAAATCATATAAGGGTTGCCAACTTCCCAGCCCACACCTACAAAGACACCTTACAACTACTAAAATATATTGCATGAGGAAGGTCCATTTTTTAGGAATAAAGGGGAGCGGGGAGTTGCGCGGATATCTAGAGTTTTAAATTATGGTATAATTTACCTATGAATAAATCTTCCGTATTATCGTATTCTGTAATTTATGAAGAAGCTCCGGAGGGGGGATATGTCGTGCGTGCGCCAGCCTTACCAGGATGTCATACTCAAGGTGAAACCATAGAAGAAGCGGAAAAAAATATCAAAGAGGCTATTGAGTTATATTTAGAAAGCCTAAATGCGCATGATGAAAAAATCCCCCAGGAGAGAAGAATTTTCCAAAGCAAAGTTGACGTGCAATTCCCATTTGTTTAATAAACCATGGGACTATTTTCTTTCAGAAAATGAAAAATCTTCCGGCTTTAACCTCCAAAAAAGTCATTAAGGCATTAAAAAAAGCAGGATTTATTGAAGACAGACAAAAAGGTTCTCATCTTATACTAGTAAATCTGTTAACCAATAAAAAAGTTGTGGTGCCTATTCATGCCGGAAAAACTATCAAGAAACCCTTATTGCAATCAATAATAGAAGACGATGCAGGTTTAACAATCGAGAATTTTCTGAAACTGCTTTAATTTCTATCTATGATCAAGGTACATTTCTTAGGAATAGGTGGTTCTGGAGCATCTGGGGCTGCAGCTATTGCCCAAGCACAAGGGTATAAAGTAACAGGCTGTGACCTTTACCCAGAAAATGAATTTACTACAGTATTTAATTCCAACCAAATGTTTGCTGGCCACAGTCCAGAGCATTTAGCTTCCCACATCGGAAGTGGGAATGTAGATATTTTAGCTGTTACTCCAGCAATCTTTTCTTTAGACCCCAATAACCCAGAACTATTAGAAGCTAAGAAAAAAGGTATTCCTGTTTTAACCTGGCAACAATTTTTGGGGAAATATTTGGCAAAGGACAAACTTGTGATTGCTATAGCAGGTACCCATGGTAAATCTACCACCACTGCTATGATAGCCCAATTGCTAGAAGATGCTGGTTTAGATCCAACAGCTCTACTAGGAGCAATTATTCCCAGGTGGGAAACCAATTACAGGATTGGGAAAGGCAAATTTTTTGTAGTTGAGGCAGATGAATTTAATGATAATTTCTTAAGTTTAAAACCCAATATTGCTGTTGTTACCAATATTGAAATGGATCACCCAGAATACTTTAAAGATTTTGAAGCAGTAAAGATGAGTTTTTATAAATTTTTACTACAAACCAACCAAACAGCTGTTGTTAACTTAACTGATCCAGGCATTGCTGAGGTGGCTAAAAACACCATGAAACATTCTGGTATTACTTATTTAGATTATTCCAAAAATGAATTAGGTATAGACCTTAAAGTTCCTGGAGGGTTCAATAACCTAAATGCTAAAGCTGCTATGCAGGTTGGACTAGTTTTAGGAATTGAAACCAATGTTATCAAACAGAGTTTAGGAAACTTTACTGGAGCCAGTAGAAGATTTGAATATATTGGAGAGTACAATGGAGCTAAAGTATATTCTGACTTTGGGCATCATCCTAGAGAAATAGAAGTTACAGCAAAAGCTGCTAGACAAAAATTTCCTGACAGTAGAATTTTATTAATCTTCCAACCTCATATGTTTTCCAGAACCAAAGCTTTATTTGATAATTTTGTAAATGTTTTAAAAAATGTCCCAACTGATAAAACTTTTATCATGGATATTTACCCCTCAAGAGAGATAGATACAGGGTTAGTTACAAGCAAACAGTTAGTTGAAGCAATTAACAAACCCTCAGTTGTATATATTGGATCTGCCTCAGAAACTTTAGAAAAGCTTAAACCAAAAATCCAAAAAGGGGATATTGTCTTTTTTATGAGCGCTGGAGATACAGATATGTTAGCTAAAAAATTAGTCAGGTCCTAAATCAACTTTTTTTAATCCTTTAAGTTTCTTGCCAAAAAACCTGCTTGCTATCTGATAAACCCTATCTGGTGCATCTGTGACATAAAACTCTAAAGTAGGCTCTTTGCTATCAGAAAGCAAATTATTATTTTCTAAGGTAATTTTTAGCTGTTGGGCTGTTGGAACTGCTGAATCTACAATATTAACTTTGGGTCCAACTACATTTCTAATAGTTTCCAACAATAGAGGATAGTGGGTACAGCCTAAAATTAGGATATCAACTCCAGAGGAAATAATTTCTTCCAAATAATCTTTTGCCAATAATTTAGCAGCTGGATGATCTCCTAAACCTTCTTCTGCTAAAGACACAAAAAGAGGGCAGGCAGTAGCAACCACTTTTATTTTTAGATTTATTTTTTTTATTTCTTTTTCGTATGCATAACTTGCAATTGTGCCTTGGGTTCCAATCACCCCAATTTTTTTATTTTTTGTTTCTTCTGTAGCTTTTTTTGCTGCAGGAATAATAACTCCAATTACTGGCACAGGAGAGATCTTTTTAATTTCATCTAAAGCAACAGAAGAAATGGTGTTACAAGCAACTACCAAAAATTTTACTTTTCTTTTTAGCAGAAAATTAACTAACTGCTTGGCAAATTTAGTAATTACTTCCTTAGATCTAGTCCCATATGGAACTCTTGCTGTATCACCAATATAAATAATACTTTCATGAGGTAATAGCTTAACTATTTCTTTGGTTACTGTTAAACCACCAATTCCTGAATCAAATATACCAATTGGACTGTTGTTTGTCTTTCGCATTCTCAAGATCAAAACGATATAATATCATAAATGCAATCGTTTAAGGATAAAAAAATATTGGTGTTTGGATTGGGCTTAAATCAAGGTGGAGTAGGGTCTGCTTTGTTTTTTGTAAAACTTGGAGCAGAAGTAAAAGTTACAGATTTAAAAACCAAAGAAGTTTTACAACCCTCTTTAGATCAACTCAAAGATTTCCCAAATATTTCCTATACCCTAGGAGAACATAAAAATGAAGATATCGATTGGGCAGATTTAATAATCAAAAATCCTGCAGTTAAGCCAGGTAATCAATATATTGAATATGCTTTGAAAAATGGCAAACAAGTTGAAACAGATATGGGAATATTCTTACAATCTGTTTTACCATCTCAAATTATTGGGGTTACAGGAACTAAGGGAAAATCTACTACTTCTTCTTTAATTTATGAAGTATTAAAAGCTGCTGGTAGAAAAGTAGTCTTTGCTGGCAATATTGGTAAAAGTGTTTTAGAAACTATCCCCTTTGTTGATAAAGATACCTTAGTAGTTTTGGAAATTTCTTCTTTCCAGTTAGAGGCTTTTGATGCTCATAAAGTTTCTCCTAAATGGGCAGTAATAACCAACATTACTCCAGATCATCTAAATTATTACAAATCAATGGATGAATATATAAAAGCAAAAAAGGTAATAGGGAAGTACCAAACAGAAAAAGATTATATGTTATTGAAGAAAGATGATCCAGTCACCACTAATCCAAGTTTCTTAGAAGGATTAAAAGGACAAATCATTTATTGCTCAACAGAAGATTTACCCCAAAATTTTCATCCCCACCTTTTAGGTCAACATAATTTAGGTAATATTGCTGCTGTCTATAACTTAGGAAAGCTGTTTGATATCAACCCAGATCTCTTACTCAAAACTCTTACTAATTTTAAAGGGATACCCTTTAGAATGGAGCTTATTAAAGATTGGGATGGAGTAAAAATTTATAATGATACTACAGCTACCTCACCTGAGTCAGGAATTCAAGCCATAAAAGCTTTACGTTCCCACATCGGAAGTGGGAAGCTAAATATTATCCTTGTTTGCGGAGGAATGAACAAAGGAATGGACTACACAGAATATGCCAAAGAGATTAGCAAATCAGTTAAAAAAGTTTTCTTCCTAGAGGGAGACTCTACTGACTCCATTCTCCGGTCATTGCAAGCGGAGCAAAACAATCTAGAAACTTTTGGGCCATACAACAACTTAGAACAACTCTTGGAAGATGTTAAAAAAGTAGCAAAACCAGGAGATACAATTTTATTTTCTCCAGCAGCAACATCATTTAACTTATTCCAAAATGAATTTGACAGGGGAAGAAAATTTAATAAAGCAGTTGAAAAAGTTTTTGGGACAAGTACTTCTTAGATAATCTTTGAAGAATTTCATATCCTCCAAATAATAAAACAGTGTAGCCTACATCTCCAATTAAACTATTTCTGAAAAAGGGGATTGCCATTGTATAACTTTGGATTAGACCACTTAAAGTATGTGGGTACCAATTATTTGGTGGAGCCCAAACTCCAAAGTTAGTAATAATAAAAAACAAAATAGAAGAAAATAGTGCTGATCCTAAAACAAACTTTGCTGATTTATGCTTTCTTAACCAAAGCCCAATAAGACCTATCAAAACAAAGCTGCCATAAACATAAAACATATCCACACCATAAAACCCAATAAAATAATCACTAAAGAGCAAAGCAAGTAATGGTAAAAAGGCAAACTTCTTAGGTAAATATGTACCTCCAAAAAGACAAAGAGCAGTTATAGGAACTATATTTGGATGATGGGGAAGCAACCTTGATAATACTCCAACCAGCACTATTAATATTGCTGCTAATTTCAAATTCATAACCTATATACAATATGAAAGAGAGAATCATTTGTCAATCTACCATATATTGTATACCTGTAGAAAAATGAAATCTTAAGCAATCTGCAGTATAATTATTGCCCTCCCTAATTAGATGTTAGATAAATTAATTAAAGCTTTAAAAAGAGAATATCAAACCCTCAATATTATTGAGATCTCTAGAAATAACTTGCTTTCAAACTTTAAATACCTTGCTTCTTTAAACAAAAAGATAAAAATAGCCCCTGTGGTAAAAAGTAATGGATATGGACATGGTATAGAAAATATAGCAAAGATCTTAGATGACCTAAATTTCCCTTTCTTTTGTGTAGATAGCTTATTTGAAGCCTATCTGTTACAAAAAGCTCTTGTAATCAATAAAGTTTTGGTCATGGGTTATACTAACCCAGAAAATTTAAAAGTTAAAAAGCTTCCATTTTCTTTTGCTGTTTTTGATCTAGAAACTGCTAAAGTATTAAATGAATTCCAACCAGGTTGTAAAATTCATATTTTTGTAGATACCGGCATGCACAGAGAGGGCATACCAGTTAAAGATTTGCCTCAATTTTTGGAAGAACTAAAGAAATTACCAAATATTAAAATTGATGGACTGATGTCTCATCTTGCTTCGTCTGAAAGTAAAAGTGATCCAATTTTTGCAAGCCAAATTAAACAATTTCAAAAAGCAAAAGAGATCTGTAAAAAATTAAAAATAAATCCTAAATGGTTCCATATTTCAGCAACAGGTGGAATAGTAAATCCTAAAACTAGATCTATTATAGCAAGTATTTCTAATTTAGTTAGGGCAGGCCTTGCTCTTTATGGTTTTTCTTCTTCCACCTTTGACCCAAATCTAAAACCAGTTCTGACTTTAAAAACTAAAATTTCTCAGATTAAAAAAATTAAAAAAAGAGAAAAGGTTGGGTATAATGGAACATATATTGCTAAAAAAGAATTAACAGTTGGAATATTACCAATTGGCTACTATGATGGAATAGACAGAAGATTATCCAATAAAGGATGGGTGACTATAAATAATATTCCCTGTAAAATTTTAGGAAGAGTTTCTATGAATATTAATTCTGTCGATCTAACAAAAATTACAAACCCACAAGTTGGTCAGGAGGTAGTAGTTTTTTCAAGCAACCCACAAGATCCAAATTCAATTGGCAATGTGGCCAAAGCTTGTAAAACCATTCCATATGATATACTCATTTCTCTGGCTTCTTCTACTAAAAGAATCATTATATGAAAGTATTAATCATCACTGGCGGCACCTCATCTGAAAGGCCTGTATCTTTAAAATCAGCTCGTCAAGTCAAAAAAGGCTTGGAAGAAAGTAATCATCAAGCAACACTTTTCGACCTTAAAAAAGGTAAAGAAAAATTAAAAGAAACAGCAAAGAAATTTGATGTAATCTTTCCAGTTCTGCATGGAGAAGAAGGAGAAGGAGGAACTTTGCAAAAATTATTAGCTGATATAGGAAAACCTTTTGTAGGTGGTGATCCAAAAGGATTTAAAGAAGGCTGGTATAAAATATCTTTCAAAAAATTCTGTAATAAAAATAAAATTTTAACTGCTCCTTGGAAAAAAGTAAAAAGCAAAATAGATATGATTAAATTTGGTTTTCCATCTGTGTTAAAAGCCTCAAATGGAGGTTCATCAAAAGAAGTTATTATTCTAAAAACAGAAGGTGATTTAAAAAAGGCTGATTGCCAAAAGCTGCTCAAATCAAATACTGATTTATTTGTAGAAAGATTCCTTCCAGGTATTGAAGTTACTGCTGCTATATTAGACAACAAAGCTTTACCTTTAATAGAAATTGTTCCTCCTAAAGGAGGTTGGTTTGATTATAAAAATAAGTATTCTGGAGCAACAAAAGAGATTACAAACGCGCCCTCTGTCAACAAATCTTTAACAAAATCAGTTCAAAAAATGGCCTTAAAAATCCATCAACTTTTAAATCTAGGGTCTTACTCTAGAATTGACTTTATTATCTTTGAAGGTAAACCATATGTTTTAGAAATTAATACCATCCCAGGATTAACTTCAGAGTCTCTTTTTCCAAAAGCAGCTAAAGCAGTTGGAATTTCATTCCCTAAACTAATGGATAAATTAGTTAAGATGGCTTATGAGGAAAAACTTTCTAAAACCAAATGATCCGCGGTTAATCCAAATCTCTCAAGAAATCCCTAAGGACCAGATTAATTCCAAAGGTACTAAAAAAATTATTGATGCAATGCTCAACATTGCTTATGGAGAACAAAAGAAGAAAGATAAACCTATTATGGTAGGACTAGCTGCTCCCCAAATAGGTATTTTAAAAAGAATAATTTTAGTGGATACAGCAGCAGATGGCAAAGGACAAGTGGGAGAGTTAAAAGTTTTTATAAACCCAAAAATAACCTGGAGATCCAAAAGAAAAAGGGAGTGGTATGAAGGATGCTACTCTACAGGCAAAGTTTGTGGCATAGTCTCACGTCCAATTTCTATAAAAATCCAAGCATTGACGATCCAGGGCGACACCCTGGAGGCTAGATATACAGGGTATGTAGCCAGAATTTTCCAGCATGAAATTGATCACTTAGATGGAAAAGTATTTATAGATTTAATCAAAGATGAAGACAAACTCCACATAGTAGAAAAAGCAGAATTTTCTTTATATAGAGATGAGCAAGCTTGGAGACACTGGCCCAATAAATGCTCTTTCCAAGAGTGGCACAAAATTAGTAGTATACTCTAATTAATGGTTAGACTGTTTCGAAATATTACAATTATCTTCCTTACAGTTATTCTTTGCATACTTGTACTTTATTTAATGCTTTACCTTTACTCCTCACAAAAATTTCTTCAGTTTAGGTGGTGCGAAAACTGCAACTATAACATGGGTAGAGCAGTAACTGTAAGTTGTATAGGTATAAAAATTAAACAAACTGTAGCTTTTAAAAGTTGTCGTAGCTTCCCAATTTAATAGGTTGGGATATACAATTCATTACTTTAAGGCCCTTGCTTCTGGAAGGCTGAAAAAGGTATAATCAAAGCAGAGCGAAAGCTCTTTTTTAGTTCACTTCTTTATGTCAAACATTGGAAAAGTACAGCCAGCACCTATTATAGAAGAGATGCAGAAGTCTTATTTGGACTATGCCATGTCTGTTATTGTTTCAAGAGCTTTACCAGATGTTAGAGATGGATTAAAACCAGTGCAGAGAAGAATAATCTATGCCATGGCCGAACAAGGCTTGCACCACACAGCCCGTTTCCAAAAATCAGCTGCTGTTGTTGGAGAAGTATTGAAAAATTTCCACCCACATGGTGATGCCCCAGTTTATGAGGCTATGGTTAGAATGGCCCAAAACTTTTCCATGAGGTATATGTTAGTTGATGGCCAAGGAAACTTTGGTTCTATAGATGGAGACAGTCCTGCGGCAATGCGTTATACAGAGGCTAGACTATCAGCTATTGCTGATGAACTCTTAAGAGATATCAATAAAAATACTGTTGAATTTGTAGACAACTATTCTGGCACTACCAAAGAACCAGTTTTACTCCCATCAGTTATCCCTAACTTACTGCTTAATGGTGCCTCTGGTATTGCTGTTGGTATGGCCACTCAGATCCCGCCTCATAATTTAGGAGAAATTTGTGATGCTCTTGCGCATATGATAGAACACCCTGAGGCTACTGTAGAAGACCTCCTGCAATTTGTCAAAGGCCCTGATTTTCCAACAGGTGCTTCTATATATGATCAAACAGAAATTTTAGCTGCATATGCTACAGGCAAAGGTAGAATAGTAATGAGAGCAAAGGCAGAAATAGATGAAACCCCACAAGGCAAAATGCAAATTATTGTTTCTGAATTACCATACCAAGTAAACAAAGCCACTTTGATTGCCAGAATTGCTGAGATGGTTAAAGATAAAAAGCTTGAAGGAATAGCAGACTTGCGGGATGAATCAGACAGAAAACAAATGGTTAGAATTGTATTTGACTTAAAAAGAGATGCTAAACCTCAATCACTTTTAAATAACCTCTATAAACATACTGCTATGCAGTCTGTATTTAATGTTAATCTTGTAGCTTTGGTTGATGGAGTCCCGCATCTTTTAACTTTAAAACGCGTCCTAGAAGAATTTATTCACCACAGACAAACAGTTGTTAGAAGAAGGTCGGAATATGAACTGGCTGAAGCAAAAGCACGAGAGCATATTTTAGAAGGTTTAAAAATTGCTGTTGATAATATAGATGCTGTCATTGAAACAATCAAAAAAAGCAAGGATGCAGATACTGCCAGAGAGAACTTGATAAGCAAGTTTAAACTTTCAGAACTTCAAGCTGTTGCTATTTTGGATATGCAGCTTCGAAGACTGGCAGCGCTTGAAAGACAAAAGATTGAAGATGAGTTAAAGATGGTCCGTGAAACCATTACTTATTTGGAAGATTTACTTGCCCATCCTGAGAAAATACTAAAAGTGATCAAAGAAGAGTTAACAAGAATTAAAGAAAGATATGGAGATGATAGAAAAACCAGAGTTTATAAACAAAAAGTAGGGGAGTTTCCTGAGGAGGATTTAGTACCTAATGAAGTTACTATTGCCACCATTACAGAGGGGGGTTATATCAAAAGACAATCACCAATGTCTTTTAGAACCCAGCAAAGAGGTGGCAAAGGGGTAATGGGTATATCTACCAAAGAAACAGATGCTGTTTCTCATATTTTCTATACTCAAACACACGACAGCATTTTATTCTTTACAGACAAGGGAAGAGTTTTTCAAATTAAAGTTTGGGAAATTCCAGAAACTCAAAGAGCTGCCAAAGGCCAGGCTATAGTAAATCTAATTAATGTTGAACAAGGTGAAAAAGTTACAGCAGTTTTGACTACCCGCCAAAAAGGAGAAAGCGCCCAGTTCTTCTTTATGTGCACCTGCAAAGGAACAGTTAAAAAAACTGCTATTTCAGAATATACCAATATTAGAAAAAGCGGTTTGGTAGCAATCAAGTTAGATACTGGTGATGAGTTAGGCTGGGTAGCTGCCACCTCAGGCAAAGATGATTTAATTATTGTAGCAAGGTCAGGCAAATCAATCCGTTTCTCAGAATCTCAGGTCAAACCTACTCATAGAGATACATCTGGTGTTAGAGGAATAAGATTAGGAAAAGATGATGAGGTGGTTTCCTTAAATCTGATTCAAAACAATGATGATAAATTGCTGGTAATTATGGAAAATGGACTGGGCAAAAAAACACCTTTCTCAGCCTGGAGCAAACAGGGCAGGGGAGGACAGGGAGTTAAAGCAGCACAAGTTACCTCCAAAACTGGACCAATTGTTACAGCTGCAGCAGTAGATGGAACAATGGATACTTTAGTGTTAACCTCTACCAAAGGACAGCTAATCAAGATGAATCTGGAAGAGGTGCCTACTTTGCAACGCCAAACCCAGGGTGTAATTTTAATGAGAGTCAGACCTGGGGAAAAAGTAGCAGCAGCAACAGTAGTTTCATCAAAAGAGAAAACCTAAATGGGCAAAGAAAAACTGCTTTCAACTATAGCTATCATTTATTTTATGTTGGGGTTTGTGTTTGCTGTTAGTTTTGCACTTTATTACCGCTGGTCAGCTTATTCTTTTTTATCCCCAGGGTTTTATAGTGTGATTTTTACCTGGCCATTTCAGCTTATTGGCTTTGCAAGCGATTTCCTCAACTATGGCCTCGCAGGAAAACCTATATAATTTATACAACTTTCTGATATAATCATTCCTCTAATAAAGATATAAATGAAATATGGTTGCAGAACTTGAACGTATAGATACCACAATACAAGGAACAACTAATACTATCGGCGAGAGACCGTCAATTGATCCTAATACCTCACCTCCCTGGTGGTTTAGATTTCCAACTCTAATTGTAAACAGCAATCTCCATATTATTGACCAAGGCAGAAAAACAAATCATACAGAAGCAGCTCAAGTTTTCGACGCTGCCCGACCTATGTTGGAAACAATAGCAAGAGAATTTGAAAGAGCAGGATGCAGCACTATTACAGTTTCACATAATGAAGAAGTACCTATCACCACAAACGGATCCCATGATAACCCTGCCTACTCAATCACTATTAATCCAGTATATCTAGGATCTTTACCCAAACAAGTTGAGATAGCCCTAGCAGATTACAGACTTCATCCTGATGATCCTCGTTTATTAAAAGCCTTAAAAAAATACCTTCCTGAAGAAAAAACACCTTTATTGGCAGGCATAGGAAACAGATTATTACGAATACTCCAGCGACGCAAGGATCCAGAAGAGAAAAAACAAGAATCGGAAAAGAACTTCGTCAATATGATTTTTATCAGGGATGACAACGGCGCAATCGCAGCTGCCCCTGACCGCGCAAAACAGTTATTTAATTGGACATTAATGGCCAAAGTAGGAGCTTTTAAAGAAACTATTACTGCATTTAAAGAAGCCGGCGGCGAAATCGAGTTTAGCAATCATATTTTAGCAACCCTAGAAGGTGGCCACCCATTTTTAGAATCTATTGATCTAGCACAACATTTAATGGTAGTTGGTTCCACTAAAAGCGTTGGGAGTGCTGAAGTAATAGAAAACGTTGACCCCATATCGAGGCGACTTTGGAGAAACTCACCCGTAGTTAATGGTCTTCGGGAGCTAGGGAAATTTCTGGGCCGCAGAGATTTATTATCACCTCCACTAGCTTTTCATCAAATGGTACGCAGTAGACTCCTTCAACGAAAATTAAAAAAAATTGCAAAATTTGCGCGTCAAGCTGAAGGAGCTTTTTGGGGATTTTATCCAAAACAGAAAATGGTAGAATCAGCAACAGCTCTTATGGATCCTCCGCTGACTGGAGTTGCCATAGTTACCTCATCTGGAAAATTTGGCGCTATCAAAACTAAACTTGGATTTAAAGATATAGTTACTTCAATACCCGCAAGAAAGAAACATCCTACAGATGAATCAAAAATTGTCTATTTACCTGTTCAGGGACAAGAGGTTAGAAAGCCTTCCGTAGAAGCAGAAGAATTTACCTGGCCAGTCTACGAACTTGCCTCAGAAAACCCTGAGACATACACCGTAAGACTTCAAGAAACTAAAGACGGGTATATAAAATCCTCTGAGGGAGATATCACAGCCCCAGTTGTAAAAGGTGTAGCGCACTTACACGATAAAGCAATTATTAAAGAAGGAGTTGATGATATTTTTGAGGTAGATACTTCAGAATTTCCAGCTTTTGGTTGTGGGGTGGATTTAATGCAAGAAATGAGCAGGAGAGTGATGAAAAAAGCAATCGATACATGGATCAAACGAGGAAGAAAAGACAAAGCAGCTATCTTTTATGTTCCAAATCATGGTTATAATATAATGACTTTCTGGAAAGAAGACAAAAATGGCATCATTCCAGAAGATCCATTTGCGTTGCTTAAAGAAGCGGTAGAAAAAGGTGAATTAATAATCACAAGAGAAGTGCCTCAACGTCATTACTACCGACCACTGGACGATTATTATGCTAAAACAGCCTAGTTTTATTTACTTCCTAGAAACTTTTGAACTGCATCATTTAGGTAATTTGATAACCTGGCTATAATAAAAGCAGATAAAAGGAAATCCCAAAAAGGATTTAAAATTTCTGTTCCTAAAAAAATATTAAATAAACTTACCTGGTAACCAAAAGTTAAAAGAATTGCTATTGCTAAAGAAAGCAGGGGAATATAAGGCTTTAACTGCCTAACACTTCCCAACAAATATTCAATAATAGCCTCATTTAGAGTAACAAAGATAAAAATTACAAACCAGTTCATTTAGATTGGGCAGGAAGAGCAATTAGCAGTTTGTACAGGTTAATCAAAGCTCCCACTATTGTCAAGGTTTCATCTTGTTTGTGTTCATTCAAATCCTCTTGAGTGGATTGTGTTAGTCTCATCTGTAGATCAGTAATTTCTTTATCTTTTTCTAATATAGCCTCTTGCAAACTTATCACCTGCTGGTTTAAAGAAGCCAAGGTTGTCTGGAAATTTTCAATCTGATCCTGAAAAAAGGCATTAGAGGTAGTAGATTGTGGAGTATTAAAGATTATTTCAGACATTAATATTGAGCAGGATGAAGCTAATATACCTAAAGCAGTCTCAGCTTGTCAAATCTTAAAAAGCATCTGCAGTGGAGGATAAGTCAAAATCAAAAGCTGCATCACTAAAACAAAGACAACTGAGGCAAACAATTTTTTATTGGAAAGTATTGAATGATGCCTTCTAATAATAAATGGCAGAGTCATCTGAAAAACTACCATTGCAGTAAAAGTAGCATTTCTGGCTGTTTGTAACCCAAAATTAGAAAGAAGGTAGTAAAAGATCCCTAAACAGAAAACTGCAATAATACCACCAACAGCAATTACATATCTGAGCATATTTGGTCCCAGCAGATTGGAGTCTTTTCTGGGAGGATTTTTCATCACATGCTTTGAAGGACTATCAAATCCTAAGCTTAATGCTGGCAATCCATCTGTGACAAAATTTATCCAAAGAATCTGGGCAGGCAGCAGGGGAGTAGGAAAGCCTAAAACAACAGCAAAAACTATTAGTAATGTTTCTGATAAATTCCCTGTCAGCAAAAATTTCACCACTTTTAAAATATTGCTATAAATTAACCTACCTTGCTCAATGGCTGTAACCAGAGTAGCAAAGTTATCATCCAGCAAAATAATATCTGATGCCTCCTTGGAAACATCTGTGCCAATTTTGCCCATAGAAACACCAACTTCAGCCTGTTTTAAAGCCAACACGTCATTAACCCCATCACCTGTAACTGCCACCACCTCTCCTAGTCTTTGCAAAGTCTGGACAATCCTTAATTTTTCCTGGGGAGTAATTCTGGCAAAGATTTTGACCTTGTTAATCCTTTTTTGCAGCTGTTCATCACTAAGTTCTTGCAGCTGAACTCCAGTTAACACCTCATCTCCTAATTTTAACAGCCCCAAATCTTCACCAATTGCCTTGGCTGTCAACTCATTGTCACCTGTCACCATTATCACCTCAATGCCAGCATCCTTGGCTACTCTGATAGCTTCCTTAGCTTCTGGACGCACCTCATCTGCAATGCCCGCCAAACCTAAAAACTGCCCATCCTTGGAAAAGGCTAAAGTCCGAAGACCTTTTTTGGCCATTTTTTGATACTCTAAGTCCCATTTTTCTTTTTCCTTTTCAGATAAACGGCAGTCAGCGATTAAGACTTCAGGCGCGCCTTTGGTAAAGGCAGTTTTTTGGCTGCCTTCCTGCCAAACAACTGTCATTTTTCTGCTCTTTAGATCAAAAGGAATTTCTTCAACAAGTTTTCCCTCAGCTCTTTCCAAATCAATATCCAACCCTTTATCTTTTGCCCAAAGCAATAAAGCACCTTCAGTAGTATCACCCAAAATATCAAAGCTGCCCCCGTCTTCTTTTAATACTAGGGAAGCGCTATTGCAAAGCACTGCGCATTTTAGAAGCTCATTTTCCTTGCGATCTTTAATGCTAACTTCTTTTACTCTCATTTCATTTTTGGTCAAAGTACCTGTTTTATCAGTAACAATTACTGTAGCTGCGCCCAACGACTCAACAGCAATCATTTTTCTGACTAAGGCTTTTTTGTGGTACATTCTTCTAACTCCCAATGCCAAAACTAGTGTCAGTACTGTAGGCAATCCCTCAGGCACAATTGCAACCATTAAAGCAATGCTGCCTAAAAGCACCTGGGTAATTTCAAAGCCTTGAAAAACCCGTAGAGCAAAAACCACAGCAGAGATGCCAAGCGCTCCGATACCAATCCCGCGGCTTAAAGTTTCCAGGGCTTTTTCTAGAGGAGTTTGTTCGTCCTCTATTTGAGTTAAATCCTGGGCAATAGTCCCAAACTTTGTTTTTAATCCTGTTTGGGTAACTAAAATCTTAGCCCGGCCGGAAACTACAGTAGTACCAAAGAAAACTAAATTCTCGCTTTGCTTGCTGGTCTTGGCAACAGGCAGGGACTCGCCAGTCAAAACCGACTCATTAACCTGCAGCAGGTAGCTTTCTATAATTTGCCCGTCTGCTGGAACTTTATCACCAGATTCTAAAATCACCACATCTTCTGGAACAAGATGAGTTGATTGAATTTCAACTTCTTTACCATCCCTTAGGACTCTGGCAAATTCAACTTCAAATTTCTTCAATGCTTCCAGCTCTTTTGAGGCTTTGTATTCCTGCCAAAAACCTAAAACGATATTTAAAAGCAAAATTGCAGCAATTAAAAATACATCTATAAAATCCCCAACAACCAAAGAAAGTACCACTGCTCCAAAAAGCAAAAAAGCAAAAGGATTTTTAATTTGCCTGAGAAACACTTTAAAAGCAGAAATCCTATTCTTTTGAGGAAGGGTATTTAAACCATATTTTATTAAAGCCTCTTGAGCTTTTGCGGAAGTAAGTCCTAATATCATTTTAATAAACTAACAGGCATAACGATTAAAAGTATACCTGCAGTATTTAATACGTAAGTTACAATTGCTATTTGGTAATATTTTAACTTAGAAATTCCAAGCATCACCAAACCCAACTCGTCTGGCAGGGGAGAGGCTACAATTAGCGCTCCTACTACTGGAGTAAGAAAAGTTAGTTTCCATTTTATGAGAAAATAATTAATTTTTTCAAACCGTAATTGATGGGATACTAAATTAATCTCAGAAGAGATTCCTTCTCTAAAGAATTTAATAATTATTATATCTGCTAAAGCTGAACCAAATCCTGCCAGCAAAGCTAAACTAAAAGGGTTATTACTCTTGGCCAGCACAACAAGCATTGCAAGTGAAATCGGAGAAGTTAAAAATGAAGTATAAAACATTCCGGCAATAAATTCTGCAACAAACTTCAATGGCAAAATTGTTCCCACCAAATTATTTAGCAAACCGTTTCTAATAAGATACCAGGAAACAATCACACTGATAGTAAAGATTGTAGTTTTTACAATGAATCTTCTTCGACTTGAGTCCACTACTTTAGTGTATCAAAAATATTGACATTAAAGAATAACTACTACATGATAGTATTAAGACAACAAAAAAAGGAGGTGATAGTTTTGCAAATCTTAATAGCTTTAGTATTAAATACAGTAGCGCTGCTTATAACAGCCTATATTGTTCCAGGATTTCAAGTCCAAAATTTTACCACAGCTTTACTTGCTGCTATTGTTTTAGGGGTAGTTAATACCTTTATTAAACCAATTCTACACTTTATCACAGCGCCATTATCACTGATTACATTAGGACTATTTGCTTTTGTGGTAAATGCTGTAGTTTTATTTATAGTAGCTTCTATAGTTAAAGGGCTAACAATTGATGGCTGGCTTCCAGCAATACTGGGAGGTATAGTCTTATCAGTTGTTTCTACGCTGTTAAATGCAGTCTTGAAAGACTTGGGTAAATTGGGGAAGTAATATTAGTCTTTACTATTACCTGAATGAAATGCTTTATGCGCATCTTTTAAATGGGCATTGGTAACATGAGTATAAATTTGGGTGGTTGAGATATTGGAATGTCCCAACATTTCTTGCACAGACCTAATATCAGCTCCATTTATTAACAAATCTGTGGCAAAAGAATGCCTTAAACTATGAGGAGTTGCCTTAACTGAAAACCCTAAGGCTTTAACATATTTTTCTACAACTCTTTCAATAGATCTGGTAGTAAGCCTCATTGACTCACCTCCATTTTCAGGATTTACTTTTCCTTGAAATCTAATAAATAAAGGCTTAAAAGTGTCTTTACGGGCATATAAATAAGTCTCTATGGCTGAAGCTGCAGAATCTGAAATAAAAACCACTCTTTCTTTACCCCCCTTACCAACTATGCCAAACTCTTTTCTTTGTAAATTAATAGTATCTCTATTTAGGCAAGCCAATTCTGATACCCTAAGTCCTGTTGAAAATAGAGTTTCCAAAATAGCTTTATCACGCAATCCATCTTTTTTTGTTACATCTGGAGCCTCCAATAAAGATTTTAATTGTGACTCATCCAGCACCTTCAAAGGTGCTGGATCTGTTTCTCCCAGCTCAACTTTTTCAGGGGATAGAGTAGAGACATCAATCCTTGCCAGGTATCTTAAAAATGCCCGCAGAGCTATCATAAAATAATTTTGAGTGATTCTTTTTAAAGGTTTACCCGTTTGCGGATCCGTCCATCTAGACAGGTAAAGCCTGTATTTTCTAATTAGATTTAAATCTATATTCCTAGGGTCTATATCCCCAGCAAATTCTAAAAATCTTTTAAGATAATGATCGTAATTTCTAATAGTGAGCTGGGAAGCGTTTCTTTCCAGCTCAAGATATTCTAGAAAGTCTGTAATTAAGGCAGCAAGGGTCATAACAAAGCAAGTCCCAAAATCCCCAAAACTGTTAATACCCCTCCGACAATAGCCAGGTTAAAAGTTAACCCTTCCAAACCTGCAGGTGGAAGTGTTGCTACAGGTTGTTTTGTTTCAGTAGGCCTGACAATTGATTTAGGCTGGGCTGAATCTGTACCAACTGAACCTCTGCCTGCAGGCAGAGGGTTGGTACTACCTCCTGGTGCAGGTGAGACTTGAGCGCAACTCCCTGATCCTATAGTATAACTCCCGTCAACTACTGAGTTTAAGACATCTACAACTGTCCCTCTTTGCACTACATTAGAATCAGTGGTTTTGGCTTTATCATTAGGGTCAAAGTCGAACTTGATTTGAGTTACCCCGGCAGGAGCAGTGGGTACTACTGTAAATTGGACAGTAATCAGGGTGCCTTTGCCGGAAAAGGGTGTTGAGACAGAAGCTAAACCTGAAACAGTAATTTTACCACTTGAGGCATCAATGTTGTTGCCAGGATAATCTGGATAAATTGTCCCTTTGGTAATAGAAGTGGCAGTAAACCTGGAGGTATCATAAAGCAGGATAGCATCAGCTCCATCTGTTTCTGTTCCACCGCTGTCAAGATCAATATTTAAAGAAAAACTACAACTTTGGTTAAAAGTGCCACTGGCTGGGTTTAAGGATAAAGTAGCTGTCTGGGCAAAAACTGAGGAAGGGAGTATAACAATTATAACGGTTATCGTGATTATAAAAATAATATTCTTCATCTTATCTCCAGTTCCAGATTATCAACTTGCTCTAAAATATTTTTAGATGTGGCAGCCTCCACTAAATTAGAAGCTGTGGTTGAACCTTTCTTAAAATCAACTGTTAAAGATGTTTTGCCAGGGATTTTTGCCTTAAAATTTATCAAAGCAAATTGTCCAGAACCTTTAAAACTTTTATTTAAACTACTGATCCCTGAAATTGAAATCAAACCATTTTTGACGTCTACAGACGCCAGAGGGTATTCATCAAATATTTTTCCTTTGATGATGGCAGTCCCTGATGCCTCTAAAACTTTGAGATCAAAGCGGACTATCAAATCAGCTCCGGAGACAGCTTTTTCACCAGTATCTACTACTACCGTAACAGGCACTACCTCTCCCACACGCAAACTTGTTTTAGTAGTATTTAAAGAAATTTTAGAAATAGTTGAAACCATGCTAACCTGATTATTATTAGTTTGAGTTACTACAGAAGAACTGCGGGTAATCAAAACTTTAACAACAGATATAACCTCTATTAAAACAATAATACCTAAAATTGAAAAAACAACTCTAGGAATTGTTAAGAAGTTTTTGACTTTATCAAATTTCTTTTGATTATTTTGCTGAGAAAAAACTTGCACATCTAAATTATCCATATAATATTAATGTAGTACAATTTCCCTTCTTTTACCAGCCCGTCATGGCGAAGCAGCTGGACTTGGACTTACAGCTGGGGTGGGGGTAGGAGTAGAACTCTGGCTCGGGCTTGGGCTAGAAGCGGTAGAAGCTGCGGGGCTTGGACTGGAAGATGGGGCCGCCGCCGCTGCAGGACCGCCGGCAGCTGGTTCTGAATCATCTGAGGAGCCAAAGTCATGTCTCATACAGGCCCAATCTACAGAATTAACTCTGCCATCTTGGTTAAAATCAGCGGTTCTGCCTGCTGCATCGATGGCAACAATCCACTGACGAACCAGCTCAGCCCTATCTAAGCTGTTAATTACCCCGTCTCCAAGGGCTGGGAAAATATCTCCAACAGGTAAAACAAAATTATTAACATTTGTAGTACCATTTCCTGCTGTAAATTCAGCAGTCCTCCGGAGCGATCTTGGAGCTTTTAAGGATAATTTATAATTTTTGCCTTCTTCTAATTTTTGAGTCAAACCAGTAATTACACCACTTGTATCAATACTTACTTTTTGTTTTGTCTTTGTGCCTGTATCAAACGCTCCTGCCAGGACCAGATCAACATTACTCACTGCTGCTGCAGCAGTCTGGCCGCAGAAAAACCTGGCTCCAACAGAAAGCTGAGAAATAGCGCTACATTGGCTTTCAGCAACTTGGCCATCTGAATCTGTCAAGGTTACAGGCAATGCTTGTCCCTCTGGAGCATTTGGCCAAACTGCTTTAACACGATTGTTTTTCCACTCTTTAACCTGCAGTTCTGTCTCATCACTTTTGACCAGACCTTTATTGGCACCAAAACCATGACTTTTCTCTGCTGTCAAAGTAATAATGGTGTTGCTGCCTTCAAAGCTTAACAAACAGCTGGCTATGCTAGGTTCTCCCAACAGTCTAATACTGGCCTGATGCCTAACACTGGCATCACTGGAACCTTGAAATTCCACAAAAATAGTCTTCAGGCCGGGAGTCTGATCTTTAAACTCAAAATCGCGAAGCGTAGGCTCAGCAGTATAAGGCTCCAAAAGAGCTGCAGCCAAATCAGTTGGGTTTTCAGCAACCCTAAAAAATGAGGTGGTGGTAGCAGGGAGAATTTGAACAATTCCTCCCTGAGCGCCCGCTGTCAAAGGACCTGCCCGATCTGAGGAAGTAGCACTAATGTCGCCAAAATTAAGCTGGGCCACCCCGGCTAGACTTTTGGTTTTAAATTGCAGTATCCCTAAATTAACTTCACCAGAAACTCTGGCAACAGAGGCTGATCTTACTCCAGTAAAGCGCCAAGACCCTGACAGATTATTTTTTTCATTAATAATCTGATCGATACGACTCTCAGAAGAAGGGACAAAATTTATAAGCTCTAATTTTTCTTTGTCAAAACTTAGAGTAACATCTACTGCTGAAATATTAAACGAGCCAGCATTTAGTTTGAAAGACACATTAAAAGTTTCATTAAATGGTTTAGAAACTTGTGCTGAATCTAAGATAAAAGATACGTCACCACTAGTTGAGGCAGGAGTGGGGATGGGGAGTGCACTAGAGGTGGCAGGTGCCCCTGGAGCGCCTAAACTAGAAGTCAGTTCCAAAGAAATTTTACTCTTAAGTGCCACCCACTGGCTATTCCTTTGAGCCACATTATCTCCTTTAAATACAATTGGAGAATTGGCAGCCCTGGATTGAATAATTTTTTGCTGGCTGAGTAATTTTATTCCCAAAGGAAGGGCCAAAATCAGTATCCCCAAAAGGAGGAAACTGATAAGATGTTTTTTATTCTTAAATAAATCTAAAAATTCTCTCATATTTTACGGGCACAGGTTAAGGCCAGCATCAAATTCCCTGCGCCAAATATTATAATCCTTAATATCAATCACTCCGTCTCCTTTTTGATTGTTGTTACACTCTGGATAGAAATCAGCTGTCTCAGTAGTTACTGCTCCTACGAATTCACTATACCAGGTATTGTAATCATCAATACTCACACATAGATTTCCACCTATTGTATCCCCATTGATACAAGGAGGAATACATGTATTAGTTGCTGAACAAATATATTCAGCGGTAGCGCAAGTTTTACTGGCTACAGTACAAGAGGCGCCAGTTACAGTAGTACAAGTACCACCAGTGGATAAGGTAGTTTTATTACAGGTTCCAGTTAAGTTAGTACCACAGGCTGTAGCAGTAGTACATACATCTGCAGCAGCAGTCCCACAGGTATCACAACCAGCGCAGGCTTGGGTATTACATGCTGTCACTGCTGATCTGGTTTCTGTCCTATTAGTAGCGGTAGTTAGAGTACCATCAAGTTTTGTACATTCTGTCCCACCAGCACCAGGTGCAGGTGCAGAGCATGTCCTGGTTTCTCCGGTTAAAGTACCTCCTCCACATGTTACAGTACAAGTGCCACCACTCCAAGCAGACCAGGTACCATTAGTAGGACCTGCAATAGTATAAGTAGTAGTTGTTGTACCTCCAATAGCCACGGTACCTGCTTGATCTTTGGCAACAATCTGATTGGTAGTAATAGTAATTGTAGCTGTCCCTGCGCTAATAGCTGTAAAAGTAAGCTTTCCTAGCGGAACATAAGTCCGGGAAACTAAATCACCAGTCTTGCTAACAGCAACATAATGCACAGTTATAGGATTTACAGCAGGATTTCTACTTTCCAATACCAATTCCGGTAAAACAGTCGTATCTTTTGAAAAAGTATCCAGCCTCAGGTTATTAGCATAGGTAATAGTTACATCCACGCCGGTAATCCGTGCCGCCGGATTCAAATTAATGCCAAATTCAAGATCAAAGACGCTGTTTATATTCACAGATCCTGTTGGGGTAGGTGGTATAAATACCAAACTGCCAGCATCAGTTGCTTTTGAACGCAAATCCTGTTGTTGTTTGGCCAAATAAAAAGTTACAGGTATACCAATCACAACCACTAAAATTATAATCAGGACTAAGATATGTCCCTGCAGCAAATTCCTAACATCAATTAATTTCTCTTTTATGTTATTCATTGTCTTGCAAATTGGCTCCTCCAGGTGTTAAAAAGCACCAGATCTACTGCCACATCCGCACAATTATTAAGAGCAGGGGGGGCATTTGTAATAGAATTCCCATTAATAAAAGCTGTTCTCCATTTATCAAAGTCTGCCTGCTCAATCCTTCCGTTGCCATCAATATCACCACTGACACTACAGGAAGCAACTGTACAGGTAAAATCAGCTCCAGCATAGACACCTTTGTAAGGAGATTGTTCTCCTTGTCTAACACCCTGAATACTGGTGTTATATTTCATGCCTGTTACTATTTTAGCTCTTAAAGTAGTAGAAGTATTGCCTTGAGTATTTGCTCCAAAATCTTTATTATTACCAGTTGGAGCAATTAAAGTTGTACCAGTATATATACCTAAATTTTCAGGATGCCAACCATCATCTTGATCGTTAGGAAAAGCATTAGTTCTCACAACATAAGCAACAGACTCAGGGATTGGATCCCAAGTAACTGTGACCACGGTACCATCAGCAGAACACACAGGTTGTAGGTGCGAAGCTGCAGGAAGGGGATTAGGAGGTGGAGCGGGAGGTGGATTTGCGGTAACTGTGACCGATGTCAGACCAGTGCCACTACAGGTACAAGCAGCTTGCCCAGCAGGAATATTGCAGCTGCTGGAATTGTATAAGGTAAAGGTATAATTATTATTAGGCTGTATCCAAGTAGCAGCTTGGGATTGAGCTCCAGAACCACTGCTAGCAAAAACAGTACCAGGAGCAGGATTGCCAGTTCCACTGACACAAACAAAAGTACTGCTGGTATTACTGCTAGTCCAGGAGATGGAAGAAGTACAAGTACCAGCTCCAGCTGCTACATTACAAGGATTAGGACTGGCAGTAATTGATCCGGTTGGGGTGTTGCTGCCATCCCCACCGCTGCCACCTCCTCCACCCGAAATGTCACATTCCTCCATACCGCTCCATGACGCAACTGCATCAGGACCATTTGGACATTCAATACCTGATGTACTTTCTCCGCAGGCGGTACATGCGTACACGCAAGCTTTCTGACCTTTACCGGGCTTGTTACCCTTACTCGCATCACATATACTATCACAGCCCACCCTCCTCGTACCAGTGCAAGCCTGGTATGCCTTACTAGAAGTTGTAGTAAACAATACAAGAACCATTAATTCCAGGAAAATAAAAACTATAAAAATTAACTTCTTTTTCATTCTAAAAACTCTCCCTTGATATAAAGGGCTGTATATCTAAACTTAACCATTTAGGATAGCTTTGTCAACCCCGATTTAGCCTGTCCCGATATAATCGGGATCGGAGTCAAACTTACCTCGGGGAAGCTGGAGCAAGGTCAGATTTAAGTTCAAACTCTACAGTAGGACTGGTTGTTTCCCAAGTATTACCATTTTTAGTTATATTTGGTCCAGCAACAGGAGTTATAGGATCAGAAGAAGCTTTAGAAAATAATTTTAATGGGTTTCCAGAGGTAATCAAATATATTCCAGCAACAAGACCTACAAGAAGTAAAAGCAAGATAAGAATATGGGCAAAACCTTTTTGGCTTTTCATCTAACTTAAGTATAATCACATATTTTTACCGCTGTCAATCTAGCGATTTGAAACTCCCAGATACAATACTGATTTATCTCCACAGCTATACCAATTCCATCCACCTGCGGATATGGGGTAGGAAACATATGGATTGCCTGAACAAGCTTTAGAGTTTGATTGAACATCAACTATAACTGCATAATTACCTCCACTATTTAAAGTAAAACTGGCAGAATATGAAGAAGCAGTTGAAGATCCGACTTCATACCAAACACAATTTAGAGAAGAAGCATTAACACAATTAAATTTGTTAATATTATATCCCAAAATATCAGAGCTAGTGATACGAGTCCTGTCTGTTCCATCATTTGACTTGGCAATATAAATATGGCTGCCAGTTACAGAGGATGAGGAACTGATACCAGCATTAAAAGTTACTGCCTGGCCTAAGATTGCTGTATTAGGCCCACTAATTGAAGCTGTGGGATATGAGGAATCACCAACTACAGAAGATGCGCATGGACGGCTGTTACAAGATTGGTTTTGGGATGAATCGCCGGAACAATCAGTACCTCCATTGGCAGGAGTAGGGTTAGTACAAGTTCTGCTTCTTGTCTGATTTCCACTACCACAGCTTACAGAACAAACAGACCAACTACTCCAGGCTGACCATCCTCCATTAACTGCAGCGGGAGCTACTGTTGGAGCAGCTGTAGCAGATGGAACAGGAGTAGCAGCAGGTGCTGTGGTTGGAGCTGTGGTTGGAGTTGTGGTTGGAGCAGTAGTAGGAACTGGTGTTGAAGCAACTGTAGCAGCTGGAACAGGAGTAGCAGCAGAGGCTAACACTATTTTGAGTTGATGAATTATTTCTCTGCCTTTATTGGTTTTAAACTTAACAAAGATAAATTTATCTCCTGGAGCAGTGGAGAAGGTATGGGAAACTTTAATATTATCTGTATAATTTAATTCAGAACCCCATTCAGTATCACCAGTAGGTCTATTATCATAGGCTACCTGATATTTAATGGTATATTCAGGAGACTGTGTAGGAGAGGGGGATGGATTTGCTGAAGAAACAACTAAATCAATTTTTGATGAAGTACCACAACTGTAAAAAGTCATGCCTCCACTAGTAACAGGATAAGTAGTATATGGATTACCACTGCATAATCTCTGATTAGCATTAGCCCCAGATGGCTTTGCGTTTACAATTATTTTATAATTACCAGACTGAAGAGGGGTAAAACTTGTTACAACTCTATTCTCATTACTACTACCTAGTTTGTACCAAATACAACCATCTCCATCACAATTGAAATTACTTTGACTGAGGTTTGCTATATCATTACTATTTATCTTTGATCCCTGGCCATTGTTATCTCTGGCTACCCAGATATCACTGTTTTCTATACCAGTTGAACTGACAAGTGAGGCAATATAACTCAAACTCTGACCAACACTACCTTCACCCGGACCTCTTAACATAGCACTAGGATGATCTACAGGAGTAAGCAAAGGCAGTTGCAGAGTAGCCAAACCAATATCATGGAACAAATATCCCCCCATATCACTGCCTGTTCCTCCTGAATTATTTCCCCACCCATCTCTTGCTCCAAAATATAAGAAAAGTTTAGAATTATCAGGAGACTCAACTACTGTTGGTAGGTTAATCGAAACATTAGTTTGAGGATTATTAAACTTCATCCAAGGGAAAGGCCCTGCTTGAGTAATAATTTGCGCCCTGTTTTCTCCAGGCCATTTAGCTAAAGGATTTTTGGTCCAGAAAGCGTCAACTCTTGGAAGACCTCCAGAAATAGCATTGTAAAACATCACATGATTACCGCTGCCTTGATCAAAATAATAAATAGGCCCTTCTTCTGCTGTTCCAATCTTAGTTGCTTGATCTATGGGAGTAAAAAGAGGGTTCCCGCTCCAAGGAGTCCAAGGGCCAAGGGGGGAGGAAGATGAGGTAGCGTAACCTGAAGTAATAGCATGGCAACCTGCTTCGCCATCTCCTTGATGCCCACCTGTTCCTTCCCATTTGCCATTTTCATATTGTGTTTGTCCTGCTAAAAACAGTACCCAAGTCCCATTAATTTGATGAGGTACCCCATTGGCAGTTATATAATCACAACCCCATATCATATTACCTCCACTACAACTTCTTATTTGTTGTTGACAATAATTTAGATCAGCAGGTACCACAACAGAAGAATTTTGGGAAATTCTGGTAAAAGGACCCAAAGGAGAGTTAGCCTCAGACAAACCTGATCTGGCAGGATACCTGCTACTTCCATCACCATTTGGAAGTTGGGTAGCTAAATCCCAGTAAAGGACACTCCCATCCACAGGGTGCCAGGCTTCCCAGGTGTAGGCATACCATTTGCCATTGTACGGAAAAACATTGGCATACATAAATGATGTTCCAGAAAATCCTGCCGTTTCTGATTCTCTTTCCCATTCACCTTTAGCTCCTAAAACCTTTAAAGGTCCCTTTTTGGTAAAGTTAATTCCGTCAGAAGAGGTAGCCACACAAGATTTCCAACCTATTACTTCCTCTAAGTTTCTATTAAAATCCAAAGATCCAGGAAAATCGGTTGGAGTAGAAACACCAGCATCAGTTACCCTTTCCAGTTGCACACCATCCCAGAAACTGGTAAATCTAGTTGCTGTTGGGGTAGCAAAGGAAATAGTTACAGCCTTAGCATTTGAGTCAGTGGTAAATTTGACATAAATTCTTTGCCAATTATTATTTCCTCTCTTAATCACTGATGCAGTGGAAGAATCAATAACATTTTCTGCAAAGTTTCTTGGATCAGATTTATATTGCTTAACAATTAGCCCCATTTCTGTATTAGAATCAGCCCAAAAATAGGCAGAGGCAATATATGTAGTATTGGGGGTTACTAAAAGCCCCATTGGTGAGGCTAAATTAGCCTCAGTATGATTATTATTATAATAATAATTACCTGTATAAGCCCCTCCTCCCTTGGTACCATCTGTTTCAACTTTTAAACTTCTTTCTCCAAACAACTTCTTTTCTGAAACTGAGGAAACACTAGCGTGCCAGGTATCCCAACCATTTACTCCTAAATTACTCTCAAAAGATGGATTTAATAGATTCTCAGTACAATCATAGTAAAGATAATAAGTTCCATTATCTTTAACTACAAATGGATCCCTGGCTCCCAGCAAATCATGATAGCTGCTATTGCCCCAACGGATTACTGGTTGGGAATAAATTTGGGGATTTGCAATATTGTCTGTAGCTGCTCCCAACACCGAAGCAGGGGAAAAGGGGAGAAGTAATATAGAAAATAAGGCAATAATAATCTTTTTCATTAGTTAAAAGTTGTTGGTGATTTATCGCCACTCTGAGGTATCTGTATCTGTGCAGGAACTGGAGTGGGAATTACACTGCTGCTAGAGGCCTTTGGCTGTGAACTCGGAACTGGAGTTATTGCAACACCTGTTTGAATCGAAGTTGATACAGACTTAGCAGTACTAGCAGGACTATAACCCCTTGACATCTCTGGCAATGATCCGCCTGCAGACTGAGGATTGATTGGTATCTTTTGAGTATTTTGTATAGGACTATTAGCTTTTACAAAAGTACCAGTAGTCTTCTTTTGTCCATTATAATTTTTGAGTATAAAAAACCCTGTTGCAGCTATCCCTATAATAAGGAAGACAATAACTAAAACAAAAACAATAAAACCTTCTTGAGATTCTAACCTATTTTTGGGCATCTAACACTAATATGAACCTTCTTATAACTAATTGTCAAATACCGAAGGAGGAAATATATTGTGCGACAACAAATAGCTTTTAAATTACAGTTAGCAAATTAACGTAATTTTGCATTTTTCTGATTCAAAAAGGCTTGTTTATGTTTAACATACTCAAAAAAACGGGGATTGGCAACAAACTCAAAAACTTTCACTTCTGCTGAATGAGGATAGGGGAGAATTAACACCTTCTTAGTAGCAGGAAGAGCAAGGTACTTTTCAAGCTTTAAAGCATTGGTGTCACCACATTCTGTAGGAAAATATAAATCCTTATCTATTACATCAACTTCAAAACCTATTAAAGGATATTCGTATTTTATATCTTTTTCAAACACGCCACATTGCGATGTTAAATAATCTTTGGCAAAAGATTTTAAAGCTAAATGCCCATCATTTTCACCGCTTTTTGAAAACCCATTCTTTGAATCCAAAACAAAATCTATCTTTGTAATAAATTCATCAGGTTGGGCAAGCACTTGCGATGAAATAGTAAACAATCCTTCCTGATGCATCCAAGCAATTTCATCAATATTGTCCCAATCAATATTTGGAGTAAAATTGCTGTAAAATATTTTTACAAAATCTTCACTTGTCATTTGCTTCAGCTAATGGATGATACTTTCGATGAGTTTCTTGAGCAAATCTATCAGAAGCATTAATATACCTGGTAGTAGTACCTAGAGATTCATGTCCTAATAAAATCTGTATAGCAGCAGCAGAAGCACCATTCTCAGCCATATAAGTAGCAAAACCGTGTCTTAAGGAATGCGGAGTAGTTGGCAGATTTATCCTCAAGGCCTCTCTATACTTTTGAATTTTTCCTTGGATATAACGAGCTGTTAGTCGCTGGGGTATACCTTTTCCTGTTGTCTTACTTTTAGTTGGTACAAATAGCGCCTGCTCTCGATCCTGTCTCAATTTTAAGTAACTCTCCAAACAAGACTTGGCACGATCGGTTAAATAAACAAATCTCTGT
This sequence comes from uncultured Gammaproteobacteria bacterium, assembly GCA_964500725.1. Classification (GTDB taxonomy): domain Bacteria; phylum Patescibacteriota; class Microgenomatia; order Daviesbacterales; family UBA10151; genus UBA10151. The sequence goes on from CAZCNP010000001.1 coordinate 125,058, forward strand.
TTTCTTCCTTTACCGATTATAAAAATCCTACCCTCATCATTTAAATCGCGTTTATTCAGATTTACTAATTCGGAAATGCGCATCCCTGTAGAAAACAGGGTCTCTAAAACTGCCCTATTTCTCGCACCAATCAGTGAGTGTTTTTCCAAACGAGAGGGACTTTCTATCAAAGCAACTAGATCTTGAAAATCTGCTACGTTCGGATGAGGCCTTCCCCGTTTGACCATCTTGAAGAAATCAGGGATAACCGGACAATCGTACTCCTGATCAATAAGAAACCTAATGTAGGCTCTCACCGCGGACAAACATCTGTTAATACTAATAGCAGCCAATCTGCGTGACGATTTTTCCTTCAGGAAGGAAGTTTTCCGATCTTTTGACGCAAGATAAGCTTTGAATTCCAAAACAGAGCGTTTATCTAAATCTTTAATATATAGATTTCTCGATTCAAGAAAGTTGTCAAATAACAAAAGGTCGCTTTTATAATGGTAAATCGTCTCAGGAGAATAATTATTGGTTTCCAAAAATAAATAGAAGTCTTCAATTAGATCCAACCTTAAGGCTTTATGATTACCAAAACTACTTTTAGGTTCAGACATTTTATTTAAGACCATTGAGTCTTTCAAAGATTAAATTAAGACCTTGATGTTCCGAATCGATTACAGTCTCAACTCTAGCCCGTCCCTTTTTTCTCTTAAAATCACCTGTGGATGGCCTTAAATAAAAAAATTGATCCCTTTTTATGGTATCTCTAGCAAAAACTAAGAATTTATATAAGTCGAGATTCTCTTCAAGTAACACAAAGACATAATAATCTGATCTAGATCTTTTTAAGGCTCCAAATTGCCAACCCGAAGAATACGCTTTATCTACACCTTGTTTGGCATAACTATATGTAGAGCGCTTACAGTTTCTGCTATAAATTGCTGTCTTAACTTCTAGAGTAATATTTCCTTCTATTATTATGTCTGCTAGGGTATTTATGTTTTGACTCCCAAGAATATAACAGTTAAAACCCTTTTTAAGTATTTCGGAATAGAGTAGTGCTTCACCTAATTTGCCCAAAATAGTCCTACTAGAGGAGTTTCTCATATTTTCATATCTTAATCCTTATACACCAATCTGTAAAATTTTATCATCATAGGTTAGCATGAATATCTTACTTGTAATGCTGATTACAAGAATAATACCAAGGCTAAATAGGTATTGTCAAGCATGAAATTAACAATAAGCTATATAATATTTAAGGGGTTGAAGTAATGTTAGATCATTACCAGTGGGTGGATCCTTACGGGGTGAAACTATTAACACTATGAAGGCATTCTTACCCCTTTCTTTCCTATCTGAGCCTGCTCAGGCGCGAGGCCCTGGAAGGCCTCAAAAACGGCTTATTGGGGAGTAGGAGCTATATACCTTCATCCAAAGTTTAGATTGTTATAGAGGGCCAAACTAAACATTAGTATAAAATAAAAAACTCCGGAATATAACTTAAAAAATTTGGACGGGAATAACACAAAAATATGTACCAATAAAAGTTTATAATTCCTACCTTTTGTTCGCTTTATATTTCAACCAATCAGTCAAAGCAGGTCTCCTCCGTCAAAATGTATATATCTCATATTGTACGACATCAAATGTAGGGAATTCACAACAATTCTCTAAAAGAGAAGAGAAGATCTAAGCAAGAGCTCGATATAAACAAACTCATTACACTCATAAATAAAACAACACCATTACTGCTAACAGAGCAGACCTCTCCTCTAAGCAAGCTTCGGGTATTGTAAGAAGGAAACTAGCAGTTATCCACAAACGGTGACAATACAGGCACAAGTAGACCCCATAGTTTTTCTTCTTTGTGCCTATCAACTATATCATTCTATATCATTTATTCTTTTCACGAAAATACCCTATAATTTTTCACGACTCTACTCTGACTTTAGAGTTTTAATACTTCCCCACTTCCCCATCTTTATTGTATTTTAATTGTCAATTCTCAACTTTCAATTCTCAATTTATTCTATCCACTCCAAGAAGTTGTAAAAAGACTAACAAAAAAGATTGCTGCCCCTATAAACGCATACTCCCAAATAATCCTTTGATTCAGCCTCCCCCTCAGATGCTGCGTAGTTAAGCCTAATAAGACATAAAGAGCTGTTGCCAAAGACAAAGCCTTTATGGTGATTGGAGAAGGCCAAAATGAAAAGCTCAAAGAAAGTTCCCCCAAAACCAAACTCAAAATTAAACTTTGAACTAGAATAGGCATATTTATTCTATCTTCCATATTAATAGACCAAAGTGTTTGCAGAATCAGCAGGAAGCTTACTGCAAATACCACTACCCCATTCCAGAAAAACATCATGTTAAAAGCCAAAATTACATGATAAATAAAAAATGCTGAAAGCAAAGTAAAAAGAAGGCTGGTAGTTGAGGCTGCTCTATATAAAGGAATAGTCCTTAAGCTAGCCACGTTAAAGACGTTTTGGGCCAGCAGTAACAAATAAAAGGTCAAGCCAAAAACAAAAGCTACAGGCAGCCTGGTCAACCATCTAACTGGTAATAAAAAGTAAAAACTTGCCACAGCCACAGTAAAAAAAGTGGGTAAAATCATCAGCACAATAGCCTTCGTAATATTTAAACCCTCCCAAAGAGACCAGAGCGAAAGAGCATATGCCAAAACTGCCAACCCTCCCAAAAATTTAAACCTTAAATTAAAATCAACCATTTGTGTTGATAAAAGTCCTATAGTTAAAATAATGGCAGAGATAACTATTTTTTGTCTTTTATTTAGGCCTGGATTCATAGAGAGACCTTACTTAGCCACCAGTTTTAACACATGACAAATAGCTATTGCCAAAGCATCTGTGGCATCATCCAAATGACCACCCTTCCTGTTAACTTTTAACTTATTTCTTTTTCTGCCATTAGTTCCTAAAAATTTCCTCACTCCTTCATGGACCTGATTTTTATCAGCCCTGCCTGAACCAGCCACCATTAGCTTTACCTGCAAGCCTGTATAGTCTTGAAAAGGCAATCTATTTTGAGCAGCTGTTAACATAATAACTCCCCTAGCCTGACCTACCATAATAGCTGTTCTGGTATTAGCCCCAAAAAATAACATCTCACACACCATCTGATCTGGCTGATACTTTTTAATCACATCGCTAAGCTCTCTATGAATCATGCTCAACCTGTCCTGCATTAATTTATCTTTAGGAGTGCTGATATTTCCATAAGTAATAAGCTCAATATCATAATCAAACTCTCTGCCGATAATGTCATCAGGCACTTTGATAATTCCATATCCAGTTGTAGCAGTTCCAGGATCAATCCCTAATATAATCATAAAGTTAGGTCAAAATTTGTGTATACTTTTTGCACATCATCTAAATCCTCTAACCTTTCTGCAAATTCTAGTACTTTTTTAGCAGATTCTGAATCATTTATTGTTACTAAAATGTTTGGTTTATAGACTAATCCTTGTGACTCTACTCCATACCCTCCCTGAGTAATTTTATTACCCATAGTATTTAGTTCTGAGCTTTCTGTATATACCAAATACTTTTGTATATTATCCTCCAAATAATCCTCCACATCCTTTGCTCCCAAATCTATAAGCTCTAACATTTCATCCTCTACTCCTCCACCTTTACTAACTACTTTAATCTCCCCACACCTATCAAACATATATGAAACACTTCCCTGTCCACCCATATTACCCCCGCCTCTTTCAAAAATATTTTTAATTTCCTGAGTTGTTCTCATTTTATTATCAGTTACCCCTTCTACTAAAAAGGCTGTTTTTGCTGGACCAAAACCTTCATAAAGCACTTCCTCTAAAGTTTGACCAGGCAATTTACCTAATCCTCGGTCAATTGCCCTAGCAACATTATCTTTGGGCATATTTACAGCTTTAGCTGCATCCATTTCCACCCTAAGTCTTGGGTTGGAACCAGGATCCCCAGAACCTCCTAATTTAACCGCAATAGTTATAGCATTAGCAAGTTTGGTAAAAGTCTGACCACGTTTAATATCTGCTACACCTTTTTGTCTCTTGATTGTTGACCATTTAGAATGTCCACTCATAAAAAATTTCTTGCATAGATATTAGCTCCTCATCTTAACTTTTGCAAGCAAATAAAATACGAAGCATTGACAACCTTATTTGTACTATCTATACTTTCTCCTTTAGATGGACGTTTCCCCGCAAACCTCAAATCTTTACGAGCAGGCCATAGATGCAGCACTCAACTCCAGGTGGGAAGAAGCTTTATCTATCAATAAAAAAATCCTAAAACTTGACCCTCAAAACGTTGATGCCTTAAACCGTCAAGCCAAAGCTTATATGGAGCTTGGCAGATACAATTTAGCTAAAAAATACTATTCAGAAGTGCTGACATTTGATCCTTACAATCCTATTGCTCAAAAGAATTTAAAAATCATGAAATCCTTCAAAACAAGCAAGCTTTATTCAAATGGAAAAGCTGACCAAAGCTGTCCTCTAACTAAATTATCCCCTGCTCTCTTTTTACAAGAGCCTGGAAAGACAAAAATGGTAAACCTTCTAAAAGTAGCTGAGCCACAAAAATTATCCCAAGCTTACTGTGGAATGAGGGTAGAAATGGTAATAAAAAATAGGAGAATTATGATTGTTGATGCCGAAGGAAACTATTTAGGAGTGTTGCCAGATGACCTAAGCCATCAATTATGCAGACTGACTAAAGGAGGCAACAAATACGAGTCGTTCATCAAGGCCATTAGCGTTAACAGTCTCTCAGTTATCATCAAGGAAACCTTCCGCAGTAAAAGATTTAAAAACCAACCATCTTTCCTGGAGTTTTCTCAATCTACTAACATCACAAATAGCCTAACCCCCCTGGAAACACTAACCGCTGAAGAAGAAACAGAGGAAACGCAAGAAGAAAACCTTTAAACTTTTAACAACCTGGCTACTGCCTGAGAATCCAAAATAGGACCCTTACTATCTTTACTTAAACTTCTGGCGCGGTAGAAACTCATCATTTGCCCCAGAGAAAATGGCCTTGGCACTTTAATCAACCCCCCGGTATTTAAATTATGCAATAGTGGAGCAAGCAGTCTTTTCCTTTGAGAATCCTCAGCTAAAAATGCCACCCTTATTTGGGTTGCAAAAGGAGCATTATCTTGGTTGCCTTTTGGAGAAAGCACAACTTGCAAGAAAAATTGGTCATCCTCAGCAAATTCAGGAAGATTTTTAAAAATATTATCAAAGTCTTCATGTTTTAAATAATGGGAATCCTTTACTCCAATCTCCCAGGTAGAAACCTCTTTGCCAGCCCAACTGGCTGTGTAATCCTCAAGCTCTAATAGATTTAATTTGTCTGTAAAATCAGCCAGGATTTTTTTAAGCCCAAATATAGTTAAAGCTGCCTGCTTTCCTTTAATTAATCTTTCTATGCTGATAACTAACCCAGCAGTATGCAAACGGTTCCTAATGGCATTAAGGATATTTGCATCAAAATTGTCTATTTGGCGTATCAAAAATAAACCATACTCTACCTTAGTTTGCTCTGGAACTTCTTGATAATCCATCATGGAACGAAGAGCCAGCAAAAATGAGATTCCCACCACCAGTATAAAAAGTATCAGCCATAAAGCCATATTTTATCTGCTGATATAGTCTTCTCCCAGCAATAAGTTTATTTGAGCTCGCTGGTAAGCTATATCATCTTCAGTTGGGCTTATATTATCACATTTTGGGCTGTTTTGACAGTCCAAAACAAATATTTGCTGTAATCTTTTCAGGGTTAGTGATTGCTCTCCCGAAACCTGCGTTCTTTTTAGTTTGGTTTTGGTGTTACTTACAATAATTACATCACCTCCTAAATTAGTTACTAACCTTGCCCATTTTTGAGCCAGCTGTGGTTGGTCAGTAGAGTTAAAGACAGCAATAGTTTTGCCCTCTGTAGCTACTTTGGGATCCTGAAAATCTGCTAAAACACTATCCATCTTGATTGGGTCTGAGGTAAAAATAGGTGTACCATCAGCCAGAGTTTCTTTCTGCAGTACATTAAGTTCAACCAAATCCAGCTGTTTGATCTTATCAAACCTTACTGAAGCCATACCCCACTTCAATTTTAAAAGCTCCCACATAGTTAAATCAGTTTTTAACTGGGACAAAAGACTAATACCTGAAACAGGATTTTTTCTGAGCACATCTACTAAATCAGAAACCGTTTCTGTGGACTTTAAGCTAGAAATATCCAAATAACCATCTACAGGTATGGCAAAAAAAGCGGTTAAGGTTTCTTTTAATAACTTATTTCCTCCCCTTTTTTGAGACTCACCAAGGTCATAAATGCTTCTTGCTTGCCATGATCCGAACCCATAAGGCAACTGTAGAAAAGTTTCATCAGGAATATTTACCATTATTATTTTATTATCTGTAGGGCTATAAGTTAGTAAAGAAATATCTTTGGAACGGATCAGCAAGTTAATATTGTACTGCCCATCCCAACTATACTTTTTAGAACCAACTAGACTTTGGGTAAAACGCATGACTTGGGATAGAATCAAAAAAACAATTAAAATTCCTAAAACAAGTAATGCTAGTTGAGTTTTTTTCTTTATTTTAGTTTTGGAGCGAACATCTTTCCAATTCTTCGAAGATTTGGGCAAAACTTTCTTGGTGGGCATAATACCAGTGTATCAAGACTGCAAGATGCAAGTAAATACTTGACCTTAAAGCTTATTACAGGATACACTAAATTAAACGAGAGGAGGTGAAAATATATAATGAATCCAACAGATCCAAATCAAGGTGGTGTTGCAGACCCTAACCAAGGTGGTCAACCAGAACCAGTTTCAGATCCAAATGCAGGACAACCTGCTCCAGCAGCTCCTGTCACACCAGAGACTCCTGTCTCTGAACCAACTCCTGTAGAGCCTGTTTCAGAACAACCTGGTATGCCAGGTGGTGATGCAGGAATAGGAGGAGACCAAGGTGGTCAAAATCCAGCAGGCGGTGCGCCTGTAGCTTAAAATTCTGATGCATTAGAATTTAACATATCGAAGGGGGGCACTAAGCTCCCCTTTGATATTTTGTTAAACCCAACCAGATTTTAATTTATTAAATTTATCATTTTTTATTGCTTCTCTTATTTCTTTCATCAAATTCAAAATAAAATAAACATTATGGTAAGTTGCTAGATTGTGAAATAAAATTTCCTTTGCAAAATATAGATGCCTTAAATAGCTTCTGGAAAAATTCAAACAAGTCAAACATGCACAATTTGGATCAATTGGCTTTTTATCAGCAGTGTGTCTACTTTGTCTTATACTAAGAGTAAAACTATCTTTCCTTTTGCCCCCAGCTTTAGGGGAAATATAAAGGGAGCCAAACCTGGCCCTTCTGGTAGGAGCTACACAATCAAAAAAGTCTATACCTGCCTCTACCCCATTAAACAGATCTTCAACCTCTCCAATACCAAGCAAATGTCTTGGTTTGTCTTGCGAAACTTCTCCCAAGCTCCACTCAATAATCTGGCACAAAGTTTTTTTATCTCCATAAATACCACCTAAGGCAATAGCATCAAAATTGCTGTCAGTAAATTGGGCAGACCTCACCCTTAAATCTTTATGAGTACCCCCATGAACTACTCCATACATCAGTTGTCTGCTTTTTAATCTTTTTAATCCCTTTAGGCTTCTTATTGCCCATCTCTCAGTTAGCTCTAAAGACTCCTGCATTTCTTGCTTGGTATGTTTTGCAGACTCATGATCATCAAAAGCCACAATCAAATCTGCTCCTAATTGATGCTGAATCTTTATAGAGCTTTCTGGAGTAAAAATATGTTTTGATCCATCCAAGTGGGACTGGAAAGTTACCCCTTCTTCTGTGATTTTATTTAAACGAGGGCGAACAGCCCCGTTTAAAGAGCTTTGCTCATTATCATTTTCATCCTGCCTTAAAACCTTACTACCTCCATGCTCTAAAGCTATTCCCAGAGAGAAAACTTGAAAACCACCTGAATCAGTCATAATGGGTCTGTCCCAACCCATAAATTTATGAAGACCTCCAAATTTTGCTATTAAATCTGCTCCTGGTCTTAACATCAGATGATATGTATTTGCTAAAACTATTTGGGCGCCGATTTCCTTGAGCTCACGGGGCCCTAAAGCCTTAACAGCAGCCTGTGTCCCAACAGGGTTAAACTGGGGAGTTTCTATTACCCCATGAGGGGTAGTTAACTTCCCTACTCGGGCTTTTTTATCTTTGTGTAAAATCTTAAATTGTTTCACAGAAGTTATTCTACACTATCGAGGCGAAGACAACTTATCAGTTACCCAAATTGCTAAAGAATTATTAAAAACATGCGCAGAAATATTTGCGATAATTCCAAACTTCCTTTGCAGATACCATTTAGATAAACCTCCAATAAACTGCGGAAGAGGAATAATTCTAGTATCAAATCCTTTAGGTGTTATACTGTGGGGTAGTGCAAAAAAAACAGACGCAGCACTACCCCATATCATTTCTCTTCTCGTCATTCTGAGCCCACCTGTCCCGCGTACTGTTTCTTCGAAAGGATCAACTACTCCTTCTCTTTTCGACAAAATATAAGAAGGGATCGCCCTAAATATAAGTTCTTCAGTTACCGGTAATCCCAATTGGTACTGGTATCTCTGGTATTCGGTAAGACTATAACCTTCTTCTGTTTCGGAGTGAATGGAAGCATTACCTGCTTTTTGACTAGATAATTTTTCTAAACCAACAGCTGCACCAACTTTTATTGGTAATACAGCTGATTCTACTGCAATACCAGCCACAATTGCTAAACCAGCTTTTACAAATCTTCTTCTGTCAATTTCAGGCATATCTGTAAATTTTACAGGAAAAGCATTGAAAAGTCAAATACTATGGGTTAATCAATACCCTTATCCCCAGGCTAGGGTTTTTCTGGAGAATTTTCTATTTAATCTTTATATCTAAGTTCCATTTGTATCGCTCGAAAATAATCCTGGCTTTACTAAAAAAGTCTTCCTGTCCCAAAATACATGGAAAAGCTGTGGATAATTGATTGCTGAAGTGAACTGGAATGCTTAATTTACATCCACCAAGCTCTATATCAATCTTAGAAGGAAAACAAATAAAAGAAGACCCATTTATTCCAAACGATTTTTGTGGCTTAATGTTTTTTAAACTAATTCCCAGAAAGACTGCAATATCAAAAGCTAAATAAGAATAATCCGCACCTGAATCAATTAAACAAAGAATTGGTAAAGTATTTTTATTCTTATGGATAAATTTAACTGGAACAAGCGGTCTTTTAGTATCTTTTGGAACTCCAGGCAGGTTGGTGTAAGGAAAATTCATGCACTTGTCACAAAACCACGATAATTTTTTGAAGCTGAAATCAAGATTACATCATCCCTTTTTTGCTTTTCTACAGCTTGACTCACCTCTTTAAGACTTTTACCGGATGCTACTACCTCTTTATAGTCAGAGGTAATTGCTACCCAACCCGAAGAAAAATTCTTTAATAATCTGGATAAATTTATAGTTTTCATAAGTTAATTATACCACTAACCCCAAGCTAGGGTTTTTCTGGAGAGTTTTTCCATCTCAATTCTGGGCCTATCTTTGAAGTAGTCTCCATCATTTAAATGATCCTTTAAAGTATCTGCCAATAAATCTCCTGCCATCACTTCTGGGATTATGACAAAGTCTGCTCCAGCTTTATATAAACCTTGAGCATCTTTTATTGTTTCTGCCCTGACAATAACTTTAGCATCAGAATGCCTAATTTTTAGATCCTCCAGCAAAGTTTTATTATCACTAACATCCTGGGCAGTGGAAATAATCATCTTAGCTTTATCTAAATTTAGAATGTCCAAAACCTCTGGATCTCCCATGTCCCCATAAATTACCTGTACCTGTTCTCCCAGCAGGGATTCTACTTGATGAGGATTAAAGTCCAAAACTATTAAAGGACGTTTTTCTTTTCTGAGGAATTTAACTATCTCTCCCCCAACTCTATGTGCTCCAATTACTACTACATGATCCTCAAGCTCATAAGATTTTATATTATCAACTCTATAAACACTCTTTCTTTCAAAAAATCCTATCCAATTGGTTACAATCCTGTATATTTGACTTGCCTTAGAAATACTCACAGAAGATATAATCAAAGATAAAACTCCACTTGAGGCAATAATAGTTAAAGTCTGTGGACCTACAACCCCTGCATCCAACCCTACCAAAAGAATAATTAAGGAAAATTCTGAGATATGAGATAAATTTATAGCAACATGAAACATTGTATGTTTTCTAAATCCTAAAGTTCCTAATAGCAGAACAAAAATTGCGGGTTTGACTACCACCGCATACGCTGTAAAGATTAAAATTAGCCAGTATGTTTGAGTTATATATCCAAAATTTACTTTGGTTCCTAAATAAACAAAAAACAAAGCTACAAAGAAATCCCTCATTGGTTTTACCTTACCCTGAATTTGAAAATGATATGGGGATGAGGCCAAAGCAACCCCTGCCAAAAACGCTCCAATTACCACAGAAAAACCCATGAAAATAGCCAGAGATATAAATACAAAACACCAAGCAAGAGCTGTCAGAAATAGAAGCTCTGTTGATTCAGAAACTGCTTTAAATAAAGCTCCTAAAATATAATGGTTTAATATCAAAGCAATAGAAAAAAGCACTAACACCTTTCCCATAAAAGCCAGTATTGGGAAAGCTTGAGTTAAACCTGTGCCTAATAAAGAAGTGGTGGAAGTAAGCCCTAAAAGAAGGACTACAGCCAGTAAATCCTCCAATAGAAGTATACCTATTGATAGTTTTCCATACAAAGACTTTAAATCTTTCTTCTCAAGTAACATTTTAATTACAACAATGGTAGATGAAAAAGATAACCCTATTCCTAAATAAATAGACTCAGCCAGAGAAAATCCAAAACTTTGGACAATAAAAGTGCCTAATATCGTGGTAATTAGAATTTGCAGTATTCCAGCCAAAAGTATTTGCCTGCCAAAACTTCTAATTTCACGCAGATCCAGCTCCATCCCTACCAAAAAAAGCACAAAAGCAATCCCTATTTCCGGCAAAAACTCCAAAACAATAGATTCTCCAACATCAAAAAAACCCACCAGGGATATCAGTACCCCCCCTACTAAATAAGCAATTACTAAAGGCAGTTTTAATTTATATGTAACAAAACCTAAAACAGATGATAAACCAAGAATAGTAGCAAGTTGTACAAAGATATTATTCATTCTTACTTAATAAATCTAAAGCTCCTTCTAAATCTTCTGGCAGCCTACTTTCCAGTTCCATCCACTCTCCACTTACTGGGTGCTTAAAACCAATCTTTTCTGCATGTAAAAATATTCTTGGGCACCATCTGCTATCTAATCTAAACATTTTCCTGCCCACATACTTTTCATCAGCCACAATGGGATGGTTTGTATATTTTAAATGTACCCTAATTTGATGAGTCCGTCCAGTCTTTGGCTTACATCTTACTAAAGTAACCTCCCCATATTTTTGCCTTTCCAGCTTCCTCATCTGAATTTTATTAAAATCTGGAAATATTGTTTGTAAATTGTACATTGTAAATTGTACATTTTTTACCGGTTCAAATTCTGTAACTGCCTCTTTCCCGTCAGCTATAACTGCAAACTTTTCTCTATCACCTGGATTTCTGCCTATTGCTCCATCAATAGTAATTGATTCCAATATTACTCCATGAGCTAGGGCTAAATATTCTTTTTTAACTATTCTTTCTTTAAACTGACTTTGTAAACTCTCTAAGGCTTGCAGGGTTTTAGCAACCAATATTACCCCGGAAGTATCTTTATCTAACCTATGAACTATCCCGCCCCGAGGAAGATCAATATTAAAATCCTCTATTAAAATGTCTGCTAAAGTTTTTTCAGCAACTGTATCAGCTGGGTCTACTACTAACCCTGGAGGTTTACTAACAGCTAAAAAATCATTATCTTGGTAAATTACTTTAATCTTAGGATACTCCACTGCCTGCTGGACTGGCTTTTTGCAAAAAGCTTTTTATTTCTGTTAAAACTTCATCGGGATTTAAAGCTGATTTTATCAAATACCCTTCTGCTCCTAAATTAAAACATTCTTTTATAATGGCACCTTGGCCTAAATTAGTCAGCACTACAATAGGACCATTTTGTTGTTTTGCGGGTTGGATTTTCAAATCTCGCAGTATTTGCAGACCATCTTTTTTGGGGAGCATAATATCTAAAAGCACCAAATTAAACCCGCCTTCCCGAAGCATTGCCAAACCAGCTTCTCCCTCAGCTGCAGCCTGCACCTGATAATTTTCAGATTGTAAAAGCTCCTGGTAAAACTCTCTTAAAAACTGATCATCTTCAACTATTAGTATCTTTTTTTGCTGTGTGTTATCCATTAATTTGATTGTATCATATTGCTACAGGTTCTAATTTTTTCACTTCACCCTGGGCTTTTACCTCATACTCCTCAGCATGCTGCAAGGTCTCTTTGCTGGCAACAGGCAAAGAAAATGTGAATGTGGCACCTTTATTTAATCCTTCAGACTCTACCCAGATTTTGCCATGCATTAGATCTATCAAACTCTTGGAGATAAATAAACCTAAACCAGTCCCGCCTGAGGTAGAAATAGCTGTATAGGAATTATCTAATCTACTAAACTTGTGAAATAACCTGCCCAAATCATCTCTGGAAATACCTGGTCCATTATCTTTTACAGATACTTCCACATTTTTTCCATCAGTAAAAAAGCCTACTGCAATAGTTCCTCCAGGAAAAGCAAACTTTAAAGAGTTGCCTATCAAATTTAAGAGTATTTCATGCACTTTATCAGCATCTGCAAATATCTGAGGCACTGCTTTTTGCGTAACCTCAAGATGCACATTCTTTTCTCCAGCCTTCATCTTTACCTCCTCCATCACATCCTTTACCAAAGCTGTAATATCAAAAGGTTTAGGAGTTACTTCAATACTGCCTGATTCGATCCTGGAAACATTCAACATATCATTTACTAAATTAATAAGTCTTTCAGTAGATACCAAAGTTCTATATAAATACCTTTCCAACTTTTGTGACAGTGGTATATCAGATTTATGCAAAGCCATCCAAACATATGAACGGATCGCAGTCATCGGTGTTCTAAGCTCATGAGAGGTAACTGAAACAAAATCATCTTTTAACTTATCTAATTGATGAAGTTTAGCATTCATTCCATAAACTTGTTGGGTAATCTTTAATAGTGAGCTTTCGGTATCCTGCAACCTATATGCAAGATCCACCAAGCGGGTCAGCATCTCACCAAACTCTATCTCTTCCTGTTCGACTGTGTTGGCATCTTTCGGACTTGCTAAAATTAAAACCCCGCGCAAATCCCTAATATGTCTTATCGGCAAAACCAATAAAGAATAAATTTCATGAAATTGCGGATAAGAAGGATTAATAAAATATGATACATCAGAAACTACAGCAGCTTCACCATACATCACCTTCATTTCCCACTCGCTCCCTTTTTGAAAAACACTATCTTGGTTTACTGGTGACTGGCTTCCTTTGTTATCAATAAAAAATGTTTGTTTTACCTCCCCAGCTGAATCAGTAAATATGGCAGACAAAAATATATACGGGTAACCTACAGTATTTAACTCTGTTAAAACCTGTGGTAGAAACTGTTCTAAAAGCTTAGTGCTGTCTTCTATATCTAGGACTGTTTGCTGGAGCTTTAAAAAAGTGGTTATTTTATTTTCAGAGACCATACAAAATTATGGTAGCACAATTTAGGAGGATCTTAAAACATCAGGAATATCAGCAGGGCTCATTTTATCTGCCACATAAGAGAAAGCTTCTTTGCATACTTCCACTGAAGCTTGACCGAAAAGTTTGGCATATTGGTTAACCAAATTTCCCAAAACTTCTTTTTTATTGCCAGTGATTTTGACATCATCTACCCCACCCACTTCCAGTCCTGCCACTTTTTTGGCCTGATCTAAGGCAACCGGTCCAATGATCGACTGCTGTTCCTTTATTATCCGGCTGATCGCCAAAATATATGGATCCATAACTTAATCAGTATTCAGAAACTTTAAATTAACCAAAGCTAAGCTATAGATGGCAAAGGAAGTCGTATACATCAAATCAACTATCCCTGCATTATAATAAAACTCACGACTAACACTGTATAAAAAGGTGTAATCAGTAAGGAACTGAATAGTAAATGCTAAAATGAAAAAAAGAATTTTCGGACGCATTATCCCACCAAGTAATTTTCTAGAAAGCAAGTAAGTCAGGATAGCCAAAGAGATATAAAATGCTTCACCAGTAGGATAGGCAAAGTCTAAAAATACCCTAATAGGATCCGCAAAATCGATTTCATAATCTTTTAATAATAAGGCATACGCAACTACCAATAAAATTAGTGGAATCAGTACTGCCTGAATCTTCCCACCCATTTTACTTAGCGATAACTTAATACCTGAAGCTTTAGCAAAAGACCACATTGCCAAAATATTAAATGGTATAACTGAAATATAGCCTATATCTGCAATAGATGGATAAGGTACTTCAACTTTAGCAATTAGGTTAAAATAAGCCCAGATGAATTGACCAAAAACTTGACCTAAAAGTGCTAAAGATAAATATATAATCCCTCTTCCCATCACAGAGGACCATCCACCATATATCCGAGAAATAATCAGGCCATTAGCACCACCAACGAGAGCAAGTATTGGATAAACTGCACCGAATAGATTATTTTCAAAACCCTCTTTTTGGCCAGAAATAAGAATCTTAACCCACCAGGCGAGGAGAATAAGGTAGAAAATAACTATAAACCAGGTTAGTTTAGAATTAGAAAGATTTTTAATCACTAATTTGATTATGGAATTAAAAACAATAAAAAGTCAAGTAATCTGAACGCTTGTGGAAAATTTTCCAAATCCTTCACCCATTCGATACTTTATCTCTAAAATAATCTCTTCCCCCTTTCTAACTCTTTGAGGATGTAAAGGAACAATAACTGGCATATTCATATCAGGGGTGCTCCAAATACTAACATCGGAACTCAAATAAGTTTTTGATGTTAACCTTATAGCATTAAGTAAACCATCTTGTTCAACTTTAATCACAATTTTTTCCAAAACATCCACCTCTATAAACTTATTAAAATCAACCTGTTTAAAAACTACTACTGATGAAAGTTTTTGAACTACCTTTTGATTAGTTTCAAAGTTTCGAGCCTGTATTACAAAAGGCATTTGAAAACCATAAAAATTAAAGTCATACTCAATCAGTTCTACTGCGCAATCTAGACGATAAGGAATTAATCTTGTTGCAGAATCTATTATTTTCTTCTCTCTTAAACTATTTAAAGCATGCGCTTGTTGCTCTGCGATTAAACAAGTATCTAAAAGCTCCGCTGTCACAACATCAATCCCATGCGGAAAATTAAAGTGTTTTATATCTGCAGAAATGACCTCTATTTTGTCAGTTAGACCATTTGATTTAATATTCAACCTTGCAAACTCAGCCACATCCTTAGCAATTTCTACGGCAAATACCTTTTTAGCTCCAGCCTTAGCTGAAAGCAGAGCAAGTATTCCTGAACCTGTCCCGATATCCATAACAATATCGTCTCTTCTAACAACTTCTTTGATCGCTTTTTCAAAAACTTTCACTCTCTGCTTATCAAGTAAGCATTCCCCTATAACTTGTAAGTTACTAAAAATATCCATGTTTTTATTTAATTATTTAATGCCAGTAATACAATTCCTAACAAGGCTACCACTATACCTATAATCTGCTGCTTAGTAACAGGATCCCTAAAAAGTATAAAACTAAGCAATACAAATAATACAGGATAAGACCCTGCTATAGGAGCAACCAAAGCTACCTGACCTTTGCTAATGGCAAAATTATAGCCAAACTCTGCGCTACCGGTTAGAATCAAAGAAGCAAGTAGTGGTTTAAGACTTACTTTTAATTGTGGTTTTTTTATCTTTATTTTGGCAATTTTTAAAAAGAATAGTAGTAAGGGGAAAGATAAATAGGTAATATATGTCGGCCAAAACCAACCTAATTTTGAGACTGGAATTTTAATAAATGCAAAGTAAATACCCCACGACAACATAGCAATTAAAGCAAAAATAATTCCTGTGCTTAATATTATTCTCGCTTTCTTTAGTTTCTCAAACTCAAAAGAAGATAAAACTACCCCAATAAATATTACGACTATGAATATAGCTTGCCAAATTGAAATTGTTTCACCAAGGAATATTAATGAAAGAATCACAGTAACTGCTGCAAATGAAGATGCTATTGTTCCAATCAAAGGAGAGCTTTCTATCTTCAACGCTTGGTAAAATGCCACTAAAGCAATAATAAAAAAGATACTAATTACAGCTGTCAAGAAAAACAATATTGGAGTTATGGCTTTAAAATCACTCATTGCAAAAGGAATTAGTAAAGTAAAAAGAAAAGCTCCAGCTATAAGCGTCCATAAAGTTGTTGAAAAACCGCCTAGCTTTCTTGTAGCAATTGTTCCAAAAATATCACCTACCCCCCACCCAAAGAAAGATATCAAAGCAAAAAATATTGATTCCATACAATTGAATTAAATATACTCTAACATGAATTAAACTGAAAATTAACTTGTAATATTATAACTAAAATAGGAGAAAAATTTATTCCCAACAAACTTGCTGAAAGCGCATTGAAGAAGGAGAAGCTTTAAAATACTCTAAAACTGCTTCCTTGGCCTTTTCCTGATCAAAAGATTTACAGGAAAAAATATCAACCTGGGCTTCCCCATTTTTGGTAAAAGTATGAGCAGAAATATGGGAATAATCAATAATTACAAATCCTGATAAACCTGGGTTTTCAGGAATACCACTTACCACCACTGGACCATGCAGTACATGCATATCAATTTTTTCAGTTATATCAACTAAAAAATTCTTTAGCCCCTCTCCATCATTTAATATTTGATTATCAACTTTTTCTAAATCTAAAATAATATGAAATCTTCCTGTCTGCATATTCGCTTTGTAAGAATATATTATGGGGGTAACAAACATAGTTTGTCAAATTTTCCCCACAACAAAGTACTCTAATTTGCAGAGATGTGCTATAATTCAGTTATTATATTTTATTCTATAGGATAACCTATGAGTACTAAAGAAGGTTTGGACGGATCCGTTTCAAACCAAGAAAAAAACAGCGCTCCTTCCACAGAGACACCGTTATATATTAACGGTACCTCAATATTGGCTTTCAGTCAAGGGGTTAATTTTAGAGAATTCCCTACCTCTGTAAAAGAGATTTTCTCAGGTGTCAGACAACCTCAGGATAAATGGTATCGCACAGCAGTTCTTGCTGCTTCCGCAGCAGTTGGCTTTGGATTGTCTATCGCATTTGTTTCCTTACTTGATCCTCAAACACCATCACTAATAAAAACAGTCATAGATTCAGTAGGGAGAATACCATAATGGCTAACCCGGAAAGAAGACATGCAGGACTGCGTGTGGCTTTGGTTACTGCTTTAGGATTCTCAGGCGCAACCGGTGCAGTGCTTGCAGGGAAGGCATTTCTTGAAGGAGTTTCCAGACAACCGGTAGTCGCCAGTGAAAATCAAGAAGGAGGCATTATGCCTTCTTTAAAAACCTTTAACGAGCTAGTCGCTCAAACTCCTTTCCCGGCTATACCAACAATTACAGAAACTCCAACAGCTACTTCTACCAGCACTGCTACAAGTACAACTGAACCTACTGCTTCAAATACACCAACAGGAACAGCAACTAAACCAGCAAGTACTGCAACAGGCACTGCAACAGCAACAGAAGTTCCAACCCAAGAACCTACCAAAATACCAGCCACAGCTATTATTAAACCCACAGAGGTTCCTACTGCTGAAACAGCTCCTACTCCTGATACTACTCCAGCACCTACAGCTCTAGCTCCTAAAATTGAGCCACCTGCTCCCCCAACCCAGCCTCCTCCTCCCCCAGAAAATGTCGATCCAAAGAAACGATTGCTGGATGCTACAAAGGCAGACTTAGTAGGAAGACTGGGAGTAAGCCCAAATAATATTGCCCCTATACTATATGACAATGCACTTATCTGGCAGAAAGATGGTACTATACTTTGTCCATATCCAATAGGCCCCAAGGACGGTACTGGCTCCACCCGTTCTGATGGCAAAATGATCGCATTTTATTTAAAAGATAGTCCTAAAATAATACACATTTATTTCAGCGATCCTAACACAGGTAATTTTTCCTATTGTGGTACAGGCACCCGATCTTAATAGCATCCGTTAAATTCTATCCTCTAATTGACCTTTGCATTCCTCATTTGTTACTCTTAAGCTATGGATAATCTAAATACTAAAGACAACTTATTATCTATTTCTCTTAAGAAGAAAAGAATATACATTATTTTTATAGTTTCCATTATTGTTTTATTATCAGCAATAATTTTATTCATAAAATATCCCGCTTTTAAATCACTCTCTTCCAACCAAAGTCTGTATGGTGCAACTTTTGTCCCTCAAAAATACGACCAAAGCCCCACTTATCCAACAGCAGTTTATCAAAAGGGTAAAGATTTTTTAGCTTACGGAACAATAAAAAACCTCGACAAAAAACTTTCTTGGGTTGAGCTGCAAGGCGCCAATAATACTAGCTTTAAAACTCAATTAACTTGCAAAGGAAAGATTGTAGAGATGAGTATCCAGAACAATCAAAGGAGAATCGTCTCGTTAAAGGAGGGTTTATCTGAAATGAACCTCGGAGACAAGTTCTTTGGAGTCTGTAGCAATCAAACTTGTCAGGAATTAAAAACTTGCACCCTTATCAAACGGTTTTAATTTAATATGAAAAAAGGACCTAAATTATTAGTTCAACTATTATTCCTTTGTTTATTTTTGATAATTTTCTCAATTCTTACAAACCAAGAAGCACAAGCCTTAATAGATGGTTGCGGAGGCTCAGAAGTCTGTTCTAGAAATGGCACCACAGGCTATTGCCCTGCTGCTCCTAATGATAGTTACACTGGTCAAGCATGCGCTGAAGAAGGATGCTGTTATGATAATGCTGGGATATGTGGCTCAGATTGGAGATATTGCGATGGTACTTTAGGGACCAATAGTACTGATACAAGAAGATATTGGGGTTGCCCTGGATGTGAAGGTGGTGGAAGCCCAACAGGTTCTATTTCTGCCAGCCCAAATCCTTGTTATTTAACAGCTAATAATAGTATTTGCACTTCTAATATATCCTGGAATACCAGCAATACTTCTACTGTCAGGGTTTGTGTAAAAAATAGCAGCGTCAATACTTATGACCCGTTTAGCAGTGAACTTATTGGATCTTCAGAACCTGCTACCTGGATTGCTCCTGATAAAACTTATACTTTTACTATATTTAACTCCGGCAGCTGCAGTGGTGATTACCTTGCTACAACTACAGTTAGAGCTAAAGTACCTGCCCCAACTACCTCTACATCTTCTTGTATCAATGCAGATGGTTCTAATATAACTATTAGCTGGATCGATACACTTCCTGCCATAAGTTATATAGATATTAGTGCTTCTAGTACCTTCTCCCCCTATTATCATAAAAGTGTCTCAGGCACCCCTACCGATACTTATGGATTTACCGGTTATAGCAGTACGATAAATGGACAACTTTTAACATTAGAGCCCAGTACCACGTATCATGTCCGGTCCTGGAATAATCAAGTCCAAAGTGATTCTTCTTCATTTACCACCCCCGTTGCCTGCAGTTGCACTGTTTCCTGGCATGATGTCCCTTCAGTTGTCTCTGCCAATACTGATTTTTCTCTTCATTTCACTGAAGGAACCAGTAATGTGGGATGGAATTTTGGCTCGCTCTACTTAGATGATGTGTATGTAAACAATACCGTTGGAGGAAAATGCCTTACTGGTGCTGATATTAATGGAAACTGTGTTCTTGGTGATATTTATTTTGGAGCTTGGGAAGGCCTTAATTCAGGAGCACCTGGTACTCATACTTTAACTTGGAAAGTACCTGATACACGTACAGGAGTAACTTTTGGAAGCACTCCTGCCACTACCTGTACTCCATCTGCAGATTTTACTACCTGTGCAGTAGCATTTGACTGTTCTACCTTAGCCTGTCATACTAATACTACTTCTGCAATCTATGCAAATGGTATTTGTGGCTTAAAATCCTGTGCTCCAAATGCTCCAGCAGCCACAAGCTGTGGAGATGCCACCTGTCAAACTACTACCCCAACTTATTATACTGGCTCTAGTTGTAGTACTACTGCATGTTCTAACTACAATGCTTTTCCAGAAGCTACAATACCTGCTTGTCGGACAAGTGGTGGTTCTGGATATGATGGGAGTTCTTGTACCGAAACTACATACACAGCCAACTGTACTGATACTGATGCCTGTACTACTGATTCCTGTAGTGCTGCTGGGGTATGTACTCATACTAATAATCCTGTTAATGGCGCCTGGTCTGATTGGAGCGGTGGCACTTGCGTATCCTGTGGAACTGGAACCTTAACTGGAGAAGTTAGAACGTGCACTAATCTTACTCCTTCTTGTGGTGGGACTGAATGTACTAGAAATGATGGAACCCTAACTACTCCTGCTGATAGAACAGAACAAAGATCAGGAGTAACAGCCTGCACTGGCTCAACTACCTGTGACAGTACTCATTACTGTTCCTCTGGTACTTGTACAGCTTGTCCTGCTCTACCAGCTGCTCCGACTGGACTCAGTCCAATCACAGGATCTGTTCTTAGAACTGCTGGAAATACTACTTTTTCCTGGGATGCAGTTACAGGAGCTGCTGGGTATTATTTTAGGATTGCTCCTGACATAAGAGTCCCGGGAGGTACTTGTGGTACAGATGTCTATTGCTCTGACATGATTACTTCTAATTCTATCTCCCGCACTCTTACAACTGGAACTGATTATACCTGGTGGGTTCATAATGCTATAGCTGCAAATGGTTCATGCGGTACTGCTGGACCATATACTCCTGCCACTCTTCATGTCTGTTCTGCCATGACTACCCCAACTCTCTTATCTCCTGCAGGAAACATAGATGCTGGTACCCGGAATATTACCTGGAACCGGGTTGCAAATGCTACAGCATATTCTGTGAGAGTAGCTGACCGAACTGATGGAAGCTCTGGTGACATAGAGAACTGTGATACCTGTACTGTAGATTTAACCCCTGCTGCTCTAAGTTGTGCTAATACAGCTGATACAACTTGCTCATATTCGTATAACTTTCTCTCAGGACACAACTACGATATCTGGGTTCACTCAAAGGTAGATAACAATTCTGAATGTTGGAGCAACGTGAACTACCTTATTGCTAAAGTCCGTCCAGCTGTTTCTGCAGGTCCGAGCTGTATTCCCGCTGGATATAACGGAGCAGGATATACTATTACCTGGGCAGGCAGCGCTCCTGCCGGTTCCTACGTTGATATCAGCACCAGAGAAGACTTTGCTACTTACTATCATAAGGATGTCTCCAGTACCACCAGCACTAACGGAACCGATTTTAACCTTTCCACAGGAGGAGGAACCTCATTGACCTACAGTGGCAACACTCCATATTATGTCAGGCTTTACTGGAACTACTCCACACCTTACCACAGCGGCACCGCTTCCTTTACTACTCCTAACTATTGTACCCCTACTGGTTCCTGCAGTGTTTCTCCCACTACAATTACTACATATGCAACAGATACTACCACCTACACTGCCACCCCATCAGGAGGAAATGGAACATATACATACTCCTGGACTTTTAATGGTAATACCGACCCATGTACTGCAAGTTCTTGTACTAAAAACTTTTCAACTGCTGGGACAGTAAGCTCCAGCTTGACTATCTCATCAGCTGGCTTAACATCATCAACTATCTCTTGTCCTGATGTAACTGTTCAACAAGCAGTAGGACCCTGGATACAGGCTGTTGGTGATGTTCATTCAAATACTGGCATCAATGCTCCTGGAGGCCCATAACGAAAATTCTGCCTACTTAAGTTTTGACTTTACAAAATAAGCTATTTTCTCTACTAACTTCTTTGCTTCTTCCGCACTCGATTTATTAATTGATTCAATAAACTCCGGGTATCTTGTTTCTATATAGTAAGGATTAAGCTCACTTACTAGATCAGACAATTTGTTGAATTCTTTATCAAATTCAGCACAGATTCTTACTAATTCTTTTAAATCATGTGTTTTCTTAAAATCCAGTTCTTTGGCTACAATAAGAGCTTTTAAGTATTTTTCCGCAGCTTGATGGAAATGAAAACATATTGGAGAATAAAATTCTATCCCTTCTTCCAAAGAAATTTTGGCATATTTGAAATCCTCATCAGCTTTTTTGATCCATCCTTCTGCCAATTTTGGATCAACCATATAATACTCTACCTTCTGAAAGTATTGACTTGATAAATGGATCACCTATTCTAACCCTTTCTGAGACTTCTTTAGGAGTGTAAACAATAAAATCTGCAGCTATATTTTTTTCTACTAATTTATAAATCTCAACTACCCTATCATGAAAGTTCCTACGATCATCCTTAATTATTAAAAAATCCAGATCAGAATCATCAGTCATATTTCCAGTAACAGATGAGCCAAACAGAAAAATCTTCTGAGGTTTGTACTTCTTTATCAGCTGGTCTGTAATAGAATCAATTTGGGACTGTATCTGTGATTTAGTCATCAAACGTATTATATCATTTTCATCAATACCAGCCCAACTTGTAAAACCAGTAGTTTTGATTTATGTTTAGCAAAGAGGAAGTCTGAAGCTCAAGAAATTACCCCTTAAGCATCTGCTGAATCTGTTTTTTAAATGTAGGCAGGTCTTTTTTGATTATCTCCCATACTAACCCCAAATCTACTCCAAAATAACCATGAATCAGTTTATCTCTTAGACCTGAAATCTTCTGCCAAGGAATAGCTGGATATTTCTTTTTAAAATCACCTGGTAAATTCTTAACTGCTTCTCCTATTATCTCAAGTCTTCTGATAGCTGCATCCTGAATGGGAACTTCTCTGATAAATTTATCCTTAGATATGTCATTCGTTTCTTTTTCAATCCATTCAATACTTTCTGAAATATGAATTAAGAAAATAGTGGAATCTTTCCGCATGTATCTTGCTAATTTAAAGAATCCGAATCTGATCTTTTTGAATATAGTCTTTAAGTAATGGATTAATAGAGTTATATGTTAATAAATCCACCTTTTTACCTACTGCTTTTTTCAAATCCATCTCCAGACCTATTAGATCAAGCAGACTACTGCCTCTGGGAAGCTCTACTAAAATATCAATATCACTACCCCTTGCTTGATCACCCCTGGCAAAAGAACCGAAAAGACTGCTTCTTTTTACCCTTGCTTGTTTAAGAATAGGCAGGATTTGATCTTTAAGCTTTTCTATACGCATCTGTAACTTAGTCATTAAATTTATTATACCATTTCCCCACAACAAAGTACTCTAATTTGCAGAGATGTGCTATAATTCAGTTATTATATTTTATTCTATAAGCCTAGCTTGAAATTCTCGCTATACTCAAATTATAGGATAGCCTATGAGTACTAAAGAAGGTCTGTCACCCGGGTTACCAGACCAGAACCAAGAAAAAAACAGCGCTCCTTCCACAGAGACACCGTTACCAGATAACGTTATATTAAATTGCTTATTAAGTCAAGTAGGAAAAAAAAAGCAGCTATTTTTTTTGCAGCTGCTGGAACAGTAAACTCCAGTTTAACTGTCTCATCAGCTGGCTTAACATCATCAACTATCTCTTGTCCTGATGTAACTGTTCAACAAGCAGTAGGACCCTGGATACAGGCTGTTGGTGATGTTCATTCAAACTCAGGGATAAATGCTGCTGGAGGACCATAATAACAAATGAAAATGGAAAATGTAAAATTGATAATTTAATATTATCTCTTCTTAATATTCTTTTGGGAACAGGACAGACAATATTGGGCTGAAGGTAAAGCTAAAAGTCTTTCTGTCTCAATCTGCTTACCACAATTATCACATTTGCCATATGTGCCAATCTTGATCTTGGAAAGAGCAATTTTTATTATACTGTTCATTCTAATCAGTTGGGCTTTTATAACCTCAGATTTAGTATGTGTATCAGCAATGTATGAATCAGTCCCAGGCTCTGAAGATTCTGCCAAAGCAGGAGACTTGGCCGGATCATCTTCTTCTATATCTCTGATGCTTTGATCAACCTCTTTTTTCTGCCTTTGCAGGTATTTATGAAGAAAATCCAGGGTTTGTTTAGGAAAATTTAACATTTGATTTTTTGAGTAATTTTTTTAGGTTTCTAACTTTCCAGCTGATATTTGTTTTCTGATTATACCAGCTTTTACTTAAGTTTTGCATACTCAAAGATCTTAACACATTTTTTGCATGCGCCAGCGGATTTTGTCTGGTAACTTTATAAAAAATAGTCAGCCCTAACAGGACAAAAACAGCAGAAAAAAATGCCCCTGAATGATCTACCCTGAAAGGCTCAAGTATCAGCTTGATAATACCTATATAAATAAATCCCAAACTGACAATCTTGCCTCTTTGATGAAAATGAATTGCCTGAGACCAGAGTAAACGCAAGGCTGCCAATAAAAATAATGCCTCCACAATCTGGACAGGCCATCTCTTGCCTATGCTTCCCAGCATAGCAATTGAAAAAAATGCTTCTGAAGGAGCCCCAACGCCACACCCACCTAAAAAGCAACCAATGTTAGACAAAACTAATGCTCCTATTAAACCTACCGCGGCAATATCGGCAACTTGCCAAAAGTCCAAACGTTTATTTCTGGTAAGGAAAAATAATGTCAGCCATCCCCCTAAAACTCCTCCCCAAAAAGAAAAACCCGGAAACTTATTAATTAAAATCAAATTCAAAGGTGAAGCCATAAATAATTGCAGATGTGAAATTACAAAATATAATCTTGCTCCTGCAAGCCCTCCCAAAAAGGTTAGCAGAGTGAAATCTAAAATCTTTTCCTCATCCAGATCCCAAGCGCGGGCAAGTCTCCAAACCAAAAATATTCCCAGTAAAAACCCCAGCGCCAGAAAAACACCATATGATGAAACAGATAATTTGCCCACAGAGAAAAGCACTGGAAACATATCGCTCTAGCCTACCACAAAGTCCACATTTGAATCAAATTGACAAAGGGGGTATACTGAATAGTTGTGACCGCTACCGCGCATGCATTAATAGGAGGAGCAATTGCTGCCTCTATTTCCAACCCTGCTGTTGGCATCCCGCTGGTTGCCATCTCCCATCCCCTGGTTGATATGATTCCCCACTGGGATTTTGGACTGGGCTGGAAGAAAAAAAGTAAAACTTTACTTTTTTTACAATCTTTTGGAGATTTAGTCTTTGGAGTAGTTTTAACTTTTCTGCTTTTTGGCAATACAACAGATAACCTTTATCTTCTGCTAGCTATCTTTATTTCTGAATCTTGGGATCTTTTACAAATGCCTTATTTACTGCTTAACTGGAAATTCTTTCCTTTTTCTGCCTTTTATAATTTTGGGCATTATACTAATGGTAAAGCCAAAATGCCTTGGGGAATCTTAACGCAGGCCGCCACAGTTGGCGGTTTAGTTTTAGTTTTGAGAATTTTCCACTAAATCTTTTAAATACTTATCAAAATCTTCCCCAATTTCAGGGTGCTTTCTGGCTAAATCTACTACAGTTTTCATATATTCCAATTTATTCCCAGTATCATAATATTTACCATTTTGCACCTCTACTGCATACAAAGGCACTCCTTCTTCTTTTAGCAAGTTTATAGCATCTACTAGCCAAATTTCTCCACCTTTTCCTGGATCAAGCTTTTTTAAAGCGGCAAAAATTTCTGGAGGCAAAATATAGGCTCCATGGGTGGCTATATTTGAAGGGGCTTGATCTGGATCTGGTTTTTCTACAATTTTTTTAATTTTATAAACATTACCTTCTACCGGTTCTAAATCAGCTATGCCATATCTTTTTAAATCTTCCTTTTTTTCAATCTTTACCCCAGAAATTACCATACCACCATATTTTTCATATACATCTATCATCTGTTTAAGCCTGGGGGGCTCTGCATAAATGAACTCATCACCCCAAATAACAGCAAATGGCTCATTACCTATAACTGGTTCTCCAGCCAAAACAGGGGTACCATTACCATAAGGGCCTTTTTGACGGATATAAATAAAGTTAGCCATATCAGCAATACGATTTACTTGCTCAAGCATTTTTTCTTTTTGACCATTTACTAAATTCTGAACCAGATCCTGATTAGGAACATCAAAATGATCCTCAATTGCCCTTTTAGTAGAACCTGTCACAATAACAATATCTTCTATGCCTGAGGCTACTATCTCTTCTACTACATACTGAATAACAGGCTTATCAACAATAGGCAGCATTTCTTTGGGCATGGCCTTGGTTTGAGGAAGGAATCTGGTCCCAAATCCAGCTGCTGGTATCAAAGCTTTAGTGATTTTCTTTGCCATAACTTCAATTAGTATATACTATTTCACTCTTTCTATGTATTCTCCGCTTCTTGTATCTACTTTAACTTTCTCCCCAATATTCATAAACATAGGAACTTTGACTACCAAACCATTATCTAAAACTGCTTCTTTAAAAACATTAGAAACAGTATTTCCCTTCTCCCCAGGTCCTGTCTCAGTAATAGAATAAACCAGGCTCATTGGCAGTTCCAAACCTAAAGCTTCTCCTTCTGACACAATTAGTATCAAATCTAACCCATCTCTTAAATATTTTGCTTGGTCCCCTATTACTTGAGAAGAGATAGTAAATTGTTCAAAAGATACAGGATCCATAAAATTAAATATATCTCCGTCTCGGTAAAGGAACTGGGCCTTTTTCTTTTCAACATTTGCCTCATCAACCCTGGCACCAGTAATAAAGGTTCTTTCAATCACTGCTCCTGTTCTCACATTTTTGGTTTTCACCTTAATAGTCCCGCTTCCCCTGCCCATTTTGACATGTTCATAGGTTACAACCAGCAAGATATTATTGCCCTCTTTAAAAAAGGTGCCATTTCTTAAATCTGTTACATTTAAAGCCATGCTCAAGATTTTATCATAATTTCCCTTAACTTGTATAATATTTATAAATGCCGAGAGAAATTGATTTATTAAATTTAGGGAGCATTAACACAAGACAACATCATGCTATTACAAAACCCTGGTTTCGCAGTGTTGTAGTCGGAGGACCTTATGAAAACAGAACCGTAGCAGAGGCAGAAAAAGTGCTGATCTCATTAAATGAAGCAGACTTTAATATACCTCAAGCCAATGAAACTGTTATTACTTCTTTAGAAATTGGTGATTCTTATGTACTAAAAGGCAGCGCTGATACTTTATTAATACACGGGGTAAACGATGGATTCCATGGATCTAAGTTGCTGGATCACCCTTTAAGAAATATAATTGCTGATAAGTTACTATCTCTTTTTAACCAAGCTGCATTTGAGTAGATTTGCTCCAAAGCCTGGGCTATAGTTCTTTTTGCCTCAGGAACTGGATTTTTAGAAACAAACTTTTCTATATCTTTGGCATCTTCTAACTTGGTAAACTGGGCTGCTGGACCAAATACCCTGGTAAAGTAATGCCCCCCTGCATATCTTTCTTTTAATAATTGCCAATTCTCCTTCACAAATTCCCAGGCTAAATATCTTCCATGGGGATTTCCCCAAACTGAGGCTATAATTTGTAAGCTGTTTTGAAACCTTACATGTTTGGAAATAGAAAAATCGAGAGTTTTTTCCAACAAAGTTTTTGCAGGAAATAAACCTAAAGCCCTGCCTATTCTATCCTTTTCCTGCTGATTATCTTCTTTTTTATACATCTCAATTAAAGTATCAAATTCTCCTGTACCTCCATTTTCAGCAACCAGATTGTAAACAACCCCTCTTAAATCTGGATCAATATTTCCTTTTTTAAGTAGATCTTGGGCTTTTTTGATTGTTTCCCTATCCCCAAAAGAACCTAATTTATACAAAACCATCCCTCTTAACAGTCCATCAGTATGTCTTTCTTTTTCTTTTTTCTGCCAACCCATCTTACTTGCTATCAGTTGGTAAAGATCTCTGCCATAATCTTGGAACTGAGGATAAAAGGGCTCTAGAGCAAACAAACTATCCAACTGGCTTATATGCCCAGTCAGCTCTGCCCAAACTGTATAATCTTCTTCATTTTTATAGTTTTGGGCAAATTCTAATGAAAGATCTGTCGCGACATTTCCAGACTGGGCTAAATCAAAAATATCTCTGATCAAACCTAGCCTATCAGGAGCAACTAACTTCTTATTAGCTATAGAAGCTTTAAGCTTCTCTAAGTAATCTTTTTGATATTCAACTCTAACTAAAGAAGCCTCATCTGTATTTAATTTTTCCCCTTTATTGGAAATCTCCAACCTCTTTTTGCTCATCAAAAATTGTTCTTTTCCAGCTTTTAGAGGAATACTCCAAATGGTCGTGTCATTAGTTTGTTTTTTAGATATCGGAGAAGAAAAAAACCTAGACTGTGTCAATTGCAACCTGTTACCTGTGGCTTGTACTTTTATTAATGGGTGTCCTGGCTTACCAGTCCAGTTAGCCATAATTTTTCCCACAGGCTTTTTGGAAACTTTTTCTAAAGCTGCCCACAAATCTTCTGTTTGGGCATTACTAAAGCTATGCTTTTTTAAGTAATGCTGCAATCCCTTTTGAAAATCTTTCTCACCTAAATACTTCCACAGCATCCTTAAAACTGAGGCTCCTTTTGAATAACTAACCTTATCAAAAATTTCAGAAATCTCTGCTGGATGGCCAACTGGAACCTCAATTGGATGGGTATTTTTCAAGGCATCCAAAGAGAATGCTTCTCCCATCTCGTTTGCTATAAATTGAGTCCAGATATCCCATTGGGGGAAAATATTATCTATTGCCAAATATTCAATAAAAGAGGCAAAACCTTCATTTAACCAAAGGTGAGTCCACCACTCCATAGTTACTAAATTTCCAAACCACTGGTGGGCAAGCTCATGAGCAATAACCAAAGCCACCCATTGTTTATTAGCAGTTGAGGATCTTTCCTCATCAATTAGCAGGGTTGATTCTCTGTAAGTCACAGCTCCCCAATTTTCCATAGCCCCAGCAGCAAAATCCGGTATAGCTATCATGTCCAATACTGGTAAAGGATAATCTATACCAAAATAATCTTCATAAAAATCTAATACTTTTATTGCTACATCCAAAGCAAACTTGGCTTGGTTTTTCTTGCCAGGTGTAGTAAACACCCTTATCCCTTTCCGCTTTCCGCTTTCCCCTTGTATAAATTCAAATTCTCCGACAATAAATGCCAGAAGATAGGTAGACATTTTAGGAGTTGGGGCAAATTCAATTAATTTATATCCACTTTCATGTTCTGAAATATTTTCTTCAATGGTATTAGAAATAGCTGTAGTATGTTTTGGAACCAGCAAGCTTACATCAAATACAGCTTTATGAGCTGGTTCATCAAAACAAGGAAAAGCCCTTCTTGCATCTGTTGATTCAAACTGAGTTGTTGCCAAATGTTTTGCTTGTCCATTGTTATCATATTTACTCCTATAAAAACCTCTCATCTTATCATTTAGAACACCTTTAAAAATAAGTTTTAACTCACCCTTACCTATCTGGACTTGTTTAGGAAAAGTAAAAGTAGCAGTTTCGCTCTTCTTATCGTAAGAAATTTTCCCTGCCCAAGTTTCTTTTCCTTGGTGGATAAATTCTGCTGATTCTATTTCTAAATCAACTGAATGGAGAGTAATTTCTTGAGTGGGTTTATCTATCAAAAGGTAAATTGTTTCTTCACCAGTAAAAGTAAATTCATCTAAATTAGGCCTTAGTAAAATTTTATACCTTTCAGGCTTTATATAAGCTGGAAGTCTGTGTGGATTTCTCATTCTGTGAGTTTATCTCAAAAATTGGTATAATTCAATGTACGCCGGGGTGGTGGAACAGCAGACACGTATCTCTCAAAAAGATATGAGCCAAAAGCTCGTGAGGGTGCAAATCCCTCTCCCGGTACTCCAGGTATAATTATCTTAATTTACCTAAAAATTAGCACATTTTTTATCAATACACTTGCATCCCTTTACCTCTATAAACCCACAAGTACTACTAACACCTAGTTCTTGACACCTTTTTTGAACCACATCAGGATGGGTTATTAGAGTATTTTTATTGGCACAGCTTGGATTATAACCACAACAACTAGTAAAGTTTTTTACCTCACAATCATCATCTTTTTCGCAACTGTAATCTGGTTCAATAGATACCATAGAATACTGCGTCCTTGTGGATCTAAAAGCGGAATTATCGTCTGTAATATTTATATTCTTAGAAGATTGAGATGCATTGGTCTGTTTGAGAATATTTACTTTCGTATCCTCTTTAACTTTTTTAAAATAGAAGGCACTCCCAACTATTAAAATAGATATAAGTAGAATCACTAAAATAAAAAATATCGATGAAGACCCTCTTTGTTTATTCACTTATTTAGTGTACTACATTTGAAGATAACGACGTATTTGAAAAATAGTTGACTCTTCCCCTTTATTTCTGTTACAAACATTAGGATGAAAATAATAGGTTTAGTTGGAGAAAAGGGTTCTGGCAAACAGACCTTTGTTAACTTTTTAAAACAGATTGCCCCTAACTTAAATATCAGACAAGTCAGATTTTCAGATATTTTGGCTCAAACTTTGTTGATCTGGGATATTCCTATCACCAGACCTAACCTACAAAAACTCTCCTTAGTAATGAATGAGGCTTTTGGACAAGGGTCTTTGGCTAATGCTGCTAAATTTTCTATTGAAGGAGATACTGCTGATATAACTATCTTTGATGGAATAAGAAGAGAGGCAGAACTAAAACTTGTTAAATCTATGAAAAATAGCACCATAATCTATATAACAGCCCAGCAGGATTTAAGATATAAAAGATTAAAAGCAAGAAGTGAGAAAGTTGGAGAAACAGGTTTAACTTTTGAACAATTTTTAACAGAAGAAAATTCTAAAGCAGAGGGAAATATTGTTAATTTAGGCAAAAAAGCAGATATAAAAATTGAAAATAATGGTAGTTTAGAAGAGTTTAAAAAGAAAATTGAAGCCTTTGTAAAATCTAATAACTTTTAAGCAGCTGCTTTGGGAGATTCTGTTTTTTCTGCTGGTTTACTTCTAGCTTTTTCCATTCCATAAAATCTAGTCCTATCCCCTCTAAACATCAAATCTATCTCCCCTGTTGAACCATTCCTGTGTTTTTGAATATCCAGTTTAACCTGCTCTGGATGTTCAGCATCTTCCCTCCAGATAAACATAACTACATCCGCATCCTGCTCAATTGCCCCTGACTCCCTTAAATCAGCAAGCTGAGGCTTTCTTGTTCCTCTTTGCTCAACAGCCCTGGAAAGTTGGGAAATTGCCAGAACTGGAACTTTTAACTCCCTGGCTAAGTTTTTTAAATTCTGGGAAATTTCTGAAACTTCTTGAACCCTATTTTCTAGGTTTCTTCCCTTAACAAGCTGCAAATAATCCACTATCAAAAACCTTAACCCATGCTCTACCTGCAGCCTTCTGGCTTTTGTCCTCATCTCAGAAATAGTAATTCCTGGAGTATCATCAATATAAATAGGCGCCTCAGCCAACTCACCCATGGCCAAGGAAAGTTTGTCAAAATCCTTCTCATCTAAGCGTCCTGTTTTTAATTTCCAAGCATCTATATCTGCCTGTCCCACCAGCAACCTGTCTACTAACTCCTCCTGGCTCATTTCCAAAGAAAAAATTCCCACTGGCAGCCCTGCATTAACTGCTACATATTGGGCTATGTTTAAGGCCATAGAAGTTTTTCCCTGACCTGGACGAGAGGCTAAAATTATTAAATTAGAATCCTGCATACCAGCCAGTTTAGAATCCAAATCTCTAAAACCAGTAGGTACCCCTCGAAGCTTTCCAGAGGATTTTTGCAGCTCATCTAACCTATCAAAGGATTCTGTTAAAGCATCTTTAATGGGCCTAAAATCTCTGCTGACATGATCTTGAGAAATAGCAAAGATGCCTGCTTCAGCATTCTCCAGTAATTGTTCAACTGGCTCTGTTTCATCATAAGCTTTTTGGATTAAGGCTGTAGCTTGGGAAATCAAATTTCTTCTAACAGCATGGTCACGAATAATCTTGGCATAATGTTCAATATGGGCTGAGGTAGGAACAACATTCACCAGTGAGGCAAGATAAGCAGATCCTCCAACTTTATCATATGCGCTTTTTCTTTTTAGTTCCTCTGTTACAGTCACCAAATCTATTGGCTCACGCCTGTCAAATAAATCTTGAATTGCCTCAAAGATAGAACCATGCTGTTCAGATCTATAAAAGTTGCCGGGGTGTAAAATTTCTGAGATTCTAACGATGGCATCTTTATCAATTAAAAGAGCCCCCAAAAGGGATTGCTCTGCTTCTATATTTTGTGGGGGCAGCTTTGTAATAGGTTGCGGCATTCTACACTCTTAACTCTTATTAAGTACCACTACTTGTGGTTCCTCAGGCAGCTTCTCTTTGGTGATTGAAAGCTTAGGTTGAGAAACTACCCCTTCTGCGCCCGTTTCTTTCAAAAAGCTGTCTGCGCCTTCCAGTTCAAATTTTAATCCTTCAATTTTATAATGCATGGGAATAATAATTTTTGGCTCAAGTTGGGAAACAATTTCTGAGGCAACTTTAGCATCTGTAGTATAAATGGAACCTACAGGCACAAGTAAAATATCTGTCTGACCAATTTCTACAATTTGCTCCTCTGTTAACTTGCTTTGTCCTAGATCCCCTAGATGCACAATATCCAAATTATCAAAAAGCAAATGAAAAATAGTATTAGAACCTCTTTCAGACCCTTGAGAATCATCATGGAATGAGTTTATTCCAGTAATTACTACTCCTGAAACTTCATACTCTCCAGGTTTTTCAAAAACCATCGGTTTGCTTCCGTTTGCCGTACTGACTGCAGAAACAAAATTATGATCCTGGTGAGGATGGGTTGATAAAACTATATCTGCTTGCAAATCTTTAGGAGCTTTTAATCCAACATAATCTGGGTTATATGGATCTATGATTACAGTTGCATTTTTGCCTTTTATTTTAAAACATGCCTGACCATACCAATAGATGTCCATTGTTTAAAAGATACTAGCAAAAAAACAAAACCTAAACAATCCCTCAATATTTTTTGAAGGTGCTTGCTAAATACTTTAGCAAAACGTAAAATATTCCCATGAAGCTAGGGACAAAGCTTTCCACTAAGTCTTTTATTTTTTCCCATTTATTAATCTTGGTACTAGGCTTAATATTTTTAGGAAGCTTATATTATGTTTTAAATGTTGCCTACCAACCCCCTAAGAATGATTTTTTAAAAGGGCCTGTTACCTCCCCACCTAAAACTCTTCGGCTAGACCTGGACCAGCCGGAGCAAGATAGTCTATCTTATTCTTCTTCAATAATTATTTCTGGAAAAACTAGTCCAAAAAAAGAAGTCTTAGTCTCTACTGATAATAATGATTTTGTCATTGAGTCAAAAATAGATGGCTCATTTTCCACTATTTTAAATTTAGAAGAGGGAGTTAACAATATTACCGCTGTAGTATTTGATGCACTAGGAGATTCCAGATCAGCAAGCCGTACAGTCTACTATTCAAAGGAGAAACTATGAGAAAAAAATGTACAATGTATAATTTACAATTTACAATTAAGCTCATTTTGCTGCTCTTTACATTTTACATTTTACATTTTACATTTTACATTTCGAGTGCTTCAGCACTCGACTCTACTCCTTCTGCTGATATTAGAGCCAAGCTGGAGGAGCTCAAAAAAGAAATTGCATCAAAAGCTGCTAAATTGAAACAGGAAGTCAACCGAAAATTAAGAGATAAAGCTTATACAGGAACAGTAAAATCTGCTTCAGAAACTACTTTAACTTTAGCAGCCTCATCTGGACCCAAAGTAATCAATATAAATCAAGATACCCTTTTTGAAAATGAAACAAAAAGCAAGAAGAAATTTACCAGCTGGGAAAGCATTTCCCAGGAAGATTATTTAGCAGCTTTAGGGGATATTGATGAAACAGGAGTATTAACAGCCAAAAAAATTATCCTGCTTCCACCTACTATAGAATCTAAAACTTTTCTGTGGGGCAAAATTGTCTCTATCTCTGATGAGCTTGTAACTTTAAAAAGCAAAGATTCTAAAAATATTGCTGCATCTTTACCAGATTTATCAGAGGTTAAACTTAATGATTTTGTTATCCTCACCGGCGCTTTTAATAAAAACGAGCTTTTTGAGACAGAATTTGTATATGTTATCCCCCAAGGTGGAGTTATTAGACCTAAAAAAGTAGCCACCCCTTCAGCTTCTCTTAAACCAGCTTCTCGTTAGGAGTTCCTGCTAAACCTTCAACGTACTTTTTAATCTTAGGCACAGAACTCTTTGGACAAACCAAAAGCACATCTCCCATATTTATAACAAGCATCCCTTCTAAATCTATACCCACTGTAAGCTGACCATTATAATTAAAAACTAAATTATCCTTTGAATCAACAAGCTCAACATTACCTTTAGTAACATTTTCATCCTCAGTTCCAGCTAAAGCTTCTTTCAAAGCCTCCCAGGCCCCAATATCACTCCAGCCTATATCAACTGATAAAACCATTCCATCTGAGGGATCGATCTTTTCTAAAATTGCATTATCAAAGGATATTTTTGCTATTGTGGGATAAACCTCGTTTAATACTTTCTCATAGTCCTCAGTCTCAACAGCATCTGAAATTTGTTTTAGTTTCCCAAATAAATCAGGGGCAAATTTTTCATACATATTCCATAAGAATTTAGGAGTGGTGACAAAATAACCTAAATTCCAGGCATGTTTACCATCTTCTAAAAACTTGTTTGCTGTCTGCTCATCAGGCCTGTATTTAAAGGCTTTAAATTCATAAACAGAGGTTTCCTCTTCTTTTTTTATCTCATCACCAAATTCAATATATCCTAAATTCACACTGGCAAATCTAGGCTTTTGCCCTACAAAAACAATTTTTTGGGGATCCTGTTCAATTAACTTCCCTGCAGTTTTTAAAGCATTTCTAAACTCTTCTTCTTTTTTAATTAAGTGGTCCCCCCATAAAATAGCTATCTCTTCTTTAGGTAACTTTTTTATAAAGTTGGCAATAGTAAGACCTACAGCTGGACCTACATCACGCATGCAAGGCTCAAAAATTAAGTTTTCCTCAGGAATTTGAGGAAATTGATCTTTAAGTATGTCTTTATATTGAGCATTGGTGGAGATATAAATATCATTCCAGGAAAAATCTGGTAAAACTTTGGCAATAGAAATTTGAAGCATTGATTTATTATCAACAATCTTTTCAAACTGTTTAGGGGTATTTTTTCTTGAGAGCGGCCAAAGCCTTGTTCCTACTCCCCCTGCAAAAACTACAATTTTCATAATTACAAATAATTTTTCCTTAAACTCTAAAATGAAAATAGTCAACGTCTATTTTCATCCCCTTTAATATACCATAACTTTTATAGTTCTTCGAGCAATTAAGCAGGAATCTTTATAGGGAATTAGTGACTATTTTCCTCTCTCTGCGATGTCTGCTATTGCAAAATTGCTGTCAAAATAAGACCTGAAGAAAATATCAACTTTATCCCCTAGTGGCTCATCCTGACCTTCTACTACCACCAGTGCATCTGCTTTTCTATAACCTACTAGCATACAAAACCTGGAAAGTCCTCTCAATGATTCATCCAAAATTCTGTTACTAGGCATGTTATCTGTGTAGGGATCCCATGATTCTGTTGCTGGTGGAGTAAATAGAGTTGGCACCATTAAACATTCTGGATTAATTCCCAAATACCCTCGGGGAACACCTTGCTTTTCTACACTCATGAATTTTAATGTTCCCACCAACCTATCCCGAGGGCTAATTTTTTGCAGCTCACCAGCCAGCTTAACAAGATCAATCCTATCGGAGTATTTCACTACTGCTACTACAGCATTGGGCATGCTTTGTCCGCTTAAAGGTGCATCAGCAGCAAACATAGATTTTAGTTGTTCTTCGCGAGCTGTACTTGTTACCAGAGCGCAATAGTTAATGAAATCTTCTCCTGGTGAAACCTTAGCATGATCGGCATAAAGATCAGAATAAGAAAAGACCCTTATTCCTAAACCAACTTTTTGAGCAGATTTTACCGCCTCTCTGGCAGGCTTAATAGAATATCCATCTAAAGCTACTTTAGCAATTCCTGGAGGCGTATTTCTAAAATATTCAAAGTCAACTTTCATTAGTAGCTAATTATATCCTATATACCCCATAGTTGACAAGCTTAAAAATTGTGATATACTAATTACACAACTTAATATTTTAAAAGCGTTTGTATAGGAGTCACGATCCTAAAGCTGAGAGCCAAATACTCTACGGAAGTTTAACCGTTAAATAAAACAGACGATGTTGGAAAACCAAAGTCGCCACTAAGAGTTCTTAGAAAGTAATTTTTAAGAAAAACAGGATGGGACCGCGGGAGGTCCTTTTTTAATACAAAAAAAGATAACTCTCGTTCCTTGTTCATTACATTTGTAGTGGGCAAAGAATGGGAGTTTTTAAATGGAAAAATTTAATGGTAGACCATCTATTTCAGAAATATTTGACGCTCTTACAAGTGAGGAGACAACTCCTGATTGGGACACTCAAATATTGAGGGAAGCTGATGGCAGGTATGTAGAAAGAATAAGGGATGTTTTAAACATAGGCTTACCTTTAGGTGAAGCAAGGATTGCATTAAGAGGCTTAGAAGAAAGATAGAAAGAAGGGAATAATTTTACAGTTGCAGCTAAAGTTGTTAAGATGGGAGAATATTATGATTAAAGCTCAGACATTAAAAGGATTTAGGGATTTTTTACCTGGTGAGGCCAGGAAAAGACAGTATGTTCAAAATATATTAAAAAGTGTTTTTGAATCATATGGTTTTGAACCTTTGGAAACCCCTGCTTTGGAGTATGAAGAAATACTTTTGGGCAAATATGGTGAGGAAGGTGATAAGCTAATGTACCGTTTTACAGATAATGGAGACAGAAGAGTTGCTTTAAGATATGATCAAACAGTACCCTTGGCAAGAGTGATAGCAGAGTATGGGGATAAACTCCCTACTCCATTTAAAAGATACCAAATCCAACCTGTCTGGAGAGCTGAAAATACTCAAAAAGGAAGGTTTAGAGAATTTTTACAGTGTGATATAGACACAGTTGGCTCCAACTCCCCTCTTTCTGATGCAGAAATTATTGCCTGCACAATTCAATCATTAGAAAAATTAGGATTTGAAAATTGCAAAATCCTAGTAAATGACAGGGTAATCTTTTCCCAGCTTACCACCAAAACTGCTATTACTGAACAACAACTTCCAGCTGTAATAAGAATTTTAGATAAATTAAAAAAGATTGGCAGAGAAGGAGTAATAAATGAATTAGGAAAGATTGGATTTGGCAGTGAAAGAGCCACAAATATCTTACA
This sequence comes from uncultured Gammaproteobacteria bacterium, assembly GCA_964500725.1. GTDB lineage: Bacteria > Patescibacteriota > Microgenomatia > Daviesbacterales > UBA10151 > UBA10151. Next base: position 162,713 of record CAZCNP010000001.1, read on the forward strand.
AACAGTAGAAACTTATCCTCCTACTCAAAACTTACAAGCTGTTTTTCAACTTTTAGAACAAATGGGGATATCAAAAGAAAAATATGAATTCTCTCCTACTCTTGCAAGAGGATTAGACTACTACACAGGTTTAATTTTTGAAGCTGAAATTGAAGGTTACACTGCTGGATCAGTAGCAGGCGGCGGTAGATATGATAAGTTGGTAGGTATGTTCAGCGGTAAAGATATCCCGGCAGTAGGACTTGCTTATGGATTTGACCGCATAGTTGAGGCTATGACTGAATTAAATCTCTTCCCTGCCGAGCTTTCTACTACAAAAGTTTTAGTAACAGTATTTTCTCCTGACCTTTTAGATAAATCTTTAGAGGTAAGCTCTCTTTTGCGTTCAAATAATATAAATACTGAAATCTGGCTAAATACTGAGGCTAAACTAGAAAAGCAGTTAAAATATGCAGACCAAAAAGGGATACCCTTTGTAATTATCATTGGCTCCGAGGAAGCAAACTCTGGAAAAGTAATGTTAAAAAACCTTAGCACCAAAGAGCAGCAAGCTCTAACCCTTGACGAAGTGATAGCAGAACTGTCATCCTAAAAAAGAACCCATTTAAATGAGCTCTCAAATTCTCACAAAACCTATACCTTACCTGGCTTTAATCCTTGCTCATCTAATCTGGGGTATTAATTTTATTGTTGCTAAAGTTACTCTGCAGGAGTTTCCCCCAATGAGCCTGGCTTTTTTAAGATTTGCCCTAGCTTCCCTGCTTTTGGCTCCTTTTTTCCTGGCCCAAACCAAAAAAGTAAAAATTGATAAAGCAGATTTGCCTAAACTTATCACCATAGGCCTTTTTGTTATTACTTTAAACATCACCTTTTTCTTTGAAGGCATCAAAAGGACCAGTGTAGTAGATGCTTCAGTTCTAACTCTAATTATCCCAATGTTATCTGTGCTTCTAGGCTGGTGGTTTTTAAAAGAAAAGGTATTTCTTGTTAATCTTTTAGGCATAGCTTTAGGTCTTATAGGAGCCCTGGTAATAGTAGGTCTTCCTCAAGTATTTACTGGTAGTATTTCCTCTCAAACTTTGACAGGTAATTTATTTATTGTATTAGCAGCCACATCCTGGGTAATTGGGGCAACTATTTCTAAAAAAGTCTTAAAAAAATACCCTTCTTTGATAGTAACAGCCATAGCTTTTTTAGTTGGGATGATCAGTATGTTCATCCCTGCTGTTATAGAATACCTGCAAAATCCCACCTGGGTTTATCAAGTAACAATCTTGGGAATATTAGGTCTAACTTTTATGACCTTACTTTCTTCTATTTCTGCCTATTTCCTTTTTGAATGGGGTTTGTCCAATACATCAATAATTGTGGCTGACTTGTTCCAGTATATAGAACCATTTATTGCTTCAACCCTGGCAGTTTTGGTCTTGGGAGAGGTAATTTCCAGCCAATTTATAGCAGGAGGAGCCCTGATTGCAATAGGAGCATATTTAGGCACTCTGGCCAAAGAAGCTCATCATAGGCATCATAAGGCTCATAGAGTCTAGACTCTAGCCATTATTTTTGTTATACTATCCTGCATATGAAAGCTAATATACATCCAACTTGGTATTCAGAGGCAAAAGTAACCTGCGCTTGTAGTAATACATTTACCACAGGGTCAACATTGCCTGCTATTCGCGTGGAAATCTGCAGCAATTGCCATCCACTTTTTACTGGTCAGCAAAAATTTATTGATACTTTAGGCCAAGTAGACAGATTTATCAAAAAAACTGAAACTTCTAAAGTAAAACAGGAAGAAAGAAAGAAAATATTGGAAAATAGAAAATCTAGAGTAGAAGAAAAGAAAAAAGACAGACCAACCCTAAAAGACCTACTTATGCAGGCCCGCAAACAAGTCTCTTCTTAAATCGTGGATACTAATTACCTAAAAGAACAAATTGATCAAATCAGCAAAAGAATCGAAGAAGTCAAACCTCTTTTGCAGGATCCAGAAATGGCTGAACTGGCAGCAGCAGAAATTAAAGAGCTTGAGCAACAAAAACGAGCATTAATGTCTACTGACTACAGTCTACCGTCTACTGCAACTGCGGAAGTCGGCAGTCGGAAGTCGGAAGACGGTATTAACCCTAATGTGGCTATCATGGAAATTAGAAGTGCTGCTGGTGGTGATGAAGCAGGACTATTTGCACAAGACTTAGTTAGAATGTATAGCAGATTTGCCCAAAACTCCGGCTGGAAAACTGAAGAGTTAGACAGGTCCGAAGGTAAGCTGGGACAAATCAAAGAGTTAGTTTTAAAAATAACAGGCAAAGGCTCGTACACTAACTTAAAGTATGAGTCTGGAGTCCATAGGGTCCAAAGAGTGCCTGTAACTGAATCTTCTGGAAGAATTCATACATCAACTGCAACTGTGGCTGTACTACCTCAAGTTACAGAAGCTCAAGTCTTTATCAATCCTGCAGATATTGAATTTGAAGCTTTTAGATCAGGAGGGGCAGGAGGACAAAATGTTAATAAAGTTTCAACAGCTGTCAGACTTACTCATAAACCCACTGGCATAATAGTTACCTGCCAAACTGAAAGATCACAATTGCAAAATAGGGAAAATGCTCTGTCTCTTCTTCGTTCAAGAATATGGGAAATTGAACAGCAAAAAGTAGTTGGAGATATTACCCAACAAAGAGCCATCCAAGTTGGGAGCGGTGATAGATCAGAGAAAATCAGAACTTATAATTTCCCTCAAAATAGAGTCACAGACCACAGGATTGGTAAATCCTGGCATAACTTGGATAGAATCTTAGAGGGAGATATAACTGCTATATTTGAAGCTCTACAGCAGGCAGAACAAGAACTTAAGGATGACAAAGCAACAGCCGACAACCAACCTTGAGTCTAATACCCCAATCCAATATCAAAAATGTTGGGTTGAATTTTACAAACTTAAATTTAAAGTTACCCCTGATGTTTTAATCCCCCGTCCTGAAACAGAACTTTTGGTAGATGAGGTATTAAAAGCAGTTAAGAATACAGAGTTAAAAGTTAAGAAAAAAATCGTTATCATTGATGTAGGAACAGGAGCTGGAAATATTGCTATTTCTATTGCTAAAAATACTCCCTCTAGTATTAAAATTTTAGCAAGTGATAAATCTGCTGCTGCTTTAAAAATAGCCCAAAGTAATTCCAAACTAAATGGAGTTGAAAAACAGATAGACTTTATTAATAGTAATTTACTGTCTAATATCAACTGTAAACTGCCAACTGTAAACTGCCAACTCATTATAGTTACCAACCTCCCGTACATTCCTGCAGCCAGAATTCCCTACTTGGACTCATCAGTTAAAGATTATGAGCCCCATATTGCTTTAGATGGCGGAGAAGATGGCTTTGAGCTTTATAGAGAACTATTTGCCCAAATTAAACAAAAAAGTCTTAAGCCTAATTTAATTATTGGAGAAATTGACTATACCCATGGAGAATTAGCTGTCAATGAAGCCCAAAAATATTTTCCTGAAGCTTCAGTTGAAGTTAAAAAAGATCTAGCCCATCTGCAAAGGATCTTAACTATTAAAAACTATTGATTCGGAAGTTCTTGCAAAGTAGCTATTACTGCTCTTTCTTTACCATCATTCCAAACTGTCATATTTAGCTTATCTCCTATTTTTTTACTTGTTATAGTTTGGGAAATTTTATTCTCCTCAGTTACTGATTGCCCATCAATTTTGGTAATAATATCTCCCTCTTGTAAACCAGCCTGATCTGCTGAGGAATCTGGGACTACTTCCTGAATATATGCCCCTTGGGGCACCTCATTCATAATAGCCACATCCCTGGAGATAAATCTATATCTAATCCCTAAAACTGGCCTGGAAACAGAACCAGTTTTAATAAACTCATCTGTTATTTTTTTAACCGAATTTATAGGCACTGCAAACCCAATATTTTGAGCTCCTTCAGTGGTAGCCACATTTACCCCAATTACTTGACCTGCAGAATTTAACAGTGGCCCCCCTGAATTACCAGGATTAATAGCAGCATCTGTTTGAATTAAATCATCCAAAGCTTCAGATGAACCTGAAAAAGGATCTCCAGCTACCACTCTTCTGCCAACCCCAGAAACTACTCCTGTTGTCACAGTATTAGTAAACTTTCCTAAAGCATTTCCTATTGCTATAACTGTTTGGCCTATTTTTAATTTAGAAGAATCTCCTAGTTCTAAAGATTTTAAATCACTGCCGTCTACCTGCACTACCGCCAAATCTAAAACTGGATCCCTATAAATTTTCCTAATCTCATACTTTTTACCATCCCTGGTAACAACTGAATATTTAACATCTGTATCTGAAACAACATGTTTATTAGTTACAATAATCCCTTTATCAGAAACTACAAAGCCTGTACCAATGGTGGTATTTTGGCTTCTTGGAACTGAAAAAGGATCAAAAGGATTAAAAACACGTTGTGTTGCCCCAATTGCTACTACAGATGGTGAAACTTTTTCAGCTACATCAATTACAGCATTCTCTTCTGAAACTATTTTTCTTGTTTCTAAGATACCTGGCTGTGGCAACTTATCACTAATTGTCCCAGGAAGCAAACCTCTAACTTGAGCCTGGTATAGCCCAACAGCCACTACCACTCCTAAAGCTATGCTAATAACTATTCCAGATAAACTTGGTCTTGGTAATTTTGAATAATCCATTATTCCAGCAACTCTACAGCTTTATCCAACTGCGGGTCTTTGGTTGCATCTTCTTTGTCAGATTCTGTCACCGCAGGTGACTCTATTTTAACATCTGGTTCAAGACCTTGTATATCATTAACCCACCTGCCGTTAGGTGTTAACCACTTAGCTACAGTAATATGGATGCCTGTTCCTCCTGCTAAATCCTGGGCTTCTTGAATAGTCCCTTTTCCAAATGATTTTTCTCCTACAAGCTGTGCCCTGTCTCTATCCTGCAAAGCCCCTGCCACAATTTCTGAGGCTGATGCCGAACCTTTATTTATCAAACCAACCATTGGTATATTAATTAATTTTCCTACCCTGCTAGCTTTAAACGAGGCTTGTACACCCTCATTGTTTTCCTGTAAAACCACATTCCCTCCATTCAAAAATTCTGAGGCAATAAATACTGCGCCTTCCAAAAACCCGCCCGGGTTGTTTCTTAAATCCAGCACTACAGCATCAGAGTTTGCTGCAAGTAAACTCGAAACAGCCTCTTGCCATTCATCTTCTGTTCTCTCTCCAAAGCGGGATAATTTAATCACCGCGACTTTTTTACCAGAGGTTGTATCTTTGAAAAACACCTCTACACTTTTTACAATAATTGTATCCCGGGTAAGTGTAAATGATTTGGTATCTGCATCCCCTTCTCTAAAAATTGTTAGAGTAATATCAGTTCCTTTTGGCCCTCTGATTAAATTGACTGCCTCAGGCAAAGTAATATTAGCAGTTTCTTTATCATTGATTTTAACAATTTGATCACCAGGGGCAATACCAGCTTTTTGAGCAGGAGTGCCAGAGAGAGGCGCAATCACTACTAATCTTTTTTCTTTATTAAATCCGAGCTGAATACCAACTCCTTCAAAGCTGCCATTTAACTCATCTTTAGTAAACTTTTGTTGCTCAGGTGGCAAAAAAACTGTATACGGATCTCCTAAAGCAGAAACCATCCCAGAGATAGCGCCATAATATAGCTTACTAGGATCTATTGCTTTTTTATCAACATACGAACGGTATAAAAGATCCCAGGTATCCCAAAATAGCTTAAAATCCAAATTAACCTGCTTAGGAGGCTGTTTATTAACAACAGAAATGGATGGTTTATAGGTAGCCCACTTTATTTGGACATCTTTATGACCTAACTGCCACCCTAAAAGAAAAGCAAGTATTACTATTAAAACTGCTCTTGTATTTATTTCTCGGAGGGCTTGCTTCATAGAGTCCGCTTAGGAAATTACTGTGTAGACTTTACACTATTACCTCTAAGTTAGCAACTGGTACCTGGATCTTTTTAAAGCTTGTTTCAACCGTAGCAAGGTAAGTCTTAATTCCGGATGGCAATAACGTCACCGAGTCATCAATTGCCGCCAATTTACCCTGTCCTCCAAGGTAGTAATTTCCTATAATACGGACTCTCATCCCTATTGCTAGTTCTGCAACCTGCGCTGCATGATCCATTTCCAAAGTTGATCCGCTACTTTGCAGTGGAGGCAACCTGGTGCTTCTTATTTTTGTAAGACAGGCTGATAAAGAAGCAGGTAAATTAATTGAGGCTTTATTCCCGTCTAGAAAAACAAACTTACCTTCAAACTCTCTTAACACTTCAAAAATATCACTGCCAATAGGTATTGTTCCAAAACCCTCACAAACTACGATGGAAATACCAATATCATTATCCAACTTTTTTGGGAAAACCAAACGTCCACTGGCCATTGCCTTGTACTCTTTAGCATTTAGACCACCAGAGATTATTCCGCTTACCCCAGATGAAATAGCTGCAGAAATAGTATCTTTAAAAAATAAACTTCCGCCAACCAGTATTTGACCATCAAAATTAGTTTGAATAGTAGACTTAGCTATTAAATCATCCCTTTTGCCTAAAATATGTAAAATACCATCTCTCGGCCTGCCAGAACCAAACAGTCCATAAATCCTACTAACCTGGGTGCGGATAACAACCAAGCCTTTCTGTTGATCAACTATCTCTACTATCCCATAAACTCCTGCAGGTAAATCAAATCTTTTAGGAGAAAGAGAAATTTTGACTTCCCCTGTTTTATTGTTAAAAAAATCTAGGATTCCATCAGTAGGAGAAATTACTGCTTTTTTGCCTCCAAAGATTCCCCCTTTTTTTAATGCTAATAATTCCCCCTGATAAATCCTTTGGCCAACTGTTTTAATCATCAGCTTTTCTACTTCGTTAGGAGATACAGAAAGCAAGGTAGACAAATTTAGAGTCCTAAATCCGGAAGTTACTTCGGAACTACCGATAATTTCATCAGGAGTAACTTCTTGTCCAATAGAAACTCTCAATACTCCTTTGCCTTTTAAAGTACGGGTAACATAAGTTACTACATCTTTTTCTATTCTTACTCTGACAGGTACAAAATGTTTCACAGACTCCTCCCATCAATTACGATTCCTAAATTTCCTCCATATACTTCAACAGCATTCTCATTCTTGCCTAAAACATGCCCATTTTGCAGCTTATATGCTATTTCACACCTATTGGCAGAACATGGCACTACTATAATATTTCCTTTGGTAATGCGATAGTTTTTTCCCAATAGCTTTAAATCCATTACTCCATCATTATTATTAAATTGTGCCATCATAATCGATCCTACGATTTCATCTGTATCGTTTATTAAGACAACTGTCCATAAATCTTCAAAGGTATCTTCTTTCCTTCTATCGAGTAAAAGCGCATCTATGAAAACTTGGGTAAGTACTGCTAGGTTTGGAGTAAAGTTTAAAAACTTCGCTGGAATCAAAACTTTCCTTAATACTATATTTAAAAAAGGATTATCCCCAAGCAAAGAGTTTTCTGGAGAATTTTCTCCCAGCCCAGGTTTCGGACCGTTTATTTTTAGAGCCTCCCTAAGAATTGCTAAATCCATCTGCATATCAAATTCTGTCTGGGGGAGTGTCTGAGGATATAAAATTTTATTAGCTAAATAATTTTCAACTTGGGGTATAGCAGGTACTGGCTTAAGCCAAGAAGCAACAGCTTCAGGCAGGATTTGATCTAAATTATCAAAGCTGTCAAAAAGACTGGATAACTTGGGCATAAATCTAGTGTACCACTAGATAGTTCATAGTTGGTAGTAATTAGTTGGTAGTAATTAGTTGGTAGTAAATTTAATACTCTGAACTATGAACTAATTTACACCTTGGGGACAAAAGGAAGAAGAGCCAAGTGTCTGGCGTATTTGATATGTTTTGTTACTGCCCTTTGATGCCTGCTGCAAAGATTGCTTTTTAGCTTAGGCATAATTTTAGCTCTATCAGACAGAAAGCGTCGCAAGACCACTACATCAGTATAGGATGGGCTAGTTTCACCCTGGCAAAAAACACAAGCCTTCCTAGACCTGCTTGTTGTAGGTTCTTCCACTTTTGTTACTTTTTCTTCTGTAACAGCTTTAGAAATTACTTTTCTAGTTATCTTTTTCTCAGCCATAAGGAAGGATTATATCTTAAATTCAGTTAAAAAGGAAGATCATCTTTAACCTCTTCTTGAGGAGCTTTTTCTGGAGCTACTTCTTCAGCTTCTGCTTTTGTATCTTCTGCCTTTTTTTCTGCTGGCTTTGATTCCGCTTTTGCAGGCTCTGCACTGATATCTTCAGGAGCTGGTTCCCCATTACCCTTTGGAGAAAGAATGATCATATCCTCTATAGTAATTTCTGCATCTCTTCTTTTTTGGCCATCTTGGCCTTCCCATTCACGATATTGCAAACGTCCAGAGATAAATACCTTCATCCCTTTTTTAAGGAATTGATTACAAATCTCTGCTAACTTATTCCAGGATACTAATCTATGAAAATCAGTTTCTTCTTTTTTCTCACCATCAGAAGTAGTGTAATAACGATTTGTGGCAATGCCAAAAGTACAAACTGCGCTACCAGAAGGGGTATACCTAAGCTCTGGATCCCTTGTTAAATTACCTATCAACTCAATCCTATTCCATGATCTACTAGCCATATTTACTCTTGTCCTATTTTCTGATCAACAAGTAACGAAGTATATCTTCTTCCAATCTCAAATTTTTGTCAAGAGCCTTGATAGTCTGAGGCTCAGCTTGTACCTCAAAGTGGGCATAGTAACCAGATGTCTGCCTCTTAATTGGGTAAGATAAAGGTTTTTGTCCCCAAAGATCCTCTTTCTCTACCTTATCAAAACTTTTTTTCATAGACTCTACAAGCTCCTTGCGAGCCTTTTCTTCTAAATCAGGTTTTAAAACCAAAGTTAAATAATAATTATTCACAAAGGGAATTGTACAAGTAATAAGCTAAAAATACAACTCTCGGATATACTTGGCAATATTAGGCAATATCTGGTAATATTAGGTAATATCTGGAAAAATGATGTTAATCCCTCCTAAATACATTTTAACTCCTAAAATTTCCCAATTATTACAATCTATCGAAGGAAGCAAAGAGGTTATCGATTCAATCGCTATCCCAAAAGAGGTAGAACAAAATATTAGAAGACAATCTACTTTAAAAAGTTCTCTTTTTTCTGCCCGCATTGAGGGTAATACCTTAACACTGGATGAACTGCCCCACAGACCTTCCAAAGACCAAAAAAAACAAGAGGTTTTCAATATACTAAAAGCTTTAAACTGGATTTACCAAAGAAGGGCTAAGGATTTACAAGTTAAAGACATCCTAACTCTTCATTCGATGGTCATGGCAGGATTAATAGAAAAAAGTGATTTAGCTCAATTCAGAACAGACCTGGGAGCAATCTTTAACTCTGCAGGGATTGCTGTCTATCTTCCACCGCGGCCTTCCCAAATCCTAAAACTCATAAATCAATTAACCAATTTTTCCAATAGCTCAAAGGAGACTTTTGTGCCAATTAAAGCTTGCTTGTCTCATTATATATTTGAAAAAATACATCCATTCTTGGACGGCAATGGACGAGTTGGACGCTTGCTTTTACAACTTATTCTTGCCAAAGGGGGTTACGGAATGAAGGGTCTGCTTACTTTAGAAGAGTTCCTGGATAACCACCGAAGCAACTATTACAAAACCTTGGAAGATTCACAAAAAGATGTATCAGATTATCTGGAATTTATGCTAGAGGCTATAGCAACATCTGCTCAGCAAATAAAACAGACAATTTTGCAGCAAGAAAAAGCAGAACCTGAAAGCTACCTTCTCCCCAGAAGAGCAGAGATTTTAAACATCATCCAAGATCATAAGCTTATTAACTTTGATACTCTAAAAAGAAGATTTTTAGCTGTTAATGAAAGAACCTTAAGATACGACCTAAAAAAACTAGCCGACCAAGGCTTAATCAGAAAAAGAGGTACTACAAAAGGGGTCTACTATGAGGTTGAAGGTGAGAGTGATTAACACAAGCTGTGCCAGAAACAACTGAGCAGAAAAAATCAGTACCCATATCTTATTTAACCCGTATATTTGATTTCTACTTCTCTAACTGCTAAAATTAGGCACGTTTATGGAAAGAGATCATAAAGCACCCCAGGAAACGTTAGCGGATCACCTTAGAGCATTATCCAAACCACGATTTCTCCGCAGGTCCCTGAGGATGCCATCAGAAACTTTGGCAGATGCAGCAAGAAGAAGGGCTAATGGAGGTGAAATATCAGCTACCGCCACTTTATTACAACATGCTGTTGAGCTAAGCGATCCGCAAAAACTGGCAATTCTTATTCAAGCCTATGATAAACTAGCCGATCGATACCTGGAACAAGCTCTTCTATACGAAGAACAAGGCTTGCTATATGTTGCAAGAGGGTGGCAGTATGAGGCAATAAGAATCCGCAATCAACGAACACGATTAGGAGATCTCTCTATTGCTTAGGCACTCATCAAAAACCCGACTATATCTCCATCAGTGACACAACTGAGTACCGGAATCAGTAAAGGTTTTTCCTGCCTCGGGGATAAACTGCCAGTTGAAACTATCCGGATGAAGAGTAAGTTTAAGCACACCGAACGTATCATCATTTCCTATATCGCTATTTTGTATAAAGGCTCCTGGGAAAGGATAATGATTTTTCCCGCCAGTACCCACAACAAATTCACGAATGCCTTTAAGAGGATCATAACCTCCGCTTGGATTTTGAGGAGCAAACCGTTCGTAATTATGGTCGTGACCATTTAAAACCACATCAACTCCATTATCATATAAGGCTTGCCAAATCGGCTGCATAGATGTATAACTGCCGTGTTGTCCGGAACTAAATCTGGGATGATGCCAATATGCAGCCTGGCAAAGACCAGGGTGAGCAGCCAGGTCAGCCCTGACCCAACTCTCTTGCGGCGAGCCCGCGCCACAACCCCCTACTTTGGAACAGTTACTATTGATAACCAAAATATGCCAAGATCCAAGGTTATAGCTATAATACCCTTTTGCAGGATCACCCGCAGCAGCGCCAAAATAATTAAAATATCCTGAAGCGCCGGTGGTCAAATATTCATGATTGCCAACAGCCGGTTTAGTTTTATCTTTGAACTGACCCCATGATGGATTGTAACAATTTGCAAATTCAAGCGCAGTTCCGGAATCATATACACTATCACCTGCAGTAAATACTAAACCAGAAGCTCCTCCTGCAAAAATAGAATTTAAAAGTTTAGCTGTTTGCTCATCGCCGGAGCTAGAACAGGAAGCAATATCACCGGCTCCAACTAATATAGGATCAACCCCTCCCACAGGTGTTGAACTTGGGGCAGGCGTAACAGTAGAAGTTGGTGTAGCAAGCACTACCCCATCATTATGCAAAGCATCAAGAAATGAACCATACGAAGCAGTGCTCCACTCACGAGCACTCTCTACTATTGATCCCTCTCCCCATTCATTAAAAGTTGTAATAAGTTGCCAGGGTGCATTAGAGGCTAACATATTTTGAATGTTTTGTGCCCATCGCGCCAAATCACGTGTAAGTCTTGCTGACTCACCAACTTTCCAAAAACCAGGGCTGATGGAAAAACTGTATCCTGTCTGGGAATCTTCAGCTACTGCCGGCCCATATTGATGCCACCCATCAGGCTGGCTTGCACAAGTTTTATAACCGCTGAATACTTTTAAAACTATATGTGCATTTACTGTATTTGCCTGGGCCCAGCGGTCTGCCATTGCGCAATTATCAGCCGGGTCAGCATAGGCAAAAACTACAAACCGCCCCCCAATCTTAAGATAACTAGGATCACTGCTATAATGATCACGGATATAAATAAGATCATTTTGTATTTGAGTTGCTGTGGGATTTCCCTGTCCTTCTGGCTCATAATAAATGCTCCATAAAAATCCTGTACCAGCACTTGCCTGTAGAATTGTAGGCATCCGGTTATCAGTATTTGTTCCCCGACCCCACCAAGATGCTATCCCAGCTTGAATCTTCCCATACTTCATAGCAGCGATTTGCTGTTTTAGTATAACCTGGTCACCTAGATCATAAAAACCTAAACTGGGATTAAAGTTGGTATAAGGATAAATTTCTTGTTGAGTCCAGGCTTGCGGAAACCAAGGATAATAGAATGCAGCCCTAATTGGGAATACTAACTCTCCTGCTGGAGCCAGTGTTACCGTTGGTGTTGGCGTCGGTGTAGGGGTCGGACCTGAGTAAGTTGGAACTGGTGTTGGAGTAGAAACAGTCGTTGAGTCAACGGAAGTTTCAATAACCAGTTGTGGAGTATTTATACCTGATTCACGGCTTGCTAAATTGATCTGGGTAGGCCCATCAGTTGAAAGTCCTAAACTTAATAAACCATTACCTTCTACAAGTGGTGTTACATCAATACTGGTCCAAGCACCTTTAGCAAAAGCGCCTGATGCGCCCGTCATCACCCCAGATATCTTTGGAGCATTTGAGTAAGTGATAGTTGATTCTTTCCAGCTATTATCTGCAACTCCCCAAACTTTATAGCCAAAATATCCATTGCTTCCAGCATAAATTCTTAAAGTAGCGCGCAAGACAGTACCAGTCAGATTTTGAATGTTAAAACGTATGTAACTATGCAGAACCGGCGAACCATCAACTCTAATTGCTGTTCTATTACCGAAGTTATTGTTTGGATATGACTCATTTACATAAGCATCAGCAACTGAAGTAAACGTTGTTGTTTGAGCTGCAGCCATTGTCACAATTGGTTTACGCGGGATAATCAGTAAGAATAAACCTAAAAATACTAAAAGAAGATTTCTTTTTGAGTAAATCATCAGTTAAGTGAAAATTACTTAGCCTGGTCTAAAATTTTGGAACAGGCAGTTGTAGGAGTGGCAGTCTAACAAAACATTAACTAATATGTCAAGATGTCAAGCAGCTTAAACTTTCAATTTCCAATCAAAAATTCTACAACATCACCATCCTGCATAATATAATCTTTACCTTCAGTTCTAACCCAACCTTTTTGTTTAGCCATAGTATGTGATCCTGCTTCTATTAATTTTCCATACTCTATTACCTCAGCTCTAATAAACTTCTTTTCAAAATCAGTATGGATTACTCCAGCTGCTTGCGGGGCTTTAGCTCCTTTTTGAGTTGTCCAAGCCCTCACTTCTTTCTTGCCAGCAGTTAAGAAGGAAATTAAACCAAGTAATCCATAAGCTTTAGCAATCAATCTTTCCAGACCTGTTTGTTCAATGCCAGCATCTTTAAGATATTCCAACCTTTCATCTTCAGATAAATCAGCTAGCTCTTCTTCAAGTCTTGCACAAATCACCATTTTGTTCTGCTCTGCTTCTGAATTTAATCTTTGAGCATATTCTTCTTCTCCAACATTATATGTATACAAAACAGGTTTAATAGAAAGTAAGGGTAAAGTTTTAAACCATTTTTTTAGTCTTTCATCCCCCACTTCATATTTTCCTGGAACCCTACCAGCATCCAACTCTTCTTTAATTTTATTTAAAATTTCTAATTTTTCCTGCTCTAAAATATCTTTGGAAGCTTTAACTAAATTTTGTTGAGCTGGAATTAACTTTTCTAAAGTCTGTATATCTGCCAAACCTAATTCTGTTTCAATAGTTAATCTATCAGAATCAGGATTTTCTGAACCCTCCCTAACAATATTAGGATCAGCGAAGTCTCGCAGAACATGAACGATTGCATCAACTTCCCTAATATGAGAAAGAAACTGGTTACCCAGTCCTGCTCCAGTTGCAGCACCCTTTACTAGCCCTGCAATATCTACAAATTCCACTACAGCTGGCACTATCGGTGGAAATCCGCCCATTTTTTCCTCTTCTTTTACTATCTGTGCTAATCCTTCCAGACGATAGTCTGGCACAGCTACTACTCCCACATTTGATTCAACTGTAGCAAAAGGATAATTGGCACTCAAAGCCACCCTCTTTTTTAAGAGAGCATTAAAAAGAGTGCTTTTCCCCACATTTGGTAATCCAACTATTCCACATTTTAAAGATGACATGAAGAAATTATATCAAAGAAGAAACAATTCTACTCGACTTTAAAGCTATCTAAAACCTGAATTACTGCTTCCTTATAATCCCTGCCTCCATCCAACAAGTAACCTGACTGCTCCAATAGCACTTTTCCATAAATATCCACCAACCCTCTTTCCATTACAGCCCACTGTTTACCATCAATAGTTTTCTCTCCCACCATCATCCAGCCTCCTTTTTTATCCTCTGTCTGAGACTTAAAATCACCCATTTTAAAACCAGATTCTGTCTGTTTAAACTCTTTCCTGGCACTTATTGCTTTTTCCATACTGGCTTTATCCTTTAAACTATCATCCTTCGTGGAAGCAATTAAAGCGTTTGCCAAATTCCCAGGAGCGGCAATCAACACTTCCCGTTTATCTGATCCGCTGTTATCTTTCACTACCCACCCTTTTGGATATTGCAGGCTGTATCCATATTGGTCATTTTTGTAAGTTTGCCAGGAGATTTTTGGAGTTTCAAATTTTAATGACTGGAGGATATTGGTCATACCAGAAAGGTATTTATCAAAAGATTTTGTCTCTGCAATATAGTGGACAATATAAGCCTTATGACCAAACAGAATAATTACCACTCGTCCCTTCAATGAAGTATTATCTTGTGAAGCAGTATAAGTAACCTGTTCCCCATCCTGGCCTCCGTAAGTAACTACTATCCTTTCAATTACTTTAAAGTCAGACGCGTCTTTTGTACTGTTGCTTATCCAAAGCTCCATTATCTCGCGCCTTGTGGTATCCGGCTTTGATGATAAATCAACTACATCCAGTGTTATATTCTCTATAAATTTGTCTGCAGAATTTTCTTTAGGAGCTAAAAACGAAGTTAAAGTATTGCCTGAACCATCTTTTCTGGTCCATTCGCTGCCGGGCAAATTTGCGCTTATCCCTTCCTCTTTATTTTTATAATCTGTTTGTGAATACCCAGAAGGCGCAGGCTTCGGCTTTGCGCTTTTATTTAACCCTACATTAATTACTCCTGTTGAAACCGCTACCCCACCCAAAACAAGCGCTGCAACAATAATTATGATGGGTATCGGGAAAAAACCTTTTTGTTCTGATAGTCTGGGCATTAATTTAACTGTAATAAATAAAATTTGACAAGTCAAGTCTTATATGTCTATGCTTTAATTTAAGGAGGTGATTTTTATGCTAAAAACCATAGGTATTTGGTTTCTAAATTTCCTAATTGGGATAGTGGGAACAGCAATTTTGGTTACAAAATTGACCGACCGAGGTGAGGGTATTGCCGCAACAGGCAGCTCTGCTTCAGTCAAAGTCAATATGGATTTGGCAGGCATTATTATTTGGGTTGTAATCGTGACAATTTACTTTGTCGCAGCAAAAAAACTTTGGGGTAAAACAGTCGGCTCACTAATAATTGATACGCTGATGGGTAAAAAGAAGTAATGTTTACCTATATCATTATTCTGGCTGCTGTACTAGTTATCTCCCCTTTTGTTTTGAAGCTTGCTTCAAACCAAGGAAAGGAAACCAAACAACAGCTAAAATTTATTTTATTATCTATTCTTTCTGCTCAAATTCTTTTGGGTTTTTTGAATTGGGAAAATTTCAACTCTGGCAGAAGCGGCTTTGAGCTTGCATTTACCTATTTAAATTCATTTCTGGGCTTTTTCTTCATTATTTCTACAATCCAAACTATCTTCTTAATAATTAGCAAATCTTTTAATACTCTGGTTGTGATTTTAAATTTTGCCAACACTGTTTTACTCTTTACCGGAATGATCAGGTTAAGTAATATCTTAGGTTTTCAGGCTGCGAGCTTTGCAGCAGTAGGAGCAGTTTTTTTAGTACTCATTGGTAATATTATTGCTCTTGCCTTTGTCAACAAAGACAAAAATATCTTGAAAAAATATCTTGGGACTTGACAAATATTTTTTCACATATAATGATAAATTTAATGAGTAAAATTGCCCAAAAGGGAATTGTTGACCCAAAGATAATTATTGGTGGTATTATAGTTTTAGTAGTTATATTCTTTTTAGCCACTGGTAATTTTAAATTCTCAGCCTCTCGCAGCAATCAGGCATCTCCTCAAAAAGCAGAACAAAAAGATGAACAATCAGAGCAAGCCCAAACGGCATCAGTGCCTAAAAGCTATCAAAGCAGTCAGTATAAATTCAGCCTTCAATATCCGGAAAACTGGAGTGTTAAGGAAGCACAAGGACAATATGTTGCAGCTTTTTTCTCTCCAGAAGAATCATCATCTGATAAATACCGCGAATTTTTAGGCGTTAAAGCTATTAGCACCTCGGCTAAACCTAATATTACTCTGCAAGAAGCAACTGATCTATGGGAAGAACAAACCAAAAAAGAATCAACAGCTAATAATTTTAAAATAATTGATAGAAAATCATCAACAGTCTCAGCTATAGAGGCCAAGGATCTAGTCTACACTGTTGATATTGAAGGAATCCCTGCAAAAGGATTTGTTAGAATAGTATTAACAGATAGCAATATTTATATCTTTCAATATTTCGCAGAAACTGATAAATACGAAAAATATCTATCAGATATTGAAGGCATAATCTCTTCAGTCACCCTTTGAAAATCCTAATATTTATTATTTTAATAATTTTTGCAGCTACAGGTTATTATGTGCTTCAAAATGGGATTCCAGATAATATTCCTGTTGAAATAGTGTCAACTAAAATAAGTCGTGATCTGGCTGTAGAAAAGGTTAAGAATTTACCTGAAGTGCAAGAATACCTCAAAAATGTTCCAAACGGAAAGATTGAGGTAGATAATGAACTAGAGGGTGAGCACAACGTCCATGTTTATGAAGTCAGGAACGGCCACACAGCTACTTTTAACTGGTACAGGGTGAGTATCAAAAGCGGTGAAGTCAAGCCAGAATTTGAAGTTACACCTTCAACTACAGGGACTATTTTAGGTAAACTTTGTTACCCCTCCGAAATGTTACCTCCCGGCAAAATTGAAGCAAAAAGGTTATCTGATGGCAATATTTTTACCCAGGATTATCCCGGCAACCAGAATGGCGGTAAATCCAGTTATGCCTTTGAACTGGAAGAAGGAGATTATTATATAAGATATAATGTTGATAACAAATTATTTGGTTATTCAACCACTGTTTGCCCAACTGGCAATGAAAAAACATGTGCCGACACCAAACAACGGATTCCGGTGATGGCAGCAGTAAAAGACGGCCAGGAACTAAAAAACTACGACCTATGTGATTATTTCTATAAAGACTCCAATGCCCCAAAATTTTAAAAACCTGATCTTTATCTTTATTACCGTCTTACTGTTGCCGTCACTCACATCGGCGCAGGAGAAGGCCTACGATGTATCTTTTACGGAAAAAGAATGTACTGCTATCAGCAGTGCGACAGGCCAGAATTTAAAATACTATCCTCCTGGTTGCGATCTCCGTGACAATAATAATGCAGATGTTGAATATATAGATAAAATTGAAGATATATCAATTCTTAGATCTGGATTAGATACAGAACGCAACACCCTTCTTCGGTTTTCGGACCCTACAACAGCAAAAACACACATGGATGAAGTAGTGGCCCTCCTCCTAGAGACAGATTATGTATCTACAGATGATAAATATAAGGCATTACCCTACATCAAAGAAACCGTCATGATTGGTGACGGAGGCATACTCCTTATCGGTGAGACTTCTTCTCATGTAAATCGCATTGGAGTTATAAAAGATAGTAATTTGCGTGATTACGAAAACGGCTGGATAAGTGAATTTCGAACGCATTTAATCGCTCAAAAAGGGTCATGCGTTATCGCAATTGCCGGACAAACATCGTTAAATTCTAAACAGGATGAATTTCACTCGATCCGTTACGACAGTTCAAATACCCACAAGAACGTAACTAACGTCACCGGTTATGTCGTTAATGAGCATCCGGGTTTTGATCATGGAAAGGCAAAGCTTCTTGAATGGGCAAAAGGAGAAGCAATCAAACTTGAGAAAGCGATCGGGCCCTATTGTAGCGGTAGTAACGCAACAGCAAAAGCGCCGGCTCCACCTGTAAATAAGTCAAACTATACCCAGGCTCTGGTAATTGAACCACCCAAAAAAAGCGATTTTCAAAAAATTTCCAAATCCGATTTTAAATTAGTTTATCCGGTGGGTACCAGTTCTGCTACCCTCAAACTCGCCACTGAATCGGCAAATTTAACAGGCACAACATTTATCGGAAAAGTTGGCGGAGAGGGTGAACTGATACTGCAACTTCCCGATGGGAAAGAAGTAAAACTTGAAGATGATAAATCAGCTTATGAAGGAGAAAAGCCATACGCAAGGTGGCACGACATAAGTGGACGCAATAATTATATTGCACCCAAAAGGAGCGTTTACATTGAAGAAGTTGATTGTCATATCCTGTTAGAACAGGAGGGACAAAAGGCTGAGGCTTTAAAGAGATCCGAAGGTATAAGATATGCAAGCGATTGGAGTGTGGACGATACAATTATCATCAAACCAACAGGCGACTGCAGTTATATGAGTGAGGGTGAACCTGTCAGGGTGTTGGCCATAAAAGGACAAGTCACTTTTAAAACACTCGGCAATATCTCGGTATCGGCAAATAATGCTGATTTTGGAATTGGATACAATGCTAAACCCTCTATCTCCATAATAGAAATCTATAACGGGTCAATAATCGTAACAAATAATGCAGGTAATTCAAAAACAATCTCAACAACCTATGGAGAAGAGATTAAACAAATTGAACTTGATAAAGACGGGGTGATGAATGAAAAAATCGCCATTCCTCTTTCACAATGGGAAGCATTTTTGGCAAGCAGGCAGGAGAAAAAAGAAGAGCCCAAAGGAAATACTCTGCCCATTGCCGGAGCAGTTGCGGTTTTAGTCTTAGGAGGAATTGTTTTCTTTTTATACCGGACCGGTAAACTCCTACCGCTCTATAAAGTATACAGCCAAAAAATTGTCCAAATGCTTCAAAAAATTCGTAAGGAAAAGAAAATTGATTGATATTTACAAAAAAGTTATTGAGCCAAAACTTAAAGATTGGGTGGTTTTTGAACATGGAACTTGTGTGATTCTCTACCACACTCCAAAAGATTTACAGGCTGAAGCAAAAGAAGTTTTACAAAAATACGGCCAAGTCCAACCAGGATCTTCATCCGCAGATTTTACGATTACAAAAGTTGACAATGGCTGGATTGTTACAGGAGACCAACCAGGTATCTTAAATTATGTGTCAGAAGATGAAGGAAAAGGTATGGAAAACTACGAACTCGGCCTTCTTGGCAGAAACCAAAAGCAATTGGATAGTAAAGAGCTAAAGGTTACTTATGTTAATACAGCAATAGGTACAATATAACAGGCAAAGTAAAAAGGTAGTAAACAACCCCAATTTTGAATAAAGCAGAAACCTGCTGCCTTATATCATATCCCCAGCCTGATTTAATTTGCCGTAGTATTACATAATCCCGAAAATTATTGGGTGATATTTGCCAAAATAAAAAATCAAGTATTGCCCCAAAAATAAACCACACTCCTATCATATTAATAAGTCCCAAAAAAACCGGAATTGCATAACTTTTATCGGGAAAAAGAACTGGGCCGGAAATCATAAACCAAATAAGTGCTATAAATCCCGTGCTAAGCAAAGTCATAATCCAAAGGCCATACAGAACATTAAAATAAGCAGGATATTGTTTAGCAGTTACCCTTATCCTTATTTGGCTGTCAACCTCATCAAGTTTAAAAAATCTCTTCAGACGGGGCTGTATCCATTTAATAAACGGCGGAACTATTGCACCTACCCAAAATTGAGTTGAGCTCATATTTTATTCTTGCTTGCCTGCATTTTTACAAGCCTGATAATTTGCCCAAGCTTGGTCACGACAAACCTGAGTTTTTCCATGACAGTCGCTTGCTTTCATACATGCATCATATTTATCAGCTGGAGAAACCTCGTCTAAATACGAACCTTTAGCATTGTCTGAACATACTTTCTGACAGCTATTAAAAACTTCAAAGCATCTATAACTTTCCCACTCGTAATTTTTATAGGAGCAATCCGTACCAGTTTGTTGCTGAGGCTTGTCTTTTGGCTCAGTATCAACTCCAGTTTCTTTATCAAGTTTTAGCTCAGGTTTTGCAGGAGATACAATCTCACGCCCAATATCTTTCTCAATCTGACTGATTGCACTGTTAAGCATCTCATCAATAGATTTGAAATTACCTATTTCAGAAACACGCCCACGTTCAATGACCCCGGTTTCTATGTTGATGAGTTCAGCAAAGACATGACCAGAATTTTGATTATCCCAATAAAACAAGTCTCCTGCGGATATATCTAACATATATCTGACGCTCTTCCCCTTCTTCCTTTGATCTAAAGTAAGCATTTGGTAATCCTTATCCAAAGGAATAATCATACCGATACTCTGGCCTTCGCTAAAAGTAGAGTCAGATGTTTCTTGTTTATCCCCCTCAGCATCTGATCTTTTCCTTAGTGAAACATCATTAGAAGTAAGTTGTTGTTGACCTCCCCTAGCTGAAACAAACTGCTGGGCAGCTTTGAATATATCAGCCTGCTCTAAGGTTCTACCACCGGAGGTTCTTCCGGTAAGCCACTGGTCATAGCGGTATTGACGAACTTTTCTTAAGGCTTCATCTCGAGTTTTACTGCTGTCAACAATTTCAGTTGCTGCCTTATATCCAATTCCGCTCCCTTCAGCAAAATTTTTTATGGCCGAATCTCTTACTCTGACCCATTCTTCCCGCTCTTGTGTTTCTTTCCTGATTCGCTGTGAATCCATTAAATTACTTATCTTTTGTCTGCTGATTGCTTCATCAAATTTTGATGTATATTTCTCTTGTCCAAATGGCACAGTAGCTAAAGATCGATACGCGATTTCTGCCGCTTCACCTTTTGTTAAATTGGACACATTGGTATTAAGGATGTTTTTATCTTTGGCCAAGGTTTGTGCTTCCTCATCTGTTAATATTTTTCCCGGCTCCCAATCCATCAGGCGGGATAAAGACCCTGCAGATTCTGCACCTTTAACCTGAGCATCCGGATTGAAATTAGTTTTTACTTGCTGGGCATTAACCTGCTTTATAAATCTGAAAGGCAGGTTTGATTGCTTTTCCGAACCTTCTTTAAACCAGCCTTGCTCCTTTGCATAACAAACTTCTGTTTCATGCTGGTAACCACTGATATCTGCAAAACAGTCTTTGTAAGTCCCTTTATCAGGAGTCACCCCTGAAAGCTTAGTCAGCGTCACTGCCCATTCACCCCGTGTCATAGTTTGTTCTGGATCGAAGTTCCCATCCTTATCCCCTTCCAAAATCTTTTCTCTGGCAAGATAGCTAATTGCAGTGTAGTTTTTATGATCTGCAGACACATCTTTAAATGGTTTGGGTTTGAATGAGGCAATATTACCTTCTGTAGTGGTTGTGTCTGCTTTTAAACCCCCCCTGGAGGATAATAACCAAATTGCTGCAGCAACAATCAAAACTACAACAACAATAAGCGGGATAATATGTACAATGCCCGCTTCGCAGCGAGGCGAGCCTTTTTGGTTCATTTTTTCTTCCTTTTTTTAATATACCATGCTATTCCAATTGCAACGGTTATTATCACTACAGATGCAACAGCAAGTTTGGTCACTGAAAGTTGTCGGGAAACTACAACCACCCCCTGTTTACCTCCGTCCGGTTTAACTTTAACTGTTTGTCCATCTTTGGTTTTAACCTCCACTTCTCCTTCATAGACACCTATAACTGCCAACTTTTTATCCTTGCTCTGGCTGATCCAAAAATGAGTTCTGCTGACTGTCACACCCAACCAACCTGCATCTACACCAAACTGGTTTTCAGCAGGCTTGTTATTTCTTACTCTTACCTCTATTTCCCCCTGCCCCAACTCTACTGTATGTGAGGTAAATCCTTCAACCTCCACCGGTTTGCGGAACTTAATCTCTGACCATTCGGGGGCACTAATTACCGATCCGGAATCAGCAGACCAGGTGTACCCAAGCTGGACCATGTCTGAAGTAGATCTCATAGTCGAGTCAAGATATGTAGCCTGTAGAGTATCACCGCCTTTAGGGAGTATCTGAATAAAATCGCTTGAAGTTGGCGTTTTTATCTCACCTTGCCCCTTAATAAGGGTGACATTCTCCTCACCCGGAATATAGTTTGGTAAAAACGACCAAGCTCTTTGTTCTTCTTCGGTTGTTAAAGTGGGCGGCCTGTATGAATCTTCTTCATCTTTGTCAGGATACCAATGCCCCTGGAACATTTCCTCCAAGGTGAGCTCTGTGATATCCGGTATATCCGGGGCAATGTAAAATTTATTATCCAAGACGGCCTCAAAAGCCCCCGGCAAAGATATTAAACCATCAATAGCTTCAGAAAATCGGGAAAACCATTCGCCTATAAAAATAGGGAGGGTCTGATTTGGAGCTTCCTTTTTGGCCTCTTTAGGCTTTTTGTCGGACTTCCTGCAAGCCCAAAAATCCTCCAGGGCTTTGGCATTACAGGCAGAGCTTTTTTCTGTGCACTGCTCTCTTTTTGTACATCTTGAATAAATTTCTCCGGAATTAAAATAAACGGTCCCGTCCGGTTTTTTTGTTTCCTCACCGCATGAATAGATACAAGCATTAAAATTTTCCGTGCATTTTTTCATATCCTGATCAAAAACAGGCCTGCACTCGGCATCTGTCTTGGCATGAGCATAAGAATTAAAGAGAAAAATCGAGGCTATGAAAAGTATCAGTATGGGCAGGATGCCTGCCCGCCGAAGCTTTAGCGTAAGCGGGAACTTTTTCACTCTGATATCAGAGTAGCACCAATTAAATTATCAAGTCAAACACTAGATATTTCTGGTGGTTTGGAATGAATAATCTTTCCTAGAGAGTTTCTTTCTACAATTATTCTGGCTTTTCTTGGATTAGGTAATTTGAAGCTGAACTGGAATGGGAAATCTATCGAATTATAAGCGGAGCTTGAAATTCTCGCTACGCTCAAATTATTAGTTGTAATAGCGGGATACAAATACCTACGGAAAGACTCATGAGGCTAATTATAACAGAGGATTCATTAACGTGGATCGTAAGTCTCGCCAAAAGTTGCCACTACCCTATTGTTTTTATCATAAGCTATAATTTCTATCTTCTTCCAGTCAAGTTCTATGCCTGATGGACCGTTTGTACTACAACCTGTTGGGCCCCGGCAGACTTGTGAAGGGTCTCCCTCGATTTTACCACTCCAGAAATTATTTCCATCTTTTTTAATCTCTATTCTTATAGGTAGCCAAACCCTGACATCCTTTCCAGGATCTGTTGCAACAATAATATGGGGCTTTTGGGCTGAGGAGAAAGCGATTGATGGCTGACCAGTTGCCACATCCAAAAATTCGAAGTATCCATCTGAATATTCATTTGCTTCTGGAGCACCAGTAGAACGCTTCGTAGGTAACGAAACTGGCGATGGACTTGCTAAAGTAGATGGGGTAATCATTTGGCCAATGTTTGCTTCCAAATCAGCCAGCCCTTCCTTAAAAATGGCCTCCAGCTTATTCAAATTGCGCCACCCCAATGAACTGCCTGCTTTCTCACCCACCCCACTCTCCCAATTCCTTAGAATCAAATTGAGACGCCCGACACTTCGACCTTCTAGATAAAATGTACTTATACCAATCTTCATCAAATATTTAACCTTAGCAAGATTATTCCTTGGAAGAA
This sequence comes from uncultured Gammaproteobacteria bacterium, assembly GCA_964500725.1. Taxonomy (GTDB): domain Bacteria; phylum Patescibacteriota; class Microgenomatia; order Daviesbacterales; family UBA10151; genus UBA10151. The sequence continues at coordinate 186,599 of CAZCNP010000001.1, forward strand.
CGCCATAGTTTTTATCTAACAGCAGCAGGATCTCTACTGATTCCCGGGTATTCATGGCCGGATTGTCATTAATTTTTACTATATCTTCATAATGTGGTGGGGTACTTTTGGATATCAAAAGGTCATCTTTTGAGATAACTATTCCTTTTTCGGCAAACACTTTTTGTAATGCTTCAAGGACATTAAAGGAAGGGGGTTCTCCCCAACGCACTTTGTCCTCTGCCAACAATTTCTCGTAATTCTTTTCGCGCGCTTTCCTGATGTATGCTGAAGATTCCTCTTCACTACCATCCTTAGTGGTTGCCATAATTTCTGCCGCTGCCTCATCGCCAATTATTTTTGCCATATTCTTCTGGCGAGCTTTTCTGATTCGCTCATTCTCCGCCTGGCGCTGGCTCCCAAGCTTGTCATCAAGATCTATTAAGTTTTCAACCCTATACCTCTCCACCTGATGTTCCAGTTCCGGCGAAAATTTTTCCTTTCCCAAAGGGATTGTAGCTACAGAACGATAAATTATTCCAGCAGCTTCCCCCTTCGTCAGATTACCCGCAATATCATTGCCTTGCGATATCTCGCGTTCTTTGGCAACACCCACAGCAGTCTCATTTGAACTTTTTGCCCCCTCTGTCCCCTCCCACTTCATAAGCCGGGATAGAGAACCAACTGCCTCTGTAATTTTCACCGGAACGTCGGGATTAAAATTCTCTTTAGACTCTTGAGCATAAACTGCCACGATCAGTTGTTGGAAGTTAAATGTTTGCGGGTCCACAGCAGTTAGTCCTTCAAGCCAACCCTGCTCTTTGGCTAAGCAAATAGAGGCCGCATCCTTCCCCAGCCCCACATCGGAAAAACAATTCTTATATGTTCCCTCATCAGGGGTAATACCCGTTAGCCTCACCAAGATTACAGTCCATCCCGCCCTAGTCAACACATCTTTAGAGTTAAATTTCCCGTCCTTATCCCCTTCCAATACTCCCTCCCTGGCTAAATAAGAAATTGCGGTGTAATTTTTGTCATTAACTGAAACATCCTCAAATGGCTTTTGCTTAAGAGAAGCTATTTCTTCAAAGGATGGTGGAGTATTTCGTCCTTTGATAAAAAACCAAATTATTGCACCGAAAACTGCAAGCACAACTAAAATTGCAACAATATGAACAGCACCCTTTTGGGCCAAAAAATGGCGAGTCATTAATACCAGATTAACACTACCAAAAAGATTAAGTCAAATTTGACCCTTTCTAATACTATCATTATCGTTCTATCCATAATTCAAAAATGGGAAGTATCTACTGTCCTTTGGGTTTATTGGATACAAAGACCCAAAAATCAGAAAAGCCATTTGAAGGTATTCAACACTACCATCCCAACAGTTTAATACCCGTAAAAAAGACCAGGAAATCAACACATAATCCTGACCCTCCTCCTTTAACAGGACAACAGAAGAAGTCTAATAGGCCCATTTCTTCCTTTAGGGTAATCACAGAACATGCACAATTTCAGGAGTAAAAAGATATAACTGTTTGCAGCAACCATTCAGGGACAGAATCAAACAACTGGATGATACCTTTATCCTGCTTTCAGCGGGGCCCGCGCAATGACGTAGTTACTGGGAAACTCTGAATAGTTACATACTTAGCTTTGTAAAGATAAATTATTTTTTAAACAGCAGCTCTTGCTCTATTTGGGAAGTAACGACCTTACCTAAATGTATATAACCTGATTCAGTGACAACCCTTCCTCTGGAAGTTCTTTTTAAAAAACCAACCTGCATAAGATATGGCTCTATAACCTCCTCAATAGTACCAATATCTTCAGAAATAGTGGCAGCCAAAGTTTCTACCCCCACCGGTCCGCCGTTAAATTTATCAACAATAGTTAGCAGCAATCTTCTGTCTGAATCATCCAACCCTAGCGAATCAACTTCAAGTAAATCCAGAGTTTGAGCGAGAAGCTCTTTGGTAACCTTTCCTTCCCCATGTACTTCTGTAACATCTCTGACTCTTTTGAGAAGTTTTAAGGCAATTCTGGGTGTGCCACGGGCTCTTTTAGAGAGTTGAATAACCTCTTCCTGATCTATCGGCACTTTCAGTTTTTTGGCAGCCCGTTTGATAATTTGAGAAAGTTCCCACGGGGTATAAAAAGATAATCTATGGATTACTCCAAAACGGTCCCTTAAAGGCGAGGAAACCATACCAATTCTGGTAGTGGCTCCAATGATAGTAATCTGGGGTAATTCCAACCGTAAAGTTCTGGCAGATGGACCTTTACCGATCACCATATCTAAAGTAAAATCTTCCATAGCAGGATAAAGGGTTTCTTCTACTACCTTAGACAATCTGTGGATTTCATCAATAAATAATATATCATGAGGTTCCAGGCTGGTTAAAATAGCAGCCAGATCTCCAGCTCTTTCAATTGCCGGACCAGAGGTAATTCTGATATTACTACCCATTCCTTTAGCTATCAAATGAGCCAATGTTGTTTTACCAAGTCCAGGAGGACCATAAAGCAGGGTGTGTTCCATAGCCTCAGCTCTTTTTTTGGCAGCAGTGATAGCAATATGAAGTGATTTTTTAATCTTCTCCTGACCAATAAACTCCTCCCAGTCGCTTGCCCTTAAGGAACTAAAAAGTTTTTCTTCCTCAATTGTTTCTGTCATTTCTGGTACTTTTAATTTAGGTTTAGTGTTGCTCATACTTTTTAGTCTTACCCAAATTGCGTAAGGCATAACTTATCTTTTGTTCAAGAGTTTTTTCAGATAATGGTACAGCCTGAATGGCTTTCATTGCTTCTTGTCTGGTATATCCCAAATTACGTAAGGCTTCGATAGCCTCTATGCTTTCTACACTATCTGAAGTTAAATCCAACTCTTTTAATCCTCCCAGTTTGTTCTTAAGCTCAATGATAATCTTTTGAGCATTCTTATGACCTAACCTTGGAACAGTTGTAAAAAAGTTGGTATCAGCATCTTTAATAGCTTGCTGCACCTTTCCGACTCCTTTATCAATCACTAAAAGAGCAGTTTTAGGACCAATTCCTGAAACAGTTAGAGTTAATTTAAAAAGTTCCAGTTCACCAGGAGTAAGAAAACCGTATAAATCAAGGATATCCTCCCTGACATGGGTATATATAAATAGCTGCACCTGCGCAGATGCTTTAAGAAGACTCAGATAATTTGGTAGAACTGTTACTAAATAACCTACTCCGCAAGTAAGTAGAATAATCTGGTTTGCAGACTTTGAATGTATTGTGCCGGATAGAAAACCAATCATTTCATTATTTTAATTTATACTGCGATACTTTACGCATTTTATACGAACAGGCGTGAGTTATAGCAATAGCTAAAGCATCTGCTGCATCATCTTGGGTTATCTTCTTAAACAAATGTAGAATTGATCCTACCATACTCTGGATCTGATTCTTATCAGCCCTGCCATAACCTGTTAGAGCTTGCTTTACCTGAAGAGGAGTATATGAAGCAGTAGGAATATTAGACTTTGAAGCCGCCAGAAGTATGACCCCTCTGGCCTCCCCAACTATTAAGGCTGTTTTAGAATTAGCAGCAAAATATAACTGTTCAACAGCCAGTACTTCTGGAGTTAGCTTCTCAATAAGGTCGATGATAAAGTCATAAATACTGGTCAACCTATCTTCTAAGTTAATCCTTGGTGAAGTCTCAAAACAACCATAATCTAAGGCTTTCTGTTTACCGTATTCATCCTTAATTACTCCCCATCCTACTCTAGCAATTCCTGGATCAATACCTAAAATGACCATAATGCGGATAGTATACCAGAGAAAATAATTTTAAAACGGGACTTTTATGCTAATATGGGAATATGCAGCATCAGCAACTTGAAAACTGGCAAAAAATCCCTGAACTTAAAAGTCTTTTTGATCTCACAACAGCGCCTAAACAACTCTATTATTGCGGTGCTTTAAACCCTAAAATTTTTAAACACTGCGTATCTGTTGTAGGCAGCCGCAAAATGACTGACTACGGCAGCCGTGTTATTGAAAAAATTATCCCTTCACTCGTTGCGGAAGGCAAAACTGTTGTTTCAGGTTTCATGTATGGAGTTGACCAATATGCCCACAGGATCTGCGCGGAAAGCGGAGGCAAAACTATCGCAGTTTTGGGATGGGGCATAAACACACCCCTTGCCGGAGAAGATCTTAAACTGGCCAAAAAAATTATTGACCAGGGAGGAATCTTACTTTCTGAATGGGAGACACAAAGAGCCGCTCACTGGACTTTTCCTGCAAGAAACAGGGTTGTGGCAGCTCTCTCTTCCGAAATTATTATTGTTGAGGCAGCCGAAAAAAGCGGTTCCCTTATTACAGCCGCTCTTGCCTCAAAACTTAAAAGGAAACTCTGGGCTGTCCCCGGACCTATTACCAGCCGCACCTCAAAAGGAACAAACCAACTAATCTCATCAGGTAAAGCACAGATGTGGTTAGGTAAACCTGCTCAAATCACTTTTCTAAATACCGATAACGACCCAATCATCGATATTCTTCTTTCCGAGGCCTTATCTGCTGATGAAATCGCCCATAAGCTTAAATCCCCTGTTTCTGAAACAGGAGCAAAGCTATCAATCTTACTGCTCTCTGGTCAAGTCCTTGAAAAAGGAGGAAAATATTACATAGCCGATGCTAATTAAAATCCGTTCAATTGCCAATATTGGTTTAGAGACAATTCCTGTAGATATAGAAGTCGACGTGGCCTCAAGCGGCTTTCCGGGTTTTACCATTGTTGGTCTGGCCAGCAAAGCTATTGAAGAAGCAAGGGAAAGAGTAAAAACAGCCATCATCAATTCCAAGCTGAATTTTCCTCCAAAGAAAATCACAGTTAACTTGGCTCCCGCTGATTTACCAAAAGACGGAGCAGCTTATGATTTACCAATCGCGCTTGGAATTCTTTTGGCAAGCGGACAGCTCAATATTCCGGATAATCTTGACTTAAAAAAATCCTTCTTTTATGGAGAGTTATCGCTTGATGGAATGCTGCGGCCAACCAGAGGCATATTGCTTCTGGGTCTTTTTGCACAAAAAAACGGCTCCGTCACAAAGATTTTCGTGCCGGAAGCAAGCGCTTCTGAAGCAAGTATAGTAACCGGAATAAGGATTTTCCCGGTAAACACTTTATCACAATTGGCCGAACATCTACTCGGCAAAGAAATGCACCCGTTAAAGATAAGAGCGATTGCAAAAGACGATGATCTTATTTTAGGAGAATATAACCTTTCGGAAATTGCCGGGCAGGAACAAGCAAAAAGAGCCTTGATTATAGCAGCTGCCGGCGGGCACAACCTTCTTATGTGGGGTCCTCCGGGAACCGGGAAGACAATGCTCTCCCGCGCTTTACCGGGAATCCTTCCGCCACTCAATACATCAGAAGCTCTGGAAGTAACAAGAATTTACTCTGTTTCAGGTCTTTTAGATACCGGACAACCTCTGATTTCTAGGCGGCCGTTCCGGGCGCCTCATCATGGCATTTCAAATGCAGGTATGATTGGCGGCGGCAGTAACCCCCTGCCCGGTGAAGTCAGTTTAGCCCATTTGGGTGTTTTATTCTTAGATGAAATGCCTGAATTTCCAAGAACAGTTTTGGAAAGCCTAAGACAACCTATGGAAGACGGAACTGTTGAGATTGTCCGCGTGGCAGGACACGTCAAATATCCAGCCTCCTTCACTTTGATTGCCGCAATTAATCCCTGCCCATAGGGGTATACATTGTTTGTTAATTGAAGCTAAAATTATTATAATTGCAAAACAAATATATTAGGAGTATCATTCAATCAATGAAGAAGAAACTATTTTCTTTTATTATCGGTCTTGCTCTCGTCTTTACCTTTGTTTTGTCTTCTGCGTCTCCTGTCGATGCTTACTCATATAGGGTCAGAGGCTATACAAGATCAAATGGTACTTATGTAAACAGTTATTATAGAACTAGCCCAAACTATACAAGATTTGATAATTATTCCACCCGAGGTAACTATAATCCTTATACTGGTAGATTTGGTACAAGAAGCCCTTGGTAACATCTTTTTCCTCCTAGATTATCCCTAGAGTAATACTGATAATATGAGTGGATATGACTAAACGTGATGTAGGTTTAATCTTTGCCGGGGCATTATTAGCTTCAGGCATTATTTTTATCATTGTGGGCTTTATGTATAAAGATAGCCTGGGTGATTATATTCAAGCAAAATATATCCCACCTGCTTTTAATATTCCTAAGGAGGTTAATAGAGATTTTGCTATAGATATAATTGACCGAGTAAATATTGTGCGCAAGAACGCTAATTTACAGCCTCTTAAGGAAAGCTCAGCCCTATCTTATGCAGCATTTCTAAGAGCAAAAGAGATTTTAGCTAATCAGGAATTTAACCATTATGCTTCTGGTAGCGGAGATATAAAAGCCCAGAAAGCGGTTGAAGTAGTTGGATACAGGTATAGCGAAGTGGGTGAGAACCTAGCCAGAGGATATGATGATCCTAATCTGGTAATTGAAGGGTGGTTGAATTCACCTGAACATAAACAGAATATGCTTAAAATTAATTATAAAGAAGTGGGCGTAACGGTATTAGAAGGATTATTTCAAGGTAATAATGAAAACATTATTGTACTGTTACTAGGAAATCCGTAAGAATATACTTAATCAAAGAGTTCTTTTACAGGTATTTTCAGTGCTTTTGCAATCGCATTTATTCTTTTTATTGACGGATTTCTCTTTCCGGCCTCGATCTCGTTTAAATAGCTGTAATCAATCTTTGATTCATAAGCTAGATCTTCCTGGGTCATCTTTTTGGCTCTTCTCACAGCCCTAATCCTTTTACCTAGTGCTTCATTAATATTGGCCATAAACGAATTATGGCTTTGATATTAAGAAAGTTGTATTGACTATAGTCCAAGATTAGGCATATACTCACCTTAAGAAATGAAAAGAATAAAAATAGCACTATTTGCTTTATTGTTAAGCATTGCTGTTTTTGTATTTAATCCTGGTTTAACTCTAGCTCAACAAGGATGTTGCTCCTGGCATGGAGGGATCTCTTATTGCGATTCAAGTGTTGGTACATATGTCTGCAATGATGGTACATATAGTCCCAGTTGTGGTTGTTATAAAGCACTTCCCCCAACTCCTACATTTCCTCAAATGAATGCTACTTGGAATTTTTCCGCAAATACTAATGGTACGTATGACGTAAAAGTAGATCTAGATGACAGTAATCCCTCAAGATATAGCGTAGTCTTAAGTAAGATATTAGGTGGAGACCCGGGGCCATTGGTAGACTATACGAGTCCTGCATTTACTTTTAAAAATATTTATCCTGGCACTTGGTACATGAACACTAAAAAAGATATAAACAATACTTGGTCTACGGTTGCATATTGGAAGATAATTGTTCCCGAGTGGATTGCTCCTACACCAATGCCCATACCTATAACTACACCTCCACCAATCGCAGTTACGCCTAACAGTAATGAGTCCTTGCTTAGTTCCTTTTTCCAATGGTTGTTTAACAGAAACAAAAGTGAGAACATCGCTGCACCTACTTCAACCCCTACTCCAAAACAGGCTCCTTATAAATGTAACTGTGCAAAGACTTGTACGCAGATTTCTACATGTGCTGAAGCTTATTATCAACTAAATACTTGTGGGTGCTCCGTCAGAGATGGTGACGATGATGGTATCCCTTGCGAAAGTTTGTGCAATTAGATTTATAAGACTATGAAATGGATTATTGGAATAACCGCTTTTTTTCTTCTAATTTCCTTAATTTTTAATACTTCGTCCAATTCCAGTAGTACAAAAAATGATACTTCAGTAACAACTACCGTTGATTATCCTGATGAAAATATTGAGTCAGATCAAACAGAAGAAGATGTTAATATAGATTCTGGTCCAACAGAATTTAATGGGTATCCTTGTACAGGTGATTGTAGCGGACATGAAGCAGGATATGAATGGGCTGAAGAACACGGTATAACACAAGACGATGTTGACAATTATTCAGGTAATTCCAATTCTTTTATGGAAGGAATGCAATCATATGTTGATGAGAACTAATAGAAAAGATGCTGCCTATGAAAACCGTTAGAATACTATATATGGCATATATAGTATAAACTTGGATTATGAGTAGAATATTTTTAAGCCTTATTATCTATGCCACATTAATTTTGGCTACATTTACTCTTGGATTAAAAGTAAACAATTTTAGCAATAAAATCAATTTATTTTGTTTAGCGTTTTTTGCCCTTGTTGCAATGTTTGCTTTTGATAGAATTTCAGACCCTAATATAAAAATCCTTTACTCGTTATGTTTGGTCATTGCTAGTGGGGTAGGAAGATATGGGACGCAAATGATCGAAAAGAAAAGCAACCGTTTGCATGGTGATGAATATGCGAATATTAGACAATTGATTTACGTAGTTGTATTTATCTTTGGTTTATTGGGACTGATTGCCTAGACGGTTAATATTGGTAATTTGGATTTATTGAAATTAGTTATGAACAAAGCAAAAACAGAAATAGAAAATTTAAAGACTGAGCTTTCGGGACTTAAAATAAGAGTTCAAAGAATTGAGGACTTTTTACTTGAACTGCCTAACGCTGAAGGATATATTCACCAATCACAAGTTGATGATTTATTCGAAGAGGCTAAAAAAACAGCACTTAAATACAATTTGGTAAGTGCATCCTTACTACAAAGAAGGTTAAAGGTTGGTTATGCCAGAGCTGCCAGAATCCTTGATGAGTTGGAGGAGGCAGAAATAGTAGGTCCAGGCGAAGGTGGCAAGCCAAGAAAAGTTCTAAGCTCAAAGGTTTAAATAAAAAATATGAAGAAGCATACAAAGCTTTTTTATCGTGCTATCGCCAGGATTAGAGCAGTAGGAGAAAAAAATGGAATGGTTTATCTAAGTCGCATTAAGACTGCGATGGGTACGGGTTATACCAGAGCATATAATCTTCATGTTGAATTAATTGAAGCAGGAATAATAGAAAAGCCTAATTTTGCTGATATAGATAAAAAAAGGACTAAGGGAAATATTATTTGGAAAAATCTAAGTAAGTTTAGGGTTCCGAGGGGGATTACAGAAAAAGAAAAAGCTAGAGTTGAAGAAGAAAGAAGTTAAAAAGTTGAATTACTTAGTTTATTTTCTATTTCATCCAACCTTTTAACAATATCCGAAGCCTCATAAGCATCTAACCAGCATCTTGTTAGAAAGCCCATTGAGCTACCAACTGGAACAGGCACACCTTCAGCCCAAACTCCATTAATAACTTTACCTAAGAATCTTTTAACATCCTCCGGTGTTTCCAGCCTCACAGTCTTGCCATAGAAGCCCTGTAAAGCCCTATTACGACCACCTTTACTGCTTGCTACCAATTTAGCCTCATTGCTTGTAGGATCGTGCCTGAAACAAAATTCCTTATCTTTTTGTGCAAAGGCTTGGCACTGTTGGTTATTATTTAATATCTTTTTGCATTTCATTGTGCTATTAATTTACCCAAAATTGGAATAGGTATAGGAACACCACCTGTTCTAGCTAATTCCAGTAATTCCGGTAATTCCTCTTTATCTACAATAGGTGAACCAATACACTCTTTCCCTCTGAAAAATACCCATATATCAGATGATTTACATCCTGCACATTCAGTACCTAAGCTATGTTGTTTATGTTCTTGTGAGCAGACGCAAGGCTTCTCACCACAAATACAAACCCAAATAGGCTCATTCGGGCTACTTATAATGCTAACTTTCTTCTCCAAATTGTTCACTCTTGTTATAGTATTCATAGTTCTGTTAAAGCAAGACTATCAAAAGTGTCTTGGCTAGTTAAAATAATCTCCATAAAGCCTTCGCCTTTTCTTATAATATTCTCTAATTCCTCTATTTCTTTTTGAACCTCTTGTTCGTTCTCGTTTCTTTCTTTTGCTAGTTTTAGAATGTGGTTTTGATAATTATTCCATTCCTGAAGGGTTACAAGATCTTTACCATCATTTTGATTAACATGATTAGCAAAACCATACTTCCAACGATCCATTTTAACAATTAATTCATAAGTAGTATTTTTTGGCTGTACCTTATTCAACTGTTTCTTTATCTGTCTAATCCTACTCATTACCTTCATTTATTGTCCCCCTTCAATTATTCGGTCTAGATCTTGATCACTTAGGTCTTTTAGCTTGTCGCAGTAACTGATCCCGTATTTTATTTTAAGCTCAATAGGAATGTCCAATTCTTCTGGAGTTGGTAATTTTTTCCGACTAAGAATCTGGTCAATTTTTTTATTTAGCTGTTTAATCTGTTGTCTATTCATAACTAAGTTATAGGGGGTACCCCCTCGCCTGTTTCTCCAGTTTTATCGTTAGAGCTTATTCCGCTATTTCCGCTTTTTCCGCCATCCTCATTTGAATCGTTTGTGCTTAGGGTGTTTGATTGTTCGATATATTGGTTTAATTTATCTAAATACTTTATTCTTGAATGCGGATGCTGATTAAGGGGATTAAGCTGAAAAAGCTCCTTAGGTCTACCGCTTGTGATTTCCTTAGTAACCTTAATCCTGTTTATCTTTAATAGAGATGCAATCGAGCTTGAGATTTGTTCTGAGCTCTTATGACCCCCGAAATAATCATTAAGTGCAGTTTTAGTCAAACCTTGAGGGTTCTTTTTCAACGCAGTTAAGATTTCATTACCCAAAAGGTCACCAACACTGTTTTGAAAAATATACTCTAGGGATTCAACCGCATAATCAATTATTGCGACAGCTGCTTTTAAGTGCTCAACTCTAATCTCCTTAGACAGATCTAAAAGGCAATAGAGACAGGCAAGTCTAATGGTATAAGGCTCAATCCTTGCTGACATCGCACCAACAAGACCGGGTATATCAGTAGTCAAGTCATGGTATATTTTTGTCCATAGGGGGTTAGCCTCTTTTGACCACCTAATTTCGTCATTCTTCCACATATCGCCCCACTGGTTTGTTTTGTCTATTTCGTCTGCTGTCCACCCATCCCTATTTTGACCCTGCGCAAAGAGGACCGCTTTTTTAAGCTGTTCCCTTACTGGTGCCACGTCTTCGTCTATGAGATTTCCTCCATGAGGAAGCTCCTTTGAACGCCTTTGGCAAAACCATAGGAATCGGTTGCAGAATCCATTAGCCATCTCTGTCCCTGTGAGATACCGGAGCAACTCATCCCGGGTAATGTGACCAATAATGGCAATATGGGTGTTTGTAGCTTTAAGCGGCGCATTTCTGGTAAGGGTTCTTAGGTCCCCTCGATCCCAAGCACTCCTAATAATGGGGCTCAGCGTATTACCTTCCCTGGACATAACCTTTAAAGTTGATGCAAACTCTTCTTCAACTAAAAGTAGTCGCTTATCTTTTATACCTTCCTCAACCACAATCTCTTCCCCGTCCTTTATTTTTGCTGTAGCATCTCTAACTGCATTAATTAACCCTTCGCCACTAGAGGACCCGGATACGATATTATTGTTCTCCCATTCTTCGTCAACCTCTCCAAAAAATCTCCGCACCCGGTTTAACGCAGTTCCTTTGCGTGCCTTTGAAGTATCACCAACATAAACGGAAAACAGTTTTAGTTTATGCTTTGTTGCCTCAATCTGGAAAAACGGGCCGTTCCCAATGATAGAACCAAAGACGGTTAAGAAGTTAATAAGTAGCGCAACAGGATCTGACTCTGTATGAGGTTCAACTAACTTTACAAAATCACCTGCCAGCCCATGATATGCAGCTGGATCAAGAGGAGAGGGCCATTCTATTTCTAGGTTTTCAATATTATTTTCTCTAGATTCTCTTGAGCCTTTTTCTTTACTAGCTATAGATTGAAAGGTAGCCCACAATTCCGTCTCAGCTAAGGGCGGCTGATTTTTGAGGTTCCAACCCCTTACTAAATCCCAACAAGAGGTAAGCCAGTCGCTCTCTGGAAATTTGCTTAGGAGTTTTCCTATAATGGATGCTGCAGATTCGTTTCTTTTGCCCTCGGGTACACCCTTAAGTACTTCGGGATTAAATTTTGAAGCTCTTGAATTATTTAAGAACCTTTCTGGAAGCTTGGCAAAATTATTTAAAAAAGGTGTAGTAAGCCATTTGTATTTGTTTCCTGAAGCATGAACAGATGGAGCTATTATAATATAACCACCTTCGGCTTTTAGATCGATTCCTGGTTCAATACCATTTTGAGAATGACAATTCCCATTATATTCATAGAGGTAGTGCCAACCTCCACCGCCGGTCTGAGCCTTAACAGTATCAGTTAAACCTTCGGTTGAGCCTCCATGGCGGGGATCAATATCAACTACAGTAATGCCGGCAAGTTTACCTGTTACAACACCTATATTCGCCCAAGGCCATAGCGTCCACCAATTTTCTACCTCCTCTATTGTCGGTAGTCTGCCCTGGTAATCTTTCCAAGACTCAACGCAGGGTTTTTTGCTGCTTGGGTTTATGGGGATTACCGGCCAGTTTTTTGCGAGGTATTTTACTGCTGCTTCTTTGAGTGTCATGGAAGTTTAATCTCCTCTAACAGCCTGTTAAACTTGTCCATTAATTCTGAAGTTTGGGGGGCAAAGCGGATGTATCTTTTGCAGCTACCACAGGATTCTTTAATTTGAGGAATATACTTTATGTACCCTTGGTTATAGGAAATTAATTTGAGAGTAAAAATTCTATCTTCCTCAGCACAATTGGGGCAAGGTTTGGTAGACTCAATTAATATAAGATCAGTCATGGCTAATCTCCTTAAATAAACCTACAAGATTGTCGGTAATGATCTTTTGGGTGAGGATAGAAATATTTTTATCCAAATTAGAAGTTACCCGGAAGCTTTGGGTTCTGTCTTTATTAATTCTTTTAAGCGTTAGGTTATGTTTATTTTGCATATTATGCTTTTAACTTAAGGTGGTTTTATCCTCTAATCTCCTCTGCTGGAACTAAAATGTATCCCTTGCCATCACAGCCATGACAAATCTGCTTCTGCCAATTCACCCTGCCGAATCCCGCACATACGGGGCACTTTTGTGCAATTGATTTTGCTTTTATTTTTTCAATCTTTACTTCGAATTGTTTTTGAAAATCCATCTCCTACCTCCTATTTCAGCCCATAAAAAAACCACAGGTTTTACCCTGTGGTTGCCGGCTGTTTTGCCGGATGACCAGACTAAAAGGACATTAACTTAAAAGTAACTATATGTCAAGAAAGCAAATCAAGCAATGAAATTAATCTTTACTCTATCTTTCTTGACAATTATACTGCCAATTAAACCTTGCAGAATTCTTCTTTTTATTTCCAGCTGTGCCTTATCAAATTTAGTAGAAAAGTCTTTTAAAAAAGCTTTCTTCTGCTTTGTCAGAGCTTCTTTGTCTAAGGATTTTGATAGCTTTTCTTCTAATATTGCAAGTTTATTTTTTGCTTCTTCAATCTGTGCCAAGTTTTCCTCTTTAGCTACGGCATAATCTTGCAGGGTGATAACACTCGCTTCATAGGCTTGCCAGTGTCTTTTCGCAGCCTCTGTAAGTGTTTCTAGTGTGGCTACAAGGTGTGCTTTTTCCTGTTCCTCCTCCTTCTTGCCATCGTCTGTAGCTCGTTGCATAAATTCCTTATAAATTGCCGGATTGTTTACGATTTGTTGAATCTTGGTTATTACAGCACCTTCTAATTTAGTAGCACCCATAATATGACCCTTACATTCAGTTATTCCATTTCCATAACTATATGAACTGGCACAATAGTAACTAAAATATGGTTTAGTATTTGGGTATTTTTCTCTTTGCATAAGACTTCTACGGTTTGTTTTATAATAAATATTTCTGCCACAATAACCACATTTAGCTAAACCTACCAATAAACCTTTGCTTCCCACTACCCGGCCTCGTAGTGACGTTTTTTGCTTAATTCTTTCCTGTACTTTATTGAATAAATCCTCGGCGACAATTACCGGGTGTGTACCTTTAACAAGTATCCATTCTTCTTTAGGAGTGATTAATCTTTTCCCTCGTTTTGTTGGCCTATGGTTATGTCTAACATACCCGATAAATACTGGATTTTTGAGTATTCTTTGAATATAAGCACAAGACCATAACTTACCAGTAGGGGAAGGAATTTTGGACTCATTTAATTCTGTTGCTATCCTTCTGTAGCTATAGTCCCTATTCCCGTACCAATTGAACATATTTCTTATAACTTCTGCTTCTTTTTCATTTTCTGTTACCTTTAGAATAACTGAGGGATGGATTGATACATATTCTTTGTCGTAGCCATAGGGCACATCATGTAACATTCCCTTTAATGCCCTGTTTTTAGCCCCCTGGCGGACTTTGCGTCTTAAGCTTTTAATATCCAAGTCAGCTTTTATGTCTGATATACCCTCATAGATAACACCGGAATCATCTTCGTCTGGATCGTACTTATCAGGTGGAATCGGTTCTCTCGGTTGATCAATGGAGTAAACCTGTACCAGGCAGTCTTTTAATTGCTCCCTTATAATTGTTGCTGTTGCTCTATCCCTGGCCAATCTATCAGCATCCCTTACAATTACTAAATCGAATTTACGAAACTTGGCATCTTCAAGAAGTTTCAGGAGTTCTAATCTGTTGGCTATTTCATGCCCTTTTTGTGTATCCTGGTAGATATTTACTAATTCCCAGCTATGTTCTTGGATAGTCCTCTTAGCTCTTTCTATCTGGTCTTCGTGGCTTCCTTTATCTGATCCGGCTTGTTCTTCTGTACTAACTCGGGTATAAATTGCAGTTCTCATTAGGAGTATTATACCAACAATGTCAACCCCTGTCCCTGCGGCTATCTTGGACATCCAAAACGGGAATGTAAATGTTCCGATAAACAAATCGCCAAATACAGACACCGTATTTCCGGACCAATCCTGGACCGTGTTGATCTTTTTGTTCCGGTTTCGGCTATTGAATCTGAAAAACTTTCTCTAACCTCCAACAATCAACCCAACCGGATTTCTTCCGAAGAGGCAAAAAAGCAAGTCATAAAGGCGAGAAAAATTCAAAATAAGCGTTTTAAAGATGAAGAGAAAAGAAGTCTCTATACAAATTCCCAGATGCGGAATGCCGATGTCAAAAAATACTGTTTTCTGACATCTGAGGCGGAAAATTTATTAAAACTGGCCGCTGATAAGTTTGATTTTTCAGCCCGGAGCTATTTCCGTCTGATTAAAGTAGCACGCACAATTGCCGATCTTAAAGCCATAAAAAATATCCTACCCCTACATATGGCTGAAGCCCTCCAATACAAACAGATTATATGAAGCAGGATAACCGAAAGGTCGGATTTTTAGGGGAAAATCTGGCAGAACAGGCTTTAAAGAACAAGGGTTTTAAGATTTTGGAAAGAAATTTCAGTAATAAGTTTGGAGAAATTGATATTATAGCGCAGGATCATGATACTTTGGTTTTTATCGAAGTAAAAACCAAAAAGGGCACGAGATTAGGCTTACCTGAGGAAATGATTAATACTTATAAATTAAAAAAAGTTCAAAAAATGGCGGAAGTGTATTTAAATGGCAAAACCCTGCCCTGCCGCATTGATGTAGTAGCAATCATCCTGTCAGAAGACAATAAGCTTCTGAACCTAAATCACTATCAGGCAGTTTATCTGAAATAACAGATTCATTTCTTTGCATGGGTAAATGCAACACTTGCCAAAAGCGCATCTGCCACTACTGCCACAACCACTAACCAGCTAGGAAGGACCCATCCTGAAATAGCTGCTTGCCAACCTAAGAGTAAGTAAAATACTCCAAACACAGCTTTGGCACTATATAAAAATCCAACTAATTTTAAAAAGGTATTAAGTTTCAAAATTATCACCCCCTTAACATTAAATATATACCTTCACTTAGTTGTAAGTCAATAATAATTACTCACTTATTACTTATCTTTAATGCCCTTGTAACAGTTTAAGTTTATCTTTGTTTTATGCCTGCTAATAAATTGAAGGCAGCGGATTTTTATAGCAAAATTTTAAATATAATTGTTAAAAGTAAGGTGCCATTTTTAATTGGCGGAGGGTTTGCAGTTTATAAATATACAAATTTAAGAATGCCTACTAAAGATTTGGATATTTTTTGCAAAGCTGGAGATTTTCCTAAAATTGTCTCAATTCTAAAAGCAGCTGGTATTAATATAAAAGTATTAGATGAAAGATGGTTAGCCCAAGTCAAAGAGTTCCGCTGCCGTTTTGATTTACTTTTTTCTTCTCCTAATTATTTAATTTCTGTTGATGATAATTGGTTCAAACATGCCAAAGACAGCAGGCTTTTTGGATTTAAAGTAAAAGTGATGCCTCCGGAAGAGTTAATTTGGTGCAAAACATATGTAGCCGACCGCAGCCGTTTTGACGGAGCAGATATTAACCATTTAATTTTAATTGTCGGCAAACAGTTAGACTGGAGAAGAATTCTTGCTCGGATGGAAAACCATTGGGAAATTCTTTTTTCTCTCATTATAAATTTCCGGTTTATATACCCATCAGAAAGAGAGCTTATCCCCAAATGGCTGCTGGATGAGCTGATTACCCGTCTTACCTTTCAGCTTACCAACCCTACTCCCATAGATAAAATTTGCCGCGGTCCGCTGCTTTCTAGAACCCAATATAAATTAGATTTAGAAAAACTAGGGTTTGAAACTATCACATGAGCAAAGGAATGCGTATTGCGGCTATAGGCGATCTACATATCCAGGAAGAATCTGGACGGTCATTTAAAAAGATCTTTACTAATATTTCTTCAAAAGCTGATATTTTGCTTTTATGCGGAGATTTAACACACGAAGGATTAACAAAAGAAGCAGAAATACTTGTTGAAGAATTAAACTACTGCACTATTCCAGTAGTAGGAGTACTTGGTAACCATGACCATACTAATGACCAGCCAGAAAAAATCAAGAAGATCCTTTCAGAAAAAATGTTTATTTTAGATGATCACCCTTATATTTTTAAAGGAGTCGGCTTTGCTGGAGTTAAAGGTTTTGGTGGAGGTTTTGATAACCACTTAACTGCTCCTTTCGGAGAACGGATTTTAAAACAATTTGTTTATGAGGCAATTAACGAGGCTTTAAAACTGGAAAAAGCTTTAAACGAGCTCGAAACAGAAAAAAAGATAGTCCTCCTGCATTATTCTCCCATCCGCCAAACAGTAGCAGGAGAACCTCTAGAAATTTTTCCTATGCTTGGAACCAGCAGACTTATAGATCCTATTGAAAACTATAAAGTTACAGCAGTATTTCATGGTCATGCCCATCATGGCACCCCTCAAGGCAAAACCAGCCAAGGTATCCCTGTTTATAATGTGGCCTTTCCTCTACTTTCCAAACTTCAGCCTCAGGAACCTTTTATGATCATTACTATTTAACGCTGCAAATAATTTAAGATAGCTTAAAATTGCATGGGGCAGTAGAAAATTTTCCTTAACAGATAAATGAGCCTTTTTTGATATCTTTTCAGCAATCTGAGGATTCTTATGAACATAAATAATTCTTTCTGCTGCATCAGGGGTAGTATTTATTAAAAAACCATTTACGTGATCTTGAATTTGTAATTTGATACCTCCTACATTCCCTCCTATTACCACTGCACCCTTCCACATAGCCTCGGTTACGGTTAATCCAAAACCTTCTCTTGTAGATTTCTGCAAAACAATATTAGAAGCAGTTTGAAAAGCATTGATAGCTTGATCATTATCTGGAAGATTTACAAGCAAAAATATGCCGCTTTCTCCGTTTATGCAATCCTTAACCTTATTTATCAGCACCTCGCCTTCTGGATCATCATTGGCAGATTGGGCTATAAGGGCAAGCTGCAAATCAGGAATCTCTTTTTTAGCCAGACGATATGCGTCAATCACCCCCAAAGGATCTTTCCAGGGATCAAGTCTTGAGACTTGTGTCACCAGTGATTTAGTAGTATCTATTCCAAATTTGTGGATATATGCTTTGGCTTGAGCTTTTCCCATCGGCATATTTTTAGGTGAGAGTGGATCAATAACCGGAGTAATAAAAGATACTTTATTCTTGGCAATGGAAGCATCTTTAACATATTCAGGCAGCGTGTAAACAAAATGGTCGTAATATTTTAAATATTTAGCTAAAAACTGCCAAACATTTTTATTTGGAGTCGAGGTATCAATATGGCAACGCCATAACAAATAAGGCAGCTTACCAGCGTTTAAAAAACTTGCTGAAGCAGCGGGCTGAGGATCATGAACCAGTAATATATCTGGTTTTGATGACAGTTTTGATACAAATTGGGCAATTAACTTGTTATACTCAAGGTAGATAGTTTTCTCCTTCTTACTCAAATCCCCCTTTTTCCCTTGTAAAAAATTATGGATTTTTTTTGTTATCTCGAAAAATTTAAAATTTGGCGGAATAACATACCAAGCAGAATCCAGGCCAATATCTTTCTGAATGGCTACTTCAGAACGAAGCATTTCTGCCACACCCCCACCTACTGATGTGGCATTTAAATGAGATATCTTTAATCCCTTTAAAGATTTCGCAAGGCTTTTAATCTTTTCAACCACCTCAGGAACAAATTTTTTATAATCATCAATTGATTTGGACGGACAATCAACTTTTAGCAGTCCTTTTTGTAGATTCATTTTTGGAAGAGCTGGCGTAGCTCCTTTTTGGCTTCTTCTAAAACCTGCCTTTGTCTGGGAGCTAAATTTTTTCCAGCTCTATTTAAATAAAAGTTTAACATACTCATTGCAGATTGAAAGGGTGAGGCTTTTCTTCTTAGGCTTTCTTCAGCAGATCTTTTTAAAGATGCAGCAACCTTTTTAGGGTCATTGAATCTAAAAACACCTTGCTCTAAATCCAAGGCATTACTGGTTTTAGTAACATGCTGAGACCATTTCTTCATTAAAGATTTTAAGTTAACTCTCTTGGATCAAAAATTAATCAAGATAAGCTAAGGATGGTGTAAGAAAAATTAACACCTCTTTACAAAATCTTACTAACCCTTGATCTCCTTATTATCTACAAGTTGTTAAATACTATAACAATACAGGAAGGGGGTGAAAAGCAACATGGCAGATAATGCAAACCAGGGCCGAGAAGAAACTCCAGATCAAAACGAACAAGGAGGAATGGGCCAAAGCCAAGATCAAGGTGGTCAAAAGGGCGGACAGTCTTCTGGACAGCAAGGTAGAATGGGACAAGAAAAGGATCAGGGTATGGGTGAAGAAACAGGCAGAGGTTACTAGTAACTACATACAAATAGGCGAGGTACTTTTTTGAATTTCATTCCATCTCGCCTATTTGTATAACTTAAGATTGTTTTTAAATTTTAAAGGAGGTGGGAAAAATATGCCAAGAGGTCAAAGAAGAGGTCGTAAAGGTGGACAAAGCAAGCGTAGTCAAAGAGGCAATCGTGATGGTATGGGCGGTGAAATGGGTGGTGGGATGGTAAGGTAAAAATCCCTCCACTTAGATCCGGGAAGCAGGTAGTTCCTCTAGGCTGCCTGCTTTCATTTGAAAAATAGTTCTAAGAAGCTTAATACTGTTTTGCAAAGCTAAATTGAAAATTTCTCTCTCCTGGTCCCCTATATCAATATGAATATTGAATACACCTTGAGCATCTTTATCCCAATTCCATTTAGTTAATCCATTATGTATGGGATTTTGAATACCACGGGCCAATTTTATTTCACATAAATACTCCAGTAATATATGTTCAAAAAGATGTCCTATTTCAGTTTCTTTTACTTCAGCAGCAAAAGGATAATTATCTTCATTAAAACATTTGGAATAAAATATACTAGGTAAATATTCCTTTAATATAGAAATTCTTATTTTTTTCTTACCTATCGCTAACCCAACTTTTGATTAATGATTACTCAAATGAAGTATAAACTTAATTGGTAGCCAGGCTAATTTCTACTCAAAACGTCCTGCATTCTAGTGAGTAGTAACTGGCTACCATAATTATATTTTTCAAAAAGAAGGAATTAATAACCCGGAAGGCCGTTTTTATTGATAACAAAAAAGTAGATTAGCGCATACAATATTCCCCCCATTATTAAATAGAGTAAGATATTTTGCCAAAGTGGTCTTTTTTTATAACCTTCTTCTGTCATATTAAGTTTACCTTGATGAAGGAACTCTCACTCCTTTTTCTCTAGCTTCAGATAAGCCGATAGCTATTGCTTGTTTTCTAGACTTGACTGTCTTACTACTCTTGCCAGATTTAAGCTGACCTCTTTTCATCTTATGCATTGCTTCTTTAACCATCTGCCCAGCCTTTTTTCCATATCTAGCCATAATTCCACTTCCACTCATAATATTAACTTTTAAAAGTTACTATTGAATAAAAAACTTAAAATAGTTGGGTAAGAAAAAAACTGTAATCCTCATTGAATTATTGCCAAATTTTCATCTAAAAAAGATATTAAAGGGATATATTAAGCTGCTATGTGGTGGGATACAAACGAAGCTCAAAAAGCATATCCAGTTCTAGTTCTAGACCATACAGTTATCTTCCCTGGCGAAAAGATACCTTTGGTATTGGAGGATCCGGAGATGATTAAAGTCGTTAATTTCGCTTTGGAGAAAAATTTAGTTGACGTTCCCAAAGAAATACAAAGAGAGTTAAAGTTTAAGTTTGCAGAACATGCAGATAAAGTCTTGGATTATACTTTAGTCTAAACAGCTCCCCTAATTTTTTTATTTAAAATCTTGCCATTTTGGTCTACAGAATAAACAAGAACCTGTCCAGTAGGAATTTCCAGTTCGGCAATATCCTCATCGGGGATATTATCTAAATATTTAACCAAGGATCTTAAAGAATTACCATGAGCTGATACCACCACATTTTTACCTTCCTTTAACTTAGGCAGAATTTGCTGCTGATAATAAGGAACAACTCTTTGATAAACTTGTTTTAAAGACTCACCATTTGGTACGGGGTAATCCCAGCTTCTTCTCAGTTTCAAAAAAGCCTCATCGCCAATTTCCTTTTTTACCTGCCATTTATTTTTACCGGTATAGTCTCCATAATCTCTTTCAGTTACTGCTGGACTTGTAATCCTTGGCAGATGCACTCCCCAAACTTTTTCCATCTCTTGTAAGGTTTGTTCTGCCCTTTTTAAAGGAGAAATAAAGGCAATAGCAAATTTAATATCTTTTAATGCTTCTCCAGCTTTCCCTGCTTCCTCTTTCCCTCTCTCAGTTAAATCCACATCAGTCCAGCCTGTCCAAATTCCTTTGGCATTCCAGGTAGATTCTCCATGTCTAACTAAAACTAAATAAGCCATTTCTTTTCTATCTCCACCAATCTTTGGTATTTTACCAGTCTTTGTATTTGGGTAGGAGCCCCACTTTTTAATCCATCTGCACCAGCTCCAAAAGCTAGATCTGCTATAAAATTATCCATTGTCTCTCCAGATCTATGAGAAACTATAATCTTCCATCCATAACTTTGAGCAAGCTTGATAGCCTCCAAAGTTTCTGACACAGAACCTATTTGGTTCGGTTTTATTATTACTCCAGAAGCAGCTTTCTCTTCTTGAGCTTTTTTAATTAGGGAAGGATTTGTAACTGTTAAGTCATCTCCAATGATCCAAACTTTATCCCCCAATTTCTGGTAAATTTTAGCAAAACCTTCTTTGTCATCTTCTGCAAAGGGATCTTCAATGGAGAGCAGTTGGTAGTTAGTAGTTAGTAGTTCGTAGTAGGAAAGCAGTTCATCTCTGCTCATTAATTTCTCTCCAATATGATATGAGCCTTCTTGGTAAAAACTTGAAGCAGCAACATCTAAAGCTAAGTTTACCTCTGTTTCCTCGTCTAAATTTCTTTGCAAAATTTTAAGACCTAACTCTGGATCAACACTATTGATGGAATAAGTCCCCTCGTCTCCTTTTCTTAGCTCACCAAAGTTTTTTTCTATATCTTCTCCTAACTTGGCAACCATATTTTGAGCAAATTCTAAGCCTTTCGAGGGAGAACTAAATTTGGTAACTAAGATATACTCCTGAAAAGGTAGGCTATCTTTAGCATGCAAACCACCTCCTATCAGGTTAAAGTATAGATAGGGAAATTCTGTATTTTCTTTGCCTAGAATTTGTCCAATTAACTGATAAACTTCTATATTATTTGCCTTTGCCAGAAGCTTAGTAAATGCAATTGATAAAACTAATATTAAATTTCCACCTAAGTTTGATTTATCAGAAGTTCCATCTAAACTAATTAAGAAATTATCAAAATCAGAAACTGAAGGAAAATCTATACTTAAAATCTGGCTTTTAATTTCATCAAATTTTTGAATAGCGGTATTAGGTTCTAGCGAAACTACTTCATGCTTGCCTTTACTTTTTCCAGCAGGAACAGAAGCAATAGATTCATATTCTCCGGATCTTAAAGTAACCTCTAGCGTATCTTGTCCTCTGGAATCAGAAATAACTTTTAATTTTATATCTTCAATCTTCATTTTATTTCTTTCATATCATATCAAATAATTTATAGGTATTATAAGTGGCGAAGTCACAAGTAAACAAAAAATTATCACCAAGTGAGCAAGTTTCTACCGTGCGAGTGGTTTTTTGTACTGTGGCGAGCCACCTTAAACCTGCTCAAGCTTATGCACGGCGATAGTAGTTTTAACAACTGTATCAGGGTTTAGAGAAATACTATCTATTCCCTCTTCAATCAAAAACTTCACAAATTCTGGATAATCAGATGGGGCTTGACCACAGATACCAATATACTTCCCTTTTACCTTACATTTTTTAATTACCTGTGAAATTAATATTTTAACTGCCTCATCGTTTTCATTAGAAATCCCTTTTATTTTTTCATTTCCATCTCTATCAATACCTAGTGTAAGCTGTGTTAAATCATTACTGCCAATACTCATTCCATCAAAAACTTCTAAAAACTGATCAGCAATTACCACATTTGTTGGTATCTCACACATCACAAATATTTTTAAATTCTTAAACTCCTTTTTGGAAACCCCATTTTCCTCCATTAACTTTAATACTTTTTTCCCCTCCCCTGGCGTCCTGCAAAAAGGCACCATTACAGCAGTATTAGTCAGTCCCATCTCCCCAATTACTTTCTTAATAGCTTCCAGTTCCAATACAAAAGCAGGAGCAAAATCTGGAGAATAATATCTGGAGGCCCCTCTCCAACCAATCATAGGATTTTCTTCATTTGGTTCAAACAAATATCCTCCTAAAAGTGATCTATATTCATTAGTTTTGAAATCAGAAAACCTTACTATTACTGGATTTGGATAAAAAGCAGCTGAAATTTTGGCTATACCATAAGCTAACTTATCTATATAAAATTGCTTTTTATCTTTATAGCCTACAGCAATTTTGTCAATTTTATCTTGCAGTAACTTTGGTAACTTTTCATAGTTTATTAGCGTCATTGGGTGAATCCCAATTTCTGAGGTAATAATAAATTCTTCCCTAGCAAGCCCTACACCTTTGTTTGGTAAAAATGATTTTTCAAAAGCTGTCTGGGGAGTTGCAATATTCATCATAATATGGGTTTTTATTTGAGGGATATTTTTGGTGCTGTGTTCTACTACCTTAAACTTGAGTATTCCTTTATAAACTATTCCTGAGTCTCCTGTACAATCTACAGTAATTTCATCACCATTTTTTATTTTAGAAGTAGCATTAATGCAACCCACCACAGCTGGAATCCCTAACTCTCTTGAAACAATAGCTGCATGGGAAGTTCTTCCCCCTTGATCA
Organism: uncultured Gammaproteobacteria bacterium; assembly: GCA_964500725.1. Classification (GTDB taxonomy): domain Bacteria; phylum Patescibacteriota; class Microgenomatia; order Daviesbacterales; family UBA10151; genus UBA10151. Next base: position 210,364 of record CAZCNP010000001.1, read on the forward strand.
GTCACAATTGCTGAGGCAATCTTCATAATTGGCTCCCAATCAGGATCAGTCATTTTAGTTACTAGAATTTCTCCTGCTTTGAAATCTTCAATATCTTTTGGATTAAAAATAATTCTTGCCTTACCTGTTGCTATTTTGCTGCCTACTGATGCTCCACTTGTTATTTTTTCTCCCTGTTCTTCTAATACATAGTCTTTAATAATAGAAAAATCTCTGACTGCATGAACCGTTTCAGGCCTGGCTTGAATCATATATAATTTTCCATCTTTTCCATCTTTAGCCCATTCCATATCCATTGGGGTCCATTTACCTTTTTTCTTGCTGTAATGCTCCTCAATCTTCATTCCCCAACTGGCAAGCTGCAGAATCTCTTTGTCTGAAAGTGTAATTGTTTGTTTTTCTTTCAAGGAAGTTTCAACAATTTTAGTAGGAGTATCTGCCCCATAAATCATTTTTCTATTTTTTACCCCTAATTTTTTTTCAATGATTGAGAAAGTTTTTTTAAAAACTAAAAACTCATCAGGAGTTACCTCTCCTTGTACTATCATTTCCCCCAGCCCCCAAGAGGAGTTAATTAAAACTACATTTGGAAAACCTGTTTCTGTATCAATTGAAAACATCACACCAGAGCATCCCAAATCTGATCTGATCATTTTTTGAACTCCCACTGATAAATAAACTTTTAAATGATCAAAACCTTTATCAACTCTATAAGAAATAGCCCTGTTAGTAAAAAGCGAGGCCATAGCCTTTTTGATGGCTTTGGAAATATCTTCTAGACCTCTGACATTAAGATAAGTTTCATGCTCGCCTGCAAAAGATGCCTCAGGCAAATCCTCAGCAGTGGCTGATGAACGGACAGCAAAATCAGTCCCCCCCCCATATCTTTTTTCAGCTGCTTCAAAAGCTTCTTTTATAGCTTGGTTTAAATCCTCAGGAAAAAGGGTATCAACAATTTTTTCTCTGATGTTTCTGCCTTTAGTCTGCAGTTGATTCAAATTTCTAGTATCTAATCCTTCAAGCTGCTCTTTAATATATTGGTCTAGTCCTGTCTTAGAAAGGAATTGTTTATAAGCAGTAGCAGTCACCACGAATCCGCTAGGAATTCTAATATCCTTTAACTTCTGGATCATCTCCCCTAAAGAAGCATTTTTCCCTCCTACCTCAGCCACATCATCAATTGTTAATTTCTCATAGGGAACAATAAACTTATCCATAAATCTATCATAACCTTTTATACCCTTTGTGTAAATTATTTACCTGCTGATTTAAGTGTGGTTTTAGTAAGAATTTTGTAATACTAATTTATTTTTCAGGAAGTTTCTCATTCCTTCAATACTCTTACCAATACTTTAATAATACTTTATACCATTAAGATATAAAGATACAAATAAACCAATCGTATTTGAAGATGCAAAAATTTAAGGATCGATTGGACTGTAACTAACAATAATTTAGTGTACGTTAGTTATTATAAACTTCCGCGGACTGAGAGTCCGCGGTTTTCTTTAACAAGTTTACAAGAAACTACAGAAAACCATTTCTCAATTTTCCACCGACCTTTCTGCGGAAGACTGTAATCACTTTAACATTCATCCCCGCCATAAAAGATGGCGGGGTTTTCTGCTAGTGATTATAAGGGATAAAAATACTATGGTTTTGACAATGAGGCTGAGAAAATTAAAATAGACAGCTTATGCTTAGTTGAAAAGTCCAACTTTAGAGAACAATTTCATCCTGAAACCGGAAAAGGTTTAGGAGCAAAATATTTCACCTGGGGAGGCTTGGTTTTAGATATGCACTAAACCAAGCCTTAAGAAGGCAATCTTACATAAAGTGTTTCCCCGCTAATCTCTTTGTTAAAGTTTAATACCCCTTGGATTGCAAGTCTTACACCTTCTTCAGCCCCGGCAGGCGGATTACCTAGTAAACAATCAACCTGCATAATGGCATCAAACCCTGGAGAAAGATGAACCCTGATCAAAGCAAGTCCTCCCTCAAATTCTTCAGGTGTGCCCTGAGGCACTCCATTACCATAAGACTTGAAGCTTAGAAGTTGAACTGCTGTCCAGGTCCCGTTACCCAATACATTACCGCTTGAATCCTTATGTACAAAAGTCCCGCCTCCGCTAACTGATTTGTTATGTACGCTTAAAATACCGCTTCCTGTTATCTCAATTGTGTCGCCATTAGATGCTCTAACAACAGTTGGACCATGAACAACTCCCAGGAAATTATCTCCAATGTGATACTCATAATTTACTGTTCCTGCACGAGCAAATGCTACTCCTGAAAACAAAGACAGTAAGGCAAGTAAAATTGCAAAGGTTATTAAAAATTTTTTAATTAACCTGATCATATTCTTATCCCTTTTTGAAATATACTACAAGAATAGTGCTAGATATTTGTTAACTACTGATTAGTGTTTAGTAAGAAATATTTTATATACAACAGCTTAATTTCGTTATATCCGTGGTAAATGACAATGCAACAATTTTAATCGCCTCTGAAAGCGTGGGAAACATTGGTAAGGAACTGATCACATCATCAATGGTATTTTTGTTTTTTACAAGCATCATCGCTTCCGCAATAAGCTCGCCTGCATTTGGAGCCAGGATATGTATACCCATAATTTGTTTTGTTTGGGGATGGATTGCCATTTTAATCAACCCTTCAGTTCTGTTTAAAATCAATGCTTTTGGAATATCTTTAAAAGATACAGTCTTGCACATACAAGTTCCAAAACGTTTCATCTGTTCTTCTTCTGTAAAGCCCACTCCTGCCAGCTGAGGATCAGTAAAAACTGTCCAGGGAACACTATTGTAATCAATGCTATTTTGAGAATTTTTTAAGGCATTCTCTGTTGCTAGCGTACCTTCCTTGCCAGCAGTTGTTTCAAGACGAAGAGGAGCATTGGTTACATCGCCAACTGCAAAAATATGCAACTGGCTTGTTCGAAATTCTGGATTTACCTTAATTGCCCCTTCTTCAGTCTCAACGCCAGCTTTATCTAAACTTAAATCTTTGGTATTTGGAGTTTTCCCGGCAGCAAGTAAGATTTCATCTCCTGATAATTCCTCCCGTTTTCCACCAATAAGATAAGTCATTATCTTTTTATTTCCCTCCCTGCGGGCTGATTGCACTTGTACTTTTGTTTTAATAACTATTCCTTCATCAGTAAAAATCTCTGCCAAACGATTGGTCAATTCTTCCTCTCCTCGGAAAATAGATGAACTTTTATGAAGAATTGTTACTTTTGTACCGAAGCGAGCATACATTTGGGCAAACTCAAGCCCTAGCGGGCCTGCTCCCACCACAATGAGCTCTTTTGGTTGCTCCTTAAGCTTTAAGGCTTCAACATGGGTTATAAAACCTGCCTCTTTAATACCTTCAATCAGAGGAACATTAGCTGTGGATCCAGCAGCAATTATAAATTTCTTTCCTTGATATCTTTGACCATTAAGCTCAATTTCGTTTGGAGAAATAAAAGATGCTTGTCCTGCTAGATGAGTAACATTTTCTAGGTTATCCAGTACCTTCTCATATTTTTCCCTTCGCAGTTTGCCAACAAGATTAAGTTCATGTTGTACTACAGCTGCAAAATCAAAGTTTTTTACCTCTATATCTATTCCAGGTATACCATGATTTTTCGCCTGATGCATTATTTCACCTGCCCAAAGTAAAGTTTTTGAAGGCACACAACCAACATTGACACAAGTTCCGCCTAAAGGTAATCCTTTATTTACCATTAAGGTTTTAGTGCCAAGTTCATTGGCTTTAATAGCTGCAGCAAACGCTCCAGCACCTCCACCAACAATAATTAAATCAAAACTGTTCATAAATACATTATTCAATTGCAAAAAATGCTCTTTGTAACCATTCAGATAATGCTGGGTGGATATAAACAGAATTCGTGATTGCTCCCACCTTGCCATTTGCCTTCATAGCTACAATAGCCTCATGTATTAAGATCGATGCCTGCGGGCCAATAATGTGTACCCCTAAAATGTTTCCTTCCTGGTCTGCCAGCACTTTAGCAAGACCATTTTCCTGCAAAGCTCCACCCATGCCTGTATTTTTTAACTGCGCTCTACCAACTCGATATTTAATTCCCATCTTTTTAAGCTCTTGTTCTGTTTTACCAACACCCCCGACCTGGGGTGAAGAAAAAACCGCATGACCAATAGCAAAAGGATCAAATGGTACTTTTTTATCCGTAAAGGCATTTCTTATAGAATACCCCACCTGATCATTAGCAGTGTGTCTGAAAGGTAACAGGCCAATAATATCTCCAAATGACCAAATTCCCTCTACATTGGTTTCTAAATACTCATTTACTTTTATATAACCCTGTTTATTTGTCTCAACCCCTGTTTTAGAAACATCTAATATGTCTGTATTGGAAACTCTGCCAGTTGCTACCAGAAGTTGATCTGATTCTAATCTTCCGCCATCATTTTTTAGTTTTATGACGAATTTGCTATCCTGGTATGAGACAACTTCTGCTTCAGTTTTAAATAAAATTTCATATTTTTTGGAAAATTCTTTAGTAAACCAATCTGCTATTTCTTCATCTTCATTGTCCAACATTCTATCCCCCCTGACCAAAATAGTTATTTTAGTTCCTAATGCCCCATAAAAGCAAGCAAGTTCTGCAGCAATATAACCACCGCCGATAATTACCAAATGCTCAGGCTGACTAGTTAGTCTCAAAGCCTTTGTACTATCAAGATAAGGTGTATTTTCAAGACCTGGAATTAGTGGAGCAGAGGGACGTGTACCTCCCACAATAAAAACTTTATCCGCTTTAATTTGCTCATCCCCAACCTGCATCTGTTTTGGGCCAATAAATTTTCCATGTATTTTATAAAGAGTTGGATTTCCAGCTTCTCTAATACCTTTTTCAATACCAGCAGAATCTGTGTCAACAACTTCTGAAACTCTTCTAACAATTGAGGCAAAATCAATACTTTCTATTTTGCTTCTAATACCAAATTTCTCACTGTTTTTTATAGTTTCTAACACATCTGCAGAGTGAATTAACATCTTTGAAGGGATACAACCTCTATTTAAACAAGTCCCTCCTAGAGGACCCTCCTCCACCAATGCTACAGATAACCCATGCTGATCAGCAAAGGATGCCACCTCCAATCCTGCCCCTGATCCTATTACCAGCACATCAAATTTTTTCATACCTATAACTAATATACATTAATATACTAATAAATTATTGTTAGTTACAGTCCAATCCTAATTATAAACTTGGCAAGCTGGGATAGACCAATATTCTCTTACTCACCCTTTTTCATATCTTTTTTAATCATTTCCCCCATGTTTGGATCCATAGGCATTTCCGGATGAACCTCTTTCATATGTTTGTCTGCCTCAGACATTAATTTATTGGCTGCATCCCCATCATTTTCAGCATCAGCAGCTATAACATGACCACATGCTGGGCATTTATAAGAATATTTTTGCATTAAACCTCACCCCCCGTTCCTACCATATAATATCTCACTGCAAGATCAAACTGTGGTAAATATTCTGTATTAGCTGTGTAAATAGAGTAATCCCTATACATAACCTGGGAAGAAATCTATCTTAATTTGGTTATTAGATATCCCAATCTCTTTTAGAGTTTCTTCAAAATTATCAACCATACTATGTGGACCTGAGATATAAAAGATTCTATCTTTAAAATCCGGAACCTCCTTCTTAATTTTTTCGGCATCAATATATCCATCTGTCTCTGTTACCACATAAACTGTTTTTATTCCCAGTTTTTTAAAAGCCTCATCAAAAATCTCCTTGTATACAATTTCCTCTTCTAATTTAGTTGAATACAATAAAATAATATTTCTTTTTTGATTTGCATCTAAAAGATGTTTAATCATACTTCTAAAAGGAGTTATGCCTATCCCTCCGGCAATAAACACAAGTTTCTGATTAGAATCCTTTGGCAGGGTAAATTCTCCAGCCAGCTGCCCGGCCACTATCTCATCTTTTGAAACCATAGAGATTAATTTCTTTTTAAAGGTAGATGAGTTGGGATAGAATTTAACTCCAATATGCAAGTTATCTTCTGTAGGTGATGAGGCAATAGTAAAATATCTTCTATTACCTCTGCTGTCAGGATTTTGATAACCTAATGTCCACTCCAAATATTGTCCAGGTTGAAACTGAAATTTTTTATCTAAACTAAAGATAAAATCATATATATCTGGGGCAGGCTGTTTTTTTTCCTTTAATTTTAATAATAATTTTTCTTTCGGGCTTACTATATAAGAGAAAATATTTCCAACCAAAAGCGCAATCTCAGGAGTAACAAAAGGAAATCCAACTCCAACTAATCCACCATAAACAACTTGTAATATTTTAGTCGGAGGGGTTGTTTGTGGTTCTGTTAACATCACAAAAACAAAAAAGAGTGTAGGAGTTTCTAAGAATATATTTTGGACAACCGAAATTGCATCATCCCCTTTTAGAACACTCATTCCTAAAACTAAAATTAATACAATAAAAAGATAACTTAATGCTAAAGTAAACCTTTGAACCTTCCGGACAACTAAAATACCAGCTGCTAGTATAAAAGGCATCATCCAAGCTGTACCTACCCACCAGCTAGCAGAAAATTGAAAAATAATTGCGGATAAAGCTACAGCAAAAGCTGCTGGATTGAAAAGATGCTTTCTTCTTATAGCCAAAATATATTTGGAAAACTGAGAAATAACTGCTACTGCTGATAAAAGAAATAGGTCCTGAAAAGTTCTAATAGGTGTTAAAATTAAAGTTAAGATAAAAGCTGTTATAAAAACAGACTCAAAATTAGTGGGAACTTTAAAAATTTTGGAGAGAATAGAATTTGTCATCCAACATACTACATTTAAAATAGCAGCTGATAAAACTAAATTTATTGGGTTAAACGGTAAGATTTTAAGTAGACTTAAGATTATTGTTACCAGAAACAAAAACAGTAAAACATAAAGCATTAAACGGTACATAGTAATACCATTTAAGAAATCATCAACTAGTCTGATCATTCTTTTAGTGTACCGCTGAAGAGTTTACTGCACAATAATTGAGCCAAACTGGCTTGCATTAAAATGATTATGATATTTATAAGTACCTGCTTTATCAAAGGTTAAAGATAAAGTTTCACCATCAACAAAACTACCTAAGTTCAATGGAGAATAATCCGTATGTGCAGGATGAGGACTAGAATTAACAGTGGCAGAGGTGCTGCTTTTGTTTATCCAAGTAACTTTATCACCTGCTTTTATAGTCAATGTTGTAGGAGAAAAACCTGACGAGGTTAAGGTAATGGTATTTTGTTGTTGAGTTGGTAACGAGGCAGGAGCGGTAGCTTGAATAGTTGCTTCTGGTGTAACCTGGGGATTTGTAGCTGATGTTTGATTTGGAACCGTGCTATTTGGGATATTACGGAAAATAAACCATATTCCTAATACCAAAGAAGCTACTACTACTGGTCCAATAATGATTTTTTTATTCATTGATTTTTAAATTATATATACATTCTAGTTAATTTAGAAGACTACAATAACTTTATCTGTCTTAAAGATGTTTGTAAACTTATTAAATCCTGCATATTCAGTGGTATTTCAAATATTTTTTGTTTGGTGCGTAGACCAGAAATCAAGACTATAGAAGACGGAGGAATATTAAAAAATTCAGCTAAGGCTTTGATTATTGCTTGATTTGCCCTCCCTTTTTCAGCAAGTTCTTTGATAGCTACTATAAAGTTTGTCTCTCCCTTGACTTTTATATATTCAACCTTACTTTTTGGTTTTGCCAAAACAGAAATTTTCACTCATAAATAATACCTAAATATGATATATTAAACAAATGAACAAGAAAATTACATACTCTCAAACTGGTGTTGATTATTCAGTAATGGATCCTCTAAAAAAGCTAGCCCAACAAAAAGGAAAAGACACTGCCAAAAACTTAACCAATTTTAATATCAAAGAGGTTGAAGGAAGCCGAGGCGAGTCTGCTTATGTTTGGGAGGAAAAAGATTGTTATCGCGCTTTTGTTGTTGAAGGATTAGGAACTAAAAATCTAGTTGCAGATGCAGTGCAAAAGATAACTGGCAAAACTTATTATGAGCAAATTGCTCAAGATACTATTGCTGCAATCGTGAACGATATTCTAACGGTCGGAGCCATACCACAAGTAATAAATGCCTACTTTGGATCTGGAAGTCCTAATTGGTTTTCCGATACTGACCGTTCCCAAGCTTTAATAGAAGGTTGGGCTAAAGCATGTGACATAGCAGGGGCAACTTGGGGCGGGGGTGAAACACCAGGGCTTTCAGGAATCATCAATCCTGATACCTTAGATCTTGCTGGTGCTTGCATTGGCACCATTGAGCCAAAAAGCAAACTTACCTTAGGAGATAAATTAAAAGATGGTGATAACATACTGCTTATAGAAAGCAGTGGCATTCATACTAACGGTTTATCACTTGCCAGAACCATTGCAGAAAATTTACCAGAAGGCTATGCCACTTTACTGCCAGATCAGAAAATGTATGGAGAAACTTTACTTGTTCCCTCTTTTATATATGTAAATTTAGTCAAGTCTCTTTTTGAGCAAGGAATAGACCCTCACTATATGGTCAACATCACTGGACATGGATGGAGGAAACTAATAAGAGCAAATAAAGAGTTTACATACTTAATTAACCAAGTTCCCCCTGTTTTACCAATATTTGAATTTCTCAAACAACACAGTGGCAGCAGCGATTATGAGATGTATGGAAATTTTAATATGGGAGCAGGCTTTGCCATATATTTACCAGAAGACCAAATAGAAAAAGCTCAAAAAATAGCCTCTGAGCAAGGTTTTAAATCCTGGAATGCAGGGATAGTACAAAAAGGACCAAGAAAAGTTGTTATTGAACAAAAACAAATTACCTTTGAAGCTGAAACTTTAGGAGTGCGCTAATTTCTTTCTTCTTTATGTGTTCTAGGAATTAATTCTTCAGAAAGTGAGTTGCCATCATAGATACGCTGAATTGCTTGCGCCAGTAGCTGCGCAACAGAAATAACTGTTAGTTTAGGATCTTGCAGCATTCCCTTTCTTATTGGCACCGTATCTGTAATGAAAATTTTTTCTATAGCAGATTCCCTTAATCTTTCCGGCGCAGAACCCGAAAAGAGTCCATGAGTTGCAGCAACATATACACTTTTTGCTCCTCTTTCTTTAATTAACTCTGCAGCATCACACACTGTACCTGCAGTATCGATCATATCATCTACAATCAATACATCCTTACCCCCAACATTTCCTATCATATCCAACACTTTGCTTGTATTTACAGTCATCACATCTCTTTCTTTAAAAACAATTGCCACACCTTCTGCAGCTAATAACTCTGCATAAAATGCAGCCTTTGGTACCCCGCCCTTATCAGGAGATGCTACCACCAGGTTTTTTCCAAAGTGTTTTTTTAATTCTGGTAAAAGAGCATAGCTGCCATATAAAACATCCCAGGGGCTTTTAATAAACCCTGGTTCTGATTCAGAGTGAATATCAATTGAGACAATTCTATTTGCACCTGCATATTCAATAAGTCCTGCAACCAGTGATGCAGAAATCGGTACCCTGGGTCTGTCTTTTCTATCTTGTCTTGAATAACCAAAATAAGGGATAACTGCAGAAATCTCTGAGGCAGATGACCTTCTGGCTGCATCTATCATCAGTAATAACTCCATGATGTTTGCATCTACATCTGGAGGACAGGTTGGTTGAATAATAAAAACATCTCTTCTTCTTAAATTCTCAGGGATAACAATTCTTTTTTCTCCATCTGCAAAAATAGTCACAGTTTCACCTACATTTTTTCCTAGAATTTTGGCAATACTTTTAGCAAGGGGTAAATTTGCAGTTCCAGTCAGCAATACATAACCATTATTGGTTGCCATATAATCTTGGTATAATTATATCATGAAACCAGGACAAATTACCTATCGCTATCCTACTAAAGATGATTTAAAAGCTGTTTGGGAATATATTAATGCTCTTTCTAAAGAACAGACCTTTATTCTTTTCCAAGGAGAAAAAATTACTTTGGAAGTTGAGGAAAAATGGCTTGAGGGGGAACTTAAAAAAATTAAGGAGGGTAAATCTGTTCAAATTTTTGCATTTGTAGGAGATAAATTAATTGGTGTGTCTGGAATTACTATGAAAGATAAAGCTGAACGTCATGTGGGAACATTTGGTATTACTATAGCAAAGGAATTTAGAAACAAGGGTATAGGAACAACTTTAATGGAGACTGTTTTAATTGAGGCAAAAAAGAATTTAAAGGACTTAAAGATTATCATTTTAGGAGTTTTTGGTAATAACCCTATCGCCAAGAATTTATATGAAAAGTTTGGTTTTGTAGAGTTTGGCAATTTACCAGAAAGCATTCTCCATAAAGGCAAATTTATAGATCACATTTATATGTACAAAAAAGTTTAGGAAAAATTAATTCTTCTTAAATTATTTTTTATTCTTTCTTCTATTGGATACTCAAATACTTTAAACTTTTTGCCTGTTAATTTTTCGTAAATGGAAATATATCTTTGGGATAAACTTACTATTAAATCTTTGCTCATTTTGGGTGGCTCCCCATTACCTTTATAGCCTTTCTCTGCATACCATAACCTTAAGAATTCTTTATCAAAATTTTCTGGCTCTTGTCCTTTTTTAAACCTGTCTTGGTATGTTTTTTTAATCCAAAATCTGGACCCATCTGGAGTATGCAGCTCATCAATTAGAATAAGTTTCCCATTGAGCAAACCAAACTCATATTTAGTATCAACTAAAATTATCCCAGCTTTGTTACAAATTTTTGTTCCCCTCTCAAAAAGTTTTAAGGTTACTTCTTTCATTTGCTTCCATATTTTTGGGCTAACAATCTTTTTTTGTAATATTTCCTTTTCTGTTAACCTTTCATCATGACCTTTGGATGCTTTAGTAGTTGGCGTTATCACAGGTGTCGGTAATTTTTGATTCTTTTTTAATCCCTCTGGGAATTTAATACCATAAATTACCCTTTCTCCTTTTTCATAAGATCCCCAAATAGAAGTATCTGTTACTCCAGTAATATACCCTCTTACTACCATTTCAATAGGAATAAGTTCTGCACTTTTAGTTATTGAAACATTTGGATCAGGGATGGATATTAGATGATTTGGAATTATATCTTTAGTTTTTTCAAACCAAAAAGCTGATAGCAAATTTAAGACAGCGCCTTTGAAAGGAATATGCCCTAAAATTACATCAAAAGCAGATTGCCTATCTGTAGTAATAATTACCCTTTTATCATCAACAATGTAATAGTCACGGACTTTACCGCTATACTTTTTTCCTAAATTTGGAGTATCAGCTGTTTTTAAAATATGGGGCAGGGATTTTAGTATTGTTTTTGCCTGTACCATCTTAAGATTCCAATTCCTTTGCCTTTTGTTCAACAGTTTCTGCTAACTTCTTTTTAAACTCTATTATTTTTTCTTCCAAAGCCTTATCAGCAGTTGCTAAAATTTGCACCGCCAAAATTCCAGCGTTTTTAGATCCATTGATAGCAACAGTTGCAACTGGAACTCCAGGAGGCATTTGTAAAGAAGAAAGAAAAGCATCTATTCCTCCTAACTTGCCACTTTCTATAGGAACTCCAATTACAGGCAATGGAAAATGTGCAGCAATAACTCCAGCCAAATGTGCTGCCATACCAGCACTAGCTATAATTACTTTTACTCCACTTTTTTTAGCAGATTCTACTAATTCTCTGGTTCTTTCTGGGGATCTATGAGCAGAAGAAATAGTTTGTTCATACTCAACTCCAAATTCTTCCAGAATTTTGGCAGCCTCCCTCATTATCGGCAAATCAGAATCAGAACCGGATATGATTAATACCTTTTTGCTCATAGTTTTAAGTTAATTTAGCAATTTCTTTTACTAATGTCAAAGCTTTCTCTTTAGCATTACCTATATGATTACTAGCATCTAGTATTTCTGTTACTTCAATCGGTTTTAAATGTAGCTTAATAATTGGATTTTCTTCCAATAAATCCTCCATTGGGTTAGGATTGCCTTCTTGAATATAATCCCAGGCTTTCATAGATATCTCCCTTAAAACCTCATGCATTTCCTGCCTGTCTGCACCCTTTTTAACAGCCTCTATAATAATCCCTTCACTTGCTGAAAATGGCCAATAGGTTTCTAAATTTTTCTTAATTTTTCTTTCATTGATTAACAGCCCCTCAATTAATTTATTAGCAGATACTAACATCTCATCAATACCTAAAAACATCTCAGGAATTGCTATCCTTCTATTGGCTGAATCATCTAAAGTTCTTTCAAGTAACATATGAGCAGCATTATCCCAGCTGGTTCTAGCTAAACCTGTTACTAGCCTTGCTAAAGAACAAATTTGTTCTGCTTTAATAGGATTTTTCTTAAAAGGCATAGCAGATGACCCAACTTGGGATTTTCCAAATGGCTCTTGCCATTCACCAAAGGCTGGAGATTGCATAATCCTTAAATCAAAAGCAAATTTATATAAGGATTGGGCAATAGATGCAAGCAAATTAGCAACTAAGAGGTCTATTTTTCGAGGGTATGTTTGGTTGGCAATATCAACAGTCTCAATTCCTAATTTTTCCATTACCATCTTCTCCATCTCAGAGGCTTTTTCTAAATCTAGCAACTTAGCATAGCTAGCAGAAGTACCAACAGCTCCTTTTAATCCTTTGCCTTTTAAGCTTTTCTTTACAAATTTTAAAAGCTCTAAATCCATTAATAAATCTTGGGCATAAAAAGCAAATCTGTAGCCTAAAGTAGTTGGTTCAGCTGGCTGCAGGTGTGTATAGCCCATACAAATAAAATCAGCATACTTTTCTATCTTTTCACCAAAAGATTTAATAAGATTTACTAGTTCTTTTTCTATTAAGTTTAAGGCTTGGGTAATTCTAATAGTTTCTGCATTATCATTAATATCCATCGAGGTAGCCCCAAGATGAATTTTCCCTCCACCTATCTTGGCTTTTTCTGCAAACTCTTTAATGGCTGCTACTACATCATGACGAGTATCTTTTTCTATCTCCCAAATTCTATCTATATCAATATTTTCTTGGTTGTCTTCTAAATCTTGTAGCTCCTCATGAGAAACTAATCCTAATTTATTTTGAGCCCTGGCCAGCTCCACCCAAACTTTTCTCCAAAGTTTGTATTTGTTTTCTTCAGAAAATATAGCTCTCATGTCATCAGAGCCATATCTCCAAGAAAATGGACTAGTATAGTTTGAATAATCTTTCATTTAGTGTCTAAATGCTCTCCTTCCTGTAAGCACCATTGGTATACCTGCTTGATCTGCTGCCTCTATAGAAAGTTTATCATTTATCGATCCGCCTTGTTCAACTATTGCTCCTATTCCATATTTTGCTGCCATTTTCACAGAATCATCAAATGGAAAAAAGCTATCACTTATTAAAATACCCCCTTTTGCGCATTCACCTGCCTGCTCTAAAGCAATTTTAGTTGCCCCTACTCTAGAGGTTTGCCCTGATCCAATACCTCGCGTCATTGGGACATCTTTATCAATCACAATCACTGCATTAGATCTAACAGCTTTAACACACTTAAAACCAAACTCCATCTGCTTTAATTGTTGTTCTGTTGGCTTTCCTTTAGTAACTACCTTCCAATCCTTAAAACTTTCCTCAACATTATCATCAAAATCCTGCAAAAGCACTGCTCCACTAAAGTATTTAAGATCCCATTTTTCACTTCTTTGGGAAGGAATCTCTCCAAAAGTATAAACTCCCATACTTTTCCTAACCTTTTTCAAAAGCTCTAAAGCATCAGCAGTCACCTCTGGCACAGCTACAATATCAATATTTTCTTCCCTTTCATTTTTAAAGGTAGCTACATTTTTGGCAGCTTCCAGATCCATTACCTTATTTAAAACAATAACTCCTCCAAACGCTGAGACTGGATCTGCTTCTATTGCATAATATAAGGCTTCTCTTGCATCTTTTCCTGTTGCTATCCCGCAAGGACTTAAATGTTTAATCACACAAGCAGCAGCCTCTTTAAATTGCCTAACAGTTTCCAGCCCTGCTTGTATATCCCCAATATTTGTTCCAGACAACTCCCTGCCCCACAGATGTTTTAACTTCCCAAATGGCGAGTTCGTAATGGGCATTAAATACAAAGCTCCTTGCTGGTGTGGGTTTTCTCCATACCTCAAGACATTAGTTTTTCGAAGCGGAATAGTCAGTTCTTTGGGAAATTTCTCTGTGGAAAAAAAGTTTCCGATTTGGGAATCATAAAAAGATAAATAATAAAAAGCCCTGGCTGCCAACTCTTTTTTGAGTTCGTCTGAAACTTCACCGCTTTCTAAAACCTTGGCAACTTTTTCATAATCACTTGGGTCAACTACTACTAAAACATTTTCGTGATTTTTAGCAGCTGACCTTATCATAGTAGGACCTCCCACATCAATTGTTTCAATACCTGGCTTGCTTTCAAATGGATAAAGGTTACAAACTACAATATCAATTTGAGGAATATTTAATTTTTCAGCCTGCTCAACATGTGAAGGGTTTTTTCTGTCATATAAAAGACCTGATTCTATTTGAAAACTGATGGTTTTCATCCTGCCATCAAAAGAATCTCTAGGATTTCCTGTAATCTCTTCAATTGGTGTAACTTCAATCCCATCTTTTGTTAAAACTTCTAATGTCCCACCTGTAGAAATAATTGTGTAGCCTAATTTTGTTAAAACTCTAGCAAAATCTACGATACCTGCTTTATCATAAACACTAACCAGTGCATATCTTTTAGCGCTCATGTCAGTATTTTTTTCAATTCTCCTTTTTCTAAAGCTTCCTTAATTTCCATTGCTACCCTTTTTCCCATACTAATATTTTTACCATACAAATATCCACTATAGGGAGTAGCAAAAATTCCTGGAGATCCTGGCATTCTGGGAGACACATCAAAAACAATTATTTCTTTTTTTGGAGGGCCGGCTGTTATCATAGTTTGCAAACCAAATGGGCCTATTACACCAGGTTTATATAATTTTTGCGAAGCTTCAACAAATCTTTCTCCCATTGCAAATGCATCTTCAAGCAGTGATTCTAAAACTGTTACTGCAATATGTCCTGCTTCTTCATACTTTACTTCTATTTTCTTCATTAACTCCTGCTCGTAAATGGAAGGTAATTTAGTTAAACCCTCTATATTTGTTTGTCTTCTAGTATCAGTACCTATTAATTCAACTCTTTTGTTAATTGGTGAATAAAAGAAATTAAAATTAACCTGAACTCCCACTATAAACTCTTCTATCACTGCATTTTTTACTTGTTCTTCTGTAAACTTCCCTAAACCCAGTCCATGGGTTATTCCTGCTTGATACTCTTCAAAAGAGGATGCAAAGAAAAACGCTCTCTCAAACCCTCTCATCTTTTCCAATACTTTTACTATACAAAGCCTATCTATTTCTTTTGGATCCTTGAATTGTTTAGGATAACGGATCTTTGCCTCATCCAATAAATCATATTGATTGGGTTTTACTCCTCTTTCTTCTGACTTAAGTAAAAATCTGTTGCCAAACATTTGTACTTTAAACTTTTTTTCAATTGCATTGTAATCGTTAATATAAACTTCAAAAGATCTATGAGGAACAAATATAGCATTTCTTTTTAATAATTGTTCTTGAACTTCTGGCTTTAAAATATCAACAAATTTTTCCAGTTCTATAACCTCATCAACACAACCAACCTCACCTTGAGTTTTAAAGTACTTTGCATATGTTTTATCTCTACCCTTTTGAACAATAACTAAAGTATTAAAACCTTCATCTTTAGCGCCACGGCATACATCCAGTGCGGAATGGCTACCCAATACTACTATTGTTATTTGTGGTTTATTCATTTAGTCCAATACCTCCTTCAATCTATCCTTTTTAATAGCATTTTTAATTTCTCTGGCAATTCTTCTTCCTGTGCTCATTGGTTCATCATAAAGTAGATATGTATAAGGAGAACCATTTATAAAGCAGTTTGTTCCTGCCACAATTCTGGCTGAAATTTCAATCACATAAATTTCCTCAGACGAAGTAATAATAGTTTCCAGACAAAATGGTCCAAAAAGACCTTTGGGAGAAATAATTTTTTGAGAAGTTTTAATAACTCTTTCTGCCATCGAAACTGCCTCAGCCAACATTGATTCTCTGACTGCCATCGGGATATTAGCAACCACCTCAAAAGAAGGCTCAATATTTAATCCTCTTTGATTTTTTGCAGGAATTCTGCCTAAAGAATCAACATTGGTTTCATACCTTTTATCCACACTCATCATCTCAACCTTTTTGGTTAAAGGTGAATAAAAGAAATGAAAATACACAGGAACTCCAACAACATATTCCTGTACCATAAACCTTTCTTCGTTATAACTTTTTAATTTGGCATCAAATTCTCTTTGATTTCTAGCAGTAAAATAACCTTTACCTCCTGCAGCTCCGTATGATTTAACTATTACAGGGCGGTCAATCTTATCTCCTCTTTTAAATAGGTGAGGCACTTTAATTCCTGCCTCTTCCATCCAAGTTCTTTGCATTTTTCTGTTTTCTTCCCAATCTAAAACTTTTTTATTACCAAAATAAGGAACCTTCATATTCTTATTTTCATCCATGCCTAAATATGCCACAAATGATCCATGTGGAATTAAAATTGAGTCTTTCTTATTTAATTGTTTTTCTAAACTAGGAAAATCTTTCCAGGAGTCAACTTCTAAAATTTCATCAATGAAATTATCATAAGACTTATAAAGAGGAATTCTACTAGGAGTTGCTACTACTGCAGTTTTAAAACCCTCATCTTTTGCCCCTTTTAAAATCTGCAGGGCGGAGTGAGAACCTAAGGTTACAATTGTTTTATTTTTGATTCCCATATCTTATTATAAACAAATTACATTGAAAATACAAATAATTACAATTTATCCTGGTAAATACTCTATTCAAAAATTAAAAGTTGTGCTACACTCCTTACATAAATGAAAGGCAAAGTCTCTGTAGTTTTAGGAACACAATGGGGCGATGAAGGTAAAGGGAAAATAGTTGACCTTTTAGCTGAACATGCAGATTATGTTGTGAGATTCCATGGTGGCAACAATGCAGGACATACCATTGTAGTAAATGGTAAAAAATATCCTCTACATCTGATCCCTTCAGGTATTTTAAATCCTAGTGCAAAATGTGTAATTGCAAATGGTGTGGTTTTGGACTTAGAAGTTTTGGTTTCAGAAATAGAGATGTTTAAAACAGATGGCGTTAAAGTTGATGGAAGACTTTTTATATCTGAGAGATGTCATTTAATCCTCCCTTATCACAAGGCCCTTGATTTAGCTTTTGAAAATGCCAGAGGCAAAAATAAACTTGGCACTACTGGAAGAGGTATTGGCCCTGCCTACTCTGATAAAGTTTCTTACAATGGTATCAGAGTTTACGAGTTAAAAAATTGGGATTTATTTGTAGAAAAATTTACCTTTCAAACCAAAATTAAAAATGAAATTTTAAAAACTTTCCAAGTTACTCCAATTAATATCAAAAAGGAATTATCAAAACTTTCAGAACTTAGAAAAATTATTCTCCCCCTTATTACTGATACTTATCAACTCCTGCAAAAAGCTATTGCAAGCAATAAAAGAATCCTCATGGAAGGCGCTCAAGCAGTAATGCTAGATGTAGATTTTTCTCCTTATCCATACTGTACTGGTTCTAATACTGTTTCAGGAGCAGTCAATACTGGCGCAGGAATACCAATACAAAAAATTGGGTCTATTTGTGGCACAGTCAAAGCTTACACTTCAAGAGTTGGTGGAGGTCCTTTTCCTACTGAACTTACAGATAAATTAGGTGACGATATCAGAGAAAAAGGACATGAGTATGGAACAACTACAGGCAGACCCAGAAGAGTTGGTTGGTTAGATCTAGAAGCAGTCAAGTTTGCCTGCGAAGTAGCAGGAGTAACAGAAGTAGGTATTACTAAAATTGATATATTATCAGGACTTAAAAAGATAAAAGTTTGCACTAATTATAAATTAAATGGAAAATCTATTTCTTATAGCAGTTGTGGCTATGAAGAGTTAGCTAAACTGACACCTGTTTATAAAGAGTTACCAGGATGGGAAGAAGATATAACTAAAGTTAGGAAATTCAAAGACCTTCCCAAAACCTGCCAAGAATATGTTCAGTTTATAGAAAAATTCTTAGAAATTAAGGTTAGCATTGTCTCTGTCGGCCCTACCAGAGAAGAATATATTAAAGCGTAATATTATTCCCATTCCATAGTGGCTGGGGGTTTGTTGGATTAAAAATAGACTACTGGAACATCCATTTTCTCAACAGTAGTTTTTCTTTTTAAGGCTTGTTGAATCTTTTCATCTATTTTATGGCTAACTTTTGCCTCAAAATATCTCTCACCACATCTAATACAAACTAGACTAGGAACATCATTTAATGCCACTAATTCTTTTCCCCAATATCGGGCAATATCCACATTCATCTTTTTTAATTTCCCACCACAATAATAGCATTTAGTCATAAGTTAACTTCCCTTCGCTCTAATTTTACCACTTATCCATTCCTCTTTACTAGGTATATAACAAGTAACAATCACTGGTTTACCGGACCTTAAGCCTATGACTACATGAATCAATCTCTGGTCTTCTGTTTTTCCCACAATCAATCTACTTTCTCCTCTTGGATCGTTTAATCTCTCCTCAATAACCTTACCAGATAATACTGCTTCTTCGATATCTTCTGCTGCTAATTTATCTTTCGTTCTTTCTTCATCAGCATGGTTAGAAAATAGGTAGTCCTTCTTCTTGATTAATTTTTGAATTTCTTTGAAGTTCATTGCTACTCCCATTCCATGGTGGCTGGAGGTTTGTTGGTAATATCATAAACTACTCTGTTTACCTCTGGAACTTCTGTCACAATTCTCAAACTAATCTTTTCCAAGACTTTATATGGAAGTTTGGCAAAATTGGCAGACATTGCATCTTGGGCTTCAATTGCTCTTATTGCTATAGTTTCTCCATAAGCTCTTTCATCTCCCCTCACTCCTGTTGTTTTGATGCCTGTAAATATAGCAAATGCCTGCCAGAGCTTCCCTTCTAAATTTGCTTTTTTAATTTCATCTTGAACAATTTTATCTGCTTTTCTTAATATTTCTAACTTCTCCACTGTTACTTCTCCAACAATCCTAACTGCTAACCCTGGCCCTGGGAAAGGTTGTCTGTTTAAAATTTTATCTGGTAACCCTAAAATCTTACCAATTTTTCTTACCTCATCTTTATAAAAATTTCGCAGTGGTTCAAGCAAAACCAAATTCATATTCTCCGGCAAGCCTCCCACATTATGATGAGACTTTATCACTTGGGCATGTTTAGTTCCAGCTGATTCTATTACATCAGGATATATTGTTCCTTGAACTAAAAATTTAGCTCCTGTTTTTTTAGCCTCTGCTTCAAAAACATCTATAAAAGTTTTACCAATGGCTTTTCTCTTTTGTTCTGGATCGGAAATCACTTTTAGAGCATTCAGGAATTTATCTTTTGCCTCAACTATTTGAATATCCATATCAAAGTTATCTTTGAAAACCTCTCTTAAAGCATCTGTCTCACCATCTCTCATTAGTCCTGAGTCTATATAAAAACAAGTTAAGTTTCTTCCAATTGCTTTATAAACTAAAAGTGCTGCCACAGAGGAGTCTACCCCACCAGATAAAGCGCAGATTGCTTTTTCTTCCAAAGCTGAGTCCTTAATATCTTTGATAATATTTTCTACAAACTCTTTATCTATCTCTTGTCTTTTTGGATTTAGTCCACATACTTTTAAAAAGTTTTCCAAAACTTCACCGCCAAATTCAGTATGAACTACTTCTGGGTGAAACTGTATTCCATACAACTTTTCTTTTTGGTTTTCTATAACTGCATGAGGAATAGTATTAGTTGTAGCAACATTTTCAAACCCTTGAGGGATTTTTACTACTTCATCGCCATGAGACATCCAAACTGTAATACCGCTAGGTATACCCTCTAATAACTTTCCCCTTTCCCCTTTCCCCTTTCCCCTTAACTGCGCTGGCCCGTATTCTTTCTTGTATCCAGCCTTCACCTCTCCGCCTAATAGCTGACACATCAGTTGCTGTCCATAACAAATCCCTAAAACAGGTATACCCATTTTAAAAACCTCTGGATCAATTGTAGGAGAATCTTCTTCATAAACAGAAGCAGGTCCACCAGAAAGGATAATTCCTTGGGGGTTAACTTCCTTAATTTTTTCTAAAGCTATTTCAGGAAGAGTAATTAACACTTCTACCCCAAGTTCCCTAATTCTTCTTAGTATTAAATGTGTGGTTTGTGACCCAAAATCAATTAAAATTATCATAGTTTTATGCATTCTTTACAAATTCAACTATATTTTCAAAAAGAGGCAGACCATCTATTTTAACTTTATCACGTCGGGAGTTAGGATGCTGTTCGGCTCTTATAAAACACTCAGGGTGTGGCATCATCCCCAAAATTCTACCTGTCTCATCAGTAACCCCAACTATAGCATTTAAAGACCCATTGGGGTTATCAGGATAAGCCATAGTTTCTTTCCCGTTATTATCTACATATCTAAAGGCTACTAAATTTTTATCTTCTACCTCCTGTAAAGTTTTATTATCTGTAAAAAAGTTTCCTTCACCATGAGCTATCGGCATCCATAAAATATTTCCGTCCATTCCCTTTAAAAACTGTGATTTATTATTAATATTTACCTTAACCTTTACCCACCTGCATTCAAAATGGCCTGAACCATTGTTAGTTAAAGTTACATCCATCTGCCCTATGTTTCTAAATGGCAAAAGACCAGTTCTAACTAAAACTTGGAAACCATTACATACTCCTAAAGTTGCTGTATCTTTTCTACCAATAAACTTTCTTAATTCTTCAGCAAAAAATGAGGTTAACTCAACAGCTAGTATTTTTCCTGAAACAATATCATCTCCATAAGCAAATCCTCCAGGCAATGCCAGTATTTGAAAATCACTAAACTTTTTATTACCCTTCCTTAATTCATTTATATGCACTATTTCAGGATTTGCTCCAGCAACTTGGAAAGCATATGCCATCTCTTCTTCTCTATTTGTTCCATCTGCTTTTAAAACAATAACTTTAGGTTTAATCATGAAAATAACTCCTTCATTGGCTGCTGCCAAACTTTTTTCAACTCATCTACACCTGCTTTAAAGATATTTTTTATTTCTATTTCTTTTTCTATTTTTGTTTTCCCTAAAATTTTACAAGGAACATCTTTAAAAAGTTTTTCTGCTATTCCTTCATTTTCTACCTCAACTATAAAAGTCCCAGCTGTTTCATTAAATAGCAACTTCTCTGATAGATTACAGATTGCTCCACAATCCCCACCAACACACATCTCAAAAATAGCAGAGATTATTCCACCTTCTGAAACATCATGACAGGATAAAATTTTCCCAGCATTTATTCCCCTATAAAGAGCATTAAAAGTTTTAGGTAAAATCTTCAAATCAATTCTAGGTATATTAGATCCTAGAATCCCCTGAACATCAAAATATGTTGAACCACCTAACTGTTCATCAAACTTCCCAACTAAAACTACTGTTGAACTAACCTTTTTGAAATCTGCTGAGACTGTTTTTTTAGCATCTTTTATTTTTCCCAATACAGAAATACAAAGCGTTGGGGGAATTTTAATCAAAGACCCATCAGATTTTCTATATGTGGAAGATAAACTATCTTTTCCAGAAATTACTGGAATTTTAAAAACTTTCATAAAATCTACAACTGCATCAACAGATCGATCCAAAGACCATAAAGACTCAGAATCTGGAAATGGCCAAATATAATTGTTAATCAAAGATGCATTTTTATAGTCTCCCCCAACTGCTACAAAATTAGACAATGCTTCTACTCCTGCCCATATACTACCCCAGTAAGGGTCTATTTTATTTAAGACTGGGTTTAATCCATGAGAAATTATCATTCCATAGTTTTTATCCAAAAATGGTCTTAAAACTGGGGAGTCATTTGGGCCATCTAAATTTGCACCGCTGTATGGCTGCAAATCATTAGTTCCTTGTACCGAATGATCATATAACCTAATAATTGGCTCTTTTGAGCAAACATTCCCATGTGATAAAACTTTTTTAAGTATACTTATCCATTCTTTTTCAGTTTTTGGCTCTTTCACCTGTTTTACCTGCGAACTGTCAACTTTAAACTGTGAACTAGTTTTCAATACTCTCTTTGGTAATCCATGATGCAAAAACTCCATATCTAAATTGCCCACTACCTCGCTATTAAATGTTACAGTTAATTTTTTCTTGCCATCAAATTTTCCTAAAATAGCCAGCTCAACATTATACTTTTTGCAAACTTTTTCAAAAGCTTTTAAGTTTTTTTGAGACAGTACCACAATCATTCTTTCTTGAGATTCTGACACCCAAATTTCCCAAGGAGAAAGTCCTGGATATTTCAAAGGAGCCTTCTCTAGTTGTATTGAAACTCCCAAACTTTCCCCTATCTCTCCAATAGCAGAAGAAAAACCTCCACCTCCACAATCCTGGACCAGTCTTATAAGTCCTTGATCACGGGCTTCCAAAAGCGCATCAAGTGTCCTTTTTTCCTCAATAGCATTTCCGATTTGAACTGCAGATGAATGTACATCTATCGTTTTTTCGCTCATTATGCCTGAGGAAAAAGTAGCTCCATGAATACCATCCCTGCCAGTCCTGCCACCCACAGTAATAATTAGATCATCTTTTTGGGGATCATCTTTTAAAGCATATTTTTTAGGAACAATTCCATATGCTCCCACAATTACTGAAGGCTTAGCTCTGAAGTCTTTATGGAAATGAACAGATCCATTATTAGTAGGAATTCCTATTCTATTTCCATAATCTTTAACACCAGTAACTACCCTTTTTAATAAATACTGTGGTGGCAAACACCCTGCTGGTAAATCTTTTGCTGGTAGATCAAGTGGTGCAAAACAGAAAATATCTGTAGAGGCTATATTTTTTGCCCCCTTCCCAGTTGCAGCAATATCCCTAAACACTCCTCCAGATCCAGTCATAGCCCCCCCATAAGGTTCTATAGCTGAAGGAGCATTATGGGTTTCTACTTTGCCACAAATTCCGAAACCATCGTAAAAATCCATCACCCCAGAGTTATCAGAAAATGCTGAAACAATATTTTTATCATGCTTTAAAGCTTCTTTCTTAAGCCTTATTATTAGAGGATCTTTTTCTTTACCATCTACTACAATTTTAGCTTTAAAAGTTTTATGCCCAGAATGCTCACTCCAAGTTTGAGCTAAAGTTTCCAGCTCTAAATCAGTAGGATCCCTTTTAATATTTTGAAAATGCTTTTTAATAGTTTGCATTTCTTCCAAATTTAAAAATAGTTTATCTTTGGATAATTCCATTAATTGCTCATCAGTGCAATTTCTAATTGCAATAATTTGAGTTTTTTCTGCCTTACCTTTAATAACTAAAGTTAGCGGTTCTTCTTTTACTATGTGCTCTATCAGAGGGTTGTAGAGTTTAAGTTTTTGAGTAATTTCTATCGCTTCAGATTGAGAAACACCAAAAAAAGCATATTCCCAAGAACTATCACAGGCTAAAAGTTTAATTTTTAAATCCCCAGCAGCTTTTATAATGGATGCAACCTCGGGATTCATTACTCCTGGTTGGTAAGCTATTTCGACCATCTTAGCTTTGGAGTTAACTATTGATTCATTTATAACACATGATTGGTTGATTGATTCACATAATAATTTATCAGCCAGCATTTTTGCCTCTTTGTTGGAAATTCCCTCTAAACGGTAAACTTTAATTGCCGAAACTTTGGTAACCTCTTTTATCCCTAAGATATTTTGGATATCATTTAATATCCCGTCACCCTTTAAATCAGGACCAATTACTGTTTGCACTCTAACTTTCTGTATCATGATATTAATTCTCCATTTTCAATTCTCAATTTTCCATTCTCTTCAAATCCCTCCAGCCAATATCTTTTCTAAAATGTAAATTATTCCCTTCAATGCTTATTAATTCCATAGCTTGATATGCTTTCTCTCTTGCCTCAATTATATTTTTTCCTTCTCCAACAACATACAAAACCCTTCCTCCGGCAACCACATAATCCCCATCTGCTTTTTTAATCCCTGCTCCATAAATTTTTACTCCTAACTTTAAAGCTTCCTCTATCCCCAAAACTTTTTTGCCTTTAACAGCAGAGTAATCTACTGGATAACCTTTCGAGCTAGCAGCAATAACTACTCTTACCTTTTTATCTACTCTCAAGTCTAATTTATTGAGCTTACCAGAAATAATTGCAAGTCCAACTTCATATAAATCATTTTGGATACTAGGTAAAATTACCTCTGCTTCAGGATCTCCCCACCTGGCATTAAATTCTATAATATATACTTTTTTATCAACTACTATTCCTCCCAAGTACAACACGCCTTTATAAGGTCTTCCTTCTTTTTTGACTCCTGCTATTGTCTTTTTGAAGATTTCATCAACTTGCTTTTCTATATCTTTATTTACAATTTTAGGATTGCTAACACAACCCATCCCTCCTGTATTTGGTCCTTTGTCCCCATCATTTACTCTTTTATGGTCCTGAGCAAAACCAACTATTTTAAAATCTTTTCCATCACATAAAGCAAATGCAGAAAATTCCTCACCTACTAACCATTCCTCCAATAGATAAGTTTCACCAGACTTACCAAACTTTTTCATTTCTTTTATTGCAGCAATTGCCTCATCTAAGTTAGAGGCAGGAATGGCACCTTTTCCTTCTGCCAAACCTGCAGCCTTAACAAACCATTTTGAACTAGGATTTTTCTTAGCAAAATCTATTCCTGCTTCTTCTAAAGTAAATTTATAAGACTTTGGAGAAGGAATTTTGTACTTGGCCATAAAATCCCTAGCCCAAGCTTTATCCCATTCAATTTGCCCTGCTTTTCTGGTAGGTCCAAATACAGTGATTCCTTTTTTGCCTACCTCATCTACTAGTCCTACCGCTACTGCATTATCTTGAGATACATCTACCAAATCTACTTTTTCTTTTTTACAAATATCTAAAATTTCTATAGTACTAGTTGTTTTTAAATGAGGAAAAGTTAGCACAGGCTTTACAGTATTAATTTGCATCAAATCATTTCCTGGCACAACTAAAATCCTGCCTACCTTATCAGATTGAGCATATTTATCAACTAAAGCTGCTCCTCTTCCGCCTGCATCTGTTATTAGTATTGTTTTTTTGCTACATAACTTTGCCAGAACAGCAACATATAGTTTATTTTCTTTTACTTTTAATCTTTTATATAAAGATTCAACTGTATCTTCCTTTTTAACTTTTTCAAAAACTCTTCCCAAAACTGGTCCAAAATCAAATTCTTTGGTTAAAAAGTGAATTGCAGAACCTGCATAAGTGGCCTTACTTTCTATAAATTGCTGGATAGCCAAATCTGTTAGTTTACCTTTATTCCATAATCCCTTAGTATCATCAGGGTTTCTAACTACACCATCAAAAGCATCTGGAATTAAACCAGGATGAAGATTTAAAATTTTGTTAGGATAGGCCTCTATTACCTCATCTAATATAATCTGTTTCCAGCCAGCCAAACAGATATAATTTAAATCCAATTTTTTTAATTCCCCTAATAACTGGTCTTTTTTAGGAACTATTTTTATAGGAAGATTGTATTTGTTTGCTCTTTTTAAACCTGGGGTATCTGGGGTATCGCTAACAACGGCTACTATTTTTGCTTGAATTTTTCCAGCCTTTACTCCATCAATGATTGCTTGTAAATTAGTTCCTGTACCCTTATTAGATATTAAAACTGCAATCCTACACATCATAATTTGCAAAATTATAGTCCACGTCTATAGCTAATTTCTTTTTTTCTTTCTCCTATATCTACTGGATAATTACCAGAAAAACAAGCTGTACAGAGCACATCCTCTGATAAACCAGTTGCTTTGATTAAACCTTTATATGATAAATAATGGATAGAATCTACTCCCAGCTCTTTGCCAATTTGTTCAATTGTCTTTACTGCTGCAACTAATTCTTTTTGATCTGGAGTATCAATACCATAAAAATCTGGAAACTTCATTGGTGGAGAAGAAACCAGCAAATGAACTTCTTTTGCTCCCGCATTTCTAATCATTTTAATAATCTGTTTGGAAGTTGTTCCTCTTACTATTGAATCATCAATGACAATCACCCTTTTACCAGCGAGCACATGTTTCATTGGATTTAGTTTTAGTTGAACTATTTTCTGTCTGGTATGTGATTCAGGAGAAATGAAGGTTCTATGGATATAACGGTTTTTAATAAGCCCCATTTCAAAGGGAATACCAGATTGCCTGGAAAATCCAATAGCAGCAGGGATAGCAGAATCTGGAACAGGTATAACAACATCGGCTTTTAGATTATTTTCTTTTGCCAATTCTTTCCCTAAATTTTGCCTTACAGCATCAACACTCTGTCCAAGTAAAATACTATCTGGTCTTGCAAAATAAACAAATTCAAAAATATCCAATTTTTGACTTCCTTTTTCTACTTGAATACTTTTTAAACCTTTATCATCTATAACAACCATCTCTCCAGGTTTTACTTCTCTTAGAAACTGTGCCCCCACAATATCTAAAGCACATGTTTCTGAGGCAACAATAAATCCTCCATTTAGCTTACCTAAAGAGAGCGGCCTTATACCAAAACTGTCCCTGACTGCAATTACTTTTTTCTCATCCATTATAAGTAAACAAAATACTCCAGTAAAAAGTGGGTAAGCTTTTTTAATAGCTTCTTCTAAACTTAAATCTTTGGCATAAAAAGCAATAGCTTTTGCAATCATTTCTGAATCATTTAATCCTTTTGTGGGAATTTTTTTACTTTTGAGAAATTCTTCTAAACTTTTAACAGAAGGGAGATTACCATTATGAACTAAAGCTATATACTTTCCTGTAGAAATCTTTTCTAAAATAGGTTGAGCATGAGAAACTTTTGAGTCCCCTGAGGTGGAATAACGGTTATGACCAATTGCTAAATACCCTTTTAAATACTTTAAATCTTTTTCTTCAAAAACATGGGCTACCAATCCCATACCTTTATGTAGATAAATCTTTCTTCCATCAGAGGAAGCAATTCCTGAAGATTCCTGACCCCTGTGTTGAAGAGCCCAAAGGCCTGGATGAACTAAACGGGCTGCCTCAAAACCTTTCCCGTAAACTCCAAATATCCCACATTTTTCTTTAATGCGAGTTCCCATAGCCTAATATAACTAATTAGGCTCCCTAAGTCAAGTTAGGCTATATACTTTTGCTTTCAGCAAAAGACTGTAATTCTCGCTTCGCTCAAATTATAAGTCAAGAATAATAAACATGATATACTAAACTTATGCCTAGAAGGGTACTTTCTTTTAAATATGCTTTTGCAGGTTTACTTACTGCTTTTAAAGAAGAACCGAATTTAAAGATTCATTTTCTAATAGCAATTGTAATAATTATCCTTTCTGCTCTTTTGAATATTTCTTTAACTGACTGGATAGTAGTAATCTTTTTAATAGGATTTGTTATTTCCTTAGAGCTTACCAATACTGCTATAGAAGCAGTTGTTGATGCTTTTACAGACAAGGAACATCCTGGAGCAAAACTTGCCAAAGATATTTCAGCAGCAGCAGTTTTAGTAGCTGCTATTACATCAGCAATAATTGGGGCAGTGATATTCCTGCCATATTTTACATAAGGTGAGCAATACTGATTTATTTTTTCTAATATATAACTTAAATGGGAAATATTGGCTGCTTGACCAACTAATGGTCTTTGCTACCAGCCAGTTAATATATCTGCTTATTTTACTTATTTTTGTATTAGGGCTCAAAGGCACAACTAAGGAGAAAAAAGCTCTAATTTTGATATTTTTATCTATACCAATTGCAGTTTTACTAATTAAAGGTATCCACCTTTTTTATTTAGAAAATCGCCCCTTTGTTGCCTATAACCTTCCTTTGATAGTTGAAGAAGATATCAATGCCTCATTTCCTTCAAGGCATGCCACAATTTCAGCAATTATTGCCTTTGCTTATACTTACTTTAAGTCAAAGTGGACCATACCTTTTTTACTGGTAGCTCTTTTAATTGGGATATCAAGAATCTATGTTGGCGTACATTATCCTCTGGATGTTTTAGGAGGATTTGTAACAGCCATAATTGCTTTGGTAATTGGACTAAGGGTAAAACAATTACTTAAGATTGGCCTTTTGAAAAAGTCTTAAAAATATTACTAAACTTATCTTTTTCTTTAAATGGCCCAATAACTTGTAGATTAAAATTACTTTCAACAAATAACTCTTTTGCCAGAGCTTGAAGGTCTTCTTTGGTAATTTTATCCACCTTTTTTAATATTTCATCAAAGGTTTCTATCTTTTTGTCTAAAACAAAATTAGTTCCAAAGTATTCAGCTAAAAAGTTAGTAGATTCTGACTGCAGAGCAATTCTACCTCTTAACATTTGCTTGGCTTTTTTCAATTCATCATCAGTAACTTTTTCTGCAACAAGAAGTTGTAACTCTGCCAAAATAACTTCCAAACCTTCAGTAACTTTTTCTAGCTTTAATCCAGCATAGATAGTAAACGAACCTGTATCTTCATAGCTGCTATGGTGAGCGCCAACATGATAAGCAAGCCCCCTTCTTTCTCTGACCTGAATAAACAACCTGGAAGACATTCCTTCCCCCAAGACAAGAGATAATAATCTGGCTATATGACGTTTCTCATCTGATCTGCTAAAACCTTCTACCCCTAAAACAAGGTTTGCCTGATCTGTGGCTTTGTAGAAAATATCAATTTTTGGTTTGAGCTGTTTTACTTTTTGATAGGGCTTAAATGATGTTGCTGATCTTTTAGGCAAATCTGCAAAATAATCAGCGGCAAGCTCCTCAATATCCTTTGGCAGTTTTCCAGCATACACAATGGCCATATTTTTAGGAGAATATAAAGAATCCATATAGGAAATAAAATCATCTCTATCAAGAGACATTATTGTTTTTTCGTCTCCTCCAATATCCCACCCCAAAGGCTGGTCTCCAAATTGCAGCCCTTCATACAAATCCCAAACATACCTGGCTGGATTGTCCCTTAGCATTCTTAACTCTTCTATAATTACCCCCTTTTCTCTCTCAATTTCCTCTTTGGCAAGCAAGGATTCTTTAACCATGGAGGAAAGAATATCTGTAGAAAGTTTGATATCTTTGGCTGCTGATTTAATCCAGTAATAAGTCACTTCTTTATCTGTGGCTGCATTATTTACTGCCCCAATCCCATCAACTAAGGTAGCAATCTGTTCAGCTGTTGGATACTTGGTGGATCCTTTAAAAAACATATGTTCTAAAAAGTGGGAGATGCCATTTATTTTTCTGGTTTCATATCTGGAACCTGCTCCCACAGCAATTAAAGTAGTTACTGAATCAAGATGTGGCATATCCACAGTTATTAAAGTTAAACCATTTGGAAGAGTTTTAATTTTATGCATTTTGATTTATATGTTTTAACATTTCCTCCACTGTTTGTTCTACATCCAAATTTGAATTATCTACCACTACAGCTCCTTCTGGAATTCTTAAAGGAGAAACTTCCCTTTCCATATCCTGCTTATCCCTGTCTTCCATATTTTTCAATACATCCTCAAATTTTACAGTTGGGTCTTTTTCAACCAGCTGCTTAAATCTTCTTTGAGCCCTAATTTTAACATCTGCAGTGAGGAAAAATTTATATTTTGCTTGAGGAAAGATTTCTGAACCAATATCTCTTCCTGTCATTACAGTATTATTAGAATTTACTAAATTATATTGAATTACCTTTGTTACCTCACGAACTTCTTTTAGAGCAGCAACCACTGGCACTAATTTTGTTACTTCTGGATCATGCAAGTACTCTGTGATATCTTCTCCGTTGGCAAAAAATCTAGGATACCCATTTTGCTTCACTTCTATCTGAAGATTTTTGAAAACTTCAACAATTTTGCCTAAATCATCAATAGCTATATTATTTCTTAAGATGAAAATACAACCAGCTCTATAGATAGAACCTGAATCAATATATTGATAACCTAGTTTTTGAGACAATAAAAATCCGACACTGTTTTTGCCGGATGAGGTTGGACCATCAATAGTTATAACTTCTGTTCCCACAACGATAGAGTTTATCACAATTTAACTACCTAAAACACCACCTAATTGCTCATTGATCCAAACTAAAAAGCTTATGGAAGTTCTAATGGAGCCATTAAAACACGATCTCGTTCCCTTGTCCTTAAATCATCAGCTCGATGCATTCTTTGGAATTCAATTGCCTCCTGAGCTTTTGGATCAAACTTTATTGCCTCGAGCCTACTTGGACACATTGTCACAGGTGTTACTCCATGCTCCCTGTTATATACTACTAGCGCTTTGGTAAATAAACCTAAAGGCTCTCCTTCTGTTCTACGTCTCATACAAATGCTTTATAACATACTCCTTATCTAGTTTTCAACTTGAAACCTTGTGGAGTATCTTCGATTTCATAGCCTAGTTTTTTAATTTCATGACGTAGCTCATCTGAGGCTTTAAAATCTCCTGATTTTCTTGCCTTTTCTCTTTGATTTACCAACTTCTGTACCTCTTCTGGAATTTCTATCTTTTTTCCTAAATACTCATCTAACTTTAACCCTAAAATTTTATCCATCTCTAAGATAGATTTTGCTTTGGCTGAAGTTGGGTAATCTGATTTAACCAGCTCCCATAATACTGCTAGGGCTTGTGGTGTGTTTAAATCATTATCTATAGCTTTCATAAATTTCTGTTCAAACTCTGCACAACCAATAGCTGGCTCTTCCCAGCTTCTAACCTCTTCCCTTAAATTATTCAAAGCATTTTGAGCAGCTTTTAAAGACTCCCAGGTAAAATTTAACTTATCTTTATAATGAGCTGTTAAAAATAAATATCTTAAAGCCAGAGGATCAAAACCTTTTTCCAAAATTTCATCAATTCTATAATAGTTTTTCTTGGATTTGGACATTTTTTCCCCATCTACTATTAAAAAGTTATGATGAACCCAGTATTTAACAAAAGGTTTGCCTGTAGCTGCCTCAGATTGGGCAATCTCATTAGTGTGATGAACTGGAATATGATCAATACCTCCCGTATGTATTTCAAAAGAATCTCCTAGATATTCCATACTCATAGCAGAACACTCAATATGCCAGCCAGGAAAACCCTCACCCCAAGGAGAAGGCCATCTCATACTATGACCCTCAAAATGTCCAACAGTAAAAAACCAAAGGGCAAAATCTTGGGGGTTTTTCTTTTGTTTATCTACAACTACATCCTCTCTTGCTCCAGTTTCTTTTTCTTCTAACTTTTGTCCAGATAATTTTGTATAGTCAGGGAATTTAGAAATATCAAAATAGATTGCCTGGTCAGTTTGATAGGTAAAACCATTTTTCTCAAGCTTATGAATTAATTTAATTTGCTCTTCAATATGATCTGTGGCTTTAGCTACAATCTCCGGTCTTTTTATATTTACAGTTTCAACTGATTTCCAAAAATAATCTTCATAAAATTTAGCAACTTCCCATACAGTTCTCCCAGATTCTCTGGCTCCTTTTTCCATCTTATCTTCACCTGAATCTTCATCAGAAACTAAATGCCCTACATCAGTAATATTCATCACATGTTTTACTTCATAGTTATTACTCTCTAAAACCCTTCTTAAAATATCATCACCAACATACTTTCTAAGGTGCCCTATATGGGTATAGTCATAAACTGTGGGTCCACAAGCATACATGCCTACTTGTGGTGGGTTGATTGGTTGAAAGTCCTCTACTTTTCTACTAAGCGTATTATAAATTCTTAACATAAATGTATAATTTAGAATGTACAATGTACAATTAAAAAGCAATGTTTTGACTTGTAAATTCTACATTTTACATTGTACATTTTCTTTACCCTCCTACTCCTTTTTTAATTTCTACTTTACCAGCATCTGCAATAGCTGGATTAACTCGCTGTTGTTTTTTCTCTTCTTTTTTCATCTCTGTGACCTGTTGTTCTTGTTGCTGAACTTGTAACCTTTGCTCCTCTTTGTGCTTATTTTCTGCTCTTACTTTTTGTTGTGCCATTTGTACATCCCCAAGCCATCTTCTAGTGTAGGCCAGCTGTTTTTGTCTATCCATTTCTTTCTGTTGATCTTCCTGCTGTTTTTGCTGCATTTGTTGGGGGGTAAGCTGTGGTGTTGTTACAGACTGAATACCTTGTTCTATCATTTCACCTACCGAGTCTTTCACATCCTGGCTAACTTCACCAGCTGTTTCCTCTATCTCATCTTTAAATTGCCCAATAACATTTTGATTAGCCATGATAAAAGTATAACATTAATACTCTTTTCTTCCCTCTAATGCTCTAGATAAGGTAGTTTCATCAGCATATTCCAAATCAGATCCTACTGGCAACCCTCTGGCAATCCTGGTAACTTTAACTCTTAAAGGAGCAATCAGCCTCTGGATATACATAGCTGTAGCCTCTCCCTCCATAGTAGGATTGGTAGCTAAAATAATTTCCTTGACAACTCCATCTTTTAATCTTGGTAAAAGCTCTTTAATATGAAGCTCTGAGGGACCAATATTTTCCAAAGGCGAGATAACTCCATGCAAAACATGATAAAGACCTTTAAAATTTGCTTTTTCTAAAGCCAAAACATCCAATGGGTTTTCCACCACTGCAATTAATTCTTTATCCCTGTTAGGATCAGAGCAAATCTGGCATGGATCCTCTTCACCAATATTAAAACAAATAGAACAGATTTTAGTATTTTCCTTCATTCCCACAGCAGCTTCAGCCAATACTTTAGCTTCCTCAATTGGAGCATGAAGCAAATAATAAGTGAGTCTTTGGGCTGTTTTAGGACCAATTCCAGGTAGTCTTTCAAAGGCCTCTATTAAACTTTTGACACTTTTAGGAACAGTAGCCATAGTAAACGGATTTTAGCAGTTATTAACTACAGAGTATAGTGTATCAGAGTAATAATTGTACAAGAAAAATAATAAGGAGAAGCTTACATCCCTGGGATGCCCATGCCACCCATCATTGGTTTCATCTCATCTGCAGCAACTTTTTGGGATTGTTTTAAGGCCTCATTAACTGCTTCAGCAACTTTATTTAAATCATTATCTCCAGAAATGGAAACAACTTTTTGATCAGCAGTCATCACTACTGTTACACCTCTATGTTCCACAGTAATCTTAATTCCAGCTAGTCTTTTTTGTACTTCCATTGCCTGGTCTCTCATTTTCTTAAGATCCCCAAGCTGTTTTAAATTATCCATTAAACCCATGTTAGTTTAAATCTCCTTGTGCTGATTTTACCACATTATTAAGCAAGCTGACAATTGTCAGTGGCCCAATACCCCCAATAGTTGGACAGTATAATTTAGCAACCTCAGCTACTTCTTCCTCATTTATATCCCCATAAATTTTTGATTGTCCATCAATAATTTCTTTACCAACTCCTACCCCTATTACATAAGATCCTTTTTTTAGATTAGATTTATTAATTATATGTTTTACCCCTGTTGCTGAAATTACCACATCCCCACCCCTTATAATCTCATCAGGGTTTTCTGTTTCTCTAGTTACCACCTCAACTGTAAATCCTTTACTTTCTAAAAGCTCCTTTGTAGGTGCTCCAGCAGTTTTACCTCTTCCCAGTAAAACTATCTTTTTACCTTTTAAAAAATCCTCTGTTGTTTTAAATCCTTCCTGATAAGCAAAAGCTGTTAACATTTCCCAAACTCCTATTGCTGTAGCCCCAAAAAAAGGAGAGTCTTTCAAAAACCCATCCACATCTTTTTTGGGATCTATTTTAGAAAGCAGCTTTTCAAAATCCCACCCCTCATAAGTAGGATATTGAATAATTATTCCATGAATATTTTTATCCTCATTTAGCTTTTCTATAGAAGTTAGACAATCCTGAAATTGATTTTGGGAAAACTCCAGAAGTTTAGCCTCAATACCTACCTCTTGAGCCCTTTTTACTTTATTATTAACATAAATCCTGGAAGCTGGATTATCACCTGCTAAAATTATAGCCAAAGCAGGTTTAACTTTTAACTTTAATGCTTCTTGTTGGAGTTTCTGAGCAATAATATCTGCAACCCTTTTGCCAGATACTTTCATCTTACTAGTGTATACCAGGAACGGGGAATTTTCCAGCAAAGGTTTTGACTTCTTTAGCAATTCCTAACAGCTTTTTATTTTTAATTACTCTTTTTCTGAAATCTTTCCAAAACTCACTTCTGGCCTCTTTTTCAGAAGGTAACTGTTCACCAGATACCTCCTCAATTGCCTCATTAATCCATTTAGCTACTTTGATCATGTCTTTTTCCCTCATTCCCCTAGTTGTTAGCGCAGGGGTACCAAGCCTAATACCTGACGGATAAAAAGGCGGCATTGGATCATTAGGCACAGCATTTTTATTTAAAACTATATTTGCTACCTCTAAAGCTAGGGCTGCCACAGCCCCATTAACTTTTTTATTTGATAGATCTATTAACAATAGATGATTTTCTGTACCTCCACTGACTAAATCAAATCCATATTTGGTTAGTTCTTCTGCCAGTTTTTTGGCGTTTCTGACAATATTCTGTCCATATTTTTTAAATGCTGGAGTTGATGCTTCCTTTAAACATACTGCAATTGCTGCTGTTTGGTTATCATGTGGCCCTCCTTGCAAACCTGGAATAATAGCGCTATCAATTAATTTTGGCAGATCCGGATTTTTCTTTAAACCTTTTTCTGTCACCATAATCATTGCCCCTCTCGGACCTCTTAAAGTTTTATGGGTAGTAGTAGTCACAATATGAACATAAGGCACAGGTGAAGAATGAGCTCCAGCAACTATTAAACCAGTAATATGAGAAATATCCGCCATAAGGTATGCTCCAACTTTGTCAGCAATAGTAGCAAACTTTTTAAAATCTATAATTCTGGGATAAGCAGTATAGCCACAAACAATGATATCTGGCTTTTCTTTTATTGCCTGCTCTTCAATAGCTTTATAATCCAACTGCCCATCTTTGCCTAAAGTGTATAAAACTGATTTGAAAAATTTTCCTGTTGCAGAAACTGGTTGTCCATGGGTTAGGTGGCCCCCAAAGGCTAAAGATAATCCCATGATTTTACCCTTAAAAGGTTCTAAAAGGGCAACATAAACAGCTAAGTTTGCAGGAGAACCAGAATGAGGCTGGACATTAACAAATGGTACTCCAAAGAGCTTTTTTGCTCTTTCTTGAGCCAGAGTTTCAACCTGATCTACTACTGCATTCCCTTGGTAATATCTCTTTTTAGGATAACCTTCAGAATATTTATTACCAAAGACCGTACCCATTGCTTCCATCACAGCTTCAGAAGCATAGTTTTCTGAAGGAATCATCTCTAAAACATCTTTTTGCCTTTTTTCTTCATCTTTTACCAGTTGATAAATTTGAGGATCAGTAGACTTT
This sequence comes from uncultured Gammaproteobacteria bacterium, assembly GCA_964500725.1. GTDB lineage: Bacteria > Patescibacteriota > Microgenomatia > Daviesbacterales > UBA10151 > UBA10151. The sequence goes on from CAZCNP010000001.1 coordinate 246,029, forward strand.
AAGTTAGCCATGGATGCACAGAGTATATAAAAACTGTTGCTTAGTTTTCAAGGAGGAAAAATCTAAAGTCTTGAAAGAATGGTGGGAAGCGGATCAGGATCGAGCTGTCTGGCACAATTTGTAAAACCTGACGTTCAAAACCGTATACACACGCTACAATTCCACCAATGTATATACCCCTAACAAATGCTTGGGCTTCTGGGTATATTTTAACAAGCTTAATAAGCTCAAATTCTCTACCCATAGGTGCAACTGTCAGTTAATTTATTGTATCAGAATTGAAAATTTCTGCTGCTGCCCTGATGATCTCATCATCTTGGGCTACCTCGATATTGGCAATATCATCTTTTCTGGCTGGCCTGGAACCCAAAGATGTAGATATTCTAATAGACCTGTCCAAAATATCAGATAATATTGACTCCAGTAAATCCCTATTTTTGGGAGATTCTAAAATCCTTTGATGAAAAGAGTAAGGCACCTCCATTTCTACAGTAGACGAGGTACAATCTTTTATCACCACAGATCTAAGCAAAGCTTCCAAGGAAAAATTAAAAGGCCTTATGGTTTCTAAAACAAAGGTCCACTTTTCTTTAAGCTTTAAAATATCTTCCGAGACTATAGTCTCTTCACTGTTTTCTTGCCTGGCTTCTTCAATAACAGAAACTTGAGGCTCTGCTTTAACCTGCTCTCCTTCTTCTTCTGGCTTTTTAGCTTTTACTTTTAAACTTTCATCACAAATTTCCACTACTGCAAGCTCTAATGGCAGTGACAAGATAGAGGCAAATTTTAATTTTTCCAAAGTATTTTGTAAAATATCCAAACTGGAAACTAAATCAGATATCGTAAAGTTTTCAGAAAGCTTTATCAACTGCTCATATTTATCTTCTATTAAATGCTCTTTTACCAGCTGTTCTCCTATTCCATTTTTAATAAATACTAAGCTTCTTAAAAAGTCCATTAAAGACAGACTTAACGTTTTAATATCTATTCCTTGTTCTGCTTGTTTGCTGATATTGAGCAAAGCTTTGGCTGAATTTTTCTCTGCCAGGGCTTGTATTAAATCTAAAACAGCTTCAAATTGGGAAGCTTTCAAATTGTCCTCTAAAGAGGAAATTGTAATCTTTTCGCCTAAAGAGGCTAACTGATCTAAAAGTTTGACACCATCCCTAAAAGAACCATCTGATTTTTTTATCAAAGCTCTTAAGGCTTCCTCATCTATATCTATTTTTTCACTCTTTACTATTTTCTCCAAAGCTTCTAAAAGCTGCTGGGGAGTGGCCAGTTTAAAATCCAGCTTTTGAACTCTTGATAAAATTGTTTGTGGAATTTTAGCCCCTTCAGTTGTGGCTAAAATAAATAAAGCATGTGAGGGGGGCTCTTCTAAAGTTTTTAGCAAAGCATTAAAAGCTTCAGTAGTTAACATATGAACCTCATCAATAATATAAACTTTTTTGAGGCAGCTGCTGGGAGCCAGTTTGATTTTGTCACGTAGCGATCTAATATCTTCTATACCTCTGTTTGAGGCAGCATCAATTTCAATTAAATCCAAGCTAGAACCATTAGTAATGGAAATACAGGTGGAACATTTATTGCAAGGCAAGCTCGTAGTATTTTCTTTACTACCAACTACCAACTCTGAACTCTGAACTAATTCACAATTGACCATCTTGGCCAAAATCCTGGCTGTAGAGGTTTTACCTGTACCTCTTGGACCAACAAATAGATAAGCATGTGATAGCCTGTTATTAGAAAAGGAGGTCAGTAGAGTTTTTTTAACAGCTTCTTGCCCTACTAGCTCCTGGAGAGTTTGAGGGCGGTACTTTAAATAAAAAGCTAGATTGGACATTAACTGTGATGCATTCCGAGCAGGTGATTTAAACCATGTTCTACTAAATTCCTGATTTCTGTATCTACAGAAATTCCATCCATTGAAGCATCTTCAATTGCTTGTGGATATGAAATAACAATATCTCCCAGTCTTAACCATTTATCTGGAGCTGCTACAAAACCAATTCTCGGGATATGGTGCAGGCTTGAAGGAGTTGCATCTTCCAAAGCAAAAGATAAAATATTTGTAGTTGAATCAAGCCCTCTAAACTTCCTATTGAGCTCATGCATCTTTCGATCACCTACAATATTGATTCCCACTTCAATCTTGCCGGAGACGCGCAGCTTTTTTAGAATTTCAGCTACTACTGCCCTGATGTTATCTTTATTAACATTATATCTAGGATCAGAGTTGATTATAATATTTACCATAAAAAAGAGTTTTTATCTAAGAAAGTTTACCTTTTACTAGAGCACTGACTGTTCCGCCATCCGCCTGACCTCTAACTTTACCCATAACTGCTCCTATCACCTTACCCATATCTTGCACACCAGTAGCTCCTATTTCATTTATAGTATCCTGGACTATTTTAGTCAATTCCTCAGTTGAAAGCTGTGAAGGAAGATACTTTTCCAATATAGCTGCTTCTGATTCTTCCTTTACTGCTGACTCTTGCCTGCCTCCTGATCTAAAAGCAGTTGCTGCTTCTTTTCTTTTTTTTACTTCTTTTTGGACCACAGATACTATATCCTCATCAGAAAGCTCACCACCTTTGGCAATTTCAGCATTTTTAATTTCTGAAAGAAGCAACCTTAAGGTAGAAACTTTAATCTCATCTCTTCCCAGTTGAGCTTCTTTTAAATCAGATTGGATTGTGTCCAGCAACATAAAAATTACCTACTATATCTTCTAGCTCTCATGATTTTTCTGCGCTTTTCAGCCAGGTATTCTTGACGAAGCTGTGAAGGTTTTCTATAAACAGATCTTTCTCTGATTTCTTGAACAATACCTTCAGCTACTGCTTTTCTTTGAAATTTTCTAATTACTGAATCTGTGTTATCACCAGGTCCAGCTTTAACTATAAATGACATAAAATTTAAAAAAACACCTCCTTTTAAAAAACTTAAATTCTCTTTTTCCATTCTCCACCTAATAGATGGAAATGTAAATGGGGTACATGCTGAGCCTTGCCACCATTTACTACTACTCTGTATAAATCACTTTCTAAACCCTTCTCTTTTACTAATTTATTTACTGTACTGTATATTTCTGCAAGCAATACTCCTTGCTCTACACCCAGATCAAGTATTCCCCCTATGTGCTGCTTTGGCACAATCAGCAAATGGATATCTGCTGCAGGGTTAATATCTGCAAAAACTACCAGCTTTTCAGACTCGAACTCAAAGTCTTTTGGTATCTCTTTTCTAATAATTTTACAAAAAATACAATTATCCATAAGAAGAGAGTTTGTAAATTATACTCCGAATGACTAGGAACTGGCAACCAGTTTCTTGAGGAGATCCAAAGTCCTGGTTTGTCTTAAAGCATGCCTTAAATGCAATCTTGGCTCCTGAGCTTCAAATTGTTGCTTTACTTTAGCATCTTGGATTTTATCTATTTCAGCTTGTAATTCTGCATCGGAAATTGCTACATTTTCCATTTGGGCGATTTGAGCAAGCCCTAGCTCCATCCTAACATTTTTCTCTGCTTGCACTCTCCATTCATTTTTAAGTTGTTCTAAAGTTTTCCCCTGGCTTTTTAAGTAATCTTCTAGCAAAAGTCCCATGTCTGCAACTCTTCTTTGCAAAGATACTAACATTCTATTTAACTCATCCTGAATTAAGATTTCTGGAAGTTCAACTGTAGTAATTTTTTCTACCTCTTGCAAGATCGCTTCTTCGTAATCTAACTCATTATTATAAGAAACATTAGCTTCTAAATCTTTTCTAACCTTAGCTTTAAGATCAGCTAATGTTGTAGCTCCCATTGCTTTGGCAAAAGTATCATCTGGTCCTTCAACTTGGCCATTAGCAGCTGCTTTTCCACCATTAAAACTAATTGATCCTGAAGGTCCTGTTCCAGAAGCTGAAGCCTGTTGCCCAGCACTAGCTGGTTGGATATTTCCAGGTCTGCTTCTCCATCTTTTATATAGATCATCTATAACTTTTTGCACTTCTTCATCAGTTACAGACTTTGGAGTTGGGCGGGTAACTTTTATACCCTTATATTGACCTATAGACACTTGTGGCCTGTTAGTTATAGTTGCTTTAAATTGTAACTCCTGGCCTTTGGTAAAGACAAGTAAATCATATTTTGGGTAATCAATTGGAACAATATCTGTGCCTTTCAAAGCTTCTATTAAAAAGTTAGGCATGGCAGTTTTTAAGACTTCATCTTGAAGTTTGGTGCCTAGGTTTTGTTCAACCATAGGCAGTGGAGCTGCCCCTTTCCTAAAACCAGGCAGCTCTACCTCAGCAGCCAATCTTTGTAAAGTAGCATCCCAGCTTTGAGCCATATCAGCCCAAGGCACAGTAATAGTTACCTCAACAATGCTTTTTGGAAGCTTGTTAATATTTTTAGTAATCATTCTAGCTAGTAAATGTACCAGAAATTGAGTTTAAAATCAATCTGCGCTATTTATCCTCATATAGCTGGGCATGAGTACCAAATAAGGTAAAATAAATATATATTTGGTTTTTTTGGGTAACTGTTTTGTAAATAGCTCTATAATCTGAAGTAATATCTATGCTAGAAAAACCTATATATTCTCTTTTTAAAGGATGATCATTTAGCTCAAGATCATGAGGGTTTTTGGTAAATATTAGCAGACGTTCTTTAAAAGCCTTTCTTGTCCTGACATCTGATTTTTTAAGTTGCTTTAGGAAAGTTGAGGTATATTTTATGGTCATATACCATGTTTATCCAGCCAATCCACTGCTTCTTTACCTGTTTTAAAATCTGGAGACATATTTCCCTCTTTGATATCCTTTTCAGCCCTTTTTATTGAATCAATAAAATACTGGCTGGGTTTTTCTTCCAGATTAAAATCAACTCTTTTGGTTTTAATCAGCTGTTTAACGTAAGCCTTAATTAAAGCGCTTAAACTAAAACCCAATTTCTCAGCTACTTCCTGAGCTTTTTCCTTCATACTTGGACTAATTCTGATATAGATTCCTGTGGTGTTCATGATATATCAAAGTATATACATTGCATAACAATTTGTCAATGGCCAAATTGGATTTTCATCTTACAACATGCTAAAATCTGCTTCATGAAAATAGGAATAGAAAGAATTGGATCGAAGATAAAAAGACTCGCTAATGATGCTTACGGAATCTCTGCATATACAGACGCATATCAACACCCGGAAAAATTTGATGAATCATGGACAGAAAAACCGTTACGTGCCGCAGTTTGTGCTGTAACTTATGAATTATTATTTCCTTCAGGAGGGAGACTAGGTAGAAAATATGGAGCACAATTATCAAAGCCTACGGCATTTACCACGCTCATAAGAGATGGTGCTTCTTTAATATCTGCTTTAGTAGATGGAAAAAATTAATAATATGCTGCCTCCACGGAAATAAGAAGAATAAGATATCTAGGAGATGATATTTTTAATCATCTTTAACAACTGCTCAAATTCTAAAAACTTGGTTTCTTTTTCTGATCTTTTTTTAACTTCTAATTTTTCTCCTGTTTTTTTAGAAATTACTATTCTGTATGGAATTCCCAGCAAATCTGCATCAGCAAATTTAGCTCCAGCTGAAAACTCTTGCCTATCATCAAACAAAACTTCTATTCCTTCTGCCCCCAATAATTTATAAATCTCTTCAGCCTTTTTATTAACATCATTATCTACCAAATCCAGTCCCACCAAATGAACCTGGTATGGAGCTACTCCTTCTGGCCAAACAATCCCTTTTTCATCATTGTAAACCTCCACCACTGCTGCCAGAGTCCTTGCAAGCCCAATACCATAACAGCCCATATAATATGGCTTTTCTTCCCCCTTAGAATCCCTAAAACTGGCCCCTTTCATCCTGGATGAATAATGAAAACCAAGCTGAAAAATATTTCCTACTTCAATACCTTTTTTAGCAATTAAAGGTGTGTCATTTTTGGACAAATAACCTTCTTTTGCTAAAGCTATATCTGCTTCAATGTCTACTGTATAATCCCTATCAATATTTACATTCATCAAATCTCTATGTTTCTCATTATCACCTGTATAAGCATTATTTATGGTCCTCAAAGAGAAATCTCCCACCACAATTAACTCTACCCCATTCTTCTTAGCTTTTTCTTTTATACCAACAGGAGAAATAAAACCAGGTTCTGAACCTAATTTTCTGATTTCTTCTTCTGTTGCATGTCTGAATCTGTAAGCTTTAACTGCATGTAAAAGCTTTACTTCATTAACATCATAATCTCCCCTGATAGCTGCTAAAATCATCCTGCCAGTCTCATCTACCATCATTAAATCTTTGATTTGTTGCCACATAGGCAGACCATGAAGTTTAACCCCATCTTCCATGGTATTACCCCTAACAGCTTCCACCTGAATCATCTCTTTTTTAGGTTCATCCAAGTTTTTCTTATCTGGAATAAAAATAGCCACATCTTCATGAGCACAATAACCCTGTCCATCAGTCAAATACTTACTTTCTCCTATTTCTGATTCCACTACAAATTCATGACAATACTCCCCACCAATATAACCATTATCAGATTCAACAATTTCTGTTTTAAGACCTGCTCTATTAAAAATAGCGCTGTAGGTTTTTTTCATTTGCTCATACTCAAGCTTAAAATCTTCCTCACTGCTATGGAAAGAATAAGCATCTTTCATCACAAATTCCCTAAGCCTTAGTAAGCCTCCTCTGGCTCTCATTTCATCCCTGAATTTGACAGAAAATTGATATAAATTAAAAGGTAAGTCTTTATAGGAAATCTGGAATTTTCTCACCAAATCTACTAACATCTCCTCTGCTGTTCCACCTAAGACAAACTCCATTTCATTTCTGTCTTTTATGCTCATCAGTTCAAATCCTACTGAGTTTGTTCTATTTGTTTCTTTCCAAAGCTCTTTAGGATGAAGGACTGGAGTAATCATTTCCTGAGCTCCAGCTTTATCCATCTCTTCCTTTATTACAGCTTGGATTTTCTGCTGAACTTTCATTCCTAAAGGAAGTAAATAATACCTGCCAGCAGTTGATTCCCTGATAAACCCACCTCTGTAAAGCAGCTTATGTGAAGTTAAAGCTGCATCTTTAGGAGTATCTTTTATAGTTTTTCCAAAAAGTTTTGAATATTTCATGATATAACCTCTTCTAAGAATACCTTATCATGTTCTGATTGGCAAATTCTTTTTGTAAATTTAAGACTGAAATTAAATCTTTAGGGTCAGCAACAACAGGAGTCATATCAAAATCCTCGCCTATATTATATTTTTGAGCCAGTTCATAGGTTAACCTTAAAACTGAATAATCTTCCAAAGCAATGCCCACAGAGTCATATAAAGTTATTTCCTGATCATTTTGGCGTCCTATTTTTGAACCATTAACTAACTCAAAAAGTTCTGCCTGGACTAATTCCTTGGCTTTTGCTTTACTCAACCTTTGAATTTCTCCTTCAACATATGCTTGATCAAAATATTCAACCACAATTTTACATCTTGAGAGAATGCTTTGTTCAAGCTCAGTCTTGCCTACAGTATCCCCACCAAGAGCATTAATATGTACACCATTTTTTACCCAAGCATTTTTTAATACATTAGCATGTGCTTTACAGGCAATACAAAGGGTGATTATATCTGCCCCCAATACTGCTTGTTGAGTATCTTTACATCTAACCAAGTTTAAACCTAAACCAGCCATATTATTTTCAAATTTATCCATAGCTTTGGGGTCAATATCAAAAAATCTCACTTCTTTAATATTCCTAATAAGCAGCATGGCTTTCACCTGAAATTCGCTTTGAGCACCAGTGCCAATAATTGCCAAAATTTGGGAATTTTTTCTGGCCATCAAATCTGTTACCAAAGCTGCAGTAGCAGCAGTTCTCAAAGCTGTAAGTATAGTCATTTCAGAAAACATTAAAGGGTAACCAGTATCAATCCTGGATAATTGTCCAGTTGCCACCACTGTTTGTTGCCCAATTAATGTATTTTTTGGATGACAGTTTACATATTTGAAGGTGTAAAACTTCTCATTATCACAAATAGGCATTAGCTCCAAAACTCCACCAGGAACATGCATAGAAGGACGAGGCATCTTGGTAAATGAATGCCACCTGATAAAATCATCTTTGAGAGTTTGTATCAAATCATTCATGAAATTATTAAATCCATGAACTTGTATTAATCTAGTTAATGCTTCTACAGAAATTATTTTCATATTAGTTTAAATTCATAAACATAACTTGTTTTTCATCCATTTCAGTTTTAAAGCCTAATTTTCCAAAAAGGTCACATTTATCAGTCACAGATAAAACTTGATAAATATTCTTTCTTTTAGCTTCATTAAGACAATATTGGACTAAGCTTGTACCAATTCCTTTATTTCTATATTTAAAAGTAACTACCAAGGATCTAATTTCAGCTATTTTTTGACTGTAAATCTCTAAACTACAGCAGCCAATTACTTCACCTTCCTGCTCATAGACAAAGAAGTTATCTATTACTTTATTAAGTTCACTAACAGATCTTTTCAGAACTTTTCCACTAAAAACTCCCTCTTGCAACAGAGCATAAATAGCTTTGATATCCTTTTTTATTGCTTTTCTAATCATATGTTCTCCTTGTGAGCCATCAAAAAACCTCACCCAAATCTACCTAATTTAATAGATAGACAAGGGCGAGGTTTCTCGCGGTACCACCTTGTTTTGTTTTCCTTTAAAAAATCCACCTTTCGGTGGAGTCATTAAGAAAAACCTTCTTAGCGCTCCGTTGACCGACACGCTTTGGATTTATTTTTACAGTATCCTTCTGTATTGCTTACCTCAACAGTTGTTTAGTATCGCAATCAGCTCGTTTGGCAGGAAACCAAACTTAAACGCTTTTTTAAATTGTTAATTATAATATTAGCAAATCTACTATTAAGATGTCAAATTTTGTGATAACGGGAACTTCTGCCCAAACCTATTCTTTTTATTTTTTTTAGCTTAAGCAGTTTAGAAAGAGTCTGCCTTACTGTAGCATAGGCTATTTTAGTTTTTTGAGCTATTTGTTTGGTACTGGCTTCCTCAACTTCTTGTAAATATTGCCACACTACCATTTGTTTATTAGATAATATTTCTTCAATACTCTCCCCAGACATTAAATCCACAGCTTTTTCAGACTGAGCAAAGATGATTTTTAAGAAAAACTCTAACCACGGTATTATATCTCCAACTCCTTTTTTAAAAGTTTTCTGGCTCTTTCTTAAAGATAAATAATATTGGGGTTTTTGATCCTCAATCAAACTTTCATGAGATACATAAGGCATATATAAATACCCTGCTTGAAGCAAAAGTAAATTAGTCAAAATCCTGGATAATCTACCATTGCCATCAGCAAAAGGATGGATATTTAAAAACTCCACTAAAAAATTACCTATAATAATTAAAGGATGAGATTTTTTCTGTTCTAAAGCATCTTTAGTCCACTCAACCAGCTCCTGCATCTTATAGGGAGTAAGATAGGCAGGGGTGGTATCAAAGATTACTCCAATCCTTTTACCCTTTTCATCAACCATTTCTACTTTGTTATCTGCACTTTTATACCTACCTTTGTGAGCTTGATCTTTTTTAACAAACTTTAAAAGCTCCTGATGTAAATGTTTTATGGTATTTTCACCAAATCTGATATATTGCCAGCTGTCAAAGATATTTTGCAAAAGCTCAAAGTAACCTAAAACTTCTTCTTTATCTCTATCAGCAAATTTTTGTATAGCCAGGCCTTGCATCAGATTTTCTACATCCTGATCTGTTAGCTTAGCACCCTCAATTCTGGTAGAAGCACCTGTTGAGGTAATCAGAACTGATCTTTTCAGCCTACCTAAAGCTAGGGGATTTAAATTAGCTCCTTCCCTCCATCTACCTTTTAGCTCATCTATTTGAGCAAGTTTAAGAAAAATTTCTGGAGATATTTTGGTTAACCTACGATCAAATTTAGTATTCCTTGCCATAATTTATTCTGTATATTGTAACTATAGCAGATTATAGCAGATTATAGCAGATTTTACAACAGTTTTCTAATATCTGAAAATGTTACCAGTACTGCTAAAGCCAACAGTATAGCAAAACCTATTTGGTGAACCATTTTTTCTGTATCTTCTTTAACCTTTTTGCGGGTAATTGCCTCAACTACTAAGAAAAATAACCTCCCTCCATCTAAAGCTGGGATTGGTAAAACATTAAATATAGCCAGAGTTAAAGAGATTACTCCTATAAACCATAAAAATGGCAGAAGCACTACCAACCCGCTACCTGATGATAAAATCTCATTGGTAACAACAGCCAACCCTACAGGACCAGCCACAGACTGTGAGGCTGTAGATAGATTTCCGCTAACTAAATCAGAAACTAACTTACCCAATCCTCCAAAAGTAAGCTTTGTTAGATCCCAAGAATAACTTATCCCAGAAAACAGCTTCTCAGTAAAACTTGTATAATACCTAAAAGGAATCGGACTAAATACTACCCCTATTAACACATCACCTTTTTCTACCTTTTTAGGAGTAATACTCACTTTTCTTACATCTCCTCCTTCAGCGTTAGAAAGGGTTAAAGTTACACTTTCTCCATTTTTGGCTTTAATCAATTTTCTAGCCTGGTCTATATCTTTTATCTTAATACCATCAATTTCTGCTAACTTTTCTCCTGCTTTAACTCCTGCTTTTTGGGCTGGAAAATCTTTTTGGGTCTGCAAAATATAGACTGCTGGCTCAGAAGTAGGATAAATTACTTTGAAATTTTGAGCAGCAATCACAATATAAAACAAAATCCAAGCCAAAACTAAATTCATAGCTACCCCAGCTACCACAACCCCTATTCTTTGCCAGACACTTTTGGCTCTAAAATCCCTGCTTTTTCCTTTTTCCACAGTTATCATATCTACTTCATCTTCCCCTAAAAGCTTTACAAATCCACCAAAAGGCAACCAATTGATTGAATAAATTGTTTCACCAATCTTTTTACCCCAAAGTCTAGGAGGAATACCAAATCCAAACTCCTCCACCTTAATACCAAACCTTTTAGCCATCAGGAAATGTCCAAATTCATGGATCAAAACTAAGACCAGTAAAGTGATGATAAAGATTAAAATAGAAAAAATCATAATTAGTAACTAGTCGCTAGAGTCTAGAATCAAGATTAATAATTATTTCCCTAGACTCTTGACTCTAGTCACTTGACTCTATATTTGCGTTAGCTCTTCTTCTTTAGCTTTTCCCAAATTTTCAATCTCAGCTACTTTTTTATCAACTAGCTCTTGCAGCATTTTTTCTCTTCTGAAAAACTCATCTTCTCCAAATTGTCCATCGTCTGAGGCTTTTTTCCACTCATTCCTAAAATCTTGCCTGATTTGCCTGATAGCCACATGGGCTTCTTCTATTTTTTTATGCAAAATCTTGATGAACTCTTCTCTTCTTTCTGCTGTTAAAGGAGGTATGGGCAACCTGATTAAAGTTCCTTCATTAGAAGGGTTCAGACCCAAATTAGCCTGTTGAATAGCTTTGATCACATCATTTAAAACTGATGCATCCCAGACTTGAACTGTCAGTAGAGAAGGTTGAGGAGCAGAAATATTTCCCACCTCATTTAATTTCATCTGGGATCCATAAACTGAAATTGGAATATTTTCTATCAAAGCAGGATTTGCCCTACCTGCTCTAATACTTGCAATCTCCACCTTAAAATGATGGATGGTATTATCAATCTTTTCACTTGGTCCAGCCAAAACAGGATCCATAATATTATTGTAAGTGTATCAGTGACGAAACCACAAGTAAACAAAAAAGGACAAGCCAACTTTACTCTCCTAAAGCAACTCTCTCAAACCTACCCACCTGAATATTTTCTCCTAATTTCCCTATCATTCCTTTAATTAACTGTTCTATAGTTTGAGAATTATCTCTGATATATTCCTGAGTTAATAGCTCTTCCAAAGATGAAGGGTTCATAGAAGCAATTTGCAAAGCTAACTCGTGGGCTAAATTTTTAAAATCATCTGTTCTGGCAACAAAATCTGTCTCACACAAAAGTTCTACTAAAACTCCAACTTTGCCACTGTGAGAATAAACATCAACAATTCCTGCCTTAACTTCTCTTTCACCTTTTGAGGCAGCTTTATCAAAACCTTTTTTCCTCAAAATTTCTTTGGCCTGCTCCATATCTCCGCCAGACTCATTTAAAGCTTCTTTACAATCAGCTATACCTGCTCCAGTCTGTCCACGAAGTTTTTTGATATCTTCAAGCGTTGTAGCCATTTTTTACTCTACTATTCTGTCTGCTTCTTTAATTGCTGCTTTTTCTACTTTTTCCTCAACCTCTGCTACTTCAACAGCCAATGCCTCTCCTACAGATACTTCTCCTGTTTCTTTCTTTTCTTCTGCCTTTTTCTCTTCCTGCTTAGCTAATTTTTCAGCAATTTTACCTGCTTCTTGTTTACCTGCTTTATAAGCCTCAGCCACAGCTGTAACTAAAATTTTAATAGATTTGATAGCATCATCATTACCAGGAATAGGATAATCTATCTCTGTAGGGTCAGAATTTGAATCAGCCAAAGCTACTACCTGAGTTTTTAACCTGTTTGCTTCTCTGATTGCAATATTATCTGAGACTGCATCCACCACAAAAATTACATCAGGTAACTTATTCATATTCATTACTCCGGCAAAATCAGCCTGTAGCTTAACCATTTTTCTTTCCAGTAAAAGCTGTTCTCTTTTTGTGTATTTGGAAAGCTGACCCTTTTGTTTTTGTTCTAAATACTCTTTTAATCTTTTAATATTTTTCTGGATTTGTTCAAAGTTTGTTAAAAAACCTCCCATCCATCTGTTTACCAAATATGGAGCCTCTAAATCTTTAGCAAGTTCTTCTATAATAGGTTTTGCTTGTTTTTTAGTTCCAACAAAAAGCAACACTTTACCTTCTTTACCAAGGCTATAGACAAATTCACAAGCTTCTTTTAACAGCTTTTCGGATTGAGTTAAATCAATAACAGAAACACCTTCTCTTGCTCCATAAATATATGGCCTCATTCTGGGATGACCACGTCTGACTTGGTGCCCAAAATGAACACCAGCTTCTAATAATTCTTGTAATGTAGGTAATTTGTACATTTTCCTTATTCACCTCTATCAGCATATAGCTTCAGGAAAATCTAGACTGATAGATGTTTAATGTTTGGTATTTTACCAGGATTACTCCAGTAAAGCAAGCTTATCTTCTATTCCCAGAATATCTGCCCCCGAATCAACTAAAACTTCATTTAGATACCAAACCCAACATAGGGGGGCAGGGTTTTTGGCATATGAGCCAAAATTGGCTTTTGGAATCCTTTTTTTTGGCTTTGGTCCAAGCTTCCTTAGCTGTTTTTCCAAAAGAGACTACAGTCCTTTCATCATCTTTCAGAGCTACCCATAAACCTTTGTATTTTTTATAAATATTTGTCCAATCAATAGCCATAATGTTTTTATTATATACCAATTTTGCAAAGATTTTATATGAATTTTTAACATTGGTATATAATTTCCTCATGGCTAAACTTAAGGTTAGAAGATATAAAAAAGAAGATAATCCTATGGTTTGGCAGCTTCATAGGTTGGGTTTAGCAGAAATTGGTATAAAACCTACTAAAAACAGCCCTTGGGAAAAGGACTTATATGATATAGAAAATGTGTATTTAAAAGATGGAGATTTTTTAGTTGGTGAATATGAAGGTAAGGTAGTAGCTATGGGAGCATTCAAGAAAAATTCAGATGAAATATCAGAAACAAAAAGAATGAGAGTCCATCCAGATTATCAAAGACATGGATTTGGCACAGCAATTATTCAAGAATTAGAAAAAAGAGCTAAAAAGTTAGGTTTTAAAAAGATGATCTTAAATACCAGTGAAAAATGGATTAAAGCCCAAAGTTTTTATACCAAAAATGGTTATCAAGAAACTGGCAGGGAAGTTTTTGATAAAAAATACCATGCTATTTTTTATGAGAAAGAGTTGGAATAGACTTACGTTAGAGATTTCATCTTTCTAGTTCCAAGAATTTATATTTAAACCCCTTAGATTCAAATTCTTCTGATTCCCAAACTACTTTTTTAAACTCTGAATAATCAGGAAAAACCGTATCTCCCTCAATTTCTGCCTGTATTTCAGTTATATATAACTTATCAGCTTTAGATAAAGCTTGTTTATAAACCTCTCCTCCACCAATAATAAAAACCTCCTCACTTCCTTCCTTACCTCTTGCTTGTTGTAATGCTTCTTGCAAAGAATGAACAACAACACACCCTATTGCAGTATAGTTTGAAGAGGTTGTAATCACAATATTAGTTCTATCTGGCAAAGCTTTGCCAATAGACTCATATGTTTTTCTACCCATAATAATTGGGTGACCATTAGTAATCTCTCTAAATCTTTTAAGCTCTCCAGGAATATACCAGGGCATACCACCTTTTTTACCTATCACTCTTTTTTCCCCAGCTACAGCAACAATGATAGAGATTTTTGGCTTAATCATATATTAACCTGCCATCTTGCCTGTTTTGGGGTCATATAATCCTCCAGCTACAGTCAATTCTGCTTTTAATGCTGGATAAGGATCATAACCCTCTAAAGTAATGTATTCTGGTTCAAAATCATCTAAACTTTTAAAGTTGGTATTGAATTTAACTTTAGGAAAAGGCTTGGGCTTCCTCTTAAGCTGCTCCTTAACTTGCTCTATATGATCTTCATAAATATGCACATCTCCAAAAGTATGAATAAACTCACCTGGCTGCAATCCTGCTATTTTTGCCAAAATGAGGGTCAAAAGAGCATAACTTGCAATATTAAAAGGAACACCTAGAAATAAATCAGAGCTTCTTTGGTAAAGCTGTAAAGATAATTTTCCATTTCTATTGCTAACTTGGTACATATTATGGCAAATAGGAAAACGGGAAGCATCCTCATATGTGGCCATGGTATATAAATATTCTGGATTCCAAGAATTTACTATTAAGTTTTTAGCATCTGGATCATCTTTTAACTCCTGCATTACCCATTTAAGCTGATCTATTGTTCTGCCTGGAGTTCTAGTGGGCCATTTCCTCCACATCTCTCCATAAATTCTGGGCAGTTCTCCATATTTTTTGGCAAATTCCTCATCAGTCCTAATTTTTTCTACAAATTCTTCTTTGGTAAGTTTAGTAACTTTTCCCTCTTCTGCTTTTTTGGAATAAATTTTATAAGGATAGTCATCCCAGATATGAACATTATTATCTACCAAATATTTAATATTTGTTTGTCCTGACATAAACCAGTAGAGCTCCTGAATAACTCCTTTCCAGTAGACCCTTTTAGTAGTTAGAAGAGGAAAACCAACTGATAAATCATATCTGGTTTGCTTGCCAAATAAACTATACAGGACAATCCCTGTTCCTCTATCTACCTTTTTTATCCCTTTAGTTAAAGCTTCTTTTAAAAGATCTAAATATTGGTACTCTTGATGCTTTGGTCTTGGCATAATTTATACTTGTTGCTCTTCCTCATGAGGACTTACTCTCCCCCCTTGATGCTGTCCCCTGTACCCTATTGTTTGCCCCTCAATTTTATAAAAAACAATGTTACAAATTCTAGCCCCCATTTGCAGCTTAACATCAAATTCAGATAAGTTTTTGAGTCCCATGGTTAAAGCTCCTTTATAACCTGGGTCAGTTTTGGAATTTAACAAAAGTAGTCCTGCCCTAAAAAGTGAGGTCCTGGGAAATAAAACTGGCATTAAATCTTTTGGGGTATTAATAATTTCTAATGTAGAAACTAAATAATAATCTCCTGGCTTTATAACCACTTCTTCCTGTTTTCTCTTTCTACTGCTAAATTCTGCTAAAACTTCTGTTTGTACCCCTTTTCTTTTTCCCAAACCAGCTTTCCCATCAGCTTCTATAAACGCTCCCCCTGAGGTAATTTTGTATACAGCCCCCAGTCTTAAATCCACACCTACTCCTTCTGGATTCTCTAATTCTCTTTTTCCAAGGTTGTCAATTAGTCTATCTTTTTTTATTCTTCTATGGACTTCATCTATACCAATTACAGACATAATGATTTTTAAGTGGCGAAGTTTGAGCCAGTCAAAAAATAAAACAAACGAGCCACATTATTTCTTTGATTTTCTTTTTCCCATTAAATTAGATACTTGTGGTAAATCTGACCCACCATATCTATTATTTGGACTATTTTTATATGACCTCTCAACAGGAGCCGCTAACTTTTCAAAAGAAAAAGCACAAATAGGAGACCCCTCATAAATAACTAGCTTTTTACCCTTTAAAAATGTCCCAAACTCTAAGACAGGACAACCATCCCAACCAGGATCAAACCTGGCTGCAGTTGAATGGACTACCACCCCTAGCCTTGCTAAAGAACTTTTACCATGAAGGTGTCCAACAATATTGTCTGGTAAAGTTAATTTTTCTTTAGTGGTGGCAATCACAAAATCATGATCAGTTAAGATAAAAGGCTGGCCTGGCTTTAGCTCCACTAACTTCATCATCTTTTCCATATCTTCTTTGTTAGTATGTTTAGTATCTATAATATCCCACCCATCACCGGAAAATACTCTTAATTTATTACCTAGATGAAAATCAATGGTAACCTCATCTACATTCTGCTCCCAATCTTTGCTGATTGGATCAATTTTAATAATGCCTTTTTTAATATGCTCTTTAATAACCCAATCAGGGAGGGTGCCCAAAATATCCATGCAAAGATCCTATTAGGTTTGACCACTTTTTTCAAGTAGGAAGTTAAATAGTTATTAACTCATATCCCTAGTATTGTTCTTAATCTCCTTAAAGCCTCTGCCTCTTTTTCGCTTATTCGTTGCCTGCTTAAGCTATGTTTTTTCTTAAGCTGCGCAAAACTAAGAGGTTTTTCAGTCAAATAGCGATCTTGTAAAATAGTTTGTTCTATTTCAGATAGCACACCTAGTAAGCCTGATTGTTGAGCTCTTTGAACAATATTTGCATTGTCTTGTTTAATGACTCCTTGTCTATTTGCTTTTCTAACATCAGCTGTTTCTTCTAACCATTCTCTCAGTCCTTTATTAATCTTTGCTCTTACATCAGGCGATCGCCTCACTGCTATTCTCCTAGCTCGTCTTTCCTCATCCTGCCAACTATCTTTCATTCTTTGAACCACACCTTCCCGTACTGCCTGATCCTTCCAAGTTTCTTCTTTTGTACGAGTGGGGTAACCATACTGTTTAAGCCAGTTAGAAACCGTTATTCCTCCCACATCGACAGCTCCATTACTAAGCTCAACAATATCTCTGGCCACAGCTTTAGCAGTTAAACTTGCTGAAAAATATCTTGCAAACAGATAACTGCCCAAATCACCAACATATTCTTCGGCTTGGGCAGCAATGGGACTGATTGCTGAGGCAGTTATTGGAAGCCTCATGGTTCTAATTGCCTCCAATGAAATGCCTGAAGTTAGTTTTTGGGGTTTATTTCCTATTTGACGTAGCGGTAAATCTCTTTCTGTCATGGTAGTTTCAGTTGATCCTGTAGTATAAATGAAGCCTTGGGAAAAATCAAATAGGGTGTGTTAGTTAGGCACCTTTAGACAATCTATGATTTCTTGATGGATATCATCTGGAATCCTCATGACTTTACCTTTCATACAATTTATTACCTGCCAATTTTCTTGTTGGGCCAGGTCTAAATAGATTTTGCTTGCCTGCTGCAGATGTTTTAAATCCTGTTCATGTAAGTCTTGGAATCTACCTAAAACATTTTTTTGCCCTACTTGAGGATCAATATTTAAAAAGATTGTTAAATCTTCTTTAGGCATACCATTATCCCTATATTCCAGTTCATCCAACCACTTGAAGAATTCTTCCCTTTTTTCTTCGGACAAGTTTGCTCCCATATGAGCCTTAGAAGAAGATACATACCTATTTGCTAAAACTATTTTCCCTTCAGATAACCATTTTTCTATTTTTGGCTTTGCTAACAATCTATCTCCAGCAAAAGCTAAAGCTAAAAGATATGGATTAACTGTATCAATAGATCCAAACTCCCCCTCTAAATACCTTTTAATTAATTTTCCATAAATATTATCTTCATATCTAGGGAAACTGACTACTTCATAGGGAACCTTTTTATCTTTTAAATACTGGGCAAGTAAATTAGCCTGGGTAGTCTTACCAGACCCATCAATCCCTTCAATAACAATTAATTTCCCTTGATTTTTGTCCATAAATGTGTTATATTTACTGCATCACGATGAGAGGACTACCAAAGGGTTTTATCCCGCGGGAATGCCTCTCTTTTTTATCGCTTCACTTTATTTTTAAACAAATTTACAGAAACAATATAGTTGGCAAATCTCCTTAACAAGGACGAGTATTTGTCATTAGGAACAATAATTTTAGCAAGTTTGTCCTTTTTATCTAAATATTCAGCAAGACAGTAAAAATCGCCATCTCCTGAAATAATGATTGCTTTATCATAATGAGGAAACTCTATCATTGTGTGAAGTACTAATTCAGCATCAACATTACCTTTCGTATCACCAGAACCCTTCTTTTTTCCCTCGACAGTAGGTTTAAAAATTATTTTGTAGCCTGCCTCTCTCAAAAACATATATAAAGATTCATTCTTGGAAATGTAACCAATAAAAAGGAACGCATGTTGAACTTTGTATTTAGCAGATAAGTATTTCCGAAATCTTGCAAAATCTAGAATCCAGCCGCTACTTCTAACTCCTAAGTTTAAATTCTGGCTGTCAATAAAAGCATAAACCTTTTCCTGTTTCTTCATATAAACCTACTTTAAATCAAACGGGGAAATATTCAAGAGGGAAAATCACTTAGGCTCGCACGAACCGTCCTTGTAAGACTTGGAGGGAGGAATCCTAAGAAGGCAGGCTATCAAATTTTTCTAACTCCTCTCGTTCACGTTCATTCATAGCAGGGATGATACCATAAATAGGCAAATAGCTACACTTTTTGGCAGATCTAACAGCTATTTTATGTTGATTCCTGAGGCTGCTTTGATAAAACCTACAAATAAAGGATGTGGAGACAGAGGTCTTGATTTTAGCTCTGGGTGAAACTGGGTTCCTACAAAAAATGGATGATCTGGTAATTCTACAATTTCGACTAATTTTCCATCTGGAGAAGTACCTGCAATGATCATCCCACCATTTGTAAACTGCTTTAGAAACTCATTATTAAACTCATATCTGTGCCTATGTCTTTCAGAGATTTCTGGCTTTCCATACAGTTTCCTAACCAAGGTTCCTTCTTTCAACTTACAATCCCAAGCTCCCAATCTCATAGTTGCCCCATATTCTCTCTTTAAAAGCTTTTTTTCCTGATCTGGCATGATATGAATAATTGGAAATTTAGTATGCGGGGCAACCTCAGTAGTATGAGCATCAAGCATTCCTAAGACATTTCTGGCATATTCTACACAAGCAAGCTGCATTCCATAACAAAGTCCAAAATAGGGAATTTTATTTTCCCTACAGTATTTTATAGTAGCAATTTTTCCTTCAATATCCCTTGACCCAAATCCTCCTGGCACAATTATCCCATCAAACTTTTCTAAAACCTGTTCCCTTTCTAGAACCTTTCCGCTATCCAACCAAGTTATTTCTGGCTTTAACCTTTCTGTCCAAGCAGCATGCTTGATGGCCTCAATCACAGAAATATATGAATCAGCCAAAGTAAAATCACCTGTTGAAAAATACTTACCCACTATAGCAATCTTAACTGGCTTAGAGACAAAATCTATCTTGCTAACAAATTCTCTCCACTCTTTTAAATCTTTTTCTTTTCTTGTTAACCCCAGCTTACTGAGTAATCTATCTGTTAAAGCCTGACTATCAAATCCAATTGGAACCTTATAAATACTATCAACATCAGGAGCAGAAATAATATCCCCTGGCTCCAAACCTGTAGTAATGGACAACTTTTTTATCCTAGAATTATCAAGAGGTTTTTCACTTCTGGCTAGAATTACATCTGGCTGAATACCTACAGCATTTAAATCCCTAACAGACATTTGCGCAGGTTTACTTTTCATCTCCCCAATTGATGCTGGAATTGGCAAATAAGTAATATGGACATGAGCTACATCTTGGGGATTTTTCAGCTTCATCAATCTATTTGCTTCCAAAAACAGAATATTTTGGTACTCTCCGGTTGTGCCACCAATTTCTATTACTACCACATCTGCATCTTTGGCTTTACCTGCTTCTTTGGCTCTTTTGATAATTTCTGAGGTAACATAAGTTACAACATCTACGCATTCCCCATCATATTCAAGGTTCCTTTCTCTTTGAATAACAGAAAGATATATTGATCCTTGAGTGGCAATGCTGTTTTTATTTAAGGACTCATTCATAAATCTTTCATAATGACCTAAATCCTGATCTGTTTCTGTACCATCATCCAACACAAATACTTCACCATGTTCAATTGGGTTCATGGTGCCTGCATCCACATTTAAGTACGGATCCATCTTTATAGGCACAACTTTATATCCCGCTGATTTTAAAAGTAGAGAAATTGAGGCAGTTGCAATGCCTTTGCCCAAACCACTAATAACACCACCACTAACAAATATATATTTCACGCTAGCATTATCCTTTGTAGCCTTTAAAAAAACAAGTCTTTTCTTAAATATGGTATAATTTTACAGTGGGATTTTACCCTCTGTACTTTTTGGCTTAGTCCAAGAAGCAAATTTGCAGCCTGGCCAATTTTTACAGCCATAAAAAGTTTTTCCTCTTTTGGTTTTTCTGACTACTACTTCTCCTCCATCTAAAGGACATTTTGCATTAATTTTTTCTTCCATGGATTCAGTATGCTTGCAATCCGGGAAGCCAGAACAAGCAAAAAACTTTCCAAATTTACCGATCCTAACAATTAGCTCCTTACCACACTCTGGACATTTTTTACCAACCAGAACAACCTCCATCTTAACCTTCTGGGCTGTTTGGGAAACTTTTTCTATCTTTTGCTCAAATGGTTCAAAAAAAGTTTTTAATGTTGGCTTCCATTCTCTTTCCCCCCTGGCTATCTCATCTAACTCCTCCTCCATGCGAGCAGTAAAGGCAAAATCTACAATATCAGCAAAATTTGCAACTAAAAAATCTGTGACTGCAAACCCTAAGCTGGTAGGAACAAACTTCTTTTCCAGCTTTTCAACATAGAATCTTTCTTGAATGGTGGATAAAATTGGGGCATAGGTTGAAGGACGACCAATACCCAGCTCTTCCAGCTTTTTAATCAAAGAAGCCTCAGTGAATCTGGGAGGAGGCTCTGTAAAGTGCTGGCTTGGCTGCAGCTCAATTAAGTTTAGATTATCGCTTTCTTCAAGCTGGGGTAGTTTTTGTTCTTTTGATTCTTGTGTCTCTTTAGATTCATCTTCCTGGTCCTCTTTTTTTGTATATAGTTTTAACCAACCATCAAATTTAACAACACTTCCTGTTGCGCGCAATAAATAATCACCAGCTTTTACATCAATAGTAGTTTGGTCTAAAACAGCCTCGTTCATCTGGCAAGCCACAAATCTTTTCCAAATTAGATCATAAAGCCTGAAATGATCCTTATTCATTCCGCTGATCTGTCTAATATCCAAGCTCTGACGTCTAACGTCTGTCACTCTGATAGCCTCATGAGCTTCTTGAGCATTCTTAGATTTAGATTTAAAAAGCCTGGGGGAACCGGGCAGATATTGCTTACCAAGAGAGCTGCCAATGTATCCTCTGACTGCCCCAATTGCCTGAGAAGACAAATTAACAGAGTCTGTTCTCATATAGGTAATCAACCCATGCTCGTATAAAGCCTGTGCTATCATCATGGTCTTTTTTGCTGACATTCCTAATTTATTAGCAGCAGCCTGCTGCAACGTTGAGGTAGTAAAAGGAGGATAAGGGTAACGCCTGACTTCTTTTTTGGTTACTTTAGAAACTAAAAACTGGGCATTCTTTAAATTATTAACATGAGTTTCTGCTTCCTCTTGGTTGTTT
Source organism: uncultured Gammaproteobacteria bacterium (assembly GCA_964500725.1). Classification (GTDB taxonomy): domain Bacteria; phylum Patescibacteriota; class Microgenomatia; order Daviesbacterales; family UBA10151; genus UBA10151. Next base: position 268,081 of record CAZCNP010000001.1, read on the forward strand.
ATCTCGAGCTTTTTACCCTCTTTTTCTATTAAAGTTGCAACAAATCTTCCTTCCTCGCCCTGATTACCTTCCAACTCAACTTCTACTATCCAATACTCTATTGCTTTAAAAGCTTGAATCTCTTTTTCTCTTTCTACAATCAGTCTTAAGGCTACTGATTGCACTCTTCCTGCAGAGAGACCTTTTTTCACTTTTGCCCAAAGCAATGGTGAAAGTTTATATCCTACTAATCTATCCAAAATTCTCCTGGCTTGTTGGGCATCAACTAACTTAAAATCAATCAATCTGGGATGTTCAAAAGCCTGTTTTATAGCTTCTTCTGTAATCTCATGGAAAACTACTCTTTTAATCTCAGATTTAATATTTGCACCACCTAACAGCTCTGAAATATGCCAAGCAATTGCTTCACCTTCCCTATCAGGGTCTGTTGCCAAATAAAGAGTTGTAGCCTCTTTTGCAACCTTTTTTAGCTCATTTACCCTTTTGGTTTTATCACGGGGAATCACATACTTGGGTTCAAAATTATGCTCAACATCCACTCCAAACTCAGACTTTGGCAAATCTCTAATGTGCCCCATTGAGGCTTCAACTAGAAATTGCGGTCCTAGAAATTTTTGCAACATTTTTGATTTAGTTGGACTTTCTACCACCACTAGATTATTCATATTAATTAACTCTCGGATAATTGTACGGGACTTGTCAAGTATTAAAGACCGCTAAAATCTTCATCTAAAACTTGAGGGTTAATACTTTCTAGCTCCTTTTGCAAATCAGTAGAACTATCATACTGCACTTGCGCAGGAGGATTATATGATGAAGTTGAGGGAGTTGGAGTTACTTGATTTGCTTGATTTTGTTTAGAGGCTGGACTGGTAAGAGACGATACCTTTTGATTAAAAAGAAAGAAAATTATAACTACCCCTATTATCAATAAAACTAAAAATATTTTTTTACTGCTCATTCAAAGCCTTTCCTACCTCTATCTTTGCTTTTAAAATTTTATTTTTTAACCCCAAAAAACTGCTTCTGAGCTGAGTTTTTGAAGAGTATTTTTGAGCTCTTTGGAAGGCTATAGCCTCAGCTGCTGAAGTAATCCAGTAATCAGCGCTTTCAATTTGGGTATCCACTCCTCCAAAAGCTACCCTGGTTTCTGTAATTCCTTTTCTTCTTCTTAACTCTTCCATAATTGCTGCCAGTTTTACCATATCTGCCTCAAACCTGCTGCAGACTTTTTGATTAACCATATCCAAGGAAACACTAGCATAAGCAGTAATGGGTACAAATATTATCAGGAGCACAAAAAGTAGAACCAACTTCTTCACTCTTCTAGCATAACATTTTAAATATATCTTCTACCACTGTTCTGATGAATGGTTAAATAAAGTTAGGGTTCGGTAACCTGTAACTCACAGGGCATTAAATCTATTGCCTGTTCCCAACCGATGTTATTATCAGTACTCAAGATAGGAAAAAGTCTACTCACGGGTACAGCTCTTGGAAATTGAGCTAAAATATTCACTTCAGGAATTATTAACCTCTGCGCACTAAGAGCAATATTTCCTTCTTGAGATTCAGATACCTGGTAAACATATTCCCCATATCTATATACTTCACCAATCCGAATCTCATCAGTCTGAAAAACTTGTCTTGTTAAAATATTTTCTATACTAACCTCGAATTGATTTGGGTCTGATTGAGAAGGTTTATAGCTAATATCATAATAAGCAGCCTGTGATAACTGATCATAATGGTCATCTAGGGTACCAGCAACTACCTGTTTTAATTGATCGATTACTAACATATCTTGTTGTTCGGGATTCATAGTAGGAAAGTAAGCAGGTAAATTCTTTGATGTTTCTAAATAAAGTTGCATTGCTAGTTGAGCCATATCCTCAGATGGAAGTTTTGGTCGTAAAGGCTCCAACTTATGAATAATTAGAAACATTAATGAGGTAGAAAGATCATTTTTAAAACCTTGAGGCCAAGCTTTCTGCTTTTCCTGAATTTCTTCGGTTAAGCTATTCACATAAGCAAGTAGCGACCAATCTTCTGGCATAAATAATGAACCCTTATGAGTTCCAAAAAGCTCTACCAGATCTTGCAAATTTTCCTCCAATGTACGTTGATCATGTAAATAAGACCAACGTTCATCGTCAGCCATCGAGACTATATCTATACCTTGCTCTACGTCTTTATCCCCAGCTTTTCTTTCTATCTCAGCATGCAGCATAAAGGAGTTTATATCTCCCGGGTATCGATATTGAGCATGAAAGTGAATATCTCTTTCATCTGTTAGTTTATCCAGAACCAGGTTTATATAGCAAGCTTCTGGGGATAGTGCATCACGAGTATGAATTTCAACACTCCTATCGTCATTAAGTAAATAAAATACTTGATATTCATTTCCATCAGGTGAATCTTGAGTACGAATTTGGGTCCTCCTATAAGCAGATATTGGTGAGCTATCAGGTAAATGATTGGTGCGAACAAAGAGTTGGTATTTAGGATCTTTCTCCCAAGTTGTTTTAATACCATTTTCCGGATCTATTTTGCTAGCCAAAAATCGTTGGCGCCTTTTATCCCATCTTAATTCAGGTTCTATTTCCATATTATGGAGATTATACCAAGAAGAGGTCTTTATTGCTAATTATAGGACTATAAATCTATCCTTTATTAGGAGGACAATCAAACTTCTATCCCAGCAGAAGATCGGTATTTGGTGCAAACGAAAGACCCTTGATTAATATTTCCTGTATTTGTCATGTTTGCCAATATCAATTAATATGACTGCATTCTCCTCTTTCCAGATAAAAAATATTCTGTCAGACCTATTTAAACGAATTGTGTACTTACCTTTTGTATTTTTTAGCTTCTCTGTACGTAATCCTGGATGAGTGGGATTCGAGATGAATATAGTAACTGCTTTCCTATAATCTTCAAGGTGAATACGATTATTTTTAATATATTTTTTAAGCTCATTTAGAAAATGTTGTGTATATTCTAAGCTTATCTTAAGAGGAGACATACTTTTCTAGCTCTTGCAGATCTTCTTCTAACTCCTCAATTGTTTTAATTACCTTAGTCTTACCAGCTTTCGAATCTTTTAATGCTTGCTCTGCCAAAATATCTAGTTGTATTTTCTCCATTAAATCAAGTCCAATTATGGCACCAAGGGGTTTATTATTGGCCATCACCACAATAGGCTCTTTTGTTTTATTAGCTTTTTCTAAAACCTTTTTATATTCTCTTTGGATTTGTCTTGCTGAAACAGTGTTAAACATAATACTAATATTATACTTTTAATTAATATGTACGTCAAGATGACATACAATTATTTCTATCCAGATAAAAGCTCAACCCCTGCTGTAAATGGTTGGCCCTTTATTAGTTGATTTTGCAGAATCAGCTTAGAAAGTTGGGCTTCTAAAGTATCTTGCATCAGCCTTCTTAAAGGCCTGGCTCCCAAAACTGGATCAAAACCTCTCTTGGCAAATTCTGCAACTAAGCTAGGATCAAATGCTACCACATAGCCTTTTTCCTTCATTTGGGCTTGAAGTGAGGCAAGCTTTATTTGGACTATTTTTTGCAAATCCTCTGTTGATAATGGTTTAAAAAGCACTACTTTGTCAAACCTATTAATAAGTTCCGGTCTATAAACTTTTAAAAGCTCCTCATTTACCTTTTGCTCTATAGCTTCCATACTTTGCCTAGTTTGCAAACCTTGAGCAATGGTTAAACTACCAGCATTGGAGGTAGCAATAATAATAGTGTTGGTAAAGTCCACAGTTCTGCCTGCCCCATCAGTTAATCTTCCATCGTCTAATACTTGTAAAAATAGCGTCAAAATTTTCTCGTTGGCTTTTTCAAACTCATCCAAAAGCAGCAGCGCATAAGGTCTGCTTCTCACTGCCTCTGTTAAAAACCCTCCTTCTCCTGCAGCCCCAATCAATCTGCTGACTGATTCACTGTTTTGATATTCAGACATATCAAATCTAATATATGCTCCTGCCCCTTTGAAATACACCTCAGATAAAGTTTTCGCAAGTTCAGTTTTACCAACACCAGTAGGTCCTACAAATAAAAATGACCCGATTGGCCTGCCTTCCTCCCTTAAACCAGTTACCGAACGCCTTAAAGTATCTGCCACAACTTTAACTGCCTGCTCCTGATCTATCAACCTTTGATGAATTTCATCTTCCAAATTTAATAATTTAGCCGTATCAACATTGCCTACATCCACAATAGGCACTTTGACTCTTTGGGAAATTACTCTTTTTACCACATCTTTTGTCACCCATTTGTTGAGGGGTTGAGTTAAGCTTTCTTTAAAAACAGAAATAGCACTATCCGGCAAAACACGGTCATGAATCAGCTTTTTAGAAAAAGTAACTGCTGTTTTCAAAGCAATAAAAGTAGTTTTTATTTTGCTTCTTCTTTCTGCCTCAATTGCACGGTATTCTAGTATAGCCAACGTATCTTTTTCCGTTGCAGAAGGCAGTTCAACTTTCCTGAAAAGCCTAGCAAAACTGCCATTTTTTTCTAAAACTTTGCTGTAACTTTCTGCCTCTGTTGTCCCAATAAATTGGAAAGTGTCTGATTCCAAATACGGCTGTATCATTGAATATAAATTAAAACTTTCGCCTACCTGACCCATACCGAGTTCATGAATTTCTTCGATAGCGATTATTGAGTTTTGGGCATAGCCTACCTCTTCAAAGATCGCTTTAACTTTTTCTGCCAGCTCACCTTGAGTTTTTACTCCTGATAATAACTTTGTTAAATCCAAAAGCACTATTCTCTTAGTAGCCAAAGCAGCAGGCGCATCTCCTGTGACAATTTGTTTTGCCAGAAAACGCAGAGTGGCTGTTTTTCCAGATCCTGGAGGCCCTACTAAAACCACATTTCTACCGCCTTCTTGTGAAAGAATGTTTACTAAGTCTTTTAAAACCCCGTCTTCACGGATTAAATCAGCAAACCCTTCGGTAGCTGCCTGCCTGGTTAAGTCTATGCTAACCAAATCTAAATTGGGAGTTGGTACTCCTAACCAACCTCTATTTGTACCTTTCAGATGATGAACAGTAAAATCATCATCCCAAATAAACACTCTTCTCCAGGTAGATCTTTTTTTCTCTAAATAGAGTAAAGCTTTTTCAAAATCTTCTAAAGTAAGTTCATATTTTAATAAGTAGGTATCAATATTAGGCATTTCTGACAAGGCTGCTACAAAAAAATGGGCAGCATTTAAATATACGCTTCCACAGACTCTTCCTAACTCATATGCCTTCTTTGATACACTTTGCTCGCCGGTAATTTCAAATGCTGGAAGGAAAGATTGTTCAATCTCTAAGTTAGCCAAGAGGTCTTTTACCTGATAAGTTTCCAGCAGCTTGTTAAACATTAAATCTTTTCTTTCAAGCAAGGAAGCTTTCCAAAAATCCTGATCTCTTTTACCAATCTGCCATAGTTTTTTATGAGGATTAACAAATATATTGATAAGAAAAAGACCCAAGCCAGACAAAAATATAGCAATACTAATAAGATGAGGTGTATCAAAAATAGCAGCTGCAGGCAGGATCAACCAATAACCACCTATTAAAAATAAAATTACTGTTGCCGCAGCAAATGAAAATAACCCCATGACAATTCTGACAAACCGGAAAAGAAAACTTAGTATTCTCCCTACTATTGTGCAGTCATGAAAAAGCGGCGTAAAAAGCAGTCTAAACATCAGCATCACAGCCAAATCTTCTTCCAAAAAAAGCATTAAATTCTTCCAAGTCCTTACAAAAAAGGCTACAGAATCTGGATACCAAAATTTAAATAAACTAATAGGTAAGGCTAAATATTTCATTTTCGTTAGAAAATAGTCCACGTCTATTTTGCTCTTATCAGATTCCCTTCTATATCAAGTTCTACAAAATGCTCTACCCTGCCTTCCAAGTAAGCAACACATTGATTTTCAGGCAAGTCATCTATTGGTAAACGGGGATTATGAACTGTATCTACCACCCAATTTGCCATTAGGGCATTAGAAAGACAAGGGCCATTTGAAAAATTCTCCCCTCTTTCTTTCCTCTGGCGATACAGAAATATTGCCTGGTTTGCTGCAGCGTCAATCTCGCTTTTCGGAACTGTTTTTATAATAAAATTATTAAAAAGAAGGGTAGCTACTACCGTTAAAATTACCACTGTCAAAGAAATAAAAAAAAGTAAGTTTTTTCTTTCAAATAAGATTGGATTGGGCATTGTATTATCTCTTGCAGTATATCCCAGCTCCTATACTAACAACAAGTCCTGAAATCTCCATTTTTAAAAGCAAGACAGAAATCTTTGCAGATGGAAGTTGCAGGCATCTGCCAATTTCATCAATATGCAAATTCTCATTTTCTAAACTCTGCAAAACTCTTTTCTCCTCTTCAGATATTTTTAGCTTACTCTGATCTTTTGACCCTAGATTAACACTACTAACTCCTAATTCTTCTAACACTTCATCTGGACTAAAAACTGCTTTTGCTCCTTCCCTAATAAGGCTTACTGGTCCTTTAGATAAATTTGAAGTGACTGGACCAGGCACTGCAAACACCTCTCTTCCTTGCTCTAAAGCAAGCTTGGCAGTAATCAGTGAACCACTATTTTCCGCTGCTTCAATTACTAAAACCCCTAGAGATAAACCAGAAATTATTCTATTTCTGACAGGAAAATTCCCTGGTAAAGGGGATGCATCAGGAAGAAATTCTGAAATTACAGCCCCATACCCTGCAGTAATTTTCTCGGTCAAGCTTCTATTTTCATAAGGGAAAATGCGATTTAGGCCTCCACCTAAAACTGCAATGGTTTTACCTTCTTGCAAAACTGCAGATAAATGAGCTTGACTGTCTACGCCGCTGGCCAATCCAGAAACAATAGTTAAACCAGCATTTGCAAGCCCTTGGGTAAACTGTGCTGTTACCACTTTTCCATATCCACTAATTTTTCTCGAACCCACCACCGCAATAGATGACTTATTCCAATCATTTATCTCACCTTTGTAATATAAAACTGCTGGTGGATCATAAATTTCTTTTAAAAGATTAGGGTAATTTTTATCTAAAATCGTAAGCCACTTAATACCTGATTTTTGAATCGACTCCGCATAACTTTCTGGCTCTAAAGTTTTTCTAGTCTGAAGTAGAATTTCTATTATATTTTTGGGGATACCAACTTTATAAAATTCCTGCGCATCTGCCTCCCAGGCTAATTTTGGGTCTTTAAAATAGTCCAAAATTGCCTTAAGCCTTCTTGGTCCTAAACCATTTATAGAATGTAAGGCTAATAAATAAGGAGTGTTAAAATAATTCACTGGATAGTAAAGATGCCCAGTTCAGACATTTTTCTTTGACCACAGCCATCACTTGCAATATTCCAGTAATAAGTTCCTGGAGGTAAGTTTTCCCTAGTGTAGGACTTTTTATCTGTTACAACATCGTTAGCAATGTCTACCTTTTGTAAAACCCCATCATCATCTACCTCTTTTGAGGAAGAAATATTTATATAAGTAACCTTAGCACTTTTACTTTTTGTCCAACTTAAGGTAACTGTTGTATCTTCTATTTCAGGCTCATTTAAAGTTGCCTGCTCTATTGTACATACAGTATCAACTGTATCATTAGTTGTTGATTGAATAGTAAATGTGCCAAGGCTGGAAACTTTTCGTTGTTTACAACCATCAATGACAATATTCCAATAATAAGTTCCTGGACTCAAATTGGTTTTTGAATATGAATTTTTGTTTGTCACAACATCGTTTACAATATCTGTAACTTCCAAAGATCCATCAGGTTTTAACGACTTGGAAGTAGAAACATTTAAATAAGTTTTTTTACTGTTTACACTACCTGTCCAAGATAAATTAACAGTTGAGCCATCAATATTATGTGTACTTAAGACAGCTGGTACAATCGTGCAATTAGAGCTAATTCTATTTTGAACTTTGGGATAAATTATTAATAAAATAACTATAAAAACAGGCAGAATATATTTAAGATTTTTTAATTTAAAGGCCATAGCTTGATTATACTCTATTTTCGCAAAAGAACTTGTTCATTCCCCTAAAGTTTTTCCTGACTGGGTAGCAGGAGTATATATATCTTGAATTAATTTATTTTTATCTGGAGAAAAGTACCACCTAAATGCTTCTTTAACAATAGGTGATGCCACAGAGGAACCTTCCCCCCCACCTTCTATCAGCACTGTCATCACAATCTTAGGAGCATCAGCTGGGGCATAACCTGTATACCAGGCATGAGTCCTATCTTTTGGATCACCATACTCTGCAGTCCCAGTTTTTCCAGCTGTAGCAATAGGAAAGGTGAAAAATGGCCAGGCTGTTCCTCCTTCTTTAGGTACTAACTTAAGACCGTCTTTGACAAGATCAATTTTTTCCCTTGAAAGCAAATTAGATACTAATACCTTAGGCTTGCTGGAAAGCAACACTTCAGGTTTGTATAAAATTCCGTTAGCAGCAATGAAGGAGGTAACTCCTAAAATTTGTAGTGGTGTTGTCAAAACAAACCCTTGTCCGATTGACATATGCAAAGTATCCCCAGGATACCAAGGCAAACTATAAACTTTTTGCTTCCAAAGCTCATCAGGAACAAGCCCTATCTCTTCCCCTGGCAAGTCAATATTTAATTTTTTGCCTAACATTAGTTTTTTAGACCACTCCACTAAAGAATCCTGGCCAATAATTTGCGCCACTTTATAAAAGTAAGTATCATTTGAACGCATCAGGGCTTTTTGCATATTTACCATACCTTCTACCTTGCCATACTGGTTAAAGTACCAATTGGTAAATTTATATGGCCCTAAATACATAATTCCATTGTCTTCAAAGCTGGTATTTGCTGTAATTTTGCCTGAAGATAATGCTGCCAAGGATGAGACTATTTTATAGGTAGATCCTGGAGGATAAGTCCCACCTATAACCCTATTTAAAATTGGCGAATCAGAGCGAGAAAAAATCTCACTAATTCTGCCTTCCATATCATTTTTGGTGAAAATGTTTGGATCAAACGAAGGCACAGAAACCAAGGCTAAAATCTTCCCACTGGTTGGATCCATCGCAACCGCTGTCCCGCAACAACTGTTTACCTTATCTAAAGTTTCACTTACCAGTTGATAAAGTTTTTCCTGAAGCTGCCAGTCAATTGATAGATAAATATTTTGTCCAGGAATTGTAGGTTGCAATCTTAAGGTTCGGATCTTATTTCCCTTGGAATCTACCTCGATAATTTCTCCCCCGTCTATCCCTCTCAACAATTTTTCATACTGGGCTTCTATACCACTTTTGCCAATTTGATCTCCTAAACGATAATTTCCAGATTCTTGATTCTTAAGCTGCTCCTCAGAAATCTCCCCCATGTATCCTAAAACATGAGCAAGTTTTTCACCCATTGGATAATTTCTGACATTATCAATTTCTAAGTTGGCTACCCGAGGGTCGTTTTTTACTTCAAGCTCTAGCGCCTGATCTCTACTGATAAACCTAACTTTGCGTCCACTTGCTGCGGGATTATTTAAGCGAAAAGCTGGGGAATTAGCTGCCAAAACTTCACCATTCCTATCATAGATTACTCCTCGTGGAGCATGAATAATTTTCACCTGGATACGGTTGCCATCAGCCAGATTTCTATTAGAGTCTCCGTTAACTATTTGCAAATGAAACAACCTAACAAAAAGTACAAAAAACAATATTAAACAAAATGAGGAAAAAAAGATTATTCTCCAGGTAATATTTTCTTTTATCTCTTCACTTTTAGGCTGGTAATTAGGCAACAGAACATCCGTCCAATCAGCAGCATCTTTTTTGAAATGGCCAATTTTACTGGTTACTTTTGCAATTTCATCAGTAAAACCAGGACCTAAACTTCGTTTTTTGCGGATCATAACTTCTTTACTACACGTAAAATTTTTATACCCGTAATTTTATTTCTTTACGGACGATAAACCTTTCCTCCCACAACTTAACTAGATAAAACGCCGGCAAGGAAAGTAACGCAGCGATGATTACTCCTGAAAACTCCATAGTTGTATTAGTTAACACGGAATTTATAAACTCGCTTAAAGTTAATAGAATCATACTGATTGGCACAATCAGCAAAGGATTTCCTGCTAAATTAGATCTGGATAATATTTGGACCGCTTGAACAATAACAAGATAAATTATGCTATACAACCCTAAGCTTATTAAGCTTAAATGGGCGGTCAGCAAACCAAAAGCAAAAGCCAAAGACAAGTTCTCCTTCTCGGATCTAACATATGCTCTGCAGATTAAAATCAGCAAGACAAAATCAACAGGTAAAATTGTAGTCTGCAAAAAAGCAGCCAGTATTAAAATAATAATTAAAGCTTTCATAATTTTTACTCTACAATCACAAATACTAGCTCCAAATCTCTAATATCAAATATGGACTGAACTTTAGCTTGTTTAAATACCTCATTTTCCCTTTCCATAACTTGAATAACTTTTCCCAAAACTAAACCCCTTGGTAAAAACCCTTCAGTTCCTTCTGAATAAACTAAATCCCCAATGCTTATTTTTTCCTCATGTAATATTTTATCCAGCAAAACATCTGTACCAAATTGTCCAACCAATATTCCCTTTGCCCTACCTTCATTATTTTGAGAAAAAGCAGCAACTTTAGAGCTTGGATCTGTTAAAAGTTGTATATTTGAGGCTGCAGGCGACACATCAACTACCTTACCTATAAAATTATCTTCAAAAACTACAGCTTGCCCGACTTTAATACCAGAGCTACTACCTTTATCGATTTTTAAATTTCTTCCCAAACCCATAGGCCTAGCTGGTAGCACATTATAAGTACTAGGGTCAAGACTTTGTTGTTGAGAAAGAAGACTTTGGGTCTCTGCCACTTTTTTTCTTAAGTTTGCATTCTCAGATAAAAGTTTTCCAACTTGCTCTTTTAAAGCTTTATTTTCTTGCGCTGCAAAACGGGCTTGGAAAATAAAATGGAATTGCTTGCCGATATTTCTACTGGTACCATACATCCCAAAAGAGACAGGGTTGGTAATGTAAAAAACTAACTTTTTGGGTAAATTGAGAAGGTTAATAGTATCTAAAAGAAAAATTACTAAACTAGAAAAAATAAGTATTAAAAAAAATTTGATATTGGGCACCGTCTTTTCCATTTAATTTTCCCAATATAACACTCATAGGAAATACTTGCAAAGTGTTTTACAGCACGTTATAGTCTAGACACTACATGAGCAATGCTTTTTTAGGTAAATTAACAACAAAATGGGATGAAGGAAAATTTGTCTGTGTGGGATTGGACTCTGCTGATTTTGCCCTTAATCAAAAAGTTATAGATGCAACATTTGATTTAGTCTGTGCTTATAAACCAAATAGCGCTTTTTATGAGGCAGAAGGAATAAAGGGTTTAGAAACCTTAAAAAAAACTGTCCAATATATTAAAGAAAAATCTCCTGAGATACCTATAATTTTAGATGCTAAAAGAGGCGATATTGGGAATACCAACGAAGCTTACGTTGTGGCTGCTTTTAATGAATTAGGAGTTGATGCCATCACAGTCCATCCTTATTTGGGCAAAGAAGCTCTGCAGCCTTTTTTGGATAGAACTGATAAGGGGATTATTATTTTAGTAAAAACATCCAATCCTGGGGCTGGAGAATTCCAAGATCTAGAAGTTGAAGGAAAACCACTTTATCAAGTTGTAGCAGAACATGTTAGGGAGTGGAATACCAACGGAAACTGTGCAGTGGTAGTTGGAGCTACTTACCCAGAAGAGTTAAAAATAGTAAGAGAAATTATTGGAGATGCGCCGATTCTAGTTCCAGGAGTTGGAACCCAAGGAGGAGATTTATCAGCAACTTTAAAAAATGGTTTAAATAGCAAAAAACAGGGTTTAATCATCAACTCTTCCAGAGGTATTATCTTAGCCCCAGATCCCAGAGAAGCTGCTTTAACACTACATTCTCAAATCCAGGAGATTTTAAAAGATGAATAATACCTCACAAGCTGTTGCTAAAATACTGCTTGAGCTAAATGCTATTTCTTTAAATTCCAAAAAACCATTTAGATATGCTTCAGGAATACTTTCTCCTATTTATACTGACTGCAGGGTGTTGATGGCATACCCTGATAAAAGAAGAGAGATTAGAGACTTCTACATTGAGACGATCCAAAACTCTGCTGACCCTTTTGATGTAGTTGCAGGCACTGCCACAGCAGGCATTCCCCATGCTGCCTGGATTGCTGATAAGTTAAATCTACCAATGGTTTATGTGAGAGGAAAAGCTAAAGATCATGGTAAGCAAAATTTGATGGAAGGAATTATAAAAAAAGGCCAAAAAGCCATAGTTATTGAAGATTTAGTTTCAACTGGAGAAAGCGCAATAAACAGCGTCAATGCAATAAAACAGGCTGGGGGGGAAATTTCTCATGTTTTTTCTATCATTACCTATAGTCTTTCCAAAGCTGAAGAATCTTTTACAGAAAATAATCTCCAGCTGGTTTCTCTTACCACCTTTAAAGATGTGGTGGAAGAAGCCCAGAAAATGGACCATATTACTAAAGAAGATATGCAGATTATATTAGACTGGACCTCAGATCCACTTACCTGGGGCAAAAGAATGGGCTTCGAATAGAAGATTTAAGCTTCCTTTTTTATCTCTTGAGCCAAATAGGGGTTCCACATAGCTCCTGTGGCACTCATTACTATATCTGCTCCAGCTTGTTTATACTCAAAATAATCTTCTGACTTAGTAACTCCCCCCACTCCTATAACCAATATTTTTAATCTTTGATCTTTAATTTTTGATTTTAATTTTCTCGCCATATCCAATCCCGCCCATCTAATAGCAGCTCCACATACTCCAGATTTTAACCTATTCTTTCCAGGCAAAGCTTGGTTACCATCTTTATCTACAATTTCTGCAGCTATGGTATTAATAGCAGCAATCCCTTGAGCATATTGAGAAGCAACTTCTACTAATCTTTTAATGTCTTCATCATTTTGAAAATAACCAACCTTAAGTACTAAGGGTGAATCTCCTAATTCTTCTCTTATGGCCTTACAAACTTTCCCTGTCATATCTAGGTTATAACAAACTAGCCCTTCATTACCTATATTAGGACAAGATAAATTAGCCTCAAAAACTCTTGCCCCAGTTTGTTTTGATAACCTGGCAGCCTGCCTCCAATCCTCAATAAAATCTTGTTCAGTTTGGTTTTCTCTAACAGTCCCCATAAAAGATAAAACCAAAACTTGCCCTTTTCCAGCAAAAGATATAGCCTTTTTAACATCTTCCTGCCAAACAGATGGGTCTTTGGATGGCACTCCAAATGAGTTAGTAATAGATAAAGGCTCAGGGTAATTTGTGTCTCCAATAAGTTTACCTTGGGCTTTCTCAAGGGTCAAATCACCATCGACTTTTACAGATAAAATATTAGGATAAGGGTGTGAAGGAAAAACATTAGCCCTAACAGTTTTATAAACACAAATATCAAAGCCCTTTTCAAAAGCAGCTTTACAGAATTTAGAATTTAGAAGCGGTCCTGCTGGAATCCCAAAAGGAAGATATATTTTTTGACCAAAAAAGTCATACTCAGGTTCCCCTGTTTGCTCATACACTTGTCCGTCATTGAAGGCCCCAAAAGGACCATCATTGTAGTTATCCTCATAGCTTTTGTTCGGATCGTAAAAAGGAGTCTTTAACATAAGTAAATATTAACACAATTTAAACTAACTTAAAATTTCCAAAAGCTCTTCTATATCATCTATTATAAAATCAGGATTATATTGAGCAATATCTTTACCTAAAAATCCATAAGTTACTCCCACAGTTTTCACCCCAGCATTTTTCCCAGCCAAAATATCATCACCTGTATCACCTACCATATAAGCATTTATTGGCTCTACTCCTAATTTTCCAAGAGCAGTCAACACATGCTCTTTGTGTGGCTTTGGATTCTTTACATCATCAGCACTTACTACAACATCGAAGAACCTAGCAACTTTGGTAACTTTTAAAGAATACACAAGGCTATAACCCAACCTATTACTTACACCAGCCAACAAAAAGCCCTTATCTTTTAAAGTTTTAAGAACTTCTTTTGTAGCTTTAAATGGTTTAACTAAATGAAAATTTTCTTGTTGAAATTGTTTATGAGTTTCTGAAAGCTCTATCATGTTTCCCTCAGGAATTAGTGTTTGATAAAATTCTAAGAGTGGCTTTCCTAAAGCTGTTTTGATATTTATATCAGAAGGGTAAGAATGATTATAAAAAGCAGTAGTATATTTTACAGCATCAAATACAAAATTATAGGTATCTAAAAGCGTCCCATCAATATCAAAAAGAATTGCTTTTTCTATCTTAACCCTCCTGTTACTCTAACTTTGGAAAGCAGGTTTAAATTATTTAATACCTCCCCACAACCTCTAGCAACAGTTGTTAAAGGATCATCAGCCACATACACTGGCAGTTTTGTTTCCTCTGCCAATCTTTTATCTAGACCTTTTAGCAATGCCCCTCCTCCTGCCAAATATATCCCTCTTTCTACTATATCAGTCAAAAGCTCAGGAGGAGTTTCTTCTAACACTCCTTGTACTGCTGAGATTATTTGGGAAACTGTTGGAGATAAAGCTTCTCTTATTTCTGCTGTGGTAACTTTGATAGACTTTGGCAAACCATTTGCCAGCTCTCTACCTCTGACTACTGTTGCCATATTATCTTTGTCTTTTAATGGATAAGCTGAGCCAATTTCTATTTTGACATCCTCAGCAGTTCGCTCCCCTATTAACATCCCATACCTTATTCTCATATAATTGATAATATCCTCATCCAACTCATCTCCTGCTACCCTTAAAGATTTATTAATTACCATACCTCCTAAAGATATAACTGCCATTTCTGCTGTTCCCCCACCAATATCTACAATCATTACTCCTTCGGGGTCTTCTACTGGCAGCTTAGCCCCAATTGCTGCAGCCATTGGCTCTTCTATTAAATATGCTTCTCTGGCCCCTGCTGAAAGACAGGCATCCTGCACAGCCCTTCTTTCTACCTCAGTTACCCCTGAGGGGATACCAACTACCACCCTAGGTCTGGGGATTTTAGGTAAAGAAAAAAGACCCTTGCCAGGGTTTTCATGAACTTTATGGATAAAGTATCTCAGCATAGCTTCTGTGGTATCAAAATCAGAAATTACCCCATCTCTTAAAGGTCTTACTGCCTCAATTGCAGCAGGAGTTCTGCCTAACATTCTTTTTGCTTCAGTCCCAATTGCTAAAATTTGTCTGGTTTTTCTATGCAAAGCAACAACAGTGGGCTCCCTAATTACAATACCTTTACCTTTGACCAACACCAGAGTATTAACAGTACCCAAATCTATACCAATATCATGAGAAACAAGTTGCCAGATCTTACCAAACATGAGAGGAGTTTAACATATAAATTGACAATTGAGAATTGACAAGGCTTTCTGTTAGCATAATCTCAGGTAATGAAATACAAAATAATCTTTTCAAAACAATTTAGAGTTCCTCTGATAGTTTTAACTGGCATCTTAATTTATCTAATTTTAAAATTTTCAGGGCAAACTCTAATAGCAAATTTAGTAATTCTTTCAGTAATTATCTTAGGTTCTTATCAACTCTTTTTTGATACCATCAAAAAGCTTGCAAAGAATCGTTTTGCCCTGGACTATATTGCCATAGTTGCTTTACTTGTTGCCCTTTATACCCAGGAGTTTTTAGTAGCAGCAATCTTGGCTTTAATGCTTTCCTCTGGCAGAACTTTGGAAAATTATGCTGTTTCTCAGGCTAAAAAATCCTTAACCAGTTTAATTGATAGAATCCCCAGTGATGTTTTACTTTGGGAAAAAGAAAAAGCAGGAGAAAAAGTTAAGGTAAAAGATGTTAAAGTTGGGCAGTTAATATTTATAAGAGTAGGTGAGGTAATTCCACTAGATGGCATCTTAATCTCAGAAACAGGCCAAACTGATGAATCATCACTTACTGGAGAACCATATTTTATAGATAAAATAAAAGGGGATATTTTAAGATCAGGAACTGTTAATATAGGTAACCCTATTGTTATCAAAGTCACTAAAACAGAAGGCAATTCTACCTACAGTAAAATTATAGAACTTGTAAAAAAAGCTCAGGAAGAACAATCCCCCTTTGTTAGACTGGCAGATAGGTATAGTGCTGTTTTTACTGCAATTACTTTTGTAATTGCCAGCTTTGCCCTAATTTCTTCCAACTTTGATTTAACTAGAGTCTTGGCCGTGCTGGCAATTGCTACCCCTTGTCCATTGATTATTGCCACTCCTGTAGCTTTGTTAGGAGGTGTTAGCTCAGCTGCCAAAAGAAAAATCATTATTAAAAAATTAGCTTGTTTGGAAAGCTTAGCCAAAGTTAATACTATAGTTTTTGATAAAACTGGCACTATAACTTTAGGTAAACCAAAACTTGCTGAAATAATGCTTTTAACAAAGCAATTCACAAAACAACAAGTGTTAAGTATTGCAGAAAGCTTAGAAAGAAATTCCCTTCATCCTTTGGCCAAAGCAATTGTAATTAAAGCTCGCAGCAATAATGCTCCTATACAGCATGCAACAAACGTTGCTGAAACAATTGGGCATGGCATCTCTGGCATGGTTGGCAAGGAAAAATTTTCTCTTTCTAAAATGGAAGATGATACAGATGGGATATGCATCGAGCTTACATCAGACAAAAAAAAGACCGCCATTTTTAAATTTGAAGATGAGTTAAAAACAGATTCCCAAAAATCTTTTGCAACACTTAAAAGCCTAGGCTTGGATTTAAAAGTATTTACAGGAGATAAACAACTGGCAGCAGAAAAAATCATGCAGCAACTTAATCTAGATTTGGAAATTAGAGCCCAAATGTCACCAGAAGATAAACTAGCTGGAATAAAGGAGCTGCAAAAATCAGGAAAGGTAGTAGCTATGATTGGAGATGGAATCAATGATGCTCCAGCTTTGGCTCAAGCTAATGTTGGACTAGTATTTTCCAACGAGGAACAAACATCTTCTTCTGAGGCAGCAGATATTGTATTTTTGGGAGGTGAAATATCTCAGGTTGTTAATTCTTTACAGATTGCCAAAAAAACCATCAAAATTGCCCTGCAAAGTATAGGTTTTGGAATTGGCTTAAGTACTCTTGGAATGATTCTTGCAAGTTTTGGTTATATCCCCCCAATCTTTGGAGCAGGACTGCAAGAATTAATAGATGTGGCAGTGATTATTAATGCCTTAAGAGCAAGTATTTAAGTAGACAAAATCCCAAGGCCACAGTATTTTTATCCTAATTACTGTCTTCTTGAACTAACCTTTTCTTTAATAGCATCATAAGCTAAATAAGAGAATAAAGCAGCAAAAATAAATGGTATTGCTGCATAACCTATGGCATACCCTACTATATGATCTACCTTTCTGACTACTCTGTTGGTAAAACTGTCATAACTTTTACACCTTGCTTGCCAGTTTTCCAGCTTACTTTGAGGCACTTCTAATATTTCCATCCCCTCTACTGCTCTTCTACCTAGCCATCTGGCTATCCCAGCCTGTCCAGCTTTAATCAGAATAATAGGTAAAAGAGTAGGCAGATCACTCATAAAATCAGGGTCCTCGCACTCAAAATAACAGCTATATAAACAGCCTTGGCATTTTTTTACTTGTTCCCTTTTTATTTGTCTCCAATCATTACTGTCTAAATCAATTGTGGTATCAAAACCTGTTCGTGCTTCTGGGCAGACTCCTACCTCACCTTTTTCTCCTACTGCCCTAACATGAATAAAGGGATCTATTTCAGGGTTACATTTCCAGGAGTTGCCTGGGTATTGTTGGGCTTTGGTTAAATAATTACTATTATTTCTGACAAAACCTGTTCTTTTTAGATCCAATAAATCTTGAAAGACTTGTTGAATTTGTTCTTCAGTAGGAATTTGGCTCTGGACAGGAACGGTGGAAAATCCCCCTCCAATCTCTTGTACAATAGAAGTGGTAAAAAGTATTCCATTTGCAATACAGGTCCTGGCATATAGAGAGATTGAATCTGCCCTCTCAGCTGTGAATACTCTGCTTACCATGGGAACAATTCCTTCATTTGCTACAGCCCTTGCTTTGGCTACCAGATTTTTAAAACCTCTTGCTGTCCTTGTATGATCAGAAATAATCATAAAGTCTAACCCTGCTTTGCCTAAATTTTTAAGGGTACTGTAATTTTCTGGGGTTAAAAAATCACCATTAGTAGTAATATTGGTTACCATCCCTAATTTGGAAGCGTAGGCTATAACCTCAGTGGCATGCTCAGCAAAAGTGAAACCTTCTTTTGTTCTAAATGGCTCCTCAGTTGCCCTCCGTATTGGATGTTTTGGATCTTCTGCAGCACAAAGCATCCCATATGGGCATCTAATATATTTTCCAGAAGTTATGGTGCCTATTCTTGGACAGGTTGCCAAAGTTTCACCTCCTAGATCATTTAAAACTCTATAACCTAGTTGATGTATCCTATCTATTTGTCTACAAGTTTCATCTACAGTTGAAGCAGTTTGTGGATTCCAGTTTTTCTTAACATTACAATAACTACAATTTCTATCACAATTTTCTGGACCAACTACTATTGCCAAACTTCGTCCATCTTTGGCTGCTTGGTATGCTCCCCAGGCCTTTTTTACTTCAGCAATCATAGCTCCAGATTATTACATGCAAATCAATCCGGTGCAAATTAATTTATTAATCACTTGCTCCGCTATACCTCTCTCTGCTAGGATAAGTCATGGTATGTTAGATAAAATTATCTCCTATTCCTTCTATGCTCTTTTTTTTCTAACTCCTCTTGTTTGGTCTTCTTCAAATTACGAGCTTTTTGAATATAACAAGATGATTTTAACTTATGGTTTTACCATAATTATTGTTGGGGCATGGATATTAAAATCAATAAACGATAAACGATTAACGATAAAACGCACACCTTTAGATATCTCCCTTCTGTTGTTTTTAGGTGCTAATATTTTTTCAACAATATTTTCTATAGATCCTCACACCTCTATTTGGGGTTATTATTCCAGGTCTAACGGAGGCCTCTTATCTCTTATCTCTTATCTCTTGCTTTATTGGGCTTTTGTTTCTAATATAGATTTATCAAAGATTAAATACCTTTTCTGGGCAGCTTTTGCATCAGGCTTTTTGATTTCTTTATGGGCAATTGCAGAACATTTTGGAGTTTCTTTTTCTTGTGTAATTTTAAGAGGAGAATTTAATGCCAATTGCTGGATTCAAGATGTCCAAGCCAGAGTCTTTGCCACCTTAGGCCAGCCCAATTGGCTGGCAGCATATCTTGCCATGTTAATCTTCCCTGCTCTGTATTTCTTTCTAACTGCCACCAAAAAATTATTGTACATTGTACATTTTACATTGTTAATTACCCTCTACCTTGCCTTCACCTTCACCTACTCCCGTGGTCCTACACTGGGATTGGTTGGAGGATTGGTGGTATTTTTATTAGCCGTAACTTTGAACAAAATTAAACCAATTTTTATAGTCTTAATAAGTTTTATAGTTATCAATCTTCTTTTTGGATCTGCCTTAACTTCTTTTAGACTAGTTTCCAAATTTGCTGCTCCTGCAAGGCCAGGCATCACCCTCCCTGCAGCTGCTCCCTCATCTGGAACCCAATTGGAAAATGGAGGCACTGAATCAGGACAAATTAGATTTATTGTTTGGAAAGGAGCCTTAGATATTTTTAAAAATAACCTTTTATTTGGTTCTGGAGTGGAAACCTTTGCTTACTCTTACTATCAATACCGTCCTGCCTCCCATAATTTAACTTCTGAATGGGATTTTTTGTATAACAAAGCCCACAATGAATACTTGAATTATTTAGCAACCACTGGTTTAGTAGGATTTACAACTTACATGTTGATAATTGGAACATTTATATTTTGGAGTATTAAATATTATATACAGAGCACTGGGGGTAAAGACAAAAAAAATGCTGACGCTTTAATACTTGCTGTTAGCATTCTGGGCTCATATATTAGCTATCTTATTTATAACTTCTTCCTCTTTTCTGTAGTCATTATTGCTGTTTTCTTCTACCTATTTCCAGCAATTGCTTTTGTTGCTACTAACTCCCTTAAGCCTCTTAAATGGCCTACAATTTTACATTTCATCTATCGCCGCCCATTTTATACTAAAATTGCCAAAGGCTTTGTTGTCTTTTTAACAGTTTATTTTCTCTACTCTTTAGCTCAAATTTGGTATGCAGATACTTTATTTGCCAGAGGCCAAAGATATTCTGATGCTGGCAATCCAGGCAGAGCATATAATCTGTTACAAACAGCTGCTTTTCTAAATCCTTCTGAACCATTTTACAGATCAGAGTTGGCTCTTTCTGCAGCTCAAGCTGCAGTATCTTTAGAGGACACTGATACTACTTTGTCTGCTGAGTTAAAAAATGAGGCTCAAAACTTAACTGATCAAGTTTTAGAAAAAAGCCCAAAAAATGTCTCATTTTTAAGAACAGCAATTAGAACATATTTCGAGCTTTCTACCATTGATAAAACCTACACAGATAAAACTTTACAAGTTTTGGATAAAGCTATTTCTCTTACTCCCACAGATCCTAAGCTTTACTACAACAAAGCTTTGATATTGGGCGCTGAAGGTAAAAAAGAAGAAGAAATTAAAGCTCTCGAGCAAACTGTCAAGTTAAAACCAAATTATTTAGAAGCCTTGGCCCAATTAAAAGAAGCAACTGCCTCAGCCAAACCATGAAGTCTATAAAAGTAGCAATTGCGCAAACAAAATTTAAAAATAGGCCTAAAAATATTTCTCAAGAATTTCAAATGTATGGAGTCTATTTAGCAGAAAGCTTGCAAGACACCAAACACTATTCTCTTTATATAAAACTTGCAAAAGAGGTAGATAGAAAGCTATTAGAGGAAGCCTTAAACTTTACCAAAGGTTATTACAGCGCTAAATCCAAAGCCAAAATCTTTATGTGGAGACTCAAAGAACTTAGAAAAACCTAACCTTTCTGGTACAATAACCCTCATGGAAGTGGTTAAAGCACCTGACCCTAGACTTAGGGTCCAAACTAAACCTGTTAAAAAAATAAACAACGGCTTGGTCCAAATTACCAAAGATATGGTAAAACTAACCAAAACCTTCAAAGACCCTCAAGGAGTAGGTTTGGCTTCTACCCAGGTAGGGCTTGATGGAGCCTTTTTTGTGGCTAAAAATGGGGAAAAATTTATATCTGTTGTAAACCCTAAAATTTTATCCACAGGCAAAAGAACTAAAAAATATTTTGAAGGATGCTTGTCTGTGCCTAATATGTGGGGGGAGGTTAGCAGGTATTTACAGATTAAAGTTTCTTATCAAGACTTAACAGGAAAAACCATCACCAAATCTATCAAAGGAGTTTTAGCCTGGATTTTTCAACACGAGATAGATCATCTAAATGGGGTGTTATTTTCAGATAAGGTTTTGCAGCAACAAGGCAAGTTCTATAAATTTACTGGCAAAGATAAAACAGGCACAGATACATTCCAAGAGGTGACAATATAAACTCAAAGTTTAAAATAATTTTTCTGGGAACACCTGATTTTGTTAAACCAATAAGGGATGTTCTTGATAAACATTTTACTTTGGTAGACTCCCTACCCGAAGCTGATCTGGCAGTAGTTGCAGCTTATGGCAAGATTCTTACTACAGAGGAGCTAAATACCCCAAAATATGGTTGTATCAATATTCACCCCTCATTACTACCAAAATATAGAGGCCCCTCACCCATTCAGTCAACCATTTTAAATGGAGATAAATTTTCTGGTATTTCTATTATTAAAATGGATAAGGAAGTGGATCATGGTCCAATAATTTATCAGGAGCAATTAGAGCTTTCTAGTAGTGATACTTTTGATACTTTGAGTAAAAAAATGTTTCTTAAATCTGCAGAGGTTTTACCTAAAATAATTACTGAGTTTATAGAAGGAAAAATTAAACCAGAACCTCAAAACCACCAATTAGCTACTTATTGCAATCAATTAACCAGAGAGAGTGGTTATTTTGATATCAATAAACCCCCATCTACTGAAATTTTAGATAGAATGATTAGGGCTTACTTCCCTTGGCCAGGGGTCTGGTGTAAATGGAAAATGGATAATGGACAATTGAAAATTGTTAAGTTTCTACCAGGCAAGAAGATTCAAATGGAAGGTAAGAAAGTAATGCCTTTAAAAGATTTTGCAAACGGATATCCTAATTTTCCTCTGAAAAGTATTTAAGCAGAAGCTGCTTGTGTAGTTTGTTCGGATTCAACTTTAGCAACCTTCTGAACCTGTACGGCTTTTTTGACTATTCTTAAACATTTAGTGCAATACTTCCCACCTTTAAAAATATGAAGGTTTGGTTTTTGGACTCTTTTATGAATTGGAGCACGTAAAGCCCAGGTTCCTCCAGCTCCAGATGAACCTTTCTTGTGCCTAGAATAATTAACTATATTTTTACCTTTACCGCATCTTGAACAAGCTAACATGTGGTAAACTATATCACATGCCTGAATTTTTTGCACTATCTATCATTATCCTGCTTTTTTCTGTAATTATTCATGAGGTGATGCATGGGTATGTGGCTTTAAAATTTGGTGATACCACTGCCCAAAGAGCTGGCAGGCTAACTTTAAACCCTATTCCCCATATTGACCTCTTTGGAACCATTCTACTCCCTGCTCTGCTGATTTTTACTGGCTCGCCAATACTGTTTGGCTGGGCTAAACCTGTCCCTGTTAACCCTTTAAACTTTTCTAATTTAAGAAAAGGAGAACTATTAGTAGCTGCAGCGGGAATTTTAGCCAATTTTAGTTTGGCTATTTTAGCAGCTTTAATTTTTCATCTGCTTAATGCCCTGCCTCAAACTTTTCCAAGCTTAGTAGGTTCACTTCTTCGTTTTACAGTTTTAATTAATCTGGTCTTAGGAATCTTCAATCTTTTTCCTATACCTCCTTTGGATGGATCAAAAGTATTACTTTCTCAGCTTCCATTAAATCTTGCCAGATCTTATCAAAAGATAGAACCATATGGAATTTTAATTTTGCTGGTTTTGATAATGGTCCCTTTTGGCAGGTCTTCATTTCTTCAAACAATTTTGGGCTTTTTGGTTGGGCTTTTCTCTGGAATACTAGGCTTTTAACCCCTTAATACGAACAACCGCAAATAGGATAAAAAAGATCAGAAGGGCAGAAATTGTAAATGGCGCATGGAACCCAAATCTGGAAAATAACCATCCTCCAAGTATTGGTCCAATAATTCTGCCTGAAGACTCAAAAGCGCTAGCTATCCCCATTGTAGTTCCTTGTCCTTCTCTTGTAGTCTTAGAAATAAGGGTTTGAATTGTTGGCCTGGTTATAGCTGATCCAAAACTAAAGATTACCATTATTAAAGCCATAATAGTAAAAATAGAAGAAAATGGCAGTAATGCCAAGCTTAACATCATTAAACTTAGTCCAACAAAAGCAGTTTTAAACTCACCAAGCTTTACAGCAATTTTATCAAGCAGAAACCACTGAGTTGTTCCTGCAGCAATACCTTGTACAGAAAATATTATTCCAATTAAGGCAACTGATACTCCCAAAATCTCTGTCCCAAAAAGCGGAATCGTCACCTGATTATTAGATAATGCATAAGACCATATAAAGATAAGAATAAAAAGTGATCCTAATTCGCCTTTTAACCCTTGGTACATGGCTTTTAAATTAATAAACCCTTCCTTAATCACCAATTTTTCCTCTGTTTCTTTTAAAGACTCCTTAAGCAAGAGAGCAACCAGAATAGTATTGATAATAGTTAAGATTGAAGCTAAAAAGAAGGGAAGTTGATGTGAAATAGAAGATAAAAAACCCCCAATGGCAGGTCCAAAAATAAAGCCAGTTGCCAAAGACGCGCCCAACCTGCTCATACCTTTGATCCTTTCTTCTTTGGTTGTAACATCAGCCACATAAGCTGAGGCAGCAGTTAATGCTCCTGAGGCAAAAACACCCTGTAAAAACCTGGAGATAAAAAGCCAGGTTAAGTTATTGGCTATAGCAAAAGCAGCAAAAGCTATACTAATACCCAAAAGTGATAACAAAATAATAGGTTTTCTGCCAAACCTATCAGATAGTCTTCCCCATAAAGGAGCAAAAAGGAATTCTCCTACTGCAAAGCATGCTGCCATAAACCCTACTACAGTTTCTGATGCTTGAAATTCCCTGGCATATATAGGCAGCAGAGGAAAAATCATTCCAAAACCTACAATATTTATAAAAATTGCCAGATAAATGAAAAAAAGCGGTGATTTTTTCTGAATATTTTCCATCAAAATTGCACCCTCAAATGGTGCTATCTAAATATATCATATTTTTCCCTTAAAATGTCATCCTGAGCAGAGGGCATTCGTTCCTCAATTACTAACGTAATTGTAAGAATTTAGCCTCAAGGGTCTTGACAAAAGGAGGCTTTTATGGTTAAGATAGAAATATCCTTTAAGACATTGTAGATGGCCTAAAGGACTTAGGCTCTGCCTAATCCCTACTTAGCACGTTTAAAGCCAATATATTTTTCTTCACTGATTTGTTACTTTACGGGAGTCTGGAGTGTGTTATAAAGCAACTGCCTAAACACCAGGACACCCACCTTAGGTTTTCCTGAGGAAAAACATTGGCTAAACGACTTTAAGTAGGGAGAAATTATTCTGTTTTTCAGTGTAATTTCTGGAAACCGCTTACCATTATGTGGCGGTTCTTCCAGTTATCCCAACCTTCTGTTTAATTCCCACTAATTTTGGTAAAATATACATTGTGCCGGTGTAGCATAAATGGATTATGCAGTGCTTTTGTAAAGCACAGACTATCGGATCATACCCGATCACCGGCTCATAATAATTTATATGCCTCTTGACTTTCGGTTTTAGTTTGGGTAATCTGAATATATGCGCCACTCATTCTACGATGATCCTCTTTACAAGAAACAACAAGCTGAAATCACACGTAAATACTGGCAACTTGGTAAATTTGATTTCAAAAGAAAATCTGAAAATAGAATTTGTCAGAATCCGCAGTGCTCTCGCCCATTTACAACAAAACCACATGAGAAGAAAAAATATTGCAGTCATGCATGCGCTACTTCATTCAGTAATAAAGAAAGAACCACTTCGTTGTCTTCCGAGAAGCTAAGCAAATTATATGCTTCTGGCCAATCAATAACCGATATCGCTAAACATTTATGTATTTCCAGCAATAAAGTTGTTTACTGGATGAATAAGTATAGAATACAAAGACGCTCTATCAGTGATGCTGTGTATTTGAAAAACCACCCAAACGGAGATCCTTTTTCGTTTAGAACTCCTTCTTCTCTAGCAGAGTCAATGCTGTTGGGATTAGGATTAGGTCTTTACTGGGGAGAAAGCAATAAGCTCAATAAAACATCAATAAGACTAGGCAACACCGATCCGGATCTCATGAATTATTTCATCAAATTTATGATAGATATTTGCGGGGTTAAGAAGCAAGATTTAAAATTTGGTTTACAAATATTTACTGATATAGATACCCAAACAGCAATGAATTACTGGATGGAAGAACTTGATATCAAAAAAGAGCAATTTTACAAACCTATTATCACAAAATCGAATTCTTTAGGTACCTATAGAAAAAAGAGTAAATATGGAGTTATAATGTTAAACTACCATAATAGAAAATTAAGAGATCTATTAGTAGGAATGCTGCCGACATGGCTCAGTGGTAGAGCACGTTCTTGGTAATTGCTCAAATTGCCCACTTAAGGAGTAATCCTTAAGTGAATTCTGAATAACGGTTAAAGATCATCTTACAAGAGATTGAGACCGTGGCGTTATATACGCCCGAACGACTGACAAGGAGATCCCTTAGGGGATTAAGATACAGTCTAGCCAAAAGCGAAGAACGGGGTCGCGGGTTCAATTCCCGCTGTCGGCTCCCAGCCCCGAGTTGTCGGGTCCGCCCATAGGGCGGACCATTGGTTTAGAGCTTTACAGTAAACTTTTTTGTCTTTTAGTGTGAGGTCCGAGCCGAAGATTTTTAAAGCAAGTACCTTTTTTGCCTCCATGTTGTTCCCTCTTGCGATATTAGCAACGCTCGCAGCTTCCACTATCCAGTTTTTGAAAGGTCCGAGCCAAGCATTTTTACTTTGTTGAAAAGAAAAAATCTGTTCTTCTAATTTTTTCTTTAAAGCAAGCAATTGGGATTTTTTAAGCAGATAATCATTTCTCTCAATATCTTGGTCAAGATAGGAATCTAATAAGCGTTGGAGTTTAGAGGAAATTAGTTTAATCTCTGCTTGCTTTTCCTCAACAAACGACTGACAGGATTGGGATACACTCTTTTCTTCTAAGGATAACTTATCAAGCATTTTAGCTGCCCAATTTGTCTTCAAAGAAACTGTGGCTATATTATCTGAAAGCTGTCTATCTAAATCCTCTTGTCGAATAAAGGGCTCGCTACATTTAACAGTTTTGGACTTTTTCGTACAACGATAGTAAATATATGTCACATCTCTGTTAGTTCCTTGGTAATGTTTAGTCTTTTGCTCAGCAGTAATCATAAAACCACACTGCCCACAGCGAAAAAGTCCTGTAAAAGGCTTTGTTGGCCTAATATCATGCCAAGATCTACTCTTTTTGCGCCAAACTTCATGAACTTGATCCCACAGTTTCTTTGTAATGATTGGCTCATGTTTGCCTTCGTGGATCTCTCCTAAATATCTAAAATGGCCATAGTAGAATGGGTTAGATAAAATTTGTTTACTTACTCTATCAATTTTCAAAACCTTGCCATTCCTACCTACTATGCCATTTTTAGCCAAAAAGTGACATATATCTAAAATTCTAAACTTCCTTGTTGCAAACATCTCAAAAGCTCTAACAACAGAAGGAGCTTTTCGCCTGTCAACAATAATAGTTTTAGTTCTTGAATCATTTATGTACCCAATAGGTGCAAGCTGAGGACATTCACCACGTCTTACTTTTTGGCGTAATCCTCTTTTGGTGTTTTCTGACAGAGAGTCCACGAAGTATTTACTTTGCCCAAAGGCGATGGTGAGCATAAATTTTCCTTGAGGAGTAGGATCAAACCAGAATTGAGGAAACTTTAAGGCTTTAATTTTCTCAGTGTCAACAAGATAGATAATTTTGCCACCATCTACACTATTGCGAGCAAGTCTGTCTGGATGCCAAGCCAAAATACCAGAGGCCTCATTTTTTTCAATTCGCTCAACCATAGAATTGAAAATTGGCCTGCCAGGTATTTTGGCAGATTGTTTCTCGATAAGTTCTTCTACTATGTATAAATCCTCACGCTTGGCAAACTCACGTAGCTCGGTAAGTTGCGCTTCAATAGATAACACCTGTTTATCCTCTACATCTGTAGACTTGCGAGCATATAATATGAATTTTTGCAAAGTATTACTGGTAGTTTGTTCCATAAAAATACAAATAAACAAAACAATAAATCAAGAAACATT
The DNA here is from genome assembly GCA_964500725.1 of uncultured Gammaproteobacteria bacterium. Classification (GTDB taxonomy): domain Bacteria; phylum Patescibacteriota; class Microgenomatia; order Daviesbacterales; family UBA10151; genus UBA10151. Next base: position 295,663 of record CAZCNP010000001.1, read on the forward strand.
TAAGTGGGAAAAGATGTGAGAGTGTAATTTACTTACCTCTCACTATTTCCACTTAAATGGCCGCTCCGGTGCACTCAATCCAAGTTGCCTCGAATTGTCCGAAACGGCCATTAAAAAAGACAACCTTTAAGGACTGAGTGCATTTTCAATATATCAAACTGCCAGAAAAAGACAATATAGCAAAAATTCAAATTCTTTTATTTTGGGCAAAGTTTCCGAATTTAGTAGGATTTATTAATGTGATTACTAAGAATAAAATATCGCAAGAGATTAAAAATTAAAAAAGGTACTGCGGTTAAATCTTTCGGCTCTGTTTTTCTCTTTGCTCTTCAAAAAAGTTTACTGTAAAGCTCTAAACCAATGGTCCGCCCTATGGGCGGACCCGACAACTCGGGATTGGGAGCAGATATACGATATCGCTCGAACATATTTTATCAATAACTTTTAGGGAATGAAAGCTTGCAAGGAAAAGGGGTAAAGGGGAAAAGGAATTGCAAGCTTCCGCTGCAAAATACGTAACCTGACGCATTATTGGTCGGCTTCCAAGGCATATCCGCTTTCCACCTTGGTACTAATCCCTACCTTAAACTTAAATCCTTCAAGGCTTTAAATCTGATGCATGCATTTGCGGTTCGCTTCGCTCAGTCCCGCTTCGCGGGACTTCGCTAAACAAAAATATATTATTTGGGGGAAAATTTCGCTTTTTCTCTTCTATATTGTTTGAATTATTTATTCTAATAAATATTTTTTATCTGAGTAACAAGTAGGATTGATACATGATTTAGATGATTTAGAGAGAAGGATTGAGGATTTTAGGGTTTGTAATTAGGGTAAAAATATTGCCATTCCATATTTTTGATACTTTGTTGAAAATCCTCAGGTATAGGTGCTTGTATAGTTCTCATATTTAATTTGATAGGATGTTGGAAAGTCAGTTCAAAAGCATGCAACATAGTTCTAGTAGCTCTAATAGCATCTCCACAATATAAGTAATCTCCCACAATAGGGTGTTTTAGATAGTCTGCTGAAACAACCCTAATTTGGTGGGTTCTACCAGTAACAATCTGCACCTCAGTTAAAGTTCTTATTCGTCCTTCGCCATCTTTTAAGCAAACAAGGGGTTTAAAAAAGGTGATTGAGTTTTTAGCTCCTGGAGGAATAAAACCTCTACCCGATTGTTCTGGTGTAACGATCTGCATTCTTTCAGTTTGAGTTGGAGCAATTGGTAATTCCGCTTTAAAAGGCTCTTTAAAATCCAATTCGCCTTCTAAAATCGCCAGATAGATCTTTCTCATGTTGGATCCTGCTTTGTTGGCAAATTGATCAAACAGCGAGATAAAAGCGGGACGAGTTTTGGAAAAAACCATTACACCTGTGGTATCTCTATCTAATCTGTTAGCTCGTTGCGTATTCCAACCTCTTAAGTGCTTTGCAATTTCTTCTATTCCAACTGGATTTACTTCTGAGTAATGAGAAGCAATGCCAGCGGGTTTGTTAATAATCAAAACATCCTGATCTTCATAGAGTACATGTTTATCAAAAGCATTAAGGAATTCCCAGGCTAATTGGTCTCTACCTGCAAGCATTATATCAGGGTTGCCACCCCTGCGGTTGATTTGATCAAGTAACCATCTGTTAAAATCCTCAGTTGTAGTAGGATGACCTAGAAGCTCTCCAGAGGCTGAAAAAATAATAGTTCTTTTTGAGGAAATCTCAGCTGGATTTTTTTTCCCAACCTGCAGCTAACAATTCTTTAACTTGCTTATTTGTTGCAAGAGGAGCTAGTACCCCAAAAACTACTAAAGCATCTTGGTCTTCAACATTAGCAACAAAGGTATTTTGTTTATCTTCTACAAACCTAGTCAGTTTTGCTTGCAGAACTGCTTTACTGCGTTCATCTGAAGAACTTTCAACTTGATTGTTTAGGCTGTCTTGAATGCGTTGTAATTCTTCTTTGTCATCAGCTTTGATTGCAATTCCTAGTTTTTGTAAAATCTTTTGATCTACTTCCCCAAGCAGCCTACTTAAACGGTAAATTTCTGCTTTAGTTAATATTGGATCCACTTCCAAAACTTCTTGAGTAGGCGCTTCTTCTGGAGTTTGAGTTTGAATTTCAGAAGCATCAGGCTGTGCTATTTCATTAGGTGTGAATATAATAGAACCTGAACTCTGAGCAGGTTCTGGTGATTTTGCTGGCAGAGTTACAATAGGTGTCTCAGCTGATTTTTTCGCTTTTGCTGGTCTTGGAGCTTGTTCCTTTGCTTTTGCGATTGGGATAGATGTGGCTGCTGCGGACTTGATGGACTCAACAGGCTTTGGTTCAAGGGTATAAGTAGCCTTTTCAGTCATATTGGAAGACCTGATAGTAGCAATAGTATATCCTTGATCTACCAGTTTTGGTCTGATATTAGTTAAAAGAAGATTAGTATTGTTCTTAGAAATACCTAAGGCCTCAGCCAATTCAACATTAGTTGGTCTTTTAGTGGGGTTTGATAAAAACCAATCTACCATTTGTGTCTCTCTGGGACTTAAACCGGTGAAGATTGGTTTTACTACTGGCATTGATGTTTCAACAGGACTCTCTGGAACTGGTGCAGTACTAACAATTGGAGCGGTAGGATGTTCTTCTGGCTTGGTGACTTGGGGTATGGATCTTCCTAGGTAATCTTCAGCGGGTGGTTCTATACCCAGTCTTTTTCTGATTAAATTATTTATTTCTGGAACTATAACGTCTATTTGTCTAGCTGCTTTAATCTCTGAACGGACTTGAGTAGCCAGCGTTTCAGCTTCATCAATTCTTCCTTCTCTTAAAAGAACAGCACTTTGTTCAGATAACTGAGAGGCCCTGATCATTCTTTCTTGCTTAACAGTAAATAGAATTCTTTCAATAGCCATAATATCTTATAATAAGTGTAATTTATACACCTTCTATCTATAAAAGTCAAGCCTCAGCTGAATCTAAGAGATTCTACCTTGTTTGCGTAACTTAGCTGCAACAGAAACTATCCTTAAGAGTGGTACATCCAAAGCTTCAGCGATCTGAGGATAGGTTAGAGTTGGGTTTTGATTTACAAAACTTACCAGACTATTGGTAAGTTCTTCATTTTGTTCAACAGCAGATCTTCGCTGGGTTGTTCTACCATCTCTGACAGGCTGTATCTCACCATCTTTAATTAACTTGGCTGCAGATGAGGTGATACTGCTATAAGACTTACCTGTTAAAACTATTATTTGAGCATTACTAAAGCCACAGTTTCTAAGATCTCTGACTAGATTACCCACGATCCGTTTTCTGCCTGGTTTTTCTTCTTCTTTGTCATCTGCTTTTTGGTTTATTATTATATTTTGGGCAAGTAGTAGAGCTGCTTTTTGAATTGCCTGATGTGCTCTGTCTTCTACCTCTTTAGCTGTTATACCAAAAATAAGGCCTAGGCGTAGCTGGGTGGTCTCTGAAGAACCAATACTTCTCAAATACATAGATAATAAACTTTGTTGCTGAGGAGAGAGTTGTTGTTTTACTTCTGGTCTTTGTATAGCTTGTTTGTAAACCTGCTTACACCAATCAATATCCCTGAAATTGATTTCTAATTTACCAGCTAGTTGATCCGCAATTGTGGGTGAAGAAATTGATGGCGAAGGTTCATCAGGAAAGAGTCCCAATCTAAAAGCGACTCTTTCAGCACTGGCACCACCATATAATATACCAGGCTGATCTTTTTCCCACCAACGAGTTTGCCTTTCTAATCCTTCATCACCCCTTAGTTTACCAAGACCTGCACCCTCAAGTTGTCTTACTCGTTCTCTTGTGATGCCTAACTGTCTACCAACTTCCTCTAGTGTTCTTTTCTCTCCAGCACCATCCAAATTAAATCTTAATGTTAGTACATCGCGTTCTTTTTCATTTAAATGTTGGGCAAATGCTCGCTCGATCTCTGTTCTAAGTGCGTTGTGTTCTGATTCTCTTGTTACTATTTCCTCAATAGATTCACTGGGATCTGATATAAGATCCCCTACGGATTTGCTGTCTTGATCATCCTCATCAAATGTTTCGTCTAAAGAGGCAACGGTCAGTATCTGAGAATAATATATGCTTAAGGCATTATTAATTGTGCCCTTAGACAGCTTAGTTTTTTCTGCCAGTAGTTGCTCCAGCTCCTCAAGGTTGGGTTCGTGTCCTCGGGCAACTGTAAATTCCCTAGCTATTTTTCTAGTTTTGCTTAATCTATCTTCTGCATGAACAGGTAATCTGATTAACCGACTTTTATCTTTAATAGCTCGATCTATAGATTGTCTGATCCAGTGAGTGACATAGGTAGAGAATTTCGTGCCTCGGGAAACGTCAAATTTATCAATCGCTCTTAATAAACCAAAGCTGCCTTCTTGAATCAAATCAATGAGTGGTAACCCCATATCTCGATGTTTGTTGGCAATTGATGCAACTAAAAGGTAATTACAATTTGCTACTAGATGTTGTAAATTAGGACTCTGGGCAATTGCATTTCTCATTTTGTCCCGATCTTTCTCTGGTGTAACTTCCATAAAGGTTGGATCATTAACCAAATCAGCAATTGCGGCCCCTCTATCAAGATACTCAAAAATCAATTTTTCTAGTTGGGCTGTCAATAATGGGAAATGACTGATTTGTCTAAAAAATGCTTCTTCAACTGAGTTTTCCCCGTTTGCTCCATCTACAGTTACAGATGGTGTCTTAAGATACTGGTCAAAAAGTCCATAATCTATCTGTTCGAAAAAGGCAAGAGCTTGTTTTTGTTGTTCGCTCAAGACTAGGGGTCCCTTTTTTCTCTCTTTCAATCTTGATGTTTTGGTTACAAAACCTGTACTAAAATCAACTTGTCCTAGAGCGACAGATTCAGCAGCTCGGGCCACTGATTGATAAATATCTTTTGATTCCACAAAAAACAATCCATCCACTACTGCCTCAAACATAGTAAGTTCTGACATTAAGTGTCCAATCACCCTTTGATCGTAAGTACCTTTTTCTCTACCTAGAATATCGCCAACCAGATAAGGGATATGAACAGTGACTTGTTCTCTTTGCCCTAGACGATGAATTCGGTCGATTGCCTGGATATAGCGGCTAATAGCATTAGGAGCGATAAAAAGTATTACCTCTGTAGCTCTATTTTTTGATGAATTTAATGTAATAGATTCTCCAGCTGTTTGATAATTTCCTACAACTACCCCTAACCCCCCTTCCCCTAAAAAATTATTCTGAATGGACAGTTTTTGTTCATCGTTTAAGGTACCATCTAAAACACCTACTGGTCTGACCCCCAGAGCCCGCAATCTCTCAGCTATAGCTTTCGTACTAATAGGAGAAGTAAATCTGTTTTCTCCTTCAACAAAAGGCGTGAAGATAACTACCTTTCGACCTTCAGCTAAAAGTTGTTTAACCTTATCTGCCAACCAAGGCATTTTGACTTGTCCTTCCAATGCCAGTAATGAATAAAATAAAGAGAAAGAATTGTCTGCATTTTTGATCGCCTGCTCTGCTGCTGACTTGAAACTTTGCTGATGCTCAGGAGACATCGATCCTAAATCTATCGGTATAAATTTAGTTTCTTTGGCTGGTAACTCAGAAATCTCATCCTTACGGCGTCTCATCATTACTTTCCTTAAAACTTTATATGTTTCAACAGGATCGTATCTAATTTTTGCAATCAGCTCTGCTGGGATAAGTTTTGGATTGATCAAATGAGCTAAAATTAATGGTTCAATTAAATCTTTAACAAAAGGAGTACTAGTTGCAAAAGATACAGTCATCTCAGGGTGATCTTTAATAAACTGATATAAAACTGCAATTCTTTTGGCTATACTTACTCCACCTATTTCTTGTAAGGGCTTACTTAAGTTTATGGCCTCTATATTTCTAGATTTAATATTATGCGCCTCATCGATTAGAGAAGCAGCAAAAGGAAATTCATTCAACAATCTTCTAAAGTTAGGGTGGCGAAAAATATCATAGTTGACTAAAATAACTTGTTTATCCTTAGGGCATGCTTTCAATCGAGCCCTTAACACCTTTATTCGCTCATTTAAGGTTTTACCCTTAAGTTCTTCTTCAGCTACTGAATTAATATTAACCAAATCAAATCTGTCTGATTGTAAGTGTTTAGCTATTTCTTGTTCAACATTGGCAATAACTGTTTTACTACCAACTACTAAAACTCTACCTGGTTGTTCCTGTGAACACTCTTTTTTGTCCAGTAAATTTAGAGCTCCTAACATAAAAATAAGAGTTTTACCAGTTCCAGGTTCATCAGCTAAAATATGGCCACCATTTTCGACAAACTGTTTAATTGCTTCTACCTGATGCAGTAATAAATGTTTTTTATTACCTTCTGGATCAAGCGTGGTAAAATAGGCTATCTGAGGAGCAAAATTGGCAATCTCCGCAAAATGTTGATAGATCTGAGGAAAAACTTTAGCATCGAAAAAATCAGTTAAATTTTTGTCTACATCCTCAGAAGGCATAATCTGTTGCTGGGTATAAATTTTCAAAAATTGGGTAAAAACAGTTGGAGGAATAGTTTTTGCTCCTGGGTTTTTATCCAAATACAGATTCCAAAACGAAGAAGCAGCTTTATAAAGTTCACTTTTAACAAGAGGTTGATAGTAACCTTCTACCAAAGAAAGAATGACCTTTTTAGAAGCAGCAGCCACGGCTTGATTATCGCTATCAGCCTGCTTAAAAAATACAACTAACGGATCCGATTGAGACAAAACTTCTTTAGCTCGATGGGATTTGGTTTGTTCTACAAATTTACTGGCTGTCTGTAAGAGTTTTTTCGCTTCCACCTGGGATAGAGCACCAAAACCACTATCTGGTAATTTTACTGATAAATAATTGGTTAGAGCATCCAAAATTAGATCCTGGCTATCTGGTCTTAAAGCTTTAGAAGTTTCTACAACGAAAGTAGCTTCTTCAGTCAGGAACCGGCCTACAACTTCCTCGGCATGATCCTCAAAATTTTCAGGGAACTTACCGCAAAGCTGTAATTGAACATTCTCCGGAGCTTTCTGAAAAAACATCTCGAATCTAGCTTTTCTTCTGGCTGCCGGACTACCAGCTTGAGTTTCATCAGCGTTTGTAACAACATACTGTAAATCCCAAAGGATAGATTCAACATGATGATACTTACCAGTAGCGAATCCTCTATATATAACAGTAGGATTCTCAGGGTCAAATGAGTCTAAAAATTGAGTAAAAGTAATATTCTCCTCAAGCAAACTTAAATCATGACCAAAATCACTCCAAAATTTAGGAGTAAATACAAAATCGGCGGATTTGAGCTTAGTTGGAATCCATAATTTTTCAGCCATTAACTGTCTTGATTCCGAAACTGTCTGTAGAAATTCTTCTTCCCCAAGAGGGGGTTGAAATTCGGATATTAGTGCTCTAGCTACCCTTTGATCATCTGGACGGCCTGATATAAAAGAATATCCAAGTCTGAGCATAGAGTACTTACCGCCTCTACCATTGAGAGCATTAGGATTTGCGTCAGGATCGAAAAAGTCAAAGAATTGACCAATATGCATTTTCCCCCCAACTTTTTCCAAATCTTGCTTTAATCCGCGCCAAAATTCAATTGTGCTAATCCCATCTAAATTTTCAGCGGTAAGAGGAGGTTCCTTTTCCCTAAGCATAGTCATGTTATTTTATCCCTTACCCTTTTTTAGATTATTAACAATGATGAGGTACTCTTCGTAAGAAAAGCGGTACTGATTCAGGGTAGACGTGAACCCTCTTGAACGAAGATTGGTTTGTTTAAGCCCTAATTTTTCTACAGCTTTACGAATAACACCTCTCGGCAGTTTTAATTCTTTAGACAAATCACTTAAGGTATAAGAAGCCTTTGTTCCTTCTGGGATTTGTACGGCAGCTTGAGAACTAGTGGAAATTGCAGTAGGTCGGCCACTTCTTTTTGTATGTTCTGCAATGACAAAATCTGCACAAGAGGCTAAATCACCTTTAAAACTAGTTAAAAATGCCTCCAGTAACCCAACCTTTCTAAACCAACTAATACTTAATTTATCTTTTAAATCTCCATTAATTGCACCTTCACCTATAGCCTGTTCAACTGCTAAATAAAAGCTTTGTCTGTGTTCATCAGGAGAACGTTCTTCTTCAAAGGCGGTTTGAGGTTTTACTTCTGGAGTTTGGAGAATACCAGTTTTTCTAAACACTACTAGCTGCTCTGATTTTACTCTTGACAATCTAATTCTTTGATACTTTGATAGGATTTCTTCTCCATAATATTCAATTGCTACTTGATTTCTTGATCCTTCTCTAAAAATTAAATAACCTCCAACTTTTAAAGCCTGATCTAGTTGTCTTAGAACATCTTCCTGGTCATGCTCCTCAATTTCACTAAATCTGTCACACTCTACGATCGCATCAAAACAATTCCTTAAGTTTTCAGGAAATGTGGGAGGGTAATAACGGACTGGGTAGATATGGAATCTATCATAGAACCGTTCAGCGAGTCCTTGTTTGTCTTCGTCCAATCCATCTCTGTAAAAATTATCACCATATCGATATGGATAAGAAAGATAAGTATTGGCATCTTTTCTGAAACGCTGAGTTACCAAAGATGCACCGGTAATAAATTCCTCTTTTCCTTGAGCCTTTTTCTCACTCTGAGTCATTTTTTCAGAAAAACCTTTTAGATTCATTAATAAACTAGTAAAGTGTGCATACAGTCCACTTTTAAGATAAGGACCAGGAGTAAGTATAGTTAACTCACCATTAGGGCCAAGGGATTGTAAAATTAAGGTTGGCAAGACAGCATCATGTCCACTCAGGAAGCTGCAAACACTATCACCTGGCCTTAGGGATTGTCCAAGAGCTTCCAGCAGATCCTGGTTTTCTCCTTTCCACCAATTTTCAACATTTTTTCGGCGACGGTGGACATTATGAGTATCTCTAATTACTATTTTCTCTCCGTTTTTAGTCTCTTGCCTAGCTTGATTGTTTTCAATTCTTCTTCCGTGCAAAAAATGAATTTTTTCTTTTTTTGCAACAGTCATGGTTTGTCTTATTCTGGCTTCTATTTCCTCTTCGCGTGCGCTCCATTTTTGTTGTAGAGGGGAAGTTAAATCAGGATAGTTAAGATTTAACAGAGGCCTGTGATACAAATCAGGATAGGCAAAGCATAATGCTTCAGTGATATCGCCTTGAAATCTACTGGCTAAAACAGATATTAAGCCAGCTCTTCTGAATGAGGCTATGGAAACCTCAGCCCCTAGACGACGGTAATCTTGGTGGGTAGTCGTCCCGTCAACACCATACCCATCTCTGAGCATTTGTCTTATATTTGAACGTAATACTTCTCCTTCAACTAATGCCATATTTGGTTTTGGAATTATAGGTTATTTCTGTAAGAAACGCAACTTGTCCGGAATGAAGGAAATTTATCTACTCCAGATGCCTTTTTTGTGGACTTTGGCTTTCTCTTGTAGTTTGAGTAGTTGGTCCTGATAAATGAAGGGCTTTTTGTGTTGGTAGACAACTACTTGAGCCATGCCTGATTTGGCAAGCTCCATGGAGACATTTTTACCATCAACTATTACATAAGCTAGTATCCTTCCGAATTTATCTCCTTTGTACTTATCATATAAGTTTTTTGAAACAGTAATCAGTTGAGGCACAACATCATCTTATCACAAATTTTAAGTAAATTTGACATATCCTATAATTATATAGTATCATTATTTAAGTATGGCAGAAGCACCAAAATTTCTTAGGGGATTGTTTGCAGGACGTGATGTGTCAGGTCATTCAGGAACTATTTCAGCACAAATACAAGGTGACGCGTTTATTGAGCAGTATACTGAGCGTGAGATATATGACTCAAGAGGTATCGATAGAGAGTACGGTCAGATAGTTAAAGAAATGCAAAGGGCTCAGGGTGGGATAAATAATGGAATACCTCTTAAAGGACATTCATCAAAAGATGTTCGTGAACACCAATTATGGCTACAAGCTCACAAAAGAGGCTGGGATATTTTCAATTATTTAACCAGCTTAGATGAACCATATCAAGCTAAGGTAATGGGTGCTAGAGCTGGTGGAGAACCGTTAACAATAAATGATTTTTGCCGTTATCAGATAACACATGCGGGGGGGCAACTGCTTTTGGCAGATACTATCCATCAGCAGACTTCTTATGCAATAAGACATGGATTTGCCGACAGCTTCAGACCTTATGCGGATTTGCTGTCATTCGCTTTTGCTACAAGCAGGCTTAACATTGAAATTGAAAGGGTTTCCCTAGCAGATGTTTTAGAAGTCGATCCACAAAAAGACGGTGTTGTTAGCCAATATAGGTTTTTCATGGATTCGATTTTAGTATCGTACAGAAAAACTCATGGATCAGTTTTCAAGACAAATAGAAGAGGTCTGTTCGGACAATACCCTAATCTAACGAAATACATGATCGAATCGCTAACAGCAGAAGTGCGGGCAGGAATTTTAAGTAGCCCTGATGTAGTTGATAGTGACATAAGAAGCCAAGCAGGAATTCCTCGAGAAGCAGCACAAAGAGGTCAACAATTTGTTCGGCGTGTAGGAAACATACGAGAAGGGATATTCCGTCACGTTTTAAATCCAGATGCTCCAGAATTTAATGATCTTCAAGAAGCGGTAACTTTTTACCTTAGGCAAGGAAAATTTGAGAGGTTAAATGCACTTTATATCCTCGGACTTGATAGATTTAATCATATTTATCAGATGTACAGGGTAGCCAGAGCTTTTCAGGAGAGATGCATACAGCCCAGTTTTTATAAACAGATTGAAGAAGCGGTATTGGAATACACCCATAGTGGGATGACAGATGGAGTTATTTTAAACGAAGAGGATGCATATGAAGTTCTTGATCCTGAGCAAGTTGTGGATCAGACAGCCATCAAGGTGCAGTCGTTTGGAGCAATTATCAGTTCTATATTTTCGAAAGGATCACAGAGGATATTTGATAATATTGATCCTGTGGTAGTAGACTCTACGGGTTTCTCAAGACCACAAGTTGTTGCTGTAGCATTTGACCAAAACAGACCACAAAGGTTTGCTGTACACTTGCGTTGGGAAAATCAGTTTGGAGAATCAACAGATCTTAACTTATACTTTGATACTAAACAAGCAGCATTAAGAGATGCGTTTGATTGGAATTTCCTTAAACTTCCGGCAGATCCAGATATGAGAGTAATAAATGTAGCCTCATTATCGGTAACACAAGCTATTCTTCTTTCTATAAATACCGAAGTTTCGAAAGCATATCAGGAAAAACAGCAGAAACGAGGAATGCCAGCTAACCAACAAGCAAGACCCAAACAAAAAAGGGAGCATATTACAGATGTCGTATATGAAATGAGAAAACAGACAAGACAGGAAGCAAGAATCCAACCGACTGCTGAGAGAGTTGACTTATCAGAGGCAATTGAAGGTATTGCGATTCCAAAAAGAATATTAACTCCTGAACCTGCAGAATTTGATGAAATGCTTCAGAATATTCATTCTGGTGAAAGAGGCGATGTTCTAAAATCCATAGCCCGCTTTAATGAGGAAAGAGTAGGTGAATTTACCAGAAAAAAATCCAAGGGGCCTAATGGTGAAACTTTATATACTTTACGGGTAGGTCATACCAGAGTACTTGTTTACGAAGTGGAATCGTCAAATGGAGTTAGGCAGTTTAAAATAATGGATATTGATGACAGATCAAGGATTTACAGAAAAAGTAAAATATAGTTTTAATATGTACAGCTTCCTTGATCAGAAGCTATTAGTAGATAGTTCGAGCCTACTTCATACCTTTCCCATTCATTTCCTTCATCTGCTGCCATTTTGTAGCCTTCTTTAACTGATTCTAATACAGCATTAATTTCCCAAGTATCATTATCTTAACAATACTACTAATTTGTTTTCTTGTGATATATTTAAAGTAGGATAATATGAAAGGCTTAATTGATTTAATATTCCTTGTCTCAATTAGTTTCCTGATTGGTTATATTTTTAGAAATATTTATCCTACTGACAGAGAACTGGCCGTAGGTTTACTTATTCCCTCATTTTTGGCTTTGATAGCATATTGTATTAAAGTTGGAATAATTAAATTTACTCAAGATAAATAAAGGAATTTTTAGTTAGAGATAATAATCTCAGAAACTTCAATAAGGTTTGTTTCTTTGGTCATATTACCTGTTACAGTCACTAACTTCCCCATTTGATCAGCAAAATTAATATTTGGGTTTTTAGATTTTAACTTCCACATAGAGGAATCTGAAGAAGTGAGGTAAAAACCCCCTGTAGCTGATTTTTGAATAGTCCCTTGTTGGATAATTTGTCTGTGAAGAATTGGGCTGGAAGTTGGAAAAAAGGTTTTTAAAACAAGGGCTGTGACACCTGAGGAAACACCACCAGAAATAATAACAGAGGCAATTAGAACTGCAGTGATAGGTTTGATTCTAAAACCCATTTTAAAATCTATTCCTTCTTTAGCTAGGATTTTATTCCACCATTTTTTAATATATGTGATGGGATTTCTCACTGTAACTATGGGAGGATCAGAATCTGGGATATATTGCTTGGGGCTGGTCTCAATTAAAGGAGGAAAGGGATTAGGGGAATTTTGGGTGTTCGGGGAAATTGGGGAGATTTGGGAAGTTGGGGGTGTTTGGGGTTGAGAAGCATGAGGGTGTTCATAAGGAAGAAAGTGCCCATGTTCATCCCTCAGTCTTGCTTTGGCTACATCTGAATGAGTAGGATGATGAGGGGTTTCAGGAAGACTAGGGGTATTTGGGGAATTCAGGGAATTTGGGGAGGAAATTGAGGGCGCAAGAGGGTTAGGGTAAGGATTTTGAGGGGGTTGAGACTGGTAGGGATTATTTGGATCTACTGGATTGGTGTGAGGGTTAAAATCTGATCCAAAAGGAGGAAGTGGATTAGAAATACTATTGTTTGGATTTGATGGATCATTAGGCAAGTTATCCATAGTTTAAGTATATGACCATTTAATATATGAAAGCAAATTAAGCAATTTTTTAATAATTTTTAAGCCCCGCAAACCCGCCGTTAAAAGAAAAAAAGGGCGCGGCAGCGCCCAGGGGGGCCGCATCCCGCACCAGAATTGGTGCGGGAAAGGCAAGCGGTCTTTCAAGACCGCTACCACGCGCCGACCTAAAATATATAGATTTCTCTTTTAGAAGGGAATATTAAAAAAACAGTATTTAATAAGAAAAGTAACGGGATGTTAAAAGGCGCGGGGGGCGAGCGAAGAAGGAGGTCAGTTAAAAAGGAAAGAAATATAGAATTTATGGTGGGGTTAATAGGGACTTCTTAAAATTCAGGAAGCAAGCCCCCAAAGGCACCCCCCGAGGCAGGTAAAGTTTTTTAGTTGAGCGGCCGACTAACAGGAGGACGCGAAACCCTAAAGATCAGATTAGTCCTAAGTATTAAAATAAACCAATAGAAAGCAAGCCGATAAGGGGGTATGGGTTTGCGGGGCATACCTTAATATTGTTTACCATTATCACCATTAACCATTATTAATGGTTACCATTAATGGAGTTAAGCTCAAATCTACCATTGGTATCCATTAATGGATTACTTATGGTGATTAGATTGTTACAACAAGCTAATAATGGAAAATATAGAAATATGAATAAATAAAATAAATATTCCATTGAACAATGGGAATGTGATTGGTTGCCTGCGGATGGGAGGCAGGGGCCAAGGGCAACATTTTTCTTCCTTTTCCCCTTCTTTGATCGAAATTTTCCCCCAAATAATATATTTTTGTTTAGCGAAGTCCCGCGAAGCGGGACTGAGCGAAGCGAACCGCAAATGCATGCATCAGATTTAGAGCCTTGAAGGATTTAAGTTTGAGGTAGGGATTTGTAATGAGGTGGGAAGCGAAAATGCCTTGAAAGCCGACACAAAATGCGTCGATTAAGGTTCAAAGCGGAAGCTTGCAATTCCTTTTCCCCTTTACCCCTTTTCCTTGCAAGCTTTGAAATCCTTAGTAATTGTTGATGAAGTAGGTCCTAGCCGTATCATATATGCACTCCCAATCCCTATTTCTGGCTCCTCTCTTGCAGATTAGCTTGGTTTTAATATATAATCCCTAAATCATGGCTAAAAAAGGAAACAGACAATTATTCAATATGCAGTGTTCTGATTGCAAAAACAGGAATTATACTGCAACAAAAAATACAGTAAATATTAAAGAAAAGCTTGTTTTGAACAAGTTCTGTAAACACTGTATTAAAACCACAGAACACAAAGAAGTCAAGCTATAATCTGTTTTCAGTTCTCTATTTTTAAACCTCAATTTGGTATACTACCTAAAGTATCTAGGGATGTGATGAAATGGTATCATAGAGGTCTCCAAAACCTTTTTTTCAGGTTCGAATCCTGACATCCCTGCCAACTTCCTATCTAGCACTAAGATTAAATGTACCCTTATAAAATTTCTTCAACGAACCTTCAGAAATAGCTTGGCAAGTTGCTACAACCGGTTCAATATCTTTTTTGGATCTACTTAGCTGGGGAACTAAGTAATAATTAGCCATATCTAAGCCAAGCTGCATTACTACTAACTTTCCAATTGAATCTGCGCACCAATCATAATACTCCCCCCATGCACACACAGAACTTTTAGGATCATAGGATATATCATTTGTTCTAAGTAATTGCGCTACATCAATCAAATGATAATCTGTCCGTCCAATAGTAAGGAATCGACGGCCATAGCCGCGCACGCCCGTTTGAACCCTGTTAACATCTTCACCCATTACGGGATTGCTAGAAGTTGGTTTCTTTAAAGCCTCCTCTAATTGCTCTTCTGTTAAAGCGGAAAAATAAAGCCACAAAACTCCTTGTTTAGAAACAAAACGCTGCAACCTCTCGTCCCAAAGAGCTGTTAATCTCTGATGTGTTAAATCTGGTACTGAAGACCCGCCACGAAAAATGTGATCACCTAAATGAACCGCTACTTCAAAATGAGTAATCCGTTCTTCTATCATAGAGAAATACTAACAAAATTTTGATATTAATCAAACTATAGAGTCTGTGGTTGATAGTTTAAAAATTAACCTTAATTCTGGCAGATTGGATAAACAAACTTCTTGCTTCAGTACTTTTCATCTGTAAAGTGTAGGTTTTTTGTCCAGAAGCTAATTTAAATGTTCCAGAAGTTTGAGTGCTAAATGTTGCTGTGCTGTTGTCTACCTGTGATGAAACAGCTGCTTGATCTGTAACATTATAAAGTCTCACTGAACCCTTTCCTGTAGGTTCAGCCAATCTAAAATTAACTTCAAGCTGCATACTGGAATAGCCAGCATAGTCTTCTGAGTTAAGAGTCACCATATACTCGTCTAATTTATACCAATCTGCGTTGCCCCATGGCCCTCCGCCAGATCCTAAGGGAATATATAAAGGATACTTAGAAGTTGTAACAGCTGGGACAGATGGTGTAGCCTTTTCCAAAGCAGAAACACGAGCCCGTAGATTGGTAATTGCCGATTCTACATCTTTTATTCTTGAATCTGATACAGTTGAGCCTGTATTTCGAGGAACTGGGGATGCTTGTGTTGTAGTATCTTGTAAACTAGCAGTATTGGCTTCTGTGCCCACCGCAGGCAAAGTTTTAGGTACCTCATTAAGAGTTGTTTCTTGTTGGATGGTTTGCGATGCAGATAAGGCCTGTTGGTTAGTTAAATATCTCCAGCACATCAACCCGGAAAGCATAATAATAGGTATAAGCACAAAGGGCAGCAGTTTAATCACAAATTAATAATACCACATCCCTATTGGCTTGATTTTTGTCCCATAGTCTGTTAGAATATTCCCTTTATGAATAGCTTCAAGAAATATATTCAAACTTTAATAGTTGTTCCCCTAACTATTAGCACATTTGCAGGGGCAGAAAACACACCAAATCTTATTAATCCCCAACCAAAGATCTACGTGCTGGCCCAAAGGGAAATGTCACTTGATAACCGCTATGATGTCCAGTTTGTTAATGATGTATTTAAAGATAATATCTTATTAAATTTAGCATACCTGCGAGGCACAGTCACCAAAGCTGCTGACATAGACTGGAGGACAGTTACCAAACCTTTCCAGTATGAATTTACACTTTCCCCGAATAAAACTTTCGCCTACCATGAAGATGTCAAAGACCAATATAAGGGAAAAGTAGAAAAAACTACTAATGCCCATTTTAACGGGGCTGAGGGTTTTAAGACTGATGGATATTTATTTGGAGATGGAGTTTGTCATTTAGCATCTTTGCTTAATTGGGTAGCAAGAGAAGCAGAATTAGAAGTTGAGTCTCCTACCAACCATGACTTTGCTAAAATTAATGATATTTCCAAAGAATATGGAGTCTCTATCTACTCCTCCCCCTTTTCCAAAGGCTCAAACACCCTGCAAAACCTTTATATTACCAACAATAAAAACAAACCAATAACATTTAAATTTGCATACAAAGATAACAAAGTCAGCGTGACTATAGTAAAAGAAGACTAACTTCCTTTACAAGTTCCTAGTACTGCTTTAATATGAAATCATGCCTCAAAAATCTCCTCCAGAGGAGCATCATGATCATGGAATATTAAAATTTCCTGAAGGGTTTTTATGGGGGGCTGCTACTTCTGCCCATCAAGTTGAAGGGGAAAATATTAACAGTGACTGGTGGACCTGGGAGCAAAAAAAGCCCTCTCATCTTCATTCAGGCAAAGCCTGTGACCAATATAATCTTTATGAACAGGACTTCGAACTGGCAAAACAACTTAACCATAATGCCCATAGGTTATCTATCGAATGGTCCAGGATTGAACCCAAAGAAGGTGAATTTAATGAGGAGGGAATCCAGCATTATGTGAAAGTATTGAAGTGTTTAAAATCCCTTAATATGACTGTCATGCTAACACTCTGGCACTTTACACTCCCTACCTGGCTGGCAGATAAAGGTGGTTGGGAAAATGAAAAAACTCCTTTCTATTTTGAAAGGTTTGTTAAAAAAATAACCCCATTTATAGGTTCCTATGTTGATTTGTGGGTAACTTTAAATGAACCAGGAGTGTATGTTTATGAAGGATATGTTAGAAGAGAATGGCCTCCCGCCAAAAAAAGCTGGCTTGGGCAACTTAGAACCTTTTTTAACTTAGTTGCTGCCCACAGGAGAGTTTATAAATATTTACATTCTGTTTATCCTGCAGGCAAACCTGTTGGTATTGCCAACAATATTTTATCTTTTGAATCTTTCCACAAACACTCTATCAAAGAACAGATTGCTGTATGGGCAAATGACCTTTTTGTGAACCACTTGTTTTATATGTTTACTAAAAATACCCATGATTTCTTAGGAATTAATTACTACTTTCATGTTCGTTTCAAGGATAAGGAGCTAGTCCCCCAAGCCAAAGATATTACTGGATATATTCATGAGGTCTCAGACTTAGGCTGGGAGATTTACCCTGAAGGAATTTTTGAAGTTTTGACTGATCTGGCAGATGATATACCTATTTATATTACTGAATGTGGCATTGCCTCAACTAATGATGACAGAAGGAATAGATTTTTGATTTCTTATTTACAAGAAGTAGCCAGAGCTATCAAAGCAGGAGTCAACGTCAGAGGCTTTTTCTACTGGTCGCTGTTAGATAACTTTGAATGGCACCTGGGATTTGACCCCAAGTTTGGCCTGGTAGAAGTTGACTACAAAACCCAAAAAAGGCATATCCGGCCTTCTGCTTTAGTTTATACAGATATTATTCAAAATAACGGTATTCCTCATGCCCTGCTTCGCTTTATCGGCCACACTGTCCAGGCAGAAGAAGTATTGGAAAAAAGACAAAAAGAGATAGAAAAAGAGCTGAAATAATGTCCCATCTTCCTTTTACTTTAGCAGCATACCTTTTTAACGCCTTGGCAGTTCTGACCAATAAGTTTTTACTCTATAAAACTATCCCTGAACCAATAGTTTATGTTTTTTATATCAGCTTGGTATCTTTACTGGCAATTTTGGCCTTACCTTTTACTAAAATACCCTCCCTAGAGGTATTTTTGACTGCCTCTTTATCAACTATTCTCTGGACAACTGGGGCATATTTTATGTTCAAAGCCTTAAAAATTGGCCAAGTCTCAAGAGTTATCCCTATTATTGGTACGGCGATCCCCTTGATTTTGTTAATTTTTGCCTCATCAACCAATGCTATCTCCCAGATTCAAATTATTGCTACTGTAGTTTTAATAATTGGCATGGTTTTTCTAACTAGATCTGACTGGAGAGGAGATTTGCCCAAAAAAGAAATTATTTTTGAGGCTTTGTCAGCTTTAGCCTTTGCCCTTTCCTATATTATCTTAAGAGAGGCATATCTAAAATTAGATTTCTTTTCCGTTATAGTCTGGTCAAGACTAATCCTGCTGCCTTTAGGTATCCTGATGCTGTTGATTCCTAAATTGAGAGCAAAAATTATTACCTCAAAAGGTCCATCTGTTAATTTTTTCTCTAAACCAGGGTTGATATTTTTAGGAGGACAAACTGCTGGAACTATTTCAGAACTGCTGCTTTTATTTTCTATCTCTTTGACAAACCCAGCTTTGGTAAATTCTTTGCAGGGTACCCAATATATCTTTTTACTAGCTTTATCAGCTATTCTAGCCAGGTTTTATCCAGGTATTTTCAGGGAAAAATATACTCTATCTAGTATGCTGTCTAAAACCATTGGGATAGGGTTTATTGGAATTGGGCTGTATTTGTTGGCCTTTGGGTAAACTTAAATCTATAGCCACAATTTCAAACACTCTCCTTTCTCTTCTTACTTTCACCTGCATCCCTGCGTCTTGTCTTATCTCTATTGTATCTCCGTCAACCCATAAACTTTGGCCCTGCATTGCATCACAATCAGTATTAACTTGCTCAGTTTTAAGAATTGATTGAGGAGGCACTATCCCTCTTGACCAACAAGCTAGGGTAATCAAAAGTTTGTTTAATCTCACAGCTTTCAATCTACCTTCAATCCAGGCATGTGTTAAACTTCGAGAATTGTCTACTTTTTGATTCGGGAAAGCCTTTACAACTCCTAAATAGGGCGAGGTAGAAAATATGTTTAAAGTCACATCATCGGAAGGCTTTAGAGTATTTAGATAACTAAGAACTGGGATTAATTTGGACCTGATCGCTCCAGGCACCCATCTATACCTTTTATTTAAATTGCCTATCGCTATTTCAAGAGTACCGGTACCGCAATCAACCAAAAATAGATGCTCTCCGAACTTGCCTGGATGAAAATAAGACGGCCGTAAAGTCCCTTCCTGCCTCGGCTTAACAAACTGTTCTGGAGTTTGACGGGCTATTTGCAGCAAATTATTATAAAAAATATGATTTGTCCCTGAAGGCAATAATCCTATATGATACTCTGCCCCACTATTATACAGGTGCGAAACCACCTTGTTTGCTGTTCCGTCTCCTCCACCTATCAGTATTAGTTTGCAATCATCCAGTTGAGGCAATTGCCTTGCTTCTGACACCACCCTACCTGTATGTTGAGAAGTAAAATCCTTAACAAACCTGACCACTTCTTTACTTGCATAGGGATCAAGAAATATTCCTATTTCACCATTCATAAGTTTTGTATTATACAACTTATAGAAAAAGTTTTAGGGATTAAATTTGCCTATTGCACTTCTTCAGAGAAATATTTTAGAATGCGGGCAGTTAAGCTATATGTCCGGCAAGCACGAACTTATGCCCAAAGGACGAAGAAAAAAAACTATTACCAGGCCCTCTGTTTTAATGATTGCTCTTCTTTTGGTAAAAATTATCTTAATTAAAGTTGGCCAGCTGCCACTTTTACCTCTTCGCAGCCTTGCAAATATCTCTATGCATGGCCGAAAAACCAAACGCGGCAGATCAAGAACTATACCAATACCTTTAGTAAAACAGGTGCCAACTTATACCAAAAGGGCTTTTACCAATATTACGGCCTTTTTGAACAAAAAAAGAAACAGAGGTAGGCCTAAAAAATTCCGTCTATCAAAAAGGGCTAAAATTGCCATCTGTTTAGCAGTGTTTTTTATATTCGTTTCTTCCTATACCCTTTTTATACTCACAGCAGCATATGCTCTTCCTAATCCTAACAAACTCTCGTCTTCTGCCTTACCTATCACTACAGAAATCTATGATCGTAATGGAATTTTGCTTTACAGGATTTATGATGGCAGCAACCGCACCCTAGTTAAACTTCCTGAAGTTCCTAAAAGCTTAATCCAAGCAACGCTGGCAATAGAAGATCAGAATTTTTATCGACATTTTGGTATTGATTTCTCTGCAATAGCTCGTGCTCTTTATCGCAATATCACCACAGGCTCCCATGAAGGAGCCTCCACTATTACCCAACAGCTTATTAAAAACTCCCTGCTGACCCCTGAAAAAACTTATACCCGCAAGATGCGGGAAGGCATACTGGCTTTATGGGCAGAAATCATTTATTCGAAAGAACAAATTTTGCAGATGTATCTAAATGAAGCCCCATACGGAGGGTCAATCATGGGTATTGCAGCAGCCTCTCAAACCTATTTTGATAAGTCCCCCTCAGAACTTACTTTGGAGGAAAGTTCTTACCTGGCAGGACTACCTGCCTCACCTACCCAGTTTTCCCCTTATGGCTCAAGCCCTAAACTGGCCAAACAGCGCCAAAAAGAAGTTTTGCAACAAATGGTGGAGAATAAATATATTACCCAATTTCAAGCAGATGAAGCATACAAACAAGATCTTAATATTAAACCACTAAAAAATAATATTTTAGCTCCTCACTTTGTTTTTTACATTAGAGACTATTTGTCAGAAAAATTAGGTCCAAAGCTTGTCTCGCAAGGAGGCTTAAAAGTTTATACCACCCTGGATCTACAGCTACAGCAAAAAGTAGAAGAAATAGTTAAAAATGAGGTAGATAGTCTCCAAAACTTGAATGTTAAAAATGGCGCAGCAATGGTGACAGATGCGGTTACTGGCCAAATTTTGGCTATGGTAGGCTCCAGATCTTATCATTATCCTGGTTTTGGCAACTACAATGCTGCTTTGGCTCTTCGCCAGCCAGGGTCTTCTATTAAACCAATTACTTATGCTGCAGCTTTGAAAAATGGGTTCAGCCCTAGCAATATTCTTTTAGATACGCCAGTCACATTCCGTGACGAGTGGGGCAATGGATATTCCCCAGTAAATTATGATGGTACTTTTCATGGCCCGGTAACCTTAAGACAGGCTTTAGGCAGTTCTTTAAATATACCTGCAGTCAAACTTTTGGCCACTGTAGGAATTGAGGCTTTTGCCCAAACAGCCAGGGATTTAGGAATCACCACTATCGATAATCCTAAACAATATGGGTTGTCTTTAACTTTAGGGTCAGCTGAAGTTAAAATGATTGAGATGATGGGGGTTTACGGAGCCTTTTCCCAGCTAGGCCAGTTAAACCCACCCACCGGTATTTTAGAAGTCACAGATTCTTCTGGTTATATTCTAGAAGAGTATGAAAATTCCTCAAAACAAACTCTTTTACCGGAAACTGCCTTCCTAATCACCCATATCTTATCAGATGATAATGCCAGGAAAATGGCTTTCGGCGCCAACTCTTTACTCAAAATCAAGGGTTATGAGGTGGCAGTCAAAACAGGTACTTCTGACAGCAAAAGGGATAACTGGACTTTTGGCTATACTCCAAAGTATGTAGTAGGAGTTTGGGTAGGCAACCCTGATAATACCCCCATGAATCCTAATCTTGCCTCAGGAATAACAGGAGCAGCCCCAATTTGGAATAAAATCATGCATAAGCTTTTGGATAACACAACTCCTTTAGCTTTTCAAAAACCATCAGAGATAAAAGAAGTGGCAGTTGATGGGAAAAAAGACCTGGGAGTTGCAGGAAATATCCCCAAAGCCATGGTCAGAGTCCAAAAAAAGGAAGACAAACTAATTTTTTCTGATCCATTCTCTTCTTATGCTACACCTTCTGCCTTAACTAACCAGCCTCTTTCACCAGCCACATTCCAATCTACCAATTAATTTTTGATCCCAATTTTCCAAACTCCTAAATTCACGTTGTAAGCACTACCCAACCGCGGAGGTCAGATTTTTTTATTTTAATTGGTGAGGTAATAAATCTGGTGCAGTTTCCAATAAAAATTAGGGTTCCAAAACGGGCATTTTTATTCTTTTCCCAGTACCCTTCTCCTACTGCCAAGTCATTTTTATAACCCTCTTTCAACTGATTTAAATCATTCTCTTCAAAACCATCAAAAAAGATCACTTTTTTTACTCTAAATTGGCCAATTATGTCTTTACCAGAAGGTTTAATATAGACTAAATCCCCACTAGAAATAACCCCAAAAGGAGGATTTTTTGCCTTGGAAAAACGGGATTCAATAGTTTTTTTACCGGACAATATATCCTCCCCTACTTCTCCTTTGAAAATAGCCAGATGTTTTTGCATATTAATGCTATCTTGAATTATACTACTACCTTTGATATACTTGACAAAGTGCCTCCAAAAATGGAGGCTTTTTTGTATCGGACTGAAGATCAAAACAACTAAAATTTCTAAAAAATTGTTTTGATCAAGGGAGATCGCTTGCAAAAAAATGTCTAAATGACAATTTTTTGACAAGGGTAAAACAAAATGAATCCTGTCAATTTTTTAAAGGAGGTTAAAGAAGAGTTAGGAAAAGTAGCCTGGCCAACCAGGGAGCAAACCATCCGCTACACTGTATTAGTAATACTAGTAGCTGTAGTAGTAGGTTTGTTCTTGGGAGGATTAGATGCTGTCTTAACAGCTCTAACAGGGTTTTTGCTAAACAATAAATAATATGGACGACAATCAAACAAATCAAAATACTATTGAAGAGCAAACTGAAGAATCAGCCAGCGAAACTCCCTCTACTGAAGAACAAGTAGAATCTAATGAGTCTGATACTTCCTCTGAAACAGAAACACCATCCAATGAAGCTGCCCAACCAGCTGATGACAAAAAGAGCAGTCCTAATGCTAAGTGGTATGTAGTCCATACCTATTCTGGCCATGAAAACAAAGTTGCCCACACCTTAAAACAAAGAATTGAATCTGAGCATTTGGAAAATAAAATTCTGGATGTTTTAGTCCCAATGCAGGATAAAATTGAAATCAAAGGTGGCAAGAAATTATCTGTTAAAGAAAAAATCTTTCCTGGCTATATTTTAGTTAAAATGGTTTTGGATGATACCTCTTGGCTGGCTGTCAGAACTACCCAAGGAGTAACTAGCTTTGTAGGTATGGGCAACAAACCCACTCCTATTTCTGATCAAGAAGTTCAAACTATTGTTAAATTTACTCAAACTGAAGCTCCAATGTACAAACAAGTTTTCTCAGAGAGTGACACAGTCAAAATTGTGGATGGTCCATTTGCTGACTTTATAGGTAAAATTGATTCAGTTGATCAGGAAAAAGGAAAAGTGCGAGTTTTAGTATCTATCTTTGGCAGGGAAACACCAGTAGAATTAGACTTTCTGCAAGTGCAAAAAATCTAAAATTCAACTAACTTATGGCAAAGAAGGTAAAAACATTTATAAAATTAAATATTCCTGCAGGTGAAGCAACTCCTGCTCCTCCAGTTGGCCCTGCTTTAGGCCAACAAGGACTTCCTATTATGGAGTTTGTCAAAGCTTTCAATGATAAAACTGCTGAGAAAAAAGGCAATATCTTGCCTGTAGTGATTACTGTTTATGAAGATAGGACCTTCTCTTTTATTACCAAAGAACCTCCTGTTGCTGAAATGATCAAAAAAACCCTATCTTTGGAAAAAGGCTCTGGCACTGCTTTAAAAGATGCTGTGGGGACATTAACCCAAGCTCAAGTAAAAACTATTGCTGAGGCTAAACTACCTGATTTAAACACCAGAAATGTTGAAGCTGCTATGAGAATAGTAGAAGGCACAGCCAGAAGTATGGGAGTGAAAATAAATGGGTAGACCAAAAATAAAAATTATTGATGATTCAGCTCCAGAAGCTGAAGAAAAAGAAAAAAAGGTTAAATCCTCTGATAAACCAGAGATTTCTGAGTCTGCAGCTGCAAATGAAACAAAAACAGCTTCACCAGAAGTTAAAACAGAGACCAAAAAGCCTCAAAAACCAGGCAAGGAAAAACCTAGAAGCAAAAAATACCAAGAATTAACTAAAGATTTAGACAGAAACAAAAACTACCCCTTAAATGAGGCTATAGAAACAGTTAAAAAATTATCATATTCTAAGTTTGAAGGTAGTTTAGAGGCTCATATTAATACAGCAACTACCGGAATCAGAGGATTAGTTTCCCTGCCTTTTGCCTCCGGCAGAAAACTGCGCATTATAGCTTTTGGTAATGGCGCTGAAACCTCAGGCGCAGATACTGCCGGCACTGAAGATACTATTGAAAGCATCAACAAAGGCAAAATCGACTTTGATATTGTAGTTACCACCCCTGCATGGATGAGCAAACTTGCCAAAGTAGCCAGAATCTTAGGTCCTAGAGGACTAATGCCTAATCCTAAAAATGGCACAATTACAGACGATCT
Organism: uncultured Gammaproteobacteria bacterium; assembly: GCA_964500725.1. GTDB lineage: Bacteria > Patescibacteriota > Microgenomatia > Daviesbacterales > UBA10151 > UBA10151. The sequence goes on from CAZCNP010000001.1 coordinate 320,263, forward strand.
TAAAAGATCGGTCGAAGGCTTCCAGGCTGGCAAAACAGAATATAAAACCGAAAGCAAAGCTCCAGTTATTCATATGGCTTTAGGTAAAATAAACCAACCCACAGAAGAGCTATCAGCCAATATTAAAACTTTACTTCAAACTTTAGGCAAAACTAGAGTTAAAAAAGTAACCCTTTCCCCAACCATGGGTCCATCAGTTAAATTAGATCTTTCTTCTATTTAACCTCAAATCCTACCTTTAGTTTTAAACCTAATGCTCCTGCCAGTTTTTTTAGAAGACCTATTGATGGGTTTGAATTCATTCCTTCAATTCTGGAGATCACAGCCTGGGTTGTATGGGCTTTTCTAGCCAATTCCCTTTGTGAAATATTTCTTTTAAGACGAACTTCAATAAGTTTTCTGCCTAGTTGATACTCAACCTCAGAATCCTCCCAGGTTTTTCTAAATTCTGGATCTTTTAGACTCTCTTCCAAGTGTTGTTCAAAAGTATATCTTTTCATATATTGTCATAATATCTTAAAAGATATCATTTGTCAATCGGCGGTATTCTGGACAAAGCAATTGCAATCTCTTTAGGAGGAGTTTTATCAGTCTTCTTGACAAATGCATGAAGTAGCAGAATTTTCTTCTCTTGCCTGGTTATATAAAATATACGCACACTATCTCCTCCCAGAATCCTTATTTCCCAAATTGGTGTACCTGCTAACTTCTTAATATGTGGGATTGCTACAGTCAATCCATATTCCTTAATGTATTGAAAAATCCTAAAAGCTTTTGATTTAACAACAGGACGCTCGTCTAAGAAGTTTTTTACAGGGCTATCGCCTGAAGATGAAATATAGTAGTTAATTTGCCAACCCTCATCCATTTTTTTCTCTTTTTAAAACTTTTTTAAAAATTACTCCTACATCAATCTTGAGGCTATAAAGAGAAATCAGACCAAAAATTAATATAAAAATAGCTGCAAGAATATGCCATAAAACTACCATTGTTGAGGCTAAATTAGTAGAAATTCCAAATATTCCAGAAAGTATCAAAAGCCCTGAAGCCTCAGCTGAACCCACATACCCTGGAGCTGCTGGGATTAAATAGGTTAAAGCAGATAGAAGCTGCCCTAAATACATTTTTAAAAACTCCTGATTTACCCCTAAAGCAATAAAGGTAAAATACCAAATTGCTGCATCTGCAGCATAGGCCAAAACTGTGATTGCTATCATATAAAACAAATCTTTTGGGTGCCTATTTAGAATTGAGAATGCATCTAAAATGAAAGTACTAAACCTATCAAAATATATCTTAATACTCTCTACTATTAATAGGTACCTCAATAATTTAAATAATCCTCTGGCAAATCTTGCCTGATAAATTATTAAGTATGTTAAAAGAAGAGTTGCAAAAAGTATTACTATAATAATCATGATAAACTTCATATTTAAAGTGGTAGGAACTACAAAAAACAACACTGCAGTTAATAACAAAACAACTAAAAAATCTACAAATCTATCCATAAATATCCAAATTACAGATTTACCTAAAGGCAGCTTATACTGAGTGTTCAGATAAACCCCTTTTAATATCTCCCCAGCCCTGATAGGAATAAAAAAATTAAGTATCTGAGCAGCTCCGTTTAAAAAGATTAGATCTAACAGTTTAATTTTAGTAATTTCTGTTAAAAAAACCTTTAACCTAACTGCCCTTATTAGCGGAGAAAGTAGCATAAATAAGAAAATAGGGACCAAATAAATTAAATTTACCTTAGATAGATTAGAAATTATTTGGGGAATATCAACAAATCGGGACCAAATATAGATTAAAATAACACCTAAAACAGTGTTTAAAAGTATTTTGAGCATAAGTTATTGCCAACTCTCCTTATTAAATATACACTATTCATATAGATTATGTTTTCTACTTTTAAACAAAGGTTAATTTTAGGAATTTATATTTTTATCCTACTTTCTATTCCAGCAGGAGCTTTTCTGGTTTCCCAATACAGAACTACTGTCAAAAGCAGCGCTTTTGAACAAAAAGGTGTTAAACCTACCTTACAAATTCCCCCAAAACCAGCAACCCCTTCAGCCAGACAATTACTAAATGCCTCACAACAAGCTGCTAACTCTACAGCTGGATCAACTACTGCTTCTTCTTCCGAGCCTTCTCCTACCCCTGAAGGCTCATCCCCTACTATTGCCACCTCTTATGGCCCAACCTTATCCCTTAAAGTAGCCTTGGAAGGCAGAGCTGAAAATAATCAAACTACTAAATTGTTTGTAGGTATTGCAGAAGGAGCTCTAACAGCTAACCCTAAATTTGTCTTAAGTTTTTCTGTGGATCTGCCTGCTTCAGGGCAATATTCTAATTTATCCTTGGCAGGGCTCACTGTAGGATCAAATTACACTGCTTTGGTAAAAGGAGCTGCTCAAATTGCCGGCTCTGCTGCCTTTACTATGGCTCCTACAATTACAAACCTAAATGATGGCGTAGTGATTAATTTAACTTCAGGAGATTTAAATGAAGATAATGTCATAAACTCTACAGACTATACTATTGCCCAAAAAGCCATTGGCTCTACCTCAAAATCTGCAAATTGGAATGAGACTGCTGATATTAATAGAGATGGTATGGTAAATACTTTTGATTTAGGAATAATTTCTAAAAATATTGGCAAGACTGGGGATTCAGGAGCCTGGACTTCACCTATACCTAAAACCTCAACTCCTTCTGCAGGACTGGCTGCTCCTCCTATGGGTTCCCCTGATGGCAGTGATGGCTACTGGCTCTGGCTACCCAAATAATCCTCATAGATCCCATAGGACTTGACATAGTGATTTATATATGCTATCATACACACTTGTATTATGAAAATTATAAGTCTTTCTAACATTAGCAAAAAAGTTTTAGCCCTTAGTTTTATTGGGTTATCTATCTTATCCCCTCTTAATATTCTAGCCGTCGAACAACCAGTTTCTGCTCCAATTACTATTCCAGTGCCTGTCCCACAACCCTCAACTACTCCCATCCCATCTTCTACCCCGATACCTACACCTTCTGCAACTCCATCCGCTACCCCCTCAGCTACCCCTACTCCAGTACCAGCCGCACCAGAGATGGTTTATCCAAGAAATGGTCAGACCTTAGATTTAGAAGGAGCATATATGTTCAAAGTAAAACCTGTAGCAGGAGCCCGTGGTTATTTATTTGGTTTATTCCAAAATGGACAAATGGTATATGAAAATTATAGAGATACTAGACAATTAAATCCTAATGGAGAATTTGTCCTTACACAATCCAACCCTGCTCATGCCAAGTTTCATGCTGGTAACATGACACTTATGGTTAGAGCTCAAGTTAATGGCAAATGGACTGATGCACGCACAATTACTGTAACTTTAAAGCAACGGATTTTCTTACCTCAAATTACTACAACTTGGCCTGCTACACTAAAAGAAGGCAGATTCTTCGTCCTCACAGGTAACAATTTTGGCAATTCAGGCGGAGTCAAATTATACAAAAGCGGAGTTGCTTATAATGCTACAGTTTATTATTGGTCAAACAATACGATCTTTGCTGCTATCCCAGCTAACTTCTCTACGTACAGAACATACAACGTTGGCATACAAGTTAACACCCCAAATAACAAACAAAGTCCTATTGTATATCGCTCTGTAAGTAAATAATTGCTATAGTTAGTATCTATGGCTTCTCTGTCCCGGACCAGTTGGTTGTTTGTATTTCTGGTTTTTGCCCTTCCTTTAGTTTTTTTCCCTTATACTTACCTTGCTTTTGAAATGCCAAAAGTCTTTTTATTGTATCTTTTTACAGTTTCCACCCCTTTTCTTTTACTCAAGTCAGGCTACAGATTAGGCAATTTTAGTAAAGTTTACTTACTGTATTTGGTGTTCTTTGCTTGGATTATCTTGACCGCTGCCTTGGGCTTATCTTTTGGGCAAAGTTTTTTAGGCAGCTATTTTAGGTGGCAGGGAATAATAACCTGGATATGTTACTTTGTGTTATTTTTTATATCTGCCAAGTTATTTGAAAACCCTCATTTTAAAAAATACACCTGTTACGCTATTTTAATAGCTAGCACTGTTACCGCACTGTTGGCTATCACTCAATTTGCTCTTTATTGGTTTGATGGGAATACCACCCAACTACTATATAACCGCAGAGTAATATCCACCTTTGGCCAGCCTAACTTTTTAGGAGCCTACTTGGTCATGTCGCTTCCATTTACCTGGCTTTTACTCAAACAGGCCAACCTAAAGCAAAAGGGGTTAATAGGCTTGGGGCTAATTATTATAATTTTAGGCATCCTTTCTACTACCTCAAGAAGTGCTTATTTAGGCTTGATCTTTCTAGCTTTAATTTGGGGAATTTTTCATTACCGTCTGCTTCTTGCAGGCATTATTGCCTCAATAATACTTCTTACTATCTTAGCAAATCTTTTTCCTTTACTAGTGTTCAATGAGTGGTATAGATTTAAGATTGATACTACCTCAAAATGGACAGCTGAAAACAGGCTCCTTATAGCCCAGAGATCAGTTCAATTAGTTCTACAAAAACCCCTTACTGGGTATGGTTTGGAGAATTTCTCCTTAGCCTTCCCTGCTGTTGTTAACAGTCAAGATTTAGGCTTGAAAGATATTGTGGTTGATTCTTCTCATAACCTATTTTTGGACTTAGCAGTCCAATTAGGCCTGGTAGGATTAGGGCTATTTCTTGCTTCTGTCTCCTCTGCTTTAATAACTGGCTTAAAACGCCTCAAATCGGCAGATATAGAGTCTCAGCAACTTATCAAAGCAGCTATATGTGTAGTCATCACCTTCTTGAGCATGCACCAATTTTCTGTTGTTTCAGTTGTGCCAATGGTACTTTTTTGGGTCTCCTTAGGAATCATCACCGGACCAGCTTTAGCTTATCATGCAATCTCCAAATTAAGTAGAAATATTATAAGCCTTGCTGGGATCAGTTCCATAATAATTATATCTCTCCTTATTATTCAAACAATTAGGGCAGATATTTTATTTCGGGAAGCCAGTGCTTATGAAGTATCTGATATACATAGATCTATTAAGCTAGATAATGATGCAATTAAAATAGCCCCATGGATCTATTTTTATCAAGTTAGAAGAGATTTCCTCCTCAAGCAACTCGGGTATAATTAGCCATCACCTTCAATTTACTTATAACTTGCGTTATAGTCACTCTGTTCCTGTAAGTTTGACTTATAGGCCTAAATATAGTATAATAGTCCCTCCTATTTTTGTATTTTACTATAGGAAATATATGGCTATTAATCAAATAGAACTAGGCTCAGCTGCAATTGCGCATATGATAACCATGGCTTCTGGTGAAGCAATAGGGGTAGCTGCTGCATTAACTCATGAAAAAAGACCCTTATCAGCCGAGGAAAGACTTCGATTGCTTGGGTTCACCCTACCTGAAACAATAGAACAAGGACATAACGGACTTAAAGGCCATCTGCAAATCGCAGGTAAACTTATGCAAAGAAATGGCAACGTAAAAGGATACTGGCATACATGCTGGCTAAACGAAGCTGTTGACATAAACCAAAAAGCAATCATACCCATAAGAAACCTAATCATAGATGGTCATTTTGACAGCAATCCACAAGCGGGAATAAATGCCATGCTTGCTTTAAACCCTGAACTTATTGGTCGCGCAAGAGCAATTGCCATGGGTATTCACAAAAAACTCCTTCCTAAGCCCCTTTTAGAAAATATTTCCCAAATTGTGCCAAATACTCAGAGATTACTTGATCTTGGTATCGAAAATTATGAGCAACTTCTTGTTTTAGATCAAACTTTAAGACTTCCACCAAACTATCCAATAGATATTTACCATGGCTATAACGGAGATCCTATTCTGCTTATTGCAAAAAAACACCTCCCGGAAAACATGAAGCAAGCAGCCTAAAGCTTTAATTCCTCTTACCTTAACTTATGCCGAAACTAAAAGACAGATAACCTCAGTTTAATCCTGCCAGGCTTTTCTGATATCTTGACAAGGTATATTATTTTAACTCATACTAGAATTAGCAGATAGCAGACGGGCAATTTAATGGTTAGCCCTAAAAAAACCTTTTTGGCTGTTGTAAGTCTTTTATTGGTTGTTATTTCTGTATTTCCTCAACCTCTTTTTGCCTCCCAAAAACAATATTTTGACTATGGCCCTTACTATTCTACCTCTCAAGTCTTAGGTTTTTCCTTCTCCTCTTTAGAAAACCTGCCTGCTTTAAAAGTTCCTGATAATTTAATACCAGCAAAAGCCAGCGGTGTTTTGCCAGACAGTCCTTTTTATTTTTTTGAGAAAGTTGCTGAAAATACCCAACTAACATTTACCTTTGATCCAGTTAAAAAAGAACAATTAAGAGTAAGTTTTGCTGCCGAAAGATTAACTGAAGCTAAAACTCTGATGGACCAAGGTAAAACAGGTCCAGCTTCCCAAGCTTTAAATGATTACAGCAGGACTTTAGATACACTTGCTCAAAACCTGCCAGCAATTGCCCAAAGAAATGATCCAGCCTCTCAGCAGTTACTGACTCAGGTAGAAAAAGTTACTGCTGATCAAGCGGTGGCAGCTACTGCCTTAAGTTTGACTTCCTCCCCTGCTCAAGCTGAAAACTGGACTGAGGCCCAAAATACTGCCAGGCAGGTCTTGGATAAAATTACTGAAAGCAAAGGCGAGAGCGCTATTCCACAAGATTTATCAACAAGCCTTCAGCAACTCAAAGAGCAGGGTTTAATCTCAGAAGAAGAAAGCGGTAAAATATACAGCTTAAAAAACCGCGGCGAGGTCCGGGAAGAATTAAACAAGTTAGCTTCCTCAGGAGGCATTCCTCCTTCAGAACTCCTTAAGCTAGATACATCTGTAGCTAAATACTACCCAGATGTTCAAAAACAGGAAATTGCTAATTGGCAGATAGTAGAACTTAGAAGTTATCAATCTTTACCACAACCTACTGAAGAAATTATAGAGCAGCTGGAAAAATGGCAAAATCAATCAAATATCCCCCCATCAAATGATATCAAACCATATCTTTGGTATACTAGAGCTTCTGATTTAGCTCAAAAAGTAGACTTATCAAACTTTACCTCTGAGCAGCAAACTGAAGCAGTCAAGTCTTACCCTGCTATTGCTGCCAACCCTACCTATTCACCTCCTCCCAGCCCTACACCCACTCCTTCTCCTTCACCAGCAGCTGATAATACATCTCCAGTGCCTTCAGCCACACCTTTATCCTCAGCTCCCCCAGCATCTCCGCCTCCTGTCCCGGTTGAACCATATTTGGAAGAAACCGTTGGAGCTTTGCCTGGCCAACCTACCTATATATTAAAGCAGCTAGGTGAAGGTTTCAGTCTAGCTTTCACTTTTGATCCTGCTGAAAAAGCCAGGCTGCAAATGCAAGTGGCTGAACGCCGTCTAGCTGAAGCTGAAGCACTCTCCAGCGATCCTAAAAAAGCTAGTCTTTATGAGGCTACCCTGAAAAATTATCAACAGGCAGTAAATACTGCCTCAACTTTTGTTAAAGAATTGAAGGATCCCAAAATTGCCAAACAGGCAGCAGAAAGGCTGGAATCCCAGTCTGCCAGGCATGAGGTAGTTTTTGAAAAAGGACTCCTGCCTGCCCCGGCTGAAAATCCCAATCTAATTTCAGATGTTATTAATGCTGCTGAAGATGCCATGGACAGAAGCGCTGATGTTTTGGATCGTCCTGCCTTGCCGCCGCAACTTGCATCCAGATTAGGCGATCTGAAAGCTCAGGGGTTGATTTTAGAAGAAGAAGCTGCAGATTTAGTCAAATCTGCTACTAGAGAAGAAGCGCGCAGTAAAATCAGAAAACTGTTAGAAGCCCAAACTTTTCCTCTGGCTGATGCTAAAAAGCTGGATGAGGCCCAAAGTTTTGTCAACTCAACTGACTACAATCAACTAGTAGAGGTTAGAAAAGTTGAGGAACTGCAAAACTTAAGATCAGTACAAACAGATCTGGCCCAAACTCCCACACTCAAATCTCAAGCTACCAACTTAGCCCAAAAAGAAGCAGTTTTAACTAGCTCTTTTGATCCTGCCCTTATCAATAAAGAAGATCTGGCTGGCAAAGAGAACTTAGTTAAAACTTATGAAAAACTCTCATCAATCCCCCGTCCGATTAACGGCGGACAGTTTGGGTCCGAGGCTACTCCAGGGGCCAAACCCGCAGCTACCCCCTTACCCCAAGATGCAGTTTTAACAGCTTGCCCTGAAGGTGCTGTTTTCAAGCAATATGAAGGCTGTGTGTGGGCTGACAGCGGTAAAAAGCTCAACGACTATGATCAGTACAAATGCGAAGGCCCCAGGCAGTATTATTCTTTTGCTGTAAGAAAATGTGTGGCTTATGATTCCTCTCAAGGCTATCAACAAGATGCCCAGCCTGTTTGTCCTGTAGGTTATCAATGGAGTTGGCAAAATCAAAGCTGTCAAACTTCAACTGGAGGTATTTTACCTTGGCCCAGCCCTTCAGCCCAACCAGAACCTAAAGACGAAAAAGAAATAGAAGAAAGATCAAAAAGCTGTCCTGAAGGCTCTTCCTACAAACCTCCCCAGGGCTGTGTTTGGGATGATGATGGCAAATCAGTTTATGATTCTGAGCAGTATCGCTGCAACGGACGTGGTCAATATTACTCTTTTGAACAAGGAAAATGTGTAGCTGCTCCTAAAGAGGGAGAGCCATATCCCAAAGATACCTCCCCTGCTTGTAAAGAACCTGACACTTATTGGAATTGGTCCCAAGGCAAATGTGTTAAAACTGTTGAGGCAGTCGCCGCTACTCCGCAAGCTATTAATATTGATGAAGTTAGGCCAAATTTTGCCACCCCTGGTAATCCTTTCTATTTCCTAAAACAAGCTGCTGAAAGAGTGCAAGAATTTACCGCCTTTACTCCTGAGGCTAGAGAACAAGTCCGCGCATCTCAAGCCAAAGAAAGACTGGCTGAGGCTATTGATGCTTCAAAAAGAGAAGATGAAACAGGGATTAAAAATGCTTTATCCGCCTATACCTCTACCATGCAGAATCTGGTAAGCGATCTGTCTAAAGCTCAACTTTCTGATACTGCCAAAAATCAAATCAGCAAAAATTTAGCCCAAAGCTCTGTTGAACAAAACCTCCTGTTGCAAAAACTCCAAGCTTTGGCGGGAGCCGAACAAGATACTCCTATCAGCGCTGCAGTTTCAGCCACTATCTTAGGTGTAGATAAAGCAGCAGATATTGGCGGTGAGCCTCCTATTCCTGCTGATGTAAAAGAAAAAATTGAAGCCTTGCCAGAGAAAATGATCTCTGATGGTGACAAGAAAAAACTTTTGGAGATGAAATCCCGGGTAGAAGCCAGACTCACTTTAGGAGGCTTGATAGCAAATGGCGCTTTAACACAAACTGATACTAATTTTCTAAATGAAGATTTTGACAAGGTAGACCAAAATACCAAGATTAAGGTAGAAGAACTCAAAAAACTAGAAGAGATTGCAACTGCAACTGAAAGCAAGGATAAACTTGATGAAAAAATCAAAAAAAATGAAGATGTGGCCCAAAAATTACAAGAATTTGAAAAAACTTTTGAAGTTGGCCAGGAAGTTCCTGTGGAGATTAGACCTTATGTTAGACTCACCAGAATCAATGAGGTAACCCAGACTATCAGGCCTGACCTAGTCAGACTTAATGAGTTCCAAAACCGCAAAGATATACAGCTGGCTGTGGCTACTTTACAAGAAGAGTTTAAACCAACAGCTGAAAACTTTGGAAAGATTGAAGAATTCCGAAGAAGAAACCCCTCCTCGCCTCTTCCTCCAGATCTAGCCAGGGTCGAGGCTCTATCTTACAATTTAGGAGTAAGGAGGGAAGCAGGACCATGTTTTCTACCCACTCCACCTTTTGCACCAAACACTCCTTGTCCAGCAGCTGGAGCAGCTATCCCTGTTACTTCATACTATAGCTTCGTCACGCTCTATGCACCAGAGGATCCAGGTTCTCTCAACCCTTCCATACCCTCCACTGACAAAGATGGCAAACCTTTAGTTTACGGACAAGGGCCAAAACCCGCAAGTCCTGGAGTTTGTCCATCAGACTCTCATTGGATGTATGACAGCGGAGGCTGGTGTATGTCCAACAGCGGCAACTATAGTTCATCTTACTCTTACACACCAACTGGCACTGGCGCAGGTTATACTCCTTACAGCTCTTATTACACTGCCCCAGGAGCGCCTCCAGCAACCTACGGCTATCCTGCAGCAGGAGGTAATTACAACTACTCTTCCTACAGCCCGCCAAGTTATTACGGCACTGCTCCCACTTATTACACCACTAACCCTCCTGCTGGTACTGTGCCTGGTTCAGGACCAAAACCTACCTCACCTGGTCAATGTCCATCAGGGTACCATTGGATGAGTGATAGTGGTGGCTGGTGTATGGCTGATGGACCAACCTATGTACCAAGTGGTTCTTACCAAAGCTCTTATCCTGCAGGCGCTACCACCAGTGAAACTCCACCCTCAGGAGGCTATAATTGTGGCAGCCAGCCATATGATCCTGTCACCAAAAGATGTAAAGACGGAGCTTGTCCAGGAGGATTTAATTGGGATGGTAGCAAATGTGTAGCAAGTAGTCCTTATTATTCCCCTAATTTAACTCAGTCAAGCTGCGGTCCTGGATATTACTGGGATGGTAGAGGTTGTATTCCCACCTATTCCGGAGGAAACAGCAACGGAGGAAGTTACTCTAGCAGCGGAGGCGGGTATTCTCCCGGCTCATACCAGTATGGCTGTACTCCAGGATATTATTGGGATGGTAGTAAATGTGTGGCAGGCAGCAATGAAGGCTCAGGCTGGTCAGATACTGCTGCCCGATCCCAATCCTGGTGTCAACCTCCCTCAAACGGCTGTGGCTCTAACTCTTATTGGGATTATGGCAGCTGTTATTGCCGAAGCTCAAGCACTTATTCTGGAGGTAGCGGTCCCTCACCCAGCAATCAATGTCAAGGTCTAAGCTGCGGTGGAGGTGCATGGTTAGATTACTCAACCTGTAGTTGTAAGTATTCAGGTGGTTCTGGAACTAGTTCTACAGGATCTACCATCACTTGTTATCCTCCTTCTGCAGGTTGTCCAGGCGGCTGGTATGACTATAGCAGTTGCAGCTGTAAAACCAGCTCCTATAGCACAGGTTCATCAGGCGGGACTTCTGGTGGATCATCTTCAGGCTCTTGCCCCTCAGGCTCTCATTGGATGAGTGAGAATGGCGGTTACTGTATGTCTGATGCTGAAAGAGATGCTGCTTCCACCGGCGGTTCTTCCGGCGGATCATCCTCTTCCGGCTCCTGTCCTTCAGGCTACCATTGGATGGATAACAGCTGGTGTATGCAAGATGGCAGCGGTAGCACCTCTACACCCGCACCTACTAGTACCAACTCTACACCTACTCCAACCTCTCAACCTGAACAGCAACAGCAAACACCCCAACCTACTTCCCAACCTGAGCAACAGCAACAATCCACCCCCCAACCTGAGCAACAGCAGTCTACTCCTCAACCTGCATCCTCTCCTTCATCATAATTTGTGATAGTATAAATTTGTGAATAGATTATCAACAGTTATAATCTTTATTGAAGATAAACGTAAAATCCTCATCTCGCTATTTTTAGTTGTTGGTCTTGTAAGCGCCACCATAGACGGAATTATTCTTGTGCAACGTCCTGTAACCTACCAGTCAAAAGCCAGCAGCAAATTCCAAAAAAAACTTTCTGTAGTAGAACCTGCCCAACCTTCCTCTGTAGTCAAATTTGCCTCTCCCAAAGGTTTGTATAAACTTTCTTATGACCCAAAACAATGGACTTTAATACAAGATAAAGAAAGAGTGACTTTTAACCTAAGAAAAGAATATGGCTATGCCAGGTTAGATATTCTTGAGGGCGAAAGCCAAAAAGATCTGGATAGTTTGAAAGAAGAAATAATCAAACTATCCCCTGCCAAACCTATTAGCGTAGAGGCTACTACATTCAAAGGCAAGAGCGCATATTTATTAACTTACCAAGAAACAACTCTAGGGACAGAAACGTATTATTATCAACAGATTGTCAAAGATAATAATAAATTTCTCATTTTAGAAAAGAGGTTCCCTCGTTTAAGCTATCAAACTCCCTATTTGGATAACTTACTGGAGAACATTTCCTTAAACAGTCAAACCCCACCACAAGTTAAAGGCATTTCTGAAAATAGGACTAAGCTAACAACAGTTGAGCTGGTAGATTTAGTCCGCCCTGCTGTTGTCAATATTGTCCATACCTATTGTGTTGATATTGTTAATCTTTCACCGGAGCTTTCCAAACTCACCAAAGACAAATATAACTTTTGCAGTTTATCAAAAGGATCAGGATTTTTAGTAGATGAAAAAGGGGTAGTTGCTACCAATGGCCATGTTGCCAAAACCTATCCAGAAGAAGGTTTGGTAACCAATATTCTCTCTGGTGGCAATAAAATTTTAGCTATAGATTTAATCAAAGGTGTATATGCTTCCTCAGGATTTGCTGCCAGTGAAGGCCAAATTGAGGATTTTTATACAAAAGTTAGTCTAAACCCCCAATACCTTGATCATATTTTGGCAGAAATTTTTAAGCTGCTTGATAAAAAAGCTGTCTCAGTTGCAATCAGCAATGAAAAATATTATGTCAATGTAGGCAACGAACCGATCAAAATAAACTATCAAACTCAAACTGTAATACCTTCTTCTACCACCTATAGCGCCAATATGTTGGATTTTGATTATCCTAATAAGTACATAAAATCCCAGCCTGGTTCTGATGTAGCTTTACTGCAGATTAAAAATTCATCTAATAGTCTTTTTCCAGCACTGGCACTGGTCAACACTCAAAATCTAAGAGAAGGTTCAGATGTGATAGTTGCGGGCTACCCTGTTTTGGTTGAAGGAGGAGAAGGACCAGGAGCTACTATCAGTTTTAAAACCTCCACCAAACCTACTGTAACCCGGGGAATTATCAGCGCTATAAAACAAGATCCTTCAGGCAGACAAGTATTTCAAACAGATGCTTCTATAGATCATGGCAACAGCGGCGGTCCTGCATTCAACTTACAAGGTGAGACAATAGGTATTGCCACCTTCTTTTTTGAAAGCAAAAGCGGTAATTTTAACTTTTTGCGAGATATTTCAGACCTTAAAACACTAATGTCTAAAAATAATATAAAAGGCGGAGCTGGAAAGCTGACTGACACTTGGAAAGCAGGCTTAACCCAGTTTAGGCAATCATATTATAAGCAGGCAATTAAATATTTTGAGGAAGTCAAAACTCTATCTCCTACCCACCCTACTGTTAAAGAATTTATTAAACTTTCTCAGGATGCTATTGAAAGAGGTGAAAGCTTAGAGGGACTAGTAGGCTTTGTGAAAAACGGGCAAGGAACAAACATCATTCTAGTAGTATTTGGGGCTATTTCAATAGTAAGCTTTTTATCAGCAGGGTTCTTGGCCATCTTGCCTTTTTTTACCAAATATGATAAAGTAGCTTAAGCTTAAGATAGTGAGCACTAAAGTTAAGTCTCACTGAGGCAATCGGACTGAAAAGTTCAAAACGATGTCCTCGCTTAAGCGAGGATTTTTAATGGCTAAAACTAGACAACAAAAAGAAGAAACAGTAATACAGCTTCAGGAAAAAATAGCTAAAGCAAAAGCTTTGGTATTTGCAGACTATAAAGGTTTGAGTATGAAACATCTCTCTGACCTAAGAAATAGCCTTAGAGAGGTAAATAGCGAACTTGCTGTTACTAAAAATACCCTTCTCAAAAAAGCCTTACCAGAAGCTAATGCAGAAGGCCCAACTGCTACCCTATTTGCTTATGATGATGAAATCTCCCCTATTAAAATTTTAGTTAAAGCTTTAAAAGATGCTGCTATTGGTAAAGTAAAAGGCGGCTTTTTAGGCAGTTCCCCTTTAGATGAGGCAAAAGTTTTACAACTTGCAACTTTACCTACTAAAGATGAGCTAAGAGGCAAAACTGTTGGGGTTTTAGTTGCTCCTCTGCAAGGCATTGTTTCAGTTCTGCAAGGAAACTTAAGAAACTTAGTATATGCACTTTCCGAAATCAAAAAAGTGAAGGGAGGTGTTTAAAGTATGGCAGACGATCAAACAAAAACAGAAGAAGTAAAAGCCGAAGAAGCAGTAGAGGAAGTTAAAGAAGTTGTACAAGAAGCAAAAGCTGAGGAAGCTCCTAAAAAAGAATCCAAGGCAGTTTCAGCTAATTTAGAAAAAATCATAGAAACAGTAGAGAAATTAACTGTTTTAGAACTGGCTGATTTAGTACATGCTTTAGAAGACAGATTTGGTGTTTCAGCCTCAGCCCCAGTAGCTATAGCAGCAGCCGGGAACGGTGGCGCAGTAGCTGCAGGTGAACCAGCTGAAGAGAAAACTACCTTTAATGTTATCTTAGCAGGAGCAGGAGCAAACAAAATTGCAGTTATTAAAGCTGTAAGAGAACTCGTTCAAACCTTAGGCTTAAAAGAGGCTAAAGATTTGGTAGAGGCAGCTCCAAAACCAGTTTTAGAAGGTGTTAATAAGGCAACAGCTGAAGAAGCTAAAGCAAAACTCACAGCAGCAGGAGCAACAGTTGAGCTTCAGTAATAATCAATTATCACCTCGGACAAGAAGTTAACGAATACTCTTCCGAGGTGATTTTTTGAAGGAAATCGAAACTAAACCCTTGACACTGTCTGTTTTGTTATGATATATAATGAGTCAGAATGGCTGACAAGATATCACTCGAGAGTCTCCCCGATTTATTAACAGTCAAAGAAGTTGCAGAAATTTTGCGTGTATCTCCCTTAACTATTAAACGCTGGGGCAAAAGAGGAAAACTCCCAGCAATAAGAATTAACTCCAGAGGAGATAGAAGATATAAAAAAGAGGCTGTTTTATGGTTATTAGGCATCACCCAAAAAACATCTTCATCTGACTCTTCACAAGTAAGTTCTTATTAAGAATTCCACAAAAAAAATATTAGAAAAGCAGCAAAGCCACAACTGTGGCAAGCTGCATTATTAGCACTCAGTTCAGATAAATTGCTAATTGGGTTTGAATATGTTGTCAGAGAGCCAAAAAGGGTTACTCTGTAGCAATTTGGGGATGAACCTGATAGTTAGGATTTTGCTCAAAGACAATTTCCCCTTTTTTCTCTACTACATAATAAGCAAGGCCTCTTTTTTCTATTATTGGCTGAGCAACCTGATATTTTTTATCCAAAACTATATTGGCCAAAACCACCAAAAAATTATTGCCAGTATTAACAAGACACATTCCCCATCCTGCAGGCACTGAAAAACTTTTTAAAGGATTTAAAACCATCACTTTAAATTCTTTAGCATCTCCTAGCTGATCATTTCTTTGCAGCAGTAAAATTCCAGACCCATATAAGCACTGAAATGTTTGTACTCCAGGGAAATTACTGACAAACCCTTCAGTTTTATTAAACTCTACACCATTTCTACCAGCAGAAACTACAAAAATTGTTTGGTTTTTATCTTCTATCTGGTAGTAAGGAGTTTTTACTCCCTTTACTTTTGGTTCCATCAGCACTGGCTTTAAATCCTGAGCTGTCTTTTCAGTAACCATAGTATTTCTAGCTTAACATATTATCTTTTAGCAAGTAAAAGGAGGTAGTTTATAAGCGCAAATTGCCTCTTTACCCTCCAAGGCTGCATCACCAACCTAAACAACCACTCCAATCCTAAACTCCTGACCCATTTAGGGGCTCTTGGGATACTGCCTGAAAGATAATCAAATGCTCCTCCTACTCCCATACTAACATGGGCAGGAATTTTAGCCAAATTATCAGCAATCCATTTTTCCTGCTTTATATGCCCAAAAGCAACAAAAAGAATATCCAGAGGAGGAACAGTTAAATTAGCAGTTGTCTTCCCCTCTTTATTAACATCTCCACCTGAGTTAATAAAGTTTACTTTTAACCCTGGGTACTTTTTCTTTAAGCGCTCAACTGTCCTCTCTGCTACCCCTTCTTTACCTCCTAAAAAACCTATTACAAAGCCTTTTTCTGCAGATAGCTTAATTAATTCTTCCATAAAATCAGTCCCAGAAATAGTGTTTTTTACACTACCAGACAGTCTTAAACCAGCTCCATCAGGAATAGATAAATCTGCATCATTTAATATCTTCTTAAAATGTGAATCTTTTTGCGCTGACACAATAAATTCTGGATTAGGAGTAACAATATAATATTTACCAGGAGCTATTATCCACTTCTCCACTTGGGCCAAACCCTCATCCATACTAACATCATCAATTTTAACTCCTAGAACTTTAACTTTCATATACCTTCTATACTGCTTTTTCTAAAACAGCAAGTGTTTCTTTGGCGCATTTTTCCCAACTAAATCTTTTAACGTTTTCAAATCCCTCTTTTATTTTTTCCATTCTCAATTTTCCATCGTCAACTTTCCTCATTCCCTCTACTATATCATTAATTTTATAGGGGTTTACATAGATTGCCCCTTTCCCAGCTATCTCAGGCATACTGGAAAGATTGGAGGTAATCACAAGACATCCGCAAGCTTGAGCCTCAATAATAGGCAAACCAAACCCTTCAAAAAGGGATGGAAAAATTAGGGCAGCTGCGCCACTATAAAAAACAGGTAGTTTTTCGTCTGGCACATACCCTAAAAATTTAACTCTATCTTCTACCCCTAATTTCTTAGGTAATTGGTAAATGTCATCACTAAGCCAACCTTTAGAACCAATTATAACTAACTTTTTAGAAAAGGTTGGAGATATCAATTTACTAAAGGCAGAAATTACCCTCTCCAAATTTTTCCTTGGTTGAACAGTTCCCACAAATAAAAAATATCCTCCAGGTTCAAGACCATACTGCCTCAAACTATAAACTAATGTATCACTCCTAACTGGCTTAAACAAACTTTTATCATACCCTTCATAAACTGTCTGAATTTTAGCTGGGTCAATCCCTTCTCTATCAATTAGATCTATTTTGGTAGCTTTTGATACAGTTATGATTTTTGTGGCTTTTTGCAGTTGATACCTTTGCATAAACCCCAGATAAAGCCTTTGTTTTAACTGATGCATTGAAGGCAGGTACTGCGACCCTAAATCATGAACAGTTACCACAGTTTTAAGTCCTGGTTTAATAATTACTGGCAAGGTGTGGGCAGGAACAAACAAGAGATCTAAATTGTCCCTAAAAGTCTGCAAAGACAAACCTGCTTGTGTCCATAACCTTTGAAAAGGAATTTCCTTAAACTGGAATTTTTTTGACCAAGAAGAACCTTGCAAATCCCCTCTTCGCCTGCTTTGAGGACGTAAATAAATTATATATTTATTTTTTTGATCAATCTTAGATAGGGCTCTTAAAAGCTGGTAAGAATAGTTTTCTGTGCCAGTCCGCCAGCTGGCGAATGCCCTGGATCCATCAATACCAATCACCATAGTTTAAGTATATCTCAAGTCTTATTATATATGTTGACGTGTTTTATTATATATGATACTGTAAAAATAATACTGCATATATGCATGCATAGGTGGGTGCATATATGCAAAGCCGTAAAAGAGCAATTTAGGAATAAAAACGGCAGCAGACGGACGGATTTAAATGTTAAAAGTTAATTCGTCCAAAAAATCACTTGTTAAAATTGCCCAAGCCTCCAAGTTATTAGGCGTCCACAAAGATACTTTAAGAAGATGGGAAAAAGCTGGCAAAATTAAAGTAGTCCGAGACCAAAAAGGAGACAGGCTTTATGATGTTTCTAAACTAATTAACTCAGCTCCTGCTTCTCAAACCTCCAAGGTGCCTACAACTGAGCAGCTGTTAAAGTCAGCTTCCCAACACGCTCAACAATCCACCTTACAACCTCAGCTACCAGCTTTAGATTACTCTGCTTTGTTAGATCAAACTATATCAAAGGATAACAAGCAAACAGGCAGAAGGTTTTATTTTATGGCTGCAGGCTTCTTCCTGCTCTTAGTGCTGATAGGCTTAGGTTATATTAGAGTTTTATCTACTCAATCCAAACCACAAATAATTACTTCTTTGGAAAACAAGATACTGGCAGCTATCACCTCTCAACCTTTAGTTAAGATAAATGCTGATGTCAAAGTAAGAGGGTCATTATCTGTATCAAACGATATCAATGGGCTGGCGATTGCCACTGATTCAGCAGGCTTTACCTTAACTTCTGAAAATGGCAAATTAACTGTGGTTGGCGATGCCTTGTTAAACCAAGACTTATCTTCCAGCGGCTCCCCTACTTTTTCTTCTCTAAATTTATCCTCAACCAGCAATCAGCTAGTCTTTCAATCAGGCGGACCAGCAGGCACCTTAACCTGGACTCCAACTGCTGCAAGAACTATTACCCTGCCAGACACCACTACTACTTTAGTTGGAAAAGATACCACCGATACTTTTACTAACAAATCCATTTCTGGGTCTTCTAACACTTTTACCAATATCCCCAACTCTGCTCTAACAAATAAAAAAATAACTGTTACAGCTGGAACTAATTTAACCGGCGGAGGAGATGTAGAACTTGGTTCATCAATTACTTTGAGTTTAAAAGAATCCCCTACTTTCTCCGGTGTAGTCTTACTTTCTGATGGCACAGCTGCTGCCCCAGGCTTAGCTTTCAGCAATGATACTAATACAGGTTTATATAGAATTGGTACAGATAAAATTGCCCTGATCACAGGAGGATTAGCTACCTCAGGGATTACCATTGATTCTTCTGGCAATTTAGGAATAGCCAATAATTCTCCAGCATATAAATTAGATGTAACAGGCACTGCCAATATTACCAGCAATACTACTATTGGTGGAACTCTGGGAGTAACAGGTATCTCTACTTTTTCATCAACTATGGGGGTGTCGTCAGGATTATCTGTAGGTAGTACCTATTCTTCTCTGTCACCACCAACCAGCGGTGCCATTATAGAAGGAAATGTCGGTATCGGAACCAGCGCCCCTGGTTCTTTTGCGTTAAATGTAAGCGGCAATACTTACCTTAACGGGAGGCTAGAAACTTCAGGTAATGTTGGTATAGCTAATTCTGCTCCATCTTTTACTTTGGATGTAGTAGGTACTGGCAGATTTTCTTCTTTACTTAATGTCTTAGGTAATATAGGTATTGGTACCTCTGGTGCAGCAGGATCAGCCCTGCAGGTTAATGGTGGAGGATTATTTGGCTGGGGAACAACTTCTACTGCTTTATCTTCTGGAGCTATCTTAGGAGTTAATGGAAATGTAGGAGTTGGGACTACTTCCCCTCTGGCTAACCTGCATGTTGTTGGACAATGTGTTGTTGGGGAAACAAAACTTAAAAGAAGAAGGAGAAAGAAGGGCAAAAATGGTGAGTGGTCAGATGAATATGAAGATGTAGAGATTAAGGATATCAAGGAAGGGGATGAGATACTAACACTTGATGAAAGTACCGGCAGATTTGTACCTGCTAAAGTTAACGCCCTCAAAGATATGGGGATCAAAGAAATCTTTGAGTTGACCACTGCTACCGGAAAAACCATCAGGACCACCGGCAACCATCCCTACCTGGCACTTGGCGTAGAACACCTAGCCCTCACTAGTCATGATTCGGCATCAGGTGTTACCGGTGCTTCCTTGCTCAACTCTACCATTTTATCTCTCACAAGAGGGAACAAAGACCACCGGATCGCCGTCTTTATCGATGCGGCAAACCTTGAAAAATCCGTTGAGAAAATAGGCTTCAAAGTCCACTATAAAAACCTTAAACGCCTAATTGCTTCTTTAGGTTCTCTTGACTATATTGGTTATTTTACAGTAGCTACTTCTTCAGAACAGAATGTGACTCTTCGCCAGTCTCTGCTGCGCTTTGGTTATAACGTGGTTACCAAACCTCTAAAACTTATTAAAACCGCCAAAGGCCTGAAACCCAAGGCTGATGTTGATGTAGAGATTACCACCGAAGTAATGGAACGCAAAGATGACTTTGATCTGATGATTCTCTTTTCAGGAGACAGCGATTTTTACTATCCAATTAAGCTCTTACAAGAAAAGTATGGAAAGAAAGTAATAGTTATCTCTACCAGATACAGTGTCTCCAGGGAACTACTCAAAGTTGCTGACCGTTACATTGATATTGCCAAGCTTAAAGGGGAAATTGCCAGAGGGCAAAAAGAAAGCCCGTCTTTTGCAACGGGCGACTCATCTTTCGACGAGAGCAATCTTACGACTGCACTTCAAACTATATCAGATATCCTGCCTTTTGTCAAGAATTTGGGCAAATGGACTAAGGTGTCAGGGCTAAAGACCGGCCAGATGATAGCTGCAGTAGGGAAAGACAACCAACCTCAGTTTGAAAAAATTGCCTCTATTAAGAAGGTTAAACGCGAGCAGGTCTTTGATATAGAAGTAGAAGGCACCCATAACTTTGTAGGCAATGATATAGTAGCTCATAATACTTTTATTACAGGTAATGTTGGGATTGGGGCTGCTTTTACCACCTCAGGTATAGTTACCCCCACTAATGGTTTAGCTGTCCAGGGTAATGTAGGTATAGGAACTTCTACCACCAATGCTGCCTTAACAGTAATAGGTGGGATAACAACTACTGGCAATGTTGGTATTTCAAACTCTGCCCCATCATTTACTTTGGATGTAGTAGGCACTGGCAGATTTTCTTCTGATCTAACTGTTTCTGGAACTACCTTCTCTGCCTCATCAGCTGCTGGATCATTTGATTCCTTAACAGTAGGAGGAGGTTATGGATCAACAGGAGTATCAATCTCCAATGCTGGAGTAATCCAGGCTAATGGAGCTTTAACTGCTGATGGACTGATTACTGGTTCAACAGGTTTAACTATTACTGGAGGTGTAGTTTCTTTGAATGCTTCCTCAAATAATGCTGTCAATATAAACACAGGATCATCTACAGGTGCTTTAACATTAGGAGGAGGATCTGGAACTGTGGAAGTGGCTTCCACCAGCTGGGATATTTCTACTTTAGGAGCTATCTCTGGTGTCACTGGTATTACTACCTCAGGAGGATATACCCAATCTGGTACTTCCGAGAACCTCTTTACTGGTAATGTGGGTATAGGAGTATCTGCTACAGGAGCTAAACTTTCTTTAAATGGCGGAGCATATATCTGGCCAATTACAACTAATATTGCTGCTCCTAATAACGGATTAGCTGTTTATGGTAGAGTGGGCATTGGTACTACCTCCCCCGCAACCAATCTCCACTTGATTGATACTTCTGGCAACACTGAGATAGCCAGGTTTACCTCCACGACCAACTCTAAGGACTCCTATGTTCAGTTCAATACTACTTCTTCCACTTCTTCTATGGGATTGCAACTTTCTAGCACTGCTGCTAACTCAGTAGGTATGAGAATTGATGGCTCAGGAAACTTATCTTTCCATACAGGTGCAGCCAGCAGCTCAGTTATGGCTAATAATAATAAAAAGATGACTATTGATACCAATGGGAATGTGGGTATAGGCAGCAGTGCCAGCAATGGTATTAGCGCAATTCAACTTTTCCAGGTTAATGGAACCTCCTCCTCCCCATTTGTAGTTACTTCAGCTGGTAATGTTGGTATAGCTAATTCTGCCCCATCTTTTACTTTGGATGTAGTAGGTACTGGCAGGTTTTCTTCTTTACTGAATGTTTTAGGAAATGTGGGGATAGGAACATCAGGAGTAGCAGGATCAGCCCTGCAGGTTAATGGTGGAGGATTATTTGGCTGGGGAACAACTTCTACTGCTTTATCTTCTGGAGCTATCTTAGGAGTTAATGGAAATGTAGGAGTTGGGACTACTTCCCCTCTGGCTAACCTGCATGTTGTTGGACAATGTGTTGTTGGGGAAACAAAACTGAAAAGAAGAAGGAGGAAAAAAGGCAAAAATGGCAAGTGGATTGATGAATGGGAAGAGGTGGAAATCAAGGATATTAAAGAAGGCGATGAGATACTTTCCTTAAACGAGAGTACTGGTGAGTTTATTCCCAGAAAAGTTAAGGGGCTTTTGGGTATGGGAATGCAGGAGGTGTATGAAATCTTAACCGAAGAAGGTAAAACCATCCAAACCACCAAAAACCATCCTTACCTGGTAGACCTCTCTGAAACAGCAGGTACAGCGCTTCATTTTATTCAAAAAGCCACTTTTGAATATAGCGAGAGATTAGGAAAAGAGTTTTATATTGATCATCTTGCAGGCAAGAAAATAAAATCAAAAGCATTAAATGACACTATCAACTTTACTCATACAGGCTGGAACCACTTTACAGAAAAAAGCAGATCAATCAATGAATTGATTACCAGATTTTTTGCTCTTCCCTATGCTATTACAGTTCTATCTCAAGCCAGCAAAGTAAAAATTCATGAGGAAAGAAAGAAACCAGATATGGTAGTGGAATACTGGATTTTTGAAGAAATTATCGAGTATGCGTTAATCCGGGTAGTAATTTCTGCTGTGAATCATGGCCCTAAGTTTTTCTTGTCTTGTTCCTGGCTGGGGACACAGGCAGAAGGAGGAATTTTAGCCAACAAAAAAGAGCTGTCTCTCTCGCAGGCAGTTACTCCTGGTCGACGTCGGGAACTGGTTATCCCTCAGCTCTTTACTAAGCTGTTTATACCAAAAAATGTCAAAAATGTCAAGTGGGTTGAGGTTAGAAACTTAACAGTTGGGGCTAGTATCGCCACTATTTCAGGTTGGGAAAAGATAGTTTCCATCAAAAATATGGGTAGAAAATCTACTTTTGATATAGAGGTAGCAGGGACTCATAATTTTCTAGGCAATAATATAGTTGCCCATAATACTTTCATTACAGGTAATGTTGGTATAGGAGCTGCTTTTACCACCTCAGGTATAGTTACCCCTGCTGATGGTTTAGCAGTCCAGGGCAATGTAGGTATAGGGACAACTACTACCAATGCTGCTTTAACAGTGATAGGAGGAATAACCAGTACTGGTAATGTGGGTATTGCTAACTCTGCTCCATCATATACTTTGGATGTAATAGGTACTGGCAGATTCTCTTCTACTCTGCTAGCTAATACCTTCTCCTCCTCAGAGGTAACCATCACTGGTGGAACCATCAATAACACCAGTATTGGAGCAACTGTAACCTCAACTGGCGCTTTTACTACTCTTTCTGCCTCTGGAGCTTTGGCTGCCAATGGTGGGATTACCTTTGATAATGCTACTGATACATTAGGAGCTTTTACTGCTGCTGGAACTATCAATATGAATGGCAATATTATTACCAATATAGGGGCAACAGATACCAGCTTTGCCACCACTGGAGCCTTAGCCATTACCTTAGATGGAGCTGATGCCAGTGGCGCTCTCTCTGTTTCCAATGCCTCTCAAACCTCAGATATCTTTGTGGCCAAAGATAACACTACTGCTGTGTTTACCATTAAAGATGGAGGCAATGTTGGGATAGGCTTTACCTCTCCTTCAGCTTTGCTTCATCTCAGACAAACAGGATCAGGTAATGCTTTCTATGTAGAAGATCAGGCAGATGATACTTCTTCTCCTTTTGTGATCAATGCTGATGGTAATGTTGGTATAGCTAACTCTGCTCCATCATATACCTTGGATGTAGTAGGAACTGGAAGAATATCTTCTGATCTGGTAGTAAATGGCACTACTTTCTCTGCCTCATCAGCTGCTGGATCATTTGATTCCTTAACAGTAGGAGGAGGTTATGGATCAACAGGAGTATCAATCTCCAATGCTGGAGTAATCCAGGCTAATGGAGCTTTAACTGCTGATGGACTGATTACTGGTTCAACAGGTTTAACTATTACTGGAGGTGTAGTTTCTTTGAATGCTTCCTCAAATAATGCTGTCAATATAAACACAGGATCATCTACAGGTGCTTTAACATTAGGAGGAGGATCTGGAACTGTGGAAGTGGCTTCCACCAGCTGGGATATTTCTACTTTAGGAGCTATCTCTGGTGTCACTGGTATTACTACCTCAGGAGGATATACCCAATCTGGTACTTCCGAGAACCTCTTTACTGGTAATGTGGGTATAGGAGTATCTGCTACAGGAGCTAAACTAGCCATTAATGGTGGAGCATATATCTGGCCTACTACCACAGCTATCTCTGCTCCCAATGATGGGCTGGCTGTATATGGTAATGTTGGTATAGGAACTACTACACCTTTAGCTAACTTACATGTTGTAGGACAATGTGTAACTGGAGATACCAGACTGAGAAGAAGGAAGAAAAAGAAGAATGGTGAGTGGTCAGATGAATATGAAGATATAGAGATTAAAGATATCCAAGCAGGAGACCAGATACTGTCCTTAAATGAAAAGACAGGGCAATTTGAACCTCACACTGTTCTCGCCCTAAAAGATATGGGAATCCACCAAACTTTTGAGTTGATTACTGCCTCCAGGAAATCAATCAGAACAACAGCTAATCATCCATACCTTATTAAACAACAAAAAACCCGCCTTTCAGCGAGTTCTTTGACTGAGTTTAATGCTGATGCACTATACTCGGGTCTGAGTATCAATACTCTACCACAAAATACCAATAATGTCAAGTCTATGACTGCACGAAGTGGAACTAATGTGGACCTGACGGGAATTGAACCCGCAAACCCAGATTTCTCAGACCCGAGCGTACACCAGTACCAGGCCCACATAAAATTATTATCTCATAAATGGATTAAAGTTTCAGGGCTTAAACCAGGCATGGAAATAGCTACTATTAATGGATGGGAAAAAATAGCAGCTATTAAAAAATTTGCCAGAGAACAGGTTTTTGATATAGAAGTTGAAGGAACACATAACTTTGTAGGCAATGATATAGTTGCCCATAATACTTTTATTACAGGTAATGTTGGGATTGGGGCTGCTTTTACCACCTCAGGTATAGTTACCCCCACTAATGGATTAGCAGTCCAGGGTAATGTTGGTATTGGGACAACTACTACTACTAATGCCTTAACTGTTGCAGGTAATGTTAATACTACTGGTAATTTAGGAGTTGGAACATCAGCTACAGGAGGATATAACTTAACAGTACAGGGTACTACCAGTATTACTGGAGCTGCCACTTTTGGATCTACTGGTACCTTTGCCTCTACCTTAACAGCTTCCAATGGCTTAACTTTAACAACTGGAGCTTTAAATCTAACCTCTACCTCAGGACAGGCTAATCTAGCTCTAACCAATAACACCAACACCTTCACTGTTAATGGATTATTTGGGATAGACACTACCAATAACAGAGTTGGTATTGGAACCACTGCCCCCTCTGCAGCAAGGCTTGAAGTTATTGGAGCAGGATCCGTGACAGGACGCACCTTCTGGGTTACTGGATCAAATCTTTCCTCAGGCCTGGCAGTACTGGATAATGGTAACGTGGGTATTGGTATTAGTGGACCAACTGCCAGTTTGGATATTGTGGGAACCTCATATACTACTGCCTTAGATCAATCTCAAACAAGTACTAATGGATTTTATAGCTCCAGTATACAAGCGCAATCTTTCACCCCTTCTGTTACCGGCCCTTTCATGTATGCTGATATAAAAATCCAATCAGGAGGAGGAGCTCCAGGCAATACCGCTCTTACCCTCCGCTCAGGAGAAGATGTTTCAGGTACAGTTTTGGCTACTTCAACCAGTGTTGCCAGTTTAGGCAGTGGTTGGTATCGGATTACTTTTGACAATACCCCTACTTTAACTGCCGGACAGCAATACACCATCCGCTATGATAGAACAAGTACAAACGACTGGGGAATACAAGGTGCTAATCCCTATTCTGGAGGAAGATTCTATGGCTTAGGAGCTTGGAAAACCGATGATGGTGCCTTTAAAACTTATGTCTATACAACAGATACTACACTGGCAGATGCAGTTAAAATGGCTAATAATTACACCTCGGCAAACAGCGGGGCTGTTTTAAACATTACCACAGCTGGAATAGCTGGAAGCTATGCCTTAAGAGTTAACGATGACGGTACATTTACCGATACCTCCCCCTTTGTTATTGATACTACTGGTAATGTTGGTATAGCTAACTCTGCTCCATCATATACCTTGGATGTAGTAGGAACTGGAAGAATATCTTCTGATCTGGTAGTAAATGGCACTACTTTCTCTGCCTCATCAGCTGCTGGATCATTTGATTCCTTAACAGTAGGAGGAGGTTATGGATCAACAGGAGTATCAATCTCCAATGCTGGAGTAATCCAGGCTAATGGAGCTTTAACTGCTGATGGACTGATTACTGGTTCAACAGGTTTAACTATTACTGGAGGTGTAGTTTCTTTGAATGCTTCCTCAAATAATGCTGTCAATATAAACACAGGATCATCTACAGGTGCTTTAACATTAGGAGGAGGATCTGGAACTGTGGAAGTGGCTTCCACCAGCTGGGATATTTCTACTTTAGGAGCTATCTCTGGTGTGACTACTTTGAATATGTCAGGCGCCATCACTGCTGCTACTGCCTCCAATACCATCAATGGTTTAATTATTAACTCTGGAGCATTATCTGGTGTCACTGGTATTACTACCTCAGGAGGATATACCCAATCTGGTACTTCCGAGAACCTCTTTACTGGTAATGTGGGTATAGGAGTATCTGCTACAGGAGCTAAACTTTCTTTAAATGGCGGAGCATATATCTGGCCAATTACAACTAATATTGCTGCTCCTGATAATGGCTTGGCTGTATATGGCAATGTGGGTATTGGTACTACTACTACCAATGCTGCTTTAACAGTGATAGGAGGAATAACCAGTACTGGTAATGTGGGTATTGCTAACTCTGCTCCATCATATACTTTGGATGTAATAGGTACTGGCAGATTCTCTTCTACTCTGCTAGCTAATACCTTCTCATCATCAGATGTAACAATCACAGGAGGAACTATTAATGACACTACTATTGGAGCAACTATTACCTCAACTGGAGCTTTTACCACTTTAACTTCATCAGGTAATACCACCTTGGGTACAGGAGCATCATCTGTCAATACCATTGGTTCAACCACTACTCCAGGAACTCTAACCCTGCATGGAGCCACTACTTTGGACAATACCTTCACTGTTTCAGGAGCCAATCTCACTTCTTTGGGTGGGAACTTATCTTTTACTGGCACTGCTCCATCTTTAACTTCTGGATCATCAGTACTAGGAATATTTGCTGGAGGTAATGTAGGAATTGGGACTACTTCTGCCATGGCCTCCTCTTTTAATGTTAATGGCAATCAGGTTATTGGTTCATCTTTCATTGGAGGTGCTGCCCCCACTAATGGATTAGCAGTCCAGGGTAATGTTGGTATTGGGACAACTACTACTACTAATGCCTTAACTGTTGCAGGTAATGTTAATACTACTGGTAATTTAGGAGTTGGAACATCAGCTACAGGAGGATATAACTTAACAGTACAGGGTACTACCAGTATTACTGGAGCTGCCACTTTTGGATCTACTGGTACCTTTGCCTCTACCTTAACAGCTTCCAATGGCTTAACTTTAACAACTGGAGCTTTAAATCTAACCTCTACCTCAGGACAGGCTAATCTAGCTCTAACCAATAACACCAACACCTTCACTGTTAATGGATTATTTGGGATAGACACTACCAATAACAGAGTTGGTATTGGAACCACTGCCCCCTCTGCAGCAAGGCTTGAAGTTATTGGAGCAGGATCCGTGACAGGACGCACCTTCTGGGTTACTGGATCAAATCTTTCCTCAGGCCTGGCAGTACTGGATAATGGTAACGTGGGTATTGGTATTAGTGGACCAACTGCCAGTTTGGATATTGTGGGAACCTCATATACTACTGCCTTAGATCAATCTCAAACAAGTACTAATGGATTTTATAGCTCCAGTATACAAGCGCAATCTTTCACCCCTTCTGTTACCGGCCCTTTCATGTATGCTGATATAAAAATCCAATCAGGAGGAGGAGCTCCAGGCAATACCGCTCTTACCCTCCGCTCAGGAGAAGATGTTTCAGGTACAGTTTTGGCTACTTCAACCAGTGTTGCCAGTTTAGGCAGTGGTTGGTATCGGATTACTTTTGACAATACCCCTACTTTAACTGCCGGACAGCAATACACCATCCGCTATGATAGAACAAGTACAAACGACTGGGGAATACAAGGTGCTAATCCCTATTCTGGAGGAAGATTCTATGGCTTAGGAGCTTGGAAAACCGATGATGGTGCCTTTAAAACTTATGTCTATACAACAGATACTACACTGGCAGATGCAGTTAAAATGGCTAATAATTACACCTCGGCAAACAGCGGGGCTGTTTTAAACATTACCACAGCTGGAATAGCTGGAAGCTATGCCTTAAGAGTTAACGATGACGGTACATTTACCGATACCTCCCCCTTTGTTATTGATACTACTGGTAATGTTGGTATAGCTAACTCTGCTCCATCATATACCTTGGATGTAGTAGGAACTGGAAGAATATCTTCTAATCTAACAATAGGTGGATCATTAACTTCTACTGGTAACCTACTTCCTTCAGCTGATGATACTTATGATTTAGGTTCTTCTTCTGCCAGATGGCAAGATCTCTATGTTGGCCCCACATCCTTAAATCTAGTTTGTACTGCAGGAGAATGTGGTACAGCCAGAACTTGGAATATTGGTGTTCAGGAATCTTCTGGAGTAGCAGCTGCCCAAGGTAATTTAAGGATTGGGCTTTCTTCCAGTAGAGACTTTCTCAATATTAACACCTCTGGAAATTTAGGAATTGGGACCAGTAATCCAGGAAACCTTTTGACTGTTTCAGGAGGCAATATTGAAATTTCCAGCGCTTCTCCACAGTTGATTTGGACAGACACCACAGCTGGTCAGGATGCTTTTGGAGCTATAGCCAACAGCGATTACTTAGAATTTATGTCCGGAGGCACCAGAAATATTTTAGTCTTGGCTGGTGCAACCCACGCAAATGCAGGTAATGTGGGGATTGGAACAGCAACTCCTGCCTTTAAACTGGATGTTAATGGTGGCATCAATTCAGGTACATCTGCTGGATATTCTGTTGGATCGTGGCTTGGTATGTCTTATGCAGCAAATGGAGCAAGTTATAACTTAAACTTAGGTGGTATTAATGCCTCTACCTGGGTGGGACTAGGTCTTTTCACTTCTGGCACAGAAAAGGTCAGAATCGATACAAATGGCGCACTATATTCAGGCAATATTGGTACCTCTATTGCTAATGCTAATTTATTTGTCTCAGGGGCTACCTCTGGAAATGTTGGTATCGGCACTACAACTCCAAATACCAGACTGGATGTTATAGGTAATGGGACTTATGCTGCTGATTTCATGAATGGAAGTGTGGGAATTGGAACTAGCAGCCCTCAAGCTACCCTTCATGTAGCTTCTGCCTTTACTGCAGTTTCAGATACTGGCAGCACTGGTGGTAACTTAATTATTCAAGGAACTGATACTACCAGGGATCCAACTCATGGGGCTGCTTTAAGCTTCTATCTTCCAGCTACTACAGCAGGAGGAAATCCTTATGTTCAAGCCAGAATTATAGGAGCACCAGATAATAGTTCTAATAATAATACTTCTGGAAGATTAATTTTCCAGACTAGAAATAATACCAGCGCCTCTTTCAATAATGCCATGATGATAGATTCAAATGGAAATGTTGGCATTGGCACAACTGGGCCTAATGCTAAACTGGATGTGATTGGTGGAATCAGGGTTACTAATACGAGCAGCACCAATGCTCTTGTGTTTGGTCTTGCAAATAGCAATCATTACCTCAAGCTCTACGCAGATACAGACACTGGTATCAGCTACATTAAGAACTTATCTAACTATGATATTAGACTGGGACATGCAAGCAGTGATGATGTAATAATCAACTCTGCTGGTAATGTAGGTATAGCAAACTCTGCTCCAAGTTATACCCTGGATGTTATAGGTACAGGCAGATTCTCTTCTGACCTTACTGTTGGAGGAAACTTAACTGTCTCTGGCACTACTTTTTCTGCCTCAGGAGCTGCAGGATCTTTTGATTCTTTAACAGTTGGTGGAGGTTATGGATCAACTGGAGTAACTATTTCCAATGCTGGGGTAATCCAAGCCAATGGGACTTTAACTGTTGATTCTACCTCTACTTTAACAGGAGCTGTCAGTATTGGAGCTTCCAATGCTGCTTTAACATTTACTGGTACTACTCCATCAATCACTTCTGGTTCCTCTGTCTTTGGAATCTTTGCTGGGGGGAATGTGGGAATAGGGACCACCTCTACCATGGGGTCAACTTTGAATGTTTCAGGTAATCAGGTTATTGGTTCATCTTTCATTGGTGGAGCTGCTCCACAAAATGGATTAGGGATTCAGGGTAATGTTGGTATAGGCACTACTACTGCTACCTCTTATAATCTTCAAGTTGTAGGGACTATTGGTTCAACCAGTGGTATTACTATAGATGCTGGAGCAGGCAGCTCTAATGCAACTCTTACTCTCGCAGGAAGAAATTCTGGGACAGCCCATTCTGCTTCTGTTTTCTCCAATTTTAACGGAGGCCTTAATCTAAAACCAGCCACAACTGGCAGTGATATTAATGTCTATCTTTGGAATAATGCCACAGCTTCTACCTCCAATACCATGCCTTTAAACTTTGATTTAAATGCTACCACAGATGGTAAAACTACTTTTGCTCAAATCATGGGTCTTTCTACTGATATTACCTCGGGAGCTGCCTCTGGAGCTTTATCTTTCTACACCAAAAATACTGGATCCTTGAAGGAAAGAATGAGGATAGATCTAAACGGTAACGTTGGTATTGGTACTTCTGCTCCATTTACTGCATTAACAGGAGCCTTCCAAGTAGCACCAGTTTCTGCCCCTGCTGCTTTCTTTGTAGGAAGTACAGGTAATGTTGGGATAGGGACTACTGCCCCTACTAACAACTTATCAGTTATAGGCAATGTTAATACCACTGGTAATTTGGGAGTAGGGACATCTGCCACAGGTGGATATAACCTAACAGTAAATGGAACTGCTAGAATCTCAGGAAATATAGGTATAGGTGGTACTGCTACCTTCAGTAATCCAACTATCTTTAACAATGGTATTACCAATAATGGAGTCTTTTCTCAGACAGGACAATTCCTAGCAGGAGATGGATCAGCTGCAGCTCCTTCGTATTCCTTCACCAGTTCCACTGGAGCAGGCCTCTGGTCACCATCTTCTAACAATATTGCCCTAACTACTGGAACTCCTACTACAACTGGTACCATTAAAGGAATCTCTGTTGATTCCTCTGGTAATGTAGGAATTGGGACTTCTAATCCAGCAGGGCTTTTGGACATTGTTAAATTAGGAAATGATAACCCAATCTATATAGATCGATATAGTACAAACAATGGCCATGTTCCCACAATCCAATTCCGCACCAGCCAACAAAACAGTCTAGGCAACACTGCCACCACTATTAGCAACATGTATGGAAGACTTGAATGGTATGGGAATGATGGTAACGGCTTCCAAAGGGCTGCCTATATTCAAGCACAGCAGGGTTCAAGTACTGCAACTGATGCTGACTTAACAATATCTACAGGTGCAAGCGGAACAATTTTCATGGAAGGGAGTTCTGGCAATGTTGGTATTAACAATGCTGCTCCTGTGGCTAAATTACATTTAACAGGAGCTGGGATTACCACTGGAGTTAACTTCCTCTCCACAGGAGCTGGTGGAGGTGGAGGTCTAGTAGGTATTTTAGATAATGGCAATGTTGGAATAGGGACAACTGCACCAGGACAGAAACTGGATGTGGTTGGTACTATTAAATTTGGTTCCGGGGGTTATTACTCTTTGGGCACAGATCCTACCCGACTGGAAATAAGAAATGCCGCCAACGATTCCATCGCTCTTTATACGAACGGTACGCGCGGCTTACTTATGACTGGGTCTCAAAAAGTCACAGTTGGAGGAGATATTTCTGGTGGTAATAGTTTATTCAATGTTCAAGGTGGTACAGCAATTGGGTCAAGTTATTACCTGGCGACAGCTCCTACCAACGGCCTATTAGTTGAAGGTAATGTTGGTATTGGTACCACCAGCCCGATCACTAAATTAGATGTTAGCGGTGGAGTTGGAGACACTTCATCTACTGATCCTCAATTCTCTCTTTCCAGATGGTCTTCAACTGGTAATAACGAAGTAGTCAAATTTAGATTAATGGAGCAAGCTTCAGGTGGCACTAACTTTGGGGTATTTACCATCCAAACCAAGAGTACAGCCTCTGCAGCAGAAAGCGATAGTTACTACACTAATGCTTTCTCAATCACTGCAGCTGGAAATGTTGGTATTGGTACCACTGGACCAGCTGTTAAGCTTGATGTTGTTGGTGGAGGAAACTATGTTGACGGTTTGAGATTAAGATATTCTGCCTTAACTAACGGATGGAACTTTGCTCAGGGGACTGGCGGACAACTTTATTTTGGTTATGGCTCTGCTGCTTCACCAACAACCATGATGCTGATAGATACCAATGGCAATGTTGGTATTAATAATGCTGCTCCTGTGGCTAAACTTCATTTAACTGGAGCAGGAACAACTACTGGGGTTAATTTCCTCTCTACTGGAGCTGGTGGAGGGGGTGGACTGGTAGGGATTTTAGATAATGGTAATGTTGGGATTGGCAACACCGGACCCTCTCAGTTATTCCAAGTAGGACCCAATACTTCTGCTGGATCTTCTGCTATGGTATTTACCTCAGGGGGTAACTTAGGTATTGGCACAACTGGACCTGTTGGTAAGTTTGATGTTACTGATACCTCCAACACTGGTGCCTCTTTCTCTCTAACAAATAATACTGCCACTACTATTGGAGCTGGAGTAAATACCTTGGGAGTTCTAGACCTCCAATCCACCTCTTTGACTACTGGTAACTTTATGAATATAGAATTAAATGCCCTATCTTCTGGAAAAGGTATTAATTTAACCTCTACTTCTACTGCATTTTCTACTGGATCTTTCTTAAACTTAAATTGGTCTCCTACCACCTCTACTACAGCTACAGGTGACCTAGTTTCAATTGGTATTGGAGTATCTGGAAATGTAGGAAACTTACTTAATATTACAGATTCAGGTTCTTCTATCTTTGCTGTATCAGAATCCTCATTAACTACATCACTTCCTGCTAACTTTACTGCTGCTGGAGATGTGGCTATAGCTTATGATATTAACTTTACCAATCCTACTGCCTCATATGTTAAATCTGCTGCCCCACTATACTTACAAGCTGGAGAAACCTTTAACTCCTCAGACCTGACTTTGAAAACCTTTAACTCTGGTCAGGGAGTGTTTGATTTTGCAGGAGGAGCCAGTTTTATCCAGCCCCAAACCTGGAACTTCCCTGCTACCACTTCTATCAATGCCTTAACATTTTCTGATTCAGCAGGCAATGATTTATTAAACCTGGATACTGCCAATACTAGGGTAGGAATAGGCACTTCTAATCCATCAGCTACTTTCCAGGTCAATGCCACCGGCACTTCTTCTTTTGTGGTTAACTCTTCAGGTAATGTGGGAATTGGAACTTCTACCACAGGTGTACCTTTGACTATCAGAAACCTTGGCACCACCTCAGGAACTGCCTTAGTAGTAGATAGCGAAGGCCAGGTTTATAAAACAAGTTCTTCTTTAAGATATAAAAACAACGTTGCCAATTTAAATAATAACTTTGCCAAAATTTTACAGGTTGCTCCCAAATCCTTCAATTATAAAGATACAGGAGCTGCTGATATAGGTTATATAGCAGAAGACTTTGATAGCTTGGGTCTTACAGATTTGGTACTTTATGATAACCAGGGCAGACCTGATAGTATTAAGTACGATCGGGTTGCCCTTTATGCTGTAGAAATATTGAAAAGCCAGAATCTCACCCTTAACAACTTAACTAATGCCTTATCTGTAATTGGTGGAAATGTAGGCATTGGAACCACCAATCCAACTGCTGCTTTGGATGTAGTTGGAGATACTAATATTATGGGGGTACTTTCTGTCAAAAACTCCTTGGGACAAAATCTATTCCAGGTAGATGCTTCTGGTTCTGCCAAACTGGCAGGAACTATCACAACTGAGGCAGGAGCTTTTGATATAGCAGAAGACTATCAAGCTGAGGCAGGAATAGAAGCTGGAGATGTGGTTGCTATTTCGGAAGACAGCAGCGCTGATAACCCACAAGTAGAAAAAACCACCTCCTCCTACCAAAACAATGTCTTAGGTATTATTTCTACCAAAGCAGCCCTTAGACTTAGCTCAGGGTCTTCGACCACCGACTCTCAACCTATCGCTTTAGTTGGTAGAGTGCCAGTCAAAGTTTCTACAGAAAATGGAGCTATACAAAAGGGAGATTACTTAACATCCTCATCTATACCAGGTGTTGCTATGAAAGCAACCAGACCAGGACAAGTTATAGGAAAAGCATTAGAATCATATTCAGAGACAGGAGTTGGCAAAATACTTATCTTTGTAAATATATCCTTTGCTGATCCAGGCAATTTCTTATCTTCCCTATCTTTGGATGATGAAGGCAATTTGATAATTCCTAAGATAAAAACTGCTAGTATTGCCCTGGATCCAAAAGTTGCCACAACGCAACAATTGGCACTCGACAATGACCAATTAACAAGCGCAGAGACCTTAAATGATAAGTCTCAAATGTCGAATGACACTTACTATGATTTAGGCGGCAAGATTGCCTCGCTGGAGGAAAGAATTACTGAGTATGAAGAAAAGATTAAAGACTTAGAAGCTAAGGTAAATAGTGCCCCTGAGGCTACTTCTTCAGCAGAAATTAAAGATTTGGCTGATGAACTGTTAACCAGCTCAGAAAAATTGGTAGCAGAGGCCACCTCCTCAGCTACACCTTCGGCTGTCTTAGCAGATGAAACATTAAACTTAACTCCTCCTGAAGTCCTACTTAACCAGGCTTCTGCTGTCTTGACTGATTTGGAAGTTAAATCAGAAGCCACTGTTTCTGGACAATTAACTGCCTATAACTTAAATGTCCAAGACGGACTCAAATCTTTGGGAACAACCTCTTTGGGTAATACTACTATTGCTGGAGATTTGACTGTTGATGGCACATTATCAATAGAAAATGGTAATGAGATTAATGTCTTAGGTACTCTCTACTTGCAAAAATCTATCCTGGCAACTGCTGTAGATATCTTCAATGGCTTGGTAACTATAGATAATAAAGGTAATTTAACAGCTCAAACTATTATAGCTGAGGAAATAGTAACCACTAAATTGACAATTAATGCCAAGCCTAAAGAGGCTAGCTCCTCAGCTACTTTGGGCACTTCTACTAATGCCACCATTGGATCTGGTAAAATCCTTGCTGGAAAGACCAAAGTAGCCATATTTACCAACCAAATCACTGAAGCTTCAAAGGTATTTATCACTTTGAAATCATCTAGCTTGGGTCAAACCCCTTATGTTGAAACTACCCTATCAGGCAAAGGCTTTGTAGTGAGCATTGATCAAACTGTTGGTAAAGATATTGATTTTGACTGGTGGATTATAAGCACACGATGAACACAGATCATAAAAAAAGCATGATTCTCACGGATAAAAAACAGATCAACACCGATCAGTCTACATCCGCTTTAAATCCGCCTAAATCCTCTTCAGGATTATTATTTGCCGACTTAACTTACAGGATTCGGGGAGCAATATTCACAGTTTACAACCAGCTAGGGTTTGGTCACAAAGAACAAGTTTACCAAAAAGCTTTAGAAAAAGAATTAATAGAAACTAAACTACCTTTTAAAAGAGAAGTTAGTTTAAATGTGAAATATAAAGATGAAGTGATAGGAAGCTACAGACCTGATTTTGTTGTAGATGATAAAGTAATTGTTGAGTTAAAAGCTGTTGAGTTTATGCCTAAATCTTTTGAAACCCAGTTAATCCATTATTTAAAAACTACTGGTTATCAATTAGGACTATTGGTTAACTTTGGTTCTACTAAGTTAGTTATCAGAAGATTGCTATGGACAGGTCAGAAGGGAGATTCTCACAAATGAAAAGCAGCCTAACACGGATTTCTTACTATCTGCGTAAATCAGTTCTCAAATCAGCGTTTATCCTGTCTGCCATACTGGTAGCAGGAGGAGGAATTTTTCTCTATGGTTACTTCCATTCTAAGTCTGCTTCTGCTGCCTGGTTTGATGAAGGCTGGGCATACAGAAAGGCTGTGACTGTGACTGTTACTTCCTCCTCTTCTGATATTACCAACCTGGAAACTTTAATTACCGCAGATACCTCTGCCTCCGGCAGATTTCAATCTTCCTGCCAGGATTTAAGATTTACCAACACTAATGGTAAACTTCTTCCTTACTACATAGATTCAGGCTGTACTACCTCCTCCACCAAAATCTGGATTATGCTGGATTTAGTTCCTAAAAACACCACCACTTATACCCTGTATATGTATTATGGCAATCCCACAGCCTCAGCTGCTTCTGATTCCACTAAATTTAGACTATTTAACGGCTTGAAGGGGTATTGGAAGATGAATGATAACGTTTCCGGAGATGCAAAAACTTTAACAGACGCCTCAGTCAATGCTAACTCAGGCACCACCTATTATGGAGCCAACACCACTGGAATGGATTGTACCATCACTGCCAAATATGATAAAGGTTGTACTCTGGATGGGACAGATGACTATGTCAGTTTAGGAAATCCAGCAGCCCTGCAAATCTCTACTGATATCACCATCAATATTTGGGTTAAACCCACCTCAGGATCATATATTATCTCAAGGCGTGGCTGGAACATCCTTCTGGGTCAACCGCCAGCATTTGAAACTAGAAACGCCGGCGATACAGGCTGGGATACAAATGCCACCGCCACCTCTACACTCCCCACTGATTCCTGGTCCATGGTTACTGCTGTCTATAGCACAACAGATCAAAAAAAGTATATCTATATCAATGGGGTACAAGAAGGAAGTGCTGCTAAAACAGACGGCAGTATGGGAGATACTACTGCCAGAAATATCTATCTCGGCCAATACATAGTCGGTTCCCAATGGTATAACGGTTCAGAAGACGAGCTTAGGATTTATAACCGGGCTCTTTCACAATCAGAAATCACCCAGCTTTATCAAAACCCAGGCAATATTGCCACCTATGTTGACGGTATCAGCAAACCTACCACCTCCTTTGCCACAGAAGAACAAGGCCCAGGGCCAATAGGTTACTGGAAATTTGATGATGGGCAAGGATCAACTGCCCAGGATTCTACCTCCAGCAACTATGATGGAACCATCACTGGAGCAACCTGGCAGACAGAAGATAAATGTATCTCTTCAAAATGTTTATATCTTACCTCAGCTACAGATAGGGTAACTGCTGGCTCAAGCAATAATTTAAATATCACCTCGGGTGATGCTACTTACCAAACCTGGGTAAGACTTACCGCTGCCACCTTTTTGGATGGCTCTACCAACTGGACTTTATTTAATAACGAAAGCTACCAGGCTTCTGGAATGACTATTAGAATTGATGGCGGAACTGGAAAATTAATGTACAGATCCAGTCAAGCAGCAGCCTCTACCACCTTTACCACTACTTCAGCCCCTATTGCTTCTAATAATACCTGGTATCACATAACTGCTGTAAAATCTGGCACCACAATATCTTTCTATGTCAATGGCAGGCTTATTCAATCAGGAACTATCACCAACCCTGTAACCACTGCCAATGCTTTTACCATTGGTTCAGCTGTAGGTGGATCACAGTCAGTCAGAGGTTTTATGGATGATGCTAAAGTCTATAACTTTGCCAGAACTCCCGCACAGATCTTGCAGGATTATGCCTCAGGTTTGGCTAATGCAGGAACTAAACAAGGCTCCTCGGCGGTACTCGGAGCAAGTACTGAAAAATGGCTGTCTGATGGGTTAGTTGGATACTGGAAAATGGATGAAAGTTCTGGAAATGCTGCTGATTCTTCCGGCAACGCAACAACTTTAACTAACAACAATATCACCACTTTTGCTGCTGGTAAGTTTGGGAATGGATCATCATATAATGGAACAAGCCAGTACTTCAGCACTGCCTCAACAATTTCCGGTGTTCAGTCAATAGCTTTCTGGGTATATCCCACTTCCACTACAGATAATTACATTAATCTTAATGGGTCAACTTACATAACTTCATCATCCGGTACTGTCTCGGGAACCGGAATAACCTCCCCCAGCATTTATGTCAACGGAACCCTTAATGGCACAATTACTGCCAGTGCCTGGAATCATGTAGTAATCACCACCGCCACATCTGTATCTGCATCTGTATTTGAAATTGGGCGGGCAAATAGCTCTTATCTTTCCAACACCAGCAAAATGGATGAGATCCGCGTCTATAATCGTGCTTTATCATCCGCGGAAATCTCTTCATTATATAACTGGGCTCCTGGACCATCTGGTTATTGGAACTTTGAAGAAAGAACAGGGACTTCTACTTATGATACTTCAGGAGGAGGAAACACAGGCACCATCACCAATTCTACCTGGAATACCGGCAAGTTTGGAGCAGGGCTGTCTTTTGATGGGAACGGTGATTTTGTAAATATCCCCCAAACTACTACCTTAGACACCCCCACAGGTACCATTTCTATGTGGGCTAACTTTAATGATCTAACAGATAATGGGTATTTATGGAGCCAGAATGTTGATGAATGGAACATTTATAATAATGGCACCCAGCTAAAAACCTATTACGATAGTACTCTCGTTCATAGCTATACCCCAACATTTACAAATAACCAGTGGGTTCACCTTTCCTTTACCTTTACTAAAGGAGGCACCTGTTACTTTTATGTTAATGGGGTTCAAGTAGCCAGTAATACCTGTTCCTCTACTGCCCCTACCCTATCAAACATTCATATAGGAGCAATGAGCAGCAACAACACATATTCTTTTAATGGAAAACTTGATGATGTTAAAGTCTACAATTATCAAAGGACTCAAAAACAGGTAGTCCAGGATATGAATGCTGGACATCCTGCAGTGGGCTCCCCGGTGGGATCACCAATCGGGCACTGGAAATTTGATGAAGGAGCAGATAATACTTGCTCAGGTGGAACAAATGATACCTGTAACTCTAGTTCCCAGGGATCAACTTTAGATGGAGCTTCAAGCGGTGCCACCTGGTCTCAATCCGGAAAATTCGGCCGGGCCTTATCTTTTGACGGAACTGATGACGTAGTAACAATTACTAACTCTAATCCCATAGATATGGATACCAGTTTAGCCAATTTCACTTACTCTGCCTGGATCAATGCTACTGGCGCAGGGGAAAATAACGTGGGACAAATACTGCAAAAAGGCGCTAGCACTTATCTTAGGGTGGATAATCCATCAGGAAGTAATTTGGATGTTGAGGCAAATCTAGACTTAGCTACAACAGATGCCAATGTAAATGTTTCTGCTCCTATCACCACCAATACTTGGCATCAAATTATAGAAACATGGGATGGAACAACTTTAACTGTCTATATAGATGGGGTGAATAAAGGCACTGGAACAGGATCTGGGGCAATATCATCAGATGCCAACAATTTATTGATTGGAGGGACAACTACTGCTAACTTTGCCGGCACAATAGATGAATTCAAGGTTTATAATTATGCCTTAACTGCTGATGAGGTAAAGACAGAATACAATCGTTCATCGTCAGTGGTTCTTGGTTCATTATCAGATAATTCCA
Source organism: uncultured Gammaproteobacteria bacterium (assembly GCA_964500725.1). Classification (GTDB taxonomy): domain Bacteria; phylum Patescibacteriota; class Microgenomatia; order Daviesbacterales; family UBA10151; genus UBA10151. The sequence goes on from CAZCNP010000001.1 coordinate 360,066, forward strand.
GCTACCAAACCCAAGCTGCTAATCAGGAATATTGTGTCCCAGGAGACACTACCTCCTGTGCTGCCCCAGTTGGCAGATGGGATTTTGAAGAAGGAGGTTATAACGGTACTTCAGGTGAGGTTAAAGATAGATCAGGTAATGGTTATAACGGTACTTATAATGGAACTCTAACTAATCTTTCAGCTCCTGGCAAAGCAGGTAAGGCAGGAAACTTTAATGGCAGTAATAATTATGTCCTGGCTAGCGATAATGACACCTTAAGCTTTACTGATAAAAAAATGACTGTCTCTGCCTGGATTAAAGGCAGCGCTTTTGGAGATAACAACGGGATTGTTGTCAAAAGGGCATCCAGCAACTTTGAATATGGATTTTATGTATCAGCCAGCAAGCTAAGCTTCAATATTTGGACCTCTGCCGGGGCATCTGTCTGCAGCACAGCGGGAAGCGCTACTCTCTCAACCAACACCTGGTATTTTGTCACAGCGGTTGCCGACGGAACCAACTGCCTTCTTTATTTAAACGGGGCGCGGGATGGCAACGCGGGTACTGTTTCCGGAACAGTAACCAATGGAACAGCCGGAGTATATATTGGCTATGACAACAGCGGAGTTTCCAGATATTTCAATGGCCAAATAGATCAAGTCAGCATCTATAACTATGCCAGAACTGCTGCACAAGTTGCCTGGGATTATAACAGGGGCAAGCCTGTAGGACACTGGAAATTTGATGAGTGCCAAGGCACTACTGCCTATGATTCTTCCCCTTCGGCAGGCTCAGGGCAAGCAGGAAATAATGGAACTATTACTATTGGAGCCTCTGGAGAAGATACTGTTGGAACTTGTACTACCTCCTCTACTGCCTGGGGCTCTGGAGTAACTGGCAAAAGAAATTATTCTCTAAGCTTGGATGGCACAGATGACAAAGTAACAATAGGTACAGCTATCAATGGGGTACAATCTATAACATTTTGGGTCAAACCATCCACTAATACAGACTCCTTTATCGATCTTGACGGAGGGACTCATTATATTACTTCCTCCTCTGGAACAGTTTCTGCTACTGGTTTTTCCTCACCTACTATTTATGTGAATGGTATCTCAGGGGGAACAATCACTGGAGCAGCCTGGAACCATATCGTAGTTACAACAGGCACATCCTTCAACACGACCAGCAGCATGACTTTTGGCTACAAAAGCGCAGCTACTGCAGATTATCTAAATGGTCAAATTGATGATGTCAGGGTCTATAACTATGCCCTCACCCTCACTCAAATCAAGGAAATCATGAATGATGGAGCTATCAGGTTTGGCCCAGCAACAGGAGCACCATAATATGGTTCCTCCTTGGATGATGGCAGGCTGAGTTTACGAAGCCATGAATCCATCTATTCTATGGTATAATACCATCATGAAACAGTTTACTTTTAGAACTATTATTCAAAAAGATGGTAAGGGCTACCATGGTTTTGTACCATCTCTTCCAGGATGTCATACTTATGGCAATACCATAAATGAAGTGAGAAAAAATATCAAAGAAGCGGTGGCGGGTTGGATTGAAGCCACTTCTGAACAAGGATGGAATATTCCTTCAGACGAAGGAATAGAGACTATAGAATCCATCCAAATAACGCTTCCCAATCCCAAAGCTTCCTTTGTCTATGCCTAAAATTCCAATTATCAATGGAACAAAGCTCGTTAAGATTTTAAAAAAGAAAGGTTTTGTTTTAAATAGAATTCGAGGCAGTCACCATATCCTCATTCACCAAGAAAAACAGATTACTGTTTCAATCCCAGTCCATAAAAGCACAACCTTAGGCAGAGGTATTACTCTGGCTATCATAAAGGATGCGGGGATCACTACAGAAGAATTCCTGAAATTACTTTAATGGCCAAATTGATTATGTCAGAATATATAACTATGCCCTAACAGCTGCCCAGGTTAAAGGGATCATGAACGAAGGAGCTGTCAGGTTTGGCCCTTCCACCGGTTCGCCATAACTCCTTTGAAAAAGTGTTAAGATGAAAATATGAATGTAATTTTCTTTAACCCTAAAATAAAAGATAACTTGTACTCTTTGGACAAGACTCCGCTCGACAAATGCCTTCGATTAATCGATCTTCTCAAGATGTTTGGGAATAAGCTAAACATGCCATATTCAAAGAAAATCTCACACAATCTATACGAGTTGCGCATCCGTGGACAACAAGAAGTCCGCATAATCCCAAAAAACTCCTCAAAAAGAAATTGAAACTGCATTAGCCAAAATCTCCATCTTGACAACCACATAACGTATATGTTATATATAGTATATGAATAAATTTCAACCTATCCCATTTGAAGATGTTTTAGCAGAAGCCCTAAAAGACCCTGAGGTAAAAAAGGGGTATGATGCTCTTGAGCTGGAGTTTAGCATTATTGAACAGGTTATCAAAAAAAGGCTGGAAAAAGGCTTAAGTCAAAAACAGCTGGCTGAAAAAATTGGCACAAAACAGTCAGCCATCTCAAGACTGGAAAGCGGCAATGCCAACCCCTCGGTAGCTTTTCTGGATAAAATATCAAAGGCTCTGGGCAGCAAACTTCAAATCTCAATCTAGCAATTAAGTTAAAGTATGAAAAAAATCTTAATTATTTTTCTTTTATCCAGTCTAGGTTTTTTTGTGCTAACAACTTCTGCTTATGCTCAAGCCATCTCTTCTGGTGCAACTTATACCTATAAAATAGATGATACTAAAGCAGTTGATGGAGATATTTTAACCATGTCTGATAAGGGCTTAGTTAGGGCTAATACTCCTTATACTGGCAGTATTTTTGGTGTGGTGCAAAACGATGCAGTGATAATAATTGAGCTGCTTGACGAAGGCGGCCAACCAGTAGCTAGGTCTGGTATTGCCAAAGTTAATGTCACAAATGCCAATGGCCCAATTAAAAAGGGCGGTCTTATCGCTGTCTCTACTACCCCAGGAAAAGGCCAACGGGCTGATAAAGCTGGGTATGTGCTGGGAACTGCTCTGGCTGATATGAATGAGGCTACTGGGCAAATCCCTGTAGCTTTGGAAATCAAATCCTATGATCTTTCCACTACCCTTAACTCAGCTACAGCCAATAGATTCTTAAAATCACTTGACGGTATTTTGCTCGCCAGCACAGAGGACCCAGAAAAACTTTCCCAACTTGTCAGGTATGTTGCAGCAGCAATTATTGTGCTGGGAGCTTTTGCCATTAGCTTTTTTACCTTTTCCAAATCTATGGCCAACTCTGTTGAGGCAATTGGACGAAACCCCTTAGCCAAAAATTTTATCTTTTCTTCCCTGGTAATCAATATTGTTATTACTGTGGTTGTTTTGGGGGTTGCCCTGGCTGCTGCTTTTATTTTAATTAAGTTTTAAACTAACGTTTTGAAAGACTTCTTTTGTATAGATCTAAGTTCTCCAAAGCTAAACCAGTCCCTAACACCACACAAAGCAAGGGGTTTTCTGCCAAAGCAACTGGCACTCCTAAAGCATCTGTTAAGGACCTGTCTAGATTTCTCAAAAGTGATGTTCCCCCGCTCATAACAATCCCTTTATCAATGATGTCTGAGGCAAGCTCCGGGGGAACTTGTTCCAAAACTCCTTTTGCTGCAGAAATAATCTTTTTGACAATCTCAGAGATAGCCTCAGTTACCTCATCTGAGTTAACCTCAACACTTTTAGGAAGACCAGAAAAAGCATCTCTGCCTCTGACTTCCATTTTTTGCACTTCATTGGGTTTTAGGTGAGTGGCAGAACCTATTTTTATTTTGACCTCCTCAGCCATTCTTTCCCCAATGATTAAATTGTGTTTTTTGCGGACATAATTTTGGATCGCCTCATCAATTTTGTTGCCACCAATTCTTACAGATGAGTGCACTACTACCCCACCAAGACAAACCACTGCAGCCTCAGTTGTGCCTCCGCCAATATCTACAATCATATTGCCTGAAGGATTGGCAATGGGGATTTTAGCCCCGATTGCTGCAGCCAAAGGCTCGTCGATTAAAAAAGCAGTTTTTGCCCCAGCAGATAAAGTAGCATCTAAGATAGCTCTTTTTTCCACAGATGTTACCCCAGCTGGAGCACAAACCATCACCTCTGGCTTAAAAAGCCTGCTTGATCCACAAACCTTATCTAAAAAATATCTAATCATTGCTTCAGTAATTACATAATCTGCAATTACCCCATCCCTCATAGGGCGGGAGGCGGTGATATTTCCAGGAGTTCTGCCTAACATTTCTTTGGCTTCATTACCTACAGCCAAAACACGGTGGTCATCTGTGGTAATGGCTACCACTGTAGGCTCATTTAAAACAATACCTGTACCTGCCAAATAGACTAAAGAATTGGCAGTGCCAAGGTCTATTCCTACCCTTTTGGAAAAATTAAACATAACTGGGGATCATTTTACCAACCCAAAAACCTAGTCACAAGATATACTAAATAGGTCAAAGGCAATCAGCTATTTGAGGTTTATACCATAAAGATTTGGCTCTGAAGCAGTTGGGGTGGGAAAAGAGCTAATAATAACCAGTCTTGAGGAATCAAGCCAGGGAAATACAAAATCATCCTTAAAACTGCCAGCATATATCACAGCTTTATTTGTGCCGTCAAAATCTATCACAGAGATGGTGCCCTTCTCCACCATAATAATATGGGTGGAGTTTGGCAGCCACATATAACCTTCTGCTTGTGGCAGGATATATTCCTTTTTCTCCTCTAAATCATATACTTTTACAGTCTCTTTGGTTTTTAATATACCGTCATTTTCAGGATTTGTTATGTTTTCTGTTGGCTTAATGTCTGATTTGGCCACAGCCATAAATTTAGTCTCATCAGGAGACCAGCGAATCTCAGCTGCAGACGAGGCAATCTTTCTTAAATTGATATCTTTGACCGCTAAAACTCTGGAGGCTTCTTTATTTTGGCTATCTTCCTCCCAGGTTGTCAAAGTTGACTCAAGAACTGGGGTAATATCACGGGGATCAGAATTTAACCTATCAGATTCTAACAAATAATTATTATTGCCAACAGTGGCCAAAACTTGTTTAGAGTCGGCAGACCATCTGAGGGTAGCTTGAGATAAATCCAGCAGGGTATTTTGGGTAATTTGGTGAGGTTCGGCTGACCTGGCAAAAGAAATTGGTTGATTACGGGTCTGAGTCCAAACCCAAATTCCCCCTTTTTTAGCAAGTCCAGGCACAATATAAGCTAACTTGCCTCCATCTGGGCTTAGTATTGGATTTTCTACTCCAGTAAAGGTCAAAGGATAAATTGTAGGAATGGCGGGAAAAAGAGTTACTTTAACTGGGGTAACTAAACCTTCTTTAACTTCTATTTGTTTTTCCCAAGGAATAAAACCTTCTTTAACAACCCTTACTGAATAACTTTTAGGAGGCAATGATGGAACTGTTGCATCTGTGGCTGTTGTTAGGTGCCCATCTATATAAACCGAGGCAGCATCAGGAACTGAGGAAACAGTAATAATCCCAGTTCCTACAATTCTTTTTTCTTTAGGAGAAAAAGTATAGCCTTTGGCTAAAAAGATAGCAATAGCTGCAGTTGCAGCAATTGCTAGCAAAGTAATAATAGTGATAATAAACCGTTTCGACATTTATTTAGTAAGTATAGAATATATACTAGCTATTTACCAGCTTTGCTCTCACAACCAACCTGTTTAATAATGTTCCTGGAGGGTCACAGGTTTGCAAAGTTAGAACTGGTTCTTCATACTTGTTAGTCAAATAGGAAACATCATTTGGATTTACTATCTGTTTATCAAAGACAATATAGTCATACCTTTTATTTTTATAAAAGATAATCACTCTGTCGCCTGGCTCCAGTTCTCTTAGCAGATAAAATATGGCATTATATCTGACAATATTCCAAGGAGCATCTGTGGAATGAGAAAAAAGGTATAAATTGCCTGGCTGCCCTGGAGGGGTTGAACCCAAAGCCTCAGCCACCCCTTGTTGGAGGGCAATTTGATATTCTCTTTCGCTGGCAGGGTTAACACCAGCTATTACTTTGGCGTTGGCATTGATTTTTTCAATCACTATCCCATACTCTGTTGAAACAGGGATAATGTTGTTTTCTGAAGCAGATACATTACCAAAATCCACTGGCCCCCCACTTGCAGTAGCTTGCCCTTCTTCAGGAATAACAATATTAGGCACGATTCTTTGGACCCCCAACAATCTATCTTTTCTATAACCAATTTCTGCCTGAACAACTGGCCCCAACATAAAAATAAAGGTAATTAAGCCTGTTAAGAATACTAAATATCCAATAAATCTAACAAAAAGTATTTTTTTAAAACGTTTGGTCATGCTTAAGTATCCCTGGAGGGAATTGCACCCCCGACCAACCCCTTAGGACGGGGCTGCTCTATCTACTGAGCTACAGGGACAATCATATGTATAATTTTATCACTAAAGAAGATATAATTCGATCACGGGACGTAGTTCATCGGCAGAACGCTACTTTCGGGAAGTAGAAGCAAGTGAGTTCAATTCTCCTCGTCCCGACTATAGGTCTATATTAGCTTCAAAATAACTCTTGACATTTGGGTAATTTTCGGGTAATACTAAATGCCAGTCCTCTGTAAAGAATAGACAAGTCGAATTAATATGCGAAAACTTTCCTTGTCAAAATAAGTTTAAAAGAAGACTTAGTCAACGATCGTTCCGTAATTTTTGCTCCCAATCCTGTGCTGCAACTCTCAACAATAAATGTAGACAAATTAATAAATACAGGATCAATAAACCTCCCTCTAAAACACTTCATACACAGAAACCTAATATTCCTCTTAAATATTGTCAGTATTGCGGAAATAGATGTTCATTAAATCGCAATTATTGCTCGATGAAATGCTGGGGAAAAGCTCATGAACTTTCACAAGAAATATTGCTTAAACAAATTAGGTTGTTGTCATTAAAATTAGGCAGATCGCCCACTAGGCGGGAGTGCAAATATCATACAACTTGCCAAAGACATTTTGGATCATGGAATAACGCTTTAATAGCAGCTGGCTTAACTCCACATCGTTCCCTAAATCAACGTATGTATAAAAGACGTATCTGCATTGCTAGAGATGGCCATATTTGTAATTCAGTCTCGGAATTAATAATTGATAACTGGCTCCATAAACACAACATCACTCATCAAAAAGAAGCACCCTACCCTAAGGGAAAATTTGTTGCTGATTGGGCTATTGCTACAAATACTCTAGTTGAATATTTTAGTAAGGAATTGAGAATAACTTAAAATAGCCTTCTTATTTAATTCCATCTCCTTCTTAATAGCTTCTAACTGGTCATCAGCTTCCTTTAGTTTCTTATCTAAACCCTTTAGATCAGCACTAAACACTCCTTTTATGTAGCTATCAGTCTCACTTCTTAATAAATCCTTTGTCTTCTCAATCTTGTTGTCTAAATTCCGCCTTATTTGTTGTAAGGACCTTCTTCTGCTCTCAAGCTCTAACTCCTTATCTCTAATTACATTCCTCATTTCATCCACATAGTGGCTGTAAACTGCTTTAGAGGTGAACTTATTATCCTTTAGGAACTCACAAACAAAATCAACTATTACATGGGCTCTAATTGACTTGCCATATAATTTACAGTCAGGATTATCACATCTGTAGTAAAAGTAATTAGTCAAACCTTTTTTATTTTGCTTCGGGGTTATACCTGCTATCATGTTCTCTTCACAATCCCCACAAATCACTGCTCCCCTCAGTAAATCAGCCTGTATAGTGCCTTCTGCATTGGCTCTGAGCCGATTCTTGAATGCTCTTTCCATATTGGAGAATTTATTTATCTTTAAGAATTCGTCTACTGTGACCATTGGCACAAAGTCGTAAATCTCAGTTAAGTCAACAAATTGCTCACCGTATTTGAGTACTCCTGTATAAAATGGATCCTTAAACATCTCCGAAATTCTACTTCTGCCCCATTTGTAGACTTCATGCTTATCTCCTGTTGAATCCACTGCTCTGGTGAAACCATTGTCATTGAGGTACTTCATAACTACTTCTTGGGTTATTCCATCTAACCTCATCTTCCAACCCGTTTTTAGAAGAGTAAAATTATCACCGTCTGGTCTTAGGAACTTATTAATATCTTTGTAATAGCCATATTTTGTTCTGCTTAGGTATTTTCCTTCTTCAATACTCCTTCTAATACCTCGTTTAACATTGTCACTTAATTGGTCTGAGTATTGTTTACTTAAAACGAAGGCTATTCCTAAAAGCATTTTCCCAGCTGTATTATTTTGAAAGGTGAAACTAACAAAATGCAGATCCTTTATTATTTGTTTATCTAATAAATCAATAACTTCACCATTTGAGCCTACCACCTGATTATCTGCCAAATTTTGTGCAGGTTGTTGATCCTGCTGGGATTGTTGACTATTGTTGGTATCTGTTGACTGGCTATTGTCTGACTGTTGAGGTTGAGAGTTATCACCTTGAGAAGCTAAACTTGAGGCTAAATCTGTTAAATTATCTTTCTGAATTTTGTCATCCATACGCTTACCATTATATCACCCAAAAATTTGCATAAAAAGTGGGGTTGTGTTAGTATATCTACATAACACTGAGGGAAGATTCTAATTTAGGGTCTCCCTCTTTTTTTGTACTCAATTAAATATTTCAAACTTCCAAAATCAATATGCTCATCTCCTGCGATTTTCTTGATTTCTCTGGCAGTTCTTTTTGGAGAAGAAATTATAATGATCTTTTTCTTTTTAGAAATTAAATAAGTAAGTAGTGGAGCAAAATCCCCATCACCAGTTAACACAATCGCTCTTTTATATTCTTTTATTTTAAGAAGCATGTCCATAGTCAAATCTACATCACAGTTTGCTTTAGTTCTTGCTCCATATCTTTTGATTTCCTTTACTCTTAAAATATATCCAAATTGCTCTAATTTTTTTAAGAATTTCTCTTTCTTTTCACTCTTTGAGTCTCTACCATAATAAAAGAAGACTTTAGAAATCGAAAATTTATTTTTTAGATATTGAATTAGTTTCTCTTGATCTATAAACCAACCTTCAGCTCTGGCACCATAAATAATATTAGAAGCATCTATAAAAGCATAAGTTTTCATTGCCTAAACTATAGCATAACTGGGTAACTCTGAGCTGGAAACTGCCTTTTTCCCTTAAAATAGCTTTGGACTTCTGAATTAAACAAATCAACTATTTCTATATTCTTTGTAATATAATTAAGCAGTTCAAGGGAAGTTTCAGTCTCCCGACTTAGCTTGTATCTTGTCAAAATAAACCAGATTAACTAAACTAAAAATATGGCAGAAGCTGGTGGAGAAAAACTAGTGGGAGGTAATACAAGTTTAAGAAGAAATAAGCTTCCGCGCAGGCGTTTTTTAGAAACCGTACTAGTACTTGGGGCCCAACTTGCAATAGGCAAGGCTGGTGGAATTATAAAACTAGTAGAGATTGGAACAGGAGCAACTCAAGCTAGTCTTAAAACATTAGAGCAAAACCCTGCCAGCGCTACAGCAACTCAAAGGCAAGCAATAGAAGAATTCAATAAACTGGAAGATGAAATAAGACGAAACCCTAAAAGTCTAGAACTTCAACGAAAAAGGGTGTACCAACTAAAGACCGGCTCTCAAGGAGCCTGGCTGGTACCAGAACCATTTACTGCTGATAAACAAATTACTATGGCCAATGGAAATAAACTACTCGCAGATACTGACTATAATATCCCAGGAGGGGCCATTAAAGTGCTGGGTAAAAACCCCTTTAACAGTACTGGCTTGCCCCAAATAGAGTGGTATTTTATAACTACTCAACGAGATCGGCAAACTCACAAAGTCGCTGGTGGATATTTCGCCTATGCTGGAAGTTTTGTCCCAACTGCCAGAGGCACTGTTGCCCAACATAAATAACAGGGTTAGCTTATGAGCCAAACCACAGCTCAATTTCTTTTTGAGCCTCTTCAGGGGAACCTGAAGCATGAATTAAATTATATACTGGTCTTTCCTCCAAGTTAGCTTTTAAAATATTATCTGTCCCTAAATCTCCCCTGATAGTACCCTTTTCAGCTGTTGCTGGGTCTGTAAAACCAGTGGTTTTTCTAGCCACAACAACTGCATCTTCCCCTTCTAATAATAAAGCTGCAATTGGACCAGAGGTGATAAACTTCCTAAGCCAGGTAACTACTTTTCTGCCTTGATCTTCTGCAGAGGTAACTTGCTGCCCTGCAGCAATGGTTTTTTCTCCAATAAGTCTTAAGTAATCTGGGTCCATTGGATAATGTTTTTCTACTATCTCCAAAGGCGCCATCATCTCTTTTCTTTTGACTACTTTAAGTCCTGCAGCCTCATATCTTTTTATAATTTCCTCGGTCAAACCCCTCTCTACTCCATCAGGTTTTATAAGTATCAAAGTCTTCTGTAACATGATCGAAATATTATATACGAAAAAAATAAAAGTTTAAAGGGTAAGATTATTTGATCTCTATATCCTCTAATTTTATTGAGCCATCCTCAAATACCGAAGCTACTGCAAATCTAGGGGCTTGTGGATTTCTTTCAATTGTTATAGCTCCTGCTGTGCCCATTGATAAACCAGTTACAGGCTCTTTATATTCAGAGAAGAAGTGAATATCCCCAGCTAATACCTTTTTAACACCTGCTTCTTTTAGCTCAAACATTAATTCCTTTGCCTGAGATTTTAAACTCTTCTCCACCCTGCCCATTACATGATCTGAGGAAGGATGATAAAGTGGTATATGAACAAATACAAAGATGCCCTTTGTTCCTTCATTTTTTGTTTTTTCAATTTCCTCGCTGATCCATTTTCTTTGACTGTTATCAAATCCTATATAATTATCACTATTGTCCAGCAATAAAAACTTAAAACCTTCAAAAACAAAAGATTGATAACTGGGACCAAACACTTCTTTAAAACATTCTGTTGGAACAAGCTCTCTATTTCTACAATCCCACAAATCATGATCTCCTGGTATTAAAAAGTATCTAATTCCTGCATCATCAAGAACCTTTTTGGCCTTTTCCAACTCAGCTTTAGTTCCTACAGTGGTATAGTCTCCCAAACCTATGATAAATTCAATATCTGGAAATTGGGATTTAACCTGTTCTAAAGCTTTTTGCAGATTAAGGTTATCACTATGAGAATCAGCAATCAGCAAAAATTTAAAAGATAGGTTTGCTGTAACAGGCTCTGGTATTTTAGTATTTTCTGAAGGGATCTGCCTGCTATTTTGCTCACCCAAAATCTTTTGGTTGATTTGATCTGCCAAGCCAGAGGTGGGTTTGTTTGAAGAAAAAAATCCCAGCAGCTGCGGTGGAATTCTGCCTGCCAACAATTCTGAGACAACAGCCTGTGGGTCAAGTTTTAAAGGGTCAACACCAGTAAAAGATTTGTAGGCAGAATAAACTCCCACCAACAAAATGGTTAACATCACCATACTCAAAACCAATCTTAATATAACAAACAATATATTAGGCGATCTTCTTCCTTGATTATGTTTTTTAAACATTACATCCTCTCAGGAGCTGAAACTCCTAAAAGCTTTAGGGTATTTGCCAAAGTTATTTTGGATGCATAAACTAAAACCAGCCTTGCTTGTATTAACTGTTCATTTTCTGCCTGCAAAACAGGACAGTTTTCATAAAACTTATGAAATAAATCTGCCAAACCGATTGCATATTCTGTCAATTGATGCACTTGCAAATTAACCATGATTTCTTGAGTTAAATCAGGAAAGCTAATTAGATATTTTATCAAATCCAGCTCGCTTGGATGAACTAACCTAGTATAGTCAACCCCTTCTAGATTCAAGTTTTTGCTTTTAAGAAGAATGTTAGTCATTCTGGCATGAGCATATTGAACATAATACACAGGATTTTTGTTTGATTGCTGCTTTAGAAGCTCGACATCAAAGTCCATATGGGTTTGAGGAGAAAACCTTAGCAGATAAAACCTAAAAGCATCTACCCCTACCTCATCTAAAACTTCTCTTGCTGTAATAAAATTTCCAGCCCTTTTGCTCATTTTGACCACTTCATCACCCTTTTTAACCCTGACATACTGATATAAAACTACTTTTAGCTTCTGAGGGTCAAAACCTAAAGCCTGGATAGCAGCCTGAATTCTAGGTATATGACCATGATGATTACTGCCCCAGATATTTATTATCAAGTCTGCGCCTGAGGCAAACTTTTGCTTGTGGTATACAATATCGGAGGTAAAATAAGTATAATTTCCATCAGATTTCTGGATCACAGTTTCCCTGTCTTTTAAAAACTCATCATTGGGCGCCAGCCACAAAGCTCCATCTTTTTCTTTAACTACCCCTTCTTTCTTCAACTCATCTACAACCTCAGCTGCGCCTTCTCTTAGCTGTGATTCGTGAACAACTAAATCAAACTTTATTCCCATAGCATGAGAATCAGCCATAATATCCTCGTACATTAAAGCTACCGCTGCCTGACCTACCTCGCTATCAGATTTATTTTCTATATCCTCCAATTCTTTTACTAAATCATTTATATATTCACCCTGATATTGATTTTTTGAGGCTAAATTACCATGATATGCTGCTTTAATTGTAGCTCCTAAAGCTTTAATCTGCTCTCCTACATTGTTATCAAGATATTCTCTTAATACTTTATAGCCTGAGTTTTCCAAAACATTGGCAGCCACATCTCCTAATGGTCCCCCTCTGGCATTACCAATATGTAAAGGGCCTGTTGGATTAGCAGAAATAAACTCTACTCTGGCTGTTTTACCTTGACCAACTTCTGATTTCCCAAAGGCTTCCTTATTGTCTAAAATTTCTTTTAAGTTTTTTGTTAAACTTTCTGCTTTTATAAAAAAATTAATAAACCCTCCTCCTGCTATTTCTGCATGTTCTAAATACTCAGGTTTTCCCAAATTTTGTAAAATTTCATTAGCAATTTCTGTTGGCGATTGCTTGCCTTTTGACCCCTCGAGTTTAGCAAGCTGCAAAGCCACATTTGTACTGTAATCTCCAAAAACAGGATTTTTGGAAATAGATACAACTATATCACTATCTGTAAATCCCAAATCTCTAATTACGTTCTTTAAGTCTTCTAAAATTTGTTGCTTAATCATAAACTAATCATAGCATAATTCAAAAGCTAAAAGTCATTTGAGTTTTGGCTTATTAATAGTCATTAGTATTCCTCCCACTATCAAATAATACCCCGCCCAAACCAACCAGAGTTGCTCTCCTATATATTCCCAGGCAAAAGGCAAAGAGGCAAAAAATTGGACTATATAAATAAAGTAAGTCAGCAAAATATTTACCCCTACTCCTACCAACCCCCCAATAAAATTTAAGACAACACTAAATCCTAACATAATAACCCCTCCAATCATAATAAAAGGTATCGTCCAAAGAATAAAAAGATTAGCAATTATCCCCACTAAAGAAAATTGATGAAAATTTTGGGCAATAATTGGCACAACCATTACTTGAGCTGCCAAAGAAACTGCCAAATCCTGGCCAATAATAGGTAATTTATCAAGCCACCTTAAGAAAAGCGGTGCCACTACTATTACCCCAAAGGTGGCCAGAGCTGACAACTGAAAAGATATGCTGGTAATCCAGGAAGGATTAACAAGCAGCATCAATCCTAAAGTTACTGCTAAAACCCATACTCCATCTTTGGTTCTGCCGGTTAGCTGTGCTAACGCAGCCAGAGAAAACATGATGGCAGCTCTTACAATTGGTATCTGCATACCAGTTAGCACTGTATAAAAGCTGATTGCTAACAGACTCAAAATAATAGCATTTCTTCTCTTTATTAAACCTGCCAGACTCAAAAATACCCCTCCCACCATACTTAAATTTTGGCCAGAAGCCACTACTATATGAAGGGTGGAAGTATCTCTTAAAGAAAGTTTAAGGGAACCTGGAAGGCTTTTATTTTGCCCCAGCAATATGCCTGAAAGCAATTCTGCTTGTGGAGAAGGCAAAAGCTGACTAATCTTTTGATCTAAAAATTGTCTTTCCTGCTGGAAAACATCTATTTTAACCTCCCATCCTCCCTGTTGATATCTAATGTAGAAAATAAGCAGATATAAAATAAGAGCTAGAATATAAGGTAACTTGTCCCAGCGCAGTAATGCAACCATAATCAGTGGCGAGTTTGAGTCAGTCAAAAAATAAAACGAACGAGCTACATTTACTAATATACCACCAATTGCTCTTTAATCTTCTCAAAAACAGGCTTGCTGAGAACTTTTTTACTTAATAAATCCTCTACTGCCTGATAAGGCCTGTCTGAGAGAATTTTGGAAGCTGTAACAGGCCCTATACCTGGCAATGCTTCCAACTCTGCTTGAGAAGCTGTATTAATATTAACTTTAGAACTTGTTTGAGTTCCAGCAACCACCCCACTACTACCAGACCCACCTGTTTGTTCTCCCTCAAACGGCACATAAACCTTACTGCCATCTGATAATTTTTGAGCCATATTGAAATACTTTGATATATATTCTTTATTGGAGTCTGGAGAAAATCCTCCTGCAGATAAAATAGCATCCTCAATCCTTGACCCCTCTTTAAGCTGGTAAACACCTGGCTTACCAACAGCTCCGGACACATCAACAGAAATTAATTTTTGACCTTCAACTAAACTTTCTTTGGGAAATCCGCCGGCTGGCGGATTTGGTTTTTGATTACTCAACCCTGAGCTAAATACTCCACCAATAATCAGCACTAACCCTAACATACTTAAGGCTATGGGGATTTTATATTGTTCCAGCTTCTCTCTCCAGCTTAAGCTATCCATACTCTACCATCTATCATCTAACAACTTCTTTCTGTATTCTTTCACCCAGGTTTTATAAGCACCATGCAAATAACCCATTCCCCGCTCAACCATTTCTCTTTTAACTACCCCGCCAGCATGAGGATAACGGTGCAACCTTGGTTGGGTGGATGAAAAACCATGAGTGAAATGTACCAACTCATGACCAATAGTATGATCAACTACTTCCGAGGGAATATTTTGATCTTTAAACATTGAAGTGATAGTAATATAACTTGATTTTGTGCTTCTGTTGAGCCTAATGGAGCCTAATCTATATTTGGCAAACCTACCAAACTTGATAAAGACTTTGTTGTTTTGAGCTACATCTGGAAAATATTTATTCCATAGGTAATCTAAACGAAAAAGCAGCCAGGCATTATCGCGGACTGGTGATCTGGTGGGCATAAGCATCATTTTAGAGTTTCAAAGGCAAAATGTCAAAAATCCTGTTACATCAAGCTAAACTAGCTACTGATAAACACTAGCAATTTATAATTTTAATTGCTAACTACCAAGCTAATTATCTTACCAGGTATATACACAACTTTTTCCACGGATTTTCCTGCTAAGAATTTTTCAATCTTTTTGCTCTCTTTGGCCATTTTTTCTACTACTTCTTTGTTACTAACAGTATCTTTTTGTATCACCAAAATATCCCTCACCTTACCATTAATTTGAACAGCTATAGAAACTTGCTCTTCTTCCAAATATTCACTGGCATATTTTGGCCATAACTGCTTATGAATACTCCAGTTATTAGTTCGTAGTTCATACTCTGAACTATTAACTAATTGCCACAACTCTTCTGTAATATGAGGGGCAAATGGAGCCAGCAGCAACAAAAAGGTTTTATATTCCTCTGCTGAAACTGCTTGTTTTCTAGATAAATGATTCAACCATTCCATCAGACCAGCAATAGCAGTATTGTATTTTAACTGCTCAATATCTTCTGTGACTTTTTTAATCGTTTTGTGCATCATCCTCAAGTCACTTGACTCTTGACTCTTGACTCTTGACTCTATTTTCTCCTGCAGTCCCCAAACTCTTTGTAAAAATCTATAAATACCACCCATGCCACTATCCCTAAAATCTCCTCCATCTGAATAAGGACCTAAAAACATCAAATAGGTTCTTAATGTGTCAGCCCCGTATTCCTTTATATATTTATCAGGATTAACAATATTACCTTTGGATTTGCTCATCTTGGCTCCATCTTTGATAACTAAGCCATGAGCCCTAAAGGTGGTAAAAGGCTCTTCAAAATTTATTAATTTCAGATCGTATAAAACCATGGTGACAAATCTAGAATACAAAAGGTGCAAAACAGAATGCTCTGCTCCTCCAATATACATATTAACTGGCAACCATTTCTTGATTCTGTTAGCAGCAAACGCTTCATCTTGATATTCTGTTGATGGATATCTTAAAAAGTACCAGGCAGAATCCAAGAAAGTATCAGAAACATCTGTTTCTCTTCTTCCCTTACCACCACAGTTTGGGCATTTGACATTATAGAAATCTGGAACAGAAGCCAAGGGAGACTCGCCTTTTCCAGAAGGCCTAAAATCCTCCACAAACGGCAGCTCCACTGGCAAACCCTCTTCAGGCACTGGCACTACTCCACATTTATCACAGTAAATCATAGGAATTGGGGGTCCCCAGTATCTTTGCCTTGAGATTAACCAATCCCTTAAATGATAATTAGTTGCTTTTCTGGCATGACCTTGTTTAATGCTATATTCAGCCACAGCTTTCCTAGCAGTAATATCATCCATACCTTCAAAATGGCCAGTATTTTCTGTCATTACTCCTCCCCCAGTGTAAGCCTCCTCCATCTCCTCCACTTTTAAATCTTTATCTGTAGGCCTTACCACTAAAATAAATGGCAAATCATACTTTTTAGCAAACTCAAAGTCTCTCTGATCATGGGTAGGCGTACATTTAACTATGCCAGTACCGTATTCCATAATGGCAAAATTAGCAATATAGAGAGGCATCTGATGACCAGACAGAGGATTTATTACATATCTGCCTACAAAATAACCTTTTTTCTTTTTTTCAGCACTATTTGGATCCTTGATTTTATCTTGCTTGACTTCTTCTATAAATTCTTTAGCTCCTTTTTCATATTTAGTACCGGCAACTAACTCTGCTATCACTGGATGTTCTGGAGCGATAACCATAAATGTTGCTCCCCAAGTAGTATGTGGCCAGGTAGTAAATGATTCTAGGGTCAAATCCATACCTTCTACCTTCCACTGCTCAATCAACCCTTCACTTCTACCAATCCACTGTTGTTGAGCTATCTTAACCTTTTCTGACCAATCTAATTCTTTTAAGTTATTAAGCAGTCTTTCTGCATAATCAGTAATTCTAAAAAACCACTGCTCAAGCAGTCTTTTTTCCACTACGCTACCGCACCTCTCGCAAACACCTCCTACCACCTGCTCGTCTGCCAGCACAGTTTTATCCTTAGGACACCAGTTGACTGAAGCTTTTTTTCTGTAAGCCAAGCCTTTTTTGTACATCTGTAAAAATAACCATTGAGTCCATTTGTAATAGTTTGATTTATATGTTTCTACTGTCCTAGTCCAGTCAAAACTATTACCAATTAGATGTAACTGCTCATAAAATCTTTTTTCTGTTTTTTTAGACAGCTCCATAGGGTGCTCATTTACCTTTAAAGCATAGTTTTCACTATGAATCCCAAAGCCATCCAAACCAATTGGCTCAAATACATCCAAACCCTGCATCCTTTTAAACCGAGAATAAATATCTGAACCAGTAAAAGCATACATATTCCCAACATGCAGCCCCTCTGCTGAGGGGTAAGGAAACATCATTAAGCTATAGTAGGGTTTTTCCGCCTTATCTAGATCAGGGCTAAATAATTTCTCTTCAGACCATTTTTTTTGCCACTTAGATTCTATCTGACCTGGTATATACTTGTGCATACTAAGATTCTACCATATTTTGCTTTAAGCGGATGAAAAGCTAATTTACGCGGATCTGGTCTATCAGTTTTCCATCGTACAAATCTTTTTCATAGGATGTTTTCACAAGCTAAATTAAACTATATTCAGTTTGAAATGATATAGTTTATGTATATTCTGACTTATTCTATACCCTAAGTCCTAGTCCCTATACCCTAACCTGTGCTCGTGCGGTAATTATCTTGATCTGTTTTGCTATAGAATGAGACATTGACAACGTAGTTAATTTGCGGTATGGTAAAGTTGCAAAAAAAGGAACAGGGTAGACGGCTGTTTCTTTTTTTGTACCCTTTTTTGTTCTCCTTGTCAATTATTTGCAATTCGGTGTAAAATGACCTTAATATGCCCAATCTACCTTTTGACCCAACTACCTTATTATTAATACTAGGACTTATCATTACCGCTATTTTGTACCTTCGTGAATATAACCTCAGAAACAAGTTGGAAACCAACAATGAAAAAGTCTTGGAAAAAATCAAGGAACAAAGCTGGAGTATCTTGCACGATTCTACCAAAAAATCAAATGCCATCTTAGGACAAGCAGAGCTTGAAGGAATAAAAGTTGTAGCAGGAAGCAAAGTAGAAACAGCTAAATTTGAGCAGTCTTTTTCAAAAGAGCTCTCTGAAGCTGTAGGTTCTTCTAAACAAGTTATTGTAAATGCCCAAAACCAGCTGCTTGAGTTTATGAAGGATTTACAAACAAGAAGCGCAGAGTTTGAGGAAGCCAGTAAACACGCAGGGGAACAAAGAATTAATCAACTATTTGACAGATTTGAACAAAGACTGGCTGATTTTTTGGTGCAAACAGAACAAAAAACCACCTCCTCTATTGAACTGGAGCTTAAAAGCACAAGAGCGCTGATTGAAATATATAAAAATGAGCAGCTTAAATTAATTGATGAGAATATTATTGCCATGATGGAACAAACCTTAAGTATAGTTTTAGCAAAAAAACTTTCCTTAAAAGATCAGCTTGATCTTGTTTACGAAGCCTTAGAAAAAGCTAAGGTAGAAAAATTTATTGTTTAAGATTTTATGAACGAGATACTCACCATTATTTTGAAAGATACTTATTCCTTATCCCAACTTAAACATAGGCTAAGAATTCTCAAAACGTCTCTCTTGAAGGCTTTTTTTGGCAGCAAGGAAGAAATCTCCTTCTCCCCTGATGAACTAAGCTGGCTGAAATCTTTACCTGATAACTTTTATCAAAAATTCAGCAAGGACAATATCTATCAAATTTTTACTGAATTTGAGCAAGAAATTAGCAAACTACAAACGCTCACCATACATTTGACTTTTGAACCAGACGAGTCAACATTAGCTCAAATAGGCACTTACGTTAGACATCACTTTGAGGCTACCATACCTTTAGATATCAAGTTCGATCCTAGTCTGATTGCAGGCGCAGCCTTAGTCTGGAAAGGAGTCTACAAAGATTATTCCCTCAAAGCCAGACTAGATGCAAAAAAGACCGAAATGCTGCAGGAATTCAAAAGGTTTTTAAGATGAAATTATGGATCAAAACGAAGTAGGTTATGTTGTTAGTAGTAGAAATTTTCTAGTCAACCTCAACGGCTTTCCAACTATCAAAGTCAACGATATGTTGGAATCTGACAATAATTTAAGAGGCTGGGTTAATACCCTCGAGAAAGATAAAATTGAAGTTTTAATGCTTGATGAAGGAACTATTAAACCAAAGCAGCAGTTTAAAAAGCTACCCAACCATCTAGGAATTAGTGTTGGAGATTTTTTGCTAGGCCGGGCAATCAACCCACTTGGTATCCCAATTGATGGTAAAAAGCTAATTCCTAACCCTAAAACAAAACTGGTTTTAGAACTTGATAGAGAAGCTCCAGGAATAGAAGCTAGAAGGTTTATCACCAACCAGTTTTTAACAGGCATCACCTTAATCGACACTTTAATTCCCTTAGGCAAAGGGCAAAGAGAGTTAATATTAGGGGATGCTCATTCTGGTAAAACAGGTTTTTTAATTGACACTGTCATAAATCAAAAAAATACTGGGGTAATTTGTGTAATAGCTTTAATTGGCAAACCTGCTGTGGTAATAAGAAACTTAATTGATATATTAAAAAACAACGGGGCGCTCGATTATACTGTGGTAGTTGCTACCTCCTCTTCTGAAACAGCACCGCTAATTTACTTAACTCCAAAATCCGCAATGACTATTGCAGAATATTTTCAAAGCAAAGGCAAAGATGTGCTGTTAATTTTGGATGACCTGGGTTCTCATGCCAAAATCTATAGAGAAATTGCCCTGTTGGGTAATAAGGCTCCAGGCAGAGAATCTTACCCGGGAGATATTTTTTATCAACATGCTCATTTGTTGGAAAGGGCAGGTAGTTTCCTGCCTACATTCGGAGGAGGTTCTATTACTGCTCTACCTGTTATTGAACTTAATTTGTCAGATTTTACTACTCTTATCCCTACCAACCTGATGTCTATAACCGATGGACATTTGATGTTTAAAGCTAGCCTGCATTCTCAAGGGCAGATACCTGCGGTGGATATTTCACTTTCAGTTTCCAGGGTAGGCAGACAAACTCAAGACTATCTAACCAATTTACTCTCAGCTAAGGTAAGGCAAGTCTTATCTGAAGCAGCAGATTTGGAAACTATCTCTAGGTTTTCTTCAGAACTACCAGCAGAAACCCAGCTAACCCTAAAAAGAAAAGATTTAATTATGGAAATTTTAAAACAAGAACCCTTAACCACCATAGCCAAACCAATACAAACAATTTTACTTACCCTCCCCTTTAGCACATTTGTGCAAGATAAAAGCGCCGGACAAACTTTTTTGCTCAAGAGTAAAGATTTTATTGAAAAATATAAAACAACTATTATCGAGGCTTTCTTAAAGGATCCTCAACTTGTACCAATTACAAAGGCTACCAACCAATTAAAAACTGATGAGGAATTAATCAAACTGCTAAATGGAATCGAGCCAATACTAAACAAAATATGCCCACCTTAAACTCATGACTATTAAACAAATTGAAGCAATCTTAGAAGAAGGACAATCTCTTAAAGAAATTGCCCAGGCCTATTCTGAAATTGCCAGCTTGAAAGTTAAAAGATTAAGAATTGAAGTAGAAAGAAATAGAGTATTTTTTAATGAGCTTATTAAAGTTTATGGTTTAGTTAAAACTTTGGCTATTAAAAAGAAGATAGCCATCAGTAAACCTAAAAAAAGACTTTATATCCTACTTACCTCAAATTCTAGATTTTACGGTAATATCAACTCATCTTTGCTCAACTATTTTATCGGATCAACCAGACAACTGCAGGATGTAGATCGGTTAATCCTTGGAAAAGTAGGAATTAATTTCTTCAAAGCCACTAAATTACTACCTGATTACAAAGAGGCTGTTTTAAAGGAAGATATGCCTACCTCCCAAGAACTGATTGATTTAGTAAAACTCTCTTCTGAGTATAATCAAGTATTGGTATTTCATACTAAAATGAAAAGCTTGCTGACCCAAATGGCCACTTTTACAGATATAACTGCAGTTTCCCTATATATGAGAGATTTCTATACCAGCTCTTTTAACGTAAATATAGGAGAAAACACTACGCGTTTTATCTTTGAGCCTGAACTTGTCAAAATATTGCAATTTTTTGACCACCAAATACTAACTTTACTGCTTGAACAAACTTTTCTAGAATCCGAACTCTCTAGAACAGCCTCCCGTTTTATCACCATGGATCAAGCAGAAACAGAGGCAAATAAGTTCATCAAAGAGTACCAATCCCTCAAAGCTTACGCCAAAAGAAGCCTAAACAATAATACAATTCTGGAAAATTTTGCTACCATGATAGCGGTAAGGAAAGCAAAAGAATGAATGCTCAAAATCAAGCAAGAGGCATAATTACCTCAGTTAATGGTCAAATTGCCACTATTGAAATTGAGGATGATATTTTCCCTGAGCTTTTTGAAATAATGGTCTGTCCTTCTGAACCTTCGGTTATACTGGAAGTTTTTTCCCAATCAGAACTTTCTATTTTTGTTCAAATCTTAAGTAATCCTGAAAAGCTCTTTAGAGGTATGCAGGTTGTAGGAACAGGCTCTGATTTAAAGGTGCCGGTAGGACCATCTGTTTTAGGAAGAGCCATCAATTTATTTGGTCATCCAAAAGATAATGGTGGAAAATTAAACTCAAAAGGTGCAAATGCTTCTATTTACTCTAAAGCCCCTTCTTTAAATATCGTCCAAAGCACCTATCAAATTTTGGAAACTGGAATTAAAGCAATAGATTTTTTAACCCCAATACAAAAAGGTGGGAAAGTAGGTTTTATCGGAGGCGCAGGAGTTGGTAAAACTATTTTGCTAACAGAACTCATGCATAATATTACTCTCAAACCAACTATCCCTACCAAGACAAATGTGTCAACCAAGCCAATATATTCTGTATTTGCAGGGGTGGGAGAAAGAATTCGAGAAGGTCAGGAGCTACATCAAAGATTACAAGAATCTCAAGTTTTAGCAAAAACAATTATAGTTTTAGGACAAATGAATGAAAATGCTGCCATCCGTTTCAGAGTAGCTCTAGCAGCCGTTGCTCAAGCTGAATATTTTAGAGATGTGATGAAATCAGATGTCCTGTTTTTTATTGATAATATGTTTAGGTTTGTCCAAGCTGGAGCTGAAGTAGCCACCCTGCTGGGCACCATCCCCTCTGAACAAGCATATCAAGCAACCTTACAAACAGAAGTATCATCTCTAGAAGATAGATTAATCCCCACCGCCAATGGATCAATTACCTCTTTCCAAAATGTTTATGTGCCGGCTGATGAAATTTCTGATGCAGGAGTAATTGCTGTTATGTCTCTACTTGATAATGCCATAGTGCTATCACGTTCAGTTGCCCAAAAAGGCATTTACCCTCCTATTGATCTTTTTCAGTCTTCCTCTTCTACTGCTTCCAAATCTTTTTTGGGCGAGACTCATTTTAAAGCTTTAACGGAATTTCAAAAACTGTTAGAAGGCTATAATAAACTCTCACATATCGTGGCAATTGTCGGAGAAGAAGAACTATCTCCGGAAAATCGTTTACTTTATAGTAGGACTAAAAAAATCATAAATTATCTAACTCAACCGTTTTTTATGACGGAAAAACAAACTGGCAGAAAAGGAGTATATGTTCCTCGAGAAACTACTGTAAAAGATATCGAAATGATACTTTCTGGAAGGTTAGATAACATCCCAGCAGATAAATTCAAATACATTGGTGGCTTAACCGAAGGAGGGATAATAACATGACAGCATCAAATCTCCGCGTCCGCATTATCTCCCCTCAAGAATTAATCTTAGACACCAGAGCTTACTCAGTAAGCTCTAAAAACTCTCGAGGTAATTTTGACATTCTCCCTGCACATGCTAATTTTATTACAATTGTAGAAAATGAACCTATCATCATCCGCTCTCCGCAACAGAAACCTTTAACTTTTAAATTCCCTTTAGCCATTATTTTAACTATGGAGAACAACATTAGTATATACACTTATGCTTCTCCCAAAATTGTATTAAATTGATCTACAAAGTTTGCTTTTGTATATAATTAATGCTAGTTGCAATTTGAGACAGAATTTCCTACTCTAAAGATATATGGATAATTCATTAATAATAGATCTAAAAAAGCTGATTAATACCTATTTTGCTTTAATCTTTAAAATAGGTTTGATAGTTGTAATACTTTCTGTTCTTTTTCTTTTTACTAATTTGCTTAGCGAGACTTATGATACTCCTAAATTTTTAGTACTGCTTGTTGTAACAGGCATTTTATTGGTACTTTTGACTTTAAAGTTTACCCTTACTAGTAAAGTAGTGTTTATTAAAACTCCGCTAGATATCCCTTTACTACTACTTTTAGCAGTTGGTATCGTATCTACAATCCTATCGTCATCTCCTTATATTTCTCTTTTAGGCAATCAGCTAAAGATACACGGCAGTTTAATCAGCTTAACAGTGTATATCTTGTTCTATTTTCTACTAGTTAATAATTTAAAAGGATTTAAAAAAATAAAATGGGTATTTAATATACTTATTCCAGCTTCTCAAATCCTGGCTGCTATTACCCTAGTATCGTATGCAGGAATAAAGATACTGCCTGCTCCTTGGACTACCGGAACCAACTTTACTACCACTGGGTCGTCATTTTCTACCACAGCTATTTTGGCGCTTTTAATACCTTTTATGGTTACAGAGATTTTAAACTCCAAAAAACCTTTACTTACTATTTTAAATAGCTTATTTTTAACACTCTCTGGTGTTACTATTGCCCTAACAGGCACATGGGCTACCTGGACTACAGCCTTAGCAGGAGTAGCTTTAACACTTTTTGCAAACAATACAAGAAGCTTAAGTTCTTTCAAACCCTTAAGCTTGATCGGTATAGTTACTCCTTTGGTGATTACTGCTTTAATTACAGTTTTATCTTTCATACCCCCAATGGGCAGTGCGAAAAACCCAATCTACACTCAAGCGCAAAGCTTTCCTAGAGAAATTCAATTAGGCTTTCAAGATTCTTGGAAAATATCAGTATCAGCTTTTCGCGATACACCTTTTTGGGGAACAGGCCCAGCAACTTATCTTTTTGATTTCACTAATTACAAACCAGCGGAATTTAATTCTTCTAAATTCTGGAATCTAAGATTTGACTGGGCATTTAATGAATACTTGCAAGTCTTAGCCACTTTAGGAGGCATTGGACTGGTAGCTCTACTATCTATTACGGCATTATTTTTCTCTAGCGCATATAAAACAATTTCTAAGCCGCACCAATTACCTGACTCTGAACTTCACCTTCCTTTAGCTATCTCCGGCATTCTATTTTTTATAATACTCGCTTTGCATGCATCAACTCTGAGTCTATGGGTAATTGGGGTATTAATTTTGGCATCATTCATGGTAAACAACATCTCAGAAGGCTTACAAAATAGTTGGAGCAAGATATCGGATTTTAAAAGTCTACTTTCTAGAGTCGCCAGTAATGTTACAACTGTCAATTCTTCGGAAGAAACCATAAAGGTAGAGGCTTTACCTGGTGTGCTACTCACTATAGCTTTAGCTTTAGTCTTATTTACTTTCTTTTTTGGAGGCAAATTTGCTCTTGCTGACTATCATCATAGACTAGCTTTAAATGCAGTTTCACAAAATCAAGGAATAGTCGCCTATAACGAGCTAGTAGCAGCAGAAAAATTAAATCCTTACTCAGATTTGTACAGAACAGATCTTGCCCAAACTAATTTTGCCCTAGCTAATGCAATAGCAGCTGCCAAGGGTCCGACTGAGGCTTCACCAGCTGGATCTTTAACAGATCAAGATAAACAAAACATTCAAGTCTTACTTCAACAATCTATTAACGAAGGCAGAACAGCTGTTGCTCTTTCTCCTAAATCAGCCAGTAACTGGGAAATATTGGCGCTTTTATACAGACAAATAGCTGGTGTTGCTCAAAACGCCTTGATTTTCTCTTTAGATTCATATGGCAGAGCTATCCTTCAAGATCCTACCAATCCTCTTTTAAGAGTAAATGTTGGTGGAGTTTATTACGCAGTTAAAAATTATGATATGGCCATCAGATTTTTCACTGATGCTGTAAACCTAAAGCCTGATTTTGCCAATGGTTATTACAACTTATCTGTTGCTTTAAAAGATAAAGGGGATCTTGCTTCTGCTCAAGTTGCTGCTGAGAAACTGTTAACCTTGGTAGAAAAAGAGTCTGCCGATTATAAAACAGTTAATGATTATTTAAATGACTTGAAAAATAAAACAAGTTCTGAATCAACCCAACAACCTCCTGCTGCTCAAACTACTGGAGCTTTACAAGAAGAAGACTTACCAAAAGTAATAGATTTACCAAAACCAGAAAAAATAGCTACTCCTGAAGCTGTTAAAAAACCTGAGGCAACCTCTGAACCAACAGCTTCCCCAACTTCTTCACCTGAAGCTACACCATAAAGAAATATTATTGTATAATTAAATCTTTGCGGGCCCTTGGTCTATCGGTACGACGTCTCCATGGCATGGAGAAGATAAGGGGTTCAATTCCCCTAGGGTC
>CAZCNP010000002.1:0-277668 GCA_964500725.1 uncultured Gammaproteobacteria bacterium
CTTAACAATGCTGGGTTGCCAGGTCTAGACAGCCTGGTTTTTTTATGCCTCAGTTACAATACTTGCCTTCTCAAAGCGTTTTATAAACTGCTTGGTGTATTCTTCTCCCTCATAAACTTCACGCAAGAAACCGGCCATTGCATCAGATAACCTCAAAAAAATGCTTTGTTCGTCTTTCATACCTCGAATTTTCCTATACTTTATCTTGAGTTTCTTCAATTCCTCCCTTACAATGTCTCTTTCTTTATTGTTCAGACCGTCAATAATGACCGTAACAGTATAATTTGTGCTTTCTTTTGCTAAGACAGCTTTAGCAATAGTAAATGAGGTTAATTTGGAATATTCCTTTGAAGCTTGATAAGTTGCATAGAAAATAGCATTTTTAAGCTCTTTGACCTGGATTAACTCTTCGAGATACTTTTTCTTAATCTTTTGGCTTATTTTCTTCCATTTTGCCTGTTTCTTACCGGTTCTTGCATCAATTGCTTCAAGCTTTTTCTCAAGTGTTTCTAGTCCGCGAATATCTTTTAGAACCACTGCTACCAAAAATAACTCTCCTTTTGTATCTTGTCCGGTTTCATCTACGTAGCAGTAAAGTTTAGTAATCATTACAGTAATTGTAACATTTATAAGGGATTTTCAGGTTGAGCATAGAGAATTTGCTGCATGTATTTAAAACTGTAGTCTAAGGGTTGGTAAGGTTTTGTCCATTCATAGGTTCTGAATGTATTAAGCAGAACCAACTTAAGGATTAATTTCAGCTTTAACTCTATCGGTAACATCAATAAATTTATAGTAATTTTTGTCATTCTCAAAAACAATATTTCGATCAGGCAGTAATGGTAAATTAGTGCCAAAATAGGCATTAAAAATAATTCTAAATGAATTTACAGGAGTAATGGATGGATATAGGGGGTTAGATTTAAGATTGGGTAGCAGATAGGCATTAATGATAGGAAATTTCTCTTTTAGTGAGGCATCGCTAGCATTTTTCCAAGAAAGATTAGAAGAAATTGGGTTTTTGATAGGCAAAGGACCTTCATCAGCTTGAATGATTATAATAGGTTTACTTTGGGAGTTTGATAGTATTTTCTCTATTGCATCCTCCATTTTTTTGTTAGCACATTGTAGCTGATTCAGGTAATTTTCTTGAACACTTCTTTTTGAAGTAATTTTTTCAGGTAAAGGTTCGCAGTCTTTGCCTAAAACATAGGGATCATGCGGGATTAATATATGGGCAAAAATAAATTTAGGCCCGGGAATTTGAGGAATTTGGTTGAAAGTCTCAAACTCATAAAGAGTTCTGCTTCTTTCTTCATTATTTTTGGGGGTTTCAGATACTGCTGTAGTATCAGGAAATAACTTTTTGAGTATTGGAGAAGCTATGGTTGTTTGTAAAAAACCACTGGTAAATTCATCAGCAAAAGGGTAACGCCCATCTTTTAGCACAAAATTTAGATCAGCGTACTTATTTGATCTAGTTGGATCCCAGCCTGATCCAACATGAATATAATAGTAACCTTTATTTTTTAGGAATTTAACAACCTTATTATTTTTTACTAAAGGAGTAACTATAGATTGGTCATTGGTTGCTCCGCCATTTGTTTTTTGTGTTAGGTAATCTAAATATTCCATGTTGAGTGTAGAACCAAGCGATAAGAAAGTTTTTGGATAATTAGAGGTAGACTCAGAAGCAATATAAAAACCTTTGGTTTTCAGAAAGTTCTGGAAAGCGCTGTTATCAAAACCATAATCTGCTAAAGTGCTTTTACCAGCATATCGATCAGGTACAAAATAATAAATATCAGGGGTTTGTTCAAGGGTGTTTAAACTTTCGAGCAGATTGGATTCTTGGGTAAAGGAGGATAGTAGATTCTTACCTGTTAGTGATGAAAGAAAACTGCGTTTCATTTGTATTTGCCGAGAGGTAATATTAAAGATAGTTATCACGATTAGTATTAAAGAGAGTAGGCTTAATAATTTATTAATTTTTGTAAGACGGTGATTATTTGAAGAAGAGCTTAAATTATATTTAAAAATTAAGAACACTAAAATACCAAAGGTAAATATAATAGAAAGAAAAATAATTTCCTCAGGACCAAAATGAAGTTGTCCGAAATCAAATTGGGTGCCTTTAATAAGTTCTCTTAATCTGCTAAAAGACAAAAAGCTTAAGATTAGTAAAGAGCTTATTATTGCAGAAAGTTTTAAATTTTTAATAATTAATGTGCAAATTAATAAAATTACAACTGCGTATGATAAGGAAATTATCAAAGGAGTTACTACTACATTCTCTTTAAATTGGTTGATATTTTGAGCATACAAAAATAGTACTGGGTAAACTGCAAATAAAAAAGGATGTAAAAAAAATAAATATTTTCTCAAGATTTAGTTTTATTCATTAAATATAAAGTTCTTTTGCTTTGCTTGATGGGGCACTTGTCCTTAATTTGAAAGAACTCTTTAAAAACTTTTTCAAATTCCTTTTGTGTATAGTCGGGAAAAATATCAACCCTGTTTGCCAGTAATTTTTGAATTTGAGAATCTTCTTTGGGGATAAATTCAATAATAAGAAACTTACACATTTGAGAAAAAAGTCTGGCAATATATCTTAAGGGAATATTTTGAGCTATTGCTAAATGATGTATCAAAGCTAGAGCTAAGACAGTATCAGCAGGGCCTCTTTGCAAGATAGATAATCTTTCGTTGTTAGCCCAACCGATAGCAGGGGTGGGATTTGTTAAGTCGCAAAATAGAGGCAGGATATTTTTTTCTTTGTCTTTAGTTATTTGAAAATAATTTTTTTCCAAAGCACCATAATCAGAATCAAAAGATATAACTTGTTTTTGATTTCTTGCAGCAACCCTGCTAAAAAATCCTGTATTGGCGCCTATATCCCAAACAATGCCTGGTTTGATAGGTTTTAAGAATCTCCTGATAAGTTCAGCCTTCTCTGTTAAGGATCTTTGATTATAGTTGTTATTTTCTTCATAGTAATTAGACCACTGGGTATTTTTTACCTGCCAGGATAAGTTTTTGATGGTGTTTTCTAAGTTATCTATTAAGCCTGAAAAAGCAGGGCGGCTAAAACTGCGATGAGTTTGAGTAGTATTTAACTTTTTTTCAGAATACTTTCTTTGGCTGGAGGAATGGGCATGGATATGCAAAAGCAAGGAGGGTTTTAGATAGGACCGTAGTGGTAACAGGTGTGCAGTTAAATCAACTGGTATGCCATCAATAAAGAGAGATGATAAGCGGTTGAGTCTGATGTCATTCATTGATATCAAAATAAGTGGCGCTAAGAAATGCTCCACAAATTGTTTATAAGCTATCCAGGGTTTTCCCTCCTCATATTTTTCAAATGATAAAGTATCTATCAGGATGGGTTTGCCTGCTAAAAACTGAATATTAAAAGCGCTAGCATCTTTTAAACTCATGTTATATTCTAGAGCAATTTTTTGAATGTTTAATGTAAGTAGTGCTGCAGCTTTTAACATACTAAAGCACCACTCATAAGGATAAGAAATAAAAGGAATTTTTTGAGGTTGAATGATGATTTGTTGAGCAAGAGAGTTTGTTAAATGTATTTGCTGGTGGGAAATTAAATGACCTAAATCGGTAAGTTTTTTATACAAACCAGAATTAATTAATAAGTCATAGTCTTTTTGATAACTACTATTGATCTGACGGTATATGGAATCATTAGCAAAGAAAACAAAACCACTTGGATCACGAAAAGAAGCGGGGTTTTGTTCAGTTGTCTTTAGTGAGAGTTTTTTTAGAATCTTTCTCATCATGCTTGGGAGAGACTTTTCGAGGGAAAAGAATCCTACGGAATATTTTAACAAAAAACTCTTGAATTTTTTTCCACCAATTTTTGAATAAAAAGAGTGTAGCGAACAAGCCTGCTGCAATAATTTGTAATAAATAGCTGCCTGTTCCTGGATCAAGATATGCATAAGTATTTTTGGGTAAAAGTAAGAGTATAAAAGTAAGGAAAATAACTTTTTTGATTATTGTTTGCCTATTTTTCATTTGTTAATATTACAATAATTAAGTGTTAAAGTCTAACTTTTGTTTGGATTATTGCAGCTACTAGGCTATTATTTTGTAATCAATATTACTGTAATCAAGCAGGATAAGATGTATAAATATTTCATTCAGGCTGGGGGCAGGTAAATATTGATAACTTAGGTTACCAATGCATCTAAGAAACAATTGGAGACTAAAAAAATTAACTAGCTCCTGATAATTTCTTAGTCCTGCCCTTCAACTGAAATATCTATATGAGCAGAATAGATAAAACTGGTATATTTAAGGCATTGTTGACTCTTTGGAAAGCTCCAATTGATAGTCCTAAATTAGATTTATCCAAAGTTAAAAAATCTTCCAAAATTACTAACACTTGGTTTTTCAATAGCCTGATTATCGGGTATAAAAAATGATTTTCAA
Source organism: uncultured Gammaproteobacteria bacterium (assembly GCA_964500725.1). Classification (GTDB taxonomy): domain Bacteria; phylum Patescibacteriota; class Microgenomatia; order Daviesbacterales; family UBA10151; genus UBA10151. The sequence goes on from CAZCNP010000002.1 coordinate 4,453, forward strand.
GCTGTGTAGCCGGTTGTTAGAAGGTTGTCGCCGAATTTTTTAAGAGAGACATCTTTTAATCGTAGCGCTTCTTGTATAGTTTGAGCACCCTTTCCTCCAATACTTAAAGCATTTTTCCCGCCAATTAAAATAGGTGCATGGAAAGCGTATACTTTATCAATTATTTTTGAGTCAACAAAATTCCCCAGAGTTTCTCCCCCGCCTTCTACAAAGATGCTAATAATTTCTTTTTCTTTTAATTTGGATAAAAGCTTAGGTATAGGGATGTATCCACTATTAAAAATTAAAATAGTAAAACTTCTACTTTCCAGCTGCTTTAGCTTGTTTTTATCTGCTTTTGTTGTTGTGGCAATAATTGCATTGTTATTGCGGAGAACTTTGGAATTTAGGGGGATTTGCAGTTTAGGATCGACAATTACTCGTATGGGATCCTTTTTCCCCTTTATGCGTATATCTAAATTTGGATTATCAGTAAGTATTGTATTGATACCTACCAAAATAGCTTGATATTGCTCTCTTAAACCTCTTGCATAAACTCTTGCTTTTTCGTTTGTAATCCATTTTGAACTATCTGTATAAGTTGCTATTTTTCCATCCAAGGAAGCTGCGAATTTTATGGCAACAAAAGGGCGGTTTTTTTGATGAAAAGTAAAGAATGTCTCGTTTAGTATGTATGCTTCCTTTTCTAAGGTACCGACTGAAGTTTTTATATTAGCTTCTTTTAATTTAGCAATGCCTTTACCTTGGTTTTTTGGATTAGGGTCTAGGGTGCAGCAGACAATCTTCTTTATTCCAGTCTTAATGATTGCATCCACACAAGGAGGTGTTTTACCAAAAGAAGCGCAAGGTTCTAAATTAACATATAAAATTGCTCCTTCTGGGTTTTCTAGAACGTTATTTAAGGCTTCAATTTCTGCATGGGCTTTACCTGCTTGATGGTGGAAACCTTTACCAATAATTCGGTTATTTTTAACTATAATTGCTCCAACCATAGGGTTGGGATTGGTCCAGCCTAATCCTTTTTTTGCAAGTTTGATAGCTTGTTTTAGGAAAAATTCATCAGTCATACAAGTGTTAATTTGTGGCGCATTTTTTGTTTTTTTACTTTAAGATAATTAAGATCTATTTTATTAGGTTTAATCTCGAGGGCTATTCTCTTGAATGTTTTGATGCCAAACTTAGCAAGTTGATCTTTTTTATTAAGATTATTTGTCAGAAGGTTAATGTTTACTGTGCCTAAATCTTTTAGAATATCAGCAGCTATTTCATAACTGCGTAAGTCTGAGGGAAAACCTAGCGCTTCATTGGCTTCCACTGTATCATAGCCTTTATCTTGTAAGGAATAAGCTTTAATTTTATTGGTAAGACCAATTCCTCGGCCTTCTTGATTGAGATATAGTATCAGCCCGCTGCCCATTTTACTAATTATCTTCATACTTTTTTTAAGCTGCTCTCCACAGTCGCACCTTAAAGATGAAAAAGTGTCACCTGTTAAACATTGGGAATGAATTCTTGTTAAAACAGGTTTTTCTAAATTTCCTATTGTTAAAACTGCATGCTCGCGGTTATCTTTTAAAGATTTATAAATAATTATTTTAAAAAGCCCATATTTTGTTGGTAGAGTTGAGGTGGCAGTTTTAATAACGGTTTGCATAGGTAGCTTCATATTTGGGATAGTGTTTTGATAGCTGTAAGCACAGCTTTGGCTGCTTCTATGCCTTTATTGTACTTTCCAACACTTCTTTTCTTTGCCTGCTTAAGGTTGTAAGTTGCCAATACCTCGAAAGCAATAGGAATATTAAACTCTAAGGAGATATTCATAAGAGCCCTGGTACATTCATTGGCAATAAGCTCAAAATGATAGGTATCTCCTTTGAGGATTATTCCCAATGCAACCATCCCGTTATATTTTTTGTTTTCTGCGGCTTTTTTGGCAATTAAAGGTATTTCCCAAGATCCGGGTACTGTAAAGGTGGATATATTATTTTTTTTAACACCACTGGCGAGTAAATAATCTTTACAGGCTTTTTCTAAACTTGAAGTTAAGTGCTGATGGTAAAGACTCTTAATGATGGCTATTTTAAGCTTTGAATTAGTCTTGCTGTATTCTTTTATATTTTTGGAAAAATCTTTTATCATTTTTTTAATAATTTTTCTATGTATTTTGCTAAGATATCAACTTCAATGTTGAGGAAATCACCAATTTTTATAAATTTAAGCATAGTATTTTCCCATGTGTAAGGAATGATACCAACTGTAAAATAATTTTTTCCTGCTTTGATCACAGTTAAGGAGATACCATTTATAGCAATAGAGCCTTTTTCCACTATGTATTTTGCAAACGCGTTAGATATAGAAAGTTTTAAGATTCTACTATTGCCTGAAATTTTGATATCCAATATCTTTGAGACTGTGTCAATGTGTCCTTGTAAGATATGGCCAGAGATAAGCGAGGAGGGAGTTACTGGAAATTCCAAATTAACTAGATCATTTGTTTTTAGATACTTTATATTGGTTTTCTTTTCAGTTTCTGGCATGAAATCTATTTTGAAATAGTCTTTATTGTTATCTTTGACTGTAAAGCAGATTCCATTAACAGAAACACTGAGTCCTTTTTTAGCTTTAGCCAAGAAATTCTGATCAGCTTTGATTTTCAATGCCTGGTTCGTCTTTTTTGATATTTTGCCAATATGGGTAACTATGCCTGTAAACATAAAAAATCCCCTTTCCGGGGATTAATTACGTTTTACCCTTGTCTCAGAATTGCCATTAGAGACAATTCTTCACAAGTGGATCTTCAGTCCGATTCTTTCTTTTATCCCGACTATACGGTCGCTACTGGATTTACACCAGTTCCTCCAAGCACCAATCAGATGATGCTTGGTCGTAGAGTTTACTACCGATTTTGACTTACACAAATCCCCGAAAGAATATTGATATTATATCAAAAAAGCCTCAAAAAAACTCGCACAGAGCGAGTTTTCTTGAAAAGCTATCTTTCGATAACCATATTTTTTATATCAAATAGTTACTGCCTTGGTCAAGTAGTTCAAACTAGATCATGTTACAATATAATAATGATTTATTTGGCAACTGATCACGCAGGTTTTGAATTAAAAGAAAAAGTTAAGAAGTTTCTGCAAGATGAGGGGTATCAGGTAGATGATTGTGGCGCATATCAATATGATAAAGATGATGACTATCCTGATTTTATAGCCAAAGCAGCAAAAGCTGTATCTGGTGATCCAAGCAGTAAAGGGATTGTTTTTGGAAGCTCTGGGCAAGGCGAGGCAATGGTTGCTAATAAGTTTCCAAATATTAGGGCAGCTGTTTTTTATACACCTTGTATTCCTTCGCATAATATAGATGTGACAGGGAGGGTTAGTCAGGATTCTTTTGAGATGATACGTTTAACCCGGGAACACAACAACGCGAATGTATTATCCTTAGGGGCAAAGATTTTAAAAGAAGAGGATGCTTTGAAGGCGGTAAAGCTTTGGCTAGAAGCCCCTTTTACAAATGAATCTCGTCATGCAAGAAGAATAGAAAAAATAAAACAGATTGAAGAGCAAAGATGATACAAATCATACCGACTGTATTAGCAACTTCCGAGCAGCAGTATCAGCAGGATATTACAAGATTTGCCTCAGTTGAGGCTCTTAAAGGAGGTTGGGTACATCTTGATTTCATGGACAACAAATTTGTTCCAAATGGAGGGATTCACCCCTCAGTGACTGCTAAGTATCCTATACCCTTTAAGAAAGAAGCGCATTTAATGGTGCAGTACCCCAAAGAGTGGATTGACGAATTAATTGAAGCAGGTTTTGAACGCGTTATGCTTCATCTTGAAGCAGACGAGATAGAGGAGTGTATTGATTATATTAAAAATAAAAGACTAGAAGTAGGTTTGGCATTAAAGCATGAAACTCCACTTGAGAGATTAATGCCTTACATTCCTAAAATAGATAGAGTTTTACTTATGGGCGTAGTGCCTGGTTTTCAAGGTCAGCCTTTTATTGAAGAAAGCCTGCAGAAAATAAAGGATTTTAAATTAAAAGGGTGGACAATCAAGGTAGGGGTAGATGGAGCTGTTAGAGATACAAATATAAAGCAGTTGGTTGATGCAGGTGTAGATTATATGATTGTAGGATCGTATCTTTTAAAAGGAGATATTGAAGAGAATTTAGAAATACTCTGGGAAAAAATTCATGGATCTTAAGGAGAAGAAGGCTAGAACAATTCAATATGTGGCTATTTTTGGATTTGCAGATGCATCAGAAAATGATGAGCTTTTTCAAACAGTTAGGGCTGTTTCTAAGGAATTGGCAGAAGCAGGTTACACAGTAGTTGATGGAGGAGGGCCAGGAGTTATGAGAGCAGCTACAATCGGTGCTAAAGAAGGTGGGGGGAAAGTAATTGGGGTAACTTTATACTCGGAAGACATCCCTAATTTTGAAGGCAGAGATCCAGAAAATTTATTTGACCAGGAGATAAAAACTACTAACTACGTAGATAGAACACTAGCTCTCATGAGAACAGGACAAGTTTATGTAGTTTTTAACGGGGGTTCTGGAACAATTTCTGAGTTTGGAATGGCTTGGGGGTTAGCTAAACTTTACTTTGGGCATCATAAACCCCTAATTTTATATGGCAAGTTTTGGGACAATATTATCAATGCTTTTGCCGATAATATGTTACTTAGGCCTCAGGAAAAAAAGGTTTATAAAATTGTTACTTCCCCTGAAGAAGTTTTGGATGCCATTAAGGCTTTTGAAGAAGAGCTTGAGGCAGGTGAGCATAATCACGAGATGCGGTCAGAAAGTGATTACAGTTTATGATTTCATCAAATTTGTCCAATAGATTGGTCTTTATTTTTAGTTTGTTAGGGCTTTTTATATCAGCATTTTTGCTTTATGAATACAATATTAGTGGACCAATTGTTTGTCCTATTGGTGGTGGTTGTGATGCTGTTCGAGCCAGTCAATATTCGCATTTTTTGGGAATCTCGATCCCTGTTTTAGGAGTTATTTTTTATTTGGGTATGGCCTTGCTTTCTGTGGTACATTCTCATCAGTTACCTACTAAAATTCTTGCTAAATTAAAATTATTAGGAGCATTAGCTGGAGCAGGTTTTGGTATATATCTTACTTATTTGGAAGCATTTGTAATTAAAGCTTATTGCTTTTGGTGTGTGGCTTCGTTTATTATATCGCTTGCGATTTTAGGAATAATTCTATTAACTGGTAAAGATGCTGATGAAAACAGAAACTAAATTTTTAGGGGTTATCTTAATTACTACACTGGCGCTGTTATTTGGTGGCATATTTTTTCTCAGTCGTAATCAGGCTTCCTCCGGTGATATTAAAGTAGAAAATGTAGCACAGATTGATTACAGCAAAGGACAAAAGGTTGGTAGCGACAGCGCAAAAGTAAAAGTGGTGGAATTTTCTGATTTTGAATGTCCTGCTTGTTTGGCAGCAGAACCTGCTATTGCTAAAGTAAAATCTTCTTACCCGGATCAAATACAGTTTATTTATCGCCATTTTCCATTACCACAACATACTCACGGCAGACAAGCAGCGGCTATAGCTGAGGCAGCTGGGCAACAAGGTAAATTTTGGGAAATGCATGATAAGCTTTTCGAAACTCAAGCAGAGTGGACAATTATGAGCAAAGATGATGCAGCTGCATTTTTCCTGCAGCTTGCCAAAAATTTAGGTTTGGATGAAAACAAAATTAAACAAGATTTGGAAAGCAATACTTTTGCAGCAAAAATAGATGCTGATATTGCAGAAGGCAGAAGATTGGGAGTTAACGCTACGCCAACCTTTTTTCTCAATGGGAAAAAGCTTAATTTAAGAGTCTTTGATGATTTAAACACTATGGTAGCTGAGGAGTTGAAAAAATAACTGAGTATATTTTTACACTAAATTCTGAGGTGTATTTGATAAAGCCCCTTTGATATTGCCAACTGTTGTTTCCATTATAGAAAATTCTGCCTCTTTGGTGTAAAAGGCCATATGTGGAGTAATAATTACATTTGGCAGATGTATTAAGATATGATCCTCTATTAATTTTTGAAAGTCTTTTGCCGGGATTTTGTTTTGGTTCAGCAGTTCTGCTTCTTCTTTTAACTCGTATTCTTCTTCTAAAACATCTAAAGCAGCTCCACCTAAGCGTTTTAAAATTAAAGCTTGATATAAAGCATCGGTGTCAACAATGCCTCCTCTGGAGGTGTTTATTAAACAACTGTCTTGTTTCATTAAGTTAATATTATCCTTATTAATTAAGTGGCGGGTTTTTTCTGATAAGGGGACATGAAGGGTAACAATATCAGAGTTTCTTAACAAATCTTCTAAAGAAACATAACTAAAACCTAATTCTTGGGAAGCTTCTGCATTGGGAAAGGGGTCCATGGCCAGTACTTTCATATTAAAACCTTTGGCAATTTTAATAACATTTTTACCAATTTTTCCAGTGCCTACCACTCCTAAAGTTTTACCATTTAAATCAAAACCCCTTAAACCCTCAAATGAAAATTCCCCAGACATTTTGAGTCTGTTTACTGCTTGGGGGATTTTTCGGGACAAAGATAAGATTAGGCCAAAAGTATACTCAGCCACAGTATTAGAGCCATATGCTGGGACATTACAGACTAAGATGTTTTTAGATTTTGCATATGCTATATCAATATTGTCAAAGCCTGTAGCTCTGACAGTAATCAATTTTAAGTTAGGAAAAGCATCAATAACTTTTGGAGTTACTTTAGAACAGGTAAAGATTGAGATAACTTCAAAATCTATTTTTTGAGGAATTAAATCTTCATTTAAAGGATCTTGGAAAAACTCAACCTCAGCTCCCTCTAAGTTCTTTAAGAAATATTCTTTTTTCTCATCTTCGGTAATTTCAAAAAATGCGATTTTGTTGGGCATATTTTCATTATAACTAAAATTGCGGTATATTAATATTGATGGATAACCTTACTCCTCTAAATAATCTCATTAATCTTTCGTCCAAAGTAGCAATAGTTACAGGAGGAGCTCAGGGAATTGGGTTTGGAATTGCTTACAGGTTAGCAGAAGCAGGAGCAAAGATAGTGGTGGCTGATTTTAAAGAACCAGAAGAAATGGAGGCAGTTTCTAAATTAACAGAAAAAGGGTGGATGGCAAAGGCTGTAAAGGTGGATGTTTCAAATGAGGAGCAAGTGAGGAAAATGGTGGAGGAGGCAGTTGCAGATTTTGGATCAGTGGATATTTTGGTTAACAATGCTGGGATATATCCTGCTGAGCCTGTAATGAAAATGAGTGCTGAAGACTTTGATAAAGTAATTGCTGTGAATTTAAAAGGGGTGTTTCTTTGCACAAAATATGTTTCAGAGCAGATGATCAAACAAGGAAAAGGAGGAAAAATTATCAATATTACCTCAATTGATGCTTTGCATCCTTCATCTGTAGGTTTGGCTCATTATGATGCTTCCAAACATGGGGTTTGGGGCTTTACTAAAAATGTGGCTTTGGAACTTGCTCCTCATAAAATCTATGTCAACGCAATAGCTCCAGGTGGAATTACCACACCTGGTACACAACAAGCTCAAGCTGGAGCTGGGGAAGGGGTAGATATGGCTAAGATGATGGAGGTTTTTTTGGCAAAGATCCCTATGCATAGAATGGGGGATCCTGATGATATTGGTAAAGTTGCCCTATTTTTAGCCTCAGATATGTCTTCATATATGACAGGCAGCCAGATTGTGGTAGATGGAGGGGTATTATTATCCTAGACTTTTATGGTAAATGGTAACGAATTAGAAAGTGGTACTAGACCAGAGCTTAGTAAACTAATTAATTTTTGCCATCAAGATTTAGAACAAACTTTACCTGCTGTGGCTTCTGTTTTGCGAGAAAATGATACAGAACAACCAGATATTGAGAGAGCTAGAAGCTTTATTGAACAGCTGCCACCTTTAGTAACTATACCTGTAAGCAATATACAAGAATTTTCTGGGATAAATTTTGATTTAATCAAGCCAGAAGTTTCACTAAGAACGCCATATGTACAAGGATGGATGCAAATAAGAAAGGGAGCGGTAGGGAGTGAAGCTTTGGAAGATCTAAGGACTAAATTATCTGCTGAATCGGCAAATTATGCGACTGCGGTTTTAAAAGCTTACAAAAGAACTAAGGAGGGTGGTTTTGAGGGTTTTATAGATTTTTTAGATAAAGCTGGAATGACCGATAAAAGGATAGGTGATTTGCTGGGTTCTATCAAAGGTATTAAAGATAGTAATTCTCCTCAAGTTACAGAAGCAGCTGATATTAGAAGACAGAATTGGACTGAAGCAACACCTCTTACTAGTGTTGAAGAAATGGATCAGGCCATAACAAAATACCAGCCACAAGGAGTTAGAAAAGTAACAGTGAAATGGAAAAACCCGCCTGTTCCTTCTGCATTCTTATTTACTACTTTTACACAAGAAGGTCAAGCACAGCTTAAAGGATTTGTAGTTGAAGTTCCAGATGAAAGTGAGGGAAGAAAAGCTCACGAACTCTCTCATGTTTATATGGCTTGTAGATTATTTGAGCAGGGTAAAGTTCCTACTGCTGTAGCAGGCGTGGGAATTCAGGAGAAATATGCCAGAATAATCGAAGGAGTAGATACAGGAGAAGCAATGCTTTTTGCAAGTTGTATTGATGCCTCGTATAGATTTGCCAAATTCGCTGATGAAGTTTGCTCTAAGCCAAAAGCAGAAGAAGAAACAAATGAAGAATATAATAGCAGGCTTGAGCAAGATCTTAAACAAGCAATTGATACTTCAGTATTATTAGAAGATCCTCTAACTGGATTAAAACCTATTTCTGGATCAGAGGTTATACCATTTGGGGCAAGAACTGTGCCATATATGTTGGATGTAGTGGAGGCAACTGCTTTAAGAGAGCAATTGCAAAAACAGGAAATACATAACCCAGATCAGGTTTTTGATGCTGTAACTAAGGCTTAAATCATTTTTTCTATAAATACTTGACTTGTTCCCCTATTTTAAGATATGATATCCCCCATAGGGGGATTTGATGTACAGACCAAAAGATACCAAAGAAGCAATACTTCATAGATTAAAAATTGCCAGAGGACATTTAGAAAAAGTGATTCAGATGATGGAGACTGGTCAATACTGTATTGATATCATTCATCAATCCCAAGCTGTTCAGCGGGCTTTAGAAGAAACTGACGGCGTATTGCTGGAAAACCACCTAAAAACCTGTGTTGCAGATCATATTAAAAAGGGTGAAACAGGAAAATCGATAGAAGAGATAATGAATGTTTTTAAAAGAAATAAATAAAAGTCTTAAAATATGAACAACAAAAAAATTATTATTGGTTTTGTCATATTTACTCTTTTAATTTTGGGTGGTGGGATTTATATACTGTCAACCACTACTTCTTCTCCTGTTGCAGTTACTGCTTCTCAAAAGGCTAAAGTACAGGTTGATCAAAAGTTTTTTGATTGGGGCAATATTCCGATAAATGGAGGTAATGCTATCAAAACTTTTTCCATTAAAAATTCTGGGACAGATATTTTAAAAATCACCGGAGTTAAAACCTCTTGTACCTGCACCAAAGCGCAAATTATAATTGATGGTAAAACAAGCCCTTACTTTAGTATGCACGCAACATCTGGCTGGGTTGGCGAGGTAGCGCCAGGCAAGGAAGCACAGCTTAAAGTAATTTTTGATCCTGCTTTTCATGGTCCAACAGGAGTGGGACCAATGGAAAGGCTGATCTCTATGCAAACCAATGATGCCCAAAATCCTAATTTAGAATTTTCCTTAAAAGGAGTAGTAGTAAAGGAATAAGTTATGAGCAAAAGAGTTATTAAGGCAATTTTAACTAAAGCTGTTCCCTTGTGGATGGTGCTTTTGATTGTTTTGAACTCTACTTTGGCAATGGGGATTGCCCAGTATTATTTAATGAGACAAGAGTTAAAAAGGAATCTGGCTGAGCTTGCTAAAACTACACAAAGTCCTGAGGAGCTAACACAAATACTAAAACAGCAAGTATTGCCTCAGGGTGGTTATAAAACATCTTTAAAATGGAAGGATTTAGGTAAAAGGTTGGTAGAAATAGGAGCAATTGACAAGGCTAAATTTGAAGCAAGTTTGACTGATGATGCAGAAGGAAAAGACCATATGAAATATCTGGAAGGCAGCTCCGAGGATAATATCTCAATTAGTGAGACAAATTCCCATTTTGTAGTTAATTTCTTTTGGGCTTTAGGACTTGCCAACAAAAGCAAGGTTTTGGATGAGGGACCTATGAAAATAGGAGATACCCCAACAGCCAATTTTGCCTCAACTGGAGGTTGGACTTTAGGCGCAAAACCTGTAATGGAAATTTATTCTGCCTCAGAAATTATTCCCTTGACTGAGCAGCAGCAAGAGCTGGTAAAAAAGATTGCTGAAAATGTCTTCAGGCCTTGTTGCGGAAACAGCACAGCATTTCCTGATTGCAATCATGGTATGGCAGCTTTGGGTTATATTGAATGGGCTATTTATAATGGTTTACCAGAAAATCAAATTTATAAAGATTTACTTGCTTTCAACTCATTTTGGTTCCCGCAAAATTATGTTGATATGGCGGTGTATTTTGATAAAGCTGGCACTAAATGGGCAAATGTTGATGCTAAAGCAGCTTTAGGTAGGGAAAATTCTTCTGCCCAAGGCGCAGCCCGCATTAGACAATCTGTCCAAAATGTCCCAGGAATACAAAGTCAAGGAGGGGGTTGTGGAGCTTAAATTATGGAACAGGTATTCTTTCAGACATCACTTATTGCTGCGTTTGTAGCAGGGATGGTAGCTTTATTTGCTCCCTGTTGTATTACTTTCTTGCTTCCGGCATATTTAGGCAGCGTTTTTAAGGAAAAAGAAAAAGTAATTTTAATGACCTTAGTTTTTGGAGCAGGAATTTTTGCAGTGCTGCTGCCGGCAGTTTTAGGGGTGGCTTTTGTTTCACGGCTTTTATTTAGGTATCACGATTTAATTTATATTGTTGGTGGAATTGTTATGTTAATAGTGGCAGTAACTACTTTTTTAGGCATAAAACTGCCTATGCCTAATTTAGGAAAAGCAAATATAGGCGGAAGGACAGATGTTGGATCAATTTTTACCTTAGGTATCATCTCTGGTATTACCAGCGCTTGTTGCGCGCCAGTTTTAATTGGGATTATGACTTTGACCCTTCTTTCTCCCAGTTTTTTTGGGGCGCTTTTGATTGGGGGCATGTATGTGCTGGGAATGGTAATCCCGCTTCTTTTGATGGCTGTTTTTTTGTCTGGCAAAATGCCCCAACTATCAATTTTGCGAAAACCTATTTTAACTTTTGATTTGCTGGGTAAATCTTTTGTGGTGATTGTCAGTAATGCAATTGCAGCCTTGGTATTTTTAATTACAGGTTTGGCAGCCTTAGGACTTACTTTTACCGGGAAATTATCTGCAGAAAATATGGATGTATTTACTAAAAGTATTACAGGAACCTTAAACAATGTAAACACAGTTTTAGGAAATAATATTTTATTAAATACCTTCTTTGTAGGGGTTTTGGTAGGTTTCATTTATTGGGTATCGAAAAAGGTATAAAATTAGCATAGGAGGTGAGGATATTATGATGGGTTATTGGGGATATCAGGGAATGATGAGCTCGGGGTTTGGAGTTTTAATGGTAATTCTTTGGCTGGTAATCTTGATAGATTTGATTCTATTAGGTATTTGGCTTTGGAAACAAATAAACAGACGGTAGTAAGGAGGTGAGAAAAATGTTAAATGCAAAAGCTTTTGCCAATGCTGCTACGGTTGTGATGGCAGTGTTTTATGTAGTTTGCGCGGTATTATCTTATTTGGCGCCTGATTTGATTTATAGTATTAGCAGGTCATGGATGCATACTATAAATATTGAGTCAATCAAATCAACATTTACTCCAGATATGGGAATATTAGTTTGGGGGTTGGTAAGTTTATCAGCTCTGACATGGGCTACAACTTATATAACTATTGCTTTATATAACAAGTGGGCAAAGTAAGATTGTTTTAAAAGGAGGTTATTAAGATTATGAGTGAAGATAAAATAATTGTGGTTGTTGTGGGATTTTTGGGGATAATTTTTACCTACTGGTTTTTCCTGATGAAAAAGGAAAAAGAAGTAGCAGTAAAAAACGAGGTAGATATTACTGTTTCCGGCGGATATTCCCCTGAGGTGATTTCAGTTCCTGTGGGAAAAACAACTAAGATCAATTTTTTAAGAACTGATCCCACAGACTGTTTGTCTCAAGTAGTGCTGCCTGACTTTAGAATAAAAAGGGAGTTACCTTTAAACCAGAAAGTCAGTGTAGAAATAGCCCCTGAGAAAGCAGGAGAGTACGGGTACGCTTGTGGTATGAATATGTACCACGGAAAGATAATTGCCAAATGACAGAAAGCAAAAAGACATTCGCTATTAAAGGTATGCATTGTGCCTCTTGTGTGAGGGTGATTGAAAAATCACTTTCAAAAATTGCTGGGGTATCTTCTGCTACAGTTAATTTAGCCCTAGAAAAGGCTAGTGTTACTTATGATCCAAATCTGGTAAGTGACCAACATCTTTCATCTGCTGTGGCCAATGTAGGTTATCAGGCTGTACTAGATCAAACTCTACAGGATGAAGACCAGCAAAAAGAGGAAAAGCAAAAAGAGCTAAAAAGCTTGCGCAGTAAAGTACTTTTAAGTTTAATACTGGGAGGCATAATCCTTTGGGGATCTTTTCCTGGTATTATGCAGTTTTCTCCGCTTATTTTACAAAATAGTTTTGTCCAGATGCTTCTGGCTATTCCTGTTCAGTTTTGGGTAGGATTGGTATTTTATAAAGCTACTATTCCTGCATTAAGACACAGGACTGCCAATATGGATACACTGGTGGCTTTAGGCACTACAGTTGCTTTTGCCTATTCTGCTTTTGTTACCATGTTCCCTCAAGTTGTCCAAAAAGTAGGCATTGAGCCAATGCCTTATTTTGATGTTTCCACAATTATTATTGGTTTGATTTTACTGGGAAGATATTTTGAGGCCAAAGCTAAGGCAGGCACATCTGAGGCAATAAAAAGATTAATAGGTTTGCAGGCCAAAACAGCCAGGGTAATAAAGAATGGTAAAGAGATAGATATTCCTATATCACAAGTAGCTGCAGGAATGGTAATAAGAGTGAGGCCTGGTGAGAAAATTCCTGTAGATGGAATTATTGTTGAGGGTGAATCAAGTATTGATGAGTCTATGGTAACAGGTGAAAGTATTCCTGTTGAAAAAAGTAAGGGCGATACAGTGGTGGGAGCTACCATCAATAAAACAGGCACATTTACTTTTAAAGCAACTAAAGTGGGCAGCGATACTCTGCTTTCTCAAATTATCAAACTAGTAGAAGAAGCCCAAAGCTCCAAAGCGCCTATTCAAAGGCTGGCTGATTTAATTTCTTCCTACTTTGTGCCGATTGTGATAATGCTTGCCATACTGACTTTTGTAGTTTGGTATGTGTTAGGACCTAATCCAGCGTTCTTGTTTGCCATGCTTAATATGGTGGCAGTTTTAATTATCGCCTGTCCTTGCGCCATGGGGTTGGCTACCCCTACTGCTATTATGGTGGGAACAGGTTTAGGAGCTGAGCATGGGATTTTAATAAAAGATGCTGAAAGTTTAGAAATTGCCCATAAAATAAATACAATTGTGTTTGATAAAACAGGAACACTAACTAAAGGAAAGCCTGAGGTAACTGATGCTGTTGGTGATGTATTGCAGCTGGCGGCCTCATTGGAAAAAGGATCTGAGCATTCTTTGGCTGAGGCAATTGTTAAAAAGGGTGAGACAGAGAAGGTATCTTTTCAAAAGGTGGAAAAGTTTAAAGCTATTCCTGGACATGGAGTAGAGGGAGTTATAGATGGCAAAAAAGTAGTTTTGGGAAATAGGAAACTTATGGTAAGAGAAAAAATTGAGATTTCCCAAAAAGATCTGGAGAAATTAGAAAATGAAGGGAAAACTGTAATGATGTTGGGCGTTGGAGGGAAGCTAATTGGTTTGATAGCTGTTGCTGATACTATCAAAGAATCTGCCAAAGATGCTGTTAAAGAACTGCAGGATATGGGGATTGAGACGATTATGATTACTGGTGATAATCAAATAACTGCTCAAGCTATCGCCAGACAAGTTGGTATCAAAAAGGTGCTGGCAGAGGTATTACCAGATGAGAAGGAAAAAGAGGTAAAAAAGTTGCAAGACATGGGTAAAAAAGTAGCCTTTGCTGGTGATGGGATCAATGATGCCCCAGCTTTGGCTCAGGCAGATGTAGGTATTGCTATGGGAACTGGTACTGATGTTGCAATAGAGGCAGGAGATATAACTTTGATAAATAATGATTTGCGCTCAGTTTCCTCAGCTATAAATTTATCTAAAAAAACCATGAGAACAATAAGACTTAACCTTTTCTGGGCTTTTGGGTATAATATCATTTTGATACCTGTAGCTATGGGAATTTTATATCCTTTTTTCCAGATTCTTTTAAGCCCGATCTTTGCCTCAGCAGCAATGGCTTTGAGTTCAATCTCAGTAGTTGGCAATTCATTACTTCTAAAAAGGGTAAGAATTTAACACAATATAAACCTTATGGATCTTTGGGTAGTGTTTTTAACTGGTTTAACAGTGGGAGGAGTAACTTGCATGGCAGTGCAAGGTGGTTTATTGGCTTCTACCTTGGCTGCCCGTGAGGAAGAGGATGTTAGAGCAGGTTTGCACCACAAGCATAATATGTGGCCAACTTTAGCATTTTTAACAACCAAATTTATTGCCTATACAACATTGGGTTTTATTTTAGGGAGTTTTGGATCAGCCTTGGCTTTATCAGATAGCGCCAGAGTAGTGATGCAAATTGCAGCCAGTATTTATATGATTGTAGTGGCGTTGAATTTATTAAACGTTCACCCTATTTTTAGATATGCCATAATACAACCTCCTAAATTTCTAACAAGACTTGTCAGAAATCAATCCAAAAGCAAAGATATTTTTGCCCCAGCTTTTTTGGGAGCTTTGACTATTTTTATTCCTTGCGGAACAACTTTGGCAATGGAGGCTTTGGCTATCTCCTCAGGCAGTCCATTTTTAGGAGCAGCTATCTTAGGAGTATTTGTGTTAGGGACCTCTCCACTCTTTTTTGGGTTAGGATTTGTAACAACCTTTTTAGGGGATACTTTTAGAACCAAGTTTTTAAAAATAGCTGCAGTAGGGGTATTGTATTTAGGAGCTACCTCTTTAAATGCAGCTTTGGTAGTTGCAGGGTCGCCTATTAATTTACAAACCATTGCTGATAATAGCCCAATTCAAATAGATTTCTCTGGGGGATCAGACAAGCAGCAATCTGGAGGGACAATTATTGATGGAGAGCAACAAATAAATATCCAAGCTTTTTCAAATGGGTATAACCCTACCTATGTTGCTTTAAAAGCAGGGGTGCCAACAAAATTAAATTTAATAGCAGGCAGCAGATTGGGCTGTGCTTCCCAGTTTAAAATTCCTACCTTAGGTATCAGTAGGGATTTAGTTCCAAATACTACAACAACAATTGAATTTACCCCTCCAAAAGGAAAAATAATTGGCACATGCGCTATGGGAATGTTTTATGTGGTAATGGAGGCAAGTTAATGTAAAATGTACAATTTACAATGTACAAAGATATGAAACAGACAAAGCGCAAATTTAAGATAACGGGGATGCACTGCAGTTCTTGTGCAATGAGTATTGATATGGATCTAGAGGATCTAGAAGGGATTAAATGTTCTAATACCTCTTACGCCAAAGAGGAAACAGAAGTAGAATTTGATTCTGATAAAGTATCAGATACTTTGGTAATAGAAACCATTAAAAAAACAGGCTACAGTGCTATACTAAAATAATGGCCTTTGATTTAATTTCCATTGGTGATGCCAGGATTGATAATTGTGTACATCTGCCACAGGCTCATTTGGCTTGTACTATCAATAAAGAAAAGTGTGAGCTCTGTTTAAACTTTGGGGATAAAATTCCTATAGATGATGTAAAAAGTATGCCTGCAGGGAATAACAATAATAATGCTATTGGCTCTGCCAGATTAAAACTAAAAACAGCTCTTTTTGTAAATATTGGGGCAGATACTAATGGTAAGGTTATCTTGGAAAACTTAAAAAAAGAAGGGGTGGATACAAGGTATGTGGCTGTTAATAAAGATGTAGCTACAGAACAATCAGTAGTTATCAACTACCAGGGAGAAAGAACAATTTTAGTTTATCATTATCCTTGGAATTATAGTCTGCCAGATTTAGATAGGACAAGATGGGTTTATTTTAGTTCTGTATCCTATTCTTTTTCTAAAACTTCTTTAGTTTCTCAGATTGAACAATACATAGAAAGGACGGGGGCTAATTTGGTTTTTGCCCCAGGAACACATCAATTAAATTATGGAATTAAAAAATACCCCAGATTACTGTCTCTAACCAGGATTTTAATAGTAAACAAAGAAGAAGCCAAAAAAATATTAGGGATAGATGAAGGCAGAAAAGTTGAGATTAAAAAATTACTGAAAGATTTATTAGCTTTAGGCCCAAAGGTAGTAGTAATTACTGATGGGGGGGAAGGCTCATATAGTTTTGATGGGGAGAGCTTTTACCAACTGGGGGTTTTCCCTGCTAATCTTGTAGAGATGACAGGGGCAGGAGATGCTTATGCTACAGGATTACTGGCTGGCTTTTTTTATGGAAAGAGTTTACCTGAGGCTATGAGATGGGGGGCAGCCAATGGGGCAGCAGTGGTAGAAAAAGTAGGTCCTCAAGCAGGATTATTAACTTATGAAAAAATGCAGGAAAAATTAAAAGAAAACCCAAAAATTCAATTAACGATTACTCTTGTGCCTGGATTGTCTGAGGTGGCATGGGCCACATTTTCTCCTGGGGCAACTACTGGACCAGCCCATTCAAACAGTTTTGTAACTGAAGCCAAGGGTGAGTTAACACATCCATGACTCATTGGGTGGCCAAAGTTATTATGCCAATAAGCTCCATGGATAGCATAGCCTTTATGAAAAAACATATTGCTTGGCACATTAGGTAAATAATAATAAGTTCCCATTTCTTTTGAACCACCAGACATAGTTTGATTTCTGGTTTTGTGCCAGATGGCAAAAGTGCCTGTAGGGGTTGGGGACCAAAGACCTGATGAGATAGGAAATTCTTGTACTAATCTGGTTCCCTCCCAGGCTCTTAATCGTTGTTCTTTCAAAGAGACCTCAATCCATTTTTCCTGCCCTGCTGTATTGGTAGTTCCCAAAACTGCTTTGTCATCACTCGCGCTTTGGGCTAATTGTTGGGCATAACTGTAGGCTAGAGAGGTTTTAGGATAGTCTATTACCTGGCTGTTAAAGATAGCTGTAGAGGCTTCTTCATCAAACTTACCATCTTGTTTTAAAATTTCTTTCTCGTTGCAGCAAGAGGTAGTAGTGTCTCCAGAAATATGAAGTTTGTAAGCTATGGTTTGTTTAACTGACTGAAAATTAAAAACAACATAAAAAGCAGCAATTATAAGAAGCAGGACTGGCAGTAGGCGGTGCAGCACAATTAAATTGTGAGCCAAACTTAATATAGACGTCAAGAGGCAGTTTTAGGTAATATAAAAAATTACATGAAAAAGCTTTTACCTTTTGTGCCTTTGTTTCTTTTGGCTCTTTCTTTTTTAATTTATCCAAATACAAAAGAGCAACCCAGAGAGTTAATTTCCCCTAAGGTTAGACAGGAAAATATATTAGGAATAAACCAATGGCTACCAGGAGCAGGAGATCCAGTAGGTGGGCCAGCAGAGATTCAAACAGGTGCTCCAGTAGTTACTGCCAATGCAGCTTTGTTTTTAGACAGTAAAAATGGAGAGATGTTTTATTCAAAAAATATCCACCAACAGTTACCAATTGCCTCTTTGGTTAAGGTCATGACAATTTTGATAGCTTTAGAACATAAAAGCATGATAGATGAATTTGTAGTAAGCCAAAGGGCTGCTTTAATGGAGCCAGATAAGATGTTGCTGATTGCTGGGGAAAAACTAACTTTAAAAGAATTACTATCTGGGATATTTTTAATTTCAGCCAATGATGCAGCAGAGGTTTTAGCAGAACAAACAATAGGAAGCAGGGAAGAATTTATCAAGCTGATGAATGAAAAGGCAAAGCAATTAGGGATGAAAAATAGTTATTTTGCAAATCCTACTGGTTTGGATGAGGATTCAGGCAACTCTTACTCAACAGTATATGATTTGGCAATCTTAACCAGGTATTTGATTAAGCGTTACCCTGAGGTGGTGGATATTTCCAAGACAGAACATATATATCTCCCAATTACAGAAAACCATCAGGATTATGATATGTACTCAGGAATAAATTTACTAACAACCTATCCAGGGGTAGTCGGGTTTAAAACTGGCTTTACCCCAGAGGCAGGTTATACCCTAATTACTTTAGCCAGAAAAGATAATCATGAGGTAATAGGAGTACTCTTAGGTTCAGCCTACAGAAGGGATGAGGCAAGAGAGTTACTAGATTATTCTTTTGATAAGTTAAAGTAAAAATTTAAACAGGGGTTGAAACTGGATTTGGAGTGGTGTTTACTACTTGAAAACCAGTATATACTGGTAATTCAGCATCTATTACCTCTCGATATTGCCATGACCAATTAATCTCAGATAAATCTTTTCTAGATAAGGTGACTGTAACTGGGTTTTCCTGAGGTAATTGTGGTTTCCAAGCAGCATAATAGTCACAAGCGTCCCAGCCCTCTTCACATAACACCATTCTGACAGCATCCTCTCTTGGTAATCCAACCATAAATCCATTATTTGTAATAGCAACTGTTGGAAAACTACCCTTGGGTAATGATTGTATTTCAAGTACAGCTGATCTTAGACGCACTAGCGTGTCTTTTTGACCGACTTTAATTCCTAATCTAAATTCAGGATGGAAAGCATCTTCTGGTTTGCTACCTTCCTCACCTCCATATGCCCCAGCACTAATAAAAAAGTATTCTACAGGATATTCTCCAGGACTGACTGCTTCAATCATAGCTGAATTTAACCACAGGTTAGAGTAGGTGTCAAGATTAGACCAAGAGGGTTATTTATTCGAATAGTTATTGACTATTTGAACTGAGGTGCTATACTCCTGTTTTATACTGTCAAATAATATGGCTATTATAGAACAAGAACAACAATCCGCACGAGAACAGGCCGCCCAAGTAATTGCTGCGCAAGCACACAAAAGATTGGCTTTTTATAGGTTGACCCAAATTCAGCAGGCTGGTCAAGAGTCTCTACTACCACTTCCTATTAATGATGCGAGAGGTAATAAATACACGGTAGATGAGAGGGTTGGCTTTGTTGCATGGCTTATGGCTCATTATCATGTTGATGAAGAAATGACGAGGAAAAGACGAAGGGCAGACGAGGAAGAGGAACTAGCACCAAGACAGTTAACTCGGCAGGAAGCTGCTTTAGTAAGAGAGCAAGAGGCAGCAAGACAAGAACGAGACAGAGGCGCTAAAAGAGAAAGAATCTTCGGATCTGGTCCTTTTCAAGACTCAAGACCGAATCTAGATATTTAACTTTATTTGTATTTAAAATTTCCTTGCAAAAAGATTTGGTGAAGGTGTATTGTTAGGGTATGTTTGGATTTAGCAGGAAAAGGTTTCTAATTACATTAGGGGTAAGTGTGGTAGTGTGGTATGGAAGTGTATTGGTTCAGGGTATAACTGGGTATAAAGCACCTTTTAATGCTTTATTCTCAGGATCTATCTGTAAGGTAACAGGATTTCCTATATCTTTGTGTTTATATGGACGTTGGGTTTGGCTAGTAAATATAATTAATATAACTTTTTGGTTTTTGATCTTACATTTCCTTTGGAAATGGTTTGAGAATAGAAGAGTGTCTTCTAGGAAATAAATTTGGCAATTGTTTGCCGAAGGAAAAAACATTCCCCCAGGACTGAAATGTAAAAAACAATCCCAGGCTTACTATTGAAACTATTGTGCCGGAAGTTACTAGTAATCCTCCTAAACTTTGTGCGATAGGGGTGTTTGTAATTTTTTCTGCAGGTAGATTATTTTGTTTATTTAAGATACCGCTGACTGTAATTTGGTCCGCAATATGTGAAGGGTTTTCAAACTTTAATCCTAATACCCCTGGTGGGGAAGATAAAGTATTAGCAGATTGTTCTATTGAAACAACGTTTGTGGAGCTGATAGTTGAAGACTCCGTAGAAGAGTTAGGATTTGACGAGTTGTTAGAATCTGATGAACTACTTGAAACAGCCCCGCTACTGGAAATTGGTGCAGGGGTAGGAGTTGTTGGCACAGCTATTTCAATAATTATAGTTTGAGGAACTTCTTCATTTCCTAGATTATCTATAGCTTTTATTTGCAGAGTAGTTATCCCTGGAGATGAGATAGTAAATGGCCCTGTATAGATTTGGACTGTTTGACCGTTGTCTAAGCTGTATTCAATTTTTAATATACCAGCTTCAGAATCAGTGCCTGTTAAAGTAATGGTAACTGGACCTGTATAAATTCCAGAAATATCTTTAGTCCCAGAAATTTGAATAGAAGTTGTGGGTGGTGTCTGATCAAAAGCAGTATTTCCTTCAACTTCACTGGTAAAGGTAATGGTTGAACTGGCAGGTTGGGTTTCATCTGGATAATAAGTTAAGGTTGGGGAGGTATCAGAAGATGGGTCTAAATCAAATTCAATTTTGCCATTTTCATCAATTGTTAGATCTTTGTAGATAGTTGTTTTGGAAATTTTATCTTGTCTGTAAGTCCGTTTTTTAATATTAGTGGTTTTTGAAGTGGTAGCTTTTCTTTTACGGGTAGCCTTGACTTTTACTTTAGCAGCTTTTTTCTTAACAAAAGCATGTTTGGTATTTCCAGAAACAGTACAAGTCACATTAGGAATATTCTCTTCAATTTCTCCATTACTGTTTAATCCGCAGTGTCGGTTTTGGTCATCATATAAATCTAACTCCCCATCATCCAAGGAGATTTGGTCTCCTTCCAAGACAAATTTTTGCTCCTGTGCTTCTACAGGTAAGGAATTATCATCATTTAATATAGCTTTGACTGTTTGCATAGCTGTGCCATTTGAAGAAACCAAATTACTGTGCTCTTGTTCTACATAGTAAAGCTTGTTTGCTCCAGAAATATCTAAGGAATCATTTTTTAAAGAGGCGCTGTATAAAGGCACAGTACCATCACCATTTATAAAAATCTCATCAGTTTTAGGAATCAAGTTAATAGGCCAGGTAATCCACCAGGTTTCATGAATTTGCCCAAGAGTGGGTTGGGAAGCGCCAACAATTTCAAAAACTGTCACATTATTTGTTTGGTTGTAGTTGGGATCAAGTGAGGTATGAAGTTCTTCTCCTAAACCAAAAGTTGTCATGTTATAACTTAAATTAGTTAGTAAAGATTTGGTTTGGTTGTAAGTCAGAGAATTTGTAACATTATTATTATCAATATCCCGATCATCTCGGAATGGGTAGGGATAGTTTGTATCTGAATTATTATAGAAATTAAAATAACTTGTAGAAGGTAGGAGTTGAAATCCAGAGGTTAGATTTTGAAATATGTCTTTAACTTCATTGGGGATGATTCCTATTTTAAAGAGATAAAGATCACGAGCTAACCATGTCCCAAACATAAGTGCTTTCAACGCATGAGGAGAGCCTAAATGGGGAACACCGAGCTCTATTAATTTATTAACCTTAGCTGCCTTTGTAGTATCTGAAATATAATACCTGACAACTAAACCTCCCATTGAATGAACTACTAAATTAACCTTTGGTTGTCCTGAGGCTGTTTTTGCTTGCTCTATTAAAGCATCCAAACTATCTTTGGTAGATCTAACATCTTTTCTCCAGTCATATGGAAATACAAAATAATTTGTACCCTTGGTATAGCCCATGTCTGTAAAGAATGAATCTATTTCTGAATACCCAAAAGAAGTTAAATTCCCTGTTAAAGAAATATCTGCTTCAGAAGTAACACCATCTGCTTTTAATTTTAAAACATCAAAATAATCATCATCTCCTAGCTCTGCTGCTTTGTCTTGATTGACCCAAATTTTTTCTCCTTCCGAGTAAGCATGAGAGTATATACCTGCATGTCCATCATCAGCAGACCAGATAATATCTTGTGAAGCTTTCATCTCAGATCCTCCAATTCCAGGAATAAAAATTACTGGTAATCTTGGAGGAGGAGGGGGTGGAGAGGTATTGCTTAAAATAAAATACAAATCATCCCTCGGAGTGGTAAAAACAATACAACCTGAATTTGAAGTTTGAGAGTTCCATCTATAAGAGGAAGCATTACAAGAACCATTATCATAAGAGTATCTTAAGCCTCCTTCTGAAAAATAATCATTGGCAGTACCATTATATGTGGCAGAACCCATCAACATTTTTGATCCCCCAGAGCTAAATCTATTGGCATTGGTAATTAGGATCAAATATCTATGTCCTGGAATAAATTCATAATTTCTGCAGGAAAAATCTATAGTTACATCTATATACCCTGCAGGAACATTAGTTGTTGAAAAAGCTAATCCAGCTAGTTGTCCTTCAGTAGGGGTACCATCTGGGATGCAACTTATTATATAGGTATTGGTGGTTTTGTCATAAATTCTGCTATTTAAACCTGTATAATCAAATTGTCGATCAACAGGCATTGCTGTTGAGACTCTAAAAGTAAAACTTTGGGCTGTGCCAGAAAGATTAGTACCCAATTCTTGAATGGCCTTCCATGTATTCAAAGGTGAGTTATATTCAGTAGTTTGTTCTGCAATAGACACAGCATAAACTGGAGGAGGGGACAAAAGCGCAAAAATTCCTCCCAAAAGGGCAAAACCAGCAAGAAGTTTAACTGGCAGGTGTATATTCACTTTTTACAAGGCAATTGTCAGTCATGAAAAAGGGAAAAACAATATATCTTTAAGATGATTTAAGGTAACAAAATGGTATACTACTTTTTATGTTTACCAATCAAAAAGCTTTAGGGATACTTTTAATTCTTTTTATCTTTGCTGCAGGAATATATTTTACTGTCTCAAAATTTAAACAAGAGGTAAGTAGCGCTATTGTCACCGCTTCTCCTTCCCCCTCCCCTGCAGCTTTGGACTTTGTTTTTAATCGAACCCCTGCTCCTACTAATTCAGGACAACAAGCTCAACCAACAGAGCTGCCTTTATCTAAAAATAAAAGACTTTCCCAGTTCCCAGGGGTTTTAAAACCAGAAATATTGGCAAATAAAAAAGCTATTATCCAAACTACCAAAGGTAGAATTGAATTTGAAATTTACCCTGAAGCCTCAGCAGCTGCTTCTAACTTTATGCTTTTGGCTGCTAATGGTTTTTATGATGGCTTAACTTTTCATAGGGTGGAAGATTGGGTGATTCAAGGTGGAGATCCTACTGGCACAGGCACTGGAGGACCAGGTTATCAGTTTGCTGATGAGCCAGTAACCAGATCATATATTAAAGGGGTAGTGGCTATGGCAAATGCAGGGCCTAATACTAATGGCAGCCAATTTTTTATATTGAAAACAGATTATCCTCTTCAGCCTGACTACACTATTTTTGGGCAGGTAATTGCTGGACAAGAAATGGTAGATCAAATAACTGTTGGGGATATCATGCAGAAGGTAGTTATCCAAAATCTTCAATAGTGAGCGGAGTCGAACTACACAATATATTGTGTATTGACACTTTATTATATCAACAAGTTATGCTATACTTGTTTGTGTGAAATGCCCATTTTGTCAAAGTAATTTATCAAAGGTAATAGATAAAAGGTCTGTTGAAAGCCGCGGAGAGATCAGGCGCCGTCGGGAATGTCTAAAGTGTAGCAACCGTTTTACTACATATGAAATTAGGGCTGAGGTAGAGATTTTGGTTTTGAAAAAAGATGGTAAAAAACAGCCTTTTGATAGACAGAAATTGGAAAGAGGATTGGTTAGAGCTTTGGAAAAGAGACCAGGTATTGACAAGGTTTCCTTGATGCTTGATAGAATAGAGGGCCGTTTGAGGGCAAAGAAATTACAAGAGGTGCCTTCTCATCTTTTGGGAAAATGGGTGCTGGCAGAGCTTAAAAAAGCAGACCCTGTTGCTTATTTGAGATTTGCCAGTGTTTATAGAACCTTTTCTGGTCCGAAAGACTTTAAAAAAGAACTGGAAGCGTTAGCATGAAAAAAACAAATACCACCTTACAAGTAGTTACAGTATCTAGAACTAGCGGAAAGAAAAAACTTAATGGCCAGCATAAAACCAATGGTTTAGACAAAAACAGCAGAACCTTTGAAACCAGGTTTTTGCCTCGTTATAAAAAAATGCCTGAAATGCCTGCTGGCTTGCCAGAACCAACTTTTTCAGAAAGCTCTAATAAAATCCTAAAAGAAAGATATTTGTTAAAAGGTGGAAATTTGGAAGTGGTGGAAACTGTGGCAGAAAGATTTTGGCATATAGCTTATGATATTGCCTCAGGTGATTTTGACCTTGCTGTTTCCTCTAAACAAGTTTTAGATACTGCTCAAAGTTTTTATACCATGATGGTCAAACAAGAATTTTTACCTAACTCTCCAACTATTATGAATGCAGGAAAGCAAAACGGGTTGCAGTATTCTGCTTGTTTTGTTTTGCCGGTAGGTGATTCTATTGATGAAATTTTTGATAGTGTTAAATATGCAGCACTTATCCACAAATCAGGTGGTGGAACCGGTTTTGCATTTTCTCGGCTTCGACCTAAAGATAACATCGTTGCTACAACCGGTGGGGTTGCCTCTGGGCCGGTCTCGTTTTTGAGGGTATTTAATGCTGCTACAGAAGCTATCAAACAGGGTGGTTCGAGGAGAGGTGCAAATATGGGTATTTTAAGAGTGGATCACCCTGATATTTTGGAGTTTATCCGCTGCAAGGCAGAACTGGATGATTTAAACAGGCCAGTGTATGAAAGAATTGCTCCCCTGTTGGCTGATGATGTTGCTCGTGACTTTGTCAAAACTTTGCTTTTGGACAAACAAATTGCCAATTTTAATATTTCTGTGGCTGTGACTAATAAATTCATGGAGGCTTTGGAAAAAGGGGAAGATTATGATCTAATTTCTCCACACAGTGGAGAAGTAGTCGGTAAGTTAAATGCAAAGGCGGTTTTTGATGAAATAGTTCAAAGGGCTTGGAAAACAGGAGACCCAGGACTGATTTTTATAGATAGGATTAATGATTCTCCTGCCAACCCTGTACCTAGTTTAGAGCATATTGAAGCCACAAACCCATGTGGCGAACAACCGCTGGCACCCTGGGATGCTTGTAATTTAGGTTCTATCAACCTGGGTAAATTTGTAAAAGAAGATGGATCAGATGTTGATTGGGAAAGACTGGGACAAACTGCCAAATTAGCAGTTCACTTTTTGGATAATGTAGTTCAAACAAATCCTTTTACTTTAAAACAGATTTACGATGAGGTACACAAAAATAGAAGGATAGGTTTGGGCGTGATGGGTTTTGCTGATATGCTGTTTAAGCTAAAAGTAGCCTACAACAGCGATAGGGCCTTGCAGTTGGCTGGAGAAGTGATGAAGTTTATCAATGAGCAAGGGCACCAACAATCAGAGGAGTTGGCAAGAGAAAGAGGTCCTTTCCTAAACTGGGTAAATTCAATTTATGCAGATAAAGATTCCAGCGCTTTTAAAAACAGACCAGAATCTGATTCTTACAAAGGTGGAACCCCAATCAGAAATGCTACCATTACCACTATTGCTCCAACAGGAACTATTTCAATAATTGGTGATTGTTCGTCTGGAATTGAACCAGTATTTGCTTTAGCTTATATCCACAGAGCCAAAGCTGTAGGAGACCAGTATAGAACCTTGACTATTGCTAATCAAACATTTACTGATATTGCCAAAAGAGAAGGTTTTTATTCTGATGATCTGGCAGCCAAGGTTTTAGATAATGGTTCTGTTAGCGGGGTAGACGGAGTACCAGAGCAGTGGCAACAAGTTTTTGTGACAGCCCCGGAGATTGACCCTATTTGGCATGTAAAAATGCAGGCAGCATTTCAAAGTTATACAGATAATGGAGTTTCCAAAACTATTAATTTACCCAATAGCGCAACAATTGATGATGTTCAGACTGCTTATCTTTTGGCCTGGCAGACAGGTTGTAATGGAATTACTATTTATAGAGATGGTTCAAAAAGCACCCAGGTTTTGAATGTGTCTTCTTCTTTAAATCAGAAGAAAACAGAAGATCCAGCTGCACCTGTGGCTGAAAGGCCAATGATACTTCGGGGCAGAACTTATAAAATTTCTACTCCAGTAGGAGAAGCATTTATTACAGTTAACAGAGATGAAAATGACCAGCCATTTGAGGTATTTGTGACAGTAGGCAGGGCTGGGATGCATACAATGGCAGATGCAGAAGCTATGGGTAGGTTGGTATCTTTATCTCTTAGACTAGCTAGAGGTGCTAAAGAAACTGATCCTAAAGCAGTCGCCCAAAAGATTGTTAATCAGTTAAAAGGAATTGGCGGAGCCTCAACAGTAGGGTTTGGTAAAAATAGAGTGATGAGTTTGGCTGATGCTATAGCTAAAGTTTTGGCAGAAGATTTGGCTATGTCCCCCCAGGTTGGAGGGATGGAAACAATACCTTTAAATTTAACAATTAGTGACGATCCAGAGCCTGTTGGTTATAGCTCTCAGCCCAAAATTAATGCTGATCTTTGTCCAGAATGTGGGTCAGCTTCTTTTGTGATGGAAGAAGGCTGCAAAAAGTGCCATTCTTGCGGTTACTCCATGTGCTAGAATTTGCTCATGACTGAAGAAAAGGGCTTAGTGATTTTATATACCGGTGAAGGGAAAGGCAAAACTACTGCTGCTTTGGGGTTGGTGTTAAGAGCTGTTGGCTACAAAAGAAAGTGCTTGGTTGTCCAGTTTGGCAAGATGTGGTTTACTGGTGAACTTGAAGGGGTTAAAAAGCTTGCTCCTTTTGTTAAATTTGTCCAAGGTGGTAAAGGCTTTGTAAAAATCCTAGGGGATAAACTGCCTTTATCTGAGCATAAAAAAGCAGCATTAGACACATTTAATCTATTATATAAGGAAGCAACCTCAGGTAAATGGGATGTGGTGGTGGCTGATGAAATAGTGGGAGCAGTTTCTGCAAAAATCTTACCTCTTACTAAGCTCTTACAGCTTATTAAGCATAAACCTAAACAATTAGATTTAGTATTAACAGGCCATCATGCGCCTGATAGATTAATAGAAAAAGCAGATTTGGTAACTGAGATGCAAGAGATAAAACATCCATACCAAAAGGGAATTTTAGCCAAAAAGGGTATTGACTTTTAGCACTCAAGATGGTATTCTGCTAACTGAAAAGTATGGCTGATTTTATTAAACCTATCATCAATCAACCTCCAAAATTAAAACCCACCATGCCTGTTGGGCCCTTGCGGGACACAGTTATTTTTCCAGGAAACTCAGTGCCTATTATTTCTGGCAGGCCAAAATCCAAAGCTGCTTTAGATATTGCTTGGAACTCTGATAAATTAATAGTTTTTGTTACCCAAAAGAATTCTAGAATTGAAGACCCAGCAGAAAAAGATCTTTATAAAGTAGGTACTGTCTGTTTAATAAGAAGAGTGGTAAAAAATCCTGAAGGTGAATATACCCTGCAAGCAGAAGGTATTGCCAGGGTATTTTTGAAAAGCTTTACCAAAGTAGATCCCTTTCTTGAGGCAGAAATAGAAGAAATCCCAGAGCTTTATGAAAAAAGTGAGCAAACAGAAGCTTTGGTAAGAACTGTTAGAGAGCAGGTTAAAAGATATCTAGAGCTGGGAGGTAATCCTTTCTTTGATCAAAGCAATATTGCCAATTGGTCTTTGTTTACTTACAGTGATGATCCCAACCAATTGGTTAATTCCATTACACAAGCAATTGATTTTAAAACCATTGATAAACAACAAATTTTGGAAATGGTTTCTGCTGCTGAAAGACTGCAAAGGTTATCTGAGCTTTTGGCCAAAGAAATCAGAATTTTAGAAATCTCCCAAAAAATCTCCTCACAAACTCAGGAAAGAGTTTCCAAGATGACCAAAGAAGCAATTCTAAGAGAGCAGATGAAAAGTATTGAAGAAGAGTTAGGTGGTTCAGATGCTGAGCACCAAGAAATCAGGGAATTTGAGCTAAAAATTAAAAAAGCTGGCATGCCAAAAGAGGTTTTAGAAAAAGCCAGGAAAGAATTAGGCAGACTTGCCAAGATGTCTTCATATAATCCTGAAGCAGGCTATATCAGGAATTATTTGGAATGGTTAACAGATCTTCCTTGGAATCTGGAAAAAAGAGGCAGAATTGATTTGAAAAAAGCAGAAGGAATATTGGAAGAAGACCATTATGGATTAAAAAAAGTCAAAGAGAGAATTATAGAATACTTGGCTGTTTATAAACTGGCAGGCAAGATGAAGGGACCAATTCTTTGTTTTGTTGGTCCTCCAGGTACTGGAAAAACTTCCATTGGTAAATCCATTGCCAGAGCTTTGGGCAGAAAGTTTGTCAAAGTCTCTTTGGGAGGAATAAGAGATGAAGCAGAAATAAGGGGACACAGAAGAACTTATGTGGGCTCCATGCCTGGTAGAATTGTCCAGGGAATCAAACAAGCCAATACCACCAATCCAGTTTTTATGTTGGATGAAATTGATAAAATTGGGGCAGATTATAGGGGTGATCCTTCTGCAGCTTTACTGGAGGCTTTAGATCCTGAGCAAAATGAAGGATTTTCAGATCACTATTTAGAAGTGCCTTATGATTTATCTAATGTGATGTTTATAACAACAGCCAATATTTTAGATACTATTCCTGCTGCTTTGAGAGACAGGTTGGAAATTATCAGATACCCAGGTTATACAGAAGACGAAAAGTTTGAAATTGCCAAGAAGTTTTTACTTCCTAAGCAAATAGAAACCCATGGTTTGAAAAAAAGCCAAATAGAATTTACTGATGAAGGAACAAGGTCAATTATTAGGGAATATACCCGAGAGGCAGGGGTTAGAAGTTTGGAGAGAGAAGTATCAGCTGTGATTAGAAAAGTTGCCAGAAAAATTGCTGAAAGTAATGGAAAATCAGAAAAATTTGTCATTACTCCTGCTGATGTGCATAAATTCTTAGGACCTATTAAATTCTTGCCAATCTTGGCTGAAAAAGCAGACGAGGTGGGAATGGTAACTGGTTTATCTGTGACAGAGGCAGGAGGAGAAGTATTATTTATTGAGGTTACCTTAATGCCAGGAAAAGGTAATTTGTTACTTACAGGGCAATTGGGAGATGTGATGAAAGAATCAGGTCAGGCAGCCATGTCTTATGTAAGGTCTCACTGGGCAGATTTGGGTCTTGCTGAAGGATTTTTTCAAAAGGTAGATGTTCATGTTCATGTGCCAGAAGGGGCAATTCCAAAAGATGGGCCTTCAGCAGGTATAGCATTAACCACAGCTATTGCTTCTGCTTTTACTAAAATTCCAGTTCATAAAGGGGTTGCTATGACAGGGGAAGTAACTTTAAGAGGAAGGGCATTAGAAATAGGAGGGTTAAAAGAAAAAGTTTTGGCAGCCCACAGGGCAGGAGTAAAAATGGTAGTTGCTCCGGCAGATAATGAAAAGGATATGGAAGATATTCCAGATTATGTCCAAAAAGATCTAAAGTTTGTCTTTGTTAAGCATATGGATGAGGTTTTAAAGGTAGCTTTGATAAGACCTCCTCAACCAGTTTCTAGAAAAAGGGTGCCAGTTCCCCCTTCAGCATATATTGCTTAAGTTTCTTCTTGACTAATACTATAAAGTTAGTGTAAATTCTAGGATACTGCCTCGAAAATTTTCATGGAATTTATCATAAATAATACAAACTTAATTATCTGGGCTGCAGTTGTTGCTGCTGTTGCTTATGGCTTCTGGCTTGTTTTTGATATTTTAAAAAAAGATGCTGGGGATGCAAAGATGCAAGAGATTGCTTCAGCCATCCAAGAAGGGGCTGCAGCATATTTGCAAAGACAATACAAAGTAGTAGCTTTAGTGGCTGTAGGCTTGGGGGCTTTAATTTACTTTGCCTTAGGACAAAATACTGCTATTGGATTTTTAGTAGGAGCTGCGTTATCAGCCTTGGCTGGTTTTATTGGAATGAGTATTGCAGTTAGAGCAAATGTAAGAGTGGCCCAGGAGGCTAAAAAGGGTTTATCAGAGGCTTTCATCTTAGCTTATAAAGGTGGGGCTGTTACAGGATTTTTAGTAGTAGGTTTGGCGCTGGCTGCTGTTTATGGCTTTTATCAATATACAGGAGGAGATTTAAGATCCTTGATAGGGCTAGGGTTTGGTGGATCGTTGATTTCTGTTTTTGCTAGGCTTGGAGGAGGGATTTTTACCAAAGGGGCAGATGTAGGAGCAGATTTGGTGGGAAAAATTGAGGCAGGTATTCCAGAAGATGATCCTCGAAATCCAGCAGTAATTGCAGATAATGTAGGAGATAATGTTGGTGATGATGCTGGAATGGCTGCGGATATTTTTGAAACCTATATTGTTACAGGAATTGCGACCATGATTTTAGGTCAACTTCTATTCCCAGGGTATCAAGCTGCAGTGACTTTCCCTCTTCTTATTTTGGCAATGGGAATTTTTGCTTCAGTTGCGGGGTCTTTCTTTGTCAGACTTTCGGGTAAAAATATTATGGCTGCTTTATATAAAGGCATGATTGCAACTGCTATTTTGTGCGCAATTTTGTTTTATCCAGCCACCTTAGCTTTGATGTCTGATAATGGATCTTTTTCTGTTTTGAATTTATACTTGGCAGCTCTTTTAGGGGTAGTGGTAACCGGAGGAATGGTTTTGATTACTGAATACTACACAAGTACAAAATATGCCGCTGTGCAAAACTTGGCTTTAGCTTCTAAAACAGGTCATGCTACCAATATTATTTCCGGTCTGGCTTTATCCATGCGTTCTACTTTTTGGCCAATTATTTTAATTTCTGCGGTCGTAATTATAAGCTTTTTGCTTGCTGGGCTTTATGGAATAGCCTTGGCCGGGGTAACAATGCTTTCTTTGGCAGGAATTGTGGTAGCTATAGATGCATTTGGTCCAATTACAGATAATGCTGGTGGAATTGCTGAGATGGCAAACCTGCCTGCAAAAGTCAGGGGAGTAACAGATCCTTTAGATGCTGTTGGTAATACTACTAAAGCTGTCACCAAAGGATACGCCATTGGTTCTGCAGCTTTAGCAGCAATGGTTCTATTTACCTCATATGCTCAGGAATTTTCTATTCAAGGCTCTGAACTACAATTTTCCTTGTCTGATCCTAAGGTATTAGTGGGACTTTTTGTAGGGGGGTCTTTGCCTTATCTTTTTGCCTCATTTGCTATGGAAGCTGTAGGAAAAGCTGGTGGGGCAGTAGTAGAGGAAGTAAGAAGACAGTTTAAGTCTATTAAAGGCATTATGGAGGGTACAGCCAAGCCAGATTATGCCAAATGTGTAGATATTGTGACTGCTTCAGCTCAAAAACAGATGTTAGTACCCGCTTTAATTCCTGTTTTGTCTCCTATAATTATTGGGTTTACCTTGGGTCCGGTTGCTTTGGGAGGAATGTTGGTAGGCTCAATTGTGACTGGTATTTTTGTGGCTGTATCTATGACCACAGGAGGAGCTGCTTGGGATAATGCCAAAAAATATATAGAATCTGGTAAATTTGGGGGTAAAGGTTCAGATGCTCATAAAGCTGCAGTTACAGGTGATACAGTAGGAGATCCATATAAAGATACAGCAGGTCCAGCTATTAATCCGATGATAAAAGTAGTGAACATAGTAGCACTTTTATTAGTTCCTTTTCTTAAATGAACTTCTAAAAGCATTTTTAGGTTTGGGTTGGACTTGGAGGAGGGGTAGGTTGACTATTGCCAAAGAGGGCATGTTTGACCTCAGTTATTACTTGATCTGGGGTATAGGAAGCTTTAATTAGATATGCTTGAGCTCCTAGTTCAAAACCTTCTTTAATAACTGCTTCTTGACCCAAGTTTGTTAACAGTATGGTAATCATTTTTGAGTTGGGATTGTGAGTCTTAAACTCTCTTAAAAGCTGCAAACCATTCATTCCTGGAAGCATAATATCCAAAAGCAGTAGATCAAAAACCTCATTTTTTAACATTTCCAGTCCTGCTTGTCCATCTATTGCACTTTTGACTGCAAAACCTGCTTTAGTAAGTTGTCTGGTGTATAGCTCCCTGATAAAATCTTCATCTTCAACCAGTAAGATTTTTTTAGCTGCTGGATCCATATCTCATATATTGTATAGTAAATCCTTAATAATTCAAAGCCCCTGATTGTATAGATTGAGAAACAAATTTATTATTATCTAGAATACCAGCACTTTGGGTGAGGATAGGAAGGGTAAAGGAAAATTTACTGCCTTTTCCTGGTTGAGACTCTACCCAGATTTTGCCATGCAGTTTTTCGATAATCGATTTAGTGATATATAGCCCCAAACCAGTTCCTTTGTTTGATTTTTGTAATTGGTTAGAGACTCGGAAAAATTTTCCGAAAAGATGTGGCAAGGCTTCTGCAGGAATACCAGCTCCATTATCAGAAATGGTAGTTTGAACTTCAGCAGGTGAAGAAGTAATTAGAATCTCTATTTTTCCTCCAGGGTTGGTGTAGTTGATAGCATTAGACACAAGATTTGTAACAACTTCAGCAAGTCTGATTGGGTCAGCCAATACTTTAGGTAATGGTTGAGCAGGAGAATTTATGTTGACCAGAATATTTTTTTGGGTTGCTTGGTTTTTTAAATCATCAATGACTTTGGAAACAATGGGTAAATACTCAATTGGTTCAGGAGAGACTGATAGTTGATCTTTTTCTATTTTATTAACATTTAATAAATTGGCAATTAAAGTTTGAAGTTGTTGAGCAGCGGTAAAGGCATTATCCAAAAGAGATAAACTCTCTTGAGGGATTTTGGTTCTATTTTCATCTAAGAATACTGACAAATAACCAACGATGGATGTAAGCGGGGTTTTTAACTCATGTGAGGCCATTGAAACAAAATCCAATTTCATTTGTTCTAATTCTTCTGCTTGAGACAGATCATGCAAAATTAGGACACAATTTAAGCTGGTTTGGAAAGTGCTACCTACTTGAGCAGCCATAACATTAACTTTAGTTTGTTTGCCATCTTTACCCACTAATTTAACACTTTGATTAAAGCTCCCTTGGCAATAGGTTTTGGACATAACTTCATCTGTACCAGCAAAAAGATGAATAAATTGCTCTATTGGTTTGGCTTGAACCTCTACCTGTGTATAGCCAGTTAATTCCTGAGCAGCTTGATTTACCAGGATAATGTTTCTATTAAAATCTAGGGCAATAATTCCATCTGTTACCGAAGAAATAACTTTGTCTAACTTATCCTTTCCAGCAATAGCAATTGTCTTATCAGTCTCAAGTTTTTGAAATGTTTTGGCGATTTTGTCTGCCATCTGATTAAAAGTGTTTCCTACTTCTTCAAATTCATCACCTGATTTTAAATCAATGCGTTGGTTGAAATTTCCATCAGCAAAGGTTTTAATACTTTTTACCAGATCAGCTAGTGGTTTTAAGAGCAAAAATAAAACTAAAACAGAAACAGCTGCACAAATTAGAGTTACTAAAATGTAAAATTCAGAAGACAGGGTAACAAACAGACTTAGTATAGAAGGAAAGAGTGTGGTAACTGTTGCCACTAGGGCAACTTTGATACGCAGACCCTTTTTGGGTTTGGCAGACGGGTTCATATTGTTAAGCGTATCAAATGCATGATTTGAGGTCAAGGAATTTGGTATAATCCTCAAGTAACGCCGCCATCGTCTAGTGGCCTAGGACATCGGATTCTCATTCCGAAAATCACGGGTTCAACTCCCGTTGGCGGTACAAATTTGGGGTATTTGTTAGGATTGCCAGCCTTCATAGGCATAGTAGTCACCGAAATTACTAACACAAACAAAAGGGGTATTTTTAAGCATATTTGCAGCATGGGAGGGAGAATTAATCCACATATTAACTGGGTTTTGACCACTAGGCGCCCAAGCTAGGTTTTCTGTAACCTGTTTATAGCGTGGGTAAGGTAAAGTTTTGTCTTTTACTCTGCTATAAAATCCTGTGTGGCTAAAGTTGCCGGTAATTTCTTGAGCTCGTAATCGAGCAAAGCTACAAGCTAAAGGATTAGTTTTGACAACTGTAAGCCCTTTTGATTGACGATATGAATTTATGGCGGTTAATAAATCGTATTCTTTGTAACTTGCAAAAACAGATTTTGTAGGAATCCAAAAAAGGGCGCTGAAAGACAAGATTAATGCCAAAGATAGGACAGACGGACGAGGCATAGAGTTGACGAGTATACCACAGTGTCAACAGTAACGTCAATTTTTACACCCCAAAAAAACTCCCTAGAAACTAGAGCTTCATTTCCTCTTTAAACCCATTTTTATCAGTCCGCTTCCTGACAATAAAGACAATGCGCCCATTAAAACCCAAGTAGTTTCTGGTCCAGTTTCAGGTAACTGCGCTGATGCTCCTAATACAGCGCCAGGAAGAGGAGTTGAGGTTGGCGCTGTTGCTGATGCTCCTAAGACTGCTCCGGTATTCTCAGTTGGAGATGAGGAATTGGATGTGTCTGATGTACTAGAGCTAGTTGTTGATGTTGGAGAGGCTGAGGGTGTAGAGGTTGGTGATGGGGTAGCAGAGGCAGAAGGTGTAGGAGTAGGGGAAGGAGTTGGTTCGGGTGTGGGTGATGAAGATGGTTCAGCTGTAGGTGAGACAGTTGGAGCTGGTGTAGGGCTGGGTATGGAGTAGATAACATCAACATGTGATAGCCCCTGGCAAGTATCAGATGGTGTTCCAATTCTTTCTACGGTGACAGCAGATGTGCCTACACCAGAAATCTGATAACACCCATTTTCATAAGTGCCATTACCAAGCAGTGTGCTATGTTTATCAGGCGTAAACATATTATTTCCTGATTTTATACAAACTCCATCAATAATATTTCCGTCTGGTGCAGTAAAGGATAGAATACTATCATTCCCTGTTAAATTAGCGTTAGGACTTTCGCATTCTGCAGGGGAACCGGTGCCTTCTGCTGAGGTATTAGTTGAAGGAGATAATGCTATCAGGATTGCTCCTAAAGAGATTGCTCCAATTGTAATTCCTCTTTTTAAATTTATAGAATTAGATTTTTTAGAAGTGATGTCCTGCATTAGTTTTAATTTAATTTTGTGATAATTATGACTTATGCTTTTAATAAAAAAATTAAAAAAAGGTAAGAGTCCTGTAACATTTAGATTCTTAGACGAGCTATTACCAGCAATCTTTTTAAGGAAGTGCCTGGTGGCCAACAAGTCATTAGAGTAAGTGACTGTCCTTTTTCAACGGTTTGGAGATATCTTACTTCTGAAGAATCAATAATCTTTTTTTCAGTGACAATATATTTATATCTTTTGCCTTGGTAAAAAAGATATATTTCATTACCAGTATCTAGCTTATTAATTAAGTAAAAGACAGCATTATAATAAGAAATAAAAGGGCTACTTGTGGAATGGGCGAAAATAAAAATATTTCCATTATTTGAAGGTAAGGCGCTGCCTTTGGCATGGGCTACCCCCTTACTTAATGCTACTAAGTATTCTTCCTTATTATAAGGGTCAACATTTAGAATTACTTTAGAAGTCAGGTCCAGTTTGGGAATGGTTATTCTAAACTCTTGGTTGTTTTGTAAAAGTTGATCTTGATCAAAATTAAAGTCCTCTATATTTATGGAGTTTAAGAAATATTGAGTTTCTGCAATCGCGATAGGATAAAAGATAAAACCAAAGATTACAAAAGCTGTAAATATTAGAGTTATTCCACTAATAATTAAGACGTAGTTTGTCTTGTTGTTTTTTAATTGCTTTTTCACAAAACCCCCTGCTTTCTTGAGGTAAGTTTATATTTATTTATTAATTAGAAGTATCTTTTTATGTAAGAACAGTGTAATAAATGAGGTTTTTGTATTGAGTTAATTACTTTCTGTTGATATAATTTGTGCAAATTTTGTAAGAGCTACTTTATTTTGTTATGATAAATAAGATACTTATTGTAGAAGATGATACAGGTTTACAGAAATACTTAAAGGAGTTGTTTTCGGATAATCAGTATTTGGTACAAATCTCTACTGACGGAGTAATGGCTTTAAATACTATCGCTAAATCACCTCCAGATTTGATTATCTTGGATTTAGGGTTGCCGAACATGAGCGGCGAGTCGGTTTTAAAAGAGGTGAGGAAAAAGTATCAAGATTTACCGGTAATAATTTTGACAGCAAGAGATAATGTTTCAGATATTGTGCAGGGATTAAATATTGGGGCTGATGATTATATAACCAAACCTTTTGTTGCTGATGAACTTTTGGCCAGAGCTAAGGCCAGACTGCGTGTTAGCGGGGAGGCTGATACAAAGCTTCGTGTCGCTGATTTAGAGCTTGATGAGAAAACATTAGAAATTAAAAGGGGAAGCAGAAGTATTCAGTTGACTCCTCAGGAGTTTAAACTGCTTGAATATTTAATGCGTAATAAAGGCAGGATCCTAACTCGTGAAATGATTTTAAATAGAGTTTGGTTATACTCCCAGGATATTGAAACAAGAGTGGTAGATGTTTATATGGGTTATTTAAGAAGAAAAATTGATCAAGGATTTGATAAGAAACTATTGCGTTCAGTGAGGGGTTTTGGTTATATGATAAAGGAGTAACAAAGTTTGACAATCCCTTAAACTTCAATTAAAATTTTCGAGACCAAGCTTATTAAGATGGTGAAAATATTAAAGGGACAAACTAAAAAAATGAAACAGGTATATTTGACTGCTCAGGGTTTATCTGAGACTAAAACAGAACTGGAATTTTTAAAATATACAAAAAGGTCTCAGATTGCTGAGATAATCCACCAAGCCAGGGAATATGGGGATTTAGCTGAAAATTCAGAATATGATGCAGCTCTAGAAGAGCAGGCAATGACAGAAAGCCGTATTGCAGAACTGGAGAATATTTTAAAAGATGCAAAAGTGATAGAGAGTAAAACCCAGCAAGATTTTGTAGTGATTGGTTCAACAGTCAAAATTGAAATGGATGATGGGATTGATGAATTTACTATAGTAGGAAGAGTTGAGGCAGATCCAGCAAAAAAAAGGATCTCTAATGAGTCACCTTTAGGAACAGCTCTCTTAGGAGCAAAAAAGGGAGAAGTAGTAGAGGTAGCAACGCCGATAGTTAGATATAAGTGCAAGGTGTTGGAGATAAAGTGATGATGAATTCTAACGAGAAACCTCTAATTGAGTTTAATCCTAAGTTGCCTAAGCTTTCTAAAAATGAAAGAGAAGTTTTAAAGCTTTTAGTAGAAGCAGCTAAGCAGGTTGCGCCTGTTTATTTAGAGCAAGAAAAAGCAGTTAAAAAAGAGATAGATGAAGAAAAATTACAAAAAGCAGCCAGAATTGATTCATCAGTTTTATCTCCTTACACCGTTGTTGAAGAAATTGATGGAAAGGTAGTAGCGACTCCTTATCATATAAAATACGCCGCATTGTTAAAACCTATTTCAGAAAAGTTAGAAGAAGCAGCTCGTATTACTGGTAATAAAGAATTTGGCAAGGCTTTAAAGCTGCAAGCACAAGCTTTAACTGATGGAAATTATGAGAAAGCAGTTGCTGTGTGGCTTAAGATTAAACCGTATATATTAGACGTTACAATCGGCCCTCTCCACTACTTTAATCGGCTTATTCCTGGAAAAGCTGTTTATCAAGCTTGGGTGGGGATATTGGATACAGAAGGTACAAAGAGATTAAATAACTACAAAACTATAGTTTTTAATGAAAGCAGAAAAGCATTAGTGCCAAACGAGCGAGTAGAGAATTTTAATCATGTTAAAGCAAAAACAATTGATGAGGTAGTACTAGCAGGACTGATAGCCAGACACAAATTTGTGGGGTTTAATTTACCAATGGAGATAGATCTAGTGGAAAAATATGGTTCAGAGGTAACAATTTTTAATCAAAGCAATAATTGGAGAATAAAAGAACAAATCATGCCGACTTTTAATAAAATTTTCTCCCCAGTATTTAGAGAAGGATTTACTCCAGAAGATTTAAGGAGAGCCAGCTTGCGTTATGTAGCCTTACATGAACTGGCTCATAGCTATTTGTACTACAGAAATTCTGTTAAAAACCTTCAGGATTTGTTTTCTGTAATTTTTGAGCTTACTGCTACTTTACTGGGATTGAGAATAGCAGGTTCGTTGCTATTGATAGACAGGATTACAAATAAGCAGCTTGAATCAATGATTGTGGCGTTTGTATGTAGAAGTATTAATCTAATTGAAAATAGCAAACACGATAAATCTATGAGCAAGTATGCCCTAGGAGGTGTACTTTTTATTAACTATATGCTTGAGAGTGGAGCTATCAAACAAAAAGGAGGATTTGCAATAACCAATTTTACCAAGATTTTTCTTTCTCTGCATGAATTATCCTATATAATGGAGCGGTTGCTTTCTTCAGGAACCAGGGCAGATGCTGAAACTTTTACTAAAAGGTATGGACAATTAAGTGAAATCTCATAAAAATTCCTATTTGCCTAGCTTGCAAAATTCCCTCAAAAAAGTTATAATTTGCAATTATGTTAGAAGCTGATCAACCAGAAAATAGGGTGTCTACCCCTCCGCCATCCCCAAGGTTTATAGAGGGGATAGCAAGTGGAATAACGAGGTTTGTAACTGGAATAAGAAATGGGGGTTATCGAGATGAGCCTTTAACGCTTGACCCACCACGTGTTCCGCAGAGCGTACGATTAGACTCACGAGAAGACGAATCAGGAGTGATAACTCTTCGGCCAGGGAATGGTGATGCTATAGTTATCTTTAGCGGATCATCTTTTCTGCAAAATTTCGCTTATTTGAAAAATGCTTCGGCTACTTTCCTTTGCAGAAATGCGGAGTGGGATCCGGATTTTTGTAAGGCATTAATGGATAAGGGTATGGGAGTAGATGAGTTGACTTGGGGTGCTAGATTAAACAGCGAAACAATAGCCAGAATCGTAACAAATCCAAAAAAAGAAAGAGAAATTCCAAGCGTTTTTCTATTTAGAGATGAAAACGCTCCAAAAGGAGATTATTTAGGGGTTTCAGTCCAAAGAAAGACTTTTATTAAGACAGATCTAATCGGAGAGGTGTCAGTTCTTGATAATGTATTAAGAGCGTTTGAGCCGGGATACAGAGGAAAGCATAGAGGAAGATTGGCTGTAGGATTAGCTTTAATCTGTCATGGAGGAGCTATGTTTTTTATACACAAAACAGGAAACCCGCTAGCAGCTTATACAAATACCCTGTCTGAGTATCTTGTGCAGGAAGATGCGCATCCCTGGGGTAAGCAAGTTATTACAAATCCTCTTATGCAAGAAGTTCGCGAAAAAAGCGCTAAGTTTATCTTGTTGCCAGGAAGAATAATGCTTCCAAATGGGGTTATCAAAGGAGATTATCCGAAGCCAAATAGAGGATTTAATGCAGCTGAGTTGCGTGGAGGCGCATTAGATATGTATAAAAGAATGAAGGAACAACAAGGTATGCGTTTAGAAGAAGATGGAGAAGGTAAAGATTATGATTCAGTAGCGCCTCTTTATAGAGTTAGATGAGTTCTTCTTTAAAAAACTTCTAGCTTCAGCTATACTTTAGGCATGGCTTTGGAAAGTCTTCAAAAAGAGAGAATTAAAAAATTAGAAAACATTAAAAGATTAGGACTAAATCCTTACCCTGCAAAGAGTAATAAAAAACATACTGTTTCAATTGCCAGAAAAATGATGGGTAAAAAGGTAATAGTTGCTGGCAGGGTTAGATCCCTTCGTCCTCATGGCAAGATTACCTTTGCAGATTTAGAAGACTCTTCTGGTAAAATCCAGCTTTTCTTTTCTCAGTCAGAACTGCCTGGTGAAAAGTATGAATTTTTAACTAATATAGATATTGGTGATTTTGTAGAGACTAATGGAGAAATTTTCAAAACTCAAGCAGGAGAAATTACTATCAGAGTCTCTGATTTTAAGTTACTGACAAAAAGTCTAAGGCCTCTGCCTTCTGCTTGGTATGGATTGGAAGATGTGGAAGAAAGATACAGGCAAAGATATGTTGATTTAATTATTAACCCTGAAGTAAAAAAAGTTTTCCAAGTTAGATCAGAAGTTATTAAATTTTTAAGAGGCTTCATGGAAGAAAAAGATTTTGTGGAGGTTGAAACTCCAACTTTGCAACCTATTTATGGAGGAGCAACTGCTAAGCCTTTCACTACCCACCATAATGCCTTAGATTTAAAACTATACCTTAGGATTTCTGATGAGCTTTATTTAAAAAGATTAATTGTGGCAGGTTTTGAGAAAGTTTTTGAAATCTGTAAAGACTTTAGAAATGAAGGAATAGACAGGCAACATAATCCAGAATTTACCATGATGGAATTTTACTGGGCTTATGCAGATTATGAAGATTTAATTAAACTTACAACAGAGATGGTTGCTAAAATAGTAAAAGCAATTCACAGTAAATATACTTTTGAATATGAAGGAATAAGACTTAATTTTAAACCACCTTTTAAAAGAGTAACTTTTAATCAGCTAGTTAAAGAAAATTCTGGGATTGATCTAGATATTGTAACTACAGAAGAGGAGTTAAAAAAAGTTTTAAAAGAAAAAGAAATCAAATTAGAGCTTAATGGGGTGGTTGGATATGGGCCATTGGTGGATGAGTTATATAAAGCAGTTGCCAGGCTAAAGATAAAACAGCCTACTTTTGTAGTGGATTATCCAGCAGATATGCTGCCTCTTGCTAAAGCAAATTGTACTGATAGTAAAAAAGCTGGCAGTTTCCAGTTGATTTGTATGGGATATGAGCTAGTGAAAGCATACAATGAGTTAAACGATCCAATAGAGCAGAAAAACAGATGGAAAGAACAAATGGAGTTAGGCAAAAAAGGTTTGGAGGAACACCAAGTTTTAGATGAGGATTATATTAGAGCTTTAGAGTATGGTATGCCTCCCACAGCAGGATGGGGTATGGGTATTGATAGGTTAGTTTCGCTTTTGACAAATCAACATTCGATAAAAGATGTAATATTATTTCCAACTCTCCGCCCAGAAAAGAAGCCAGGATGAATATAAAAGATCTTAAAAAAATCTTAAAAGTTTTTCTAACCTTACAATGGGCAAAGGAATTGCCAAGGCAGGGGTTTATTGCCATGGGTTTTAAACGGAATGAGGCAGACTCAGTTGCAGCCCACAGTTTTTCAACTGGAATACTAGCTTACTTTCTTGCAAAACAGCTGCAAAAAGAGGGAGTAAAAATTGATTCTGAAAAGGTATTAAAGATGGGGCTTTTGCATGATGTTGGAGAAACAATTGTGGGGGATGTGGGTACTTTTGTTAAAGGTATGGCAGGAGGGGTATTTAAAAATATAGAAGAAGAAGGGGTAAAAGCTTTAGTAGAAGGTTTGGACTATGGAGGAGAAGTAATAAGTCTGGTAGAAGAATACAACAAAAGAGAATCTTTGGAAGCAAGGGTGGTAAAAGCTGCTGATAATTTAGATGCTTTAGCTCAAGCAAAAGGTGTACCTGGAGCCCAAGATGCGTTAAAATATTTCAAGAAGGTATATCATATAACTAAGTTTGATTGGCACAAGAGGGCAGTTGATTTGATATTATCAGGAGAGGCAGAACCTGCTCGAGATTGGCAAAAAATTTAATATGCTAGATATTAATTTTATAAAAGAAAATTTAGATAAAGTTAAAAAATCTATAGAAGCCAGAAAGGCCAATATTGATTTAGATAAGTTGCTTAAGCTTGATGAAGAAAGAAGAGAACAAATTACTCAAGTTGATGCTCTGCGGGCAAAGAGAAATAAGCAGAGCTTGAAATTTTTGCAAGACAAAAATTTTGAAGCTGCAAAGAATAGAGATATAGAGGCTGGAAAATTAATAAAAGGGGAGCTTGACGCTAAAGAAAAACATTTAAAAGCAGTAGAGCAAGAGTGGCAGAATTTGATGCTTGAAGTCCCAAATATTTTACTTGATGAAGTGCCGAGAGGGGGAGCCAGTCAAAATAAAATAATTAGAACAAGTGGGGAGGCTCCTAAATTTTCTTTTAAACCCAAAGATCATATAGAGCTGGGA
Organism: uncultured Gammaproteobacteria bacterium; assembly: GCA_964500725.1. Taxonomy (GTDB): domain Bacteria; phylum Patescibacteriota; class Microgenomatia; order Daviesbacterales; family UBA10151; genus UBA10151. The sequence goes on from CAZCNP010000002.1 coordinate 46,797, forward strand.
AAAAATTTAGACATTATTGATTTTGATAGAGGGGTAAAAGTTGGGGGATTTAGAGGGTATTATTTAAAAAATGAGGGGGCTAAGCTGCACTGGGCAGTTTTGCAATTTGCTTTAGATCATTTAACCCAAAAGGGTTTTCAGGCAGTAGTTCCTCCAGTTATAAACAGAAGGTTTGCCCTTATTGGTGGGGGGCAATTCCCATGGGGGGAGGAAGATACTTACCAAGTTGGTGATGAGGATTTTTTGGTTGGAACTGCAGAAATACCCCTAATGGCCATGCATGCTGATGAAGTATTTGATTTAAAAGATTTACCAAAAAAATATGTGGGAATGTCAGCATGTTTTAGGACGGAAATAGGCTCTTATGGTAAAGATACTAAAGGGCTTTATAGAGTGCATGAATTTTATAAAGTAGAACAGGTAGTATTGTGTGAGGCTGACGAGCAACAGTCCTTAGGGTTTTTTGAAGAGTTGCAAGATAACAGTGAGGAGATCTTGCAAGAGTTGGATCTTCCTTACCAGGTAGTGGTTTTATCCTCAGAAGATATGGGTAAAAAAGCTGCCCTAACTTATGATATAGAAACTTGGATGAGTGGAAGAGAAAATTATGGTGAGACTCATTCAAATTCTATTGTTTTGGATTTTCAAACTAGAAGGCTTAAGATTAAATACCGGGAAAAAGATGGGACTATTAAATACTGTCATGCTTTAAATAATACAGCCATTGCTTCACCTCGAATTCTGATTGCGTTGTTGGAAAACTTTCAGCAAGAGAATGGTTCTGTTAAAATTCCTGAGGTTTTACAAAAGTATACTGGTTTTTCTGAAATCAAACCTAAATAATTTATGGCTACGGTTGTCTTTTTACGGTTGTCCTTGACGAAGTAAATCTGCAGCAGATGTTGCTGCAGGTGATGCATTAGTGTTGCCTTCTAATTCTCCAAAATTTGCAGATCCTTCAGTTGGTTGCCCTGTAGATTCAGAAGATGGTGTGCCAGCCGTAGCTGCTTGAGTAGGAGCAGGTGTAGTTTCGTTAGGTTGGTTTGTTTGTGAAACAGTGGTTGCAGGTAGACTGGTTTGAGCAGAAGGTTGACCAATACCCAAAATAAAGTAAGCAGAAGCCCCGAGCACTAAAAGCAAAAGTCCTGCCCCAGCTCCAATAAGCCATTTTGGTATGCCTTTATGAGCTTCGGTAGGTAAATTAGGTATTTCTGGAACTGCAGGTGCCGCAGGAACTACTAGGGTATCAGGAGTAGGTTGACTGGTTTGTTGGGTATCGTTAGAAATTAGATGAGACAGGTCTGTCGGCGCGTGCTCTGTAGTTGTTGGAGGGATGTTGGGAGTTGTTGCGGAAGAATCTGCAACAGGGGGGGTAGTAGGAGGCGTGCTCATCGCCCAGCTAGGCTGAATGGGAGGATTAGAATCGCTATTTGTTGATGGTGCTTGAGTTGGTGTGCTCCAAGGATTATCTAGAGGCGAGCTGGTTGGTGTGGTGGAGGCATTAGCGGTATACGGCATATTAGTATCTGGTAGGTTCAGAGAAGACGAGACAGCAGAGGGGGTTTCAACAGGAGGTGTAAATGCAGATGTAGTTTGTGGCTGTGGTTCGGTTGCCCAAGGGGTTGGGTTTTGAAGAGGTGCTCCAAAGTTAGGCTGATTGTTGGAGATATCAACGGTTGTATTTGGTACAGATGAGGGGACTGGTTGATTATCTGTTGGGGTGGGTTGTGTTGGCCAAGCTGAAGCATCAGATGGCCATGTAGAAGTATTATCAGTTGTTGCAGGTTGAGGTGCTGATTGAATGGGCGGTGTCCAAGAGATAGGTTGAGGAGTTGATGAGGACTGGACAGATGGAGGCCAGTTTGAGTCTGCTTGAGTGCTAGGTTGAGGCGCGCTCCAATCATTAGACTGAGGAGCAGGCGAAGAGATAGGCCAACTTGGTATTGGTGCTTGACCTGTAGTATCAACTGATGCTGGTGTGGAACTGCTTAAGTCTGGTAAAGGTTGGGTAGGGGCTCCAAAAGGCGGGTTGGATCCGGGGGGATTACCAGGCAAATTAGAATTGTTATTGTTATCCATAGGCAGAATATTTAGATGTTTTTAGTTTATTAAAGCAAGGATAAATTGTCAATGATTAATAAGGCAAAAAACGTAATAATGGGCTATAATATACCAGCGATATGTTAGATTTCTTTGGAAAATTACTGGATTCAAATGAGCGAGAAATAAAAAAATTTAAGCCTATTGTTGAGGCAATTGGTAATTTTGAGAAAAAAATCTCCAAGCTTACAGATAAACAGCTTAAAGGTAAATTTGCCCAGTTTAAGTTGGAGCATGAAAGAGGAAAGAGCTTAGATGAGTTACTGCCAGAGGTTTTTGCCTGTGTTCGTGAGTCTGCAAAAAGGAATATCAAACAGCGCCACTTTGATGTGCAAATGATGGCAGCTATTACTTTGCACCAAGGCAGAATTGCTGAACAAAAAACCGGAGAAGGCAAAACTTTATCAGCTACACCGGCATTGTGTTTAAACGCCATTGCAGGGAAGGGCGTTCATCTCGTTACTGTTAACGATTATCTGGCTAGACGTGATTGCGGATGGATGGGACCTGTTTTTCATGCTTTAGGTGTAAGTTGTGCCACTATTGTTCATGATGCAGCTTTTATTTATGATCCAAAATTTAAAGATGCCTCACATGATGATAAACGCTTACAACATCTCCGTCCTGTCAGCAGAAAAGAAGCTTATCAGGCAGATATTACATATGGAACAAATAATGAATTTGGTTTTGATTATTTGCGGGATAATATGGTATTTAGGTTGGCAGATCAGTCCCAACGGGGACATTTTTTTGCGGTAGTTGATGAGGTAGATTCTATCCTGGTTGATGAGGCAAGAACACCTTTAATTATTTCCCAGCCAGCTCAAGAAGCAACTTCTAAATATTACGAATTTGCTAAAATTATAGATTCATTATCTCCTTCAGATTATGTAATTGATGAAAAACAAAGAACAGCACATTTGACTGAGCATGGCACATTAAAGATTGAAAAATTGCTTGGAGTAGATAACCTTTACGAGAAGGATTTTTCTACACTTCATCATCTGGAGGAATCTTTAAAAGCCAAGACTTTATTTCAAAAAGATAAAGATTATGTCGTAAAAGATGGAGAGGTAATTATTGTTGATGAGTTTACTGGTAGATTGATGATGGGGAGAAGATATTCAGAAGGACTGCATCAAGCAATCGAGGCCAAAGAAGGTGTGCCAATCCAGCAAGAATCACAAACCCTAGCAACCATCTCTTTTCAAAACTACTTTAGGATGTATCAAAAATTGGCAGGGATGACTGGAACTGCAGCAACTGAGGCAGAAGAGTTTAACAAAATTTATAAACTGGAAGTTATAGTAATCCCTACTAATAATCCAATGGTAAGGATTGATCACCCAGATACAATTTATAAAACCCAAAGCGCCAAATATAGCGCAGTTGCCAATTTAGTAGAAGAGCTTTATAAAAAAGGTCAACCAGTATTGGTTGGAACAACCTCCATTGATAAAAATGAATTCCTTTCAGAGCTTTTAAAAAGAAAAGGAATCTCTCATGCCCTTTTGAATGCTAAAAATCATGAAAAAGAAGCAGAGATTATTTCCTATGCAGGGGAAAAAGGGGCAGTCACTGTAGCCACCAATATGGCAGGCCGAGGAGTGGATATTACCTTGGGTAAAGGAGCTGAGCAGCAGGGAGGATTGTATGTAATAGGAACTGACAGACATGAATCAAGAAGAATTGACAATCAACTTAGGGGTAGGTCTGGTCGACAAGGTGATCCAGGAGAAACCAGATTTTTTGTATCTTTGGAAGATGATTTGATGAGAATTTTTGGCGGAGAACAGGTGTCTAAGGTGATGAACTTTTTGAAGATGCCAGAAGATACTCCTATTGAGCATGGTTTAATTTCTAAAGCTATTGAAGGAGCTCAAAAGAAAGTTGAAGGACACAACTTTGATATTAGAAAACACACTGTTGAATATGATGACGTAATGAATCAGCAAAGGCAAATTATATATGAGGTGAGAAAAAAAGTTTTAGAGAGAAGTTCTAGTGGAACCTCGAAAGCGGAAAGTAAAGGTGCCACTTTAAAAGAGGAGATTTTGGAAAAAATAGAGAGAGAGTTGAGCAGTATTGTCACAATTTATACTGAAGAGGGTATAAATGCAGAAAAGATTGTGGAAGAGTTTTCTACAATTGTGCCAATTGATGAGGGTAGCCGAAAAGAAATAGAAAAAAAGATTGCCGGTTTTACTAACACAGAAGAGATAGTTAGGTTTTTAGTTGATTTGTCAGTAAATTTCTATGAGCAGAGAGAAAAACAGGTAGGAGAAGAGATAGCAAGACAGATGGAGGTTTTTGTTTATCTTAACACAATTGATACCTTATGGATTGAGCATTTGGATACAATGGATGATTTGCGTTCTGGTATTGGGTTGCGAGGGTATGCCCAAAGAGATCCTTTGATTGAATACAAAAGAGAAGGCTTTGATTTATTTGAAAAGCTGATGGTGGAAATAGATTATGAAATAGCGCACAGGATTTATAAAGTAGCAGTGCAAGGCCAGACTCAAGTTCCCCAACCACAACCAGTAGTAGTTGAAGAAAGGCATCCTGAGATAGAAGTAGGGGTAGAGCAGGAAGCTCAAGAGCTAGGAGCTAAAGTACAAATAGAAAGGCCTAGTCAAACTAAAGTAACTATTGAAAGAGATGGAATAGTTACCCAGCAGGTCTATGGAGAAAAAGGAGAATTAAATAAAGTACATGGAAAGATTGGTAGAAATGATCCTTGCTGGTGTGGAAGCGGTAGAAAATACAAGCGTTGCCATTATCCGAACTAAATCCTAATTAAATTGATTGTATTTTATGGAGCAATAAGACTTTATCCCGATCTTCTTTGAGAATTTTATAATCCTGAGGGGAAATTTTTGGGTTATCAAGCCGCCATTTATTAGTAATCATCAGATACTCACTATCGCCCTTTAGAAGAGAAATAAAATCCTCTTCCCTTTTTGGGGCTTGGGATATACTACCCTTTTCAGAGTAGAATAACGCTGCAGGTCTATATTCACCATCGATAATTAATTTTTGTGGGTATTTGGCAGCCTCTTTTGACAAAATTGCTTCATCAGAAACAAATGCAGGAATATCAATAAATTGATACCAAATCATCTTGATTTGGTTAATATAGATATAAGCACTAAATAGAAGAATAAATAAATAAAGATGGTATTTCCATTTTGATAAGTATTTTTCCAGGAAGGCAAAAGTAAAACCAAAATAGATTAAAATTAAGATTGGAAAAAGAGGGATAAGGTGCCAAATTTGTATCTTAGGAGAAAAAATTATCGGCAGCATAAATGAAAGGAAAAATAATACTAAAATATAAAATCTTTTCTGTTTAAGAAAGATGGATAATAGTAAAGATATAATACCTAGCCAAAACCATTTTCCAACACCGCTATGTAGATATTCTTTAGCAAGAATTATATTAGTAAGATAAGATGAATCTAAGCTTGTTCCTCTCAGGCCAACATCTATAAACTTTTGAATAAAACTGGGGTATTGTATTATTTGGCTTGCAAACCATCCTCCGGCAATACTTAAAAATAATAAAATAGGCAATATTAGGTTTTGTAATTTGTAACCCTTTTTTCTAAAAAAGATTAGAAGTAATGTAGGAATAATTGCCAAAGGCACCATTGTTTTTGTGAGGAACAAAAAAGCCAAGCTTGTTGATAATAGCAAAAAGTATCTTCTGTTTTCTGATGCCTTAATTGCTAAGTAAAGTGTAGATAGAAAAAACATTGTTAAAATAATATCCAAATTTCCAGAACGAGATCTAAAAATAAACCAGATTGCTGAGGATAACGCCACAGCAGAAGACAATCCCACCAAAGGGTTAAATAATTTTTTTCCCAACAGGTATAACAAAATAATGCTGATAATTCCTGATAAGGCAGAGGGAAACCTGGTCCAAAATTCATTTACCCCAAATAGTTTATAAGTTGCTGCCATTAACCAATAGCCTGTTGGGGGATGGTCAAAATATGGTTGCTGATTCCAAGTCATATTTATGATATCACCGGATTCCATTATGTTTTTTGCCACTTCGGCATACCAGGCCTCATCCCAACTAATCAAAGATGTTTGTCCTAATTTATAGAAAAATAAGGGCAGGATTAATACAATTAAAATAGAGAGTAAAAGCAAGATTTTCATCAAAAATTAGTATATCATCATATAATATGATTATGGTGGTAGTATGATAACTTTTTCACGAAAAATAGTAATACTTTTTCTTTTGTTGATTATTTCTAATATACTACTGAGCGCTTATTGGTTATTACTTGGAGATATTCATTATGATATAGATGTATCGCGTGATTTTTTGGTTTTGCATGATATTGTTAATAATTCTCATTTGACTCTTCTTGGTCCCCGTTCTGGTGCTATCCCAGGTGTGTATCATGGTCCCTTATGGTTCTATATTAATCTACCAGCATTTCTAATAGGTGGAGGCAATCCTTTGATAGTAGGCTGGTTTTGGTTTTGGACATCAATAATTTTATTGGGAGTTATATTTTGGGTTGCTAAAAAAATATTTGGTTTTGAGGTTGCTATACTTTCAGTATTACTTTTTTCTGTTAACTCCATAATCAATCCTTCGATTGGTTTAAAAAACTTTTATAATCCATATGGAGCAGTCTTTTTATCTCCACTAATATTCTGGTGGTTTTATATGTATATTGCTACTTTTAAAATTAAATATTTGGTAGTTAGTTTATTTGTATTGGGACTTATTATACAATTTCAAATGGCTTTTGGGGCGCCACTATTAATTTCACTGACAATATTACTAGGATATTTTTTAATTAAAAAAAATAAATTGGTTCATCTTTTTTCTTATCTAATTTTATTAATCCCTCTTTCCACTTTTATTATTTTTGATATAAAGCATGATTGGTTACAACTTAAGGCCTTGATGAAATTTATCAACAGAGGGGATGGTTTATCCGCCGGTTTTTTTGATATATTTAATGCCCGTATTAAAGCTTTAGTTTTTGATTCTTTTGATCTATTATCTCCTGGGAAAAATCTTCTAACCATCTTTTATACATTTTTCTTTACTGGGAGTTTTATTTATGCTTTAAGAAAAAATCAAACTACCAAAAAAATATATATACTTTTTGCCTACCTTTTTTTAAGTTTTTGGGTAATTTCTCTGTTTTATACAGGAGGGGTGGGAAATTATTTTTGGCCTTTTTTGCCATTAATAATCATTATATTTTGTTCTTTTTATAAGGTTATGAAAAAAGAATTTTTTATTCCTGTTTTTATAATTCTTTATTTAGTTAATATGTATGCTGGAGTTATTTCAATTTTAGAATTTAAGACTGATATTAATTTACGGGGTCCGCACAGTTGGGCTTTTAACAAATATGTGGCAGAGCAAGTTTTTAAAGATGCAAAGGGGGATTTTGGATACTTTAATTTTTCCCCAGATAGGTTTGCGTATCAACAAAGATATGCTATGGCTTATGTTCAAAATGAATTCCCTAATATAAAATCTTTTTCTTCGACAAAGAAACCAATAACGTATCTTTTAGAAGTTGATCCACCAAAAGATAGGCCAGAACTAAATGGTATCAGCTGGAGGATTAGCGATATTGGTATTGATCGTTTGCCAGATCAATCTTTCCGTTATGATTTTATTTATATTGAGAAATACCTTTTAGATAATAAAGAATTAAAAGTAACTCCCAATCCTTACTTGTTAGATAATGTGTTTGTAAGATAAACTATGGCCATGATTTTAAAATACTTATCCTCACCAAAAATAATTTTGCTTGCCATTCTATTAATAGGCTTGTTTTTTAGACTTTATAAATTAGAAATCTTCTATCCTTGGGGTCACGACCAGGATCTTTTTGCCTGGATTGCAAAAGATATTTTGATTGATCGCCATCTAAGATTGATAGGTCAAGAAACAAGTATAATAGGAGTATTCATAGGGCCACTATTTTATTATTTGGTTGCAGTTGGGATGGCAGTTTTTAATATGAATCCCTTAGGGGCAGCACTGGTGACAACTATTATTAGTCTGCTGACGATTATTAGTATTTATTGGGTGTTTAACAAATTTTTTGACAGAAATGTTGGTTTGATTGGAGCTTTTTTGTATGCTGTATCTCCCGGCGCTGTGTTTTTAGACAGATGGATAGTGCCAACGCAACCAACAATTCTTTGGTCAGTCTGGTTTTTGTATGTTTTGTTATCTATTATAAAAGGTAACCTACAGATTTTAATACCTTTAAGTTTGTTGATTGGTTTAGTTTGGCATGTTCATATAGCTTTTATTCCTTTGTTAGTTCTGTTCCCGATTGCTTATATGCTGTCGGGACAGAAATTGAAAGAAATAAAATATAGTTTTAATACGGTCATAATTTCCTTATTAATATTATTATCCCTACTCTCGCCGTTTATAATTTTTGAAATTAGGCATGGTTTTCAGCAAACACGGAGTTTGATAAGTGCCACTTATAAAGACCAGGATCACTTAAAGGGAATTGATAGGATGTTTAAAACACTAAATTCCGGAGGCAGGTCGTTGGCTGGGGCATTTGTTTTGAGCAATACGGTTATTGGGTTGCCGCCGGTGCTAACTGGCTCTTTGCCGTTTTTGCTATTGTTTGGTGTTTTATATCTTTGGAATAGAAGAGCTTTAACAAAAAAACAAGGAATTATTTTTACTATATGGTATTTAATTGTTTTTTTGGGTCAATTTTTTTCCAAGAGAATTATCACCGAATATTATTTTAATAATTTGTTTGTAATTTGGTTTCTAGTAATTGCTTTGGTTTTAAATAAATTACCAGCAGCTAAAATTTTTCTAGCAATTTATTTGGTGGGGATAATAGGATGGTTTGTTAGTAGGCCTGATGATTTAGGTGGGTTCTTGTACAAAAAGCTGGCCATAGAATATATTAAAAGCGATATGGGCAGTAAAGGTTACCGATGCATTGCAGTTAATCATATTGAAGGGCAGCCAGGCGGCGCTACTGGATTTAGATATTTATTTTGGTTGAATAAATTACCCATCGTAACCTCAGGTAATGATGTGCCTGTTTATAGTGTGGTAGAGCCGTGGAAGATTTCTGAAAAAGAAATTAATGCCAAATTTGGCACTTTGGGGGTAATTTGGCCCGTTAAGCAAAACTTAGACTTTAGTGTTTGCAAAAATAAGGACCGTCAACTACTGCCTTTGTGGGGATTTAATAACTAATTATTATGGGCAGATGTCTAAAGAAATTTAACTATATAGTCTATTCATTAATTGGTTTAAATATTTTACTGAGTGCATATTGGTTATTACATGGTGATATACGTTATGATGTAGATATTTCGCGGGATTTATTGTTGGTTAAGGAGATAGTAACAGATAAACCCATTACTCTTATAGGTTCCCATACATCGATAGGGGGCGTTTTTCACGGACCAGCTTGGTATTACCTTAATGTGCCGGCTTTTTTTCTTTTTTCCGGCAATCCAGTACTGATTGGCTGGTTTTGGTGGGGATTGTCAATTATTGCTCTAGTTGTGATTTTTTTTATTGCTCAGAAATTGTTTGACAGGAATACTGCTCTTTTAGCAGTATTATTATATTCTGCAAATGCAATTATAAATCCTATATATGGATTAAAAATGTTTTTTCCTCCTTATGGAGCAGTAGTATTATTCCCTATATTTTTTTATTTATTTACAAGATACATGTTAAGTCAAAAAACAAAATATTTAGCACTAGCAATATTTACCTTAGGATTTATCATTCAATTTGAAATGGCTTTTGGGATTCCAATATTAGCATTGACTCTGCTGTTTTTAATATTTTTTTTATATAGAAAAAATATATTAAAACAGTGGTTAGTGGTACCAATAATATTTTTACCTTTATCTACCTTTATAATTTTTGATCTTCGACATAACTTTTTACAAACTAATTCTTTATTGCAATATCTGGGAGCACAGGCTGGCAAGCATAATTTTGATTTATTTGTTTTATTAAATGAAAAAATAACTGGTATTTTTTCCGATACCTTTTTTTTATTAACACAAGACAACAGATTTCTTAGTTGGTTATACTCAATTTTATTTATTGCCTTAATATTTATTATTAAAGTGCCTAATAAAAAAATTTACTGGCTATTTTTATTTTTTTATTTAGGATATTGGGTTAGCCATTTTACATTAAAACCACTTTGGAGTAGTTACTATTGGCCATTATTACCAGTAATGATTATACTGTATTCTTCCTTTATAAATTTTATATCTAAGAAAATTTTCTTTCTAATTTATATTCCCCTCCTGTTATGGAATATGTATATAGGAGTAGCTTATATTAAAGATTTTGATATAGATGTAACAAAGAGAAGCAAGAATAGTTGGGCATATAATAAATTAGTAGCTGAAAACATCTTTAAAGATGCAGAAGGTGACTTTGGGTATTTTATTTTTTCTCCTGAAAGGTGGGTATTTCAAAATTGGTATGCTTTGGATTTCATTCGGAAACAATATCCTCAAAAAAAAGGGCACCCATTTACAAAACAAAAATTGACTTATCTGATAGTTGTTGATTCGCCTAAAGATAGAGTGGATCCTGTGAGTATGGGTTGGAGAATTACAGATCTTAATATTAAGAAGGAACCAAAAGAGAAGAAAAGAATTGATATAACAGAAATTCAAAAATATTATTTAAATGAGGAAGAGATAAGGTCTCCGGTTAATCCTTATTTACTAAATTCTTTATTTTTTAGATAAATAAAATGTATTCTTTAACTGAAGAGTTTGTTGTCAGCAAATTGCCAAAGAGGCTACATGATGCTAATAAAGGAACTTTCGGAAAAGTATTGGTAATTGCTGGATCAGAAAATTATCCTGGAGCTGCATATCTGACTTGTGCTGCTGCTTACAGAGCAGGAGCAGGGTTGGTAACGCTTGCAACTATCCCTTCAGTCAAATTAATTGTTTCAAAGAAGCTGCCTGAAGTTACTTTTTTCCAGCCTGATGAAGTTGTTAGCGAAATAAACAAATATGACGTGCTTGTAGTAGGACCAGGTTTAGGTCAAGACCAGAGGGCAACAAGGACAATAGAGAAGTTGTTAAGAGTAAAGAATTTGCCGAACATTTTAATTGACGGGGATGGATTAAATATTGTTGCCAAAATTGATAACTGGTGGAAGCGGCTTACTGCAGAAGCGATATTTACTCCTCATCCAGGAGAAATGTCGCGGCTGACAAGTTTTTCTGTCAAGGAGATACAAAAAGATCGGGACAATATAGCAAAAAATTTCGCTGAAAAGTGGAATAAAATTATTGTATTAAAAGGCGCAAATACAGTTATTGCTTCACCTAATAGAGAAATAGAGGTAAGTCCTTTTGCGAACCCTTTACTTGCAACGGCTGGAACAGGTGATATTTTGTCCGGAGTTATTGCTGGCTTTCTTGCTCAAGGAGTAGATCTTTTTGATGCTGCTTGTATTGGTGTGTATATCCATGGGTTAGCTGGAGAAGTGTTAAAAGAAAAAATTGGGACAGCAGGAGCTTTAGCAGGTGATCTGCTGCCACTTTTGCCTCTAGTTATAAAGAAAATAAGACAAACAAATTAAAAATTATAATTAATCCATTGACAATTATAATAAATGTTGCTATTTATACGGAATAAATATGCAAGATGATACTTCTTTATTAAAAAATTTTTTGGAAATCTCCTATGAGCAGTTAGAGGAAATGAATCTTAAGGCTAAAGAAAAACAGCTAACTGAAGACTCAAAAGAATTAGAAAATCAGTATCGTCTTTACCTGCAAAAAGAAAAGAGGATTAAAGCAATAACCTTAGCTTTCACAGATATTGAAGGCAGGTTTCATATGCTGGATTATGATAAAAAATACCTTTTGGAATCTGCTGCTAATTTAACTTTTGATGGCTCTTCCATTAGAGGCTTTACTGCGCTTGCCGAATCAGATTTAAGATTGGAGGTGGATTGGGGTAGTATAGTTTATCTTCCCTCAGATATATTTGGAGGAGGAAAGGTAATCATGTTTGCCAATGTATTAAATAGGGATAGATCTTCTTACCAATCGGATTTTAGGGGGCAATTAAAATTGTATACGCAGCAGCTTCAGGCTAAAGAGGGAATTACAGCATATACGTCTGCAGAAATAGAAGGATTTTTGGTAGAGGGTATAGGGGCAGAGCAAAGCTTTGATGAAGATATTGGTTTTAAATTAATTTCAACTGGTGGTTATTACCACTCTTTACCGCTAGGAAGACTGCGGAGGTTTATTGATGCAGCTGCAGAAACGCAAAGGGCAATGGGTTTTCAAAACGAGAAGGATCATCCTGAAGTTGCGCCATCACAATTTGAATTAAACTTTAGTTACACAGATGTAGTAAGAGCATGTGATCAAATTCAACTTTATAAGTTAATTTGCAGACAAGTTGCCAATAATATGGGTATGACAGCAACTTTTTTACCAAAGCCAATTGCCAATATCAATGGATCAGGAATGCATGTTAACTTTTCGTTGGCAAAAAATGGTAGAAATATTTTTCATGACAAAAGTGGCAAAGAGGGTTTATCTGATCTTGCTTGGGATTTTATCTTAAGATTATTAAATCATGCACCAGAGATCTGTCTGGCTTTAAATTCTTCAGTAAATGCTTATAGAAGATTGGATCCTCATTTTGAAGCGCCTAATCAAATTAAAGTATCACCGGTTGATAGGGGTTCTATGATGAGAATACCTGTAGGAAATGAAAAAACAGCCAGAATTGAGATTAGGTCAGTAGCTCCAGATGCCAACCCATACCTTACTTTGTATACAATTCTAAGAACTGGATTGGAAGGAAAAAAATTAAACCGTTCCAGAGGCAAGAGGGAAAGGCTAAGATTTTTACCTGGAACTATTTATGATGCAATCAGACTTTTCAAAACGAGTGATTTAATTGGAAAAATCTTAGGGGCAGAAAATGCCCAAAAATATTTATCTTTTAAAGAGGCAGTAGCAGATAGAAGCCCAAAAGAATTGGGTGACAAGGTTAAAAGTTCAGAAATTGTATATCACCATGAAGTTACAAATCAGGTATTGTGGAATAATTTTTGAGCGTAGCGAAAAAATAGTCCTACGGTTTATTTCTAATCTACAAACCCAAGCATAGAGTCTGTTAAATTTGTATTTGGTGTTTGACAACTTTTCTGTATAGTTTCTTTTGAGGGGATATGAGTTGGTGGAATAACTCCGATATGCCCAAACTTGATTTTGCCTTTTTCCTGTGAAAGCTCTTCAGGAATAATTATGTTATATACAGGTATGTCTAAAGAGGGGTGAACAAGATGTATTTTGTTTAAAAAGAAAAGATATCTAAAGCCAGCATTTTCCCCAGGAGCGGTAATATAGCTGATACCAATGCAGGGAATATTCTTTTTCCGAGCATCTTCTTTGATGTATTGCACAACTCCTTTTTTTTCAATGTATCCTTTATGATAGATATATTGATTAATAGTAAAATTTAAGTTCTTAATCAGTAAGATCGTTAATAAAATTACTATAGTTGTTTTGCCTAGCTTAGATAATTTATATATATAAACGAAAGATAGGCTTAAAAATGCTAGAAAAATGATCTGGATGTTATAAAGGTAGTATTCAGATATTAAGCTGGAAGATATTGTAAAAAAAACGATCACTCCAAGAATCCATACAAGCAAAGATAAGATTTCTTTTTTTGGAATTAACTTTTTCCAATATGAAACAGATAATGTTGATAGGAGTAATAATAGAGCAAACAGTCCTCTATATTTTTCTGGGAGACTTTGGGGTGATAAGAATAGAGCGTTAATATTTTTTGAAATCATATTTAATACAGAAGATAATTTCGTTATTCCAACTCCTCCTCCATGCTCAGAGGAAAAGTTACCAATTAAAGATAGTGTTTGTGAGAAACCATGTCTTAATTCAAAAGCAATCAAAGGTAAAGAAGTAATAAATAAAGAAATTAAAAAATAAAACATCTGCTTTTTTGTAGGTATTCTCTTTGAAACAAAGATAGCAAAAGGTACTGCCAGAAGAACTGGAATTAAGGCAATATGGATATGCCAGATTAGCCCTATTAAAATACCAAGTAAAGGTAAAATGTTATGATAGCCTCTGGAAATCATAATAATTGTAAAAAAGTACCAAACGATCCAAAGATTGGTGAGAGTAGAGGGAGCAACAAGGCGGTCAAAATCTATATTGGGTATTAATATTGAATAAAAAAAAGAGATTATCAGACCAAGGTTTTTATTAAATAATTCTGAAAATACATAGTAATAGCTTACAATTGTTAATGCTCCAATAATTGTAATTGGTACAGTAGCTGCAATAGGGTCCATATTGAAGATAATAAAAAAGGGTATTAGAAGATAATAAAAAAATGGACCAATAAAAATTCCTGGCGCTGAAGTGAGTTGACCTATTAAACGAAAGTGACCGTCAATGACTATATCTTTCACAATCCAAGAAAATAAATCACTATCGTGGTTAAAATGGGCTCTTCCAACTAAATCATAGGTTCTTAAGAAAATGCCAATGATTAGTATCAATCCTAATATTAGTAAATGAGGTCTTTTTCTAAAATAGGAAATCATTATGAAAATTATACCTAATTTGATCTCTCAAATGATAGCTGCTAAACTACAAAGATTATGCAAGTTAAAGCAATAAAAACTAGAAAATTTTTACCACCACAAGATAATTTATGGGATCTTTTGTCGTCAATAAAATCTTTGGAAGAAAACTCCGTAGTTGCTATAACTTCTAAAGTAGTATCGATTGGAGAAGGAAGGTGTGTATCAATAAAAAAAGCTTCCAAAGATGAACTTGCAGTTAAAGAAGCAGATAAATATTTGCCTAGAGAAATTTCACCGAATGGTTTTATATTACATACAATTAAAAATAATTTATTGGTAGCATCAGCAGGTATTGATGAAAGTAACGGTAAAAACTATTATATACTTTGGCCCAAAAATCCTCAAAAAAGAGCTAAAGATATCTGGATATTTTTAAAAAATAAATTTAAAGTAAATAATTTAGGGGTAATTATTACAGATTCAAGATTAGTGCCTTTAAGACGAGGCGTAGTAGGTATTGCCATTGCTTACTGTGGATTTAATCCATTAAAAGATTATCGGGGTAGGAAAGATATATTTGGTAGAGAATTTCAGATTGAGACATCCAATATGCCTGATTCTTTAGCAGCAGCAGCAGTTTTAGAAATGGGAGAAGGGGCAGAGCAGCAGCCAATTGCTATGATTTCAGATATTCCTCATATAGAATTTACCTCTAAAGTAAGCGAGGATATTAAAATTTCTGAGAAGGAAGATATGTTTTATCCTTTTTTATCTTCAGTCAAATGGTTGAAGGGTGGGAGCGGAAGAAATTAACAGTTTTTTTTAAACCTTCATCTAAATCTACTTCTGCTTTCCAGCCCAATTCATTTTTAATTTTCTCAGCTGATGCTACCAAAGAAGGCACATCCCCCTTTCTTTCACCCTTATCTTCTATAGAGGTTTCGTATCCAACAATCTGAAAAATCTTTTTTACAATGTTAATAACTTTCATTCCTGTTTCTGTCCCAACATTATAAATATGAAGGCCCGTAAGAGGTAAAGCAAGGGCATGAGCTTTGGCTAAATCATCAATATAAATAAAGTCTCTTACTTGTTCTCCTTGCCAATACAGCGGGATAGGTTGCTTGGTCAATATTGCCTTAATAAAATTTGGGATAGCGTGGGTTTCAGGAGTGTGTAATTCTCCAGGACCATAGGGATTGAAATAACGGAGTATGGTAACATCAAACCCATATAAATTATTGTAAAGTTTGCAAAATTGCTCCATAGCTACCTTAGTTAATCCATATGAGTTTTCTTGCTCTCCTAATGGGTCAACTTCAGTAATTGGTAATTTTTTAGGTTTACCATAAACACAGGCACTTGAAGAAAATATTATCTTTTTAACCCCAGCAACTCGCATAGCCTCTAGCAGTTTGACTGTTCCAACGATATTATTTTCAGTAAACTCCACAGGTTTTTTTATTGATTCTCCGACTTCGATAAAAGAAGCCATGTGTATGACTGCATCGTGTCCAGTTAATATTTCTTCTAATTTTTTCTGATCTGCTAAACTAGTTTGATAAAAAGTTATTTTAGAATCCAAAGATTCTTTCTGGCTGTTTGAAAGATCGTCGACAACAGTAACTTGATGTCCTTGGTCAAGGAGAAGTTTGTTAACGTGTGATCCGATAAAGCCAGCCCCGCCAGTTACTAATACCCTCATGCAAACTATTTTAGCATAAATGAAATAGGACTTGTTGCCTGTATAATGGTATGGTTATACTGGTTAAAATGTATAAATTAATGAAGCAAAAGTTTTTAATTATTTGTTTAGTGATTTTAACTATTGGGATTATATTTAGACTGGCATTAACAGAAAATGGTAATTTTCTGTTTAATATGGACAGCGCAAGAGACTTTGTTGATGTAAGAGAGATGGTAGAACTTAGAAAGTTAAGACTTACAGGCCCTTCAACCCCTATTGACGGATTATATGATGGACCTTTTTGGTATTATTTTTTGGCAGTCGGCTATATTATCTCGGGGGGTAATCCATACAGCGCAGTTTTGATGCAAATTTTTCTTTGGGCAATTGGAGGATTCTTTCTATTGAAGTTAATAAAAAATTTCGGTATTTTTTTTACAATTCCAATTGGATTTACCTGGGTTGCGTCAAACTATATAGTTTTAGCCAATCTTTATTCTTTTAATCCAACACCTGTGACGCTTCTTGCTCCAATGTTTGTATATTTGTTGGTTAAATATTTAAAAAGCGGCAATGCAATTTATGGTATCTTGACCTGGATTTTAGGGGGATTATTTTTCAATCTTGAGATGAATTTTGGAGTATTTGTCCCTCTGATAATATTATCAAGTATTATACTTACAGGCAATCTAAAACTTTTAAAACAAAAATATTTTTACTTAGGTATTGCATGTTTTATTTTGGCTTTGCTTCCGCAAATCCTTTTTGATTTAAAACATCAATTTATTATGAGCAAAGCTGTGCTTAGGCATTTAGCAGACAATTCCGGGTCAGCTCTTAATATATTGGATCGGGTAAAAACAGTATCACTAAGTTTTTATAATACATTTTTACCGACTATGATGAACAGCAAGTACCTGGCTTGGATAATATTAGGTTTTCTCGTCCCTATACTTATTAAATTTATGAAGTCAGCAAAAAAGGATTTGGTCGTTTACGTAAGTTTTATCTTTATTATTATTCCATTTTTAGGCTACTTAATTTTGCCTGTAACGGTTAATCCTTGGCATTTAGGTGGGGAAATGGCAGTATCTTTGATATTAATAGCGTTTTTGTTCAAAAGTCTCTTTGAAGGAAATTTTCCAAGCAAAATTATATCTGTGACTCTCTCAATTGGAATGATTTGGTTTGCAGTATCAAATATTAGTAACTTTTTTATGGATGATAGAGGAAAAGCTAATTTGGATCCATCTTTATACAAAAATGAAATTACTGCAATAGATTATGTTTATAAACATGCTAATGGTAAAAATTTTAAGGTATATACATACTTACCTTCGATTTATGATTATCCATATCAATATTTATTTTGGTGGTATGGGAATAAAAAATATGGTTATCTACCGGCTGATTATGCTTATATTCCGGATAAACCATCATATATATCAAATAAGGCAAGTTTTTCAGCAACAGAGAGCTCTTTGGATAAAAGACCGAATTCAAACTTGGTATTTCTAATAAAGGAACCTGACAGAAATTATACCCGTTCTGGTTGGGAAGGTAACTTTATTAAACTGAAGACAATAAAAAAAGAGATGGTTGGTTCTCTGGAAATAGAAATAAAGCAATTATAAATGATAAATAGTAAATTCTCTTTTATTTCCTCCTGCTTTTTTGATTGAAATTTTTATTGTTTCTTGAGGTAAGTTTTGCAATTTTTCTGCCCATTCAATTAAGACAATATTATTTGGGTCTGATAAGATTTCTGCTATTCCTAGATGTTTTAGGTCTTCTGTTTCCTCCAACCTATATAAGTCAAGATGATAAAGTATCTTTGATTTATTGGGAATTTGATGTTGTCTGATTAAGACAAAAGTGGGAGAGATAATTTTGTCTGTTATTCCTAATGCTTGGGCAAAACCTTGAATAAAAGTAGTTTTACCTGCTCCTAAATCTCCTGTTAAGGCAAAAATTCTTTTTGTTTTATATTGCTTAGTAATTTGCCCAGCAATTTTTTTAGTTTCTTTTTCTGAATGTGAAAGGTATTTTGGCATTTTTTGTAAGATAAATATACCCTACTAAACAAAATCCAGCAAATATAAAGATCAGCCCTACCCAAACAAGTGGGTTTGTTTGTTTTTGGTTTTTAACCTTGGTTTTACTTTTGCCCTCTATATTTTTTGCAGAGGTAGTTGCAGCTGCCACAGAGGCAACCTGATAAAAAGATTTTAAAGATTGAGTTGATCTTGGTGAGAGGGATTTAAAAGTTGTCGATCTGGGAGTTGCTGAAGGAGTAGGATTTGAGATGGCTTGAGAAGTAGGGGAATCAGTAGGTGTTAAAGTCTTTACATCATTAATTTTAACTGTAGTTTCATTGCTCCATGTAGGGCTAGAGTTTGATGAATATCTTGCCACTTTAAAAATATAATCTCCAGATCCCTTATAGTCAGAATCTTCAATATCAGGTTTTATTTCTATGGATCCTGCCCATACACCGTTATCATTAGTGGTAATTTTATACTGATTTAAATAGTTGGTGCTACTGTATTGTATCCAGTTAGAGTTAATTTTAGTTAAGCCAAAATATCTTGTGCCATCAATTTTTTTGAAAGCTCCACTTAAATAATAATCAGTATTTTTGTTGTTCGGTAGGATCAGATCAGCTGAAACATTAAACGACTGGTCAGAATCTATTTGAGAAGGGATTTTATTTATGATAAATGATGAGGTGGGTTGAGCAGTGGGGGAAGGGGTTAAGGCAGAAGTGGGTATAGGAGAGGGAGAAGGGGTTGGGGTGGGTGTTGAGGTCTGAAGATTGATTGCAACGGTATTATCTGATGATCCAGAGGAATTACTGCTGTTACCGGTATAACGCCAGGCTTTAATATTATAAATCCCCGGCCCTTTGTAATCAGGATCTTCAGGGTTTATTTTCAAGGTAATTTGTCCTGACCATGTGCCTCCTGAAGGAAGAAAAGCAAAGAAGGCTGATTGGATATAAGCTGTATTGGGCGAATTGATATATTCATACCATTGTCCATTGTGATTTTTAGTGAAACCAAAATATCTGGTTGGACTGGGAGCAGTAAAAGCAGCTTGAAGGTAACAATAGTTATTAGGACAGCTGGAAGTTAATCCTGACAGCGAAACGTCAATAGTTACTTCATCATTAGTATAAAGTGGATTTGAGATGGAAAACGAAACTGCAGAAACAGGTGTAACTTTAAAGAGTAAGAATAAGGTAGCAAGAATTAGTAGTTTTATCCTCACTAACTAAATAGTACCATTACGGGATATGCCAATACAAAGTTACTGTTCCATTATGGTGATCGATAGCAACTCCTTTGCCAACGGTGCCGGTTAAATAGCAAGCTTTTGAGTCAGAAAAGGCATAACTATCACCGTTCTCAGCTGCATAAATTGGAGCCCCCCAGTAGTCAGCAATATCTAACCCAGTATGAGTTCCTAAAAAATAGCCTTGATTAAATCTTGTTGAGATGTCACCATTATGACAGCTAATATCTGGGGGAGGTGGATAACTGCAGGCATCATTATTTGTAAATTCAGCTACAGGTTTTGCAAATTGACCAGATATAATATATGGTCTTGGGTCTACTCTATGATCCAGACCCCATTTGATAGGTTCGTTATTTTCATTTACTATGTAATTTTTGTCATCAATTTTAATAATACGTGCAGGAGTAATAACTTCAAGGTGTAGGTGGGGCCCGCTAGAACAGCCGGTGTTACCAACCACTGCTATTCGATCCCCTTTTTGGACGGATCCAATTTTAGCGCCTCCTCCAGCTAAAGCCCTGGCAAGTGAATCAGCATCTGCACGTAGTTTGGCGATTAATTGTCGGTATCTGGTCTCATCATTTTGAGTTTCCCTAAGTAGTTGATCTTTGGCTTTTTTCTGCTCATTAAGTTGGCTTCTATAAGCTTCTAGTTCTTTAGTTAATTTCTCTGCTTCTGTTTGTCTGGTTTGTTTGTCTTGTTTTTGGTCATTGTAGGCAAGTTTTGTTGCTTGCAGCTCGTATAGTTTCTTTTTATCATAAGCTTGAGCAGTTTGGATATATTTTAATCTTTCTATTAAATCTGCAAATCCATGAGAGGAAAATAGTAGATCGATTGCGGAGATGGTATTGCTGTATTTGTAGGTTTGCACGATTCTTCCTAAGAGTAGTTCGGACAGGGTATCCAAGGTGGTGCCGATTCGATCTATTCTAGTTGATAAATCGTTAATTTCTCTTTGTAATTTTTCAATTTTTAAATTAGTTTCCTCAATCTTTAAAAGAGTTACTCTTGTTTGACCATCAATTAAATTAAGTTGGGACTTTAAAGTTTTCTCCTGATTTCGAGCATCAACCAGATGATTTTCAAGCTTCTGAATTTCTGCTTGTTTTTCTTCCAGTTGCTTGGCTAAATCAGAAGAATAGTCTGCCAATGTAGTATAAGCGAGAGTAAAAGCTGCGAAACTAAATACTAACAGAGATAATAGTAATCTTTTCATCACGGTTCATTGTATTTTCAAATATCGTCTGACTGCGCTAATTGACCCTATTCCTCCGACAAAACATGCAAGTAGCAAGCTGCTGCCTAAAAGGGTTAACATAAATAAAGGATTTATTGGTAAGAATTTAACTTCTCCCAGGTATCCTTGTAAAAAGGGAGTAAAATACCAAAGCACAGCGTAAGTTATTACCCAGGATAGCAGTGCTCCTGCTGCACCATAAAATATCCCTTCTAAGATAAATGGATTTCTAATAAATGAAGGAGATGCTCCTAAAAGACGCATAATTTCTATCTCATTTCTTTTTAGCCTAATTTTAAAGCCAATAATCATCACTATAACTAAGGTAGAAAATAACATCAAAAATATTACAGTTGATCCACCGATAATCCTGATCATTTTAGTAACTGATGTTAAGGTTTTCACTACATCTTCAGGTACTATCACATCAGATACAACAGGTTCTCTTTTAAGGATTTCCGCAATTGGCGCTAGGTCATTTGGACTTTGGGTAGAAATTTCCAATGATGCGGGTAAAATATTTGCTGTTACTAGCTCAAGAAGGGCTGGATCATTTTTATTTTTCTCCCGGTAAATTTGTAAGGCATCTTCTTTGGAAATAAATTTTGTGTTGGTAACTCTGGTTTCCTGACGCAGAGCATTTTTTATAGCTTGGATATCTTGAGCAGTAGTGCCTTCTTTAAAAAATGCAATTACCTGTGGCTTGCTTTCAAAGTAGCGTAAAGCTGCTTGCGAGCCTGCTGCTAAAATAATAAATGTCATCAAAGCCAAAAATGTTAAAAACATTACCATTGAAGCAGCGATTGCTTGGAATGGGGTACGTCTAATATTTCTTCTGGCAAATTCTATAGCCCTACTCATATTTTCCTTCCTTATTATCTTTGGTAACTTTTCCAGCTTTTAATGTAATTACCCTGCGCTTTAGCGTGTTGACTATCTCTTGATTGTGGGTAGCCATCAATATTGTAGTACCCCAAGAGTTGATTTCATTTAGAAGTTGAATTACACCCCAGGCAGTTTTGGGGTCTAAATCTCCTGTGGGTTCATCAGCTATAACTACATCAGGTTTACCAACTATGGCTCTGGCAATAGCTGTCCTTTGAGCTTCTCCTCCGGATAATTGCTTTGGGAATAGATTCCTTTTATCCCAAATTTCTACAAGTTTTAGAGTATGTTCCACTCCTTTTGCTATTTCTTCATCTGATTTACCTTGAACCTCTAAAGTTAAAGCCACATTTTCAAAAACTGTTCTATCATCCAAGAGTTTGAAATCTTGGAAAACAACACCAATCTTTCTTCTGAATGTCGGTACATCAGAAGTTTTAATTTTAGTTATATCAACATTACCTACCAGTATTTTGCCAGCAGTAGGTAAGGTTTCTCTAGTCAGAGTTCTCAGGAGTGTGGATTTACCTGCGCCAGATGGTCCGACAATAAAAACAAACTCGCCTTGCTTGATTTCTAAATTAATATCATCTAGGGCAAATGTTGAGCCAAATTTTTTTGAGACAGAATCAAAATGGATCATCTTTTGCAAATGGATTAACAAGGAAGCTTATTTAGTTTCTTCTACCTTACCAACATCCATTAACCAGCCTTCTTTTAAAGCTTTCTGCGTTTCTCCAAAAACTTTTACCTTTTTACCTTCGTATTGAGAAAGATCAACCACAGAAGAAGTCAAAGCAACAGGCACAGCACCTTCTCTTACAAGCACATGTGTTCCTTCAACATATTCTGAAGGATCAGATGGTTGTGGTTTGGCTTTGAGGGTGCCTTGGGCAAAATCTTTAAAAGTTCTGGTGTCTTGTTGGGCAGATTTTGCAGCTCCTATAGCAAGGGGAGAGGCTTTTGAGCTGCCTTTTGTTGAGAGTATATATCCAGTTAGGGTACCTAAAACTAGGGCAGTAATAACCACTCCCAGCAGTAAACGTTTAGGATCGTTAACATTTATCAGAGGTTTGGTAATTTTTTCTTCAAACTGCGTTCTTAGAGTTACCATAATACAATATATTTTAATATAACCATAAATTGAGTAATTTGTCTACCCCTTCCTAATTTCTGCTTCGATAAAATCATTTAGATCACCATCCAAAACAGCATCTGTATTAGAAGTTTCCACATTCGTTCTTAAGTCTTTGACCATATGATAAGGATGCAGTACATAAGATCTGATTTGTGTTCCCCATGAAGCTTGAGTTGTGCTTCCTTTAAGCTCCTTAGTCAGTTGTTTTTTTTCTGCTTCCTGTTTTTCCCACAGTTTTGCCAAAAGCAGTTTCATAGCATTTTCCCTATTTTGCAGTTGTGATCTTTCTGTTTGGGCTGTAACAGTAATACCGGTTGGAAGATGTTTTACCCTGACAGCAGTTGAGACTTTATTAACATTTTGTCCTCCTGCCCCTCCTGATCTAAAAGCTTCAAATTCAATATCTGCCTCGTTAATCTCGACTTCTTCAGGGTTAATTACTGGTAATGTTTCAACTAAGGCAAATGAGGTTTGTCTTAAATTATCAGCATTAAAAGGGGATTGTCTGACCAGCCTATGAGTCCCAGCCTCGCCTTTTAAATAGCCAAAAGTAAAAGGTTCATGTACAATCATGGAAACTGTTTTAATGCCTGCTTCCTCACCCGGGTTTTCATCGGTTATTTCGTATTTCCAATTTTGTCTGTCAAAATATCTTTGGTACATTCTTACAAGCATAGCTGCCCAATCCATGGCCTCAACTCCTCCTGCTCCTGAATGAACGGATAAAATAGCTTGTGATCCGTCATGGGGGTTTGATAAAAATAGTTTCAGCTCTAATTTATCCAATATTTCCCCTATTTCTTTTACCTCTTTTTTCAGGTCTTCCTGCATAGAAGGTTCTTCTGAAATTTCTAAACAGTTTCCAATCCTGGTTTCTAGTTCTTCCAATGTTTTTACTGTTTTCTGTTTGTCTGAAAGCTTCCGACTGATGACTGATGACTCCTGAGGATTATTCCAAAAACCCTCTTTCATGGTTTGGGCTTCTAGTTTTCTGATTTCTTGTCTTAATTCATCCTGGTCAATAGACTCTGAAACTTTCCCAAACCTTTCTTTTAATTCTTTTAACTTATTTTGTATCTCTTCCATAAGGGAAATTATATACTTTTGCTGTATAATTTCCTAATGATTCTGTCTATTGATACCAAACATCAGAAAGTGGTTAGGGTAGAGATAAAAGATAAGGCAAAAGTGATAGGAAGTTTATCTGAGGAAAATGAATATGGATCACAAGTCCTTTTGCCCCTTATTCTGCAATTACTACGAACTACAAACTCCGAACTACGAACTCTTAAAGGTATAGAAGTAGAAACTGGACCAGGGTCTTTTACTGGGTTAAGGGTTGGGGCTTCTGTTGCTAATGCTTTGGGGTTTTCTTTAGGAATTCCTGTTAATGGTAAAAAAATTGAGACAGAGTTGGTATACTAGAAGAATGGCCTTGCGTAATTGGTTTTTGCCTCACAAAGATACCCATAAAAAAGCGCATTTAATTTCTTGGGAAGGTTTAGTTATTTATATCTTAATTTTTATTCTGCTGCAGGTAAGTTTTTCTATTATAAGTTATACCAAACCAGGGATTTTAGGGATTACTTCCAGTGTTAATCAAAAGATTCTTATAGAGCTTACCAATCAGGAAAGGCAAAAAGCAGGCCTCTCTCAAGTTTCAGAAAATGAGGCATTAAACAAAGCAGCATACCTTAAAGCTCAAAACATGTTTGCTGAAAACTACTGGGCTCACTTTGCTCCTTCTGGGAAATCTCCTTGGGATTTTATCTTAGGAGCAGGTTATAAGTTTACTTTTGCTGGGGAAAATTTAGCCAAAAATTTTTATTCTTCTGATGAGGTAGTAAAAGCCTGGATGGCCTCACCTACTCACAGGGATAATTTATTAAATTCCAAATATAAAGATATAGGGATAGCTGTGGTGGAGGGGGTATTAGATGGTCAAAAAACTACACTGGTAGTACAGGAATTTGGAACAACACAAAGTTTGGCTGCAAATCCTGCCGTTGCAGTTCAAGGAAAACAGGTTGTAGTGCCGCCAAAAGTTATAGCCAATCCTCCTCAGCTAATAGAAGGAGCAACGCAGGCTAAAGTTAGTCCTAAAGTATTGGTAGATCCTTACTCAGTATCTAAGGTAGCTGGATTATCAGTTATAACTTTGATTGTAGTATTGCTTACTATCGATATTGTGGTTTTGAAAAGAAGAGGAGTTTTTAGATTATCTTCTCATCATATTGCCCATATGGCTCTTTTATCATTGGCAGCTGGCAGTATGTTTATGTTAGGTCCAGGTAGTATTTTATGATCATTAAAGTTTTAATTGCGGGCATTTTAGCTTATCTTTTGTGGGCGCTGTTTCATCATAGGCGCGATAAGAGTTTGACTTTTTCTGTACTTGTGGAGTATCTTTTAACTGCTGTCTTGGCAACAATATTGATATTTGGAGTAATTTACTAAAGATGAAAGCAATTATACCAACAGGTGGGCGCGGTACCAGAATGCGTCCCTTAACTTTTTCTACTAACAAACATTTTATTCCAGTTGCCAACAAACCCTTAATTTTTTATCCTATTGAAACAATAGCTGATGCAGGTATCAAAGAGGTGGCTATAACTTATAACCCAGGAGGTTTGGAAGAAGCAAAAGCATACCTAGGAGATGGCAGTAGGTGGAACTTAAATTTAACTTATGTTTTGCAAGAAAAACCAGCTGGACTTGCTAATATTGTCCAAGTTTGTGAGGAGTTTGTTGGTGGAGACTGCTTTGTTTTTCATCTAGGTGACAATATGTTTGTGGATGGAATTGCCGAGCAGGTTGACTATTTTGAGAAGGAAAAACCTAATGGTTTGGTGACAATGATTCATCATAATGAAAATAGGAGGATGGGAGTGCCTTACTTTAACGATGAAGGCAGGCTTATCAAATATGTAGAAAAACCAGAAAACCCTCCTCATGATTTTGCTGTTCCAGGAGTGTATTTTGGAGATAGTAATTTCTTTAAATGTTTTAAAGGCCCGAATGCGCTAAAGCCATCTGCGCGGGGAGAGTATGAAATTCCAGGCGCTTTTCAGTGGTTAATTGATAATGGTTTTCGGGTTGATGCTTTGGAATATAAAGGAGTATGGCTGGATCCTGGAAAATTTGATGATTGGATTGATGCAAACCAATACATGTTAAAAAATAAATTAAAGGAAAATATTGAATGCAAAGTTGATCCAAGCAGTAAATTACAAGGGACAGTAGCTTTAGGTACAGGATGTAGTGTAGTCAACTCTAAAATCACAGGTCCAGTCGCAATTGGTGATAATGTGACTATTACCAACTCAGAAATTGGCAGCTATACCTCAATTGCTGGCAATTGTGAAGTAGTAAACAGCAAAGTTTCAAATAGCGTGCTGATGAATGGGGTAAAGATTTTGGATGTAAGGGAACATCCAGTTGATAATAGTTTAATTGGTACAGATTCTGAAGTTATTGGTAAAGATGGCAGAGGAGCCACAACATCTCTTTTTGTTGGAGAAAAGTGTAAAATACAAATTTAATGAAACTTCTTGTTACAGGTGGAGCTGGGTTTATCGGATCTAACTTTGTGCGTTACTGGATAAAGAATCATCCTGAGGATGAAATAATAATTTTTGATCTCCTAACTTATGCAGGGCATTTAAGTAGTCTGAAAGATGTTGAAAATAACCCTAATTATAAATTTATTCAGGGGGATATTACTGATGTAGAAGCTGTTGAGCAGGCTTTGGAAGGTGTTGATATAGTGGTTCATTTTGCAGCTGAATCACATGTTGATCGTTCAATTATTGATCCATTGAAGTTTGTAAAAACTAATGTTTTGGGTACTGCAGTTTTATTAAACGCTGCCTTGGATGCAAAAATTAAAAAGTTTCATCATGTCTCAACAGATGAAGTATACGGAGAGTTGAAACCAAACGATCCTCCATTTGTAGAAAATACACCTTATCAGCCCCGGACACCTTATTCAGCGTCTAAGGCAGGATCTGATCATTTAGTGAGAGCCTATTTTGAAACTTATGGTTTGCCGATTACTATTACAAATTGCGCTAATAATTATGGTTTTTATCATGATCCAGAAAAACTTATCCCTCGGTTTATCACCAATTTTTTAGAAGGGAAGAAGGTTCCGTTGATGGGCAAGGGTGAAAATATTAGGGAATGGCTACACGCAGAAGATCATGCTGCTGCTATTGATCTTGTTTTGCAAAAAGGTAAAGCAGGAGAGACCTATTTAATTGAAGGGGAAGAGAAAACTAATTTAGAAATTACTCAAATGTTGCTCAAGATTTTAGGAATGGATGAGTCGATGATTGAATTTGTGGAGCACCGATTAGGGCATGATTTCCGTTATGCCATCAATGGGGAAAAATTGAAGTCTTTGGGTTGGGAAAGAAAACATAGTTTAGAGGAGGATTTGCCTAAAATAGTTGACTGGTATAAAGAAAACGAGTGGTGGTGGAAGCCTTTAAAAGAGGGGAGACCTAATATTGATCGGGTTGCCCAAAAATCATATGGAAAATAACTACATTAAAAAAACATCTATTCCTGGACTGTTAATTTTAGAAAGACCAATATTATCAGATGAGCGGGGTTTTTTTAGGGAATTATTCCATAAAGATGAATTAGAAAAAATAAGCGGTATTAAATTTGATGGTGTGCAAATGAATCACTCACATTCTGTTTCTGGAGTTATAAGAGGTATTCACGCGGAGCAATGGAATAAAATTATTTATCCAGTTTCCGGAGAGGTTTTTATAGCAATAGTTGATATAAGACCAGATTCTCCAACTTTCGGAAAGGTAGAAACCTTTAATGTTGGTGAGAATAACAGAATAGGGCTTTTTATACCAAATGGACTGGCTAATTCAGTTTGTGTAATAGGAGAAAAGCCGGTGGATTATATTTATTTAGTAGATGCTTACTGGGATGGATCAGATACCAGAGCAATTGCCTGGGATGATCCTGATTTGCAGATTGACTGGCCTGTTAAAAATCCTGTAATTTCTGAAAGAGACAAAAATAATCCAAAGTTGAGAGAGTTATTTCCGGAGAAGTTTAAATGAAAAAGGTTTTAGTATTTGGTGGCAGTGGTTTAGTTGGTTCTAAATTTATTGATTTATATTCAAACGACTTTGAAATTAAAGCTCCTGATGCATCTTCTGTAGATATATTAAAAAAAGACCAGGTTGCAAATATAGTAGAGGAATTTAACCCTGATAGCATTATTAATTTTGCAGCTTACACCAATGTTGAAGAAGCTGAGAAACAAAAAGGGGATAAAGCAGGTATTTGCTATTTAATAAATTCAATTGGAGCAAAGAATGTTGCGGAGATTGCAAAAGAATTTAATAAAAAGTTAATTCATATCTCAACAGAATATGTTTTTGACGGGACCAAAGATGTAAGTCCGTATACAGAAGAGGACAAACCTAACCCTATTAATTGGTATGGGCAAACAAAATATTTTGGGGAACAGTTTGTTTTAGAAAGCGAATGTTCTGCTGTAATAGTTAGGATATGTATGCCCTATAGCGCATTTTACGAGTTAAAAAAAGATGTTGCCAGGTTTTTCCTCGAGCAATTAAAGAATGGTAATCAGATAAAAGCAATTGAAGATCAAAGAATCACCCCCACTTTGGTAGATGATATCGCTAATGGTTTGAGGGTAATAGTTGAATCAAGCGCAAATGGGCTTTATCATGTTAGCAGTATAGATAGTGTAACTCCTTTAGAATTTGCAAAAACCATTGCTGAGACCTTTAAGCTAAATTATTCACTTATTAGCTCCATTGATTTTGATGAGTATAATAAAGGCAAGCAAGCAAAATTATTGAAATTTTCTTGGTTAAATCCTGCAAAGTTTGAAGAACAATTTGGGGAAGGAATACTGCATACAGTTGAGCAAGGATTAGTTATTTTTAAAAGAGCTGTTGACGAAAAAGGAAAGAATCAGCTATAGTAGACAAAATATGGTACAAAGTAAGAGAGCTTTTATAACTGGAGTAAGCGGACAAGATGGATCCTATTTATCAGAGTTCCTTTTAGATAAGGGATATGAAGTGGCTGGTTTGGTACGCAGAAATGCAGCCTTAGATTTTGGAAACGCTAATGAGATTAAAGATGAGATAAAAATTTATTATGGGGATTTGCATTCTCCGGAATCAATTGCCTTAGCATTATTGGATTTCAAGCCGGATGAAATATATAACTTAGCTTCTTTATCATCACCCTTAGGGTCATTTAGTGACAAATTAGGAGCAATTATGATTACAGGGGTGGGTGCTTTGCATGTTTTTGAAAGAGCTAAAAGTATTGTTCCAGAGGCAAAAATATATCAAGCATCAACATCTGAAATGTTTGGAGCCCCTAAGCAAGTTCCTCAGAATGAAGAGACTGTTTTTGCTCCTGCTAATCCTTATGCAGCTGCAAAAGAGTTTGCTCACAGAATGGCAGCTATTGCAAGGAATGATAAAAATCAACCTCAATTTATTTCCTGTGGAATTTTGTTTAATCATGAAAGCCCAAGACGGGGTTTAAATTTTGTTACTAGAAAAATTACTGCTGCTGTTGCCATAATTAAGAATGGTCGAAAAGAAGGCATACCACTAAATGAAATAGGCGACCCAATTGTAGAAAACGGCAAAGTGAAATTGGGCGACCTTAGTGCAAAGCGGGATTGGGGTTTTGCACCTGATTATGTTGAGCTTATGTGGATGATATTACAGCATGAAAAGGCAGATGATTTTGTAGCAGCAACAGGTGAAATTCATACTGTTGAAGAGTTTGCTAAAGAAGCATTTGCTGTTGTAGGTTTAGACTGGAAAGATCATGTTGAAACTGATTCACATCTTGTGCCACCTGTACAAACAGGGCCGCTTTGCGGAGATGCTTCAAAAGCTAAAAAGGTTTTAGGATGGGAACCAAAAACAACTTTTTCCGATTTGGTTAAAATTATGGTTCATGCTGATCTGGCAAAATTCTCCTAATATTTTGGCCTAGTTGCCAACCTCTTATTGTAAAAAAATAACTCATCAAATATCATATTAAACAATGCAAAAGATAGTTAGCGTAGTTTTACCCACCTTTAACGAGAAAGCAAATATTGTCAGCACTGTTGAGAAAGTCTTTGAGCAGGAGAATAAACTTAAGGACTATAAAATACATATTGTAATTGCAGATGATATTAGATCTTCTGATGGAACAGAGCAAGTCGCCCAACAATTAGCTAAAAAGTACAAAAGAGTTCATTGTTTGAAAGTGAACCCAGGGCTTGGTGTAGGTTTGATATCTGGTCATAAATATGCAATTGAAAAATTTCATCCATATGTTTTAGCTCAACTTGATGCTGATGGCCAGGTGGCACCAGATATTTTAGTAAGACTTGTTAAAACCATTGAGCAAGGTTATACCCTGGCAATTGGCTCCAGATTTATCAGTGGGGGTAAAAATCAATTATCTTTTATGAGAAGGCTTTTTACTTATGGGGCATCGATTGTCTGCAGGTTGTTTATAGGCCCATGGGATATTAAAGAAGTTACTAACTCTGCCAGAGCGTTTACTCCTGCTCTTTTCCAAAAAATCAATTTAGAAAGATTGCCTTGGCGTGAGCGGACTTTTATTGTGCAACCTGCTTTTTTGCATGAGGCAATTCTAGCAGGCGCTAAGTATAAAGAGGTGCCATTGGTATTTAAAGACCGTCTAGAAGGTTATTCTAAAAATAAAGTATTTAACTATACCTATGATATTATTGCCTATTGCTTAGATGTAAGATTAAACTCTTGGGGAGTAAAAGTTCCTGTCTATAAGTTATCCAGGAAGGCAAAAACTGTAGTTAAGTTTGCTTTAGTTGGATTTGTTGGAACAATGATAGACTTTTTATTTTATAAAATATTTATTAATATGTTCGGTGTTCCTCCAGCAACTTCAAAAGGTATCTCTACAGAGATTGCAATATTAAACAATTTTATCTTAAATAATTATTGGACATTTAGGTACCGCAAAACAAAAACAAACATCTGGCAGAAATTGGGAATATTTAATTTAGTAAGTTTAGGTGGGCTTATTATAGGTGTTTTAATAGTAAAGTTTTTACATCTTACTTTCGGAGATGGATTTGTAGATATACTTGGGCGTCCGATCGCTTACAATAACTTTTATTTTTTTGCAACTATTCCTCCAGTTATGCTTTGGAATTTTACAGTTAACCACCTTATTACTTGGCGTAACCAAGAAGACTAGTTAAATAGTGAGATATTTGGAATTGGAGCTACATTGGCAATTAGGAAATTTTGGGCATACAGATATGTAGCCAAAAGTATTATAGGAAGTATTATTTTAAATTCTCGGCTGGTTAAAACTTTTTCAAAAGAAATCAACACAAAAGGGGCAGCAGGTAGTAGGTAACGGCTAATATCTCGATGAGCAACTAAGGAAGAAGCAGCCAAATAGGTTAAAACAAAAAATGCCAAAGGGTACAGTTTTTGCTTTAACAGTGTAATTCCACCTAATAGTATTAACATAAAGATATAGACAACATCTTCAAGCCAAATATCTCCTACCCAAAATTGTTGCTTATTAAATACTTGGAATGGAGGAAAAGTTAAATGAATATTATCACCGCTATGAAAATATGCCCAAAAATCACCATAAGTTTGTCCGTATAAATAAAATACTCCGAAAAGACTTAATGGGATAAGGAGTAAAGCGGAATATTTTGCTATCGAAGTAAATATTGATACTTGTTGTTTGAGTAATTTCCACAAAATATACAAAGACAAAGCTATAAATAGTAAAATCCCAGGAGGTCGTGTGATTTGAGCCAGAGCACCAAAGATAGCTGTTAGAAAAATATTTATACTATTATGTGACTGTTCAAACTTCATAAAAAAATAGACAGCAGTAATAATAAAGAATATAAAAGTAGGTTCTGATGATCCTACACTATGGACAATTAGCCATCTGGCAGGTAAGACCAGGAATATAAAAGATAAAAAAAGCGGCTGGTTGGTGAGTTTAAAATCCTTCACTAATAAGTAAAACATCCAAGCGGCGCCAATAGTGGATAGCAGAGAAATAAATAACATTGATTTTAAATACCCCAATAGAGGGGCGAGAATATAAATTAAGATTGAATACCCAGGAAAATGAGAGGCAAAATAATTGGCTGGTAGGGCTTGTCCTAAAGCAGCTATAGAGGCAGGGTTGTAGAAAGTTTTGGCGATAATAATATATTCCAGTCCGTCATAGTTTCGGTAAATGGTGCTGAAGCCCTCTTTAAAGTTTAATCCCCAAAAATTAGGCATAGCCAGGATATGGGGTAACCAAATTATAAGGGTGATTATAATAGCCAGAGAAGCTAAGATAAGGCAGTCTTTTGCAGATTTAACCATTGATCAAATCATAGCAGAAAATTGATAAATTATGCTACACTTATGAGCAATGAAGGTTGATTCTTTATCGGTTTTTTTTCCATGTATTAATGAAGAGGGTAATATTGAAAGCACTGTCTCGCAAGCTGAGACCGTTTTAAAAAAGCTTAAGCTAAAATATGAAATTATTGTTGTTGATGATGGCTCAACAGACAAGACAGGGGAGATTGCCGATAAATTAGCGAAAGAAAATTCTCATATTAGGGTGATTCATCATCCGAAAAATTTAGGTTACGGCGAAGCATTAAAATCGGGTTTCTATAGCGCTAAATACGACGTTATAGTCTATACAGATGGAGATAGACAGTTTGATTTTTCCGAGGTAACTAAATTTTTAGAAAAAATTAAAGACTCAGATATGGTAATAGGTTATAGAATAAAAAGGCAAGATTCATTTTTGAGAAAACTATTTGGCAGGGGTTGGAGATTGACGCTATTTACTTTCTTTGGTTTGACGCTGAAGGATGTAGACTGTGGTTTTAAGATGGTGAGAAAAAGTGTGATTGAAAAAATACCTCATCTTGAATCACAAAGAGGAGCAATGATTAATGCAGAACTGGCAATTAAGGCAAAAAAGTTTGATTTTAGAATAACTCAAGTAGGAGTAAATCATTATCCTAGATTATCAGGTAAGCCAACAGGAGCAAATATTCAAGTGATAATCAAATCTTATATAGATTTAGTTAAACTTTGGTGGAAACTAAAAGATGAAAAGCTGCTATTTGCTAGTTTAATTTTTGTATTGTTTTTAGCAGGTTTTTTCAGGTTTTACAAAATCTCTGAGTACATGACTTTTTTAGGGGATGAGGGACGTGATGCAATTGTTATAAAAAAAATACTGACAAATTATGACTTACCTTTGATTGGACCTCCAACTTCCGTAGGTAATATTTATTTGGGGCCGCTTTATTACTATCTAATGACGCTTCCGATGGCAATTTTCTACCTTAACCCTGTAGCTGCTGCTGGCATGAATGCCTTTTTTGGTGTGGCAACTGTGCTGTTTATTTACTATCTTGGTAAAAACTGGTTTGGCAGGTTTGCAGGCTTAGTAGCAGCTTACTTATATGCTATATCGCCAGTGACAGTAATCTACTCAAGATCCTCCTGGAACCCCAATCCTACTCCTTTTTTCTCGCTGCTTACTATTTTTGGATTCTATAAAGCTTATGAGTCAAAAAACTTTAAGTGGTTAATTTTAACAGGGATAGGAGCAGCAGCAGCAATACAAATGCATTATTTAGCGTTGATTTTACTGCCAATTATTGTAGTTGTTTGGATTAAGGCGTTATTAAGTAATTTAGCAGAGAACAAATATAGGGCCTTTTGGGCAGGGACAATTCTTGCAGTTGCATCTTTTCTATTCTTGATGTCTCCACTTGTAGTTTTCGATATAAAACATAACTTCTTAAATTATCGAGCAATTACTGAGTTGTTTTCCAATAATGATACGGCGGTAAGTTTTAATCTATTGAATACATTAAGTAAGATTCCCGCAATATTCAGTAATAATTTGATCGGAAGATACATTGCTGCAGAGAATAGTTTTTTACAGCAGCTAGTTGCGTTACTGGTTCTGATGCCTCTTGCTGGGGCTACTTATCAAGTATATAAAAACCGCTTGATAAATTTTGGCTTATGGATATTAAATACCTGGTTGTTAATTGGGGTATTAGGGTTGAGTTTTTATAAAGGGAGTATTTACGATCATTACTTAGGGTTTTTAAATCCTGCTCCTTTCTTGCTTTTGGGGGGAGTTGTATTTTTGATATCTTTAGCGCCAAAAAGGATTAGATGGCTAGGTAACGGAGGAGTGTTTATAATGCTTATTACTTTGACAATAGTTAATCTTCAAAAATCTCCACTTTTGAAACCTCCAAACAATCAGTTAATAAGAACTCAGCAAGTGGCTAAGTTTGTTATTAATGAGGCAAAAGGAGAAGACTTCAATTTTGCCTTGCTTGCTGCTAGGAATTATGATTCAGCATACCAGTATTATCTAGATATTTATGGACATAAACCTCAACAAGTACCGTTTGAAATTACAGATCAATTATTTGTAGTTTGTGAGGATGCTATATGCCAGCCTATTAATAATGCTAAATATGAGATTGCAGGTTTTGGTTGGGCTAAAGTGGTAAGCGAGCAGAACATATACGGGGTAAAGGTTTTTAAATTAGTGCATAATCCATCTGGTAAACCATGAAAAAGATATCTATTGTTATTCCTGCATATAATGAGACAGCTAATTTAAAAAGAGGAGTGTTGTTAGAAGTAGGGAAGTATTTGGACCAACTTAAACTGGATTATGAAGTGATTGTAGTAGATGATGGTTCTTCGGATCAGAGTGTTGAAATAATTAAAAAATATATATCCAAAAATGAAAATTTCAAACTCCTTCAAAATTCTCATGGAGGAAAAGCCAATGCGGTAATGACAGGTATGCTTAGTGCGGCAGGAGAAATTATATTATTTACGGATATGGATCAAGCTACGCCCATTAATCAAATCGAAAAGTTCCTGCCTAAATTTGCTAATGGTTTTGATATTGTGATTGGATCACGTCAAGGGAGAAAAGGAGCGCCTTTAGTTAGAAAATTATCAGCATGGGGTTTTTCTTTGCTGCGCGCAGTGATTTTAGGATTACCTTTTAAAGATACCCAGTGCGGTTTTAAAGCATTTAGTAAAAGTGTGGTTGATAAATTAATACCCAAGATAAAAAGTGAATGGGGAGTAGTTCATTTTAAGGGTGGGGCAGTTAATGCGGGGTTTGATGTTGAGCTTTTGTACCTAGCTAAAAAGTATGGTTTTAGGATTGCTGAGGTTGAGGTGGAGTGGAAATATGTTGACACTGAAAGGGTGCAAGTTGTTAAAGATGCAGCAGCAGCAATTTATGATATGTTCAGAATAAGGTTGAATGATTTGAGGAACAAATACTGACAATTTCTTCCTATAAAATCTTGCCTTTTATTTTTGCAAAACGTAGAATAGTAGAGTGAAGCTCCTGTTGCAACATAAGATTGAAATTTTAATTCTTTTCTTGCTAGCTGTTTTGTACTTTGCTCTGCGGTTACCAAATTTAACACTGCAGCCTATCTTTGCAGATGAGGCAATCTATATCAGATGGGCGCAGGTGATGAAAGCAGAGTCTACCTTACGGTTCTTACCTTTATCTGATGGCAAAACCCCTCTTTTTATGTGGGTTTTAATTCCTGTTTTCAAATTTATTAATGACCCACTCCTTGCAGGAAGATTTGTATCTGTAGCAGCAGGTTTTTTTACATTGCTAGGAGTATTTTTTCTGTCCAAAAAAGTTTTCAATATAAAAACTGCCTTGTGGGCATGTTTGTTATATGTAATAACCCCTTATGCTGTTTTTTTTGATCGGATGGCTTTAGTTGATTCGATGCTTTCAGCTTTCACTATTTGGTCAGTATATCTTGCGATACTTCTTGCTGGTAATTTGAGATTTGATACCTCGATGGTCTTAGGGTATTTGCTTGGTGGCGCTTTACTTACCAAGACTCCTGCTATGATTAACCTGTTGCTTCTTCCAATTACCATATTGGGGTTCAGAAATGAAAAGAAAACAAAAAATACTTTTCTTAAATTAGTATTGCTATGGGGGCTAGCGATTATCATAGCCTTGGTTATGTATAATACTTTAAGGCTTGGACCTAATTTTCATCTGCTTTCATCAAGAAATGCTGATTATATTTTCTCCCCATTAGAACTTTTAGGAAGACCTTTAGATCCTTTTATACCTCATTTTAATGATATCGCTGATTGGTTTCCAAAACTGTTTACCTGGCCGATTTTACTTTCAGGGCTGATGGGAATTGCCTATCTGATTTTTGGATTATGGCAACAATCCTTTAGAGGACCACTGCTTAAGGGATTGGTAATATTGCTTTGGGCTTTAATACCGCTTCTGTTAAACATGACGTTTTTAAAAACTTTTACCTCCCGCTACCTTTTACCCTCAATCCCTACTTTTCTTATTTTAGCTGGTTTTGGGATAACTAAATTATTGCCAAGGTTGGCTTATATAAAGAGGTTTCCTCTGGCATTAATGTTGATAGTGGTTTTGCCGCTTCCTTTATACTTTAATTATTTATTACTAACCTCACCTGATAAAGCTCCTTTACCTAGGGAAACAAGAGAAGGATATTTTGAAGCATGGACAGCAGGATATGGATTTTCTGATATTGCCGAATTTATAAAGGAGAAAAGTAAAACTCAAAAAGTAGTAGTGGGTACAGAAGGCTTTTTTGGAACTTTGCCAGATGGGTTGTATATTTATTTGGATAAATCAAATGTTTCTTTTGTTGGCTCTCATGCTACTATCTCTGCTCAAATTAGAGAGGCAGCCAAGGATAATTTAGTATATTTTGTTGGTAATAAAAAGAGGGTTCAAGGCAGTGTTAGTAATGTAATTTTAATTAAAGAATATCCAAAAGCCAAACCAAAAGATAATTCTCCTCAAGATGCAACAGTTTTATATCAAGTATTGCCGTAGCTTTTTATGTATAAATTTTTAAATAAGGATTTTCTTTTCCCAGTTTTTATTATTGTTTTAACTGTCCCCCTTTTTTCATCGCTTGCCCGTCCTGGTTTTTTTCCGATGCAGGATGACTTGCAAGCTTTTAGGGTGCAACAGATGACAAAGTGTCTACAAGATTTTCAAATTCCTTGCAGGTGGATTCCAGACATGGGTTACCAATACGGTTATCCGCAGTTTAACTTTTACCCTCCCAGTGTATTTTATCTTGGAGGGGTATTAAACCTTCTAGGTATACAAGTGGTAGATAGTGTAAAAATCTTATTCATGTTAGGGTTTTTGCTTTCAGCTATGACGATGTATATTTTTTTGAAAGCCTTAATAGGGAATTGGTCTGCATTTGTGGGAGCAATCCTTTATAGTTTTGCGCCGTATAAAGCAGCGGAAGTTTATGTTAGAGGATCTTTGAGTGAGTTTTGGGCTTTTGTATTTTTTCCACTTATTTTTTGGTCGACCCTGCAGCTTATTAAATTGGGCAAGTTAAAATACCTTTTATGGCTGTCGGTTTCCATAGGCCTGCTTTTGATTACCCACAATCTAATGTCCTTTATTTTTCTGCCTCTTTTTACTGTTTGGGCGCTTGCAGTCTCATTCGTTTGGAAAAGATGGGGGGCTCTTCCCAAGGTGGTTGCTGGTTCTTTATTAGGAGCAGGCTTGGCTGGGTTTTTTATTCTGCCAGTAATATTAGAAGGAAAATACGTACATCTGGAAACTTTAACAGGAGGATATTTTGATTGGCGCCAACATTTTGTCAGCTTACAGCAGCTTTTTTTATCTAATCATTTTGGATATGGCTCTTCCTACTTGGGACCAAATGATGATCTGGCGCTTTCAGTTGGAGTTGTGCATTGGATGTTGGGAGCGATAGCTATTATTTTTTCTGTATTAACTTTTAAAAAGGAAAGAAAGGTTGCCAGTTTAGTCTTTATATTATCAATTTTGGAACTGATTGTAGTATTTTTAATGCATCAAAAATCCACCTTTATTTGGGAAAGCATACCTTATTTAAAATGGTTACAATTTCCTTGGAGGTTTTTATCAGATAGTGTTTTTTTGTTATCTATATTGGGCGCAATTGCCGTCTATTTTATAGGCAAATTTAACACAAAGCTTGAGGTAGTTTTGAGTGTAGTTATAATCTTAAGTTTGATTTTACTGCATGGGTCATTTTTCCAACCTAAGGAGTGGTTTGATATTTCAGATCAAGAAAAGTTTTCCGGACAGTCTTGGGAAAAGCAATTGACAATTAGCATTTTTGATTATCTGCCAATATATGCCAAACTGCCGCCGAACAAAAAAGCCCCATCCTTACCGGAAGTTCTAGATGGGGAAGCAATATTTATAAATTATAAAAAGGGAAGTAATTATCAGGAAGGTTTAATTGAAGTAAAAAATAAAGCCACGATTAGGCTGCCACTATTTGATTTTCCTGGCATGGAAGTTACAGTTGATCAAAAAAAGGTAAACCACAGGCATAATGATTGCAGAAAACAGGAATATTGCTTGGGTCTTATTACCTTTGATGTTGATAAAGGAAAGCATGCTTTAAAAGCTAAGCTTGAGGATACCTTAGTTAGAACATTAGGTAATATAATTACTTTAGGCAGCTTTTTTATTGTTGCAGGGGGAGTATTTCTCCAAAGCAGAAAAAATGAAAAATCTTAGAATTGCTTATTGGCCACTATTGGTGATTTTGGTTTTATCAGCGCTAATTGTTTGGCCGCTTTTTTTGCCTGGGTATTTTTCTCACCATGATGATTTGCAGGTAATGAGAATATTTGAGATGAGAAAATGCTTGCAAGATTTGCAAATTCCCTGCCGTTGGGTACCAGATATGGGATATGGTAATGGTTATCCTCTATTTAATTACTACAATCCTTTTCCATATTATTTAGGTGGAGTTTTAAGCTTTTTTCTGGGATTTATAGTATCAGCAAAAATTTTATTTTTTATTCCGCTGGTATTAGGTGGTTTTTCGATGTATCTTTTTGTTAAAGAAATATTTGGTAAAGAGCCAGCGCTTTTGGCAGCTGTTTTGCATCTTTTTGCTCCATATAGAGCACTGGACTCTTATGTTAGGGGAGCAGTGGCAGAAAGTTTTGCTATAGCGCTGATCCCACTAGTTTTATATTTTGCTTTAAAACTTATCAAAGAAAATACAAAAAAATATTTAATCTATCTGGCAGTTACTTTGGCAGCATTTTTGACCAGTCACACAATTATGACAATGTTATTTTTACCGGTATTATTAAGTTTAATATCTTACTGGGTATGGGTAGAAAAAAGGGGTTTTTATGTAATATTTGGGCTGCTTTTAGGGATTGGATTATCAGCATTTTTTACCCTACCTGCATATTTTGAAAAAAACTTAGTCCAGATAGATAATTTAGCAAGACTGGATTTAGATTTTAGAGCACATTTTGTCACATTACCTCAGCTTTTTTTAGATAGATCATGGGGGTATGGAGCTTCTTTTTCCGGCCCTTCAGATACCATATCTTTTCAAGTAGGTTGGCCCCACTGGATTTTAGTTTTTTTATCTATACCTTTGGTATTAATATTAAAAAGAAAAAACACTAAACTTCTAGTTTTTTATCTGGGAACCTTAATAGTTTTTATGTTATCAATTTTTATGACCCACAATAAGTCAGCATTTATCTGGGAAAAGATTGGACTTTTAAGATTTACTCAATTTCCTTGGAGATTTTTGTCGGTGACAATTTTTACTACATCAATATTGGGGGCATTCTTAATCTATGCTTTAAATCAAAAATTAAAAAAAGTGTTAACTATTATTTTAGTTATTATAATAGCTGGTCTTAATTGGAATTATTTCAGGCCTTATCAATTTATCTTTGGTTTGACAGATCAAGAAAAGCTGTCTGGGAAAGAGTGGGAAACACAGCAAAAAGCTTCTATTTTGGATTACTTGCCTGTTGGAGCCAGAGAGCCGATAGAACCTGCTCCGAATGAGCCTATTATCAGAAAAGGTCAGGCCAAGACTGACTTTTTTGAGAAAAGATCTAATAGCTGGAAGTTGGGTATAGATGTAAAATCTACCTCAGAAGTAGAAATTCCAGTGATAGATTTTCCTAATTGGAAAGTTTTTGAAAACGGAAAAGAGATTAAACATTCAAATGATAATTTTGTAAAAAGGATTAGTGTGAATTTGTCTCCAGGCAAACACTTACTTTTGGGAAAACTGACAGATACACCGATTAGAACTATTAGTAATGTTATTTCTCTCTTATCTTTACTGGTTGTTTTTTACCTAATCTTTTATGATGGAAGCAGAAAAATTTTTAAATAAATACTCTTTTTTGATAATATTTTTATTATCAATTCCTGCAGCTTGGGCTCTTTTTGTGCCAGGGTTTTATGGGGCGTCTGATGATATTCATATAGCCTGGTTAAATCAATTTCACAAGACTTTGATGATGGGTCAAATCCCGCCCAGATTTGTTCCTGATTTAAGTTTTGGGTTCGGTTATCCTTTATTTAATTTTGTCTTTCCTTTACCATTTTATATAGGAGAGAGCTTTCACCTGTTAGGACTGTCGCTGGTTGATAGTATAAAAGCAGTATTTTTTATTAGCATCCCCTTGTCAGGAATATTTATGTATTTGCTGCTGAGGCAATTTACTACAGTTAGCTTTAGTTTAGTGGGAGCAATATTGTATATTTACACCCCTTATAGGGCAGTAGATCTTTATATCAGGGGAGCAATAGGGGAGATTGTTAGTTTTGCAATACTGCCTTTGATACTATTATCAGTTATAAAAATTATTAAATTTCAATCTATAAGGTGGGTTGGAATAGGAGCACTCTCTCTCGCTTCCCTAGTCTTGTCGCATAATATTACTGCTTATATGTTTTTTCCTTTTGTAGGATTGTTTCTGATTATACAGATT
Source organism: uncultured Gammaproteobacteria bacterium (assembly GCA_964500725.1). Classification (GTDB taxonomy): domain Bacteria; phylum Patescibacteriota; class Microgenomatia; order Daviesbacterales; family UBA10151; genus UBA10151. The sequence goes on from CAZCNP010000002.1 coordinate 87,685, forward strand.
CTGTTTTTACCCACAAAATGGAAAATTATCCAGCAAACCTTTTTGATGATAATTTTGGGACTTTTGATCAGCATCTATTTTTGGTTGCCTGCAATAGTGGATAGCGGTCTTATGAAATATGATACTGTTTTTAATTTCTCAGATCATTTTCCCACCATTTTACAACTTATTAAACCCTATTGGGGTTACGGCGGGTCTGTTCCTGGGCCTTATGACGGGATGTCATTCTTTTTAGGAGGCGCCAATGTTTTGATTTTGATTTTTGGTATAGTTATCCTTTTGCTGAAGTGGAAAAAGATTGAAATTGAAAAGAAAATATTGCTAAGTTGGGCTTTGACAGTAATTGCTGTTTCTGTTTTTCTAATGAATCACCGCTCAGCTTTTGTTTGGGCAAGTGTTCCGATGTTGCCATATTTTCAATTTCCCTGGAGATTTTTAATTTTAACCACCTTTTTTATTCCGCTTTTAGTTATAGTTTTGGAACAGTTTAAATATAAAAAGTACTTACCTTGGGTTTTGTTGGCAGTAATAGTCGTACCAGCAATATCATACTTTTACCCTCAAGACTTTTTGGGTAGAAAAGATGAATACTTTCTTAATCGTTATGTTCCTTACCCAACCGCCAGTGAGGAATATAAAAAGACCCAAGAAGAATATCTGCGGCTGCCAAAGAATACACAAATAAGGCCTGATAAGATTTATCCTGTGGTAACTGGAAATAATTTAAATATTCAGCAGTTAAAAATATTAAATCAGTTAAATAGTGTTTTCAAGGTAGAATCAGACAGACAGACAACAGTAAACTATAATAAATATTTTTTTCCAGGCTGGGCAGTTACGGTGGATAATAAAAGAGTTGATGTTAAAGCAGGATCCCCTTTTGGTCAAATTACTTTTACAGTTCCTGCAGGTGCGCATATGGTAAGAGTTAGTTTTGAGGAAACTCAAGCTAAGAGAGTGCTGGATGCTATATCTTTGGTTAGTTTTTTAGTATCATTAGGTTTGATTAAAAGTTTATGGATTCGATCAAAAAAAGCTGGCCTTTCTTAGTGGGTTTGGTTTTATCAGTAAGTTTGCTTTGGCCTCTATTTGTTGCTCCTTTGTTTGCCCATCATGATGATGTGCAGGTGATTAGGCTTTATGAGATGGATAAATGTTTTAAGGATGGCCAGATCCCTTGCAGATGGGTGCCTGATTTAGGTAATTTGTATGGGTATCCTCTATTTAATTATTATGCTCCACTTCCTTATTACTTTGGGGAATTGATTCTTAATCTAACGCGGAGCTTGATAATTTCAGTTAAGGTTATGTTTGCCGTGGCTTTTTTAGGTTCCTACATTTTTATGTATCTTTTAACAAAGAAATTTTGGGGAGTTTTGGGAGGAAGCTTATCTGCAATATTTTATACTCTTATACCCTATCATGCCTTAGATTTCTACGTTAGGGGCGCAATGGGTGAGATGTGGGGATTGATGTTTTTTCCAGCTGTGCTTTGGAGCTTATATAGACTTTATGAAAAAGGAAATATTGCCAATACAACACTTTGCGCAGTATTTATAGCAGGGCTTTTAACTTCACACAACCTTTCATCCATGCTTTTTATACCTATTGCTATTGTTTGGGTATGGTTTCTGTTTTTTCAAAAGCCAGTTAAAAAGTTTTTGGTGTTTGTTTTAATTTCTGCAGTGTTAGGTATTTCTCTTGCCTCGTTTTATTTGTTTCCTATGTTACTGGAGAAAAATTTAGTGCATGTTAATACCACCACTTATGGTTATTTTTCATACACGGAACATTTTAAAGGATTTAAAAAGTTATTTTTAGATAGATCTTGGGGGTGGGGAGCATCAGTCAGGGAAGTTCCAGGAGGTGAAAAAGACGGTTTATCTTTTCAAATTGGCTGGGTGCATCTTTTAGGGTGGATATTGGCTGTGATTGCAGCCTGTCAATTGTGGAAGAAGCAAAGATTTTTAAGCCTAGCAATCGTTCTTTCTTCGACAGTTATCCTATTTAGTATTTTTATGGTACATCCTAGGTCAGAATTTATTTGGAAAAGCATTGAACCTTTAAAGTTTCTTCAATTCCCTTGGAGATTTTTAATGCTAATCTCCTTATTTATTTCTTTTTGCGTAGGTAGCGCATTACTTTTAGTTAAAAGAAAGATTGTGATGTGGTTGGGACTTGTGATTGCTGTTTTTGTTTTTAATTTTTCTTACTTCCGTCCAGAAAAATTTTTGTTTATTACAGACAAAGATCTTTTACAGGGTTCCAATTGGGACCGGCAGATCAAAAGATCCATTTTTGATTACCTGCCTATATACGCCAAAGAACCGCCAGCAGAGCTTGCAAGCGCAAGGTATGAAATTATCACAGGAGATAGTAAAATTTTTGATTTCAATGAGGGAACCAATTGGTTTAATTTTAAAACTGAGACCAGTTCTCATACTATCATCCGTTTGTCGCAGTATTATTTTCCTGAGTGGAAAATATATTTAGACGGCAAGGAAGCACAAGTAGAGTATACAAATAACAGCTTAGGGTTGATGACACTAATTTTGGGAAAAGGAAATCACAAAATTACGGCAAGACTTTATGATACACCAGTAAGATCTGCGTCAAATATAATAACCGCAGTAGGTTTTATAGTAACTATAATATTATTTTTAACCTCTATTGAAAGGGTCCGCCATTGGATTGCATATTATAAAAAAAGGATGAATTAAGTTTATGGACGAAAGCGTTGAACAGACTGATCCCACAGAAGAATTGGCGCCAGATGCTATAAGCAAACAAGTTAAAAAGGGTGTAGCAATATTAACCTTTCGGACAATAATTATTCAAGCAATTTCATTTTTTTCAAATGCCTTACTAACAGTATTTCTTTTACCAGTGGAATACGGGGTATTTTTTCTTGTATCTGCCGTAATAAACTTTCTTGCCTATTTTAGCGATATTGGATTTGCTGCCAGCTTGATTCAGAAAAAGAAACTTGAACACGATGATCTAAAGACAGTGTTTACAGCGCAGCAAATTTTGGTATTAGGGCTAATAGTTATAGTTTTATTGATGACTCCTTTTATAAGTAGTTTTTATAAGTTTGATCAGGCAGCTTTATACCTGCTTTGGGCGCTAGCTTTATCTTTAGTTTTCTCTTCCCTTAAAACAATACCTTCAGTTTTGCTGGAAAGAAAATTGGAATTTAACAAATTGGTTATACCTCAAATTATCGAAACTATTGTTTTTAGTATAACTACTGTTTATCTTGCCTGGAAGGGCTTTGGGGTGACCAGTTTTACAATTGGAGTAATTGCTAGGGGGTTTTTTGGTTTGGTAGCCACATATATAGTTTCTCCTTGGGTGCCTAAGATTTCCTTTTCTACCGAGTCTTTCAGATCAATAATGAAGTTTGGGATCCCATACCAAGCAAATACATTTTTGGCGATGATAAAAGATGATGGTATGACATTGTTTTTAGGTGGCATTTTGGGAGCAGGGGGAATTGGACTTCTGGGATGGGCTCAGAAGTGGGCTTATGCTCCTCTGAGATTTTTTATGGATCAAGTAATAAAGGTTACTTTTCCAGCTTTTTCTAGATTACAGGATAATAGAAAGGAATTATCAGATTTGGTAAGTAAATCAATCTTTTTTATCTGTTTTCTAGTTTTTCCTTCACTTGTTATGCTATTACTTTTAGCGCCAACTTTAGTAACGATTATTCCAAAATACATTAAATGGAGCCCAGCGCTCTTTGCATTATCTGTCTTAACAGTTACCTCAGGGTTGGCTGCAATTACTACACCTTTGACTAATACCTTAAACGCTATAGGTAAAATATCCCTGACTTTTAAGTTTATGATTATGTGGACAGTACTGACTTGGGTTTTTGTTCCCCTTCTTGCTTATCTTTACGGCTTAAATGGCGCTGCAATTGGATTTACATTAGTAGGTTTTAGTTCTTTTGTAGCATTATATCTAGTATCTAAGTATGTAGATATAAACTATCTTCAAAGTGTTGGAAAGCCTTTACTTGCTTCGGCAGTTATGGGAATTTTTGTTTTTATTATAAAAAATATTTTACTTGTATCATGGCAGCAGATTATCGTTATGGTTGGTGTTGGCGCAGTTGTATATTCATTGATGATGATTATGGTTGAACCAAAGCTTTTACTACTAATTAAAGATCAATTTAAAAAGAAGTAATGAAGAAACTAATATTTCTATTATTGTGCTTGCTGTCAACATTTATTGCCCCTGTAGCTTTTGCTCAAGGCAATTCTTTTGTCTCAATTGTAAACCCTGTCAGGGGTGATGATTTCTGGGACTTAAAAGATCAAAAGATAGAGACTGCAGTATTAGGACAAATAGAAATTTTAAATAACTTTACCTTGCCTGCTACATGGTTGATAAGATTTGATGCTTTGGATGAGGGTAGGGTTATCAGAGAATTAAAAAATAGATATCAGGACGAAAAGGGTTTATTTTTAGAGGTTACTCCAACTTGGGCTGAAGCAGCGGAAGTTAAATACCGTAAATCCAGTAGTTGGCATGCAGCAGGTAGCGCTTTTTTAACAGGGTATGAAAGAGATGAAAGAGAAAAACTAATAGATAAAAGTTTTGAAAGGTTTGAAAAAGTCTTTGGATATTTCCCAAAATCTGTAGGAGCATGGTGGATAGATAGTTACTCCTTAGACTATATGCAGAATAAATATGGAATAACCTCTGGTTTAATAGTTGCAGACCAGTATACAACTGATAATTACCAAATTTGGGGTCAATACTTTTCCACTCCTTATTATCCTGATAAGAAGAACGCTCTTCATCCAGCCCAATCAGAGGAGAATAAAATCCCAGTAGTCTTGTCTCAATGGGCAGCAAGGGATCCTGTTAATGGGTATGGAAATGGAGTTTTTGAAAGCACGTTTAGTGTACAACCGAATGATTATATTGATTATCACGAGCTGGATACTAATTATTTCTCCAAACTTGTTAATTTATACACAAATCAAGGAATTAATCAATTTGGAGCAATTGTAGTAGGACTGGAAAATACTTACGATTGGAATAAATACCAAAATGAGTATAAAAATCAGATCAGCTTTTTAAAACAAAGAAATCAGAAAGGTTTGTTAAGCGTTGTAACATTAGGAGATTTTGCTGATTGGTATCAAAAAACTTTTCCCCAAGTTTCTCCAGAGCATGTAATTGTTGCAGATGATCCTCTGGGTTTAAATAAAAAAGTAGTCTGGTTTATGAATCCTTATTATAGAGTTGGGTGGTTTTATAATAATGACGGAAGTGTGATTAGGGATATCAGGCAATATGTAGAAGGTGAAGAAGAGATCTGTTTTCAAAAAAGCTGCAGTGAAGTTAACTTTGCAACTTTTGCAACAAGAGTTTTGGATGAGGTAACTTACGGACATAAATTGCTAATTGATGAAGGTGAAATTTCTGATTTTAAAGCTTCAAGAATAGAGGAAAAGATTAGGATTAGTTATCTAAATGAGGCAGGCAAGCACAGAACAGTTGAATTTTTACCAAGAGATATCAGCATTGATGGAAAAATTTCCTCTATTGATAGAACTATTCTTGATGCAATTAAGCAGGATACTTCGGAGCAAAACAAACAGACTGATTTTAAAGAAGGAAGTTTTAGCTGGAGTATTGCAGGAGTGCTATCAAAATCAATTAAGTTTTTATTTTTTTTACTGATAGTTTGTTTGGCGCCAGGACTGATTTTTGCTCATAAATTAATTAAGGAAAATGAATTTTTAGCATTAAAGATATTTTTAGCGCTAGTTATTGGAATTGTTTTGTTGACAGTAATGTTTTATATAACAAGCGCATTAAATTTAAGACTATTGCTACCTTTGTATATTTTGGCAGCTTTATTATTTTTTATCAAAACTAAACAATTTACTCTGTTTCAGATTAAGCCTCCTAAAGCAATAGACAAACTACAAATAGCAGCTGTAATTGTAGTTATTTTAGGCACAATTTTTCAAAATATCCCCACTTTCAAAAGTGGTTTAACTTTTTCTTTTGGAATGGGTTTTTGGGGACCCAATACACATGATGGAATCTGGCATATCAGTTTAATAAATCAGTTGATTGCAGGTTTCCCAGTTGAAAACCCAATTTATGCAGGCACTGTGTTAAAAAATTATCATTTTTTCTATGATTTGTTAGTTGCATCAGTTGCCTTGATTACTAGACTTCCTGTTGTTGATTTGGTTTTTAGGTTCTTTCCTTTACTTTTTTCTTTATTATTAGGGCTTGGTACTTATTATCTTGCAATAAAGCTTTTTACAAGTAGAGTTGGAATAGTAAGAGCAAAAATAGCTGCAATTTTTAGTTTATATTTTGTTTATTTTGCAGGAAGTTTTGGTTGGATTGTAGAATATATAAAGCAAAAAAGTTTTGGCGGGGAGTCTGCATTTTGGGCAAATCAAGCAATTTCATATAATCTTAATCCTCCGTTTGCGGTTTCGCTTTTAATAATAATCGCTCTTGTTTACTTGTTGATTATGCATCAGAGAAGAAGTCTATATTGGATATTTACAACAGTTTTATTGACTGGAAGTTTGATAGGCTTTAAAGCATATGGTGCAGTTTTAATACTAGTATCTTTGTTTGCAATATCAATAGTACATATTTTAAAAAAGGATTTTTCATATTTTTTTGTTTTTGTTTTTTCTTTAATTATTACTTTAATAATATTTTTATCAAATTTTGAGCAAAGCGAACAGCTGATTGTTTTTTCTCCTTTTTGGTTTATTCATTCAATGATAGATTCTCCAGATAGAGTCGGTTGGATTAGGTTAACGATGACTAGAATTGTGGGTTTCCAAACACAGAACTATTTAAAAATATTTTATGCTGAAGGTTTAAGTCTGCTGATTTTTATTGCTGGAAATTTGGGGATGAGAATATTAAGTCTTTTTTTGCTGCTTAAAATAAAAAGCATCTCTTCCTCTGGAGGACTTATTATATTAATATTTTCCTTAGCCTCATTTTTAATTCCAACACTCTTTATTCAATCAGGTAATCCTTGGAATACAATTCAATTTACTTATTACGGTCTTTATATGACAGCAGTCATTAGCGGTTTGGTGCTATCCTCTTTATTTTTTAGTATTCCTAAGCTGTTATCTATTTTACTAATAATACCAATATTAATACTAACTCCTATAAATTCAATTACCACAGCCTCTTATTATACGGGTTTTTTGCCTCACGGAAGAGTTGATCATAAAGAATTACAAGCTCTACATTTTTTATCTTACCAGGATGATGGTGTTGTGCTTACAGTTCCATATGATAAAAAATTAAGGAGTAAAGTTTCAGAACCTTGGCCGCTGTTTATATATGATAGTACTGCTTATGTGTCTGCTCTATCTAAAAAAAGTGTTTACCTGGAGGATGAGCCGCAAAACCAAATCCTTTTGACAGATTACACGAAAAGGTTAGTCACATCAAAAGACTTTTTCTTAAGACCTATATCAGAAAATCTACAATTCTTAAAAGAGAACAGGATAAAATATATTTATATTCCAAAAATATACAATCTAAGACTTGATGAAAGTTCTGGGACAATAATGAACCTTTTCGAGAACGAAGAAGTGGTGATTTATAAAGTGGTCAAATTAGTATGAATATATTCCTTCAAATATTATTAGGCTTAGGATTTTTATTAGTAGTTTTTATTTGTCTTGTTCTGCCCGGCTATGCTATTTTAAGAAAATTTTTATCAGATTTGGATAAACTTGAACAATTTACAATCTCAAGTATCCTTGGTTTAGTGGTGTTTACTTTAGTTGCATATACTCTAGCGGTTGTTAATTTAAGGTTTTTAATGTGGGTTTTTCCTATTGCAGGAGTCTGGGTAATTTATAAATTTAGACAAGAAATACTCTCATTTAAATTAAATATCTCTCGTAAGGCAATTTTTCTTACAGTCTTGATTTTAGGGGTCATAGGGATGGTAGCAGTTAATGCTCCGTCAGGCTTTCCTTATACAAATGGGATATATTTTTATAGCTCACATGGTCACGACGGAATTTGGCATATTGCTTTAATGGAGCATATGAAAAATTCAATATTCCCTTTTCAGAATCCAGAACTAACCGGAGCAAAACTACAAAATTATCATTTTTTTGTTGATCTTTTAATGTCTGAATTTAGTAGGATGTTTCGTTTTTCTTCCTTGGATATTTATTTTAGATTTATGCCAGTAGTATTTGCAATTTTATTAGGACTTGGCAGTTTTATATTTGTAAGAGCTTGGAGTAAATCTGAGGCAGCAGGTATTTGGGCAATGATATTTACATATTTTGCAGGTAGTTTTGGGTATTTATTATATGTTCCAACACATAAAAGCTTAGGAGGAGAATCAATATTTTGGGTATCTCAAACACAATCGGTTTTGGGTAATCCTCCCCATGCAGCTGCATTTATTATTGCCTCAGTGTGTTTATTTATATTCTTAAAGTATCTAGCGACTCGAAGGTTAATCTATTTCCTGCTTTGCGCAATTTTGGTAGGTTCGATTATCGAGTTTAAGGTTTATGCAGGAGTTCTAATTCTGGGAGGATTTTTACTTGTAGGAATTTATGAATTATTTTTTAAAAAAATATTTAGTACTATTTTATTGTTTTTGACTACATTTTCTATTTCATTGCTTATATATTTACCTAACAGCCAAAACTCGCAGGATTTTTTGCTTTGGCAACCATGGTGGTATATCAGGACAATGGTTGTTGCATCAGATAGGCTCAATTGGTTAGATTTGGAACTTAGAAGGCAGACCTATATTTCAGAGAACAATTGGAAGCGGGTAATACAAGTTGAGGCAACTGCATTTGTTATTTTCTTGTTAGGTAATTTGGGGATGAGGTTTTTAGGATTTTGGACTTTTATTAAAAAGATAAAATTAAATTTATTTAAAAGTACTTTTGATATATTTTTTCTTTCAATTACTTTAGCCTCTTTTTTTATCCCAGTATTTTTTTTGCAAAAGGGTGTTGCGTGGAACTCTATACAATTTAACCAGTATTTTCTGCTATTTTTTGGCTTTCTGGCAGCAGTTTCAGTAGCTGAAATAATATCTTTTGTTAAAAATAGATTGGCCAAAGTGATTATTTCATTATTAATAATTATTCTTGCTGTTCCTACCCAAATTGGATTATTGTGGCAGTTTTATTCCAATACTGCGCTTTCGAAAATAACTTATAAAGAGCTTGATGCTTTAAATTTCTTAAAAAATAAATCTCCAGAAAAGGCAATCGTATTGACTGCTCCGTTTAATGGTTACGAAAGAGATAAATATACTAATCCTCCAATACCTATATATGCTTGGTATGATACAGGCTATGTTTCTGCCTTTTCTGGAAAGTCAACTTTAATAGCAGATGAAGAGCAGGTAAACATCATGGGATACGATGTGGAACAATTATTAAAAGAGAGGAAAGAGGCTTTTGAAAGTGATAATTTTGGGATAATGAATAATTTCTTAAAAAAATATAATATAAATTTTATATACCTTGTTTGGAATCAAAAGATTACAGCCAATAAAGGGTCCTTAAACGCTGATTTAGTTTTTCAAAATGAAGATGCTAAGGTATTTAAGGTAAGACAATGAGAAAAACTATTTTAAGAAAAAAATTGCTTTTTTTAATTGTGATACTTGGGTTAATACTTCGTATTTTACTCATAGATAGCGCTCCGCCATCATTATACGGAGACGAGCTTACTATTGCTCTAGATGCGCAATCTTTACTTAAAACAGGGCGTGATCAGTTAGGTAATTTTTTACCGCTTACTTTTTCTATGGGGGCAGGGAGACCAGCGGGGTATGTCTACGGATCCATTCCATTTGTAGCATTATTCGGGCCAACCGCCTTAGGAGTCAGAACACTATCAATAATCTCTGGTTTAGCAATTATCATATTACTGTATCTTCTTGGTAGAAGAGTTCTTGGAGAAAAAACAGGACTTTGTGCAGCTGCCATTGGGGCTATCTCTCCTTGGGATATATCTTTAAGTAGGGGAGGATTTGAAGCCCATCTTGCCTTATTGTTGGCATTGCTGGGAACTTATCTTTTTTTAAGGGCATCAGAGAAACCTATGTTTTATATATTGTCAGCATTAAGCTTCGGATTGACCCTGCACACATATCCTACGTATAAGGTGAGTCTGCTTTTGTTTTTTCCGTTACTGTTTTGGTATCAGGGGGGCAGAAAAATTTTAATGAATGGTAAAAAATATTTCTTAAGTGGAGTCTTAGTGCTTTTCTTTTTAGGTATTTTATCTTTCAGTCAAACCTTTATTGGCGGGTCAGAAGTCAGATTTTTTAATATAAATATTTTTTCCCAAAAAGAGTTAAAAAGCTTCATTGAACAAAAAATTAATTTTGAAAGGCAAATATCTAAATTGCCTAAAACTGTTAGAAAATATTTTCATAATAAACCGGTCGAATATACAAATGTCTTTATTGACAACTATCTAAAAAACTTTTCACTGGACTTTTTAATATTGCAAGGAGATGGAAATCCCCGCCACAATATGGCAACTACTGGCCAAATTTATACCGTAGAAATATTTTTGATTATTATTGCAATTTTGACCTTTTGGCAAAAAGAGAAAAGGTTAATATTATTTTTATTGCTTTGGATTCTTTTAGCGCCAGTTCCCACGGCAATTGTTGATTTGCCACATGCTTTGAGAAGTTCTTTTATGATGCCTCCGTTGATTATACTTTCTGCATTAGGATTAGTTACAATCCTAAAGTTTCAAAGTAGGATACCACTAGTATTGGTATCTATATTCTTCTTTATTCAGTTTGTATTTTTTATTCAAAAGTTGTATTTCTTGGCTCCAAACGAATACAGCAACTTTTGGTCGTATCCTGCAAAATTTGCCTCAGAGATTGCACTTGAAAATAGGGAAAAATATGACTTTATAATTCTTTCTGATAAGATTGAGTCTGTGGAGTTTGCTTACCCTGTTTATTCAAAAACTGATCCAAATTTAATAATTGATCAAAATAAAAATAAGAATATGTTTTTTGGTTATCGGTTAAAAAAATATGGTAATGTATTTATTGGTAATATTGTAGATACTGGTTTTGAGGAAGCTATTAACAATATTCCAGGTTCTGTTTTATACATTGGATCCAAATACGAGGGGAATTCTTTTGTTGATTATGAAATAATTAATGGACTTGATGAACAAGCAGCATTAGTAGTAAAAAAGAAACATTAAGATATGCAAAACAAAATATCAGTTGTAATAAATGCATTAAATGAAGAGAAAAATATAGCAAAAGCTATAACCTCAGTTGGTTGGGCAAACGAGATTATAGTCTGTGATATGCATTCTGGGGATGGTACTGTTGAGACAGCAAAAAAACTTGGAGCAAAAGTCGTCTATCATAAAAAAGAAGAATATGTAGAGCGCGCCCGTAATTTTGCTATCTCTAAAGCTTCAAATGATTGGGTTTTAATCCTTGACCCTGATGAGCAAATTCCAGAGAGTTTGGCAAAAAGGTTGCAAGAGATTGCTGCAGGCATGGAGAGGATAAATTATGTTAGATTGCCTAGAAAGAATATAATTTTTAATTATTATATGCAGTCTGCGATGTGGTGGCCAGATTACAATATAAGATTTTTTAGAAAAGGTCAGGTAAAGTGGACTAATAAAATTCACAAAGATCCTGAAGTATTTGGGGAAGGGATAGATTTATCGGAAGATGAAAAATGGGCGATTATTCATAACCACTATAACTCTTTGATGCAGTTTCTTGAGCGTATGATCAGATACACTAAAATACAGGCAGAGGAACTAGTCCAGGATGGTTATAAGTTTGACTGGAAAGACTTAATTAAAAAACCATTAGGGGAATTTTTAAGTAGGTTTTTTGCCAACCGCGGCTTTAGAGATGGTTTGCATGGTTTAGCGCTAAGCTTGCTTCAATCATTCTCATTTTTAATTGTATATCTCCGAGTTTGGGAAATAGAAAGGTTTCCATCCCAGCAGGTAAATCTTTCAGAGCTTAAGCAAGTAAGTAATCAATCTGCGGTTGAAATTAAATATTGGTTTAACTATGCAAATTTATCGAAAAATTCATTCAAGAGGTTTTTTCAAAAAATAAAAAACAAAATCTAAATGCTTAGTGTAATTATTATTAGTAAAAATGAGGAAAGTAGGATTAAAGCCTGTTTGGAATCTGTTAGTTGGGCTGATGAGATTATTGTTGTAGATAATGGGTCTTTCGATCAAACTTTAGATATTGCAAAAAAATATACCAATAAAATTTTTGAGAGGAGTTTTGATAATTTTGCATCGTGGCGTAATTTCGCTACTGAGAAGGCGTCGGGTGATTGGTTACTATTTGTAGATCCAGATGAGAGGGTGGTTGATTCTTTGCGAGTTGAGATAGAAGCTATGGTAAGCTTTTCCGATTTTGCCGCATATGCAATTTCACGAAAAAACATTATTTTTGGGAAGGAAGTTAAATACGGTCCTTTTTGGCCAGATTGGGTAATAAGGTTGATAAAAAAGAGCAGCTTTGAAGGGTGGGTTGGCAGTGTGCATGAATATCCCAAATTTAATGGCAAGCTGGGGTACAGCAAGAATTCATTGCTTCATCTGACACATCGAAATATTGATCAAATTACTCTTAAGAGTTTAGAGTGGTCCAAAATTGATGCAAAGCTTAGATTGGAAATGAACCATCCCAGGATGTCTGGCTGGAGATTTATTAGGATATTACTTACTGAAACTTTTAAACAAGGGATTTTAAGGAAGGGTTTTTTTAATGGGGCTATCGGTACGATGGATTCGCTTTTACAGGTTTTCAGCTTGATGATAACCTATATTAGGTTATGGGAGATGCAGCAACCGAAGTCATTAAAGGAGAAATATGATCAGTTGGACCAGGATTTAATTAATAATAATTTTAAATAAGTGAAAATTGCAATTTACTCTCCATACCTTGATACCTTCGGCGGCGGGGAAAAATACATGATGACTATTGCTGAGGTGTTATCTTCTGGTAATAGTGTTGATGTATTCTTAGATAAGCATCTTGAAGCTGTAGGTGGGGAGAGATTAAAAGATGAATTATCAAAACGGTTTAATTTAAACCTTCAAACGGTAAGGTTTATTAAAGCTCCTGTTGGAAAGAATTCCTCACATGTTTTGCGAATGATTTATTTAAAAAAATACGGCGCGCTTTTTTATTTAACTGATGGAAGTATTTTCTATCCAACAGCCAGGAAAAATTTTTTGCATATACAATCTCCTCTTGTGGGTCAGCCAGCAAAAAGTCTGTGGGGAAAGATTAAGCTTACAGGTTGGGATTTGGCTATTTATAATTCTTTGTTTACACAACAGTTTTCCAGGGAGAATTGGAAGATTAAATCAAGGGTTATATACCCTCCTGTTGGTACAGATTGCATTAAACCATTAATAAAGAAAAAATATATCCTTTCAGTGGGGCGTTTTTTTGGATATTTGAAAGACAAAAAGCACAAAGAATTAATTAATGCCTTCAAAAGTTTGTGTAAAGATAGAAAAGCACAAGATTGGAGTTTGCATTTAGTAGGGTCTGCTGGGGAAGGTGATCAAGATTATATAACTCATTTAAAGAATCTTGCCAAAGATATACCTGTAAACTTTTATCCAAATTTAGGTTATGATGAATTAATTAAACTTTATGGGCAATCTTCAATTTATTGGCATGCAGCGGGATTTGAAGAAGTTGATCCAACTAAGATGGAGCACTTTGGCATTGCAACAGTCGAAGCTATGGCAGGAGGCTGTGTTCCTGTGGTAATAGGCAAGGGCGGACAGAAAGAAATCGTTGAGCATGAAAAAACCGGCTTTCTGTGGGATGATCTGGATCAACTGCAAAAGTTTACTATAAAATTAATTACAGATGAGAGTCTTTGGACACGGATGTCAAATGAGGCTCTAAGCAGATCAAAGGATTTTAATAGGAAAAGGTTTCAGGAGGAAATTTTAAGTTTAATACAGAAATGAAAAAAGTATGGGTTATCTTAATAATAGGAGTTTTGATAAGGATTTTATTATCTTATGCTACTTTTCATCCTGATATTGAAGCCATAAGGCAAGGGGGACAGGTTTTTTCAGAGGGACATATTTTAAATTTATATGACTATAGTTCTGATGCAAATATTCTAAATTATCCCCCTTTAATATACTGGTTTTTTGGAATATTTAATTTAATCTTCGGAAGCACCATATGGCTATATAAGTTACCATATTTAGTTTTTGATTTATTATTAGGTTATTTAATCTACAAACTGGTATCTCCAAATAAAGCAATATTTGCCTTTGGGCTTTGGATATTTAACCCTATTAATTTGTATGCAACTTATATGATGGGTCAGTTTGATATTATTCCTACCTTTTTTTCCTTTCTTTCAATATATTTAGCCTTTAAGGGCAAACTAAATTGGGCAGCGCTTGCTTTGGGGGGTGGTATTGCTTTTAAGCTATATCCAATATTTTTGATTGTTCCGCTGATGTTGCTGGGGAAAGGGATTGGAGCAAAGGTAAAGCTACTAATTCTTTCTGTCTTACCATATATTATTTCAATTCTGCCATATCTTCCCTCGCCAAGCTTTAGGTCAACAGCATTGTTGGCAAATCAAAGTTCAAAAAGCCTTTATGCTAGTATTCCTGTATCAGGCGGGGAGTCTATAATTTTATTTCCAGCTTTTTTATTACTCTTTTATCTTTTGATACATAATTTTAGAATAAAGTTAGAAGCATGGAAATTATATTTAATCCCTCTTCTATTATTTTTTATCTTTACCCATTATCATCCTCAATGGTTAATTTGGATAACACCATTTTTGGTTTTAGATCTGGCAGTAAATAAATTTAAAAATATCTTGCTAGTTTTAATAATCTTTGGGAGCTGGTTTGGATCGTTGTTTTTCTTTGATCCATCACTCACGATTGGACTCTTTAGCCCTCTTTTTCCCATATTAAAAGATACTGCAGATATATGGGCATTGCTGCATTTAAATTTAGAATATAATTTATCAAGAAGTATATTGCAAACAATTTTTGCTTCTAGTTCAATCTATTTAATCTTCAATTACCTATTTAATAAAGATGCTTAAAAGTGTAAGTTTGCTTCTAATTTTTAGCTTAATAACATTTTTTTTATTTACTTATAGAATTACAGATGTTCCACCAGGAATTAATGGTGATGAAGCAGCAATTGGCACAAGCGCGGCATTAATTTCAAAAACGGGATACGACGCACAGCAACAGTTTTTACCTTTATTTACAAATACGATAAATTCTCCGGATTGGAAACAGCCGGTTACTGTATATGCTACAGCTTTAGTTTTTAAAATATTTGGAGTTTCATATTTTGCATTGCGGGCCACCAGTGTAATTTTTGTTGTTCTAAGTTTGTTGTTTATCTATTTGCTAGTTAAGGAGATAGCAGATACAAAGGTAGCAATAGCAGCTGCTTTCCTTTTTTTAACAACGCCTATTGTAATGATCCAATCACATTTAGCTATAGAAAATATTGCCCCAGTGCCATTTGTATCTGCTTGGTTATTAATGCTTATCAAATTTACCAAGAAGCAAAATTACAAATTATTAATGCTAGCTGGAGCATTTTTGGGAATAAGTTTATTTTCTTATTTAGGAATGAGAGTGATTGCTCCAGTGTTTTTTGTGCTTACACTTGTATATGTTTATTATTTAAATAGGGTAACAAAAGGTCAATATTTAAACACTATTAAATGGTTTTTAGTGGGGTTTGTGCCTTTCATTCTAGTATTATTGCTTTCCAAGTTTAATTATACGGGAGTTTTATTAGGGCAATATAGACTATATAAAATTGAAGATTATCAAACATTAATTTTGCCATATTTATCAACTTTTGACCCATCTTTCCTATTCTTAAGGGGTGATTCAACTCCTTATCACTCAACTGGTAAACAAGGTATGTTTTTGCTTGCAAGTTTACCTATGTTTATTCTGGGGCTGGTAAATATAATAAAAACTAAGAAACCTATTCTAATTTTAATACTGATGTCCTTCTTTTTAGCCCCTTTGCTTTTTGGACTAGGTTCTACTATTTATAGAGCAAGCAGACTGCTAGCGATGATTCCATTTTATATTGTGATTGCAAGTGTAGGTATACAGCAGATACTTGCAGTTAGGCAGCAACAGGTGCGTAAAGGAATATTGGTAATAGTTACATTACTAATAAGCTTAAATTTTGTTGATTTTTTGAATGATTATTGGTATCAATATCCTCAAAGGGTAAAAGCAGACTTTGCAAAACCAATACACGATGTTTATAAGGGGTTAGCAACTACTGCAAAGGAAAAAAACTTAACTCCCTATGCAGAGTATTACCTTTTTAAACAATATCCAGATGCTGAAACTTTCTTTAAATGGATATATTTCCCCCAGGGCTTATCTGAGTGGTATAGAGAAAAAGAGATCCCTCCACAAAGTATAATTTTGACGGATTTAAGTAATTTTAAGTCCAAAGAAAAAATTAGCACTATTAAGGTAGAAGAACTGGATTATTATTTCATAATTCGAACAAAGTGAGAATTATAATTTTTTAAAATATTTGTTTACATGTCGGTTTAGGATTTGTGCTATAACCCCGTAATACTACTTTATTATCTGGGCCCTTAACTTCAAATAATAAAGTTAAGTTATGATCTTTACTTTGCTTTTCAGAGATTGATAAAGCATCTCCTACCAGAATTGTATTTTTGGAGCATAAATCCACTTCCCATATAAAAGGTCTGACAGTTATATTATCCATTTTATAAATTTCTTGGACTGCAACTTCTGAGCTGTAGTAATTTGTTGTTAGCTGAGGACGCAGGGTTTTTGCTAATTTATTGGCATCAAACCTTCTTAAATAAGCAATTCGAAGTCCTATACCTGAATCACGTTGCGAGTCTACAACAATTTTTTTGTCCTTATAGGGTTTTAGATAATTGTTAAGGTCAGTATAGGTTTTTCCAAAGTACTCATTAGATTCATATTTAAAAAGGACAGCATGAGATACATAAAAAGCAATTATAGAATATACTATTAAGAAGCCCAAGAGAGTGAAGCCGATTAACCTATTATTGATAGAAGTAAAAATAACATAAATCCCTAAAGCGACAATAACAGATATAAGCCATAAAAATTCTAAGATTCTCAAAGGATAAAAAAGGTCTCCGGTTAAAGAAGTAGAAACTAAGGATAGAGGGACAAGAAGAATTATTATTTTAGAAGAATAATTTCTGATATCTTTTAAAAGATAAACTAGACCTACCAAAAATGGTATAAATAACCAGCTGTAAAATACTCCTAAATCTGGAGATGTTCTCCCTAAAGCGCTTCCCATATCGGCAAAAAGATTTCGGGGGGAAATATAATCTAAAAAATGCTTAATAAATTCTGTGGTTAAATAAATAATTCTAGGTAAATCTCCTGGATCATTGTTAAAATAGCTCACTTGAGCAAACCTTCTGGCATAGGCTCCAGTTGTTAATATCCATAAATGAGGAATTTGTGTTATTCCAAAAACTATAAAACCCAGTAATATAGCTAATTTATGTTTTAAATAAACCTTCCAAAATAAAAATAAAAATAAAGGAATAAAAAGTATAATGAGTATTCTTTCGCTATAGTAAGCTTGTGTAGCAAGGCCTAGCACAAGTAATGAGATAGGAAAGAGTCTAGGGTGCTTTAGCGATCGTACAATTAAATACAATCCCCCTAAAAAAGTGGCTAGTCCTAAATTACTTTCTACCACTCGCCGGCTAAATTGTATAGCCCAAGGAGAGATGCTAACCACTAAAGCAGCAATTATCCCTAGGGTATATCTGAACTTTTTTTCTATCAACTCTACTACAATAAGATAAGTAAGTATTACTATTACAACTCCAGAAAAAGCTGAAAGAAATCTTGCAGAATAAACAGTATTACCCAGAATTATAACAGGTATGATAGAAAGATAGGTGTAAATTGGTGGCTGATAGGAGCCAAAGGCCCGAAATAATATTGGAAAATATTCCCCATATCTGTCGTGTCCAGTTGTACCTAAAGAGAAAGCATTATATGCTTGCGAAACTTCATCTTGATGAAAACCCATTGGGATACTATCTAATCTATAGAACCTTAGTAAAATAGCTAAAACTATTACTAAGAATAAAGGTAGATATATTTTTTTAAACTTTGACATATTTTAGTGCCCTTAAAATTTGTATCAACCCTAGATAAATAGCTAGATTAACAAAGGGAACGTATAATAAATATCCATACGTTCCTGTTGCGGATAAGAATCCTCCTGCTATAAACACAGACAATAGATAAATAACTAATAATTTAGTAATTTTTTTTGATAGATTATATAGTCCTAATATAAATAGTGGAAGGAAAAATAGAGAAATTACATTTCTGGTATTAAAAAACAAATTAAAATCCAAATGGGAAAATAGATTATAATTATATTTTATAATAATAGGTCGAAAGAAGCTTGCATATCCAATACCTATTTTATTTTTATAAAATCTTCCGAACTCACTGGCAAAATATTCATGTCTTGAAGCTAATTTGTCTGCTTCGAAAGTAGTTAAATGAAATAGATCACGATCAAAACTATTTAGCAAGGAGATCAGTAGTAAGGCGCTTAATAGAGTGAAGAAGAGCAGTTTGGTAATAATATTATTTCTAATATAACTAAAATAAAGTAGGATACTTACCGCAAAAAGAACAAACGTGAAGATTAAGTTAGACTGGAACATTTTATGCAAACTTATATTTATTAACGAGATGGTTGAAATAGCTAGAAGATGGTATTTTATTTTAGATACGCTTTGGTCTGTATTAATAAATTGATCATCCTTTATAATGCCAAGATTGTGAAGATATAGTTTTATTATTACCCAAAAGCCATCCAAGATAAATTTGGTGCCTTTTAGGAATTTAATGGAAGAAGCCTTTTGATGATACCTTGTGGGAATTGCAATCTCTCCAACAGAAAATCCATGATTTAACGCAGAGATAGTCATTTCTTGATCAAAAACAAAGTCATTTGAAAATTGATCAAACGGAATTGTTTTAAGAAGAGTACTAGAATATGCACGAAATCCAGAAAAATGTTCTGTAAAATTTACTCCCAGTAGAACGTTTTGGATTAAGCATACAATTCGATTTACATAATACTTGAGTGGAGGCATGCCGCCTGCTAAAGCCCCATTTTTGTTAGCAATACGGCTCCCAAACATAAAATCATACCTACCTCTTGCAATTGGATTTATTAAATCCTCTATCATTGATGCATCATATTGATAATCGGGATGAAGCATGACAACAATGTCCGGTTTTAATTTTAAAGCTTCCTTATAACATGTTTTTTGATTTGCCCCATAACCTAAATTATTGATATGTTCAAATACTTTAATGCCGAGTTTTCTTGCAACTTTAATGGTCTGGTCGCTGCTGCCGTCATCAACCAAAATAATATATTTTTTAAGGTGTTTAGGGATTTCATGATAGGTATCGTAAACAGTTTTTGCTGCATTAAAAGCAGGCATTACTATTACAATTTTAGGGGTTTTCCTATGTAAAATAGCGCTTGGCATACGATATATATTTGTAGGATAATTGATTTAGAATAATATGACAACACTTAATCCAATGGATAGAAAATCTTTACTCTCTCTTGCAATTATCATCCTTCTATCATTCATGTTAAGGTTTTATCAAGTTACCAATAACCCTCCTGCTTTAAATTGGGATGAGGTGTCTATTGGCTATAATGCCTTCTCGATCCTAAAAACAGGTAAAGACGAATGGAATAAACCGTTTCCGATACATTTTAAAGCCTATGGTGAATATAAGCTGCCTATGCAAATTTATGCCAGTATCCCAGGGATATACGTTTTTGGTCTTAATGAATTAGGGGTAAGAGTTACTCCGGTTATTTATGGAACGCTAACAGTATTGGTTATGTTCTTTTTAGGAAGAGCGCTTTTTGTAAGCCAATTGGCTGGTTTGGCTGCCGCATTTTTATTGGGGGTTTCTCCGTGGCATATTCAGCTTACTAGAGGTTCTTTTGAGGCCTCTTTTGCAACTTTTTGGGTAGTTTTGGGAGTTTGGTTTTTAGTTAAAGGTTTTAGAGATCAAAAGTGGTTGGTTTTTTCAATGATTCCTTTTGCCTTATCTGTTTTTACCTATAATTCAGCAAGAATTTTTTCACCGTTATTTTTATTTACAATTTTAATTATATATAGAAAAACACTATCTAAATTTAAAAAAGCTATTTCTGCTGCAATTTTGCTTTTTACAATTCTACTTATTCCACTTGTACCTTTTTTATTTAGTGGAGATAGAAGCGCAAGGTATAAATTAGTCAGCATTACAGATGACCCAGGGTTGATTCCGCGCATCAATGAAAACAGAGGGCTCTCAAAATTGTCTTCACCACTTCCTAAATTAATTCATAACAAAGTAACATACGTAACATTTTATTTTACTAGAAATTATTTGGCTCACTTTAGTCCACAGTTTCTTTTTATCTCAGGGGCGCCTCATAAACAACATCATGTTCAGAATATGGGACAACTTTATTTGTTTCAAGCACCGTTTCTTTTGCTAGGTTTGTATGCTCTTATTGCCTTTAAAAATAAGTATAAAGGATTACTGTTTACTTGGGTGTTGTTAGCATTTGTACCTGTATCTGTAACCAATGATAGTATCCCGCACGCTTTAAGGACATTAATAGCAGCTCCTTTTTATCAATTAGTTTCTGGGTATGGCTTTTTAGTATCTTTAAATTGGTTAAAGAAATACTCAAAAAATATTAAAATATCTTTTGGTGCAATAGTGCTCACTATTATAGTGATTAGTTTAGGTTATTATCTAAATCAATATTACAAAATTTATCCAAATAAATACTCTAGAGATTGGCAATATGGGTATAAGCAAGTAGTAGATTATATAAATGAGCATAAGGATGAATACGATATGATAGTTTTTTCCCGACATTATGGTGAGCCTCATATGTTTACCTTATTTTTCTTAAACTATGATCCTGCGAAGTATCAAGCTGATCCAAACTTAAATAGAGTAGAAACAAATAATTGGGTATGGGTGCTACAGTTTAATAAGTTTTATTTTCCAGACTTGGGTGATAAAGGAACGAAGCAAAGAGATATACTGGAGCAATATAAAGGTAAACGCATATTATTTATAGGAAAAAATGGGGATTTCCCATATGGCGGCAGAAAACTAAAAGAGATTTACTTTCTTGATGGTAGTTCAGCCTTTCTAATAGTTGATAACAAATGAGCTCTAGACAAAGTTTGTTTATTTTGCTGCTAATATTGCTTCTTTTTGTTTTTACCCGTTTATATAAAATTACAGAAATTCCCCCATCAGTTTATTGGGATGAGGCTTCTATTGGCTATAATGCTTATTCTATTTTAAAGACAGGACAAGATGAGTGGGGAAGGAATTTTCCTTTAGGTTTTGAAGCATTTGGAGAGTATAAGCTTCCCGTTTATATATACACCACAGCATTTTTTATAAAGCTTTTTGGTTTAAATGAATTTGCTGTAAGAATTTCTGCAGTCCTATTTTCTTTAGGAGTAGTGATAGTAAGTTTTCTACTTGCAAAAAGGATAACTAAAGATAGCAAAGTAGGGATGCTGACAGCTTTTTTTGTAACAATTTCCCAATGGTTTTTTATCATTAGCAGAACAGGATTTGAAGCGACTACAGGATTATTCTTCTTTATATCTGGAATTTATTTTTTCATCTCAGCTATGGAAGAGCAAAAAAGGCTTTTAATACTATCTGTTATTAGCTTTATTTTAACCCTATATAGCTATAACAGTTTTTTGATAATTACTCCGGTGACCTTACTGATTTTAATAGTTGTATACTTTAAGCAGTTTAGCTTTTATATTCAAAAGAACGTAATATTCTCATTTATTTGCTTTATTATCCTAATTATAGGTGGGGTTGGAGTTGTGCATTCTATTACTTCAGGTAGGATTGCAAGACTTGATGAAGTGGGAATTTCTGGTGCTTATAATCATCGAAAATATCAGACGCTTGTTACAGTTGCTGCCAATTACCTCGCTCATTTTAATCCTAAGTTCCTCTTTTTGACAGGAGATGGAAATGGAAGAAGCCAACAGCCTAAGTTTGGTCAGGTAAGTTTAGCTCATTTACCTCTTTTATTTCTCGGAATTATCTATAGCCTTCAGCAAAAAAGAAAAGAATACAAGCTTATCTTATTATTACTTTTGATAGCACCAATTCCGGCAAGTATAACTAGAGAATCCCCTCATGCCCTGCGTTCTATATCAGCAGTGCCTTTTATCGCCTTCATTTCATCCTTGGGTGTATTAAAGTTAACATCATTTATTAATAAGAATTTTTATACAAAAATTATTATTGGGGTAACGCTGATAGCTTTTTTAGGTTACTACCAGGCCTTTATTTCCAATTATGCTAAAGAAACAGCAAATGACTGGCAATATGGTTATAAGGCATTTTATAGCAAATATAAATCAAAATTTCCCCAATTTGATAATATATTAATATCAGACAGGTTTAATCAACCGTATATATTTACTCTCTTTTATCTACAATATGATCCTGTTAAGTTTAGATCTGAAGTTGTTTATAATACTTCTAACCGCCGTAAAACCTCACTGGTTAAATCATTTGATAAATTTATTTTTAGGGATATTGATTACTACCAGATACCTTCTGGAAAAAATTTAATTTTTACTCATATTACTGATAAGATGGATGAAATTAAATGGAAAGAAACAATTTTAAATCCTGATGGGAGCATAGGAGGGTATGTGTATGAATATGAAAAGCGGTAGAGGTTTATACTAAAAGTTAGGGAGGCTTGGAATGGGTAGATTTCCCCAATGTGATACTAAGTAAGGTATAAATAAGTGGTTAAAAGTAATAATTTTTTGAATAATTATTATCCAAAAGGCAAGCCATATAATTTTAGTTAAATAGTGTTTATGAAATACTAGCCTTAAGATAAGTAGAGTGCAGAATATAAGAAAAGAATATCTATAATGGGTGATGCTGGGTTGCAGATTTAATGCGACTCTGCCCCAATAATAGCTACTAGAAAAAGGAATAAAGAAGAATGCCAGAGCCGTAGCTATGTTAGGATCTTTATATATTTGCCAAATTACTATTGCGCTGCAACATGCAAAAAAAGGAATCATTGATATGAAATACCATGGATAATTAGGACTTCCTAAGAAAAGCACCAATAGAAAGTGGAATAACAACGGGATTGTTAAAAATTGTAAGTTTTCTTGTTTTTTGAGGGATACTATTAAAAAGCTAAGGAGTCCCCAAACCCACCAACCATCCGTGGGGAAATCTTTAAATTTCAGAGCCTCTAACATCGAAACTAGTTTTAAGGCGCCAAAGTAACTCCTTTCGGTGTTAGCCCTCAGGATATCTAAGAATAAATCCATTTGTAACCAAAAACCCCAAAGAAAATAAGAGACAATTGGGATCAGCATGGCAAGAAAGAAAGTTATTAAGTACCTTTTAGGAATTTTATTTATAAATAGTAAAATTGTAGATCCAACCAGGAATCCTAATGTAGGCTCTTTTACTAATAGTCCTAATCCACCAATGAACCCTGATAAAGTTAAAGCAATAAAAGTTATTTTTGAGGAAAGATCTTTTTTATATGCCTGTATAGCTCCAAATAAAATTATTAAATGGAGTAAGATAAATGGTGGTACTGCATTTTCCAGAAAAGCAGTCCTAGTTGCTAATAAATAAGTAGGTACGGTTGAATAAATGATTAAAGAGAGCGATGCGATCCAAGGGTTTTGTGTAATTAAATAAGTAAATAAGAATAATAAAATTGCTGTTATTACGGCTAAAACTAAAGTGGGCTTTCTAAACTCAGCTGGTTTTACCTGGTTAAACTCCTTGATGTTACTTCCTTCTCCCAGGCTATAAATTAATCCTCCGAGTGGAGGGTGGTCAAAAAAGGGTGCAACAAAAAACATATGCTCTAAGCCCTTGTTGTAATTTATTTGCTCTATGGCTATGAACGGATTTTTATTTTTATGGAATTCTTCTAAAGTAATAATTTTGCCTTCGGATACAAGCTTAAACCCTATTAAATTAGCTCCCTTGGATTGATATTGAGGTTTATCATAGATATGCCTAAAGGTAACCCAACCGATTGGTAAGCCGGTTGATCTTAAACTTAAACCTTGCCAAACATAATTATATTCATCAGTAATCGTCGGCGAAGGAACGGTTTCATATCCAAACCATCTATAAAATAAGCTTTGGTATAAAATTATAGCTGACACAATTAAAGCGACCAAGAGGCTAACTATTTTTAAATAAGGTAATGTTGACTTCTGGAAGGGTAATAAAGATTTAATTTTTTTGTACAAAAATAATAATCGATTATTTGCTAAACTAAGCCCGATTTGGTGTATTTTCTTAAATGGCATATCTATAATAATGTAGCCAAAATATGGAGAGTTAGCAAGTACAAATGATAAATGATATGCTTATTTAATAAGTGAATAACTGGTTGTACAAATCAATATTAATACTTATATTAATTATATCGTTTGCTTTGAGGGTATATAAATTGGATTCAGTTCCTCCTGCTTTATCGTGGGATGAAGCAGCAAATGGTTATAACGCCTATACTATTGCAAACTGGGGGAGAGATGAATATGGAAAATTTTTGCCTGCATATTTTAGATCGTTTGCAGATGATAAGCATCCGGTGCATATTTATGCAACAGCAGTTAGTGTTAAGTTATTAGGCCTATCAGAATTTAGTACTAGGTTACCTGCTGCTGTTTTTGGGACTCTTAGTATACTATTAATTTTCTTTCTGGCTAGAATGTTATTTAATAATAATTTAGTCGGTCTAATTGCCTCTTTTTTCCTTGCTGTATCTCCTTATCATTTTCACTTTTCAAGAACTAATCACGAAGCTGTGCCAACCTTATTTTTCTTTTTGCTGGGATTAGTGTTATTTTTTAAGTCTTTAAAAAAAGGGGGATTCTATTTGCCAGGATCAGTTTTAAGTTTTGTAATTGCCTTTCTTGGTTATCATACATCAAAGGTAGTTTTGCCAATGATATTAGTGCTATTGTTTTTTCTTTGGAGAAAAACTCTTCTAAAAAATCAACAAGGTTTGCTAATTTCTTTTATAATTATTGTATTACTTGCTTTGCATTTGTTTCTTAATCCACAACTTTTAGGTCTTGCCAGAATTAATCAGACCTCATTAAACAAACAGACAATCGAGTCAACTCAGCTTTTCAAATTAACAAATAATGAATTTTTAGGGAGAGTAAATATTACTTTGGAGCAGTACTCTTGGCATTTTTATCCGCAATATTTGTTTGTCTCTGGGGACAAGAATGCCCGTTTATCAGCTCAAGGTGCAGGAGAATTTTATTGGATTGATGCTATATTTTTTATCTTTGGTCTTGCTTATTTGCTGTATAAGAGGTCAAAGGAAGGGGTGCTCCTCATATCATGGGCTTTAATTGCTCCTCTTCCATCAAGCTTAGTAGGAGAAGCGCCGCATGCTGCAAGGGCAATGTTTATGATGGGAAGCTTTCATCTAATTTCTGCTTTGGGGTTGTATTTTATCATTAAATTACTTAAGAGCAAGATATTTCAAGTATCGTTTTTGGTACTTACAGTTGCGACTTTAATAATTTTATTTCAAGGATTTTTAAAATATTATTTTGGTGAATATGCCAGCAGGTACGCAATAGAATGGCAATATGGTATGAAACAGATTGTTGAGTATGTTAAAGATCATAAAGAATATGATCAAGTTTTCATGACTGATGCCAGATCTCAGCCTTACATATTTTTTCTATATTACTTAAAGCCAGATTGGGGGAATTATTTAAGTTCTGTTATATATAACAATGCAGAGAGTAACAGAAGCTATAATACTGTTTCTGCCTATGATAGGTATTATTTTGGAGGTTGGGATCCTCTGGCAAGCTTTCCTAGTCCAGGCGTACTTTATATATTGACGCCTAGCCAATACGACGGATTAATGCATAAATCCACTTTTGATGTAAAAAAGGTTATATACTATCCTAATGGAGTGACTGCATATTTCTTAGTCAGTGTTAAATAATATGAGTGATCAAAAAATATCTATTGTTTTAGCTACTTTTAATGAAGAGCAAAATTTAAGAAATTGTTTAGAATCGGTTAAAGATATAGCCTGGGAAATTGTAATTGTTGACGGAGGGTCTAGAGACAAAACTATAGAAGTAGCAAAAGAATTTGGAGCTAAGATTATTCAAACTAATAATCCACCTGTTTTTCATATCAATAAAAATAAGGCAATTGATGCAAGCCATGGAGATTGGATTTTACAACTAGATGCTGACGAGCTACTAACTCATGAGCTGGTTGCCGAGATCAAGAAGGTGGTAAACTCTAATTCTGATATTAATGGTTATTGGTTTCCAAGAAGAAATTTTTTCCTTGGGAGGTATTTGACAAAAGGGGGCCAATATCCGGATTATACTTTAAGGTTGTATCGGAAAGGTAAAGGAAGACTTCCTGCAAAAGATGTTCATGAGCAGGCAGAAGTTTTAGGGAGGGTAGGTTATTTAAAAAATGACCTTTTGCATCTAAGAGACAAAAAGTTTTCAGATTATATAAAAAGATTTAACAGGTATACAGATTTATTGGCATCTCAGCTGCAAGATAAAGGGATAAAGATAAGTATATTTTCATTTATCAGTTATATATTTATAAAATCAATTTACTGGTTTTTTAAAGTTTATATAAGGCATAAAGGGTTTGTAGATGGATTCCCAGGATTTGTTTTTGCCTTTTTTTCATCGCTTCGTTTCCCAGTTGCTTATTTTAAATTATGGAGGTTGTATGCAGGTAGGAATTAACATTACACCTTTACATTCAGGACATAAGGTAAGAGGTATAGGGTACTATACTAAGAATCTTCTAAACTCCTTAAAAAAAGAAGAAGATATTCAAGTAGTTGAACTTACTAAAATATTAGAAACAAAAAATATTGAAGTTGTTCATTATCCTTGGTTTGATTTATACTATCATACCCTCCCTATTGTAAAATCTATCCCCACTGTTGTAACAATACATGATGTAATCCCCCTTATTTTCCCAAAACAATACCCAGTTGGTATTAAAGGCAGGCTAAGCTTTTTTCTGCAAAGACTTGCTCTAAACAGTTGTAAATTTATCATTACTGATTCTTTATCTTCGAAGAAAGATATTATTAAATATCTTAAAATTAATGAAGAAAAAATTATAGCTATTCCATTGGCAGCAGATCCACAATTTAAAGTACTGGAAGATCCTCAGTTGCTTAAAGTCCAGAGAAAATATAATTTACCTAAAACTTTTTTAATGTATGTAGGTGATGCTAATTGGAGCAAAAATCTCCCTTTTTTGATTGAGGGATATAGAAAACTGATTCAAGATCCTCAATTTAATCAAGTTAAATTAGTATTAGTAGGGGGAGTGTTTTTAAAGAATGTGGAAAATATTGATCATCCAGAATTGGAAAGCTTAAAAAAGGTTAATAGAATGATTAAAGAATTACATTTAGAAAATCAGATAATTAGGCCTGGAAATATTGAGAGTAGTGAGTTAGTAGCTTTTTACAATCTTGCTACCCTATATATACAACCTTCATTGTATGAAGGATTTGGGCTACCGGTTTTGCAGGCTTTTGCTTGTGGCACTCCGGTAATTTCTTCTAACGCAGGAAGTTTACCAGAAATAGGTGGTAAAGCCACAATTTACTTTGATCCAACTAATATAGATCAGTTTATTTCGCTTCTGAAGGGGGTAATACAAGATAAATCATTAAGATACAAACTTTCAAGGTTAGGACTTGAAAGAGCTGCTAAATTTTCTTGGGAGAAGGTAATGCAGCAGACAAAAGAGGTATACAAAAAGGCAATAGCAAGTTAATGTTTAGCAAAATACTAGGGATATTTTTTTTATGGAGAATAAGTTTGTTTACAGTAGCATTATTGGCAACTATTGCTTTACCAGTATTTGGTAATCGTTTTCCTTATTTCAATCAGGTGCTTGCTGTAACCGGATTTCCTTCATTTATATGGGGATTTGGCAACTTTGATGGGGTTCATTATTTAAGAATTGCCCAAAATGGTTATGATGCGCAGTATTCCCAAGCTTTTTTTCCACTATACCCGTTACTTATACGTTTCGTTAACATGTTACCTAAAAATCCGACATTAGATACCAGAATCTTTGTGGACCCAAGCTATTTTATTGTGGGACTTATCTTATCAAATATACTTTTTTTAATATCTTTATATTATTTTTATAAATTAATAAGAATAGATTTTGATCATAAAATCGCTTTAGGAGCAGTAGTTTTACTAGTTTCTTTTCCTACCTCTTTTTATTTTGGCTCCGTATACACAGAATCACTATTTTTATTATTAGTACTGGCTACACTTTATTTTACTAGGAAAGGAAATTTTCTAGCAGCAGGCATTTTTAGCTTATTTGCATCTGTAACAAGGATTTTTGGATTACTACTAATTCCAGTCTTACTAGTTGAGCTATATTTAAAGATAAAAAGCGGAGAGATTAAATTAAATAGTTGGGAAACAACTAAAGGAATGATTGGAATTTTACTTGCTCCTTTTGGCACGTTGCTTTATATGTTGTATCTTAGATTGAATTTTGAAAATCCTTTGTATTTTTTGACCTCGCAACCTCTTTTTGGAGCAGAAAGGACACCAAATAGTTTAATTTTGCTGCCTCAGGTACTTTACAGGTATATAAAAATATTTACAACTGTTCCTCTAAATTCTCTATTATTTTTTAATGCCTTCCTAGAATTTATTTTTACAGTGATACCTTTAGCAGTTTTAGTAATATTTTATAAAAAAATGAGGATAAGTTATTTTATATTTACTTTAGGATGTTTAATTTTACCAACCCTAACAGGAACATTGTCTTCGATGCCCAGATATTCTTTGATGGGTTTTTTAATTTTACCATTTGTTATGCAAAAAATTCATAAAAATTATAAATTATTAATAGGAATTTTTGTATCAATTGGGATAATATTGGTAAGTTTTTTTACAAGAGGATATTGGGTAGCATGAAAATTATCTTCAATTTATTAAAAAATCCTCTCTTTTCAGGTAGTATTATTATGATAATAGGTAGTAATGCATATAACGCTTTAAATTATTTGTTCCACTTGATTGTTGGTAGACTGCTAGGACCTCCAAGTTACGGAGAATTGGCTTCACTAATATCATTAGGAGGTCTTTTGGGAGTTATACCGGCAACTGCAAGTTTAGTGATAATAAAATATATTTCCGCTGCCAGGTCTGAGGATGAGATAGCGATACTGATTAGTTGGTTTAGAAGAAAGACTTTGCAGTTATCAGTTTTAGTCTTTATTCTTTTAATAATATTATCTCCTGTAATTAGATCGTTTCTAAATATAAGTAATATATTTTATGTAAGCGGGCTTGCTATCAGTTTTTTGTTTTACTTACCTGCATTACTCAATAGAGCAATATTGCAGGGTTTACTGAAATTTAAGGAGCTGGTTGTAAGTATATTAATTGAGAATTGCATTAAATTAGTCGGTAGTATTTTTCTTATTTATTTAGGTTATCGTATTGGTGGAGTAATGATAGCAATTATTGTTTCTGCAGTTTTTAGTTTATATATTACATCTTATTATCTAAAAGTTAATAGCAAGAATAAATTAGGGGTACCTTCTGATATTAAGGCAATGATGAAATATACATTTCCGGTTATTGTTCAGTCAATTGCTTTAACTTCTATTTATTCTTCTGACTTAATTTTAGTAAAGCATTTTTTTTCTCCGCATGATGCTGGAATTTATGCCTCCTTATCCACTTTAGGAAAAATCATTTTTTTTGGTGCCGGTCCAATCGGAGCAGTTATGTTTCCTTTAGTCTCACAGAAACGGTCTAAAGGTGCCAGGTGCAATAAGGAAATATTTTATAGCTTTTTATCAACTTTAATTTTAGCAATATTTGTATTGTTAATTTATTGGTTATTCCCTCAGTTTGCTATAAATCTTCTTTACGGACAATCATTTCTAGAAGCTGTTCCTTTGCTAGTTTGGTTTGGAATATTTATGACATTTTTTACCCTAGCATCGCTTTTAGTAAGTTTTCATCTTTCTTTAGGCAATACAAAGGTAGTATTACTACCTGCAGTTGCGGCTATTGCCCAAGTTACCCTCATTTGGTTTTACCATGAAAGTCTATTTAGCGTAATTCAAATTTCACTTATGGTGAGTGCTTTACTACTTGCCTTTCTGCTTATATACTCTAGCTATGCAAAAAAGACTTCAGGAGATCAGATTAATTTCAGTAATAGTTCCAGCATATAAACAAGAAAAAACAATAGCAGCAGATTTAAACAGAATAAGTAAAGTATTGAGTAAATTGCGTTTCCCCGCTGAACTTATATGTGTAGTTGATGGTAAAGAAGATAAAACTTTTGATAATGCTCTGAAGCTTACTAAGAAGATTCCTAATATTAAAATAGTTGGGTATGAATCAAATAAAGGCAAGGGATATGCAATAAGATATGGAATGGCTGAAAGTAAAGGAGAGTTAATAGGATTTATCGATTCGGGAATGGATGTAAACCCTAATGGTTTGGCGATGCTTCTGGAACATTTTGAATGGTATGATGCAGATATTATTGTTGGCTCAAAGAGGCATCCAGTTTCAAAGGTGGTATATCCATGGCAGAGAAAGATTTTATCGTTTGGATACCAACTCTTAACTTTTCTTTTATTTGGCTTAAAGGTCAAAGATACTCAAGCGGGAATAAAATTTTTCAAAAGAGAGGTATTAGAAAAAGTTTTGCCAAGGGTGTTAGTAAAAAAGTTTGCTTTTGATGTAGAAATATTAGCTGTTTCAAATTATTTGGGATATAAAAGAATATATGAAGCCCCTGTTGATATTAAATTAAAATTTGGTGGCTCATCTACAATAACAAGTAAAAAATTTATAAAAGAGGTACTAGCTATGTTAATAGATACGTTTGCAGTTTTTTACCGATTAAAAATATTAAATTATTACTCAATAAACAACAGGCGTAAATGGAGGTTTGATCCCGAGTTAAATTTTAGGGTAAATATCGGATGAATATTTTGATTCTTTCTTGGCGAGGACCTAAGCACCCTAATGCTGGTGGAGCAGAAATTTCTACACATGAACATGCAAAAGGCTGGGTAAAGGTAGGTCATCAAGTAACTTTGTTTACCTCTGCTTTTGTAAACTGTAAAATGGAAGAAGTAATAGATGGTGTAAAAATAATAAGGCGAGGAAGGCAAATACTTGGGGTTCAATGGGAGGCTTTTAAATGGTATATATTCGGTAAACACCCTGAATTTGATTTAGTAATTGACCAATTTCATGGTATTCCTTTTTTTGCTCCGTTATATATAAAGGTTAAGAAGTTAGCATTTATTCATGAAGTAACTAAAGAAGTTTGGTGGTTAAATCCTTGGCCTTGGCCACTGAATAGGATGGTAGCCTTTATTGGAATTGTATTTGAACCAGTAATATTTTGGTTATATAGACATATTCCATTTATGACGGTATCAAAGTCTACGCGAGATGATTTAGTTGCTTGGGGAATCCGAAAAGATAAAATTACTATAGTCAATAATGGGGTAAAGTTTCCAAAAGTAATGAGTTTTCCCGAGAAAGAAGGCAAAAAAACTCTTATTTTTTTTGGAGCGTTAAGTAAGGATAAAGGTATAGAGGATGCGCTTATAACTTTTAGATTAGTTAGTCAGACGGAAAAGCAACTACAATTTTGGGTGATAGGTGAAGCTGACCCCAGGTATTTACAAAGATTAAAATTGGAAAGTAAAAAGCTAGGAATTGATCAGCTAGTAAAATTTTGGGGGTTTGTTAATGAGAAGAAAAAGTTTGAATTATTGACAAAAGCCTATTTAGCAATAAACCCTTCTGTTAGGGAGGGTTGGGGTTTAGTTGTGATCGAAGCTGCTGCAATGGGAACTCCTACTATTGGTTATAATGTCCCTGGATTAAGAGACTCGATAATAGATGGAAAAACAGGTTTACTATCTAAGCCAACTCCCGAGTCTTTAGCAGAAAGAGTATTATATCTTTTGAGGAAAGATGCATTATATAAAAAGCTGCAAACTAAATGTATTAAATGGAGTAAACAGTTTAATTGGAGCAAGTCGGTATTAAAGAGTGTAAAATTAGTAAAAGAGGTACAATCTGAATTAGTTAATTGACTTTAGATCTTTCTTAACTTGATCGGTAATATCTAATACCTTTTTATCTATTAATCTCAGGGCAAAGAAATTATTTGAATTGTAAAATATATCTTCAAAAATAAAGCCCTTGATGCCATCTCTGGTTACCATTAAGGATTTAAGTTTGTTAAAATCTGTAATTATTGGAGGAACCAGCTCTCTTCTAAAATTTATCTGCGGCCACCAGCCTGCCCAGCCAGCATTGCCATCTCCACGATATCCAGCGATAATATTTTTTTCGTAATAGTTCTTATTATTTAAGTCAGTATCCTTATCGATATATATCAAACGAGGATTTTCAATAGAAAGATTCTGATAATACGGTAGTAATTGTCCTCGCATGTAATTTTGATCCTCGAAATTACCAACAAACAGATAAGGGGAATCAAAAAGTTGTTTTATTTCCTGAACACTGATTACAAAATAAACCAGTATTAATAGGAAAGAAAAATACGCTATTCTTTTGAAGAAGGTATTACGCAGTTTTTTATAAAGAACAACTGTAAATGTGCCAAGGAAAAAGTTTATGAATACCGTGGATAGCGTTAAGTAACGATGCTCGTTAAAAAAAAGAAGATTTCTTTCGTGGGTGCCTACCCACATACCAAAAATCATAATAAAAGAAAAAATAGGACCTAAGAAGAAGCCTACATATAGTGAGTTCCTATGTTCTAACCAATCTAAGAAAAAAGCTAGGGATAACCCTAAGATGTAAAAACCAATTGGGGATTTGTTTTCAAGATCAATTGAATAATTAGCGCCACCGGTTAATATAGAAGCTAGTAGTATACCAATAACCCATATTATAAAAGTGATCATAATGAATCTAGATGGATGCTTAGATAGAAGAAGCGCTAGTGCTGGCGTTAAGAAAAAAAATAGTAAATATATATAAGAGGGCCATATATAGGTTGGTAAGATAGTTGACGCAAATGCGGTAAAAGGTATTAACAGATAGCCGTTATCATTTCCAGATAAGTTATATTGTATTGTAAGGGCGAGAACAGTAGATATCCTTTCTGTAATATTGGCAGAGGTGATTAATGTTAGGATAATTGCTAGCAGTAGCGGTAATAAAAAAAAGACAAATCTCCTGATGTTTAAATTTAACTTATTACAAGATCTATTTCTAAATAAAACAAATAGTTCTGATAGTAATATGATGATTACAAGAGGATAGGTTCTGGCGGTTGAAATAACAAAAGTTAAGAAAAGGAATATTAAGGCAAGGGGGTATAAGGGAAAGATTCTAGATTCCTTGCTTTTAATCAAATGGAAATATATCGTTAAAAATATTGACATAGTAGATATAGCTAAATAGTTTCCTGCAGTGACAACATTTAGTAAATCTCCTGTTGTGGCATAAGAAATGGCAAAAAAGATTGAAGAAACGAAAGCAACTAGGATACTCCCTGATAATACAAAAAATAGGGGATAAGTAGATAATGCAGCTAAAGCTTTAAAGAAATGTGCTGTTTGATGATAAGCAACAAAATTATCCCCCAAAAAGAAATTTAAAATACCGATATAATAATATTGGTGTAAATATAAGGTTGGCCATTCTTGGAGACTTTTCATAATGAATTGAACAGGATTTGGATATTGTCTTTTAAGTGTTATGAAAAAGGCAACAGACCCATCATCGATATCTCCAAAACCATATTTTAATTGTGGTTGAAGAAGATAAATTTGACTTGCAAAAATAAGTGGAATAAGGATAAAGAAGAGGAAATGAGTTCTAAGCAATTTTTTAACACAATTAACCAACTTAGCCTTCATTGTTACAATTATATATTAAAACTCTTTCGGGTATTCAAGTGGATACTTAGAAATAATATATTCTCCTAGGATTAAATAATCCATATTAGTTCTAAAAAAAGCGGATATAGCATCTTGAGGAGTACAAACGATTGGCTCTCCGGCAAGGTTGAAACTAGTATTTAATAGTGCAGGGATGCCTGTGAGTTTATAAAACTCATTTATAAGATTCCAATATCTTGGATTAGTTTTTTTAGATACGGTTTGAGGTCTAACTGTTTTATCAATATGCATTGCTGCAGTTATATCTTTTTGTTTTTCTAGGCATACTCTAGATGAAAGAATCATGAAGGGTGAATTAGGAGTATCAACTAAATAATCTTTTGCATATTCCTGGAGGATTGATGGAGCAAACGGTCTCCAATTTTCTCGGCCTTTGACTTTAAGATTAACTAAGTCTTTCATCTTTGGTATCGAAGGGTCTGCCAAAATTGAACGGTTTCCTAAAGCTCTTGGTCCTACTTCCATTCTTCCTTGAAACCAACCGATTATTTTTCCTTCTGATATTAATTTTGCTACCCTTTTTTCAATATTTTCTTCTTTTTTATAAAATGGTAGGTCGGCTTTCTTGATGACTTTTAAAATTTGATCATTTGAGAAGGATGGTCCCCAATATGCATGGTTTAATTTAAAATCAGGCCTTTTTCCTAATACATCTGTATGAATTGCCAATGCAGCTCCCAGGGCGGTTCCGGCATCATTACTAGCAGGTTGAATATAAATATTTTTGACGAAAGATTGCTTTAAGACTTGAGTATTTGCTAGACAATTCAGCGAAACTCCTCCTGTTAAACAGAAGTTACTAATTCCAGACTTTTCATATAAATATTTCGCCATATAGATATATGCTTGTTCTATGGTTTTTTGTAGCGACCCAGCGATGTTTCTATTAGGCTTGTCTAATGGATTATTGGATAATTTCTTACTCATTTGATTTAAGTAAGTTATCATTTTATTTTTATCAACTCTCAAAAACCCATCTTTAAAGCTTACGA
Organism: uncultured Gammaproteobacteria bacterium; assembly: GCA_964500725.1. Lineage (GTDB taxonomy): Bacteria > Patescibacteriota > Microgenomatia > Daviesbacterales > UBA10151 > UBA10151. The sequence goes on from CAZCNP010000002.1 coordinate 122,902, forward strand.
AAGGAAAAATATCTACATTTTTATCTGCATATGAAGATAACCCCATAACCTTACCAGGCCCATCATAACCGTCAAAACCCAAAAACTCGGTAAAGAATCCATATAAAAAACCAAGGCTGTCATTAATAGGAATCCTTTTTAAAATATTAATCTTTTCCCCATTTCCTATTGCCAATATTCCAGCTTCCTGCCCCCCGCTTCCGTCCATAGATATAATACAAGCATTTTTCATACCGGAACAAAAATAAGTACTGGTAATATGAGCAAGATGGTGTCTAATAAATTGCACTCTTTTCTCTCGCCAATTAAAGGGAAGATTTAGAAGACCTTGATAACAAACTAGAAATGGTTGGATAATTCCATAAGCTGTACCTGTTATCCATTTAGATTCTATATTTAATTTTGTCCTATTAGTAGAAAGCGTATTTTTCAGTAGGGAAAAGGTTTTAGTAACTAAATTACTCGTCAAGATTGTCAGATAATTATTGGATCCAATCCCAATATAATCGAGATCATCAATGGTAATATTGCCTTCCTTCAGACAGTAGTTAATAGAGTGGTAAGCAGGCTGATTAATGGAATGTTTAACTCGGTTAAACCGCTCTTCTTCAGCGAACGCGATAAGTTTACCATCAATTATTAGAGCGGCGGCCGGATTTAATGAGATAGGATGCGAAATTCCTAATATTTTCATGAATGAAATTAGAGCTATTATAGAGTTTAACTATTTTTTAATCAATAGAAACTGAAATTAGCTGTATTACTGAGTTTTACCATCTTGTATTATAGTTTTTAAATTTGGATAATCCTGTTATGCAAAGTGCTTTAGTTTCTATTGTCATAACAACAAAGAATGAGGTAGATGTTATAGGCAGATTATTAAAAAGTATTAGAAAGCAGTCATATAGAAAAGTTGAAATTATTGTAGTTGATAATAAATCAACTGATAGAACAAAGGCAATTGCAAAAAAATTTACAAAAAAAATCTATGATAAAGGTTCAGAAAGATCATCACAAAGAAATTTTGGTGCCCAAAAAGCAAAGGGTAATTATTTACTTTTTATGGATGCTGATATGGAGTTGTCTGAAAGAGTTGTCGAGGCATGTGTCGTTAAGACAGAAGGAAGTGATAAGATTGTGGCGTTAATAGTTCCGGAAATATCTAAAGGAAAAGGGTATTGGGAAAAAGTGAAGGCATTTGAAAGATCCTTTTATAATATAGCAGGTGATGACATTACAGATGCAGCTAGATTTTTTAGAAGAGAAGTATTTGAAAAGGCTGGGGGTTATGATAAAGAATTAACTGGTACGGAGGATTGGGAATTAACAGATAGATTAAGAACAAAAGGATTTTTAATTGATAGAATTGATGCTTCAATTTATCATTATGAAAGGATTCCTAATTTGTATTCGCTTCTTAAGAAAAAATATTATTATGGCTTAAAAAGCTATATTTATATCAAAAAACATAGTTTACAAATAATGAATCCAAAAATAATATATTTCTTAAGGCCAGTATTTTATAAACAATGGCAAAGAATGATAAAGCACCCAGTTCTTACTCTGTCTATGTTTTTTATGTTTGTATTAGAGATGATAGCTGGGGGATTAGGGTATCTAAGAGGTAGATATTATGAGTAAGCTCTCAGTTTTACAAATCTCACCATTCTTTTCACCTAATACAGGAGGGGTAGAAACCCATTTGGATGATTTGATAAAACTTGCAGGAAAAAGAAAGATTAAAAATACTGTTATTGCGTATCAGCCCCTAGTGGGAAGCCAAAGAGATAAAGGTTTTGAAAGGAGGGGTAATAGCAAGATCTATAGAGTCAATTGGTTGAGGAATATCTTTTATAAGACTGAAAAATATCCCATCCTTCATTTTATTTACCTAACTCCTTATTTAGCTTTAAGGAGTTTAATTATAATGAAAAAGGAAAGTAAGAAAATAGATATTGTGCATTCTCACGGCATAAATGCTGCAGTTATCGGAGTTTTAATAAAAAAGCTATTTAAGAAACCTTTAGTTGTAAGTCTCCATGTTGAATTAAATTTACTTAGAACGACATTTTCTACCAGGTTTATTTTGTTTTGTTTAAAAAAGGCAGACTGTATTTTAGTACTGACAAAAAAAACTAAAAAAAAGCTTATCAAATTAGGAATCGATGAAAGAAAAATTAAGCTTTTTTCGTATTGGGTTGACCAGCAAATTTTTAGTCCGCAAAATAAACAGCAAATAAGAAAACAGCTGAAATGGGATATGCATTTTAATGTGCTTTTTGTTGGTCGTTTGGTTATTGAAAAGGGGGTTAAGGTTTTATTAGATGTTGCTAAGAAAATGCCGGATATTCAATTTATTTTTGCAGGTACAGGCCAATTGGATAATGAAGTTAGGCAAAGAAGTAGGGAATATAATAATATTATTTACTTAGGAAAGATCTCTAATACTAAGTTAACCACTTATTATAATGCTGCCGATGTGTTGGTGGTTCCTTCTCTAATAGAAAATGTAAAAAAAGAATACGAAGAAGGAGTTCCCAGGGTAATAATAGAAGCATTATCTTGCGGTTTACCTATTATAGGAACTGATAACGGTGGAATGAAAGAGATAATTTCAGAGAGTATGGTAGGAAAAGTTTGCGAAGGCAGTTTGGAGGCCATAATTTTTGCTATAAGAGAGATATCAAATTCCAATCAAATGTATCAATACAAAAATAGGGCTAGGCAATATGCTTTAGAACGTTTTAATGAACGCAACGGTTTAATAATTATAGATACTTATGAAGAATTAAGGTTCCAGGCTTTAATTGAATCTAAATTAAAAGTCCTTTTAGAAAAAGTAGGAGATATGGCGTTAAAAAGGCGGGCTCACAGTGTAATTGAATCTTTGGACCTACAAAAGGGTAAGAAAATTTTGGATGTTGGTTGCGGGGATGGATTTTACCTTTATTTGTTATCAAATCTGGGAGTAAAGCTTAAGTTAGTAGGAATAGATTTAGAGGTAAGAGGTTTAAGAAGTGCCAAAAGGAATTTAAGAAAGAAAAGTATTACTTTTATCCAAGCTGATTTAATGAAGCGGTTACCGTTTGCTTCCAGCAGTTTTGATAATATAATCATGAGTGAAGTTGCAGAACACCTGTTAGATGATGTTAAAGGCCTAAAAGAAGTTTATCGAATTTTAAAGCAAGGAGGTAAGCTTTTATTAACAGTGCCTTGTCAAAGTTATCCATTGTTATGGGATCCAGTAAATTGGATATTGGAACATTTATTTAAGACCCATATTAAAAGTGGTTTTTGGGCAGGTATTTGGAACCAGCATGTGAGGCTTTATTCTTTGAGAGGCATTAATACGGTTCTAGAATCATCCGGTTTTAGTATAGAAAAATCCGAGATACAAACTTTCTGGTGCATTCCTTTTAATCACCATATTCTTAATTTAGGAGCAAGACTTCTAACAAGTAAGCGTTTGCCTAGCTCACTTGAGAATTCTGTTAATAAATTTTCGGAAAGCCCGAATAAAAATATTAATCCAATAAGCCTTTTTTTTGCAATTATTAATCTTATTGATAAACTGAATAATGTTTTATCAATTAATTCATCAGGAGTTTCAATTTTTGTTAAAGCAAGGAAATAGATTAATTATTTATTATTAACCTCCGTAATTTTTAATTGGTGGAGCTACTTTTAACAGTTTTAGAGTTTCATAATAGATGATCATTATAATTGTGTAGTAGCATAAAGGTATGTGAATACAATAGATGATTTTTTTACGGGTTAAAAGAAAATATATCGAATCTTTCAAAGGGAATATAAAGCTGAGGGTGTAGGGGATAAATAGATATTTTTTTAACTTAAACCATAAAGATTGGAATTGGTTACGACCCGAATATCCTGCTTTGCCCATGTCGGTATTGAAGATATTATTCTTAATTCGAGAATTAATTTTCTTTAAATATTTATTAAGTGAAGCAGATGAATAGTGAACGGTACTATCATTTTTTGTTATAGCAATAAAATCTCCCTTTTTGTTTAATAAATAAAATAATAAAGCGATTAAATGAGGATTTCTTTTTAAGTTAGGGAATACCTTCTTTGCATACTTAAGATCGAACATGCATCCTCCAGCCCACAATTCTATCTGTGGGAGTAATTTAATACTGGATAAATCCAATATGACGAAGTTATTAGTGTTAGAGACAACAGGGTATTTTTCAGACCATTCTCTTACCATAAAGTATTCATTTTTGGATTCATGATAGATAAAAAAAGAAAAAGGATCTCCAAAATCATTAATATAATAATTTATTGAGGGATAATTTAAGGGTGTTTTATAACCGCCTAATAATACTGCCTTAACTTGAGGATTTTTTCTAAAAGCAGAATATTTGATCTTTAAACTATCGCGATTATCGAGAACCTCATCGCTGTCTAAATAGATAATATATTTTCCGGTTGCCTTTAGAAAACCGAGATACTTAGCGTAGATTAATTCTACTTTCGAGTTAGTGATAATTTTGCAACGATATTTTTTTGCTATATTAATTGTTTGATCATTAGATCTACCATCTACTACTAAAATTTCAATTTTATCCTGAGGGTATGACTGCTTCTTTATAGATTCTAAAGTCATTTTGACTGTTTTCTCTGAGTTAAATGTAGCTACTACGATACTAATAATAGGATATGTATCAAGTTTTTTTATCATTTCATTAGGAAATCTACAATAATTTTAGATGGTTGCACTTTGGTGGTTATAGGGGGATTGATGTATTTGGTATATTCTTGCAGAAAAGACAAAGTAGTTTCTCTGTTGTTTTTACTTATAACTACATTTTTATTAATTCCTTCTATACGTTCTGTGTTATTTCGTAAAGAGAGCATCGGTAAACCCATATAATAAGCTTCTTCTTGGTTGATGCCGCCATCCGTGGCGATAAATTCGGCATTTTTCATAAAATGGACGAATTGGACATAGGGTAAACGTGGAATAACAGTTATACCTTTGGCATTTATCCATGATTTAAATACTTTGGGTTTCATCAATCTTTTTGTTAAGGTATACATCATCAAGGCGCAGGTTAAGTTTTTATCAGCGTGATCAATTATAAAGTTTAGTATTCGTTGAGTCTGTTTCTTTTGAAAATAGATATGCTCTTGCCTATGCATAATTAAAACATAGTATTTAGCAATTTTTTTCCGGCGGTCTAATGAACTCTCTTTCTGTAGTGCCCAAAGGTAAGATTCGAGAAGCGTATTTTGATGAGTATTAACTCTGGTTCCTCTGATATTCTTTAAGTTGTCAAAGGCCCACTTTGTAGGACTAAACAAGATATCGGAGAGATGGATGATTATAAACCTGCATATCTCTTCCGGAAAAGGCTCAAAAAAATTAAAAGATCTTAATCCAGACTCTATATGTACTAGTTTCAACCTATATCGGATAGCAATAATAGCTCCTATTAAAGCAGAGATTGTATCGCCGTGTATTATGAAATAACTATTGCTTTTATTTAAACCTTTGAATTCTTTATTCAAAATGATACAAGATATGAACAATGTTTTAATAGCCCAGAGAAAGAAATGTATCATTGAAGATCGTTGGGATTTTTCAGCGAGCGCTATATCGGCTCTTAAGATTCCGCAGTATTCCGCTAAATCCTCGAAATTTATTCTGTTTTGGCCAGATGTAATAATCTTAAAATGAATACCCCTTGATTTAAGCTCTTTTATTACAGGAGCTAGTTTAATAAATTCAGCAGTAGTCCCCAGAAAAAAATAGATTTTTTTCATTTTTATACCGTCCGATGTTATTATAATCTATTATTTTTATAAATCCCTAGCTTTTTCAAAAAAAAGAATAGATAATGTTAATGTGTTTTTAAAGAACAAAGTTTGGTTTCGGGATTTAGTATTTATCAGCATTATCTCACTTGTTATTACAACTATATGGTTTCGTCATGGTGTTTTGTACGGAGGAGGAGAATCAGGGTTATATTTCAACGATTTAAATTTAACTTTGAAGAATTCTTTCTCAGTTTGGCTTGATAGTTATGTCGGCGTTCCATCACTTTATCAAATTATTAATATACCATTTTATTTTTTTTCTTATCTACTTTTTATTCTCAAAATTCCAGGTTGGTTAATTCAAGCATTTATAAATTTCATTTTACTTAGTACAGGAATGATTTCGATGTATTTCCTTCTTCAAAAAACGCTTTCGAAAAATAATTGTTATAGTGGAGGTGCGCTTTTTGGAGCCCTTTTTTATTTATTCAATCTTTATTCAATGAGCCAAATCTGGAGCAGAGGGCTTTATCAGCAGTTTATTCCGTTTGCTTCTTTTCCGTTAATGTTTTTGCTGGCATATCTGGCATTAGAAAAGCTGCAGACTGTTTATATTTTAATTTTACTTATAGCATCATTTATTTTTTCTGCTGGATATACTCCAGCAAATGTACTGTCTTTTTGGATAATGATAGGGATAGAGTTTTTATATTTTTTTTGGTTTTATAGAAAGAAGTTTAATTATCTTTTGAAGAGTGCTATTTTATTTTTTGTTCTTGTATTTGGATGGATAGGGATTCATTCCTCCTGGATTGTTGGATATTTTCTATTTGCAAATAATCTATATTTATCAAACCCATCTGTTAGAAACGAAGGATTAGGTACGCTTTTGACGATAAGTAGATACTCGCCTTTAACCTCTGTTCTTCGTCTTGTTCAGGATTATTACTTTAATAGTAATTTACTTTATGGAGACTTTTATCCCTCTTCATTCTTCAAGATAACTAGTTGGATTACTCCGATATTGTTTTTATTCAGTCTCTCAGCAGTGAAACGAGCCGAAAAGATGTATTTGTGGATGATTTTATTATTTGTCGCTTTATTTATTTGTTTAGGTGCAAGTTTGCCATTAGGATTTATATTTGTGTGGTTTTTTCAAATTTTCCCAATTTTAGAATTATTTAGAAATCCTTATGAAAAATTTGGAATTGTTTTATTAATATCTTATACACCTTTTATTGCTCTTGGGTACTTAAAATTATCAGAATTTTTGAAGCTTAGGTTTAGAATGTTTCAATCTTTCTTCAAAACTATTATCATTTTCATAATTTTTTTTCTGCTGGTTTGGCCAATGTGGACAGGACTTGTTATAACTACAAAGGATAATCGTAATTTTGTCAATATTCCATCCTACTATCAAGAGTTAAAGGATTGGATGGAGAAGCATAATAAAATTAATAATCGGATTGCCATGTTGCCCTTTTTGCCTGGTGAAGGAGTAACTTTGGAATGGAATGGAAGAATTTATTCTGGTATTGATCCAAGTATAAATATCTTGGATTATTCTATTATTTCTTGGGTGCAGAATTACCCTTATATAGAACCGCTACTAAAGGAGGTTTATAAAGATATAAATAAAATAGATATAACTTCAATATTTGGATTGCTTAGAGCAAAATACTTAGTTATTAGGGATGATGTTTTAGAGGTAAATAAAAGAGATTTGCAACAGGAAGAAAGTTTGTTGCATGCTGTTTATGCGCCTCAAGCCATCAATGAACAGATGCCTGTCATCTGTCCGAACCAAGCATCGACTTTATATACAGAAAACCATTTAATTTTTATTTGTCAGATTCCTGTCAACCTTTCTGATTGGAGGAGATATCATTATCTGCATTTACTTGTTAAAACAGATAAACCTGCAGCTTTAGATATAGCTCTAAGAGATCAAAATAATGAAAGACCTAGGTGGGATGGGACTACTAATCCTGATTTTAGAACATATTCTTCTAACTTAACTAATTTATTTTTGGATTTGGATCTATATATATACTCAGATGAGAAATTTAATCCATCCGTAGTTAAATCATTGGAAATTTATGGTTATTCGAATCCTGAGATTAAAGATTCATTGTTGCCTACAAAAGTGGAAGTAATAGCGGGACATCTTGACTCTGGCAAAAAGACAGATGTAGATAATTATAATTTCATTAAGCAGTTCGGAAGATTAAGATTATACCAATTGAAAAAATACCAAGATTTTCCCGATATAACTACTTTAGCAGACCTTTTTATGGTAGATAATTTTTCGCAAATGTTCAAAGTAGCAGCTAATCTATCCGTGATAGATGGATCTAGAGGTTATATGCTTAGATCGCAAAATGACAAGTTTACTCCATTGACAAGCTTTTCTAGGTATGCGTCAAAGTCTGTAACCGAGCTTTCCTCAACAAAATATTTAGTTAATCTGGAAAGTAAGGAAAATTATTATTTGGCTTTGCACAAAACTTTTAATACTTTATGGAAAGTTATACCAAATGTTTCAGAGGGTGATTTAAAAGGTGGCTTTATTAATAATATACGCCTTATACAAAAACAAACTCTATCAGAAAAAAACCATTTTATAGTAAATGGTTATGCCAATGGCTGGAAGCTTGACCAGCAAAGCAATGAATATGCTGTAGTATTTATTCCTCAAATTATTACAGAGATATTGATTTACGTTTCCGTGGTATTTCTTTTATTCATATTATTTCTCCTATTTTGTCTGTTAAAAATTAACAAAGTTAAATCTAAGTAAATATTTATTTTCTAAGCTGATAGAATATACTTATGAAAGATTCTAAGCTTCATTTTTATTTCTTAGCTCTTGCAGCCAGGGGTAAGGGTTTGTCAGGGAGTGACCGAATTTTTATTGAGCTTTCTAAACGATGGTCGAAAGAAAACCCTGTTGAAATATTTGTTTGGCAAGAAGGGTTCCAGATGTGCCATAGGCAAGGGTTGGATAAGAGTAGGGTAAAGTTTAATATTGTTTCTTTAAGCAGCTGGGAGAAACATAACTTTGTTATAAACTACGTCTCGCTTATTATAAAAGGTATTTGGTTGGCATTTAAATTAGATCTAAAAAATGATAAATTTACTATTATTTATTCAGCATCTGATTTCTGGATGGATTGTATACCTGGCTGGATATTAAAATGTAGATTTCCTAAAATAAATTGGATTGGAAGCTGGTATTTAACTGCCTCCAATCCAAGGAAGGGTTTTATAGAGGATCATACGCTAATCAAGAATCCTCAAATTAGTCCTTTTCTCTATTGGTTATCACAAAAACTTGCTTATAATTTAGTCAAAAGAAAGTCAGATTTTGTCTTTGTTACTAGTGAACCAGATAAATTAAAATTTCCTAATCAACTTAAAGATAAAAGAGCTTTAGCAATAAAGGGAGGTGTGGATTTAGAAGCCATTAACTTTTGGCAAAAGGAGTTTAAAGGATTACCTAAGATTTATGATGCTGTTTTTCAAGGTAGGTTTCACCCCCAGAAAGGCGTAGTGAAACTTGTTGATATCTGGAAGATAGTTGTTAATAAGAAACATGATGCTAAATTAATAATGATAGGAGATGGACCTTTAATGCAGAAGGTGCAAAATAAAATCAGTAAGCTTAAATTGGAAAATAACGTTACTTTAGTGGGATATAAATATGATGGAGAGAAAAAATATAAGATTTTCCATCAAACTAAAATAGTTGTTCATCCGGCAATTTATGATTCCGGCGGTATGGCTGCAGCGGAAGCAATGGCTTGGGGTTTGCCAGGGGTTAGTTTTAATCTGGAAGCGTTAAAAACATATTATCCAAAGGGTGTACTTAAGGCTTCTCTGGGAGATGAAAAGGAATTTGCAAAGTTAGTAATTGAGTTGTTGGATAATCCGAAACTTTATCAAAAAATAGCTACAGAAGCAAAAGATTTAATATTGGGGAACTGGGATTGGAATAAAAGGGCAAGGGAAATTGTTGCATTAATCAAAAATAATCTCTAGAATAGGCAACTATGTTAGAAGAAAAGGGAGCAATGATTCCTAATCTAAGCCTTCCAACAATAGAGGATGTAATAGCTGAAGCGTATAGTGATAGGCAGAACAAAGGGGATTTACTTGATCGGATAGGTGAAGAGGAGGCAAGAAAGTTTATTGGGAAGTGTATATCAATGATTGGAAACTTCGAAGAGGTTAGTGACTATTCTGCTCAAGAGAGATTGTTGCCTAAAGATGCAGAAGAGGCAAATAAGATAAAAATTATTTGGGTATTATCTGGCCCAGGGTATTACGGTCAGCCGTTTAAAGATGATCGGTATAAAGATAAACCGTGGGCTAGATGGATGGATAGAAATAGGGCGCATAGAGGAGTCTGGTTAGCTCGTCGTCTAACTGAACTAAAGATTGGTCAAAAGTTACCAAATGATCCTGGTGTAATAAAACAGGCTATATTACAAGATGGCCCCTATATTATTTACAATGGAAGAAATGATGAAAATCGGGAAATGCGTAGAGCTTTAACTGATGAAAAAGCTCTCATCCCGCCTGAGAAGGTATTTATTATGGATGAAGGCATCGATAATACAGTTGATCAAGTGACAGGATTTCGATTACCGCTAGGAACCGAGATGGAACATGGAGATCTAATAGCTTTGGTAACACATTCACCTCACGCATTGCGGACATTGCATATGATACAAAGAATAAATGAATTACAAAAAGATAACGCAAGCCATAATTTATTAGATTTCCCTATTAGTGATGAGAGTATATTAAAAATCTCGCCAGTTCGTACACCGGCAACTGGTTTGACAGAATACGCAACTTTAGAAATTTGTGGACTTCTTCACTATGCTTACTATGACCAAACCCGTCCGGCATCCAAAATTCCTTTTCCGAACTATGAGTATTAATAAAAAAATACTGATATTGGGAGGAAGCGGTTTGGTTGGTTCGCACTTTGTAAAATACATTCAGGATTTAAAAGCTAATGTTAGAGTGCCTACTAGTGTACAGCTGAATGTTTTAGTTTTTGATGTTTTGAGGCAATATATTAATTACGAGAAACCGGATATAGTCATTAATTTTGTTGCTTATACCAACCGTGATAAGGCAGAAAAAGAGAAGGGCGATAGAGAGGGTTTAGTTTGGAAAACAAATGTGGAGTTAGTTGATAAGTTAGTAGGGATTTGCCAAGAGTTTAATATTTACTTAATACATATTTCAACAGACGCTGTTTTTTCCGGTTCAGAAAGAATGAAAGGGCCTTATTCTGAAAATCAAGCTCTAGATGTTTCAGAAAATTTAAACTGGTATGGAGAGACAAAGAGGCAATCTGAAATCGTAATCAGAGAAGCTAATATAAAATGTGCCATAATAAGGATTAATTATCCCTTTGGTAATGCAAAATCCGAAAAGGACTTTGCTCGAAAAATATACCATTATATTCTTTGTGGTTATCCGCTTTTTGTCGATCAGCAATTTAATCCGACTTATTTACCAGATTTAGATATAGCTATACAAAGGATTATTCAAACCGAAGCCCAAGGAATTTTTCATGTTGCCTCAAAAGAGATAGTAACCCCCTTTGACTTCGGGCAATTAATTAGGAAATTTACAGGACTAAAGATACAAATAAATAAGGGATCTAGGGTAATATTTGGGGGATTAAACATTGCTCAAACAGAACAAAAATTAGAATTGGAGTTTCATACAATCAAAAATGCATTGAAGGAATTCTGTAGGGAGATTTCTTAGAGTTATATAATCTTTAGATAAGGAATTGTAATAATAAATCGTCCACCTTTTTTGCGATATTTTGTTTGTTTGCGAATAATTTCATTAGCAAAATTCCACGCAAGTATTAATGCATAATGAGGAACATCTTTTTGTAAACGAATTTCCGGATAAATAGGAATATGGGTTCCAGGTGTGAAGCGATCATGTTTGTAGAATATCGAATCAACTATATAATCAAGCAAACTAGTGCCTATTTTACAATAATTAAGTAGCACATTACCTTTAGCAGATGCCCCATAACCTATGATTATTTTTCCTTGTAGTTTTAGTTTTTTCAGGTATGATTTTAAATCTCTTCTAATAACTCCGACTCGTCTGCCAAAGTCCTCGTATGTTTCTTTTTTATTTAGTTTTCTTAATAATTCTTCCTTGATAACTCTATATACTGAACGATTAGCTTGGTATTTTGATCCTTTTTTTGCAATATATATCCTAACTGATCCACCGTGAATAGCTAGTTTCTTAATATTGTAAATATACATGTTATGCCTATTAAATAATTCCGTTAATGGTCTGATGCTAAAATAGGAAAGATGTTCATGATAAATCGTATCAAACTCATTTTTTTCAAGCAGATCTACCAGATAGGGGAACTCCATAATAAATACTCCTTGTTTGTCTAGTAGTAGATTGATGCCAGATATGAGATTATGGAGATTGTTGACATGTGCTACTACATTTGTGGCAGTAATGATTTTAGCTTTACCGAATTCTCTACTTACTCTTTTGGCTAAGTTATCTGTAAAAAAGTCATCTATGGTATTTATTCCTTTTAGCTTGGCTACCTGCGCAAGATTTCTGGCTGGATCCACGCCTAAAACTTTAATTTCACTTTGTTTAAAAAAACCTAAAAGGGTACCATCGTTACTTCCAATATCTATAACAAGGTCATTACTATTCAGATTAAATTCATTAATGGTATTATCAGCTAGCTTTTTGAAGTGAGTAAGCATAGTAGTTGAGGTAGAAGGGATATATAAATAATTTTTAAACATAAGTTCTGCAGGAACTACATGGGTAAGTTGGACTAACCAACATTTTTCACATACACATATTCCCAACGGGTAAAAGGATTCTGATTTTTTTAATTCTTTTTTACTTAAGAATCCATTAGGAATAGGCATGCTTCCTAGAGATAAGAAATCAAAGATTAGATTACTATCACAGATTCTACATGATTTGATCTTGTATTTTTCATATGTTGGTTGATTGGGGCGAGACATAGTCGTTATTGTTACAGAACGGTTAACAAATATCAATATTTTTGCTCTGTTAACTATTTAGATAAATAGAAGATTCTCGTAATAGATATTTGGTATATACGAATTTCTGATTCGTACTAGAAGTTTACCCTTTAACTTATATGATTTGTAATTATTTTTCATTAATAGTCTATAAAGATCGATTAATTCATACCCAGCTATTTTCGATAAGGGTCGATTAAGCTCGATCAATAATGGGGGATGAAGTTCTCTAATTGTTTTTTGTGCTCCTGTTAAAACATTAAGCTCTCCTCCTTCTGTGTCAATTTTTATTAAACCAATGTCTTTGATCTTGTTAACTTTGACAAAGTGATCTAAAGTAACAGCCTTAATTATTTGGGTTTTATTTGAAAGAGGAATAACGGTGGAATGTAAACCTTTGTTATTCTTGTGGATATACAGGGGTAAATTATTACTATTTTGGTTAGATAAAGCTTTTCTAATAGCTTTCGCATTGGCTATAGAGTTAATATTTAAATTGCGAACTAATCTTTTATAATTAGTTCTTTCAGGTTCGAATGCATAAATATATTTTGCTATTTTTGACAAAGCAAGGGTATAAATCCCTATATTTGCACCAATATCAAAGAAAGTTCTACCTTTAACAAATTCAGTTATCTTCATTAACCATTTACCTTCGTATAAGCCATCCATAAATATCCAATAATCAATGAAATCCCCCAGATTTAAATCAATTTTGGCATTAGATATTTTCACTAATGAACGAATTTTGATTTGCCTATTTTTTAAAAGCAAAAAAAGAGTGAACTTTATAAAGTGAGGAGGATTTAGAAGTTTAAATACAAATGCAGTTACTAATAATAGTCTTTCAAAGTAATTCATTTTGTAGTAATAGATCTGGTCGCTGTTGTGACAAAAAATAAATCCATAGTAATATAGTTTGACATCTTCTTATTTATACAATATTCTTTGAGTGATGAGAAACAATAAAATGGTTTCAGCGGTAGTTACCAATTTTAATGGTTTAGAATTAGGGTTATTGAAAAACTTTTTTAACAGCTTTTTAAAAAATGATTTTAAGGATTTCGAATTATTTTTTGTTGATAATGCCTCAACTGATGAAAGTATTAGATTTGTTACAGAGAATTTTTCTAAAGATAAAAGGGTAAAAATTATTAAAAATCGGGTTAACAATATGACTAAGGGTATAAATTTAGCGTTGAGGCAGGCAAAGGGAAATTATATTCTTTTTCTAAACAATGATATCTATTTTGCCAAGGGTGCAATCAGTAAAATGGTAGATTTCCTGGATGAACATAATACCGTAGCTTTAGTTCAAGGCAAATTTGTTTCGTATTTTGATCATAAAAAGATAGACGATGCAGGTGAGACGATGGATTTGTATGGGAATCCAATAACTATTGGGTCAAAAGAGGATGATACCGGTCAATATAATAATCAGAGAGAAATATTATCAGCCAGCGGCGCTGCATCCTTGCTCAGAGCTAGTTTATTAAAAAAGGTAGGTTTGTTAGACGAAGACTATAGAATTGGTTACGAAGACCTAGATTTGTGCCTCAGATTAAGAATAGCGGGTTATAAAATAATTTATTTGCCACAAGTACTAGTTTTTCATAGAAGAGGATCTTCTGTTTCTAATGCTCCCGAAAAAATACGTTTGCAGATTAAGTATGGATTCAACAAAAACAGATTAGCAACTTTGATCAAAAATTATCAAGTCTCTACAATTATAAGATCTTTATCGATAGTGGTTTTAATCTATTTGGGAACAGCAATATTCGAGATTTTTTATAAAAGGTTATGGAAATTTGGGTTCTACAGACTTTGTGCAATCGGTTGGATGATAGGTAACTTATCTGATTTGCTTGAGAAAAGGAAGAAAGTTCAACGAATTAGAGTAGTGTTAGATGAAGAAGCAATTTTGCCTTTTCTAGCTAAGGGTTTGTTGGTAAATAATATTAAAAATTTTCTTCATAGCAAAAATTGGTAATATGAAAAAAAAATTAGTATCAGTGGTAATAGTAACCCGGGACAGAAAGAAAAAGGGTTTAAAAGCCATAGTCTCGATCTACGAACAAAGGTATAGTCCTTTAGAGGTGATTTTAGTTGATAATGCTTCCTTAGATAACACAGCTGAAATAATAAAAAGAAAATATCCAAAAACAATTATAGTAACTAGTCAAACAAATATAGGTGGGGCAGGAGGAAGAAACCTAGGATTATCCTATGCAAAAGGTAAATTTGTATTCTTCATGGACGATGATGCTTTTGCAGATATACATGCGCTTTCAGAATTGGTAAAAGTAATACGAGAGGATCCTAAAGTAGGTATAGTGCAGCCTAAAATTTACTATGCAGATAAAAAAAATATTATACAGGGAGTAGGTCATGGAATTAATTTATTGACTGGTAGGGTTTTTGGGATAGGAGTTGGAGAAAGAGATCATGGGCAATACGAAGAGATAATGGATATACCTATGGTGGGTTGTACATGGTTGGTGAAAAAAAGTGTATTTCAAAAGATAGGTACATATGATGAAGATTTTTTTATCCCTTATGAAGATTCAGATTTTTCCATAAGAGCTAAAAAGGCAGGATTCAGAATATGTTTTGTGCCCAGGGCTCATGTTTGGCATAGCAGCCATAAGGATTCTGATATCTCTCCAAAACTTAGATGGCTTGGAATTACTACTGCAGAGAGAGCATATAGAGTTAGCCGCAATAAGATTATTTTTATGAAGAAGCATGCTCCTCTTCTTAATTTATTAATTTTTCTTTTTCTCTTTAATCCTATCTATGCGGTCTTGCATTCTGCTATCATAATCCTATCTAAAAGATTTGATATATTGGTCAATTATTGGTGGGGTTTAATAGCAGGTCTTTGGTATGTATTAATAAGATGAATAAGCTATCTCTTTATCAAAAATTTGATAACAACTTACTGCCTTTGAAAATTTTTCTATTATCACTTGCTGATCCGGTTTGTTGGGTAATTGATAAGTCCGCGGAAAGTATATTAGATGTTGGGTGCGGTCAAGGTTTACCTATGCAGATGATTAATGTAAGGATGAATGTGGTGAAAAGCATAGGGGTAGATATATACGAGCCTTATATAAAAGAAGGTAAGAAAAGAAAGATACATACAGAGTATATAAAAGCCGACATCCGGAAATTCTCATTTAAAGATAAAAGTGTAGATGTAGTAATGGGATTGCAGGTTCTCGAACATTTAGATAAAAGAGATTCTTGGAAACTATTGGAGAAAATGGAGAAGATAGCAAGGAAGCAAGTAATTGTGTCGATGCCGATTGGAAAAACATATCATCCAGCAGTAGATGGAAATGTTCATCAATTGCATCTTTCAGGTTTTTATCCAGAGGAATTTACTAAAAGAGGCTATAGAATTATTAAAATGGGTAGAAAAAGCATCTTAGGAGAAAATGGGATTGTGCATAAATATGACAATGATCTTCTAAGAAAAGCCTTATATTCGATAAGTTTAGTATTAGATTTTGGTTTCTATTTTGTGCAATCATGGGCAGATTATTATTTTGTTGCTTATAAGGATATAGTTTAAAATTGAATAATGCGAAAACAATTTAGTTACAAAAAAGAACTTATTGTAGCTTTTATTTTTTCTGTCCTCTCGTTTTTAATAATCCTGATTTGGTTTAAAGAAGGTTTAATTTATGGCGGAGGGGATGTGGGTATTCCTACTTATAACCCTGCCAGAATCCTCGGTATGACAAAGTACCCATGGTGGGAGGCAGTAGCACCAGGCTTTTTAATAGCTTCTTCCATTTCATCGCTGCCTTTTGAATTTATTTTGTCTTTGTTGCAATATTTCGGTCTTTCTAACCTATTATTGCAAGCTTTTACTTTTTTCCTACTATTTGCCTTAATGGGTATTGGAATGTACCTCTTTTTGTTAACTCTTTTTAAAGGTAAGCACGTTTTGTCGTTATTGGGAGCATTATTCTATATGTTTAACTCGTATATGTTAATTCAAATCTGGCATAGATTTGTGCATACTTCAATATTCTTTGTAGCTCTTCTGCCATTTATGGTAATCTTCTGGAGGAGATGGATAGAGACAGGTAAGGTAAAGGATTTGTTTATCTTCTTCTTGTTAAATTTATTTGGCAGTCAAATTTATGGAACGCTGGCTTTCGTAGTTACAATCTGGTTATTACTAGGCGGGATAACTATTTTAGAATCTACTATACCTTTTAAATCCAGAAGATTATTTTTGTTACATCTTTCAAGATTATTTATAGCTTTTATTGGGTGGATCTTGACGAATTGTTGGTGGTTGATCCCGACATTTTTGATAGGGTCTGGTCAGTATGCTCAACAATATAATGAGTCAAGTAACTTAATGAGCTTAATTGAGATAAGCAAACAAGCAATTTTACCCTTTAGTCTGCAAATGATTAATCCATTTAATCTTTATCAACAGTTAGATTTTGGCAAAATATATTTGACGCTCTTATTTAAGCTTCTGCCGTGGTTGTCCGTTGCAGTAGTGTTTGTGGGCTTACTTTCATCTTTAAAAGAAAAAAGATTTTCTTTCATTGGTATACTAACTTTATTACTTCTTTTTTTGGCTAAAGGAACCTCTGCGCCACTGGGTAATTTATTTGTTTGGGGATTTAAATCTTCCTTTTTTTTGGGAGTAATTCGAAATCCGTCGGAAAAGATAGGTATTTTGCTACCATTTGTTTATGCCATCCTGTTTATCTTGGGGTTTCTAGCTATAGAAAAAGTATTAATAAAATATAAATTAAAGCAGATTTCAGGTATCAGTTTAGCATTCCTTCTTATTTTACCTAATCTTATATTTTGCTGGCCTATTTTTACTGGACGAGTATTTGCAACAATCAGTAATCAGGCAACAGTTAGCATACCTGATGCTTATAAACAAGTTGACGATTTTATTAAAAATCAGAATTTTGCTAAATCATTTCAAGATACAGGCAGGATTTTGCACTTGCCTTTAACGGTTTCTGACGCACTAACTTATAACTGGGAATCTAAATACCGGGGGGTCGATCCTAACGTCTTGCTTTTTGATTCAATGCCTTCCATTTCACGAAGCTTAAACTTGCCTAAATTTGAAGATTCTTTAAAAGGATTATCGTTTATATTTATGTATCCTTATTCTCAGGATGAAAGCGCTATATTAAAGGCTCTCCAATACTTCAATGTCAAAATTATTATTCTTCATAAAGATGCCGACCACTTAACAGACGGGGTAGTAGATCCTAAAGAATTAGAAAAATTATTAGACAGTTTGCCTTTCTTAAAGAGGATTAATACCTCGGGAGAGTTAATGGTATACAAAATAGAAGATAGGTATTTCGAACCAAAAATAGTCTTCTCAGAAAATCCTAGTTATATACGAGGCGGTGAAAATAATAATGTTTGGCTTTTTCAGACAGGGGATTCCAGAAGCTCAATAAGTGATTCTCCGGAGAATCAAGCTAATAGTAATATCTATAAAAGTTTACCAATAAGCACTATTTTTGCAGATAAGTCTTTACGTTTTTATCAAGCCTCTTCTAGCGCAGTATTAAGCAGTATATTTTATAATAATTTAGTTAATAAATTAAATATCAGTTTACAGAGAGCAAAATATAACCAAAATTCTACAGCCGCTAATGCTATTAATGAGCTATTATTACTAACTCAAATACTTGGAACTTATACAAATCAAGGTATTATTAAAAAGTCAGAAACAGTAAGTAATTTAAAAAGTTTATTAGAGGAGTTGTTTCAGGATCAGCAAGCTTTTGTTTCGCTACAGAATTATTTGGATAGAGAGACGTTACAGCTTGTTTTTCAAGAGCAGTTACTGTTATTGAATCAAATAGGGTCGATATTTGACGATCATACAAATGACTTTGGGGAGTTATCCAATAAGATAATCCAAGCGCTTACAAAAAATAATGTTTTCCCGATGAATTACTATAAGGGAGAATCTAACATTGGGGTTGATAGGCAGGTATTTAATTTATCGTTACCTCGTTCTTCAAACTATAAAATATATCTTACAAAAGTTTCAGATCCCTCTATATTTGAAAATGACTTATCTCAATTACCATTTATGATCGATGGTAAAAAACAGGTTTTAGAAAGCATGGATGAGGGTAATACTCTCTCGTTTGGAGTGCAAAATTTCGAAGAAGGTATACATGAAATCAGTTACCCGACTTTGTTTTCCGAAAACCTTTTAGTTGACCGCGAGGAATGGAAAATATCTCAGGGGAGGTTAGGGAATTCAGAAATCCTCCTGGAGACTGTAGGAAACACATATGGTGTTCTGGTGGTTCCAATTAAAGAGATAGAAAGACGTGGGGGAGGAGCATACCGTATAAATATGGAAATAATGGTTCAAAGTGGACAAGGTTTCTATATCCAGTTGCTGCAGAATAGTGATCCCATCGATCAATCTGGGCAGCCAGGTATGTTACTAAATCAAGGGTTTAGTAAAGAAGAGATTGGCGAAGGGTGGAAAAACATAAATTTTGATATCAATTTAAGGATGACTACAAAAAATGCAAATCTGCGTTTCATATTAGTTCCGGATGATTCTTTCTTAGGGATTAAATCCTCATTATCAATTAAGAATTTATCATTTCAAAAAATATTAGATAGTGCTATCTTTCTAAGAACTAATGATGTAGGTTTAGAAGTAAGGGGTCAGGTTACTAAAATCATCCATCCGAATCCGATTTTTTATTCAGGGGAAATAAATATAGCAAAACCATCGTTTTTAATATTAAAAGAAACCTATAACCCCGGATGGAAGTTAAAAATTAATAATAACACGGTACAGCCAAAAGATCATCTGATAGGGGATTTATATGGAAATGCTTGGTTTGTAGAAAAACCAGGAAAATATTCCTTTGAGATAAAATTTGAACCAATAAAATATAATGTCATAGGTTTTTGGGTGTCGACTATTACTTTCTTTGGGATTATTATTGTGATTACCTTAGAAGGTATAAGAAAAAGGAGATATGAGTAGAAGTATAAAAATAAGTTTGATGCTTTTAGCAACGGTGGTTTTGATACTGATTTTGATTTTTATTGATACTAACGGAGATATTAATAATGTAAATCAACTTTATAGTCCTATGATTTGGGCATCATCTTTTACCATATCTATTTTTTACCCAAATGTAAGGAAATATTTGTTTAGGTTAAGCTATTGCCTAATGATACTTATGTTAATCTTTTATTTTACACAACGTTTAGATTTATCTAATTGGTTTGGTAGTCTAGGTTTTGGATTGTTAATATTTCTTGTTGTTTCTTGTTTTCCTGAATTAATAAAAAAAGGCTATGTAGATAAGTTTTGATCTGAATATGCTTTTGGCATATAATTAATTGATGGATATTTTTATTGTTATCCCCGCATTTAATGAAGCTAAAAGAATAGAAAAAGTTCTTGAAGATTTAAATAAGACTAATTTACCTATTATTGTAGTTGATGATGGATCAAAAGATTCTACATACACTCAAGCAAAAAAGCATCGTGTAACAGTATTAAGGCATAAAATTAACTTAGGTAAAGGAGCTGCTATTAGGACTGGGTGTGAAGCAGCTTTTATGATGGGTGCTGATGCAGTTATAATGCTGGATTCTGATGGGCAGCATAAAGCAGAAGACTTGCCAAAATTTTTAGAAAAAATTCAAAGCGGCAAATATGATGTGGTATTTGGCTCAAGAAATATGAGCTTAGGTGTACCCTTAGTAAGATTTCTTGGAAATAAATTTGCCTCTATTTTAGTAATTTTACTTTTCAAAAAATATTTTTCTGACATAATATGTGGATATAGAGCTATTACAAAAAAAGCTTATGAACGTATGCAACTTAAATCTTCCGATTATGGTATTGAAACTGAAATGGTAGTAAAAACTGCAAAGTTAAAGCTCAGATATTGCGAGATTCCTATCGAAGCAATATACTATGATAAATTCAAAGGAGTTACTATCTTAGATGCATTTGGTATCTTATTTGATGTAATTAAATGGAAATTTAACATATGATTTTAGGTCTTCAGATAATAGCTATAATTTTTTCCCTCGTGATGCTTTATTTTGCGTATTTGCATTACCGTAGAGGAGAAATTAATGGATTGGAGATTTTATTTTGGTTTGTTGCTTGGATAGTTGCAATATTGGTTGCACTTTTTCCCGGAATTTTTAGAGCTTTTTCAGCAACAATTGCTATTTCCCGAGCTTTTGATTTGGCCATGATAGGTGGATTTATTTTAGTTATCCCTTTAACCTATATGGCATATGTTAGAACCAAAAAATTAGAAAAGAAATTTGAAGAAGTAATTCGCCAAAATGCCTTAAAGGATTTAACAAATGATAAAAAGAAAAAGTAATTTACCCAAAATTTCCGTAGTGATGCCTTGTTTTAATAGTGTTGACTATATCGAAAGATCTATACGATCTGTAGTTGAGCAAGATTATAAAAATATTGAACTGTTTATTAAAGACGGAGGTTCTAATGATGGTACAGTCGATATTATTAAATTTTATGCAAAGAAATATTCAAACATCATTACTTGGATCTCGGTTGAAGATAAAGGTCAAACAGATGCAATTAATATAGGTATGAAAAAAGTTAAAGGTGATATTTTAACTTATTTAAATGCAGATGATGTTTATAAACTAGGAGCGTTAAAAGAGGTTGCAGAATATTTTGCAAATAATCCAAATGTAATGTGGGTATTTGGTAAAGCTGATATCATTAACTTTGATGATGTAGAGATTAGAAAGTGGATAACACAGTATAAAAGTTTCTGGCTTAAGAATTATTCATACAATACTCTTCTAATTTTAAACTATATATCTCAAATGGCTACATTTTGGAGAAAGGAAGCAGTAAAGGAAATTGGTGATTTTGATGAAAAACAATATTATGTTATGGATTATGATTATTGGTTAAGATTAGGCAAGAAGTATAAAGCAGGATTTATAAATAAGTATCTAGCAAGCTTTAGGATAACACTTGTGAACAAAAGTTCTACAGGGTTTGTAAAACAATTTAAAGATGAATTTATAGTTGCTAAAAAGAATACCAACAATAGTGTAATTCTGTTTTTGCATACTCTACATTACAATTTAATAATTTTTATATATTTTATTCTAAAATTATTAAGTGATTTTTCTCCTCAAAAATTTCAAGAACAAAGCAATGCATAAGGAGTAATCACTGAATAATACAAGCTTCTCTTTAAAAGATAAAAATATTCTAATTACTGGTGGGGCAGGTTTTTTGGGAACTTATGTGGCAGCTGCTATGAAGAGTAGAAAGCCTAAAAGAATTGTTATACCCAGATCAAAGGAATTTGATTTAAGAAAACAAGAAGTTTGTAAAATGATAGTTAAAGATACTGATGTAGTAATACATCTAGCTGCGAATGTTGGAGGTATAGGCTATAACAAAGCTAATCCTGGAGAGCTTTTTTATGATAATTTAGTGATGGGTGTTCACTTAATGGAAGAAGCAAGAAAGGCAAAGGTTAAAAAATTCGTTGGGCTGGGAACTATTTGTCAGTATCCAAAATATACACCAGTACCCTTTAAAGAAGAGGATTTATGGAATGGTTATCCAGAGGAAACAAATGCACCTTATGGTTTGGCAAAAAAGATGCTGTTGGTACAAGCTCAAGCATATAGGCAACAATATAATTTTAATGCAATTCATTTAATGCCAGTTAATTTATATGGCCCTGGTGATAATTTTGATCCGGAGTCTTCGCATGTAATTCCAGCTTTAATTAAGAAATTTGTTGATGCTAAAAAAAGAGAGGACAAATTTGTGGTAATTTGGGGTACGGGTAATCCTACAAGAGAGTTTTTGTATGTAGAGGATGCTGCCGAGGCAATTGTTTTAGCAACAGAAGGATACAATAAACCTGACCCGGTTAATATTGGGTCTTCTTTTGAAATCTCCATTAAAAATTTGGGAGAACTAATAAAAAAACTAGTAGGATTTAAAGGGGAGATAGTGTGGGATAAAACTAAGCCTGATGGCCAACCAAGAAGGAAACTTGATATTTCAAAAGCAAGAGAAGAATTTGGATTTACAGCGAAAGTAAATTTTGAAGATGGACTAAAAAAGACGATAGAATGGTATAATTCTCAAAGGCTGTTCTTTAATAAGTAAGGTTTCCAGAATGATTCGTCATACTTTTTCCAGGCATGGCAGCCAAAAGGCAGTAGATAGTGATTTGCTTTAAAACACTTTCTGGGAAATTTTTCAAAAGAGAATCTAATTGACTGTTTAAAGGGTGCCACCTTAAATCCTGAGAGATATTTCGGTGCCTCGTACGACCAAAACCCATCTTCGTTAAATGGGTAATTAGTGGCAGGAGCGTTTAACCAGATCTTATGAGATTTACCGAGTAATATGGAGAGTACAAACCAAAGTTTTCTTATAGATAGATTATTAGAAGTTCTGGTAGCAGATTTATCAACGATATCTAATACATGAATAAACTTTTGGATATTCCTCATGCAAAATCCCCCATTGGCTCCAGAAGAAGGATAGCCTTGCTTATGAGAGAAATAACCAATGATTGGTCTAAACCAAGGGGCTGCGATAAAATCGTAACCTGATTTCAACCATTTTTCCAGTTGATTTGAAAATATTAAGGCATCGAGTTGATAGACCAGCATAAAATCATATTCTTTAAAAATTTCATAGAATTTTTTATTCAGGAACATTTCATTTACTCTTCTTAAAGTTCCAAAAAAATTTATATCAACTTTTTTCACTTTATATCCAGCTGATGTAAAAGCTTTTGAGTTAATATTTTTTGGAATTACGAAAAAAGTATCATATTTATTTAAATATTTTTTAAGGTGCACTAAAGAAATTTTATCTTCAGCTGTTAGATTTGGTCTATGGGTAGGTATAATGATAACTACTCTTTTTTTAGCCATTATAGTTTTGATTGATTTCTTATTCTCTCTATTAATTCTTGTACCCTGACACCAGCACTGAAGTTTGGAGTAAATTCTCTTCTATATATAATAGATTTAATAAATCGATCAGTTAATTTGCTTATAATTCTCACTCGTTCATCTTCGCCTCTTACGCCTTTTTCTTTTGAAATTGTAAGTTGTTTTGCACTTCCATCTTCATAAATTTTAATTTTAAAATTCTCCACAACACTATTTGTATTCTCTAAGACAGCTGTACCCCTATCGGAAACAAATATTAATTGATGTCTACTTAACCCAGAATTATTACAGCAAAGGTGGGCATACCCGGTGATATTTTTTTTAAACTGCAACAAGAGATCAATACCTGTTTCTCCGCCATTAATACTTTCTTTGGAGTACGAAACAAGACTTTTGAGGTTTAAGATTTCTCCTGCAAAATATTCTAAATAATAAAGAGAGTGGGAGAAGTAATAAGATAATGCTCCGCCGCCTTCGACGGCGTCAGTTTTCCAGGATGAAACTTTATTTTTAATGTCATAGCTTTGAAAATCCCAATTTAAATTAATTTGTTTTAACTTGCCTAAGGTTTTTTTATTTATTATTTCTTTAGCCTTTTGCCATTCCTCAATCTCTGGAAAAATGAAATCTACAGCATTTATAATTTTCTTTCTTTTAGCTAGGTCTAAAAGTTCTCTGGCCTCTTGATAAGTTGTTGCCAAAGGTTTTTCGGCAAAAACATGTAAGCCTCTTTTTATAGCTGTTTTAGCTATGTTGTATTGGGCGCTGGGAATAACTGCTATAGCAACAGCATCGAGATCTTCCTTATTGAGCATCTCACGCCAGTCTGTATAAGTGTTTGTTAAGTCAATTCTTTTGCAATAGTTAATAAAGCGGGGGGTATGTTTGCCGCAAATTGCAACAACTTTGCATCCATGAGTGGAATTAAAAGCAGGCAGCAAACCATATAATCCAAAACCGGAACCAATTATGCCAACTTTTACCATATTAAAAATATTATACTTCAGATTGTGCGGGATTTAAATCGATGTTATAATTTTTAGCCTTATGACACTGGCCGAGACTTTAAGAACCCAGTAATTCATAGACAGCGCGATTACTTTTGCCACAAACAGAAATCCCAAGCTTGGAGAGATTGATCAGAATAAAGTGATTAAACTAACAAGAGAAGCTGTTTTAGAAACAGCTTCTCTTGAAGAGGTTGCAAGGAATAATCCTTTACGTATTTCCAAATCTATTGATGACGCATTAAGAATTAAAGCAATTTGGGATCTTTCTGCTGTAGGCACAGTCTTAAAAGAGTTTCAAGACGATAGGTGGAAAAGTATAACTTGGATGGGATGGACAGATCGAAGAAGGCTAATCTATTCAGCGTTTTTAATGAGGCATATCACCGAAAGAATAACAGGAAAAACACATAAAGTACCTGTAGGAGAAAAGCTTGCTGTGGATCAAATAGCAAGCCTTAAAATGGATATCGGAATGTTTAGCCCATATCTGATATATGGTTCAACCAAAGAACAAAATGATGATGTAAGGGAAGCGCTTAAACAACCTGGTGTTATTATCCCAGAAAATAAGGTACATATTATTGATTTCCCAGAAAAACCGGTTGGGGTAAATACAATAGACCAAATGAAAAATTTCAGCTTACCCACCTCACCAGAAGCTAAAAGAGAGGATACGCTGATACTAGTAGCCCATGCGCCTCATTTGGTGCGAGCACTTCATATTATGAATCGATTTCATCCTTTACCTAAAGGACTAGCTGTACAACCCTATCCTTTACCTTCACCCTCTTCTGCAGGAGTTAATTATGCGATGCTAGAAATAAGTGGACTATTGTACTATACGTTTATAACGAAAGAATCTGCCGAGAAGCCTTATCCATACAAAATCTGACTTAGACCTCAGAGTTTTTAACTATTTTAAAATCAGGCAGAGGGATGATGAAGTCTGATTTTAGGCCCCTTGCTTTGAGTTGTTCCATAATCGGTTTGGCATAGTGCCAGGCCAATACCACGACATATTCAGGCTGCTCATCAATTAAACGCCGGTTATTTACTATTGGTATATGCTTGCCCGGTAAAAACATATTTAGTTTTAATGAGGTTGGCTGTTCAGCTAAATACGGTAATAATTCTTTATCAACGCCGTAATAATTTAATAAGGTGGAGCTCCGGGCAGGACAAGAATTACCGACAACTGATTTACCCTGTTTCTTGGTTTTAAAAAGAAAGTCCATAAATTCAAAACGGGCTTTTTTAACCCTGTCGGCAAATTTAGTAAATGTTTCGAGCTTATCTAACCCAAAATCTTTTTCAAGCTTCAGTAACTCCTTAACTGCTGAACTTACTTTTTTACCTTTTCCTTTGGTAGCATAAACCCGGATATTGCCTCCATACCGATCACCTCTTTCGACATCCGTAACTGTAAAGTCATACTGGTTAAATAACTCTATGTAGGAGCGTAACGAATAAGTTCTGAGGTGTTCATGGTAGATGGTATCAAATTGCCCTCCCCGTAAAACATCTAAAAGATAATGTGTTTCATTTATAAACACACCATCGTCTTTTAGCAGATGGTAAGCTCCCATAATAAATTCACCTAAAGTTTGCATATGGGCAAAAGTGTTTGTAGATATAACTAGCGAAGCTTTTCCATACTTCTTTTTTATTTTTTCTGATGTTTCTATATCAAAAAATGATTGAACGGTTTTGATTCCACTTTTATTGGCAATTTTGGCAATATTTGTGGGTTCAACACCAAGTGTTTTAGCTCCTGCCTTTTTAAAGCCCTTCAATAAAGTACCGTCATTGGAACCAACATCAATAACAAGGCCTTTTGGTGTTAGGTTAAGCTTTTTTACTAAAGAAAGAGCCATCTTCTCTTGATATTCTGCCAGTTCTTTTGTAATACCACTTCTGTAAGGATAATCAGGGTGATAAACTTCTTTTCCAGAAACGCAATAGTCCAGTTGAACACCAGTACAATTTTGACACCAGATCATTCTTAGCGGATAAGTCTTTTCCGGTTCATTTAAGCTGTCTTTTGTGAGTAAAGTATCGCAAAGAGGTTGGTGTCCCAAATCCAAAATAGTATGAAGGTTACCAGAGTTACAAATTTGGCATTTGGATAAAGGTCCTGTTTTGATAGAGTGATGTGTAGGATATTTTAGTTTCATGATAGTCCGATTCCTTTATATATTATTCCAGCTTTTTGGAAGAGGCGTTTATCATATATTCTTCTGCCGTCAATGACAATAGGGTTTTTCATTAGTCTTTTGAAAAATACGGGAGTTAATTTGATATATTCTTTCCAAGAAGTGATGATAATTGTTGCATCAGCATTTTGAATTGCTTCCTCTACAGTGCTGGTTAAAATTATTGAAAGATCAGCTAATTTTGTAGGTACATTGTTTTTTTGGTATACCATTGGGTCATGTACAATAACTTTGGCATTTTCTGCAAGTAATTTTTCTATTACCGTGAATGCGGGTGATTCGCGGGTATCATCCGTGTTAGGTTTAAAAGATAATCCCAATATGGCTATTCTTTTTCCAGTCAAATTTTTTCCTAAGGCCTTTTTCAGCAGTGAAACTAACCGGTATGGTTGGGTTTGATTGATACCGATAACACTTTTTATAAGTTTTGGTTCACTTCCTAATTCGTCGGCAAAACTGGCTAAAGCTTGTACATCTTTAGGAAAACAGCTTCCTCCAAAACCACATCCGGAAAAAATGTAACTTAATATTCCCGGTTTAATGCGAACATTCCCACTTATGGGACTGAGCCTTTTATCCAGATGTACCCCTTTCCATACATCTATGACATCAATATTGCCAGCATGTTCTGCGATTCTGGCAATTTCATTTGAGTAACTGATTAGAGTTGCCAGTAAAGCATTAGCAGCATATTTTGTCATTTCTGCGGTCCAAAGATTGGTAAAGATTTTTTCAGCCGATATTGACTCATAAATTTTGGCAAATTTTTTACCGCTTTTGATATCAATTTGTCCGATGATAATCCTATCAGGAGTTAGCGCATCCTCCAAAGCACTGCCTTCCCTTAAGAATTCCGGATTCATGCAAATTCCAAAACTACCAACACTTTTTTTAGAATATTTTTCCAATATTGGTTTAATAATTTTTTCAGTTACACCGGGTAAAATCGTAGATTTGACTGCTACAACCTGGTAGTTTTTGATTTTTGCCATGGCTTCCCCGATTTGTTTTGCAGCTTGTTTAATATAAGAGAGGTCTATTGTCTTGTTAGTAGTTGGTGTCCCAACCGCGATGATGGTAATTTCTGACTCTAAAACTGCTTTCTCAAGGTCAGTTGTAGCAAGAAGTCTTTTTTGTTTTAGTACTCTTTTTAGGTATTTATCAATTTCTGGTTCGTAAAAAGGTGATTTGCCAGCGTTGACTTTGGAAATTTTATTTTGGTCAGTATCAACACAAATTATTTGGTGACCTAATATAGCCAATGATATTCCGGTAACTAATCCTACATAACCTGTTCCAATAATAGCAATTTTCATAATGAGTTTTGCTGATACCACAATAAAGTATTAGTTAAGCCTTGATCTAGTGATATTTCCGGATTATAGCCCAAATCTTTTTTGGCTTTTCCAATTCGCGGACAACGGCGGTTAGGACTATCGGTTAAATAGTTTTTGTCATGACTTTTTTCCATAACTATCTTCCCCCGATAGCCTAAATGTTTAACTGCCAAATCTGCCATAAGTTTAGCTAAATCATACATAGAAATTTCCGGCTTCTCAACTCCAATGTTATAACTTTCGGCTGCTTTACCTTTCAGTAATACTTTTAAGTATCCAACTACTGCATCTGTAACATAACAAAATGTCCGCGTGGGAGAGCCGGTAGAGAGTAAAACAATATCCTTATTTGGTAAAATATTCTTAGCAAAATCAGGAATAACTCTGCCGTCAGTTATTTTCAAACCCGGTCCATAATTATTAAAGGGCCTGACTATTTTAATAGGTAAATTGTGTGCTCTTGAGAAATTGACACAAAGAGTTTCACCAAATCTTTTTGATTCATCATAGCAAGCCCTCGGACCAGTACAGGAGACATTTCCGCGGTAAGTTTCCGGAGTAGGAATATTTTCCGGAGTAGGATCGCCATATATTTCGCTTGAAGAAAAAAACAACAATCCTTTGACCGGTTTTTTTATCCCTTTTCTTTTAACCAAATAATTTAAGATGTTATAAAGGCCCTGAACATTGGCATTAATGGTTTCTATTGGGTATTGGCGGTAAAAGATTGGTGAGGCAATAGAGGCTGCATGAATTATGTAATCAAACCTGACGGAGAGATCAGGTTGGTATCTTGTAATATCTGCTTTAACTGTCTTCAGGTCATTTCTTTTACTTAGCCACTCCGGTACTCCATTTATAAAAGTATCTAAAGCATATAGGGTAATTTTCTTTTTTGGATTTATATCATTCCACAGCAGAAGTGATTTAATAAAATAATAACCTAAAAACCCGTTAGCTCCGGTAAAAAGAATAGTTTGATTTTTCAGAAGTTCAAACTCTTTTTTGGCTTTTGTATAGATGTACTTCAGATCATTTTCTTCAACAGGAGTATTATTTATTGACATTATTTCCAGACTTTCCATTTGGGATCTTCATTCCAAAGTTTATTTAGATTGTTGACATCAGGATAAGTATCCATTGAATGCCAGAAACCATTGTGAGCATATATAGTCAGTTGTCCTTCTTTAATTAATCTTTTTAAAGCATCGTGTTCATATTCCCCTTTACCGATATAGTCAAAAATTTTCTTTTTAAATATCATAAAACCACCATTTATCCAGTCATTCAAAACGGGTTTTTCTAAAAACTGGTAAGCAACTCCGTTTTTATTCATCGTTAAGATGCCATATCTGCTTCTGGGGTGTACCCCTGTAATCGTTCCAATCAAATTATGATCTCTGTGGAATTCAACCAACTGCTTGATATTGATATCCGAAACACCGTCTCCATACGTAACCATAAAACTTTCATCATTTTCCGGTATAAAATCTCTTATTCTTAAAATCCGTTCTCCCGGTAAGGTTTCTTGGCCGGTGTCTACAAAAGTGATTTTAAAGTCATCCTTGTTATTTTGGTTACGATGAATTTTTGCGTGTCCGGTTTTTGTATACAGAGTAAAATCATCAGTGAAATATTTTTGATTAAGAAAATAATCTTTAATATAATCACCTTTATATCCCAAAGCAATGATAAATTCATTAAACCCGTAGTGGGAATAAATCTTCATGATATGCCAAAGAATTGGTTGACTGCCAATAAATACCATTGGTTTTGGTTTAAACTCGGTTTCTTCTTTTAATCTGTATCCAAGCCCGCCGCAAAGAATAACTACTTTCATAAGTCTTTAATTATTTGATTTTAATTATAAAGCTGATAATAGTCAAGAAATATTATAAATAGAATTTTTCAATTCTTTTTGTTAGTATATAAGGGCTTATTATGGAAAGTTATGTTCAGCACTTACAGGAGATGTCTTCACCGCTGACTTTTATCAGAAAAAAAAGGTATATTGATTACAATTTAAAAAAATATTTTAAAGAATTAGGCTATCAAAACTTACAGGTTTTAGAAGTGGGGCCAGGTTTGGGTGAATTTGAAAGCTATTTAAATGACAAGCGTGTTTATTCAATTGATATCGTTGATAATGATCAAACGATTTTAACCTATGTTACTAAACGATATAAAATAAATAGAAGCTTTTTATCCAAAAGTTTGAAAGATGTTGATAAAAAGCTAGGACAATACAACTTCATCTTTTTAATGCAGGTTTTGGAACACTTGCCTGCTTCGGAATACATCATTACTTTAAAACTTTTATACTCCCGTTTAAACAAAAACGGCTATTTAATAATTGTGGTACCAAACGGGAATAATCCACTAGGTTTAATTGAAAGGTATGCTGATTTGCAGCATACAGGTTGTTTTACTCAAACTTCTTTAAAAGACCTTGTGCGTACTTCAGGAATAAAAGATTACAAATTAGAAATAAAAGGATATGAAATACCACCATATGATTTTATTAATTTAATCAGGATTTTTTTACAAAAAATTCTCCACTTTATTTTATATTTAATTATGATAATTAATGGAGGAAACTATTTTAAGATTATGACCCCAAATATTGCACTAATTATTAAAAAAAATTAGTCTCAATATCTTAGGATTTGTTGGAACATTGTTCCCATTTCATTTATCGTATTTTAATACTAATTGCCGAATATTGTTGAAATCGCTAAAATAGCGGGATTTAGGATCATCAATCAGGCCGATACGGTCCTCCTTTCTTTTAGAAAATAAATATGTAGCATGTAGTAACCTTAAACTCCGGGCAAATATATTTGGAAAATTTTCTAAAAATAGATTCAGTCTAGCTGTTAGATGTTCTTGAGTAGATGTTTTAAAGTAATTTGGCATGCTTGAGTCAATCACCTTTGAGGTCTTAAATGACGTGATATTAAATTTTTTAAAAGCTGAAATAAGACATTTCTTAAACTTTGCAAAATCAGCATCATAAGTACCTTCTTTTTTTGCATCCTGCAGGCTTGGCCAGTAGCTGTAAGAATGAGAAAATGCCTGTCTGGCAGCATAGAAGGTATTTAATCTTTTTATTTTTCCGTATGCAACAGTAAGCATATCAGGAAGCAACTCTCCAAACAGGATGTGGTTAACTTTTGAGTTTAAAAACTTACTATAACAGGTTTTAACGAACCTTGTTCTTCGTACTGACCAAAGAACCAGATTGTAATTTGTTAAATGATAACCAAGTCTTTCTAGCGGATTAGGGTAAGTTATTGATTCATTGCGATAGAAAAATCTCCACCAGAATTGTTTTAAAAAAGAATTTTTATAAACATAAAAAGAAATATATGTACCGTGAGCAGCAGAATAATCAGGGTTCTTTTCCAAGAATTCTACAGCTTCATTTATGCCTTTTGGTACTATAAAATCGTCATCAGGGCAAAAAACACAATATTTACTCTTGGCATATCTAACCATTTCACCGAATTTTATATGAAAATTCATATTGCTGGAACATTTGTCCACGTATTTAATTTTTAAATGAGGGTATAAGGAAATATTTTTTTTGTTAATTTTCTTATTATTCTGATTACTGGAATCAACTATGAAGATATTAAAGTCCACATTATAGGAATTATAGTAATCTAAAATTCTTTTGAGAAATTTGGGTCTATTAAAAGTGGGGATAAATAAATCAACTTTATTGTTCATACAAACGCTTGCTTACTCACTTATCTAATCTATCCTTATTAAGGATCTTTATTAAAATATTGCATATATAATCAACATCAGATTTAGTTAGTTTAAACGAATAGGGCAGACTTATTGTAAAAGGAGATAAGGCATAAGAAATGACGTTTTGTTTTTGATAATTCTTTTCTTTGCAATATTGCTTATAGGCTGGTTGAGAACTAACAGGATAAAAGAAAGGTCTGGTATCTATGCCATATTTTTTAAATTCATCCATGATTTTTTCCTTTTCAATTTGATATTTGCCACATAATACGGCATTAATCATCCAAAAGGAGCTTTTTGTGCCGGGGGTTTCGGAATTTAATTTTATATCATCTATATTTTCCAGCCTTTTTTTATACCACTCATAGACTTGTCTTTTTTTGGATACGAGTTCGTCAAGGCGTCTTAGTTGGGCAAGCGCTAAAGCGGCTTGAATATTAGTCCATTGGTAGTTGTAACCGATTTCCACAGACCAGAAGGTTTTTTCATTGTAAGGAATCATTCCATGGTGATAAAGCTGCTCAAATCGGTCAAATAACTTTTTGTTATTTGTTGTTATCATTCCACCTTGGCCGGACATCATGATTTTTGTGGCATTAAAAGAAAAGGCGCTGACACCACCAAAAGTACCCGCTTTTTCTCCCTGATATTCGGCCCCCATTGCTTCTGCGGCATCTTCAATTACATAAATTTTATGTTTTTTGGCAATTGCTAAAATATTTTTCATATCCGGCATATTGCCATACAAATCTACCAACATCACCGCTTTGGTTTTAGGGGTAATAAGTTTTTCAAATGAAGCAGGGGAAAGGCACCAGGTTTTAGGGTCGATATCGGCAAATATAGGTATAGCGCCTACATAAGTAATGGGGGCAACCGAGGCAACCCAAGTAATGTCAGGGACAATTACTTCATCTCCGGGTTTAATACCTAATCCTAACATAGCTAGATGAAGAGCTGCTGTGCAGCTGGAAACAGGTAAACAATATTTGATTCCGGTGTAATTTGAAAATTCTTTAATAAATTGGTTAAGATGCATATTCCTGTTTTCATACCAGCCAATTTTTATTGCTTCTGTAACAAGTTTTACTTCTGCGTTAGTTACGGAAGGACCGCCTGAAGGTATTTTCCTATAATTTTTTTTAGTGGGTTTTTTATTCATAGATTAATTAATATGTTTTATCCAGCGCAGGTCGTCTGAAATATAACCGTTGCTAATTAGCCATTCCAATTTTTGCAACCGGTAAAAATTAATATTTTCAAATTGCTCTTTTGTTAGGTTAATTTCTTTAAACTTTTTCAACATGGCTTTAACGCTATTTTTTACAGTCCAATTGCACTCAAAT
This sequence comes from uncultured Gammaproteobacteria bacterium, assembly GCA_964500725.1. Lineage (GTDB taxonomy): Bacteria > Patescibacteriota > Microgenomatia > Daviesbacterales > UBA10151 > UBA10151. The sequence goes on from CAZCNP010000002.1 coordinate 156,416, forward strand.
CCTGGAAATACCTTTTTGATTTTATCAAATGAAATCTTATAGTTTCGGGAATCCACGCCATCTTGAATTTTTCGGTCCTTGATTAATTCTTTATTAATTTGAGTATTTGTTTGGTTAATAAAATTAATCTCACAACCCTGAACTTGTTTTTTAACGATTTTGGTAAGGTCTAATATTTTATAATTTTCTGAAGTACTACCGACATTAATAATTACTTTCTGACTTATCGGGGGAGTATATTCAACCGCATATTTGATGGCTTTGCAAATATCGTTTACACAAACATTGGGTCTCCAAGCCTGCCCATTGGAATTTAAAATGATTTTTCCGGTGGTATAAGCCATGGCGGTAAACATATTGATAACTAAATCAAATCTCATTCTTGGAGATAAACCAAAAGCGGTGGCAAACCTAAAAATAATCGGAGTAAAATTTTTATCGGTAATTTTTGCTAAGTCCTGTTCTATTTGTACTTTATTTAATGAATAAGGAGTTTGAGGGAAAACCGGTGAAGTCTCGTCAGAATATCCATCAACCCCTTTACCGTATACTGAACAACTAGAGGAGAAAATAAATTTTATCCCTAACTTCTTACATAGTTTTGCTGTTTGTATAGTATGTTTTCTGACAGGATCATAGACTTTTACAAGATCCAAATTTTTAAAAGGATCATTCGAGATACCGGCTAAATAAATAACAGCATCAAACCCTTTGAGGTCTTTTGTGGTAATATCCCGAACATCTTTATATATTGTTTTGCAATCGTTTAGTGGGTAAAGCAGGCAATCTTTAATAAAACCTGTATCTATTCCCGAGACATTGTATCCATATTGTACTAAATACGGTACCAAAACGCTGCCTATGTAACTTTGAGATCCTGTTACCAAAACTTTTTTCATTGGCTAAATTTTATCATATTCTATGGTTTTCCTGAGGCCCATTTCGATGCTAAGCTTTGGGTGCCAGTTTATGGCTTGTTTTATTTTTGAGATATCGGCATAACTGGCCGATAAAGCATCGGTCGGCATTTGTTTTGACGTTTGATAGCCTCCACTTTTTTCGTAGATGTCATAAATTGTATTGATAATAGTTTGTACGCTTGTTAATCGCCCGGAACCAATATTAAAAATACCGCTTTGGTTATACTCTAATACTAGTTTTGAAATAGCATCTGCCACGTCTTCTATGTAAATAAAGTCATTTTTGGCATCAGGGTTTCTGATTTCGGGTTCTTTTCCTTCTTTAAGACAATTTATAAGATATGAGATTAAGGAGGTGTTTTTTTGACCGGGTCCATAAACATAGAATAACCTTGTCCATAAAAAAAGCATATTATTTTCTATGGCAAATTCTTTGCCTATCCAATTAAGGGAATTTTTGGCGGCAGTAAAGCAATTGAAGGGTTCAACAGGCAAATCTTCCGATAATTTACCCGGTATTTTGCCATATTCCCAGACACTACCTGTTACCAGCACTTTTCTACAATTTATTTTTAGCAATAATTGAATTAACTCTAATCCGTACTTTAAATTCCGGATACTGTTTTTGGCACCGTAATCAGGTATTCCTTCCCATGCTAGATGGATTGTTGCATCCGGCTTAAATTTTTCTAAATCACCAGCCCAGTCATGAATACCTTCCAGGTTGCCTTCTAAAAATCGGATACCATCAGAAGATTTTCCGCCGTGAGGGTTTCTGGTAAGAAGCAATAAATCATTTTTCCCATTATCAAGCTTTTGGGTAACATATTTTCCAATAAAACCAGTTCCACCAGTGATGAAAATCCTCATACTTTTAATCCGCCGTACTTTTTAACAAACTCCTTGAAGCTTTGAGCTTTGGTATCCCTTTCAGAGATATCGGCAGGGGTCTTTATGGGCCAGTTAATGGCTAGATTGGGGTCATTCCACCTGATATTGTCATAACTCTCAGGTATAAAATACTCATCCATTTTATATAGTATTTGGCAATTAGGAGTTAGAGTACACATACACGGGGCACAGCCTTTGGGAATATAAATCTGATTCTTTTTTTCTGCAGATACCACAATCTGAATCCACTTACCAAAAGTTTTTTGTTTTGGTCTTAGATCGATAATGGTAAAAAGTATTTCTCCGGAGATTACCCGGATTAATTTTGTTTCAGCGTATGGAGGATGTTGGAAGTGGATACCCCTGACTGTCCACTTCTCTTTGCTAAGAGAATGACTTTCCTGAATCCAATCCGTAACCAAACCGTGTTTTGCAAATATTTCTGCATCATAAGTTCTCATAAAAAATCCACGGGAATCAATATTTGGTTCAAGCTGAATTTCAAAAACACCCTTAATTTGTTTTTCTTCAATAACCATAAGTACTATTTTACAACTTTAAATAATCTTTTGAACTATTTGAAGTAAGCTCTTTTTAGGAGATACTAAAAATGTTTTGCAACCTACTTCCTGCCCGGTTTGTTTATCCCGTATATCATCTCCAATAAAAATAGCTTTTGTTAAATCAATCTGGTGATCACGGCTGGCTTGTAGGAGTAACCCTGGTTTTGGCTTTCGGCATTGACATCCTTCGTCCCATCCGTGGGTACAGACATAGATTCCATCTATTTTTGCCCCATTATTATTTAATTCCTTCAACATATTCTTATGGATTAAATCTAAATCCTTTTTACTGAGAAAGCCCCTGGCTACCCCTGCTTGATTTGAAATGATAAATACCCTATATTCGTTATCGTTTAAAAGCTTTATTGCTTGAGTTGAATCCGGAAGAAATTTAAATTCCTTCCAGCTTTTAACATAGTCAGCCTTAGGAGCTTTTTTATTAATTACGCCGTCTCTATCTAAAAATATTACCTTTTTGGGAATGAGGAACTTATTTATAATTTTTAATTTTTGCAGATCTCCAATACTATAATATTTTTGATCTGTTAAATACCCGGCAAGAGCCTCTTTTCTTATCAGCTTCGGCAATATTTCATTCTCAAACTTACAGTTTCCCTGAGGAAGCAACTTTAGGACTTTTTTATTGGCTATAAAAAAGCCTATATCAACAGCATTCAGATTTTTTTCTTTCCGATCAGGATCATATCCGGTGACGTAACCATTTTCTATCAGGATATTATTCTTTGTGGAATTATCTAAATTAGAAAAAGCGGTAATTAATATTTCAGAAGGATGGTCCTTGAAGAAATTAATATGCTTTTTAAGCTGTAGCGGCCAATAATTATCGCAGTATAGCAGCAAGAAATATTCATTTAGAAGTTTTTGTGCATTTTTGATTCGTATACCGCTTTTGTTTTCCAGCCCCTTTTCATCTAAAAACGGAGTATATGAATATTTAATCTTCATACCAAAGCTTGAACCATCACCGAAATATTTTTGGATTTTATCTTCCAAGTAACCGGTCAAAAGGACGATCTCCTTTATACCATTATCTTTTAATAAATTTATTAAGTATTCCAGAAAGGGTTTGCCGTTTATAGGAATTAAAGGTTTAGGATTTTTAAGTGTAAATGGCCGGAGTCTTCTTCCTTCGCCACCTGCTAAAATTACAGCCTGGTTTATCTTCATGATTTTAAGTCCAGTAGAGGTTTTTATCTATTTTTCTCTGTTCAAGCAAGTATTTAACTTGTGGCAGGCGGTTACATTTCCTGCCTCTGAAATCTTCCTCGGTAAAATCGATTGATTTAAAAAATTCTACCAATTCTTTACCCCCTTTATCCAGATCCCACGCAGGTTTATAGTAGTTTTTTAAGACTGATAAAATTTTTTTAAAAGAGACTTTGTAAGTTCTGGAGTCATTGCCATGTTCTCCGGTAAATGTTAAAGAACTTCCTGATACAGCTCTTTGGGCAGCTTCAGCCAGATCCCTGACGGTATAGTTTCCGTTTTTGATACCAACGTTGAAAGATTGGTTGCCAACTAATCTTGCAGGTGCTTCTAGTCCGGCAATATATGCCGAGCAAACATCCCTAACATGTACTACCGGACGCCAAGGAGTACCATCACTTTTAATTTCAATCTTGCCTGTTGTATAGGCACAGGCCACTAAGTTATTAAAAACAATGTCACATCTTAAGCTTGGACTGGCACCAAAAATCGTGGAAGGCCTGAAGCAAATAACAGTAAAATCATCTGATGAAAGCTTTTTAAGTCCGCATTCTGCCTGCCATTTTGTTTTAGCATACTCTGTAATGGGATTTTTGGTGCTATTATCTTCATCTAACTCACTGGCGGTATCAGATATTCCATACATGCTCTGAGAAGAAGAATAAATAAACCTTTTTACTCCTGCTTGTTTGGCCAACTTTGCCAATTTGATGGTAGCTTTATAATTTATATTTTTGGTAAGTAGGGGATTGAGTTGTCCTACCGGATCGTTTGAAAGAGCAGCCAGATGAATAATAAAATCTATGCCTTTGAGATCTTCTTTAGAGACTTGTCTAATATCTTTAGTGATTTGTTTAATTTTTGCTGAGGTTTTTGGTAAAGGACATAATTTTTGATAATAATTAGTATCAAAACCAACTACTTCATATCCTCGTTGTATTAAAATATCAGTCAATACTGATCCGATATACCCTAAATTTCCGGTGACAAGAATTTTCATATAAATTATTCTTTTGTATTATTTTCTTCAAGATAATCAAAATAGTTTTTAAAGTATTTGGTCATTAGGTGCAAGATGACGGAGTGTATTCCCTCAACTAGTTCATATTCGCCTTTTTTGGTTTTAACTTTAATCTTGGCATCGGCTAATTTATTAAGAAGTCCACCATCGAAACCTGATACACCAATTACTGGAAGCCGATATCTTTTTGCCAGCTTAACTGCTTTAACAACATTCATTGAATTACCGGAAGATGAAATTGCAATTACGGCATCTCCTTCTTTAATATAGTTTTGCAAGGGTCCGGCGAAAATCATTTCAAAAGAGACATCATTAGCCCAGGCGGTTAATTCTTCTTCCGTGGTGGGGATACGAATTGCCTGAAACCGGCGAATATTTTTATCCAGGTGATGAGCAAAAACAGTTTTATTGAAATCAGCTACAAAGTGTGTTGCCATTGCTAGCGATCCGCCGTTTCCAAATACATAAATTTTGCCATCCCTCTCATAAGTTGCCTGCAAAATATTTACTGCCTTTGCGATCTCTTCGTGAGGCAAAGTCTGTAATATTTTAACGCTTTTTTCAATATAGTTAACTATATATTGTTTCATTTTAGATTAAATATACTATTTGAAACCACTTCCACTCCGGAATGAACGAATTTAATAGGGACCTCCTGAAAATTTAGGAGATTATTTCTCCTGGCAGCTTTTTTGATAGCTGCTTTAACAGCTTCCCTTTTTTTTGGTGAAACAAGAAAAAGAAGACATCCGCCTCCACCTGCACCTAATAATTTTCCTCCCCATGCTCCGTTACTGAATCCAGTTGAATAAAGTTTGTCGATAATATTGTTGGAAATCTTGGATGCCAGCTTTCTTTTTTCTAGCCAATTCTCATGAAGTATCCCGCCCAGAGATTTAAAATCTCCTTTTAGGAGTTTTTCTTTAAATAAGTCAACTGATTCTGCCATTGATTTTAGCCTTTCGAAATTAGACCGGATTCCTGATTTTTGTTCTATCAGAATATCTGAAGCTTGCCTTGTGATACCGGTAAAAAAGATTAACATGTGATTTTCTAAATCGATCCGTTTTTTATAATCTAAAAGTATAGGTTCTATGTCTACAGTCTCATCCGGATTAAATTTAAAAACATTAAAACCACCAAAGCTGGCAGCGTATTGGTCTTGTTTGCCAATAGGATCTTTGATTAGATCAATCTCGATTTTGCACGCCTTTTCAGCCAAGTCTTTTTTATCCAGTCTTTTTCCCAGGTAAGCAGAGAATCCTTTTATCAGCGCTACTGTAAAACTCGATGAGGCACCGAGGCCGGTACCAACTTTCATATGTGAAAAAGTGCCTATTTCCATATAATCATTTATATTTAAGATAGCCATTGTTTCCCTGATACGATTATTTTTTAAATCCTTAGCGTATTTTACGTTTTCAATTTCAGAATAACGAGCAATGATTCCTTGCAGCAAAGGAGCAGGGTTAATAGCGACATAAACGTATTTGTCTATAGTAGCGGAGATAACCTTACCTTGATGTAATCTATAAAAATCCGGTAAATCCGTTCCGCCGCCAACAAAACTGATTCTGAGTGGAGCTCTTACAATAATCATGCAACTGGCTAGGATTATATCATCTATTTAAGATATTTTAATAGATACGTAAGCTCCAATAGCATACCTAGCTTTTGGTTTTTTCTTTTTTTGACAAAAAAATCTCTTGCTCCGACGCTTTCATTTAGTTTTTGTGACTCCGGATATTTAAAAGGAACCTCTACGCTTTTAACCCTGAGGCCAGCTTTTAAGGCGGCAACAATAGGAAAAAAAATAGTGTTGGAATACTTTTCCGGATCAAAAATCTCATCTTGTGGGATATCCTTAAATATTTTTAAATAATCTCTAATGAACAATTCTAAGTTTGTTGTAGTATTTGCAAATATCCGGGGTCCGAAAAACATATCTAATTCCTCATCTTGACCGGAGAGCAGATTATGTAGTTTTAATTGTTTATTATATAATCTGTTCCCTTCAGTTTCTAAATAATACATATAATCAGGAAAAGATTTTTGAAATAATTTATCGTTTCTTTTTGCTATGATAATATCAGCCTTGTTTTCTAAGATAGGTTTTGCAAGTATAGGGATACTATCAATTAGTGAAGTTTTCTCCGGTTCGGTGGCTATAATTACCCTGATACCAGGTAATTTTGAAGCAGCTATAAAGGCCTGGCGTTTAGCAGGAGATGATTGGATAGAATTTCGTTCAATGATTTTTAGATTTTTCTTAAATCTTAGAAGTTCTTTTCGGAAATTTTTCGAGTTTTTATTATGGACAACAACAACCTGATAATTTTCGATAACTGCTTTATTGATAAATTCTAATGCTAAATCCCCCCGTACCTTGTCCGTATGAGAAATATTTTTTAGTTTACCTTGATACCAAAGCGGATAATAGGTAATCAATGCAAATGCAACTGATTTGGGACCAAACATTTTTAAATCATAACATATCTAATTCAGATGAAAATAAGAGTATGTGGTAACATTTACATAAGAAGTTCAAGAGAGTACAATATTTTAAATTATGAAAACACTTAAGAAGCGATCACCAAAAGTTATCGGTATTATGATGACTTATAACTGTGCTGATATGATTGAAAGTACATATAAAAAATTACCAAAAGGAGTTTTTAGTCAAGTTATTGTAGTTGATGACGATTCCAAAGATAATTCGGTTGAAGTGGCAAAACGTTTGAAACTCAATGTTTATACTCACAAGCATGGAGGTTATGGTGCAAACATTAAATATGGTCTGAAAAAAGTATTGTCTTTGGGGGCTGATTATGCAGTCGAAATACATGGTGATGGTCAATACGACCAATCGGTTGTGCCGGCCGCTATCAAAAAAATGGAAACAGGTTTTGATTTTTTATTGGGGTCCCGTTTTACTAATCTGAAGCATGCAATTAATGATGGTATGCCACTTGAAAGATATTTTGCTAATTTGGGCTTAAGTTTTATTGATAGAATTATCTTGGGTGTTAATCTAACTGAATTCCACACAGGATTTAGGGTTTACAGCAAACGTTTCATTGAAAGTTTAACTTACGAGGGGACATCAGATAATTACCTTTATAGTTTCGAGATTATCTGCCAGGCAAAATTTAATGATATGAAAATCGGTGAAGTTCCTATGCGTTGTGACTACAAAGCGGCGCATACATCTATTAGTATCAAAAAATCAATTATTTATGCACTCGGAACTTTTGCCATATTAGGAAAATATATTCTAGCCAAAATGGGAGCAAGGGTTAAGATTTTTAAATAGTGTAATTTTAGTATGACCGAAATTTTTGTTATCTGCCACGCCGAAGTAATCTATCCAGTTGATGATCAAGGCAGGAAATTAATGTACCCCCCAGAAACTCATTTAAGTGATGAAGGTAGAAATCAGTTCAGGTCTTTTGCGATGGGTTTAAGAAATAAAGGAATTGAATTAGATCTTATTGAAACAAGCCCTTATGTTCGAGCTTATGAATCAGCTATAATTCTTGCAAGTGTTTTTGGAATAAAAGAGCCTGTGAAAAATCAAAATCTTATAGACTCCTATATTCCAGGCTGGATTGGTATTCCATTAAGTGAACAACAGAAGCTTGTGGATAAGGGAGAAGATATATATCAATATCCACGTACTGAAAACCAGGAGTCGTATGAACATATAGCCAGGCGAATGTTCGAAGAATTTAGGAACATTATTAGAAGAAATGATAGCAAGATAGTCACAATCATAAGTCACGGAGACCCTATCCGTTTACTAATGTATAGATTGGGTCATCCGGAGGGGAGTATACCTAATATGAGTATTTTAAGTAAGGACGGATACTTAAAAAGAGGTGAAGCTTTTCGTGTCAAAGCAGATCAAGAAGGCAGAATTTTAGAAGCAGAGTTAGTTAGTAATAGGGAAGGGACTGCGGGAGAAAGAGAACTGTATAAAGATAGTCCTTAAGTAAACTAAAAATATGAGTGAGAAACCAATAATTGAAATGACACCAAGAGCTGCCCCGATAGAATTTTCTGAAAGCGAACAATGGTGGCAGGGTGCAGAAAAAGCCTATAATTTGCTTTGTAATGACAGGCCAGCTAAACCCTGTGACATTCTTTACTTTTTCGGCCGTTCTTATTTTGATGCACCCAAGAAAAGTTTTTATGGTTTAGCAGTCAATTTATATCAGCAAGGGATGGTTAGAAAAATTATAGTCCCCGGCACAGAGGGAGAACGACTGGGTGAAACCATACCCGGAATGGCTCACCCTGGTAAAACGGCAATGAAAAACCGTTTAGTAAGAATGGGTGTTGCAGAAGAAGATGTAGTATTCAGCAAGCCAGGATATCACACTAAACAAGAAGGTGATGCTTTTTTGGATTATTCCATGGAAAATTCTCTGCATAGAGCAATAGCTTTTACTAATCCACATCAGATAGTGCGGGCAATGCTCGGTCTTGTCAGAACAATTAATGATAAGAGTTTATCCCTTGAAACTTATACTGCTGTACCTGATCCAGAAAAATTTGATTGGGGGAGGATGGTGAAAGGTTCCCAAGGGCAAAAGCTTGAACCGGTATTCAAACATTTTTATGAAGAACTCTCCAGAATTTCCCGTTATCAGCAAAAAGGTGATCTGGCTGGTTTTGAGGAATTGTTTGAATATATGAATATTCGAAACAGCAGAAGACCTACTTAGACTATTTTGGGTTCCGGGATTGGGATAATAAACTTTCCGCCGGCTTCTTTAAACCATGGTTCCTTTTTTTCCATAATATGTTTGGCATAATTCCAGGCAGTAATTAAAATATAATCCGGAGTGCGTTTTTTTAAAGTGTCTTCCGGCAAGATAGGAATATGGGTTCCGGGGGTAAATTTCCCGATTTTAGAAGGAGCGCTGTCAGTAATGTAATCAATTACATCAGCTCCGATATTACAGTATTGCAAAAGCGTGGTTGCTTTTGCCGATGCTCCATAAGCAGTAACTTTTTTACCCTTCTTCTTTAGATCCAAAAGCATTTTAGTAAGTTTCTTTTTCACAAGAGGCGGTCTTGCAGCAAACTTTTTATAAGCAGCTAGTTTATTCAGTCCTAACATTTTTTCATTTTCCAAAAAGTTTCCTACTGATTTATCGATGGGAAAAGGAGATGAGGAGTGTGCCGCGAAAACAATAATTCCTCCCCCATGTGTATCTGTATGAATTACCTCTATCATCTTCATAGAGTGCATCTTTAAAAGATATAAAAGGGGGGAGACAGCATGGAAACAAATATGTTCATGATAAGTATTATCAAATTCGTTATGAGCCAAAAGATCCGCTAAATATTGAACCTCAAAAACAAAGATGCCGTTATTATCCAATAATTCCTTTACTCCTTGAAAAATATCATGTAAAGCATCCGTATGAGCTAAAGTGTTGTTTGATGTAATTATCCCGGCTTTGCCGTATTTTTTTATCAGTTCCGGGACCTTTTTGCGGCTAAAAAAATCAGCAATAGTTTCAATACCGTTGCTATTGGCAATTTTAGCTATATTTTCTGCCGGATCTATCCCTAAAACCCTAGCCCCTAATTTTTTAAAAGGTTTTAGTAATACTCCGTCATTGCTTCCGATATCAATAGTTAATTGTTTTGATTGTTGGGGGAAACGTTTAAAAACTTCTCCAGCATATTCTTCAAAATGCCTGACCAGCATAGGGGATGTTGAAGAAAAATAGTCATAATGGCGGTAAATATAAGCTCTGTCTACAATATGTAAGAGTTGGGCCAGGTGGCAGTTATGACAGAAATAAACTTTAAGAGGGGCTTTAAATTCCGTTTGTTTTAACTGAGGTTTAGTTAGATATGAATTTGCAGGTGCAGCATTGCCCAGAGATAAATAATTTGTTAATTCTTTGCTGCCGCAGATAAGACATTCATTACTTCTTCTGTAGAGTTTTTTGTCTTTAAGCGAATTTGTATTTTTTGACATACTTTATATAATCGGCAAGTCCCTTCTCTAAATCCATTTTTGGAAACCATCCGATAATTTTTTTGGCTTTCTTGTTGTCCATTGTACCCCGTTTTGGTCTGTCCTGTAAATCTTTCACCTCGACTTCGAATTTAAAGTATTTCTTTAAAACATCAACAAATTGAAACAGACTAATAGCGTTACCGCCGCTTATATGAAATACTTCTTTGGCCGGGGCTTTTAAAGCAACATCGGCAATCCCTCTGACGAGATCTTTTACATAAATAAAATCCATGACAATATTTTTATTGATCCAGAATTTCTCGCCTCTTAAAATTTTACTTAAAATAATATTGCTTGCCCTTGAGTTCATGTCGCCAAAGCCATATATATTTGTGGTTCTGACCACATTCCAGTTGCTAAGTTCTGCTTTGGTTAAAAATTCCCCGCCTGCTTTTGATAATCCATAAGGAGTTTTAGGTACAAGTTGATCTTCCTCGTTGATCACATCTTCACAATCTCCATAAGCGGATATGGAGGACATGAAAACAAATTTTTTAACGGGAAGACTTTTTATTGCTTCGACAATTTTGTAAGTTAAAGCAAGATCCTCTGTTATTTGTTTTGAAGAGATGTTGATATCATTTGCGCGTTCTAAGGGAATTCCGGCCAGATGAATTAAGACATCAGGTTTTTCTTTTTTTAATATTTCTTCTCCCTTTTCTTCGAATTTTTTTCGATAGATTTTAGCCCCCTTTAGCAAAGTTTCTTTTTTAAACTTATTTATGTTTTTGGTGATTTTTGAGTTCCACTCAGTATAAAAAATAAAGGGATCAATAATTACAACGTCATGTTTTCTTGAGATTAATTCACGGGTAAGCCACGACCCTACAAATCCACCGCCTCCTACTATGAGAATTTTCATATAAATGTTAAAGCGAGGATAGCAATGATTAAAGAAATAGTCAATAATTATTATTTATTATTGAACCAGAATACCTCGCAACTTGCTGCGGGGATGAATGGTTCACATAAGAACTCTCCCGAAGGGATACTCCGCAGTAAACTGCGGAGTAGTTCATTTTAAGATCTTGTATTCTTATACTCTAATGATATATATTAATGAATAATGAAAAACGGAAAAACATTAAGAGTTAGTCATGCACAGTCCGTATACGGAGATGAGGAGATAAACAGAGTTGTAGCGGTACTGAAAGAACACAGAACTTTAATCGGCCGGGAGGTGGATGAATTCGAAAAAAGGGTTGCCAGTCTTTTTAAGAAGAACTACGGTATTATGGTAAACTCCGGTTCTTCGGCAAACTTAGTGGCAGTTGAACTTTTAGATCTTCCTGCCGGCAGTGAGGTTATTACTCCGCTTCATACTTTCTCAACAACAGTAGCGCCTCTCGTAAATAAAGGATTAATTCCGGTTTTTGTCGATGTTAAACCAGGGGAGTATGTTATAGATGTAGATAAAATAGAAAAAGCAATTTCCAAAAAAACTAAAGCTTTAATGATACCTATCCTGTTTGGTTTAGTGCCGGATATGGAGAAACTACAAAAATTAGCTAAGAGTTACAACCTGATTTTCTTGGAAGATTCCTGTGATGCAATAGTCTCCCTGTTTAAGAATAAGCCAACCGGTGTGTATTCGGATATAACAACAACCTCGGTTTATGGGTCACATGTTATTACTGCAGGTGGCGGAGGGGGAATGGTTATGGTAAATAGCGAAAAGTACAGGGATAAGGCAAAAATGTTAAGGGGATGGGGTCGCAGCTCTGCTGTATTTTCAGAATCGGAAGATATTGATGTGCGCTTTTCCCGAAAAATTGATAATGTTTTATATGATGGCAAGTTTATCTTTGATAGTGTTGCCTATAATTTTCTTCCTTTAGAAATAGGCGCAGCTTTTGGCAATGTGCAGCTTAACAAGTTAAAGGAGTTCTGCAGAATCAGAGAAAGGAATTATAAGTTTCTGGTTAAAGTTTACAATAAATATTCAGATTATTTTATCCTTCCGGTAGTGCATAAAGACTCAAGGCCGCAATGGCAGATCTTTCCCTTAACTATCAGGGAAAATGCTCCTTTTACCAGAATTGAATTCGTGAGGTTCTTGGAGGAAAATAATGTACAGACCAGACCATTGTCAACAGGTAATGTTTTAAGACAGCCCGGCTTTAAAAATATTCCACATAGGGATACTCAAAAAGAATACCCGTTCTCTGATGAGGTATTTGAGCGGGGTTTCATGACGGGTATACATCAAGGCTTAACCCTGGAGCATTTAAACAGATTAGAAGAGGTGGTTGATTCTTTCTTCAAAAAACTAAAATCCCGTTGAGTTAATTAGAGCCTCTATTCATATGATAAAATTATTCTATGCTGAAAGCTAAACTAGCTATAGTGACAGGAGGATCAAGGGGGATTGGATTTGCTATCGCAAAGGAACTTACTGAAAAAGGAGCAGAAGTTATTATCTGTTCCCGAAATAACGATCAATTAAGTGAAGCAGTGAGCAAGCTTTCTACCCCTTCAAAGCCGGCTTTTGGAATAGTAGCTGATGTATCAAAATTTGAAGATTGTCAGAAGTTAATTGATTTTGCCTATTCAAAAAGGGGAAGGATTAATATATTGGTCAATAACGCCGGTATCTTTGGTCCGATTGGTTTGCTTGAGACAAATAACCCGGAAAAATGGGAAGAAGTTTTAGCAATCAATGTATTAAGTGCAGTGTATTGCTCTCAGTTGGTTATTCCATACATGAAAAAAAATGGGGGCGGGAAGATTATTAATTTAGCCGGCGCAGGCGTAGGCAGTCCTCATGCGCATCCAAGATTTAGCGGTTATTATACATCCAAATCAGCCATTGTAGGTTTTACTGAAACTATGGCAGAGGAGCTTAAAGAGGATAATATTCAGGTTAATGCGATTGCGCCCGGCGCGATTGCCTCAGAGTTACAATTTGATCTGCTAAAGATGGATAAAACTTTGGTAGGGGAAAATATGTACAAAACTGCAGAGCAGCTCCTGGAGCAGAATGATATTCCTATAAAATCTGCTGCGAAACTGGCAGCATTTTTGGCTTCGGAAAAAGCGAATCATATAACCGGCAGACTGCTTAGCTCTAAGTGGGACTCAATTGAGCAATTAGCAGAGATTGAAAGGTTTACCCAAAATAGATATCGATTACGAAGAATTGATAATAAAAAATTTTTTGAAAAAACTGATGGATAAACTATAAAATGAAAATAATATTCTTTGGTCTTGGTTCTATCGGGTTGAGGCATGTTAATATTCTGCAGGAGAATTATCCGCATGATTTATTTGCTTTTCGTTCAGGAATAAAGGAGGAAGCAAATAATTTGGGGATTAAGGAAATTTATTCCTGGGATGAAGTGAAAACCTTAAAGCCTGATATTGCTTTTATAACTAATCCAACCTCCCTTCATGTCGAAACTGCGATAAAATGTGCTGAAATTGAGTGTAAACTTTTTATTGAAAAACCAATAGACAAGGATTTGGATGGTTTGGATAAACTTTTGGATATAGTCAAAAAGAAACACCTTGTCACTTATGTAGCTTACTGTTTACGTTTTAATTCTGTTCTTAAAAAACTTAAAGAATATATTAATACAGGAAAGGTTCTGCACTTGAGAGCTGTTTACACGTCATTTTATCCTCTTTGGAGACCTGACACCGAGCATTTGAAAGCCTATTCTGCCCATTCTGGAATGGGCGGAGGGGTTATCCTTGATCTCTCCCATGAGCTTGATTACGTTTCCTGGCTTCTTGGTCCTATTGAAAAAATAGGGGGTAATTTTTCAAAAAGAAGCAAAGTAACAATAAATACTGAAGACTGGGCAGATATTTTGGTTTCAGCAGAACTTGCCCCTGCCAGCATCCACGTTAATTTTTTTAGTCAGTTGAAACAAAGGTATGTACAAATTGATTTTGAAAATTTAACTGTAATAGGTGATCTTGTTAATTCAGAAATAAAAGAATATGAAGGACAAACACTCGCGAGAAATTTAAGAGTTGATCCGAGTGGACAGGAATACGAAGAGCAGATAAAGTACTTTTTTGATAATATAAATAATCCAGGAATGATGAATAATTTAATCGAAGCGGCTGATTTATTTAAGAAAATAATACTCTTCAAGGAGAAAAAAATATGAAGTTTGAACACTTAGCTTTAAATGTAAAAGATCCGCTTAATTTAGTGAAATGGTATTGCGAAAACTTAGGTTTCTCAGTTGTTAAGGGGATGGATGCTCCACCTTTCGCTCATTTTATAGTTGATTCTTCAAAACATATACTACTTGAGATTTTTTATTTAGATGATAAAGAAGTAATAGATTTTTCTGGAGTCGATCCTGCTTCTGTGCATCTTGGTTTTTCTGTTGAAGATATAGAAGAAGAATATAAAAAACTTATTTCAGCAGGAGCTATGGCCGTCAGTGAAATTACCCTTACAAACAGTGGAGATAAAATAGTAATGCTACGTGATCCCTGGGGAACTCCGGTTCAATTACTTAAAAGAAAAGGGGCAATGATAAAATAAAAAGATGAATATTTTAAATTCGAAGAATCAAGCTTTGCTTATCACAATTTGCGCAAGAGGCGGTTCAAAAGGGGTTAAAGGTAAAAATGTTAAAATTTTAAACGGAAAGCCCCTAATTTATTACACTGTTAAGCAGGCAAAAGAGTGGGGGCAAGGAAAGCATGTTATTGTTACTACTGATTCAGAGGAAATTGCAAAAGTTGCCAGGGAATGTGGCGCAGAAGTTCCTTTTTTAAGACCTGCTGAAATGGCAACGGATACGATATCAAAACTTCCTGCCATTAGACATGCATTAAAATTTTCAGAAGAGCTTTATAAAGAAAAATACGATTTAGTTGTTGATCTTGATCCTACAGCTCCTATCAGGAAAACTTCTGACTTGGAAAATGCTTTGAATTCTTTTTTAGAGAAACTCCCCAAAACATTATTTAGTGTTGTGCCCGCTCATCGGAATCCATATTTTAATATGGTTGAAGAAGATTCTGAAGGGAAGGCTCACCTTATCAAGACCGGTGATTTTTTCAGTAGACAGAGTGCGCCTAAGGCATATGACATGAATGCATCGATATACATTTACAGTAGAGATTTTTTGATGGATGAGACAAATATGAAACCAATTAGTGATAATTCTATTATTTATATAATGGATGAAATATCACGGTTTGATATAGATGCAGAGGTTGATTTTAAATTCATAGAATTTTTATTAAAAGAAGGTATAATATCCTTGTGAGCAATTATTCTAATAAATTTTCATTAAAAGGAAAGAACGCTTTTGTTACCGGAGGCGTAGGGTTTTTAGGATCGGAAGTTGTTAAATCTTTGTCTGAAGCAGGTGCATTTGTGGTCATATTGGATATAAATGAAAAAAAAGGCAACGGACTTAAGGACGAACTCAAAAATATCAACAGAGATGTTTCATTCGAAATTTTTGATATTACAGATTTAGGAAATATTGATAAAAATATAGAAACCCTTAATGAGAAATATAGGCAAATAGATATTTGGATTAATACAGCTTATCCCAAAACTGATGACTGGGGAACAAGGGCTGGGGAGCTATCTTTAGATTCATGGAGAAAAAATATTGACATTCATCTTAACGCCTACAGTTGGATCAGCAGGAAAGTATGTTTGATTATGAAAGAGCAAAAAGGAGGCAGCCTTGTTAATTTTGGTTCCATTTATGGGGTGGTGGGAAATAATTTTTCTGTTTATGAAGGTACAGATCTCAGAAGTCCAATGGCATACGCAGCAATTAAAGGAGGAATTATTAATTTAGGTCGTTATCTGGCTTCTTATTTTGGGGAGTTTAATGTTAGAGTAAACACTGTTTGCCCGGGGGGAATTTTCAATAATCAGGATGAGACATTTGTAAAAAATTATGAAAAAAATACGCCGCTTAAGAGGATGGGAAAACCTGATGAGATTGCTGCTGCAGTTTTATTTTTAGCTTCCGATGCGGCCTCGTATATTACCGGTACTACATTCATGGTTGATGGCGGATGGACAGCAATTTAAATAATTCATGAGGAAGATTGATAAGAGAAAAGAATACTGGGATAATAATTATCTCGTATACTGGAAAGATAGGGTAGATAAAAACTCTACTAACCCACTTTCCAAAACTGATATTCATCCTCCAAATGAGAAGATATTCATAAAATATTTTGAAGCTGCCTTAGCTTTACAATCCGGGTCCAAAAAAAAGATATTAGACGTAGGATTGGGGTTTGGTAGATTTGTACCGATATATAGACCATATTTTGATAAAAATATCTGGGGAATTGATATAGCTGATCAAATGATCCAAGAGGCTGGGAGAATTTACCATGAATTGAAAGAGCATTTTTATATTTCATCTTCAGAAAGGATGCCTTTTCCGAATAAAATGTTTTCATTTATCCTTTGCTGGGAAGTATTTGATGCAACTTTTCAAGATCAAACCCTTTGGGAATTTCAACGAGTACTTGAGCCAGGAGGAATTGTCTTAGTTACAGGAAAAAATAATAATTATAGTCCATTGGATGAAAAAGCTTATATCGCAGAGATTAATGCGAGGAAAAAAGGCCACCCCAATTTTTTTACTGATACAAAATTATTAATGAAAAATATAAGTAATTTTGGTTTTAAGGTAGAAAAGTTTTACCCCTTTAAATTAAGAGATGATTTTTCGAAAGATAAAGTAGCCCCACGGAACAGTGAAGTTTTTTATCAATATATCCTTATTATTAAAAAAGTGAAAGATACTTTAAAAAAGAAACTTTCTTATAAAGTTGCTGATAAATATAGCTTTTCTTATAAAAGTAAAAATGCGAAAGTTAAGAAATAAAAGTATCAACAAAAGTATTACCTACTTGATCGTGAGCTGCAACTCCCATTTTTTTGCCGCTATCGCCTTTAATAAAATTATACTCCCAGCTTAATTCTTTGGTTTTAAACATTGGCAGCCAGCGATATAAATCCTGTGAATATTTAATTGCCAAAAAAGGCTGAGGATTAAAGAGAGGTTTATTGCTTTTAATTATTATTTTCTCAGAAGTTCTCTCAATACTTAAAAGAAGCTGCTTGCCTTTTTTAAAGTTACCTGTCAGCGAAACTGCTGCTGCTGCGGTTGTATAAAAATAATCAATATGGGTTTTTTTGGAAATTTCATTCAACCACTGCATGATCTGAACTATTGCTTCTGAATGATCACGGTAATCATGCTCAAAACCTGAAAAGATTACATCCTTTCCTTTATTTGCTTCTTCAAATGCTTCTTCAACATGAGCCTTTGTTATTACATGGGCTCCTGATTGTATATCAAGGCTTTTGACGATAAACCTTCTCATATCTTCCTCTTTAGTATGATCAGCAGCAGATGGATGATAGAAAGTGAAACCGGGGGGGGCTTTTTTCCAACTTAAGATATCTTTTATTTTTCTACCATCTGCTTCTTCTTTTTCCCAATTTAAATCTTTGCAATTTCTGTTTGAATAATCAAAAGGAATCCATTGTTCAAGCCAGTTTGATTGCGTGTCATCTTCTATAGTTCCGCCGGATCTATAGGAAAGAGGGAAAAATTCACGGTCAATCACGAGACGGCATAATACATTTTCATATTCACGGTTTTCAAACCAGTTTAAACCCCACTCATTTCCGATTCCTGACAAAGAAGGGTGGTGGTAATGCCATGCAATTTCATCACCATATTCTTTAAGCTTTGCACCCCATTTTTTTTTGTAATGATCGAAAACTTTATGGTAACCAAAATCATGAGAAACAGGATTTGTTCTAAAACCTGTCCAATTGAGCATGAACCATGTAAAGATTGCAGACCCGTTTTTACTATCAGGGAAAGAAAAACGTAGTTTTTGAGAAAACATTTTTGAAAGGAATTCTTTATCTATATCTTTCCAATTCTCGAGGAAATGAGTAATGCCTTTGTAATTTGGATCTTTTAGGGGTCCCTCGGTATCAATACAAAATACAACAAAAACTTTTCCTTTTTTCATTTTTTTCTTTTTAATAATATTTTTCTAATAATTTTCAGGGTTTCTTCGTCAACGCTTGAATTAGTGGGAAAGTTCAAGCCTCTTGCTGAAATTTCTTTACTGTTTGTGTTTGAAAAAACATATTGTTTATAAATCTCCATATTTCCCAGTGGATAAAAGAAGGGTCTTGAGTCTACTTTTTTATTTTTTAACCTTTTTAACAAAGAATCTCTTCCCCTTTCATTTACAAGGGCTGAAACTAACCATGTAATTTTTTTTCTTTTAACAAGATTATCTGTCTGAAATTCTATTCCTTTAACTCCTTTTAAGGCTCTACGGTATTTATCTTCTATTTTTTGCCGGTTTGAAAGTATGTCCCCAACTCTTTCTATTTGTGCCAGTCCTATTGCCGCCTGCAAATTTGTCATTCTGTAATTATAGCCCACCATATCATGCCAGTATCTTTTTTTGGTACTCATTCCGTGATCTCTTAGAATTCTTATTTTTTTGGCTAATGCTTTAGAATTAGTTGTACACATCCCTCCCTCGCCTGTAGTAATAACTTTATTTCCATAAAAAGAAAAACATCCTATATGGCCGATTGATCCCACCTTTTTCCCGGCGTAGGTTGCCCCGTGTGCTTCTGCGCAATCTTCAATAACATAAAGTTTGTGTTTTTTTGCAATTTTCATAATTTTGTTCATTTCACAGGGTTGGCCGTAAAGATGAACAACAATAATAGCTTTTGTTTTTTTGGTAATAGCTTTTTCTATTTCTTTCGGATCGATACACCAACAGGCAGAATTAATATCAACAATAACAGGTGTAGCATTTGTATAAAGAACACAATTGATTGTGGCTGCAAAAGTTAAGTCGGGTACTATTACTTCATCTCCTGCTTTTATTCCCAGAGCAGTTAATGCCAAATGAAGAGCTGCTGTGCCATTGGAAACGGCAATGCCGTATTTACATTCACAAAAATCAGCAAATTTTTCTTCGAATTCTGTAATATAAGTTCCACGGCTGGATATCCATGAGGAAATAAAGGCATCAATGAGGTATTTGAGTTCATTACCCCCCAGCTCAGGACTTGCAACAGGTATAAAAATTCGGTTATCAAGTTCATAGAACTTTTGATAAATGAAGTTTTCATCTACTATAGGAATGATTCTGATTTTTTCGTTTGTCATCCCGATTATTTTTTTCGGGTCATCATTAATTGTTGCGTATGTGAAGCGTTTATTCATAATTTCTTTAACAGGAGCTTCTAATGTAGTTTTCTTTATAATCAATTTTCTGATATCGCCATCAGTTAATATGCCGCAGAGTTTATTATTGTTATCAATAATGAATGTTACGCCTTTGCCGTTATTCTTTATAACCTGTAGCGCATCAAACAAAGTGTTTTCTATATTACATAGCAGGGGATCAGAATTTCTTTTCATAGTTCTATAATCTGGTTCTTCTCAAAATCTTTTCTTGCTTTATGATTGAAAACAGATCTGAAGCGGATAGGAGATATGCCTATGCCGCCTGTTCTTTTGGCTATAATATTCTTTTCGCTCATTAATTCTCCTTTTGCAATTGGACATAAGGCAACTAGGCACTTTTGCATCATTTTTCTATTTTCTATCTCAGAGGCAGTGGGAGATTTTTCACTCCTACCCATGAATTTTTCAACCCTTCTTATCTCTGTAACAAGTTTTTTAAGTTCAATAGGAGAAAGAGAAGCTTTATGATCCGGCCCCGGCATTGACTTATCAAGAGTGAAGTGCTTTTCTATTACCTTTGCTCCCATGGCAACTGCATAAGGAGCCGCTCCAAGATAGATTGAGTGATCAGAATAACCAGTGAGAATATTGAATTTTTGCTGAAATAATGTCAAAACATTAAGATTCATTTCATCATCTTTGACGGGGTAATCAGAAGTACAGTGAAGTAATAATACTGCTTTATTAAATTTAGAAATTTCAGTAAGTGCTGTTTTTATTTCTGAGAGAAAACTCATTCCGGTTGATAATATAATCGGTTTATTTTTTTTAGCGACTTTTATTAAGTAAGGAATATTAGTGGTGTCAGTAGATGAAATCTTATAAGCAGACAAATTTAAATCATCTAATTCTTCCAGGCTGTCTTCATCGAAAGGGGTAGTCAAAAAGATAATTCCTTTTCCGTCACAGTATTTCTTCAGTTCTATGTTTTGTTGTTTGTTTAACTCCAGCTTCTTTAACATTTGGAATTGAGACTCGGCTTTGCCTGTTCTTTTTTGATAATTAGCTTTAGAAACGTTTTCCAATATCAAACTTTCAGTTTTAAATGCCTGGAATTTAACTGCATTTACACCTGCTTCAGAAGCTTTATCAATCAGTTTTTTAGCAAGGTTAATATCTCCGTTATGATTTACCCCTGCTTCTGCAATAATAAAAACCTCTGAATCCCGGGAAATTTCGAATCTACCAATTTTAATCTGTTTGTCAAAATTCATACTATTTATAACCATTGAATTCTAACAATTTTAATTGTTGATAGTAAAGCTCCATTTTTCCCCTTTTTTCCAGTAAATATTTTAAGGCCATTTTCCTTTTAATTTTATTTATGATATAAATCATTTGTTTTTCTTTACGAAATTTTTTTACTTTTACATCCGGATTTTCGATTTCAGTTACGTCTATTTCTAAAGGATTTCTGATTACATCAATATATTTAAAACCGTTATTCGTATAAACCTGCAAACCGGCCTTATTTTTCAGATCTGTTGTTAGTTCGACAGCATCATTTTTATAATATGCTGCAATTGTCTGCAGGATTTTTATCGCTATACTTCCGAGTCCCAGGTTTTGATATTTATCGGCAATAGCCAGCCCCATTTCTGAGACCCGAAGAACATTTTTTTGAAAATTTTTGTTATTGATTTTCCATAAAAAGAAATGCCCGATGATATCTTCACCCTTTTTAATAACAAATGAGGCATCTATCTTTTTTTCTTCTTTTTCAATTGCAAAGAGTAAAGCAGTTATTAGTTTTTTTTTATCATCCCAAGGATAAGGACAAAATAAGTCCCTGCTTTTTTTACTTAGAATATCTTTGAATTTGAGTAAAGCTTCCAGATCACTCCTTTCAAGATTTTTAATTAGATAGCTTGCTTTTTCATCACCGATCTCCAATTGGAAATTCCAGGCGCTTAAGATACCTTTGTTTTTGAAGAGATATCTATTTTTTTTCTTTTGAATATCCAAAACATTTTGACTTAGAATCATGTAATATAATTATAGAATTATAACACCTATGACTTCTCAATCATCAGAAAACATACATTCCGAAATCTACCTTCCTTCTATCGGAAGATCAAATCATGACTTAAGGAAAAGAATTCAGCTTCTACAAGATTTAAACAGCCTGAAAACTAAAACAGGACTTATGCTCTTACTTTTGTCACAAGAAGATTTAGAAGAAAAGGCGATAAAAAAGGTACTTAGTAATCTTAAAATATTTGCAAAAGAACAAAAACAGCTGAAAATATTTTTTATGCATCCGAATAAACCGCTTTCCGGAAAAAAAAGACTAAACTTTTTGGACAATAGTGATTGGTCGATGAAGTATGTAAAAAAATCTATAGATCTTTGTTTTTCAATCCAGGAGGAAATAAATTCTGATTGGGGAAAGCTTTTAACTTTTCATTTAAATACTTTAATCCCCCCTTCCCTTTGGAGGAATGATAAACAATACTGGGACAATCAGTTTTTAAAAGTGTACGAAAACTTAAAGGATCTTTCAGATTATGCTAATTCTAAAAAAGTAACTTTAGCTGTTGAAACTACGCCAATCCCTGAATTTGGGGATATTGCAGCAGAACAGAATAATTATTTGCATGATTATAAATGTTATTGGCCTGATCTAGGTAATCCATGGCCTTTATTTTTTTGGAGAGATGAAATTTCAATGTTAAGGAAAGCTGGTTATTCAATTGTGATTGATTGGAGCCATTCTTATATCGCGCTCTCGACACTTAAAAATTTAGGCAAACTGAAGGACAAAGAGAAAGTTATTAAAAAATATATGATTTATCAGACAGATATTGAGCTTGCAAAGAGTTTTAAAAGTTTTGTAGATTTAATCTGCAATGATACAGAAAAAGGAGATGTTTGGCATGTAAATAATTCCAGAGGGAGCTACAAGTATAAAGATATATACGGAAAAGAAGAAATATTTTATGAGGGAGTTAGTTTGGATGAGGGTGAGATTTCAGGTAAAGAGATAAATGAATTATTAACCTGGGGTTTGGATAATAAAATTAAAATTGTTATTGAGGTAAATGAAACGGATTTTAATAAGAATGAAAATACAAAAAAATCTCTGGAGGTTATCAGAAAAATTATTTCTAGTAAATTTTCTCAGTCAAACCGACGATTTTTTTAAATTCCTCTTTCGTTTTAATAGCATTTAGACCGAAGTATTCATCCGCTACTTCTTTTTGTTTCTTGTTAATTTTAAAATTAACCTCAGAAAAAGCTTTGATAATATCATTGTATGGTTTTGAAGAAAAATAGTCCTGGGCAAAGTTTGACCACTCTTTGTTTGCTCTGAATTTTGGAAATTTATAAAAAATAATATGAGGTTTATTCAAATAAACGCAATAACTCACATGCGTTCCGGCATCATTTGATATCGAGAGATCGGAAACCTCTATTATGCTTTTAAGGCGGGGCAGGAACAAGGGATCAAGAATATGTCCGGCTGTAACGCATTCAAAACCAAGTCTTTGATAATATTTATGAAAGCCCAATAGAATGTCAGTCCAATACAGGCACACTCTAATACTTTTATAACCTTTTGAAATCTCTTTGACTTTGTTTAAAAACCAGTTTTTATCGTGTTTAATAATTAAATAATTTACAGAATGTCCCGGGAATAAGATAATATTTTTTCCTAAACGTTTTCTTTCTGAGGCAATTTTTTCTTTTGTGTAAAAGCTTTCAGCATAGTGTATAAAAGGTCCGATATCAAAAGATCTTTTGCCATATTTTTCAATTACTCCCTTCCTAAATTTGCTGTGGGTAATACAGGAAGGAAGGCCGGATTCGAATTCGATATTAAAAATTTTATCAGTTAAATGAAGCCCATGTTCAATTATGAATTTAAACTGGTATTCATCAGCAAGGCCGAGGAATTTCTTAAAAACCTTGGCGTGTCCATACCAGTCGTTAGGTTTGTTAATCTCATTTGTGAATGGGGAAAAGAGGTTAATTTTTTTTGATAAAGGTTCAATATCTGTTAAATCTAAATTAGATCTCCTTGCAATCTGTGTATTATAGTTAAATTTACTAACAGGATTTCTGTTTACAAAAAAAAGAGATCTTCTTACAAATTTTTTGTAATTCATTCAATTTTCATCTTCCTTTCAGAATTTTGTCATACCAAACAAGATTTCGGCAGTGTTCATTTATTGTACAGAGGGTTTTTTTATCCGTTAGAAATGACGCTACTTCC
Source organism: uncultured Gammaproteobacteria bacterium (assembly GCA_964500725.1). Classification (GTDB taxonomy): domain Bacteria; phylum Patescibacteriota; class Microgenomatia; order Daviesbacterales; family UBA10151; genus UBA10151. The sequence goes on from CAZCNP010000002.1 coordinate 180,545, forward strand.
TTAAACAATCCTGCTTTAAATTCCGTATCCAATTTATCATTTAAGTCAATATCTGTAATATTAAAGCTGCCGTGTTTTTGAGTCTGCAGTTTTTCCAAGGGGCGGAAAATCAAACGGTGATTTTTCATCATTAATTCAATTCCCCATCTTCCGGGCGCAAGCCAATTTGCATGATAAGTAAAAGGAGTTTTTTGATTTGTTGTTCCAAAACCGGTAAAAATTGCTCCACCGGGGTGCCACGGAAGAGAAGCATAAGTATTTGCAGTTAGAGTCTGTGGACTTCCTGCCAAAAAGAAAGCAAGATCCATAACATGAGAAGAATTATGCAATATCCATTGTTCTTTTATTTCTTTTGAGAAAGGAAGAGCAGCTATAGTTGCAGATACTTCGGTAAAGTCAAAATGAAAAGATAAAACTCCACCGTCTTTGTGGATAATTTGGCGGGCCTTCGTAACAGATGAATAAAATCTGCGATTGTAACCAAGAAAAACCTGAGCCGATTTTTTTTGCGATTCATCCCTAACCAGTTCAATCTCCGCTTTATTAAGCCCGCCTGGTTTTTCAAGCAATATGGATTTGATGCCGTGTCTTATCAGGGAAATGCATACTTCCCCCAATTGATCGCCTGTTACTGCCACTATAGCTTTCCAGTCTTTATAATCTCCCTTGGAGAGAAATGATTTTGCCCCTCCTGAGATAGGTGAGATTCCTGACTTTTCCCTAAAAATCCTTGCCGATTTTTCACCTCTTCCTATTACTAAAATATCATGATTTTGGGATTTTAATACTTTAAAAAATTCATAAGCCATCCAACCTGTTCCGAAAAGGAGAATCTTAGACTTTTTCATAATTATGTAAAAGGATAAAGTTTATATTTTTTTTGGCTATTCTTATTAAGAAATTTCAGGAGCGGGTTTAAAATATCCAGATGCATTTTTATCGATACGGCAAAAGGAGTTAATTTACAAGAACCGTTTTTCAAGAGGTCGGAAACTACCAGGTTTGTCATCTGGCTCTGATATAAAATTGGGGTTTTCTCCAAATTCCATTTCCAGTTTGTTTCAGAACTGGAAATAAATGATTTATTTTCATCAGCTCTTATTAAACAGCGGTATGTTTGGGATAAAATCTCAATAGTAAAAGGAACATTACCGTTCGGATAATTAGTAAAAGATCCTGAACTGCCATTTTTAAAATAAACATTTAAAGTACCAGTTAATTCCAGAAACCCTTTTCTTTTACTTTCAATTGGTAGGGTGTCCAAGCAGCTGGTATCCAAAGTAAAATCATAACAATTAGTTAAGTAGGCCATATGATCAATGTAGTGTATAGAGTTAGTGGCCAGACCCTGTTGACTGGAGTTTACAATATAAGTAAGAGGATTATTATTAAAGTGTTTTTTTAAATCTGCATAAAAAGGAGTGGTCCGCATATTGCAATTTACCCAGGCTTCACATTCTTTTGCAGCGAGCAAATTTTTTATGTCATTATAATCCTGATATTTTTGGAAAAGCAGTTTTTCAAAAATTATATATTTCACTTTTGATAAACTTAACAACTGCTTTGTAACAGCCCCCCGTACGTCTGCAGTTGTGGCTATGATTGCTATGTCTAGCATATTAGAAATTTCTTTTATATCTAACAAGTAACTTAGCTGGTGTCTGTTATGAGTTTGGATCTGATCGTAAGTTTTCTTGGCTTCTTTTAATGAATTTTCGGAAGGATCAATTACTTCAATAGAAAGCGATTCTTTAATGTCTGCTAAGGCTTGTAAATGCCTTCTGCCGATATTTCCTGCTCCAATTATACAAATTTTCTTTAACATGGAAATACTATACCATAAATCCCGTTTCAAGCTATAGATAATCACTATTTAGTTAGTTATACTAAGAAAATGGGAAATCCCAAATCATTAAAAGAGAGGGTTATAAAAGGTAGCATTATCGTTTTTGTGATGGCTTTTTTTGGATCTCTTTTTGCTTATCTCGTAAGGGTATTATTTTCTCATTCCTTAACAATTGAAAATTATGGATTGTTTTATGCAACCCTAAGTTTATTTGCTATGGCCTCAATATATATTGATTTAGGTTTCGGTTATGCAATTATTTATCTTTTACCTAAATACATTAAACTAAAAGATTACTCAAAGGCCTGGAATATTTTTGTGCATGGTATGACAGTTTCCTTAGCAATGTCGATTGTAGTTTCAGTTGCTTTAGTAATCATAGCCCCCTTTTTGGCGAAAAATTACTTGAAAATGGAGCGTGCAGAAAATCTTATATATATATTTTGTATTTATTTAATTTCTTCCACGGTATTGACCGGTTTATCACAGATATATGCCGGTTTGCAGAAAGAAAAGTATTATTCAGCAATTAATCTATTAAAGTGGATTTTTATATTTGTTTTTGCCCTAATATTTTTTCTGTCCGATTTCCCAAATGTTCTATTTTATGCAATAGCTTGGACATTGGCACATGTAGTTACGGCAGTAATTTTTATTTTTCTGCTTTATAGGAAGCACTCCTTCCTGACAGAAAATAAAGTTGTTTGGGAGGGTAAGATACTAAAGACCTTGTGGTCATTTGCTCTTCCGTCATTTTTAGAGTCTATGGTATATTCTTTTGTAATTTTAACTGATACCTTTTTTCTAACTCTTTTTAAGGGGGTTCGCGAAGCAGGCATTTACAATATAATTTATCCAATTGCTTCGGTTTCCATAATGCTGTTAAATCCGCTAAATAATTTATTGTTGCCTTTGGTTTCAGATCTGATGGAAGGGGAAAAAGATAAGTTAACGTATCTTGTTAATAAAGTTTTGGAGGCCGTTCCTTTTGCGGGGATATATTTTGCCCTATTTGTAATAATGTTTCCTTCATCAATAGTAGCTTTAATTTTTGGTACAAAATGGTCCGGATTGACAGAGGCTCCTTTAATGATTATAGCCGTAGGTTGCATTGGGTTACTTTTATCTATAATCTTAGGAACAATTCTTATCGGAACCGGAAGAATCAGAGAAAGACTAAAATTACTGGCACTAACCGGTATTTTTTATGTTGTTCTCAATGCAGTCTTTATTTGGAAATTTGGTATTTATGGAGTTGTAATAACAAATACTTTATTGGGCTTGACACTCAGTGTTATGTTTTTAAAGGCAATAAATAAATTGATAAGTTTTAAGATCCCTTACTTATTTTATTTCAAGATTTCAGTATTTTCTTTAGCTTTGTATATATTGGTAAGATTTACTAGGATAGATCCGCATACATGGTTTGAGTTTATAACGTATGGCTTATTGTATACACTACTATATGCTCTTATTGGATACTTTCTAAAAATGTATGATAAAAAGGTTATTCTAATGTTTTTTGGCAAAAGATGAACCTTTAGAACTTTTAGCTCTTCCAAGTAGAGCTAAAGACCGTTTTTCATTATTAATCCAAGGCTGGGGCAGAGACTTATCTTTTCGTATAATAAACGTAAAATCATTTCCTTGATTTTTAAATATTAAGTTAAGTATAAATACCATGGAATTGAAAAAAAATTGTAGGAGATTTCTATTCAACAATTTCACTTTAGATTTTTTCTTCCAAGCATGATCCGGAGATAAAAATTCCTGATAAAAAAGGAACTCGCTGAAAAAAAGAATATTATGTTGTCTGGTTGGATCGAAGCTGTTAATGGTTTTTCTGACTTCTCTTTTAGTCCAACGATAAATGAAATTTGGTATAGCTGAACCATTTAATCCTCCCTCCTTGTAATCTATACAAAAGGTTTCATACTCCAAAGTAATTCCCAGTTTAACTAATAGACGGACTAGAATAGAATCCTGAGATTCGTTAACTATAATAGTTTTTCTGGACACTCGATACATTTCATTGAGAGCCTGATGTGGTGAATCACAGTGGTGTAACCCTCTACTGACTATTACTAAGTCAAAAGAACAATCAGCAAAAGGGAGTTGGTGAGCATCTGCCTGTTGATAATGTTTAATACCAGGAGCTTTTTTGTCAATAGAAGTAATCAGATAGTTATTAAATTGTAGATTTTTTAATCTTATACTGTCATTGATATTACCGCAGATCACAAGGATTTTATCAGTTTTATTAATCAAACCCAGGTCAAGAAATTTTTTTAACAATCCTTCCATAATCCTTCATATATTAACATAATCATTAACACAATTAATCTGTCTAAGCTATAATGTTAGGACGAATTATATATTGTATTATGATTTGTAATCGTAATATAATTTCTGGAATGAAGAAATTCCTCATATATTATTTTCTTTCCGTTTTTTCTCTACTAACAATATTTTCTTCTGGGATACTTGACTCTTTAGATGGACTTCAGTATTTAGCTGTTGCCAGAAATATCTATTACACAGGTGAACCGACAGGACCACCTGATGAATTTAATTCTATGACTGGGGAAAATACAAGGGTAAATATCTACATGCCCGTTATAGTAGGGAAAGATGGAAAACAATATAGCTTCACAGGTTTAGGCTATTCTATTGCTTTAGTCCCGGCGGTTTTTTTAACAAATTTAGTATATAAGATTTACGGAATATCTCCTGCTGTACACTTTCCTTTGGAGAATGATTGGTTGATGCTCCTTACCGCCAGTTTTACAAATGCTTTTTTTGGGGCCTTATTAGGGATAACTTTACTCTTATATTTTGTAGAGCTTGGGCTTACCAAAAAGCATGCCATATTTATGAGCCTTATTTCTATCTTCGCAACTAATCTGTGGGTGTATACCAAGCATTCCTTTGCCCAGATGATGTTTATTTCTTTTCTTTTTCTTTCATTCTTTTTGGTTAAGAGATTTTTCCGGACAAAGAAAATCTTATCACTGATTTTTGCAGGAGCCAGCTTTGGAATTGCCAGTATAACTTATAATCAGACTTTTATTTTAGCAATAATACCTTTATTTTTATATTTTGTATTCCTTGCAAAATTTAGAATTAATTTACTAACCCGGCCAAACTTGTTATTAAAGCAGGTTAAATATATAACTACCAAATTACTAATTTTTTTCTTGGGGTTTTTGCCTTTTATCATAATTTATTTTTGGTTTGAGGGCCTTCGGGCGGTACCTACTCGTGATTTAGCAAATCCCTTATCTGTAGCAAAAGCTGGTATAAGTCCCATATTACATCTACCAATATCAGTTTTCTTTGAAGGATTATACGGTCAGCTCTTTTCTCCGGGGAGAAGCATTTTTTTATATTCCCCGTTACTTTTACTAATTATATTTTTCTTTTACAAAATTAAAAAAATAATTTTACCGGAGGTTGTAGTTTTTATTGTTTTATCGGTAATATATGTTCTGTTTTATGCTACGCAGCATAGCGTCGGCGGTCCTGATCAGGGCATAGCTGCATATTGGCATGGCGAGTCAAGTTGGGGACCCAGGTATTTACTGCCTTTAATTCCTTTTGGTTTGCTAATTGTTGGTTATATTTATACCAAACTTACAAAATATCAGAAGCTATTAATTTTTTTACCTTTAGCAGTAATAGGGTTTTATATTGAAATATTAGGAATCCTAATTCCATATCAAACAAAGTTCCATAATTTAGTAAAGTTCTATGCTAATGGTACAGAGTATACGCCCGGAGTTTATTCTAACCTGCTTCCCCGTTATTCTCCCCTGTTACAAATGACAAAAAATTTAGTAAAGTTAACTCAAAACTTTCCTAAAACTTTTGACCATGGGATATATAACGTGCGTTTCTATGATGGCATAGAGCTTCCCTTTAACGTTGGCCCGGAAAGATGGAGAGAGATAGAGGGTAAAGGATATATATCTTTTGATAATAATGAGAGTAATCCGGTAAAAGAATTGACTCTTGGATTAATTAATCATCCTATATCGGAATCTTCTGAATCAGCAAAACTACAGTTTGTGTTGAATAATCAGCCTTTACTGGATTCGCCTATTATTTTAACTAATAGACAAAGGGAACAAATAAAAATTCCGGTAAAAAATAGGATCCTGAAACCAAAAGATAATAATTTAATGATTGAGGTGAGCTATGATAAATCCGTAGTGGTGGATTTACACAAACAGATTCTAGGATTTCAGTTTTTTGAAATTAACAACCAGAGGCAAAATATGGAAAGTCTTGATATTCCATATGTCTCGCCACTCGGACCAAAGATGACAGGGATAATTTACCAAAATTGGGGAGGAACTAATGAAGATCCTTGGAGATTTTGGAGTCTTCATTCGCAGATGTTTGAAAGATTGCCGGATTTTTGGTGGATTAGAAACTTATATCATTGGGATATCCCTAAACAATGGGTATTAATTCCTTTAAGCTTGAATCTGGTGATGCTTATTTTTACCGGATTTAAATTAAAAAAGGCATTAAATGAAAAATAACAGACAGAATCAAACTAACTTTTTGGCGAGAGAACATGATGGTATTTATTGAATACTTCTATGGGTGAACCATCAGCTAATATTTTTCCGTGATCAAGTAATATTATTCTTTCGCAGAAATTTTTTACTGATTGTTCGCTATGGCTAACAAAAACAATGGTTTTATTTTTCTCCTGTTTGACTTTCTTTAGATACTGTATACATTTCCTTTGGAATTCGGCATCACCAACCGACAATACTTCATCAATCAGCACAATTGGAGCATCAACGTGTATGGCTATGGCAAAGGCCAATCGCATGTACATTCCTGAGGAATATCTTTTTACAGGAGCATGAATGAAATCCTTTAGTTCGCTAAACTCTATAATTTTATCAACAACCATTTCAATCTCCTTCTTATGTAACCCCAAAATAGCTCCATTTAAAAAAATGTTTTCGTACCCTGTTAATTCATGATGAAACCCGGCTCCCAACTCGATTAAAGGTGCTACCTTACCATCTACAATAACCTCTCCATTAGTGGGTGAGGTAACGCCGGCAATTAATTTTAAGAGAGTGGATTTCCCGGCGCCATTTTTTCCGATGATGCCTACTGTTTCTCCTTTATTAATTTCAAAAGATATATTGGATAAAGCTGTAAATTCTTTTGCCCAGGGTTTGCCCAGAATAAGAGAAGGAAGAGCTTCTTTAAAAGTTTTATCATCCTGCAATAAAAATTGCTTAGTAACATTTTTAAATATAATTGATGGGGGATTTTCCATAGTTTTAGACTATATCTGCAAAAACCTTCTCGCTTTTTTTAAACATCCAAAACCCAAAAATAAATATTATAAAGGAGATTATGGCAGACCATAAAATTATTCCACTATCAAAGGGTTTATTAAACACTGCCGATCTGTAACCCTCGATAATTCCAACCATAGGATTGAGTTTATAAATCCATACCAGGTGATTGGGAATTAATGATAGAGGATAGACAACAGGTGTTAAATACATCCACATGAGTAATGCCAGATTAGCAACATATTGGATGTCCCTGTAGAATAGATTTGATGCGGAGAGAAAAAAAGCCAGTCCACACATAAGGATTATTTGGATAAAAAATATGGGAATAACAAAAATAATTGTTAACTCAAATGGTAATTGATAAAGAATCATAAAGATGATCAGGATTAAGGAAGCTAGCAGAAAATCAACAAGTTTTGAAAATATTACAGAATAAGTAAGTATTTCCCTGGGAAAATATACTTTTTTCAGTAAATTTGAATTATCCACCAAAACCAAGGTAGATGCAGAGAGAGTGAGTTGAAGATAAATCCATGGAAGAAGGCCGATCAGCAAGAAAACAGAATAGGGAATGCCTCCTGTAGGAAATCTAAAAATTACGGAAAATACAAATGAATAGACTAAAAGTTGGATGAGTGGATTAATTAGTATCCAAACGTAGCCTAAAATAGACTGTTTGTACCTTGCTTTAATCTCCCTTAAGGTGAGTTGTTGAAGTAAGAACTTATACTTTAGGAATGGCAGCAAGAAACTTTTAACCATAAAAGAGTTGAATTTATTATTTTCTACCTTTTAAAATTAAATGATTTGGGTTTAAAAGTCAACGCAATCTTTTCCCGAGTAATTGCTAAAAGTTTTAAAAGACTATACAATTGAAACGAAAATATGAAATTTAAGTCTGATAATGAAAAGATTGTGTATGTGGGAATGTCTGCAGATCTTATACATCATGGTCATATAAATATTATCACAACAGCAAGAAAGCTAGGTAAGCTAGTTATAGGGTTATTGACTGATGAAGCGATAGCCAGCTATAAGAGGGTTCCTCTTTTGACTTTTGAACAACGTAAACAAGTAATTGAAAACCTAGCTGGTGTTTATAAGGTCGTACCTCAAAAAACCCTTGATTATGTTGCAAATCTTCAGTTGATAAAACCGGATTTTGTGGTTCATGGAGATGATTGGAAAACTGGTGTACAGCGAGAGACAAGGGAAAGGGTAATAAAAGCCTTAAAGGAATGGGGAGGCAAACTGATTGAACCAAAATATACACAAGATATTTCTTCCACTGCTCTTATAAGTAGTTCAGATAGTGTAGGGGTAAGTCCTGCTTACAGGATAAAACGGTTTCGCCGGATTTTGGATATAAAACCGATAGTTAGGATTATTGAAGCCCATAACGGATTAACTGGGCTTATTGCTGAAAAAGTTAAAGTAGTAAACGGTCATCAAACTTTGGAATTCGATGGTATGTGGGAGAGTAGCTTGACAGATTCCACTTCAAAAGGAAAACCTGATACTTCAGCTGTTGATGTGACCAATCGTCTTCAAACAATAGAACAAATATTGGAAGTTACAACAAAACCTTTGATTGTTGATGGGGATAGCGGTGGATTGCCGGAGCATTTTGTTTTTACAGTTAAATCCTTAGAGAGATTAGGAATATCGGCAGTAATTATTGAAGATAAAGTTGGAATTAAAAGAAATTCTCTTTTTGGTACTGCCGTTTCACAGACACAAGATTCAATTGAAAATTTTTGCGAAAAAATTAATAAAGGAAAGAAAGCGCAGGTTGAAACAGATTTTATGATAATAGCTCGTATTGAGAGCTTAATTTTAAAGAAAGGCCTAAATGATGCATTAAAACGGGCAAAGGCTTATATTGAGGCAGGGGCAGATGGAATCTTAATACACAGTAAAGAGAAGACACCTGTTGATATATTTAATTTTTGCAGGGAATACAATAAATTTGAATACAAAGTACCTTTGGTTGTGGTACCATCTACGTTTAGCGGTGTCAGAGAAGAAGAATTTATAAAGCATGGCGTCAGGATGGTTATTTATGCAAACCAGCTAATAAGAAGTGCATATCCTGCAATGAAGAAGGTTGCTGAATTAATATTAAAAAACGGACGCGCTCTAGAGGCAGATAAATTATGTTTACCAATAGAGGAAGCTATCAAGCTTATTCCAAGTCATTCATGATCCATCCCAGTGATTTTACAACTCAGCTTATTAAAAATAACCTAGGTCCTGTAGTGGAGGTGCCCTGTTCCTTCCTTAAGGATTTTCTCGGATATCTTTGGGATAGCAAAGAGATCCCCGTAATAAATCCTGCAAATGAAGCCATTGCTATGGCAGAAGCAGCAGGAGAGTATATGGGAAGCGGAAGAATTCCGGTAGTTGCAATACAGAATTCAGGATTAATGAATACTTTAAATGCGCTGACCTCTTTACATAAAATCTATGAAATACCTGTTTTTATGATGGTGACCTGGCGCGGTGAGGGGGGAGCAGGTAAAGATGCTCCCGAGCATGATATTACGGGAGAGAATCTTTTAAAATATCTTGAAACATTTGAAATTCCCTACAAAATTGCTGATGGAGTGATGTACAAGGAACAGGTTAGTTCTTTGGCAAAAAAGGCAAGAGAAACAAAAAAACCCGTTGTTTTAGTAATCAGAAAAGGAATATTTGAACCATACGAAAAAGAGACAGAGGAAGAAAGTCCTCTTGAAATGACAAGGTTTGATGCAATTTCTATAATTAAGCGAAAAACAAATGGTAAAGTTATATTTTTGTCAGGAACAGGATTTCCCACTAGGGATTCGTTTAACGTAAAGGATACATCGGATTTTTATACAATGGGGTCTATGGGGCATGTTTTTGGAATAGGTCTTGGAGTAGCGCGCACTAATCCGGATAAGAAAGTTATCATACTTGATGGGGATGGTGGAGCAATTATGCACGCTGGAGCTTTCGCATCTCTTGATCCTCAAATACACAAAAATTTAATTTATATTATGTTTGATAATGGGGTATATGAAAGTACCGGCGGGCAATCCTCTCCTTCTCAAAATGTCGATTTTAAATCATTTGCAAAAGCTTTTAGATTTGGTAAGTACCTCGATGTAAATACGCAAGTTGGTCTTGAACAAGCAGTAAAAAAAGTTCTCGGAGCCAATACTCCGTCATTTCTTCATATTTATGTTAAACAGGGTGGAAATGTAGGCACACGAGTATCAGATAAGTATACATGTCCACAGGTTACAGAACGTTTTATGGAAAATCTTAAGTGATGATGATAAAAACTATTCTACCTAAAGTTCAACATGATTATAAAATGCCGACAGAGGTTTATTTTGGAAGAGGGACGATAAGTATTTTAGCTGAATTAGTCAACAAAAGTGTCCGTTTGAAGCTTCTTCTTGTTGCAGGATCACATTTTTATGAGTCAGATTCATTTAATGGTTTGAGGGACAAGTTTAATAATAGAAGGAAAGTGGAATTATATCCTGAAAGAATCAAAAAATCTTCATTTGAAGAAGTTGATAGTTTGGTAAGGTATGTCCAGACTAAGGGGTATGATGGAGTCATCGGAATAGGGGGCGGGGCGATTTTGGATAGCGCAAAAGTTGCCGCTGCACTGGCGACAAATGGAGGGATGGCAGCAGATTATTTAATTAATCCAACCAGAAGCTTACACAATAAAGGTATTTTTTGCATAGCTGTTCCTACAACGTCAGGAACCGGCAGCGAAGTGACTCCTTGGTCGGTTGTTTGGGGAAAAATTAAATATTCCCTTTCATCACCGGAATTTATGTTTCCGGATATTGCCATTGTTGATCCGGCTTTGACAGATGATTGTCCTAAATATATCACGGCAACTGCAGGTATTGATGCGTTATGCCAAGCCATAGAGGCGTATTGGAATGTTAAACATAACGCAGTTTCAGACAAATATGCTTTAGAATCAATACAAACAATACTTACATCCTTAGAGAAGGCAGTTAACAATCCTGATCAGCAGTCCCGAGATAGCATGGCTTGGGGATCTTTAACCGGAGGTTTGGCATTTTCCAATACAGCAACTACTATTTGCCATGCTGTTTCATACCCGATTACATCTCATTGGGATATAGCGCATGGTCAGGCAACCTCGATTACTCTTCCCTTATTTATTGAATATGTATTCCCTGTTTTAGAAGCTAATAGGCGCAAGAAACTACTGGGAGCAATAGGCGCAAAAGACGAGAAGGATGCTGCAGAAAAAATAAGAAACCTAATGATCGAAATTGACCTTAAAACTAAATTATCAGAATTGGGGATTCCTAAGGAAGGAATAGATATTATAGTCAGCGAAGGATTTGATCCTGACCGTGCTAAAAATTCTCCAAAAATTCCATCGGCCATGGAACTAGGAGAGATGCTTTATAGTATTTTCTAATCTCCTTTGTTAAAATGCTTTTGTCATGAATCGTGGTATTTTTCAGGATATTTATCTATTTTGGATGGAACTGGTTCATGTTTTCTTATTTTGGATTGCAATAAGAATGCCTCTTGATAACAAGATCTGGATTTTTGGCTCCTGGTTCGGTGAAACTTATAATGATAACAGCAGGTATATATTTGAATATGTTAGTGAAAATCTTCCTAATGTAACTGCAATCTGGCTTAGTAGAAAAAAGGACTTGGTAAAGGATTTACAACGAAAGGGATACAGGGCTTATTCTTTTTATAACCCCTTAGGGATTTGGTATGCCCTACGGGCTGGAATAGCAGTATTTAGCGTGGGTTATACAGCAGATCTGCCCGGGTTTTGTATTTCTAGCTCAAAAAAACTAATTCAGTTATGGCATGGGATAGGTACAAAAAAAATAGGTGTAATGAATACAAAGCAAAAAGACACCAACGAAAAAATATATCCCTATATCCAAAATCCTTATTTAATAAAAATTATTCTGCGTTTATCTAAAATGTTATTTGATTCAACTGCGGTCAAGATTAACCATTTGGTCTATAAATTAGAACTTTTCCAGAATTACACATTCTTTCCTACCTTGTCTCCGAGTATTAAAAAAATGGCAATTGAATCTTTCAATCTGTCCGAGGATAGAGTCATCGTTACCGGCTCTCCCAGGAATGACGTGTTGTTTAGTGAAAAAATTAAAATCACCGGTAAGATTGCTAAAGTAATTGAAAATGTTCATAAAAAAGGCGGTTTTGTTGGCTTCTATATGCCCACCCATAGGCAAGAGGGCGGGGAAGAAATGCTAAAAATTATTACCGATAATTTGAATCAATATCAAAAGATGCTTGAGGAGAAAAATATTTATCTTCTGGTGAAACTTCATCAGTTTCATCAACATGAGTCAAGCTCGAAGAAGTTAAAAAATATAATATACGTCACTAACCAGGATTTGGATGGAGATATCTATCCATATTTACCAAAGACTGATTTTTTGATAACAGATTATTCAACTATTTATATAGATTATCTTTTAGTAGACAAGCCGATTGTTTTTTTGAATTATGATCTTGACAGATACACGGCTTTGGACAGAGAACTTTATTTTCCTTATGAAGAAGTTACACCCGGACCAAAAGTAACTTCATGGTTACGACTTATTCCGACATTGAGTAAACAACTTAAAGAGGATAGTTATAAAAAGCAACGACAAAAAATGAAACAATTTTTTCACACATACCCTGATGGAAACAGCAGTAAGCGCATTGCAGAGAGGATCTACAAGGATTTTGTAGAAAAATAATTTAGATGGTTTTTGTTGACTTACTATCTTTTATTCTTTTTCAGTTACTGGTTGTATATCCTTTGGGAAAGATCATCTTAGATTTTTTAGAAATAAAGCTTTGGTGGGTTCAGAGTTTGATATTTGGTATAAGCATAGGTATAGTTGTTTTAACTATATCCGCTTTATTTTTAGGTTATACAAATAATTATAGTTTGCTGCCTTTGCTGATAACAATTCCTCCCTTATTATTCATTTTTAGGCTTAAAAAAAATTCATTACGGCAATTTAGTCCTAAAAAGATCTTGCACAGACCTGATCTAATTGTTGTATCTGCAATAATATTATGTGTTTTAATACAGTCCATTATTGTATTTCCTAACGGGGTAAGGCCGGATGGCAGCCTAAGGCTTAAAGGTGTTTTTACGGAGGATGGTTCGTGGCATATTGCAATTATAAATAATATCAAAAAATCTATACCCCCGGAAAATCCTGTTTTCGCCAGTGAAAAACTAGTTAACTATAATTACTTTTCAGATATATATATTGCAACTATACAGAGATTTACAGGCATAGACACTTTAATTTTATATTTTAAATTAATAGGACCTTTCTTAGCCCTAATTTGTGCCTCAACGCTTTATTTTTTGCTTGAGGGATTTATCCGGAATAGATTGATAAGCAGCGCAGGGGTACTTTTGGTAACACTAAGCAGTACTTATTATTACATTTTTGGAATTTTTAAGCCCAATTTAAATCCTTCAAGCTTTTTTGGAAATGATTATGTCAGCAGGATGGTAAACTATCAATTATCGTTTTCATATATAATAATAACTACCTTCTTATTCCTGCTTTTATCCTACAAAAAAATAAACTCACTCAAATTCTCTCTGGTAGCAGCGCTTTTGATTGGCAGCGGAATAGGCTTTAAATCATACGGCACTATTTTACTAATTGCGGCACTTTTTCTTATTGGCATCTACAGAATTTTTAAAAAGGATTTTAGTTATATAAAAATTGCTTTTTTAAGTTGTGTTTTTACTTCTATTTTAAGCTTTTTATTTCTAAGAAGCAGCCAGGTTACAGAGGCAATATTTGCATTTAACCCGTTATGGTTAATTGAAAATATTTTTAGCGACCCTTTAAGGTTAAATTCTCCTGCTTGGGAAGCACAAAAAAATTGGTACTTTCAAAATAGTAATTATCTAGGAGTTACATATCTTTATATAAAAGGTATAGTCATTTTTTTATCTGCAGGCCTTGGCTTAAAATTACTTGGTTTTTTTTCTTTTATCAAAATTCAAGAGAGCAGAAAGAGAGAAATAGTCTTGCTGTTAACAATGGTTGCTTTAATCGGTATTCTAATGCCGCTTACTTTTACCCAGGGAGGTGTTAAATGGAATACGGTTCAGTTTATTTGGTATTCGGGTTTAAGCCTAGGTATTTTATTGGTTGTTTTTATTGCAGATTTATATCATAGACTAGGTCCGAAACAAGTTTTGATAATAATATTATTTATCTGGATTTCCTATTTGCCCGGGGTATATTATTACAGTAAATTTTACCTGTCTGATACCGGCAATTTAACAACGTATAATTTTCAAGGAACCCAGCAATCCTACCAAGCAGCTGAGTTTTTATCCTCTCAGGAGAATGGAATATTGCTTCTTGATTCAAATTATTCACAAACTCCTTTTATCATGGCAATTTCAGAAAAGAATGCTTACTTTGCTGATGAAAGCTTATTATCTAATTTGCTTATCAGTTGGCAAATTCGCAGCGGGCAAGTTCAGCGCTTTTTTGGCAATTCTACAGAAAAATATAAGGAAAATTTCCTGAAAGAAAACAAAATTTCTTATATCTTTACAATTAAAGATGGTTTAAAATCAAAAGAATATTTAGATAATATATATACCAATAATGAAGTATCAATATATAAGATTAAACTAGAATAAATGAAAAATATATTAACGGGGATTAGTCTGATTATTCATTCTAAAAACGAAGAAAGAAATATCAAAAACTGCATTTTATCAGTAAACCAGTTAGCAGAAGAGGTAATAGTTATAGATATGTCGAGCAGCGATAAAACTGTCAAAATAGCAGAGTCTCTGGGAGCAAGAGTAATAAATATTCCTGATAAAGGCTTTGTTGATAATTATAGAAACTGGGGATTTTCTAAAACTAATAAACCATGGATAATTTCTATTGATGCAGATGAAAGATTAACACAAAATCTGATAAAAATATTCAAAAGAGTGGTTGAGGAGGATCAGTATGATGTTGTTGTTGCGCCTAGAAAAAATATCCGTTTTAATAAATGGATAAAACACGGGGGTTTTTGGCCAGACGCACAGCCGATAATATGGAAAAAAGGTTTTCTAACTTGGCCAAAAAATATCAAGCAAGCCCATATTTTACCATTAGTTAAGGGAAGGGTATTAACGCTTGAGCCTAAGGAGGAGAACGCTTTGATTCATTACAACTGCGAGAACTTGAAGCATTTCTTTTTAAAATTTGTAAGCTATGCTACCGCAGAAGGAAACGGGGGATTTTTTAACCAGAGAAATATTACATTTCAACATCTTGTCAATTATTGTGAAGGCGAATTTAGGTACCGCTACTTTGATGAAAAGGGATATTTAGATGGGATGCATGGCTTTGTATTTGCTAAGTTTAGGGAATTTTACAAGTTTGTTGAGTTTGTTAATTGGTGGGAGAAAGAAGGTTATCCTGAAATATTCAAACAGGATGATATTTTAGGAAATATATTAAAAAGAGGGGAGTCAGAAGAGTTTCGTTCTTCAAAGTTCTTTACTGCATGGAGGATTTTTAATGGGATTAAGAAATTTGGCAGCTGATTCTACTTAATATCTTAACAACCCTAAGACCTAAATTACCATCGTTATAAGGAATTTTATTATATAAAACAGCATTAATAAATGAATTGATTATTTCAAGAAGAGATTCGGTATTCTCCATTTTCGGGGTCATTATTTTACCTGATTTGTATGTTATCCCTTTAGTAATATCAACTTGAGAGTTGAAAACTTGTAATCTTGTACTAGGGTCAGTATCATCCCATACAAGCATCTTTTTATTTCCTGCAATGGTGATATGCCGGATTTTAACCGGAGAGAGCCAGCTTAGGTATATATTTGCCGTAAAGCCATTGCTGTATTTTAAAAATAAGTTTCCTTGCTCGATATATTTGGGTTGATGGAAGATATATGATGATCCTACAGTATAAACCTCTTTCGGTTCCTCTTTATCTAACAGGTAATCAAGTATGGCAAGGTCATGAGGGGCAAGGTCGACAAATACATTAGTTGATTTATCAATCCTTCCTAAGTTAGACCGTATAGAATTATAGTAATAAAGTTTACCAAGATTATTACGGTTCATCAACGATTTAATTTTTTTAACAGGCTCAGAAAAGATATATGGATGATCAACACAAAGAACAACTTTTTTCTCAGCTGCTAGTTTAATCAAATCCTGAGCCTCTTTAACCGTAGAAGTCATTGGTTTTTCAACAAGGACATGTTTGCCGGCAAGTATAAATTCCCGGGATACCCTAAAGTGATCTATGGTGGGAACTGCAACTACAACACAGGTTACTTCCTTATCATAAATAATCTTTCTGTAATCAGGAGTAATAGCGATATCGGGATAATCAGATTTAGCTTTATTTAAATTGTTCAAAGACAAGTCGCAAACATATTTAACTTCAACTTGAGGATGTTTAGATAAATTCCTAAGAAGGTTTGGTCCCCAGTAGCCGAATCCTACGAGTGCAACTTTAACCATATTATAATTTTTCTGCAATTTCATTTAGTGATTTAACTATGTATTTTATTTCTCCCGAAGTTAATTCAGGATAAATAGGAATAGAAAAAATATCTTTACAGATACTTTCTGCTATAGGAAAATCTCCTTTGCGGTATTTCAGATAAGAATAAGCTGGTTGTAAATGCAGAGGGGTGGGATAATATATTGCAGAGTTAATGCCTTTTTCCATTAATAGGTTAATTATTAAATTGCGTTTTGAGTGACGCAATGTGTAGACGTAATATACGTGACTGCTATTTGGAAATTTAAAGGGGCGGATGTAAATATCAGAAAGCTTCTCCGAATAATATTTGGCAATTTGCTGTTTTTTCTGATTCCAGCCATCAAGATATCGTAATTTTACCCGAAGTATTGCTGCTTGTAAGTTATCTAACCGGCCGTTATAGCCCACTATCTTGTGATTGTATTTTGAAACCCTGCCGTGATCCCTTAATAAAGAAATATTTTTTGCAATTTTCGAGTTGTTAGTAACTACAGCGCCTCCATCTCCAAAACATCCGAGGTTCTTTGATGGGTAAAAACTAAAACAGGCAGCATCGCCCCAGGAGCCTACTTTTTTATTCTTATAAGCAGCTCCGTGTGCTTGTGCAGCATCCTCGATGATTTTTAATTTATACTTTCTGGCTATTTCCCAGATTTCATTCATGTTGGTAATCTGTCCGTAAAGGTGAACTACTATAATTGCTTTTGTTTTTTTTGTGATTTTCTTGATAATTTGATTTGAATCCAGATTGTAGGTTTTGGGATCGATGTCTCCAAATACGGGGATTGCACCCATATTTACAATTGCCGCCGCCGTTGCAGTAAAGGTAAGGGTAGGGCAAATTACTTCGTCTCCGTTTTTAATCCCGATAGCTTTCAGTGCAAGTTCCAGGGCTGTACTACCGGAAGAAACGCCAAAGCAATATTTTGCGTCACAATAATCTGCAAATTCTTTTTCAAATAAATGCAGCTCCTTACCTAAAATGAAGTCGCTTTCCTCGATAACCCCTTTAATAGAATTATCAATTTCTTTTTTGAGTTTTTGATACTGCAATGGTAAATTCATTAAAGGAATTTGCAGCATAAGGCTTATATATTATGAATAAGAAGTTATTTAGTCAATAATGAGCTTAGCTACTTTTTCTCCCAGATCAACTGCATAGTTTGTTCCTCTGTCCCAGGGATATACCATATCTAAATTGGCAAGATAGATATTTTTGAGAGGTGTTTTAAATCCTGGAACCAGCGCTGAGTGTTTTAATCCAACTACGGGTTGAGCAAAGGGATTGATAAATTTGTGGATACTAATCAGATTATTTCTGAAATTGGGATTTATTTTTAGTAAATAATTACTAAATAAGTTTAAAAGCTGATTTTTGGTCATTTTTAAATAAGGATGATGCTCGGGTAAATAATTTCCGATATAAATTATATGCTGATTATTATAATGGATTGGATCCATAAAATTTGTATGCTCTACAAGAACTAGGAAAGGAAAATTTTTTTCGGTAATGTTTAACCAGTAAGTATTCTTTAAAAAAGGCTTTTTCAATATTAGTATCAAATTTAATGCGTGTAGGTGTTTGATTGTGTTTATTTTTTTAACATACGATTGCGGAAGATTAGGTGTAATACCGGTAAAGATAGGCGAAGGAGAAGTACAGATGATTTTATCAAACTTAAATAAGCCTTGAGCTGTTTTAATTATACAATTTTTATCTAAAGAGCGAATCGATTTAACTTCATGTTTAAGTAGGATTTTTCCTCCTAAGTTTTCTATCTCCTTGCTAATTTCTTCCGTGAAACTGTTGAATCCTTTCTCTGGATAAGCTAAATATGCTGTTCTTGTCTTAATCCTTGCCCAGAACCAGGAAAGAGAAATTGTATTTTTGTAAATGCCAAACTTTCCGGAGAATAGAGGTTCCCAGATTGATGCTGATGCTTTGTTTCCCATCTGTTGCCTTATCCATTCTAATGCCAGTTTATCTTCTAACTTCTTATAATTTTTCAATAACTTTAGATAAGCTAGCGCAAAGCCAACTCTGATGCGGGAAAATAATGGGACGTATGGAAAAAATAAAAGCGATAAGGCGCTATCTAACGGTAGGATCCGTTTATTTACTAGTATATTAGTATGAGGTTTTTTAATAATAACCTTATGTTTAAGTTCTTTTGCTAAGGCTAGTATATTGTCATCATTGGTAAACCAATGGTGATAGGTTTTTTCTAATGTCCAACTCCATTTTGGACCTCTCAAACCACTTGCCATGCCTCCCACAGCAGCTTCTTTTTCAAAAATATATACGCTATGACCCTTCTGTGCTAAACGAAGTCCTGCTGTTAGGCCAGTAAATCCTGCGCCTATAATAGCAATTTTCATCAAGTCATTTTAACAGATAACAAAACATGTTTTCACTATTGATTTTGGTCCGGTTTAATCTAGAATATATACAAAATGAAAGATAAGGGTAAAAAGAATAGGCATGTTGAAGATAAAAGACTCAGCTTATGAAAAACGCAAGAACGCCGCTTTGCTCGATTATTATTCTAAACTATAATGGTGAGTTAATTATTAAGGAAGCGCTAGCTTCTTTGATGAGAATGAATTTTCCGAAAGATTTGTATGAAGTGATTGTTGTTGATAATGATTCTAAAGACAACAGTAAAGAGCTTATAGATAAATTCAAACAGAGACATTCAAATATAAAAACTATTTATTTATCGGAAAATTTGGGATTTTCCGGTGGTAACAATATAGGAATTAAGGCATCTTTGGGAAAATATGTATGTTTGTTAAATAACGACTGTATTGTTGAAAAGAATTGGTTAAGAGAGATAATAAAGACTGCAGAGAAAGATCCAAAAATATTTGCTGTCAATTCAAAAATCTTGGTTTATCAAAGGTTTATGAACCTGAGATTAGCTTTAAATAATGCTTTTTCTCTTTTATTTATAATACTTACAAAATCCTACCTTCTTAATTTTTCCTCTGCAGATAAACCGTTTTTCTTAAATTTTTATAAGAAAAACGGTTTTTGTCAAGTTGATATTCCGTATGATCCGATAAACGACCGAGAAATAGAATTTAGTGTTTCGTTAAATATAAATAGAAATATAAGACTTAAGAAGGAAATGCTAAAAAATATTCTTAGTTTTCAAGAAAGTTGTGTAAGTATTATAGGAATTAAGAGAATTAAAGGAGAAATAGAATTTAATCTAAAAATTAACCTTTCAGGAGGATTAAATAAACTTAATTCTTTAGACCAAATTCAGAATGCAGGAATTATGGTATTTCAAGATGGTTATGGAAGAGATATAGGGGCAATTGTTACTGGGGGACGACAGCTCTATGAATATGATAAGGGGCAATATAACAAAGAAAAAGAAATTTATGCTGCTTGTGGCGCAGCTGTTTTATATAATAACAAGATTATAAAAGAGATAGGGTATTTAGATGAGTCTTTTTTTATGTATTATGAAGATGTAGAAATTTGCGAAAGAGCTAGAATGAGAGGTTATAAATCAGTTTATTGTCCCAAAGCAATTGTCAGGCACCTGCATGCTTTATCAAGTAAAGAAGGATCTCCTTTTTTCTTTTATCATGTTGAAAAAGGTAGGCTTCTTCATATATTCTATATTTTTCCTTTCAAAATATTTATACAAGAGTACTTCAAAATCGTACTAGCCTCCATGATGAGTTGTTTTGCAATAGTTTTAAAGATAAGAGAATTAATGCAAAGGTTTAAAAGGGATAAGATATATAATGATCGCCCTAAGTTTATAAGACGAATTCAGTTAGTTAAAGTCCTTTTATATTTCATCTGGAATTCCCCCCGCTTAATTCTTAATAGAATGAGAAAAAGAAAAATGATAAATAGAAATAAAAGAGATGTGAACTATTTAAACCTTTTGGAAGGGAGATGGTATTTCAAATGAAGGCAGTTATTTATGATAAATGGTTGTCTTCTCTAGGGGGTGGCGAAGTGGTTGCTTGTAATATGGCCCAAGCATTAAGAAGAAAAGGGTATAAAGTTTTATTTGTCGCAGGTAAAAAAGTTTCCAAGTCGAATATTTTTGAAAAGTTGAAAGTTAACGTTTCCGGAATTGAATTTATAGAAATATGGAATGATGAGATTAAATTAAAAAAAATAGTAGAAGGCTCTGATTTATTTATAAATACTACCTTTATGGATTATTCAAGAGGTTATGCTAAAAAGAATATTTATTACACTCATTTTCCCAATAAGTCTTACAATAATTTCAGAGGAATGATTTTTTCAAATTTAGTCTTACCTTTTGTAAAGAAATTTATAAAATCCTTCGAAGCAATTGATTCAGTAAACGCCCCGACTACGCTAAATAATAGTCCGATTTATTCTTTATCAGAATCTAATAAATATGCCATTTCTCAACTTACGCCAAGTAAAAAAGAGAAAATAGAATTTCTATTATTTATAGAATACTTTGACAAACAAGCTCTAGAAAATATTGTTATAGAATTAGAAAATGGACGTATTTTAAATAAAGCTGTGAGAATCGATCATAATGGAAATACGATTCATTATGCTCTAGAAATATTGCCTAAATCGAATACAGTATACTTAATTATAAATATAGATTTTGATAATCTCAAAAACTATAATTTGGAAAAAGGCTCTATCTATTTGCTATACCCAAAAATATATTTAAAACAGTTTTCTTCAGTATTCCTGGGAAACATGGTAGAGAGAATAAGAATTAAATTAAGAGCGGGAATATTTGTAGATTTAAAGGGAAGATTGAACACATATCAAAGGATAGTTACACATTCAGGATATGTTAAAAAATGGATTAGGAAATACTGGAATAAAGAACCTTTAGTATTATATCCTCCAGTGGACTTACTTTTTAAAAAATATAATCTTAAGATGCGCAAGAAGAAGAATTGGATTTGTTCCGTAGGAAGATTTTTTACATTAGGACATGGAAAAAAGCAAGAAGTCTTAGTAGAGGCATTTAAAAGATTTTATGATAAAACTAAGGATAAATGGGAGCTTCATTTAGTTGGAGGACTGGGTGATGAATCTTCTAGTATTGCTTTTTTTAGATACCTAAGAGAGGTCTCTAAGGGTTATCCTATTTATTTCCATATTGATGCTTCGGCACATGAAGTAGAGGAGGTTTATTTAAAGTCTAAAATTTATTGGCATGCAACTGGTTTTGGAGAAAATCCTAATACTGAGCCTGTTAAATTCGAACATTTTGGAATTGCGCCCATAGAGGCAATGAGTGCTGGTTGTATTCCAGTTCTGTACAATGGTGGGGGATTAAGGGAGATTATACAGATAACTGGTTTAAATAGTGATAATCTTTTTATGTCGATTAATCATCTAGTAGAAAATACTATAAAATTTGCAAATGGTCAAAAAACGATTAACTGGGATAAATTGTTTAAGACTTTAGATAATAATTTTTCTTTAGATACCTTTAGACATAAATTTTTAACGATTGTAAAAGAATTAAAATAAGCAAGTCTAACTCTTTTTTATATAGTACAAATCCTTATTAATTTTTTCTACTCCGCTTTCTGTAGCTATTGAATTTACAAAGTTATTGATGAAGGGTTGAAGTTCCTTGATAAAATAATATTTATTAAATTTTACCATATCAATTTTTCTTCCCTGCATTTCTTCAATAAAAGCCTTAACATTATTTTCCTTTATATATTTAGAGAGTATTGCTGAAAGAGTAAAATTCTCCGGTAAATCATAACCGCTGTAACCGTTAACCAGTAGGCATTCATGGTATGCAGAAGCCAGCACTAAGGTTGTTATATAGCTTAATCCTATGCGTATATTAGGAGCGGCATCGAAGTGAGTAAGGGGGAGTTCTATTAAAACTTTCTTTTCCTTTGAACAAATATTCCTTAGTAGTTGATAGTCAGGAGTGATGTAGGCGTTATTAGTTGTTTTTAGGTTAAAAGGAATGTATTCTAAAGCAAAAATTATAAATACTAATAGAAAAGCCATTTTGTGATAGGACTTCTTTGTCAAGTTATTAAGAGATATGAGAGAGAAATAGGTAAGACCAAAAAAGAACAGAAAACTCCAGCGTATTATTACTCTGATTGCCTCAAATAACGGTATATATTTGAGCAGCAAGCCATATGGTAGCGGAATATTTGCATAATTACCGTTGAAGTTTAATCTTGGGCCTAAAGAAAATATTAATCCAGCAATTAATAAAATAAGGAAATAAGTTTTTTGCCTGTCCAGTTCAAGATTAATTAAAAGTGATTTTTTAGTCTTCTGCAGTTTAAATAATGCCAAAATTACCAAAGCAGAAATTAAGAAACCAGGAAACAGATTGCCTCCGGAATTATTAAATTTATTCCATGAGTTTATTAAAGAAGATCTATGGATGATTGAATTAACTGATCTGGTAAATAGATAATCGCTTAAATTTGCTGAATTAGTAATATATTCCTGCATGTCACGTTTTGCATGGTAAGTATTTCTCATATCTAGATACCCTTTAATAAATACGCCACTTGTTAGGAAAAAAACAAAGAAGATAATAAAGAATTTATATAGTATTGATTTTAGCTGTTTGAGTTCGACCGCTTTTAACAAATAAAAAATAAAAATAGAAAAAATTAAGAAAACTGCTGAATACACGTTAGCGAGGAATTGAATTGTTATACCCAAACCAATGAGTATAAGTATTCTTAGCTGAATTTCTTTTCCGGCTTCCTGTTTAAAAAGGAGATAGAGTGTTAGAAAAAAAGGCCAGTAGGAAAGATCCGGGAGGTGACCTAACTCAAGAAAGAAAAAGGGGGAAAAAATAAAAAATATACTTCCGCAGAAAGCAATCAAACTTTTTTTAAAAATTTGTTTCCAAAAAAGATATGCGGATGTGAAATTTAAAACAAAATTCAACAAAAATATGATATTGAAACTTAGAATTAATTTCTTGGTAAGGAAAAAAGGTAAAAGGCCTAAAATAGCTTGTGGTAAAGTAGTATCGGCAAATAATAAGGTATACTTATGGGGATAATATATATTTGTATCAAAGAAATTATCAAAATTAAGATTAAGTATCTTGGTCATATTTTGATTTATCAGCCACACGGATGCCGGGTAGTCTGACCAATCTACTAAATTAGTGGTAATATTTAAGAATAAGTCTCTGAAAACGATACCGAATAAGAGAAGAAAAAAGGCGAGAAAGATGAGGTATTTTTTCACTCATTGAATTATATGAAGGATATTTCAAGATTGCAAACTTTTACATTAAAAAGCAGAGCAAAATAAATTATGTCGAAAATCAAAAGTATATTTTTAGCAATACCTATACTGCTGATAATTTTTTATTGGAAAAATACCTTACTTAATATGTCTGATCATCTATATGATTGGAATGATACTTTGTATTTCATTTGGCTGATTCAAAACCATATTCATAATTTGACAAACTTAAATATCGATCATCTTTTTGATGCGACTGCAATGTATCCATTTAGATACGCATTGTCTTTCGGAGAGCAGTTTTTCTTTCCTTCGCTAATAGCCCTGGTTGTAAGTCAGTTTAATCAAAACCCGATTTTTCAGTTAAATTTTTTGCTTGTTGTTAATCACATCTTAAATTTTATCTGTTTTTATTTACTAGTTAGTTTATTTGTGAAGACTTTTTGGTCAAAAGTGATCTCAGCCTTTTATTTTTCATTTAGCCCTTATTTTTTTGCCCAGTTAGTGCATTTTCAAATGGTCTTTTTTTGGCCATTACTCCTCTCATTATTTTTCCTTTTTAAGGATAGAGACTTAGAAGATCACAGATTAAAGAATTTATTATTTTCCGGCATTTTTCTTGGCATTCAATTTATGAGTAGTATATACCTTGGAACAATGGGGCTCCTGGCAATCATGTTATTTTTTGCAGTGCGGGTATTTTTTGAAAGAAAATTTATTTCTTTGTTAAAACAAGCTCTGATTTTGTTAGTTGTATTCCTGCTTACAGCTGGAATTTCTATTTACGGATACATGCTGGCAAAAAACGAGTACGGCGGAAAAAGAGAGCTGGGAGAATTCATAACTTATTCGGCTCATCTTAGTGATTATATTTTCCCGGTTAGGAATCACACGTCCTTTCTTTACCAAAGCCCATTAGTTGTCCGTTGGAATAGCTTTGATCATCATAACTTAGGGGAGAAAGCTGCTTTCATTGGTTTTCTCCCTCTGATTATAATTTTTTTCTATTTAATAAAATATGATTGCGACAAAAAAACGTTAGCTTTTTTTATAAGATTAAACAAAGTTACTCTATTTTTGGTGTTACTAGGTTTATTAAGTTTTATTGCTTCGCTTGGTCCGCGTTTAAATGTTAACGGGTCATATCTTTATATTCCGCTACCCTATGATTTGGCTATAAAAGGTGTTTCCTTAATTGAATTTTTACGCGCCTTAGCAAGATGGTTTTCACTGGTTATGCTTGCAATGGCGATATTACTTGCTCTTGGGTTAGATAGCTTTTTTGATAACTTAACTAAAAAAATATCTTCAAAAAAGGTATTTGTCATCGGGTTTTTGATTTTTGGCTTATTTATATTAGAGTTTTACCCTAAGCCTTTGGAGGTTTCTAAGAAGGAGTGGTGGAACCAGGCATATAGCTATATGAAAAATGAGCTATGCATTAAAGATAGCCCTGCAGTTTTAGAATATCCATTTGTTTATAGAAATATAGATGGGGGGTTGATTAAAGATCTGAATTACAAGATGGTTATACTCTTAGCTTCGACTCAACATAGCTGCAGAATCTTAAGCGGATTTTCCGGTTATGAGCCTTCTAGGTATATACAAATAAAACAGCAGCTTGATAACGATGGTATCGACCAAAACGATTTAGCGCTTTTACGGAAGCTTGATTTTAAGTACATTAAACTAAATAAGTTTGCAATTTCAGAAGAAGAAAGAATCTCACTTGCAAAAGACTTAAGAGGTTTTGGTCTAAAGAATGTTTATAAAGATGGGGATGTTGATATCTATGCTTTATGAAATCCGTTAAGAACTTAAGAGATTAAATTTTACTATCTCCCATACTGCTTTAATACCATCTCTCCAACCTATTTTTTTACCCTCTGAGTAAGTTCTACCGGAGTAAGAAATTCCAACTTCGAAAAGCTTTAATTCTGGCATTTTTGATATTCTTGCTGTTATTTCTGGTTCGAAACCGAATCTTTCGCTTTGTAAATCATTGGCAATTTGTCTAATTAAGTCCCCCTTAAAAGCTTTATAGCCTGATTCCATATCTGTTAAATTTAGATTGGTTAACATATTGGAAAAAGTAGTTAAGAGTATATTAATTTGATAATGCCAAAAATAAAGGACTCGATGAGGTCTATTTGAAATAAATCTTGATCCATAGACCACATTAGCTTCGTATCTGATAAATGGTTCTAGAAGAAGATGATAATCATTTGGATCGTATTCTAAGTCAGCGTCTTGAATAAGCACAATATCTCCGGTAGAAATTTTTAGTCCTTCCTTTATTGCTGCGCCCTTTCCCTTATTCTTTATTTTAGATATAATTTTAATATCAATTTTTGGATATTTAGTGCTTAAAATCTTAACTGTTTTTTTAATAACGGTTTTGGTGCCATCTTCTGATGCATCGTCGATAATTATTATTTCCTTATTAAGATTTAGAGAATCAGCTGCGCAAACTTGCAGAAGTGTTTTTCCGATAAATTTTTCTTCGTTATAAACAGGGATAATTATTGATAACCCTTTCATAATTGTATTTTATACTGTTACATATAAGTAATTAAACTGGTAATATTAGCTAATGACAAAGTTAATAAGCTACTTTGTACGATCTAAATATATAATAGGACTTTTATTAATTTTCTCAGTCTTTTTACTGCTTTTATTTAAAGATCCTTTTTCCCAAAGAACTTTAATACCCAATTTTGAACCATATCCTGATACTTTTTATTATATAAATCCTGCTTTGAACTTAATAAAAGGAATGGGTTTTAATATTAATAGGGAGGGAAAAGTTTATTACGCCAACGTACCTCCTTTATATGCATTTAGTTTAATACCAGTATTCCTGTTGAGAGCTGATCCCAGAATGGCATATTATTCCAATGTACTGTTGGCAATTACCTCCTTTTTCTTCTTTTGGGCAATTTTAAAAAAGATTTCGCCGAATAGAGTAATTACATATTTCCTAATAATTATATATAGCACAAACTATTTTATTTATTGGGTTCCTTCTTTAATTATGGCGGAAAATTTGATTCTAACCTTATATCTAGCAGCAATTTTTTTTCTTATATCAGAAGTAACGATTAGGAATTCATTGATAATTGCATTTCTGGCAATGGGCATTTATGCCACTAAATTTGCAAGTATTCCTGTTTTAATATCAATAATTCTTCTATTTTTTATCAAGGTTTTATTTGGTAGGTTTGAATTAAACCAAAAGATTAGATATGGATTGATTTTTTTAGTAACGATACTTATTTGTTTTATTGTATTGGAAATATTTTTAGAGATTAATAATCATGTTAGTCTTATCTCAAGGGTTTTATATAATCTTTCATTAATACAAACTAGTCTAACTGAAGTTTCTGGAGTAGTTGAAAAGCCAAGTTCAGCAGCTTGGTTTGGGGTACAATATATAAAACAGAATCTTCCGCTCTATATAAACTCTTTACTTGGTAATCCAAACCGATTTTTGTGGGATAATACCCCGCTAGTGCCAAAATTAATAGCTCTGGGTGGCATTACTGGAATTTTAGGAGGTTTTCTAAATAAAAAATTCAGATTTATATCTCTTGTATTGTTATTGTTTATGGTATCAACAATAATTTTCCAATCTATGTTTTATTCTTTTGATGCCCGGTATATCTACATTGCCATACCGTCATTGATAATGGGATTTGGATTCTTGCTGATTATTTTTTCTCAAGGTATAACACTAAAAAGGTCATTAATAGTAAATACTTTCATCCTTATTTTACTTACTGTTTACCTAGTGAGCAGTTCTAGTAGGATTAAAGATCAAATTAGTCTAAATTTAAGACATGCGGAAACGCCCTGGCATTATATTGCCGTTCTAGAGGCTAATAAATACTTTATAGCAGATAAAATTAAAAGTAGTAAGAAACCCATATTAATTTCTGCGCAGCCACCATTTTTAGTGGATTATTTTACTAACGGTAATTATACATTGTTACCTTTATCATCTGAACAGGAATTTAGGGGACAGGAAACCCGTGAAATAGTTTGGGGCCCTAATGATTATTCGGACCTACCAAGGCTTTATACAAAATATTTAAAAGAAGGATTTGATGTGTATGTATCTAGAGCAGGGTTAGGCAATGAGGGGTACACAAATAGAGATTTTAATACCATAGTTGAAAAATTTGAGACAAAGCTTGTCCAGCCTGGTTGTTATGATCAGTGTAATATATATAGTGTGAAATTAAAAGAGAAAAATGGTAATTAGTGCTCCAAAAAGATTCAATTTGCTGATTATCTTTAGTTTGTGGCGGTGTTTAATATTTGTTCCTTTAATAGTTTCAGCATCAATAATTTCTTATAATGATGATTACCCTATTGCTTATATATTTAAGTATATTAATTCAGATTTATCTTTTAATTCTATTTTCTTGAATCCTTGGGCAAATTTTGACGGAATTCATTATTTAAACATTGCCCAATTTGGTTACACCAATCAAGCCAGGTTCTTTCCACTATTTCCTTTATTATTAAAGCCTTTTGCTAGTTCAGAAGTTGTCAGCCTAATATTTGTAAGCGCTATATTTGTTCTTTGTCTTTACTTTCTTAAAAAACTTATTGCATTAGATTTTTCCGAAGAGATAGCAAGAAGAAGCTTAATATACCTGTTGCTTTTTCCTACCTCTTTTTTCTTTGTCAGCATTTATTCTGAGGGTTTGTTTTTACTTTTGGCTATCCTGTCATTTTATTTTGCCAGAAAGAAGAAATGGTTTTTTTCAGTTATCTGCGCAATGCTGCTGATGACCACCAGGTTTGTGGGGGTTGCCATATTGCCGGCTTTGCTGTATGAATTTTTAACTAGCAATAAAGTTAGCTTGCAAAAATTAGCCCTTTTTTTAGTTGCTCCTTTAGGGCTTTTTGCATATTCATTATTTAATTTCTATAAATGGAATAATTTTTTATATTTTATACAGGCACAAGGGGAGTTAGGAAACAACAGGTCTGTGAACTCTATTGTGCTTTTTCCTCAAACTATTTTCCGGTATTTTAAAATTCTTTCTACCGTACCAATAAACTCTTATGATTGGATGATTGCATTATTAGAATTGGGTTCTTTTATATTTGCAGGGTCGTTACTATATTTTGCTTGGAAGAAGAAAATCAGAACAAGCTATTTAATATTTGCTGGTGTTAATTTTGCCATAATTACTGCAACAGGGACTTTTTCAGGGTTACCAAGATATATACTTACACTATTTCCTATTTTTATGGTTTTAGCTTTGGTAACAAATAAAATACTTAAGGTTACTTATGTTTTAATTTCCCCTATTCTGCTTTTTTTATTACTCATGCTTTTTTCAAGAGGATACTTTGTAGCATAATTGAATTATGATTTGGACAATAATTATTCTAGCAATTATCTTAAGGTCAATAAATTTAAATCAAAGTTTATGGTTTGATGAGGCGATTAATGTAGTTGTGGCAAGCTTTAGTGATTTTTGGTTTCTTGTAACGAAATATTCTATTGGTGATTTTCACCCTCCTGGTTGGTTTGTAATTTTGTGGGGATGGGGTAAAGTATTGGGGTTTTCTGAAATATCTGTAAGGATACCTTCTGTGATATTAGGTACAAGTACAGTTGGATTAGTTTATTTATTTGGTAAGGATATATTTAACAGAAAAACTGCCCTTTTAGCTTCTTTATTTTTGGCAATTGCTCCACTGCATGTTTACTATTCTCAGGAAGCAAGAATGTATGCTTTTTCTGCCTTTGCTGTTACTTTATCTTTTTACTTTCTCAATCGTTTGGTCTTAAACAAAAAGCTGGCTGGAATAGGCTTTGTTGTAAGCTTAATGTTGGTTTTGTATTCTGATTATTTAGCGTATCTTGTTATACCTGCGCAGATTATTTATTTGATTTGGGTAAAGAAACTGTCAAAAAAAATACTGGCAGGATATTTGATGTCTATAGTAACTCTTTTGCCGTGGCTGACCATTTTTCCTACCCAGCTTCAGACAGGGTTAAATAAATCTATCAGTTTGCCTGGCTGGGGGCAGGTTGTAGGTGGGAGTAATATCAAAGACTTATTACTAATCCCAGTAAAATTCTTTTTCGGTAGAATTACTATCCTAAATAAATATATTTATTTAGGAATATCAGCCTTTGTAGGTATTATTTTTGGAAGTGCGTGTTTTGTTGGACTTAAAAAATTAGATCAGTCCACAAAGCTTTTTATATGTTGGATATTTATCCCTATAACTTCAGCTTTTTTAATTTCATTTTTTATTCCTGTTTTATCCTATTTTAGGTTGCTTTATATTTTGCCAGCCTTTTATTTTCTATTAAGTAAAGGTATAGAAAATTTGCCTAAAAAGTTTGCAAACCTAGCACTGGTTATTATTTGTTTAGTTTCTCTAGTTTCACTTGCTGGATATTATTTAAATCCTCAATTTCAAAGAGAAGACTGGAGAGGGGCAATAAATTTTATTTCACAAAATATGGATAGAAATAGTGTAGTAATTTTTGAAAATAATGAGGTACCTGCACCAGCAAGATATTACAATCCTGATTTATCAAACTTTAAACCAGGGATTTCAGCAGATTTGGCAGGTGATCTAGAAAATAAAAACAAGGTATTTCTTTTTGAATATTTGTCAGATGTTTATGACCCCCAAAGACTAGTTGAGCAAAAACTAAAGGGTCTAAATTTTATTGAAACTAAAGTTTATAATTTTGCAGGGGTGGGACTTGTAAGAGAGTATCGAAAACAATGAATTTTTTTGCAAAAAATGAACTATTAATACTAATTTTTTTATTGGCATTAGTGCTTAGATTTTTGTATTTTCCTCAAAATACCTATTTTGGTTTTGATCAGGCAAGGGATGCCTATGCGGTAAAAGAAATATTGGCAGGTAATTTAAAAATTGTAGGCCCCCCCACTGCCAATGGAGTTTTTCATCACGGGGTCGCTTATTATTATATTTTTGCCCCATTTTATTTAATCTCTGGTGGAGACCCTGTTTTTGTTTCAGCATTTTTGAGATTTTTGAATGCAGCCGTGGTATTTATTGTTTATTTTATTGGATTAGCGCTGTTTGGAAGGATAGCTGCACTTGTGGCCAGTTTTCTTTTTGCTATCTCTTATGAACAAACCCAGTTCTCTCTATTTTTAAACCATCCTTCTTTGGCTGTTGTGTCAGTTTTGATATTCCACTTAGGTCTTGCATATTGGATCTTTAGAGGAAAAAATCGGGGGTTTTTTGCAGCTCTTTTTGGGCTGGGACTATCTATTCAATTTGAGTTTGTAGAAACACAACTTGTGGCAGTTTTTATTTTATTTCTTATTTTTTTTAGAAGACATTTACCTAAGTTTACAGTTCAGAATACTAGTATCTCTCTAATGGCACTTTTGCTGCCATTATCCTCATACATAATTTCGGAAATAAAAAATAACTTTGCAACCATCAAACAAGCGCCTTCAGTACTAACAGGTTTTTCGGGTGGATTAGGTTTAACAAATAAAATATCCCAATTTTTATTTATAATTAATCGTCACTTTACTGATAACTTCGCTGCAAATAATGTGATCTCTATATTATTTGGATTAATATTCTTAGTATTGCTTATATTTTTATTAATAAATAAAATTCAACGAAGACAATTGGTCTTTTTATCTTTGTGGTTTTTTGGAGGATTGTTAGTTTATTTTTTCATAAACAATGATGCATATTTTTATAATACTGGCACATCGATATCACTGTTAATTTTTGCCGGATTTTTATTATCTTGGGTATTTTCTAAAACTAAGTTAGTAGCTTTAATTATCTTAACTCTAATAGTATTTTCAAATATGATTTTGATAACGAAAAATAATCCATTAGGGCCAAATCAAAAGATTAATCCTCAAATTGGTTTAACTATAAAAGATGAACAAAAAGTAATAGATTTTATTTATCAGCAGGCGGAAGGAAAAGAGTTTGCTGTTAACGGCCTGACTATGCCATACAATGTAAATACCACTTGGAGCTATTTGTTTGAATGGTATGGGAAAGATAAATATGGGTATGTTCCTATCTGGGGAGGGGACGGCGCAGCAGGTTTCCCAGGGGGATTACAAATAGAAACAGCCAGAAGTAAACTGCCAGCAAAGCGTTTTTTAATTATCGAACCACAAGAAGGAATTCCATCTTATATTGCCAAAGACTTTTTGTTAAATGAAGGGAATTATACTAAAGTAATAGGTGAGAAAAAGATTGGAGCTTTGAAGGTTTTGATACAGCAGCCGAAAGAATGAAAAAGTATTTAATTTTATTACTAATTATTTTTAACATTTTACTGGCTTCTAGGTGGGTAATTGATGGGAATATTTTTTTTCACACTGATATTGCCAGGGATTTTTTGCTTATAGAAGACATTGTAGATAACAAGCATTTAACACTGATTGGTCCCAGGTCTGGGGCTATTCCTGGTTTATTTCATGGTCCTCTTTGGCTTTATTTAAATTTACCAGCATTTATGCTTGGCGGAGGGAATCCTGTATATGTAGGATGGTTCTGGGTAATATTATATATAGTAAGTTTAGGGATAATTTATTATGTTGGCAAAAGAATATTTGATAAAACGATAGGGATACTGTCTGCATTGCTTTTATCTGTAGTAACTATTCCTATGGTAAAAACTTTGTTTAATCCTTTTGGGGCGTTGATGCTTTTCCCGCTTTATTTTTATTTCCTTATTAATTATCTACAAGTAAAGAAGATGAAAATATTGGCGTTCGCAATTTTTATACTGGGGTTAATTATTCAATTTCAAATGGCCTTTGGGGTGCCTATTGGAATTTTGACATTTTTTTATTTAATATATGTTTGGTATAAAAATAAGAAACTTTTTCATATGGCTTCTTTGTTAGTATTGGTGCTTCCTTTATCTAGTCATTTATTATTTGAAATAAGAAATAATTTTCTGCAAACCAAGTCTGTTTTAAACTATATTGCTGGCACAGAAAGCCATGGCAAATTAAATCTTAATTTTTTCCAGCTTATTGGGGTAAGGGTAAGCGAGATGGTAAAAGATGGATTAGGAGTATTAGCTCAAAATAATGTGTATATTACAGTGTTTATCTTGTTGACTTTAGGCTTTGCATTTTTTAAAGTTTTTAAAAGCAAAACTCAAAAAGGAGAAGTTTATTTTTTGGCAGCTTATTTTTATTTAGGATTTTGGCTTATGAGTTTATTCTTTAAAGGGCAAGTTTGGAACTACTACTATATCCCATTTATTCCTTTGCTAATTTTGATTCTAGTAGGTGCTAAAAATTATATGAATAGGTGGGTATTTTATTTGCTATTTTCTTTAATCTATTTTGTAAATATACAGCCGGCGATTAAAGATGTGTTGATATATAATCCAAATCCTTCAGAGCAGGATGTTAGTACTTGGAAATTTAATCAACTTGTTGCTCAAAAAGTT
Organism: uncultured Gammaproteobacteria bacterium; assembly: GCA_964500725.1. Lineage (GTDB taxonomy): Bacteria > Patescibacteriota > Microgenomatia > Daviesbacterales > UBA10151 > UBA10151. Next base: position 213,997 of record CAZCNP010000002.1, read on the forward strand.
TTTGATGGTAGCGAGAAAGAATTTGGATACTTTATTTTTACACCAGATTTGTATGGATACTCCCCAAGGTATGCATTAAATTATTATCAAAAACAGAACCTGCAAAAAAAAGTATACTCCTATCAAAAGAAGCACGTTACTTATCTAGTAATAGCGCCTCCTCCTATATATGGAAAAGACCCCAGTAGTATTTGGTATCAAAAGAATACCAATAGTACACTTTGGAAAAATAATGACGTTAGAATTAACAATAAGCCTGTATCAGTTAGCTCATTTAATAATGGATTTTTAATCGAAAAATATAATTTGTCAGATGAAGAAATCAAAGTTGAACCTAATCAATATCTTATCAAAGACATCTTTTTTAGATGAAGATTTTAATTTTCAAACTGATATTTATACTTTTAGTTTTTATTTTTTTGCTCCCCCAAAATATAAATGCGGATGAAGGAATTAATTGCGGCAATCGTTTTGTAACGCTTGTAAATCCAGTAAGAAATAGAAGTCTTTGGCATGATAAATCAGTCAAACCATTAATAAGCCAGTATGGTTTGATAAAACAAATAAATGCGCCTGCAACTTGGTTACTGCAGTATGATGTATTAACTGATTTACAGTTGCTTGCAGAAATAAAAAAATTTGATAAAGCTCATGAGCTGGGAGTTTTCTTGGAAGTATCACCTGTCTTCGCAGAGGCTTCGAGGGTAATTTATCCGGACGGGGTACCCTGGTATAGTCCTGGGGCAGTTTTCCTTTCTTCTTATACTCAATCTGAAAGAAGAAGGTTGCTTGATACAGTTTTTAGAGCGTTCAAGGATCAGTTTGGAAGTTACCCTACCTCTGTTGGTGCTTGGTGGATAGATTCGTATTCATTAAATTATTTGAAAGAAAAATACAATATTACTACTGCTTTAATTGTTGCAGATCAAAAAACAACTGACAATTATGGAGTTTGGGGACAATGGTGGGGAGTTCCTTACTACCCTTCAAAAGCAAATATTTTAACACCAGCAAGTAGCTTAGTAAGCAAACAGAATGTTGTTGTATTGCAATGGGCTCAGCGGGATCCAATATTGGCAGTAGGGGAAGGCACTAAGTTTTCCAATTACTCCCTTCAGGCTAATGACTATATCAGGCAAGGTAAAAATACGGATTATTTTAAAAATCTTGTTAATGTTTATTTGAGTTGCCAAAATCCTATTGGTCAAGTCACAGTAGGTTTAGAAACAGGCATAGAAAGTATAGGTCATATTCGAGAATATCAAAATCAGTTAACAGCTCTTAAAGAAATTAGTAGTTTACAGTTTGTAACAATGCGCCAGATGAGTGAGAAACTGGCAAAAGTTTACCAAGGTTTACTACAAGGCGCGCAGATTAAGCAGAATGATTCTATTTGGGAAATGACCACTGCAGGTAGGGTTAATAAGTATTTTAACGATCAGATAAAATACCAGTCCGAAATTTCTTTTAGCGATTATTTTATCGCTGATAGGTCGGAGTTTTTATCCAGATATTTACAAAACATAAACAAACAAAAAAATACTTTTTGGTTTCCATGGTTTCCTATTGTTGTAGTAGGGCTTTTAATTATTGCTTATCAGAGAAAAATGATAAGGGTTTGGGTAATAAGCATACTTTTTACTCTGGCAGCTTTTGGATTAATTTTAAGATCCTATTATCAGTTTGGATGGAGTATCTATTTTGGCCCGAAATTACAGTATCTGGAATTTTTTCAAATGCTGGTTATTTTAGTTTCTTTTGGATTGGTGTGGTTTATAAATAAACAAAAGATATTTAAAATATATTTGTATAATTTATGGCTACTGCCTTTGATTTTTGGTTTTGATTTTATTATCCAAACAATTAGATTTTCCTTAATATCGGGTAAATATTATATAGGTTTTGCGTTGGATGCTTTGCGGTTTGTCGGAGTAACTATTAAACCTTTTGGTAGTATTAATCTAATTAATCAGGATTTTCCTTCTTACATCTCGGCTGCTTTTTTAAGGGTAACCTTTAACAATTTCTGGAGAGATCCTCTGCAGGCATTACTTTTATACCCTCTTGCCCATATTATATTAGCTTTGAGTGTTGGGATATTAATAGTAAAGCTGCCTCTAAGGCTTCAGAAGATATTTTTAGCTATATTGATAATTTTGTTTTTACTACAACTAGGTAATATTTTTAATGCTGACCCGCGCCAGGTAACTCCAATTTTGTTACAATAATGAGGATGAAAGTTGGATTAGATATTTCACAGATGGCACATAAGGGTGGAGTGGGGATTTATACCCAAAATTTGGCAGAACAGTTGTCTATTAGTCCTGATTTGGAGATGACGTATTTTTATTCATCCCTGCGGATTCCATATAAAGGCAAATTGAAAAATGTTAAATCGTATAGATTGCCTCCAACACTTTTTGAAATGCTTTTTAACAGAATAAGAAACGTTAATATTGAAAAATTTATTGGCCCTGTTGATATATTTCATAGTTCAGATTGGACACAACCTCCCACTAAAGCCAAAAAGGTAACTACTTATCATGATGTTGTTCCTCTAAAGTATCCGGAGTGGTCGCATCCTAAAATTGTGGCGGTACATAAAAGAAGATTAGAGTTAGTAGAAAAGGAAATTGATATAGTGATTGCTGTTTCTGAGGCTACTAAAAGGGATTTGCTGGAAGTTTCTAAAATTCCAGAGGAAAAAATAACGGTTATCTATGAGGGTCCATCAAGTGATTTTAAACCTCAGTCTGAAGAGAAAAAGAAGCAGTTTAAGGCAAAGTATAACTTACCTGACAAATATATTTTGGCCATAGGAGGAGTGGGTGAGAGAAGAAATTTAGATAGGATTAGGCAGGCTTGCAAGGATTACAACTTAGTTATAGCAGGTATCACACTCCCCTGGTTGAGTATAGAAGAGTTGGGTTTGCTTTATTCTTGTGCTGATGTTTTGCTTTACCCTTCGTTTTATGAAGGATTTGGTTTGCCTATACTTGATGCTCAAATTTGCGGATGTCCCGTTGTGACTTCTAATGTTTCAGCTATGCCTGAAACAGCAGGTAAGGGGGCCATATTAGTAGATCCTTATTCGACAGAAGATATTATCAGGGGCATCAGGGAGGTTGGGGAAATGAGGGAAGAATTAGTAAAAAGAGGATTTGAAAATGTAAAAAGATTTTCCTGGAAAAAAACTGCAGAACAAACTTCAGAAGTGTATCGGGGGCTGATGAAATGAAAATTTGGATTGATGGGTATGAGGCAAATGTTATACAAAGGCTTGGATCTTCCCAGGTAGCATTTGAGCTTTTAAAAGGTTTAGAAAAAGAAGATTTTAAAAATGACTACACAATTTTGCTTCCAAATCCTCCAGTTGTTGATTTACCAAAAGAGAGAACAGGATGGAAGTATAAAATATTAAAACCAAAAAAGCTTTGGACCAGGATTGCCTTACCTCTTGTTCTATTTAGCGCAAAACAAAAACCAGATATATTTTTTTCTCCTACTCATTATCTTCCCAGGTTTGTGCCAAAAGGCGTCAAAAAAGTTGTTACCATATTTGATCTATCTTTTCTGCATTTTCCAGAAATGTTTACTAAAAAGGATCTTTGGCAGCTTAAAAATTGGACTAACTTCTCTGCCCAGAATGCTGATCATATTTTGACTATTTCCAAATTTTCAAAAGACGATATCTTAAAGCAATATAAAATTTCCAAAGATAAAGTTACAGTTGCATATCCAGGTTATGACAGAGAAAGTTTCAAGCCCCAAGGGGAAAAACAGGATAACTATATTATATATATAGGGACTATCCAACCAAGAAAGAATCTAATAAAACTAATGGAGGCTGTTTCGAGAATAGAAAATCTTAATTTAATGATTGTTGGTAAAAGTACGGGTGAAGGCAGGCAAGGGTGGATGTATGATGATATTTTGAAGACTCCTAAACAATTGGGAATAGAAGATAGAATAAAATTTTTAGGGTTTATACCAACTGAAGAATTAATAACACTTTTATCAGGGGCAACAGCTTATATACAGCCTTCTTTGTGGGAAGGGTTTGGTATTCCTGTTGTAGAAGCTATGGCTACAGGAGTGCCAGTTATTGTTTCTAAGGTATCATCATTGCCAGAAGTGGCAGGACAAGCAGGGTTGTTGGTTGATCCTTATTCTGTTGATCAGATAGAGCAGGCAATAAGAACTATTGTTTCTGATAAAAAATTACAGCAAAAGTTTTCTAAAGCTGGGCTTGTTCAGTCTAAAAAGTTTTCTTGGGATAAAATGGCAAAGCAGGTTATAAAAATATTTGAGAATCTAAAAACTTAAAGATGTTTGCTTATGCTGGTCTTTACCCATATAATTACTGTATATGACCCTGCTTAAAGATAGGATGGGGAGAGCTTTATCATTTGCCGAAGCATTTAGGAAAATAATAAACAGATTCTTTAATTGGGTGCTGGATATTGAACTTTTAATAGTTGCTTTAGCAGGGTTTATACCCTCTCATTTATTCAGGCTTTTAATATATATTTTAGCGGGAATGAAAATTGGCAGAGGTTCTAGGATCCATATGGGAGCCCGTTTCTTCTATCCAGCAAATATAAGTATAGGCAAAGGGACGATTATTGGAGATCATGCCTTTTTGGATGGACGAGGCAGGCTTATTATTGGTGATCATGTAGATATAGCTTCTGCTGTGATGATCTACAATAGTGAGCATAATATAAATGCTGAAGACTTTCATGCAGTTTCAGCGCCTGTTGAAATTGGAGATTACGTATTTATCGGGCCAAGGGTGATAATTTTACCTGGAGTAAAGATTGGAAAAGGAGCTGTAGTGGCAGCAGGAGCAGTGGTAACTAAAGATGTGGCTGAGTTTACAATAGTTGGTGGAGTACCAGCAGAGGTAATAGGGGAGAGGAAGGTCAGGGATTTACATTACAGATTAGGTAGAGCGAGATTGTTTCAATAAAATTAACCTAATTTCTAATTGACCTAATTGATCTAAAGAATTTCTAATGACCAAATGTCTAATTTAGAAATTTAGTCATTTTGTCATTGATTAGAAATTAGTACTTAGAAATTAGAAATTTATGAAAAGATTATTTATCACTTTTTCAGTATTACTTTTTGTATACATGCTTTGGCCGGGGGTAGGTAATATCTCTAAATTCAGGCCACTGCCGAATAGTGCTAAATCTACCTTGGAGGGTGATACTATTCAAATTCCAAATGTATCTGCATATTTTTCTGAAAACTTTAGAAATTTTGTAATCCCTTTTTATTTTAAGGACTACCAAAGAGTCTCTTATTTACCTTTTCCTCCACTACGTTTAAATCATGCCCCTGAATATTCCTGGACAGTGATTAAAAAGCCAACAGATACAACATATTTAGAGGAATTTGTATATCCTTTAAGGGATTCTTTGTATGTTAATGGGTTTGAAGTTAATAGACCTGATGGTAGTGTTGTTTTCTGGGGTGGACCTAAGCTTGACCAAGATGACAAGTATTGGTCAACAAAGGCTACCTTAAGACTTTATACATCAAATGTTTTTACTAGATTATTGGTTTGGGGTGGAATAATTCTTGCCATTTCATCACTATATAAGTTAGGAAGGAGTATTGTTACCGAATGACCATTTTGAATAAAGGATTATTTTTATTAATGCTGTTTCTTTTTGCATTTATTCCTTTATACCCTAAATTTCCTCTTTTTAGATTTGAGAGTACCTTTGCAGCAATTAGGTTAGAAGATTTCTTAATAGCGTTAGCTTTGGTGCTTTGGGTTGTTTATAATTTCAAAAACAGAAAATGGGATTTTTTCACAAAAGATAATATTGGTAAAGCATTCTTACTTTTTTTTGCAATAGGTGGTTTATCATTATTTGCGGCAAACTTTCTAACCCACACAGTTGTTCCCCATTTAGGATTGCTGCATTTTGTCAGAAGGATAGAATTCATGATGCTTTTACCAATTTGTGCCACAGTTTTTACTACCAGAAAAAGAATAATTGCAGCGTTAATAGTTCTAGTAGTCACACTCTTTGCGGTTAATGTTTATGGAGCAGGACAGTTATATCTAGATTGGCCAGTAATATCTACCACCAACTCTGAGTTTGCTAAGGGTTTGATTTTAAAACTGACCCCAGGGGCGCGGGTAAATTCTACATTTGCCGGACATTATGATTTGGCAGTATTTTTGGCAGGTGCGTTAGCCTTTTTGTCAGTATTTTTCTTTTCAACAAAAATACTGGGAAAAATATTAATACTGGCTCTTGGAGCTTTTTCTTTATTTTTGCTTATTTTAACTGCTGCCAGAGTGTCATTTGTGGCTGCCTTTATCGGACTAATCGCTGCTTTAATTTTTTCCAGGAAAAAGAAATATTTAATTTTGATATTTATTGTATTAGTGCTGGCAGCTATTTATCCTTCCCAGATGAGAGATAGGTTTGTTTCAACAGTTACTATTAATCTATTTAATATGGGACAAAGGTATGAAGGCAGGAATCTAAACCAACAACTTGAAAATAAGCTAAATATCCCAACACTTTTTTACAGGATGGCCAGCAGGTCTGCCTCTCAGTCAGCATTTGCCAGTCCCTCTGCAGGGATTCCTACGGATATTGCTCCAGGAGAACCGATTAATGAGACAGACCTGGCAGTTTATAGGTCCTTTCAAATCAGGCTTAATATGGAATGGCCAAGGGCTATCAATGCCTTTTTGAAAAATCCCTTGACTGGTTTGGGTTATTCATCATTGGGGTTGGCAACTGATAATGAGTATCTGCGTTCTTTAGGCGAAGTAGGACTTTTAGGAACGGTTGCTTTTGGGCTTATTATATTATCTGTCTGGAAGAAAATATTAAAAGGAATCAGAAATGAAGATAAACTAATCAGATTGTTTTCTGCGGGTACACTTTCTTTGATTATTGTATTTTTAGCAAATGGATTATTTATTGATGTGTTTGAAGCATCAAAAATAGCATCACTTTTTTGGATGATTTTAGGACTTAATTTAGCTGCCTTGAAGGCAGCAGAAAGAAAATGAAACTAACTAAGATATTTGCCAGTCAATATTTTTGGTTGCTAATTATAATTGTATTAGGGTTGCTGGTTAGGCTATATAAAATTGATGCTCCAATTGCTGATTGGCATTCATGGAGACAGGCAGATACAGCAGCGGTTACAAGAAACTTTATAAAGATGGGCTTTAACCCATTGTTCCCCAAATATGATGATATGACAGGAGTATCAGAAAAGCCTGTTGTTAACCCTGCAAGATTTAGATTTGTGGAGTTTCCTGTTTATAATATCTTTGTTTATCCACTTTATTTATTATTTGGTATTGATGATAAATTGCATAGGTTAGTTTCAGCTCTGTTTTCTTTAGGCAGCACAGCTTTTTTGTTTTTTATAGTTAAAAAATATACTGGTGTGGCAACAGGGCTTCTTGCTGCCTTTTTATTTGCACTTTTGCCTTTTAATGTTTTTTTCTCCAGGACCACTTTACCAGAACCTACTTTTATTTTCTTTTCTTTAGGGATGATTTATTTTATGGGCAATTGGATAGAAAGCAACAAAAACAGCCAGGCTATATTAGGCCTTTTTTTTACAGCAATAGCATTTTTAATTAAGCCCTGGGCCATTTTTTTCTTTTTACCGCTTCTGTATTTACTTTTCCGACATCAAGGAAGGAAGTTTTGGATTAAGTTTTTACTTTTGACTGCTGTCGCTTTAGCGCCACTTGCTTTATGGAGGCTTTGGATTCTGCAGCAATCTCAAGGGATACCCGCCTCCAGCTGGCTGTTAAATAGTGATGGTATCCGATTTAAACCGGCCTTTTGGTGGTGGATTATTTCTGAAAGATTGGGCAGAGAAATTCTAGGAGCAACAGGAATGGTGCTATTTTTCCTAGGAATTTTTATTAAGCCCAAAAATGGCAATTATTTTTTTCACTTTTGGGCTTTGTCATCATTTATTTTTATAGCAATTTTTGCAACAGGTAATGTCAGACATAATTACTATCAAATACAGGCAATCCCGATAGTAAGCATATTCTTGGCTTTGGGGTTCACCCAGCTTTTTAGAAGGAGCAATCTTTTTATAGCAAGATTTTGGACTATGATTTTAGCAATGTTTTTGTTTGTTTTATCGTTTTATTTTAGTTTTAAAGTAGTTAAGGAATTTTACAATGTGAATAATCCGGATATGGTTGAGGCAGGCAAAACAGCTGATAGGATTTTGCCAAAAGATGCCATAGTCTTAGCCCCTTACAATGGGGATACCGCATTTTTATATCAGACAAACCGTCCGGGTTTTCCAGTAACAGCTCTGCCTATTCCAGAGTTGGTTGCAGATTTTGGAGTAACTGCTTATGTATCAACAACAAAAGATGCAAAAACTAATTGGGTGCTGAGGCATTTCCAGGTCCTGAAAGATACAGAGAAATTTGTTATAGCTGACCTTACTACTATTAAATCTCCTTTAAGTTCTGATGATCCAGAGCCATAAAAACTAATATGAGAGTCCTAATGCTTACTCCTTACCTGCCTTACCCACTTCTAACTGGCGGACAAACGCGTTCGTATGATTTGATAAAAAGACTCTCTGCCTTAGGACACGAAATTACCCTTTTTAGTTTGATAAAGAGTGATAATGAAAGAAAATATGTTGGCCAGCTGCAAAAGTTTTGTAAAGAAGTTCAGGTATTTGGAAGGTCTGAAAAGCCTTGGACAATAGGTAACATTTTAAAAACTGGCTTTAGTTTCTATCCATTTTTGGTTATCAGGAATTGGGCTGGGGGAGAAAAAAAGGGGATTGAAAATAAGATTGCCAAAGAACAGTTTGACTTAATTCATGCTGAGACTTTTTATGTTATGCCTCATATTCCTAAAACTTCAGTGCCAATACTGCTAGTTGAGCAAACTATTGAATATTTAGTTTATAGACACTTTGCGGATGAGTTTAAATTACCTCCTTTGCGCCCGCTTTTATATATAGATGTTGCCAAAATGAAATATTGGGAACTTAAATATTGGAGGATGGCCAAAAGGGTGGCTGCTATGTCTTCAGAAGATAAAGACACAATGACTGAAGAGTTAGGTAACCTTAATGTTGATATTGTGCCTAACGGGGTAGATAGTGAATTTTTTGGGCAGTCAATAACACCGCGGTCAAAAATACCAACAGTGCTTTATTTAGGAAACTTTACTTGGCTGCAAAATAGGGAAGCAGTTGATGTATTAGTTAGAAAAGTCTGGCCTGTTATTAAAACAAAACTTTCTAATGCAAGGCTTTGGATTATTGGTAAAGATGCCCAAAAATATTTTCCAAATTTAGCATCTGATGATATCCGGGTTGAAGAGGTTAGTGATGTTAGAGAAGTTTACCAGCAAGCCTCAATATTGGTTGCACCAATTTATGGAGGTGGAGGTACTAGGTATAAAAATTTTGAAGCTTTTGCATCTGGTCTTCCAGTTGTGACAACATCAATAGGCATCAGGGGAACTGATGCCAAAGATGGCATTGAGGTTATCGTCAGAGATAAACCAGAAGATATAGCAGAAGCTGCTGTTGCTTTAACTAAAGATAATAAGCTTTATGAAAAAATTGCTGAAAATGCCAAAAAGATGGTTAAGGAAAAATATGACTGGGATCCTATTGCTAAAAAGTTAAGTCAAATCTATCAGGATTTAGGCAAGAGGAGGTAATATGTCAAAAATCATTATAGATGGAAGAATGATAAATGAGTCAGGGATTGGGCGTTATATCAGGAATCTGATCAGTAATTTACAGACTCTGGATCATGAAAATGAATACTTTATTTTGCATTTGGAAAATGATTTTCAGACATTAAAATACTCAAATAACTTCCATAAAATTGCTGCAGATTTTAGGTGGTACGGATCAGAGGAGCAGATTAAGTTGCCTAAGCTGCTTTATTCACTAAGTCCTGATTTAGTGCATTTTCCTCATTTTAATATTCCAATTTTTTTTAAAGGAAAATTTATTGTTACTATTCATGATCTAATCCACCAGCATTTTAGTATGCAAAGGGCTACTACGCATGGATCTATTGTCTATAAATTAAAGCAGTTTGGTTATAAAAAAGTTTTTAATAAGGCAATAAAGGATTCAGAAAAAATTTTGGTCCCTTCAGTATTTGTAAAAAAGCAATTAAAAGATGAATGGGGTATCGAGGAGAAAAAAGTTTTAGTTACTCCGGAAGCTGTGGATGATGAGATTATTAGTTCGAGTAAAAAGACAAAAGTAAACAGTATAAAACAACCCTTTATTTTTTATGTTGGAAATGCTCACCCTCATAAAAATATAGAAGGATTAATTAGAGTATTTGGCAATCTTAAGGAAAAGCATCCAACATTATCGTTGGTATTGTCAGGAAATGATCATTATTTTTGGCAAAGAATCAGGAGTAAGCACCAAGAAAAAGATATTATCTATACAGGTCAAATTTCTGATGAGGAACTAGTAGCTTTATATAAGAGTGCTGCTTGTTTTGTAATGCCCTCATTTGAGGAGGGATTTGGTATACCAATACTTGAAGCTATGGTTTGTTCCTGCCCCGTGGTTTCCTCGAATGCCGGAAGCCTGCCAGAAGTAGGAGGGGAAGCTTCCCTATATTTTGACCCGAAAGATTCCAAAGATATGTTTGAAAAAATAGATCTGGTTTTAACATCTGATAAGTTAAAGAAAGATCTAATCCAAAAAGGAATAAAAAGAGTAGAAGATTTCAGTTGGGAAAAACTTGCCAAGCAGACACTGGAGGTATATAAAGAGTGCGTGTAGCTATAGTTCATGATGATTTGGTTCAATGGGGTGGGGCTGAAAGAGTATTGCTGGGACTTTTGCAAGCCTACCCTGATGCTACCTTATACACCTCTCTTTTTGATGACAGTAATAAAATACTGAAAGAAAAGTTTGGTTCTAAAAAAATCTTCACTTCGTTTTTGCAAAAAATTCCTGGCTGGAAATATTTTTATAAAGCCCTACTACCTTTTTACGGATTGGCTTTTGAACAGTTTGATTTTTCCAATTTTGATTTAGTAATTTCTCATACAACCCGTTTTGCTAAAAGTATTATTACTAAACCTGAAACTATCCATATATGTTACTCTCATACCCCACCCAGATTTTTGTGGCATTTTTCGGGAGAAAAAAATTATGGACTTTTTGACTTACTTTTGTCTAAGCTGAGAATTTATGATGCAATTACTGCCCGAAGGGTAGATTATTTTTTGGCTGGTTCTGAAAATGCAAAGAATAGAATAAAAAAAGTTTATAAGGTGCCCTCAAAAGTTGTTTATCCATTTATTGATTTAGAAAGGTTTAAAAATACCCAGAGTTTTGATGGAGGATATTTTTTAGTAGTAAGCAGATTAAATAAATATAAAAGAGTTGATTTAGCAGTTAAGGCTTGTATGAAATTAGGTTTATCTCTTAGGGTTATTGGAAGCGGACCTGAGCAAGAAAAGTTACCAAAAACAAAAGAAATAGAGTATCTAGGTAATTTAGATGACAGTTTGACAACTGCAGTATTGGCAGGATGCAAAGCTTTAATTATTTGCGGGGAAGAAGATTTTGGACTAACCAGCTTAGAAGCTCAAGCTTTAGGTAAGCCAGTTATAGCATTTGCCAAGGGTGGTATTTTAGAAACAGTAATCCTTAATAAAACTGGAATATTATTTGAGGAACAAACAGAGGATAGTTTAGTTGTTGCTTTGCAAAAGCTTGAATCAATAAAGATTAAACCTGATGATTGTTACCAAAATGCAGAAAAATTCAGCAGAGAAAAATTTTTAAAAAACTTTAAGCAAGAAGTTGCTTCTTTGTTGTACACTAGATAGACACATGTTTTACGATTGTTTAAAAAGATTAACAGATTTTGTAGGGTCTTTGGTAGGTTTGATTGTGCTTTCCCCTCTTTTATTGCTAGTGGCTTTGGCTATCAAGATAGATTCCTTTGGTCCTATTATGGCTGATACTCCAATGAGAGCTGGCAAGAATGGAAAACTTTTTAAAATATACAAGTTCCGCTCCATGGTTCAAAATGCACATGAGATTTTAGAAAATAACCCTAAGCTTTTAGAAGAATATAAAAAAAATAGCTACAAAATATTTAATGATCCAAGAGTAACAAATGTGGGAAAGATAATTAGGAAATACTCAATTGATGAATTCCCTCAGTTCCTTAATATCTTAAAAGGAGAAATGAGTTTAGTAGGGCCTAGGGCATATTACCCTTACGAACTTGAGGAGCAACAGGAAAAATACCCTCAGTCAAAAAAATATGTTAAAGTGATTTTATCAGGCAAACCAGGACTGACTGGTGTCTGGCAGGTTACAGGGAGATCTGAGATTAATTTTGATGAGAGGGTAAAAATGGATGCAGGTTATGTTGCCAGAAGATCCATTTTTTATGATGTTTGGATAATGCTAAAAACCATCCCAGCAGTTATTTCTGGCAGGGGTGCAGTATAAAATTATGGCGCTTACAAACTTAGGTAAAAGACTAAATTCTCTAGATAAAAAATACTTAAATCCAAATTCAAATAACAAAGGCAAAAAGAGATTGTTAGTAATTCTTGCGATCGTTGCTCTTGATTTGATTATTCCAGGAGTATTTATTTTTCTGGGTTTAAAAGGGGTATCAACTAATTCAAAAAGTGTTACTGCTGCGTATAAAAATCAAAATTTCGGCCAGCTGCAACAGGGGATAAAATCAACAAAAGGAAGTTTGCAGAGCATAGATTCTTCCTTAAATTTTTGGTTTTGGATGAGGGTAATTCCATTTTTAGGAGGATACTATTCTGATATTAAAGGTTTGACTGGCGCAGGGGTGGAGGAGTTAAAAGCCATAGATATAATTTTTACCAATCTGGAAAAATCTCAGGAAGAGTTAAGGTTTGATGGCAATCCAAAAAGCGGGCCTGACAGAACAACCCAGGCGATAAATATTTTAAATAAGTCTCTACCTATTTTAGAAAAAGTAGAACCTAATTTAGTAAAGGCTGCAAGTTATGTTGAAAATATTGATACTGCCAAATATCCAGAAAAGTTTAAAGGCAAAACAGTAAAGAAAAACTTAGAGGTAGCTAAAAATTTTATATTAGGAGCTGCGGTTGCTGCAAAAGATGGTAAAGATGCTTTGGCTCTGGCTCCTCAAGCGTTAGGTATACCTTCTGCCAAAAATTACCTGCTGCTTTTCCAGAATGATAAAGAGATACGTCCAACAGGCGGGTTTTTAACAGCTTATGCAACTCTGACTATCAAAAATGGTCAGGTTGATGCAACTGTCTCTGATGATATTTACAGATTAGATGAAAAGCTTTTGAAGGTTTGTTTGACCAAAATTTGTCCACTTTCACCTCCTGCTCCAATAGTTAAATACTTACCAGAGGTGACTGGTAAACCAAGGTCGGCTTGGAGCATGAGAGATTCTAACTTATCTCCTGATGTGGCAACTTCTGCAAAAGAGTTTGAAAGAATGTACCAGATGCTGGGTGAGGGTTTGCCTTTTGATGGAATTATTTTTATAGATTCCCAAGTAGTTGAGGAACTTATTGAGGTGACAGGACCAATAGATGTGTATGGAACTGTTTATTCAGCAGAAGTAGATAAAAGATGCAATTGCCCAGGTGTAATTTATGAGCTGGAGTCTTATGCAGAAATTGCAGCCAAAGGAGAAAAAGACAGAAAAGCAATTTTGGGGGTATTGATGCAGCAGATTTTAGCAAGATCAATTGGGGCAGATATCGAAAAACTGCCACAGCTAGTTGAGACTTTGGCAAGGCTGGCAAATGATAAGCATGTAATGTTTTATATGCATGATTCAGCTTTGCAGACTGCTTTAACTAAATTAAATTGGGTAGGAGAGATTAAAAACTTTGATGGTGATTATTTGCATATTAATGATTCAAACTTTGCTGGAGGAAAATCTAATTTATATGTTGTTCAAACTGTTACCCAGGAAATAACTACCCAGAGAGATGGAACTGTTAAGAAAAAGATTAATATTGAATATAAAAATGATCAAGGTTTTGGGATTTGGTTAAATGGTATCAACAGAGATTATGTTAGATTCCTTGTGCCAAAGGGGAGTAAGCTAATATCTTCTAAAGGATCTGAGGTTCCTGTAACTACCAAAGAGGAGCTGGGTAAAACTGTCTTCGAGGCCTTTATCCAAGTCAGGCCTCAAAATAGCAGGAAATTTGAGATTGAATATACTGTGCCTTACAATCCTCAAGGAGAGTATAAATTGATGGTTCAAAAACAGCCAGGAGCAAAAGACTTTAGGTATAAAGTCAAAATTAATGGTTCTCAAAAAGCAGACTTTAAGTTAACCCAAGATAAAGAGATTAGTCTTAGTCTCTAATTGTATAAAGTATATGCCATCTGTAAATTCTTTGAAGAACCTTCTATTTTCTAGCAATAAATTTCATTTTCTTGTTGTTTTTTGTATTACAATATTTTTTATTTACCAAGGTAGTTATTTTAGATGGCTGGGATACGAAAGAATTCCTAAGCCAATGTTAGATGAATTTGATTATGTTTGGCTTGGACAAAGTGTGAAGGAAACAGGCCTACCTATTGCTTGGACAACATATGATTATCTATATAGAGGTTCGAAACTGAACTCTATGCTGGGTGGACTTCAAGGTTTTAGGATGGAGCTTCAAAATCAAGAAGTCAGTATGAGTAAGATACGAGAAATCGGTAGACCTATGTATGCAATTAAAGAAATTGATTGGGGAGATGGAGTCAAACATTTATTCTTCGTTGCTCCTTTCTTTGAACATTCACCAGTGGGAGGTTTGATATTTAGTTCAATGATAAATAATAAAGTTAAAGATCATTCAGAAGTTAAACCTGAGGATTTTAGAAAGCCTGCTTTAGGTATTGCTATCTTAAATAGCATTTTACTTTTTATCTTAATTTATATGGTTTCTAGGCAATATTGGATATCATTGCTTAGTATAGTTATTTATTCTACGGTTCCAACTTACATTTTAGCTAGTAGAACTGCCTTTCTTGAAAACGCGGTTACGCCGTTCATTCTTGCGCATTTAATTTTATTATCATTAGTATCAAATATGATAAATACCAGTGCTTCTAAAAGGAGTTATTGGTTAATCTTTCTATGTGGAATAATTGGTGGTTTAGCAGTTCTTGCTAAGGAATCCGCAGCAGGTTTTTTAGTAGGTAGTTTAATTTTACTTTTAATCCAAAAGGTGTCCAAGAAGTTAGTTTTTACCTTTTTAATTGGGATAGCTACTCCATTGTTGGTATATATTTCTTGGGGGTTATGGATAAATTATAGGGTTTTTATAGAAATTTTCTTTGCCAACATTGATCGTCCCTTTTTTGGATCGCTAAAGATTGCTTCGATGCTTTCTGCATTGCGGTTTACAGATTTTCCGATTGATGGATGGTGGACGTGGGGGTTTATTTCTTTGATTATAGTAGGATTAAATTTTGATAAAAAGTATTTACCAGTAATGATTCCATTTTTGGGTCACTTTTTTCTTATTATTTTTTTAAGTAGCTTAAATTACCCTTGGTATTATATTTCTATGATTCCATTTTTTGCTTTTTTTTCAGCCCTAGCCTTATGGCAGATTTATAAAAACCCTAACCTTGTAACATCTTTGGTGTTCTTCTTGGTTCCATTATCAAGTAGTTTCTATTGGGGATATGATGTTTTCCGTTCTAGCAGTGTTGGTCAGTATAGAATTTTATTCGGTGTTTTTATATTCCTTGTTTTTTTAAGGATTAAATATGGTAGTTATAAATATATTCGCTTTTTATGGACAGTCTTTTTTGTGGTGTTGATTTATCAGATTTCAAAATGGAATCTTCAATCCATGAGTTTCATTATTGATCATTGGGGAAAGCTTCCTCTTCCTAGTCTGTCTAACTTTTAGCCCAGAATTTATATAACTATGATAAACTCCCATTATGCAAGGGATTAAGGTTGAGGGGATAATTTTAAAAAGAAGGAATTTAGGGGAAACAGACAGGATTCTAACAGTTTTTTCCTACCAAAAAGGGAAAATCACAGTTTTAGCAAAAGGGGTGAGGAAAATTACCTCCAGAAGAGCTGGGAATGTTGAACTTTTAAACAGAGGTTTATTATATTTGCACCAGGGTAAAAACTTCTATATTTTAACTGAGGCTCAATCAATAGCTACATACCAAAAGTTAAAAGAAAACTTGGGTTTATCAACTTATGCATTACATATTATAGAACTGGTAGATAAATTAACAGCTGAGAACCAGGAAAATAGAATTTTGTATGAGAATTTAGTATTTGTGCTGCAGAAGTTATCTTCAAATCCAAGACAGATTTTTATTAGGGCATTTGAAGCTAGGATTTTATCTTTGCTGGGGTTTGTCAATTTTGGGGAGGGATTACATTTAGAAGGAGTAAGCGAGAGGACCAAAGAGCTTTTAGGAAACTTGGAAAGTTTGTCATGGGATCAGATAGAAAAGCTCCAGATAGAGGAAAAAGAGGCTCTGGAACTTGAAAGGGTGTTAAGATATCATATAGAAAGAGTGATTGAGGGTCAGCTTAAGAGTAGGCAGTTGTTAAAGAAATATGGATAATAATTTAATAGACGTGGACTATAATTCTGATCGGATTATGGAAAAAATAGTAGCTTTATGCAAAAGAAGAGGATTTGTGTTTCCTGGATCTGAGATCTATGGAGGACTTTCAAATTCTTGGGACTATGGTCCTTTGGGAGTAGAGCTTAAAAATAATATTAAAAAAGCCTGGTGGAAAAGGTTTGTGCAAAAAAGAGAAGATATAGTAGGAATTGATGCAGCTTTGATAATGAACCCTAAAGTTTGGGAAGCATCAGGACATATTGCCAATTTTCAGGATCCTTTGGTGGAATGTAAAAACTGCCACAGCCGTTTTAGGGCAGACCATATTAAAGATAACAAATGTCCAAATTGTGGAGCAGAAAATTCCTTTACAACAGAGAGGATGTTTAATTTAATGTTTAAAACATTTATTGGTCCAGCTGAGCAATCTTCTAATACAGCTTATTTTAGACCAGAAACAGCTCAGGCTATGTTTGTGGATTTTAGAAATGTGCTAGATACCAGCAGAATAAGGCTTCCTTTTGGAATTGCCCAAATTGGTAAAGCTTTCAGAAATGAAATTACCCCAGGCAATTTTATTTTTAGAACCAGGGAGTTTGAGCAGATGGAAATAGAATACTTTATTCCTGTTCCTAAAACTGATGCGGACTGGCAGCAAGTTTTTGAGCATTGGAGAAAAGAAATTTTAGCTTGGATCAAAGATGATTTAGGGGTAGATACCTCTAAAGTTTCTGAACATGAAATAGAAGAGGGTGAAAGGGCCCATTATTCTAAAAGAACAATTGATTTTGAATATGAATTTCCTTTTGGTGTTTCTGAACTTTATGGACTGGCATATAGGACTGATTTTGATTTAAAAAATCATGAAAAGTTCTCTGGGCAAAATTTAAAGTATAGAGATCCAGAGTCTGGTGAGGAGTTTATACCACATGTAATAGAGCCTACATGGGGAGTAGACAGGTCGGTATTGGTTACTTTAATAGATGCTTACTGCGAAAATGAGGGCAGAGTAGTTTTAAAGCTTAAACCAAAGCTTGCTCCATATAAAGCAGCTGTTTTTCCACTGCTGGCTAATAAACCTGAGCTGGTTGAGAAAGCAAGAAAGATTTATCTTGACCTAAAGGAAGATTTCATGATAGCCTGGGATGACAGGGGTAATATTGGCAAAAGGTATGCCGCCCAAGATGAGATTGGTACCCCATTTTGTATAACAGTTGATTTTCAGAGCTTGGAAGATGAGGCTGTAACAGTCAGAGATAGAGACAGCGCTAAGCAGGAAAGAGTAAAGATAGTTGAGTTAAAAGATTACCTGCAAAAAAAGATACATGGATAAGATAAAAGGTTTTATTTTCCGAAGGAAAACAGTCCAACGGTTTATTACTGCTCATAAAACTTTAAGTTTGGTTGTGATAGTTGGGTTAGTGGTGATTTTAGGTTACTTAGGGGTACAAAAACTCACTGCCAAACCAGAAGGCCCAGCAGAAGAGATAGATTTGGCTTTTGATGCAGAAGGTCCATATGCTCAGTTATTCCCCAGAAGAGATGGCAATGCTTTAGTATTAAACCTCAAAAGGACTAGTTCCTATGGCAGTATTTCCTATGAGCTGGCTTATACCAGCACTCCTGATGAGACAGTAGTTGAGGGCAGAAAAATTCTAGATGAAGGAGAGGGAGGAAGTGATGTTGGATCAATAGATAGAGGAGTAGTGGGAACTATTGATACTAAAGAAAAGAAGGGTGAGTATGAGCAGGAGATTTTATTTGGCAGCTGCAGCAAGAATGTTTGCAAGTATGATAAAGGTGTTGAAAATGGGACTTTAACTTTAAAGATCCAAAAGGGAAATAAAATTTACAGGATGGTTACCCAGTGGCATTTGCAAAAACCAGATGTGGCTTTAGGAAGTTTAACATCCGGAGATGGGCATCTACTCTATAAGGTAGATGGGGATAGACAAACTTTAGCTAATATTGGTTTTACTATTATTAATGATTTAACAGGATTGCCAAAATTGCCTTCAGGAAAGGAAGTTACAGGAAAGGTTTATTCTTTAAATGTTCCAATTGCTAAGGAGTTGTCTAAAGGTGAGGTTAGTTTAGAGTTGGCAGAAAATCCAAAAGCTGGATCAAAACTTTATAGGTTTAATGGAAATAAAGGTGAGTGGCAGGAGTTGGATACAAAGATTGAGGGAAGTAAGTTATCTGCTAAAGCAGAAGGTGCTGGGATATTTACTGTTTTAACTTCTAAGTAGTTTCCTTAATGGTGGCTCGTTGGTGTACAAAAAACCGCTCGCACGGTAGAAACTTGCTCACTTGGTGATAATTTTTTGTTTACACTCAACTTCGCCACTCGATTTTGTAATCCAGTATTTTCCCACTTGACAAATATATTCAAAATGGTTGAAAATGAGAATAGATGGTGAATCTGCCCAAAGTATATGTTTCTGGGCAGCTTCAAAACATTTTTCAGCGGGAAGAATAGGTTAATTTTACCAAAGAGATTTAGACGTGAATTAGGTAGTGAAGAGAGATTTTACATACTTTTGGGGGAAAATGGGGAAATTTGGGGATTTGATTCAAAGAATTGGTCTAGTTTGGCAGAAAGCATCTTAAAATTCCCTCTTTCCAGTGAGGAAGGAAGGGTAAAAAGATTAAAGCTTTTCCCCAAGGCAGAGGAATGTTTCCTGGATGTCCAGGGAAGATTTATCTTGCCACAGGAGTTTATTGAGAAATTGGATTTTAAGAATGAGGTATTAATAGTTGGGGCAGGGGATCATTTTGAGATTTGGAATATAAATCTTTGGGAAGAGCATCTAAAGAAGGTTGAGAAAGAGTATGCAAGGCTATCATAAAAGTGTTCTTTTAAAGGAGGCTTTGGAAGCGCTCAATATCCGAGATGCTTATTGGTATTTAGATTGTACCTTAGGCGACGGAGGGCATTCGATAGAGATTATCAAGCGGGGCGGCAGAGTAGTTGCATTTGATGTAGACCCGCAAGCCTTAGGCAGAGCGCAAAAAAGGTTTGAAGAGCAGGGAATTGACCAAAGTAAGTTTAGGTTAGTTCAGGGAAATTTTAGAGACATTGAAAATTTAATAAAGCAGGCGGACACTGCAGATCAAGAATTTAAAGGTGTAATTTTTGATCTTGGGGTTTCCAGTTTGCAACTTGAAACCCCTGAGAGGGGTTTTTCTTTTGGCAAAAATGGCCCATTGGATATGAGAATGGATCCAAGTTTGAGTATTCAAGCTTTGGATCTTGTTAATAATTTATCTAGAAAGGAGTTAAATGAATTATTTTTTAGCTTGGGTGAAGAGAAATATTCTTGGCGCTTGGCTGATGTTATGGTCAGCTCCCGTCAGGTAAAGCCTTTTACCAGCACAGTAGAGCTGGCTGATGTAATTACTAAAACACTAGGAGGTGTTCGAGGAAAAATCCATCCAGCCACCAAGGTATTTCAGGCTTTAAGGATGATGGTAAATGATGAGTTGGGTGCTTTGCAGGAAGGGTTAGATCAAGTAAGAGAGGTTATAAAAAGAGATGGCAGGATTGTGGTTATTAGCTTTCATTCACTGGAGGACAGGATCGTTAAAAATACTTTTAAAAAGTGGAAACTTGAGGGATTGGGTGAAATATTAACTGAAAAACCTGTGCTGCCAACTGAGGAGGAAATAAGGGAAAATCCTAGATCAAGGTCAGCAAAAATGAGGGTATTTAAGAAAGGATGACTATTATATCAGCAGGTCCGCACTCCTAAGTCGTGCAGGCTCCTCTGATGTAATTGTCAAGCTAATCGCTATGACAATTATAAAAAAGTTTGATACACAACAACCGCAAAAAGGATTTGGGAAAAAATATATTGGGCTGATTGCAGCTATTCTTTTTGTGCTGATGTTAATGCAGATATGGGTTAATAATTCTGTGGTGGAGTATGGTGAAAAGCTGCAAAAGTTATCTTCTTTATCCAAAACTTTAAGCATGGAAAACCAGATTTTGGAAAATGAGATAGCAAAGGAGCAGTCTTTGGCTAATGTGGCCTCCAAAAGCGCTGAGCTTGGTTTTTTCCAGCCAGAGAGTATACAATATATTCGCTAACAATGCGACTTGTTTGTATCAAAATATTTTTCCTAGTTTTTTTTGCAGCTATTTTAATGAGGTTGTTTTATTGGCAGGTTGTTAAGGCTGATTATTTACAATCCCAAGCAGAAGGCCAATATTTTACCAGAACAAAAATAGATGCTACCCGAGGAAATATCTATTTTTCAGATGGATCAATTTTAGTTTCTTCCAACCCAGTTTTTTCTTTATATGGTTTGCCTAAAGCTATTAAGGCAGATAAAAAAGTGGATATAGGTTATACCCTAGCTAGGATCCTTTATCCTGAGGTTCAGGACCGTGATGATTTTGCCAGAGATTTAATAAACAAATTATCACAAGACCTTTACTGGGTTCAGCTGGCTAAAAATGTTTCTATAGAACAGAAAAAGCAAATTGAGGATTTAAATTTGTATGGAGTTGGTTTTGATCAAAGTAGAAGTAGGTTTTATCCTGAAGGGTCATCATCAGCTCATTTACTGGGGTTTTTAGGTTCAGATGCTAATGGGGCAGGCAAAGGTTATTTTGGATTGGAAGGATATTATGACGGTGAATTAAGAGGTATATCTGGGGTTTTAAGGCATGAAAAAGATGCTATGGGACTACCTATTTTAATAGGTGATTTTTTAACCAACAAGGCGAGAAATGGAAAAGATTTAAGTTTGTATATTGATCGTTCGATTCAGTTTATAGCGGAAAAAAGTTTGAAGCTTGGAATGGAAAAGTATGGGGCCAAAAAGGGATTGGTGTTGGTGATGGATCCTAAAACTGGAGGGATTTTGGCACTCTCAGCATTTCCCAGTTATGACCCTGCAAAATTTTATGATTTTCCAAAAGAGTTTTATAAAAACATAGCTGTTGCAGACCAATATGAGCCAGGATCAACCTTTAAGGTGCTGGTAATGGCAGCTGCTTTAAATGAGGGTGTTGTCAAATCAGATACCAAATGTGATATTTGTTCAGGACCTGTTGTGTCCTCTGGGTTTACCATCAGAACTTGGAATAATAAGTATTACCCTGATGCGACCATGAAGGATGCAATAGTGCATTCTGATAATACGGGGATGGTTTATGCAGGCAGGAAGTTAGGTTTGGATAAATTTTATTCATATTTGGAGGATTTTGGATTTGGGCAGCCAACAAATATTGATTTGCAGGATGAGTCTTCACCAGAAATCCGATCTAAAGATAGCTGGAGGGAGATAGATTTGGCAACAGCATCTTTTGGACAGGGAATTGCGGTGACCCCAATTCAGATGATTACAGCAATTTCTGCAATAGCCAATGGGGGAAATTTGATGCAGCCTCAAATAGTCAAAGAAATAAAAGATGATCAAAAAACTTATCAAATCAAACCCAGGATTATAAGCCAGGTGATAAAAGAGGCAACAGCATTACAAATAAAAGAGATGATGGTAGCAGCAGTGGATGAGGGGGAAGCCAAGTTTGCAAAACCTAAGGGGTTTAGGATTGCTGGTAAAACTGGAACTGCACAGATTCCTGTTGCAGGGCATTATGATCCTAATAAAACTATAGCCTCATTTGTGGGGTTTGCTCCAGCTGATGATCCTAAGTTTGTGATGTTAGTAAGGTATGATGAGCCGTCATCATCTATCTTTGGAGCTGAAACAGCAGCGCCTACATTTTTTGAAATAGCAAAACAACTTTTACTTTATTACAAAATTGTTCCAACAGAGTAATTGTTAGATTAATATTATTTGTAAATTGGGGTATGTTAGTTATAATAAACCTCACTAAGTTATGAAAAAATTAATTAAAAATATTCTTTCTCAGGAATTTATTAACAACTTTTATCATCTTCCAAAGGCTGTTTTGGCAAATATTATCTATGGCTCCCCTACCAGGGGAATGAAGGTTGTGGGGGTAACAGGAACTGATGGAAAAACTACCACAACTAATATGATTTATGAGGTTTTAAAAGCTGCTGGTAAAAAGGTTTCTATGGTTTCTACAGTTAATGCTGTTGTTGGAGGAAAAGCTTTTGATACAGGGTTTCATGTGACCTCTCCTGATCCATTTGCTGTGCAAAAGTTTGCCAAACTTGCTAAAGAGAGCAATGCTGAGTATTTGGTGCTGGAGGCAACTTCTCATGCTTTGGACCAGTATAGATTTTGGGGAATAAAATTTGATATGGGGGTAATTACTAATATTACTCATGAGCATTTGGATTATCATAAAACTTTTGACAATTACCAAAAGATCAAACTTACTCTTATTAAAGAAACAGAGTTTGCTATTGTAAATCAAAACATCAAAGGAATTAAAAGAAAAACTATCACATTTGGTTTAGAAAAAGGAGATTTTAACCAAAAAGAAATTAAATTAAAGCTTAAAGTTTTGGGTGATTACAATATTGAAAATGCTTTGGCAGCTTTAGCTGTAGCTTTTGCTTTAGGGATTAATAAAACAGTGGCCCAAAGGGCTCTGGAAAATTTTGGAGGAGTAAAAGGAAGGATGGAGGAGGTTAAAAATACTAAAGGGATAAAAATTATAGTAGATTTTGCTCATACCCCAAATGCTTTAGAAAATGTTTTAAAAACTTTAAGCAAAGAAACAGCAGGGAGGTTAATTGCTGTGTTTGGGTCTGCGGGAAAAAGGGATGTGGAAAAAAGAGAGCTTATGGGGGCAATTGCTGGGAAGTTGGCTGATTTAATAGTAGTTACAGCAGAGGATCCAAGGGGGGAGCTAGAAATTATTAATAAACAAATTATTAAAGGGGTGGAAAAGAGTGGGAAAAATTTGGGAAGAAGTTTGTTTGTAGAAGCAGACAGAGGTAAGGCAATTAATTTTGCAGTAAATGAATTGGCAAGAAAAGGGGATACTGTAGGAATTTTTGGTAAAGGACATGAGGGGTCTATGAATTTAGATGGAAAGAAGGAGATTCCATGGTCGGATGTAGATGTTGTTAAGCAAATATTAGACAACTAGCCACAGTACAAAAAATCGCTCGCACTATAAGCAGAGCTTTCCTTTTTGGCTTCGCCAAAAACGTAGAGATTTGCTCGCTTGGTGGCAATTTTGTCATATAGAATAAACTCGATTCATTGAGTTTGCTGATACAAAATTGTCAACATTTTTTGTTTACTTGTGGCTTCGTTGTCCGTTATCGTGTAACTTGATTAAATATGGACTCGAAATACAAGTTGATAATTGATTCTTTTGGTAAAGATAGGTTTAAATTTAATGAGCCTTTGAAAGATTATACTGCCTTGCAGGTAGGTGGGCCTGCAAAACTTTTTTTTATTGCTTTTACTGACAGGGAACTTATTAAAATAGTAGGGATGTGCAGAGATTTAAATCTTCCATTCTTTCTTTTCGGCACAGGCAGCAAAATAATGATTTCTGATGCAGGATTTAACGGATTGGTCATAAAAAACAGGACCAAAAATATCCAAACAATTTCTGTTAAAGGCAAAGTTACAAAGTATGGTATAGGTGTAGCTGAAGCCTTAATAGAGGTGGAATCAGGGGTCAGTATAAAAAAATGGATAGAGTATTTAGATTCTCAGGGTTTAGAATCAGCTGAGTTTAAAAGTATTCCAGGAAGTATTGGAGGAAGTTTGCTGATCAGCAGGTTTTTGCAAAACCGCATCAAAAATATTAAAGTATTAGACTTAAAATCAGAAGTGGAGGAAATTGATATTGAGACTTTAAGTCCAAAAAAGCATATAATAATATCAGCTGTTTTTAGGATTAAAGCCAAAGGATAAGAAAGATGAAATACATTATTAATGGTGGTCATGCACTTAAGGGACGGATTCATATATCGGGAAATAAAAACTCGGTTTTCCCTTGTATTGCTGCAGCGTTACTCACTGACGAAGAAGTAGTGTTGGAGAATATTTCAGATTTAAAAGATACGCAAGTTTTAATACAAATCTTAAAAAGATTAGGGGTTGAGGCAAAGCAGTCAGATTCAAAAGTTGTAATTGCCGCATCAGAAATAAAACGTTTTAGTTTGCCTGAGGATTTAATGTTAAAGCTTAGAGGATCAATAGTTTTAGTGGGAGCGCTCTTGGGCAGATTGGGAAGGGTAAATTTTTACCATCCTGGGGGAGACATTATTGGTAAAAGAAGCATTGAAACTCATATTGAAGGCTTTAAGGCACTAGGGGCAGAGATTAAAAGAAACGACTTAAAATATGCTTTAGATTTACCCCAAAAGACACAGGGTGAGGTAATTGATATTTTCCTTTCGGAAGCCTCAGTTACTGCTACAGAAAATCTAATTTTGGCATCAGTTTTAAGTAAAAACATTGTGACTTTAAGAAATTGCGCTAAAGAACCGCATATTCTGGATTTAACTCAAATGTTAATTCAGATGGGAGCAAAGATTGAAGGAGCAGGTACTGACACTTTAAAAATTACTGGAGTTGAAAAGTTGAGAGGCACTAAGTTTTCAATTGGAGCAGATTATATAGAGGCTGGTACCTATATTGTGGCTGCTGCTATTACAGGAGGGGAAATAAAAATAGAGGGATTAGGTAATGCTTTTTTGGAACCAGCCTTTGTGCCACTTCGAGAATTTGGAGTAAATATTCAAAACATTGATGGTGCTATTTTAGTACAACCCTCGAAATTAAAATCTATTTCCAAGCTGGTAACTAATATTTGGCCAGGGTTTCCTACAGATTTGATGAGTGTAGCAATAGTGCTGGCTACTCAAGCCCGCGGGATGACTTTGTGCCATGATTGGATGTATGAGGGCAGGATGTTTTTTATAGATAAACTTATAAATATGGGAGCAAAAATTACTTTGGCAGATCCGCACAGGGTATTGGTTTATGGTCCAAGCAGGTTAAGAGGAAGGGATTTAGAGAGTCCAGATATTAGAGCAGGGATGGCTTTGGTGGTAGCAGCTTTGGCAGCCAAGGGTCAAAGTACTATTTGTCAGGCAGAGCTTATTGAAAGAGGGTATGAGGATGTAGTAGAAAAGTTAAGAAGTTTAGGTGTAGAAATCAAAAGAGTTGAAAAGTAAATTATGGATATTGCAAAACATCCAATTTGGAACCAGGTAACTCCTTATAAAACAAAAATCCCTAAGTTTAAAAAACCCCTTCATCTTTTAAAAATATATCTTGCCAAACAGTATGCCAAGTTTTTCCCTGCTGAAAACTTTATTGGTGTTACTGGGTCTGTGGGAAAAACTACTTGCGTAATAGCATGCACAGCAGTGTTGTCCCAAAAATATAAAACCTTGGTCACTAAATCTAATCTAGACCCTATTTTAAATATCCCCTCTACCCTGCTTAAATTAAATCCATCTATCAAAAAAGTAGTTTTGGAAATGGGGATTGAATATAAGGGAGAAATGGATTTTTATCTTTCCTTGGTTAGGCCAAAAGTTGCTGTTGTTACCAGAATTGCTTATGCGCATAATGAATATCTTGGTGATATAAATGAAATTCTACAAGAAAAAGGAAAGCTTGTGGAAAGCTTGGATGAAGATGGGATGGCTATTTTAAACTATGATGATCCAAATTCAAAGAAGTTAGCCCCTCTTTGTAAGGGAACTGTAGTTTATTATGGTACTGATCCCAAAAATTGCACAGTTTGGGCAGGTAACTCCAAAATAGAAAATTTTGCAACTACTTTTGAGCTAAACCTGGGAGTGGAAAGAGTTAAAGTAAACTATAAACTATTAGGATTTCATCAAATTTATCCAGCGTTGGCAGCAGCAGCTTTAGGAGTGATATCTGGTGTTCCTTTAACAAAAATCAAATTTGGTCTGGAATCAATTGAACCATCAGAGCATCGCTTACAAGTAGTGCAGGGGCCAAATGGTTCACTAATTTTGGATGATACTTATAATTCTTCACCAAGCGCTGTGGAAGGGGCAATTGATACACTATTGGCAATGCCTGCCAGAAGAAGAGTGGTAGTTTTGGGAGAGATGAGGGAGCTTGGATCATTTTCTGAAAATTTACATAGGCAGATGGCCAGAAGGATTTATAAAGAAAAAATTGATTTAGTATTTTTAGGCCAAGGGGATGCAGTTTTTATTACTGATGAGTTAAAAAATTTAGGTTTTTGGGAAGAAAGGGTAGAATCTAATTTACAAAACTCCCAGCTTGTTTCAAAACTTTTAAAAACTTTAGGTAAAGGTGATGTTTGTTTGATTAAAGGGTCAAGAGCAGTTAGACTGGATGAGGTAGTCAAAAGAATAGCAAAGAAGAGTTAGTTGGTTAGTTCGTTCATAGTTAGTTCGAATACTAACTAACGAATCACCAACTAACGAACTAACTAATTATGACACAGCTTTTAGGATTAGTATTACTTTCATTTATTGTGACATCTATTTTTATGGTGCCTTTTATTGATTTTTTATTTTATTTAAAAAGGCGTTTTGAGAAAAATAAACAAAATAAGCAAAAGTCTGAAACCCCAATACATGATCGGTTAATGAAGGGAGATATAGATACTCCATCTGGGGGAGGAATACTTCTTGTTTTAATTTTGGTAGTTTTGAGTGTTCTCTATACTATTTTTACCCCAAGCCCTGATAAAGTTAGTTTGGTAATTTTACTTTTTACAATTGTTTCTTTTGGTTCCCTTGGACTTACTGATGATATAAAACTTATTTTAACCAGAAGGCAGGGGAAGTTTTTAGGGCTTGGAAGAAAACAAATGCTTTTGGCTCAAGTCACTTTTGCCCTGCTTATTTCTACCATGCTTTATTTTTGGGGAGGGTTAAACAATATTTATATTTCTGGACTGGGGAATCTTATTATTGATCTTTGGTATATTCCCCTTGCTGCTTTTGTAATTGTTGCCTTTGCCAATGCTTACAATATTTCTGATGGGTTAGACGGGCTATCTGCAGGGCTTTTACTTATATGTTTGTTTGCCTTTTTGGCGCTAACTGCTAGAAATTTGGATTTAACACTGGCTTCATTTGTCGGAATTTGGATTGGGATATTATTTTCATATTTATATTTTAATGTCTGGCCTGCCAGGATTTTTTTAGGTGATGCAGGAGCTTTTGCTTTTGGGGCAACTCTGGCAGTAGTCGGGTTACTTACTGGTAAGATTTTAGCTTTAGCAATAATTGGAGGGATGTTTATTGTGATTGTGGCATCATCTTTGCTTCAGATACTTTCTAAGAAATTCTTAAACAAAAAAGTTTTGCCTGTTGCTCCTATTCATATGTACTTTAAATATATTGGTTGGGAAGAACCCAAAATAGTCAGCAGGTTTTGGTTGGCTGGGGGAGTATTTGCAATTTTAGGTTTGTGGATAGCTTTAATTTCACGCTAGAGATATGGGTTTTAAAAAGGTAAATCTTTTTTCTCAAACACAAAAACCAGATTTGTCGTTACTTTTAGTTACTGCTCTTTTGGTAATTTTTGGATTGCTGATTGTTTATGACAGTTCAGCAATTTCTGCTTTTAGAGATTTTGATGACAGCTACTATTATATAAAGCAGCAAATTATTTGGACTGTTTTAGGAACAATTTCTTTGTTATTTTTTTCCAAATTTAACTATAATAAATTCCGCTTTCTGGCTGTTCCTATGCTTTTGGGGTCTTTAGGGCTATTGCTGGCAGTTTTTATTCCCGGGCTTGGGGTGGCAGGAGGAGGAGCTCACCGTTGGTTAAGATTGGGGGGGATTACAATCCAGCCTGCTGAAATTATTAAATTAACATCAGTTATATATTTGTCTGTGCTATTTGAGAAAAGGGTTAAACTCATCCCCTTCTTAGTTTTGGTGGCAGGGGTTTCGGGAGTAACAGCTGTTTTGCAGAAGGATTTAGGGACTACAATTGTTTTTGCAACTACATCTGCTTTTATATATTTTGCAGCAGGAGGAACTCTTTGGCATTTTGTTGCAGCTGTTCCTGCAATTGTGGCAGCTTTGGCATTTTTAATATTTACCTCAAGCTATAGAAGCAAAAGAATTATGGCTTTTTTGGATCCATTTGCTGATCCCCAAGGCTATACTTATCATATTTTTCAAGTATTGCTGGCTTTGGGATCAGGAGGATTATTTGGATTGGGGTTAGGCCAGTCCAGGCAAAAATTTCAATATATCCCAGAGGTTTCTACAGACTCTATATTTGGGATTGTAGGGGAGGAGCTGGGATTTTTGGGAGGCAGCTTGTTAATAGGACTATTTATTTTTCTAATATTAAGAGGGTTGAGGATTGCCAAGAATTGTCCAGATAATTTTGGGAAAATATTAGCTGTGGGAATTACATCCTGGTTAGGAATTCAGATTATTGTTAATTTGTCTGCCATGACATCACTTTTACCTTTAACAGGGGTACCTCTTCCTTTTATCTCTTATGGAGGATCAGCTTTAGTTGCCAACTTAGCTGCAGTAGGTATCTTGCTTAATATTTCCAAATCTAGTCAGGCTTAATTGTTAAGATTGGATAATAGTACCATATCTAGTATCATTAACATATGAAAGTTTTGGTGACTGGAGCTCATTTTACTCCTGCTTTGGCAACAATTGAGGAGTTAAAGAAAATTGATGGGGTAGAGGTAGTATATATAGGAAGAAAGACTACTTTAGAGGGGGATAGCAGTCCATCTATTGAATCCCAAGTTTTACCTTCAAAGGGGATTAAGTTTATCCCAATAATTGCTGGAAGACTGCAAAGAAGTTTTACCCTCTATACTCTCCCCTCTTTGCTAAAAATTCCAATTGGGGTAATACAGTCTATTTTTATTCTTTTGAAAGAAAAGCCAGATGTGGTTTTGTCTTTTGGAGGGTATGTGGCAGTGCCAGTTGTTTTTATTGCCTGGCTTTTTTCTATTCCTATTATCATTCATGAGCAAACTCTAGTTTCTGGCCTTGCCAATAAAATCAGCTCTTTTTTTGCAGATAAAATTGCTGTGTCTTTTAAAGAAGGGGAATTTAAAGGAGAAAAGGTAGTTTTAACAGGAAATCCTATCAGGGGTGAGATTGCCCAAATTAGTTCTGATCGAAGACAAGAGGGGAAGCTGCCCACTATTTTAGTGATGGGTGGAAATCAAGGATCGCATATTATTAATCTGGCAATAGAAGGAATTTTAAAAAAGCTGCTAAAAATGTTTGAAGTTTATCATCAGGCTGGTGATTCCAAATATAAAGATTTTGAAAGGTTAGCAGAGTTTAAAAATTCGGAAAAATTTGGTGAAAGATATATAGTTAAAAAATGGATAGGGCAAGATTACCAGCAAGTTTTACAAAAAGCAGATTTAGTAATTTCCAGGGCAGGAATAAATACTTTAACAGAACTGGCATATATAGGAAAACCTGCTTTAGTTATTCCTATCCCCTATCTATATCAAAATGAACAGTTAAAAAATGCTAAATTTTTTGAAAAAAAAGGATTAGTTCAAGTTTTGCCTCAATCAGAGTTAAACCCTGAAGCACTTTATCAAAAAATTAAAAAAATGCTTCATAATTTAGCAGCCTTAAAGCAGGCAGCCAAAGAAGCAAAGGGAATAGTAATCCCTGATGCTGTCAAAAGACTGGCTTTGGAAACAGTACTGCTTGGTAGATCTTAAAGGCGCGCAAAAACGATGTGGAAAAGAAGAAGAGTAAAGAAGAGTAAAAATAACCTTAAGATAAAAATTTCTGCTGTTGCTGCTATTTTGTTAGTCTTTTTAGTAGTATTTCTTTTGTTCAAAAGCGGTCTGTTTACTGTTTCACAAGTAGAAGTTGAAGCTGAAAAGATTGAATGTGTCGGCAGTGACCAGTTAAAGAAGGCCTTCTTAACATCTAAGCAGAATTTTTTTACCTTTGATAAGGAGAAAATAACTGCCAATTTAGCCAAAAAATATATTTGTATAAAAAATTTTACTTTATCAAAAAAGTTACCAAATAAATTAATGGTAAAAGTTCAAGGCAGAGATGCAGCAGCAACTTTAACTTCCTTAAAAAGCCAGCCAGCCTCTGCCTCTTCTTTTGTAGAAAATATTGCAACCCCTAGCGCAGCAGATTTGTCAGAGCAGTTTTTAGTAGATAATGAAGGAATTATTTTTGCCAAAGCGGAGAATAATTTAAATATCCCAAAAGTATATTTATATGGTTTTAATTTATCTTTGGGGCAGCAGTTTGGAAAGGATTTAATTTTAAAGATTTTGCAAGTCTTGGCTAAGGTTAAAACATTTGGGGTTACAGTACAGGATAGCTGGGTTAGTGAGGATATTTTTCTGCTTTCTGATAACAATCTTTCCCTCAAAATTATCTTTAGATTAAATGAGGAAATTGATATCCAACTTGCATCTTTACAATTGATCCTCACAGAAGCTAAAATAAACCGTAGGACTATTCCGACAGGAGTCGGAATTAATTCTAAGGAGTTGGAGTTTATCGATTTAAGATTTGATAAACCCATTGTTAAATTTGCCCCTAAAAAATAGTTTATGGCTAAAGATAGAGTAATTTGCGGAATAGATGTTGGTTCATCAAAAATAGCCACTTTGATTGCTTCAATTGATGAGCAGGGAAAAATAAACTTAATTGGTGTTTCCTCAACTCCTTCCAAAGGAGTAAAAAAAAGCCAGGTTGTTGATATAGAAGAAGCAGTTACAGCTATTACTGAATCTGTTGAAGCAGCAGAAAGAATGGCTGGGTATTCAATTTCCTCCTCATATGTTGCTTTAGGCGGTCCCCAGATAGAAAGTGTTAACCAGCATGCAGTTGTGGCTGTTTCCGAACCTGAAGGAGAGATAAAAGAATCTGATATCAGAAGGGTTAATGATGCAGCTAGAGCCTTACCGCTTCCTTCTTCAAGAGAAATCCTGCATGTAATCCCTAGAACTTTTACTGTTGATGGGCAGGAGGGTATTAAAGATCCAATTGGCATGACTGGGGTAAGACTAGAAACCCAGACTCATATTATTACTGGGGCAACTACTTCTATGAGAAATCTGGTTAAATGTGTGTCTCAAGTTGGTATTGATGTAACTGAGTTGGTATTTTGTGGTATTTCTGCTGCTATGTCAGTCCTAACTGATACTGAAAAAGAATTAGGAGTAGTTTTAGTAGATATAGGTGGAGAAACTACAGATGTGGTAATTTTTGTGGATGGATCTGTGGCTTATTCTTCTGTGATTCCAATTGGGGCAAGACATATTACATCTGATATGGCAGTGGGACTAAGAGTTTCACTTGAGTCGGCAGAGAAAATAAAATTATCATTGGGTAAGTTAGAAAAAAGGCCAGCTTTGGCAGATAGGTTGGAAGAAAGCAGAACAGCTTTAAATAATAAGAAAAAGGAAGAGGAAGCAATTGATATTAAATCATTAGGTTTGGTGGAGGATATCCAAAAGATTTCCAGAAAAGCTGTAGTTGATGGGATTATCAAGCCAAGGTTGCAGGAGATTTTTAAGTTTGTTGGAAAAGAGCTTAAAAAGAGTGGATTTGGGACCCAAATACCTTCAGGATTAGTAATTTGTGGAGGAGGAGCACAGACAGTTGGAGTATTAGATCAAGCAAAATATGTTTTAGGTTTTCCAGCCAGAGTGGGTCAAATTGAAGGTCTGGCAGGACTGATTGAGGAGATAGATTCACCTGCATTTGCTGCAGCTGCAGGGTTGATATTATATGGTTCAACACAAACAAGCACAGGACAATTACACCTACCAGTTTTATCTGGAAGTTTGCCAATTAAAGGGATGATACAAAAAGGGATAGATTTAGTTAAGTCTTTTCTGCCTTAAAAATTTTAAGGACTTGATATTTGGAGTGTTGATCTGCTATATTCTGCCCGAAGAGTCTATTTATGTTAATTAAACCTGATGTTCAAAGATTTGCCAAGATAAAAGTAGTAGGTTTGGGTGGTGGTGGATCTAACTCTTTAAACTCCATGATTTCTCTTCAGCAAATCCAAGGTGTTGAGTTTGTGGCAGTAAATACAGATGCTCAAGCACTAATGAACAATCAGTCTCCTACTAAGGTTCAAATTGGAGAGACTTTAACAAAAGGTTTGGGATCTGGAGGAGATCCAGAAGTGGGAAAGCAGGCAGCTGAGGAGTCTACTCAAAAGATTGAAGATGTTTTGCAGGATGCTGATATGGTTTTTTTGACAGCTGGTATGGGGGGAGGGACAGGCACAGGATCTATTCCAGTAGTAGCCCAGGTTGCTAAAACCATTGGAGCTTTAACTGTGGCTGTGGTAACAAAGCCTTTTTCTTTTGAAGGAACTAGAAGGATGGTAGTTGCTGAGGAAGGTTTGGAAAAATTAAGAGATAAGGTTGATGCTTTAATTGTTATTCCTAACCAAAGGCTTTTAGAAAATGTAGAGAAAAATATGACTTTACAGGAAGCATTTAAACTGGCTGATTCAGTTTTGGGACAAGGAGTCCAGGGTATTTCTGACCTTATTACTATGCCTGGACTTATTAATGTTGATTTTGCTGATGTGAAAACTATTATGAGCAATGCAGGATCTGCTCTTATGGGTATTGGGGTAGCTGGTGGAGAAAATAGAGCAGCTGCTGCAGCTAGAATGGCTATTGCTTCCCCACTTTTGGAGGTATCAATTGAGGGGGCTAAAGGAGTTCTGTTTAATATTGTTGGGGGATCTGATCTTTCTATGACTGAGGTTAACGAGGCAGCCCAGATTATTGCTCAAGCTGCAGATCCTGATGCTAATATTATCTTTGGAGCAACCATCAAGGAGGATCAATTAGACCAGGTTAAAATTTCAGTAATAGCTACAGGTTTTGATGAAACCAGAAGAAGACTGCGGGAATATATAGGAAATGGGATTGGATCTGCATCATTACAATCACAGCCTGGGGCCTGGGCAAGGCAGTCTACTCCAGCAGATGATGTCCAATCTCAGCAAACTGTTTCAGATTCTCAAGATGAAGCAGAAGAGCAAAAAGCAGAAGATGAGGATGAAGATTTAGAAATTCCTGCATTTTTAAGATCAAGCCGCTAAAGTTCTAATGTGGCTTGTTCATGTACAAAAAATCGCTCGCACTCTAGAAAGTTGCTCGCTTGATGTTTGTTTTGTATTAAATCTAGCTCGATTCATTGAGTTGGTACTATACAAAATTGCACAACATTTTTTGTTTACATTGAACTTCGCCACTGATTAAAGTACCTGGTCAGTTTAAGGTTAATCTGCTAAAATTGAGCTCATGGCTAAATTTAAACCAGTATCATCTCAAGTTGATTTTCCGAGCTTAGAAAGAGAGTTGCTAGACTATTGGTACAAAGAGGGGATCGTAGAAAAATATTTAAATAAAAATAATTCCTCTGAGAAGCAATATTCCTTTTTAGATGGTCCTATTACTGCTAATAATCCTATGGGTGTTCATCATGCTTGGGGTAGGACTTACAAAGACTTGTGGCAGAGATTTTTTAACATGAAGGGATATAAACAAAGATTCCAAAATGGTTTTGATGAGCAGGGGTTATGGGTAGAGGTTGAGGTAGAAAAAGAATTAGAACTTCACAGCAAAAAAGATATAGAAAATTTAGTGCCAGGGGATAAATTTAAAAGTTTGGAAAAGTTTATCAATCTTTGTAAAGATAGAGTTAAAAAATATTCTGATATCCAAACAGACCAGTCCAAAAGACTTGGATATTTTATGGACTGGGATAATTCCTATCATACTTCCTCTGATGAAAATAATTTTGCTATCTGGAATTTTATAAAAGTAGTAAATGAAAAGGGTTGGCTTTATAAAGGTTATGATAGTGTGCCGTGGTGTCCCAGATGTGGAACTGCTATTTCACAACATGAGATTTTGACTGAAGATTATAAAGAAGTTGTTCATGAATCAGTTTATTTTAAACTTTCTATAAAAGGTAAAGAAAATGAATATTTGGTAGTTTGGACTACCACTCCTTGGACTATTCCTGCAAATGTAGCAGTAGCTGTTGACCCAAAACAAGATTATACCCAACTTCAGTTGGAAAATGGGGATTTGATTTGGGTTATGGAGAAAAGAGTAGGGGCTTTAGGAAAATTAGGTCTGGGAAATGTAAAAAAAATCTCTAAAGCAAAGGGGAAAGATTTAGTAGGTTTGGAATATACTGCTCCTTTTGATCATTTACCCAGAGTAAATATTGCCTTGGGAGAATATATACATAGGGTGGTAGAAAATGATGAGTTAATTTTACCCATAAGTGGTGAGGAAGGAACAGGTCTTGTCCATATAGCAACTGGTGCTGGAACTGAAGATTTTAAATTGGGAGCAAAATTAGGCCTTCCTGTTATAGAACTAATTGATGAGGAGGCAAGTTATTTAGGAGAGATGGAAGATTTTTCAGGACAAAATGCTAAAAAACATCCAGAGGCAGTTATAGATTTTCTTAAGGGTAAAGAAAGAGGAAGATTTTTACTTACTACTGAAAGAATAAAACACCGCTACCCGATGTGCTGGAGATGTAAGACAGAACTTGTTTGGAGGGTGGTGGATGAGTGGTATATAGCAATGGATAGGGATGACAGTTCTGGAAAAACTTACAGAGAGCAGATGGTAGAAGTTGCCAAAAAAATTAATTGGATTCCTAAGTGGGGTTTGGATAGGGAGCTGGATTGGCTTAAGAATATGCATGATTGGCTGATTAGTAAGAAGAGATATTGGGGCTTGTCTTTGCCAATATGGGTTTGTAAAAGTTGTAATAATTTTGAAGTTATTGGCAGTAAAGAAGAACTGAAAGAAAAAGCAGTAGAGGGTTGGGAGGAGTTTGAAGGGCATTCTCCACACAGGCCTTGGGTTGATGCTATTAAAATTAAATGTTCAAAATGCACAGAGGTTTCTTCAAGAATTCCTGATGTTGGCAACCCTTGGCTTGATGCTGGAATTGTGCCTTACTCTACTATGCCAAAAGAATGGTTTCCTGCTGATTTTGTAACTGAAAGTTTTCCTGGACAGTTTAAAAATTGGTTTTATTCATTGATTGCTATGAGTACTGCTCTAAGTGGGGAGAACCCATTCAAAAGCATTTTAGGATTTGCATCTTTGCTGGATGAAAAAGGTGAACCTATGCATAAATCTAAAGGCAATGCCATAGAGTTTAATGAAGCAGCAGACAAAATTGGAGCTGATATTATGAGGTGGCTTTATGTTACCCAAAATCCAGAGGCTAATTTACTATTTGGTTATACTCCTGCAGCTGAGGTAAAAAGAAGATTTTATTTGATACTATGGAACAGTTATAAATTCTTCGTTGACTATGCTATTTTTTCCAATTGGCAGGTTAAAGAAATTAGAGATTTAAAAAATTTAGGAGTTTTAGATAAGTGGATACTGGCAAGATTGAATGAGGTAGTCTTGACAGTTGATGATAAATTAGAAAAATATGATGCTGTATCTGCATCAAGAGCACTTGAGGATTTTGTAGTAAATGATTTTTCCACTTGGTATATCAGAAGGTCTAGGGATAGAGTAGGGCCAGAGGCTGTTTCTGAGGAGCGAGATACTGCTTTATCGATAATGTATGAAGTGCTGGTTAAAACTTCTAAGCTTTTGGCTCCATTTATACCATTTGTTTCAGAGGAAATATTTAAAAATTTAACAGGAGAGCAGTCTGTACATCTCCAAGATTATCCTGAGGGAAATAAAAATTTACTAGATAAGGATTTAGTAAAAGATATGATGTATTTAAGAAAAATTGCAGAAGTTGGACATGCCAAAAGAAAAGAAGCAGGTATTAAGTTAAGGCAGCCTCTATCTTCTGTGTTATATAAATTGCCAAATAGATTATCGGAAGAGTTGGAAAAAGTATTAGCTGATGAATTAAATGTAAAGAAAGTAGAATATAAAAAATCTACCAAGTCTGACCCTGAAGTAGAACTTGATATTAAAATTACTCCAGAACTAGCAGCAGAAGGGGAGGCTAGAGATTTAATCAGGCAAATACAGCAAGCCAGAAAAGAGCAGAATTTAACTTTGGAAAATAAAACCAAAATTATTGCTCCTTCTTGGCCAGCAGCTTTTGAAAAGCAAATACTTGCTAGTACTGCATCGGTTTCAATTATCAAAGGCCCAGAGTTTCAGGTAATAAATTTAGATGAAAATACTAAAGATTCTTAACCTGCCAATTAGTTTAGTATCACTGCTTTTAGTATCTATTGGCATTTTGGTAATTTATTCTTCTTCAAAGGAGCTTGCTTTGCAGCAAAGCATTTTTACTATTGTTGGATTTCTGTCTTTTTTCCTAGTTTCCCAGCTTGATTTTTCAGCGCTTAAGAATTTTGTCAAACCATTATATATTTTTATTTTAATACTTCTGGTAACAGTACTTATTTTAGGATTTGAGACAAGGGGTAGTTTGAGGTGGATTCCTCTTGGGATATTTAATATCCAGCCTTCTGAGTTTGCCAAGCCAATTTTAGTTTTAACTTTGGCTAATTTTTGGTCCAAAAGATCTACTTCTTGGTTAAATATTGGAAAAAGTTTGCTTTGGACTGCACCTTTATTTTTGCTGATTTTTAAACAACCAGATTTAGGGTCATCTTTGACTTTAATTGCTATTTGGCTAGGAACGTTATTTGCTGCTCAAACTTCTCTCAAGAAAATATTAATCTTAGGTTTGGCTATAGCACTTGTTATTCCAACTAGCTGGTTATTTTTACATGATTATCAAAGGGAAAGAGTTCTTGGGTTTCTTTCTCCTAATTCTGATCCTTTAGGTAGAGGTTACAATGTCATTCAATCAACCATTGCTGTTGGATCTGGAGAGCTGTTTGGTAGAGGATTAGGCAGGGGGACTCAGTCAAGATTACAGTTCTTACCAGAATATAGAACTGATTTTATCTTTGCTTCAATAGCAGAGGAATTAGGATTTGTGGGATCAGTTTTAATCTTAATACTATATTTATTTTTGTTCATTTATTCTTTATGGGTAGCCCAAAAAAACACTAGAGTCTTCAATTCGCTATTAATATCAGGGGTGGTTGCTATGCTGTTGTTTCAGGTTTTTGTTAACATTGGTATGAATATTGGATTGCTGCCTATAACTGGTATTACACTGCCGCTTATTTCATATGGGGGTAGTTCAATGATTGCTACATTTATACTTCTAGGGATGATTGCATCAACTGTTAAAGGTTTACGAGGAAGTGAATTGACATAACATCTTCAACAAGATAGAATTACTCCCATGTTAACTTATGCAATTTGTGAAATCTCAGGAAAACAATATAAAGTAGTTCCTGGCAAAATATTTGAGGTTGCACTCCAAGAAGAGGATAAAAAAGATATAGAGGCAAATGTTTTGCTTCTTTCTGAGGGGGATAAATTAGAGATAGGAAACCCATACCTTAAACAAAAACTAAGTTTAAAAAAGGTTGAGAATACTAAAGGGGAAAAGATCAGAGTTTCAAAATTCCATGCTAAAGCAAATTTCAGAAGAACTACAGGTTACAGGTCAAAAATAACCAAAGTTGTTTTGTCAGGCTTGACTTAAATTTTCACAGAAGATATACTCTCCTTTATGGCACATAAAACAGGTGGTGGAAGCACAAGAAAAAATAAAGATTCAGTTTCCAAGAGATTGGGAGTTAAGATATATGGTGGGCAAAAAGCTGAAGTAGGAAATATTTTAGTTCGTCAAAAAGGTAATAAATTTCATTCAGGAGCAGGGACTAAACAAGGAAATGATTATACTATTTTTGCAGTTACAGCTGGCAAAGTGGAATTTAAAAAGAAACTGGGAAAAAAGATTATTTCTGTTGTTTAACTTATTATGGATGAGCAGATTTATGAGCTGGAGATAGATTTCCTGCAACCTAACCCCTTACAACCTAGAGGATTAATTGCTCCTGAATCTTTAGCAGAACTGGCAAACTCTATAAAAGCACATGGTATTTTAGAACCAATAGTAGTTGCTAAAACTCCTGCAGGATACCAAATTATTGCAGGAGAAAGAAGATGGAGAGCTTCTAAATCCATTGGCCTTCCCAAAGTCCCAGTCATTATCAGAGAAACTAGTCCTCAAGGAATGCTTGAGATGGCAATTGTAGAAAATGTTCAAAGAATAGATTTAAATCCTTTAGAGAGAGCCCAAGCATACAGAAGATTAATGGATGAGTTTGGTTTAACAAATCAAGAAATTGCTGAAAGAGTTTCCAAAAGTCCTTCATACATTTCAAATACCATAAGACTTTTAATTTTGCCTGATGCTTTAAAGGATGCATTGATGTCTGGGGCAACTTCAGAGGGTCATGCCAGAGCTTTGGCAGCGCTTGAGGATCCTCATCTTATTATTTCAGCTTATAAAGAGGTGCTCAAGAGGAATTTATCAGTGAGGGGAGCAGAGGAGTTG
This sequence comes from uncultured Gammaproteobacteria bacterium, assembly GCA_964500725.1. Lineage (GTDB taxonomy): Bacteria > Patescibacteriota > Microgenomatia > Daviesbacterales > UBA10151 > UBA10151. The sequence goes on from CAZCNP010000002.1 coordinate 252,963, forward strand.
GTTCGCCGCTTAAGGACAGAAAAAGGTATTGGTCCTAAGAAAATGGCTGATGTGGACGGGATGAGGATAATGTCTGAAGATGTTGATAAAATTCAGGAAAATATTAGCAATGTTCTGGCAAGAAGAGCAGATAAGTTTCATGTTAAGTGTCAATTGACTGGTAAAAGAGCAAGACTGGAACTATTGATAGATGGTGAGCCAGGAAAAACCACTCCGGTATTAGAAGACCTGCATCAGGCAATTGTTGGGTATTTTAATTTACTTATTGGTAAGTAAGCCAATGTCTTTAGGTGGCCAGTAACGGAATAGTGCTCTGCCAATTAATTCTTCTTTTGTGATAGGACCCCATTCTCTGGAGTCAGAGGAGTGATTTCTATTGTCTCCAATTACATAATATTGGTTATCTCCCACTGTGATAGGGGTGTTCTCTGTGATAAATGCTCCAGCTTTTGTGGAAGCGCCAACTGGTAAATAATTTTCTTTGGTGGGTTGATTATTTATATAAATAGCTCCATTTCTAATTTCTAAGGTATTACCAGGAACAGCAATAATTCTTTTAATAAAATCCTGGGATTCATCTCTGGGGTTTCTCAAAACTACAATTTCTCCGGGTTTTGGTTCTCTTAATCTATAGCTGACTTTTTCTGTAATTAGGTAATCACCATTATGAAAGGTGGGTACCATTGAATTGCCTGATACTTTATGAAATTGAGCAACAAATAAATAGATGGCTGCAAAAATAGCTCCAAACACTACCAGTGTTTCAAAAAACTCTACTAAATAACCACCTAAATTTCCAAAAAAACCCTTAGGAGGAGTATTACCATAGTCTAAAGTATTAAGGTCCATATTTTGCTATTATCTCAAACCGTATGGTTGGCAAGCAAGAGGGAGGGTGTTAAAATTATACAGTTTACTGGACGGATAGCTCAGTGGGTCCTGCACGAAGTGCGGACGGGAGTCTAAATGACTCCCAGGAAGAGCGCTGCATTACGGTCGTATAGCTCAGTTGGTTAGAGCGCTTCGTTCACATCGAAGAGGTCTCTGGTTCGAGTCCAGATACGACCACATTGCAGATGCCGTGGGTTCAAATCCCTCTCCGTCCACAATTTTCTGATACAATTTACTAGTGAGGAATATTTTAAAACAAACATCTTGGTTGATCATTGCACAGGGGATAACCAGGGTAATCAGTTTTTTTTATGTGATGTTTTTGGCTAGGATTTTGGGGGTGTCTGAGTTTGGGTTATACACTGTTGCGCTGGCATATTTCTCCATAATTTCTGCTATTGCTGATTTTGGTTTTAATAGATATTTAATCAGGGAAGCTGCAACTGATAGGTCAAAAGTTGCTGTTTTACTTTGGAATATTATCCTTTTAAGGCTAACTTTAACTGCTGTTTTATTTGCTGTTTTTGCAGTAAATTTATACCTTTTAGATACTGATAAGGCAAGAGTTTCTTTAATACTGCTTGCTGCTTTGGCTATTTTACCCCAAGCGATTGCTTTTACTTTCGATGCTATATTTGTAGGTTTACAAAAGCTGCAATTTTCTGCTATTTCTCTCTTTGTTGCTAGTTTAACAACTGCAGGAACGGGATTTGTTCTAGTAAGCCAGGGGTTTGGCAGTATAGGAGCTGTTAATGCTTTAATAATTGGGCAAGTAGTTTATGCAGTTTTTTTATTTATATTTTTAATTAAGAATGAAAAATTAGTTTTAACTGATGTAAAGTTTGAATTAATTAAAGATGCAATCAAAGGATCATTACCTTATGGTATCTTAGGGGTCCTGGGACTTTTATATTTTAGGATAGATGCAATATTGCTTTCCTACATTAAAGGCAGTTTTGAAACAGGAATTTATGGAGCTGCTTATAAGTTTTTAGAAAGTTTAATATTTATTCCTTCAGCTTTTTCGTTAGCGTTGTTCCCTATTTTAGCAAGAAGTCATGAATCTTCTCCAGGCAATCTAAAAAGATTATATTTCAAATCCTTAAAGATTATGTTGCTGGTTTCTTTAGTGATTGCTGCAGGTTACGTATTTATACTGCCTGAAATTATTCAGATGTTTCTTCCAAATTATCTTCCCTCAATTGGGGCAATTAAAATTTTATCACTTTCAATTCCTTTTATGTTTATTCATGTCCCTGCTGTTTCGATCCTTTTATCTACTGATAAATACTTAAAGCCTATTATTCTTTTTTCTATTCTGACATTATCTTTTAATATAATAACTAATTTAATATTTATTCCGAGTTATGGATATATTGCTGCTGCTTGGATAACTACCTTTTCAGAAATGCTCTCTTTTGCAGTGTTTTTTTGGTTAGTTAAAATAAAGGTTTTGGATACTAAGAGTTAATTGCTAGTGTTATCCAGGAATGGGTATTGTGTAGCAGGGAAGTGTTAATCTGATAGTTTGCAAATTTTAATTTACCTATCTTGTCTCCTTTTTTTAATTCCGGTTTTGCATGTTCTGGTAAAAGTGTTTCGGAAAGATTTATTTTTTCAGAAATAATAATTCCAACATTCCTCTTAGACAGCCTTTTTTTCCATAGCTTTTTTGATTTTCCAAAAGGAATTAATGCATTTTCAAAAATAATGTATTTTTTGAAATTCCTCTTCATTAAGCTGCTGATTTCTTCATAAGAAAACCCGTGATCGTGAAGCATTTCGTTATTTGGAGTGGCAATTATTATTAGACCTTGCGGTTTAGTAATTCTTTTTAACTGCTTTATTGCTTCGTTTTCCATATTATATTCTTTGATGTGTTCTAAAACTTCACTGGTAATTGATATATCGAACATACCGTCATTAAAATCTTTCATATTTGTTATTGACTGAACTGAAAAATTGGCATATTTGCCGAAATGATTTTTGGCAAATTGAATTGTAGAGGAAGATGCATCTGCACCACATACTAATTTTGCTTGTGACTCTTTAAGAATCTGGCAGCCATAACCACTACCGCAACCAATGTCTGCTACAGATTTATTTTTAACAAATTGAGAGGCAAATAAATAAAACTTGCAATGGTTTTTAAAATTCTTTAGATCAGAAGAAGCGGCAGTTTTCTTTATTCCCCATCGGTTATAAATAATGCCGTTGGGATAAACTCGGACGTAATCTTCAAAATAATATTTTTTTGTCAGCTTGGCATATAGATGACCTGTCAGGCTGAGCATTTGATGAATGCGGTCTTTTAAAGACATAACCATTAGTTTAGCAAAAATGCTACAATAATCGTAGGTTGAAGTTATATGTCTCAAATCTACGGAAAGATTGTTAACAAGGACGGTTTATCTTTTACTCATTTTAAACTAATTGAGTTGGTGGGGAGAGAAAAAGAAGTTCTGGAATTAGGAGCATCCACAGGGTATTTAACTGAGAAGATGGGAATGAATAATTGCCAGGTAGATATTGTAGAGATAGACGAGGAAGACGTAAAAAAAGCTAAGAGATTTGCAAGAAGAGCGTATACAGGAACGCTGGACAATATTGAGACAATAAAAAAAATTGCCGGCCAATTTGACGTCATTGTTGCATCTAATATATTGGAACATTTAGTAAACCCAAACCTGACCTTGGAGATGATGAAAAATAAATTAAAAAAGGATGGTGAGATTCTGATTGCATTACCAAATATAGCATGTTGGGCTATAAGAAAAGACCTGTTTTTTAAAGGAAAATTTGATTATCATGATACCGGTATATTGGACAAAACTCATTTAAGATTTTTTACTTATAATACTGGGCAAAACTTAGTTTCACAAAGCGGCTTTAGGATAAAAAGTATTATTCCGACGGAAACTTCATATCCCCTTAAATTTAGGATTCTAAAGGTTGGTTTTTTGGGGACCCTTATCGATCGGTTCATTAGTAATTTTTTAATAAAGTTGTATCCAAACCTTTTTGTTTCGCATTTGATAATAGTAGCGGCTCATTAGGGATATGGATAAGACCGCAGTTTCAGTTATTATTCCAAATTGGAATGGGCAAGATTTATTAAAGGAGTGTTTGCAATCATTAACAAAACAAACCTTTAAGGGTTTTGAAATTATTTTGGTTGATAATGGTTCAACTGATTTATCAGTTAAATTTGTTAGTAATAGTTTTCCACGAGTTAAGATAATTGCCTTAAATAAAAATTATGGATTTGCTAGGGCAATAAATGAGGGAGTACAAGTTTCAAAAGAAAAATATGTAATTTTTTTAAACAATGATACTTTGGTAGAAAAAGACTTTGTAAAAGAATTAATAAGTTGCGCTAATAAGCATCCGGAGGCAATTTCTGTAAATTCAAAACTTTTAAATTTTAATAAAAGAAAAACTATAGATGGGGTAGGAATACAAATCAATGAAGTGGGCCAGGCAAAATCTATTGGTTGGCAACAAACAGACTATGGACAGTTTGAAAGACCTGAATATATTTTTGGTGCAACAGGAGGAGCATCGCTTTTTAAAAGAAAAGATTTTATAAAACTTGGAGGGTTTGATGAGAATTATTTTATGTACTCTGAGGAAGTTGATCTTGCCTTTAGAGCGCAGTTTCTAGGATACAAATCAATATATTGTCCTAATGCAGTTGTTTACCACAAACACAAGGCAACAGCTAAAAAGTTTCCTCAAAAAATTGAATACTGGCAATTTAGGAATATGACACAGACTATTATTAAAGATTTTCCTGCTGCTATTTTATTAAAGAAATTTAGGTGGTTAAAAATAATTTTAGTTCATATAAATACTATTTTTTATCAATTAAAAAATGGATATTGGTGGGCGCCATTTTTAGCTGATCTTTGGGTACTTTTTCATCTACCACAGCTTTTAAGCCAAAGAAGAAAAATTCAATCATCTAAAAAGGTAGATGATGAATATATAGAAAGTTTTCTGCAAGAAAAAAAGATTACTTTTTGGAAGTTACTGAAATAAGTAGCAGCCAAGAGAGTATTGTGGGATAAAATAAACTATTGGCAAAAATAGAATGGACAAGTAAGCCTGCAACTGCAGCTTTTATTATTAAACTCTGATGTCCTGCAGTTTTTATCAAATTCCATAGGAAGAATAAATAAGCAGCCATCCCAGCTATTCCCGTAGTTGATAAAACAAAGAGTAGAGAAGAATCATTGCTAGATGAACCGTGGCTATTTAAAAATTGATTATCTCCCAAATTGTACTCTTTTATACCATAACGGTAAGCATTAAATCCAACTCCTAGAATTGGGGACTTTGCAAGCATTGTAACACCTTGTTGCCAGGTGTTAAATCTAAAAGATGCTGATTGTGTTCTATTGATATTTCTCGGTTCGGCAATACTTTGAGAGTAGGCTTGAAACCCTAGCATGAGCCCTAAGAAAAGTAGCATTACTAAGAAGAAAATAATTTTGGATTTTCTAAACAAAGAAAAAGCTATTCCACTTATTAAAAACATGAAATAGCTAGATCTGGAAAAGGTAGTAAGTAGTGCTATGTAAACAGTTATAAAAAAAATAGTATTCCATTTTCTATCTTGAAAAAATACTTGAGCAAGTAATAGAAGAGTTAAACATAAAAAGGCTCCAGCAAAATTGGGATCCAGAAAAGTTGAAACAGTTCTAAAATAGTGAGGATCCCATCCGATGCGAGTGAGAAAATCCAGATTAGGAAAGAAGATAAGCTGTAGTATTCCTAATGCTGCAAAGGCAACACCAGATATTATAAAAACTTTAGTTATTTTTTCCCTAAATTCCATATAAATATTAGAAGAAAATATCCATGCAAAAAGTACATATATAAATAGTCTAATAGAGTAAGAGAAGCTGCTGAAATATTCGCTTGTTGTTAAATGAAGGGGAGTAAAGATTAATGAGATTATTCCTGTGATGATAAAAATTAGTCCTGAAATGATAAGTAATGGTGGTTTCCTGAGTTGAAATTTACTTTTGATGAGTCCTCCCAGAGAGAGTAAAACTATAGTAATATCTAAAAAGGAAATTCCACCTGTCCCAAAGGGAAACTTAATTAATTGACCAGCTGTAATTGCCAGTGCTAGAATCAGGCTTAGAAAAACATTCATCATCTTATGAAATTATATTCTAATATCACTTACTTTTTTTGTATATGGGCTTTGGCAATACTGGCAATTTTTTATTTTGGATTTTCAACTTTACCCCATACTAATTTATTTCCTAATGATTTCCTAAAAAGCCTAGCCAATTGGGATGGAGGGCATTTTTTGGGAATTGCTGATGGTTATGATAAATATTTCCAATATGCTTTTTTTCCCTTGTACCCTGTACTTATTAATTTAGTTAGCAAATTAACTGGAAGTTTATTAACAGCTGGAATTTTAATTAGTACTATATCTACCTTGCTTGCTGCTAATTTTTTATATAAATTAGTGGTTTTAGAATTTGGTAAGCAGCATGCTCAAAAAGCAGTATTGGCAATGCTATTTTTTCCAATGTCTTTTTATTTGCTGACTGTTTATTCCGAAGCCCTATTTTTGTTTTTGGCAATAGCTACTTTTTATTTTGCAAGAAAAAGAAGATTACTGCTTGCAAGTATCACAGCAGCTTTGGCATCTGCTACCAGACTTGCTGGTTTGGGAGTAGTGTTAGGACTTTTTATTAATGTTTATTTGTCTGGAGGTTTAAACAGAAAGAATTGGTATATTTTACTTGCCCCATTAGGTTTCATTTTATATAGTCTTTATTTATACCAAAATACTGGGGATTTATTTTATTTTGTCAGGGCTGAAAAGTATTGGCACAGACAGTTAGTATTTCCAGGATCAGCAATTTTTAGCAGTTTTGGGCAGTTGCTTACTCCAGGATTTATTGCTCAAAATTTTAGGGCTTTTTGGGATTTTGCTTTTACCATTTTTGGGGTGGGGTTGGTTTGGAGAGTAGCTAGAAAATTAAGTATTGATTATGCAGTTTTTAGTATTATTTCTTTGATGTTACCTCTTTTTTCCCCAACTTTGCTGGCAGTTCCAAGATATCTGCTTACCATATTTCCTATCTTTATAGTTATGTCACAAGTGAAAAATCAGTATGTAATATTTGCTTATTCAGTTTTGTCTTTACTGCTTTTGGCAGGGTTTGCTATTTTATTTATAACTGGTAATTGGGTCACTTAAGGCTTAAAGGTAATTCTTCTTTGTAGTTCTGTAGAGTTGCCTGATGAGTCAACAGATTTTATATCGAAAACATTATCACCATCATTTAATGGTTGCTCAGAGCTAAAGTTGCCATCTGATCCTACAATTACTTGAGAGCCATTTATATAAACTTTTGCTCCAATTTCAGTATTCCCTGAAATTTTTACTTTTTTATCTCCACCTTCTATGGTTTTATTGGCAGAGCCAAGAACTTGTTCATTATCTTCTGGTTCAGATATAGTTAAAGCAGGTTTTTCATTATCATAGGTTATTTTTAAAGTTTTTGAAGGCAGACTTTCTTTATCATTTTCATCTACAGTTTTTCCATAGATATTATTAGTTCCCAGTGATAGGGATATATTCTCAAAAGCAAAACTGCCATCTTCATCAATTTCTACTAAATCTTTTTCAGCATCATCAAGGTAAAGTTTTACTTTAGAACCAGGGGTACCATAACCTCTAATATCTATCTGGGCTGTGCTGGTTGCTTCATAAGGAATACTTAAAACTGGAGGAGCAAGGGCAGCTGTTTGGGAGACAGGGGCAGCTGTTTTTTGAGTTGGGCTAACAACATTTTTTACAGTTCCCACACCACCAATAAAAAAAGGCAGGACCCAATTTAGGGTAGAGTAGGTCAAAGCTATAACAATAATTATAGTAATAATAAAGTTTCGTTTGCTTTTTCTGGCTAGTCTGTGGGCTGTTCTTCTGGAGGTATAGCGATGCTGAGGGTGTCTATAACTCATACCCCCTTAGTATATACCAAAATCTGGTAAAATAGTCGAAGTAAGTGACCTTACTTCGACGGGATAACAACATATAAATCCGCGTTCAGCGGATATCTTTAAATTATGGTTATCCCAGGAAGTTTGCGGTGGTAGTTCAGTGGTAGAATGTCTCCTTCCCAAGGAGAAGGTCGGGGGTTCGAGTCCCCTCCACCGCTCCATAGGAATTTTATCGAACTAACAATTTTTAGCTTCAGAAAGTTAATAAAATTCACCAAAATATAATCCTATAACCTAATACCCATACGGGAATCGAACTAGCTACAAAGTTTCTATTTTTCTTCTTGCTCTGGCTCTTCAAAACCACCCATCCACTTTGGCCCATAACATTCTTGCATTACTGCACAAGCCAATAAATAAACAACTTCCTGTATCTCTTTTAGTTCTTCTTCCGATGCTTTAGGATAATATTGCTTGATTATTTCCAAAGGTAACATAGCAAATATTCACCTCCTTTAATAGAAATTGAAGACTTTACATAATAAGACTATCTCTTTAAAGTAGGTTTCTTGTACTCTTTGAAAGAATAACTAGAAGAAAATGGTGAAATTCATTTTAAAGTCTTCAGATCACCAAAAATGCACTACAATTGACCATTGAACAGGATAATATATTGGAATAAATAAAACCCTGCAAACCCTGCTATCTTTAATTAATTACTTATACCAATTAACTATGAAGGAACTTCTTATGCTAGGAGCAACACACTAGAAATCCTTAAGCATTTCATTTTGGGGTATTATTAAACGAACTGGATTATTGTCTTTTGACGGTTTTAGTTGGTAGAATTCCATGTCACCAGTTGTACTGTTTGGTCGAATTAGAATCACTTCGTCAAAAGGAAAAGGATTATCTGATAACCAAGTAGCTATACTCTTCAGATTAATATTAAACTCACCCTGTATGGAAATAACAAGAGAAATTTTACTTTTTTCATAATTTGATTTCTCTTTAAGAAATTCAATAAAGTTATTAGTAGTCGGTTTATTATATTTACCTTTACCTAAGAATTTTATCTGTAATGGCCTGATGTATGCACTTTTTTGATTTTTAGGATCTACTAGCATCGAATCAATTGGGGAGTTTTCTTCAGAATTTACTTTTATGAATTTTCCTATTTCGCTTGCTAGTAATAGTTGTCTCCTGCTTATCTCTTTTTCTCTGTTTTCCTTATAAGGAAAACCTATAAGTACATCCTTGTTATTTAGTTTTTGATAAGCGTACTTATATGTGATAGTTGCAAGTATTTCTTCATCAATCTTAGAGAACTTTTTAATTGTCTTAAGGTAATTCATTAACTCTTTGGAGGTAAATAAAAGCTTTTTATTAATTTTTATATTCATTATTAATTATGGAAAGTACCAACATCTCGGGCTTAAGGTCCCCATTTGTAGTTGATGTAATGAAAGTATTTTCTAAGCTCATCTTCGGAAGTGAATCTTTTCATCCACATAGGATTAGAAAGTAGCAACTTATTGGCTATAGTCCACGACAGGCGTTCCATTTGCTTCAAAGATTTTCTTATTTTCTTATCATCTATTTCCCCTCCATGGACTAACTCGCCCCTAATTTTGTATGCTTCATATACTAAACTGAAAATATCTTGCTGTTTCTTTTTATCAATAGACTCCAAATAATAAGCTATTCTTTTGCTTATTCTTTCTCCAGTTTCGCCACGTTCACCATTTAATTGAAATAAACTTTCTAGAGCAATAAAAATCCAAATAATTCTATAATATATGGGACCCCTAATTGATTGTTCTAGATAGCCGTAGAAGTTATTGATTCTGTGCTTCTGTTGAATCTTTAATTTAGAAATACGATACATACTTCTTTTTACTGTATCTATATCTGGTTCTATTATCTCGGCATCATTATTAAGAAATAAAAAATGCGGGATCTCGTCCGATTCGTGGATAGTTGACGACTGAAATTGTTTACCTGTATGAAATGCTTCAAATCTCAAAAAGGAATTATTGGGCTTGATTACTCTTAGAAAGCTCAAAAATCTCTGGAAATTAGTTCTGGATGGAATAACAAAATCTCCCGCCAAGGTATATGGCCTGTTTGTCCTTGTAATTAAGACATGTGAATAGCCGAGAGTAGAATAATGATTCCTAAGGAATATTTCTACCTCATTTTTTCTTGAGTAGCCATCTACATAGGAATAGATAATAAACTGACCTCTAAAGTTATAAGGTGTTTTTAGGCCTTTAAGATTTAAGGAGCGAATAAAGCCATAGTGTGATTGCATATTGCTACTTTGCATTTTCCATAGTTTTACATTCCTATAGACTAACTTCTACTCGCTTATCTACTTTTGCTTCTGGATCTAAAACATAAAATTTTTCTGGAACAATCTTGAAGAGACGATAAGGAGCGTCGCCTGTAAATGATTCAGGTTTCATTTCTACAAAAGTGGTGTGATACCATTTTAAAGCTTCTGATAGTTCATCATTTCTTAGTAAGTATGCTTTTCCTATACCTTGAATACCGTTTCCGGTTCCTTCTTTTTGGTGAGAATCAAAAATAGCAAATGCAACACTGGGATTCTTTAAAATATGACCAACATGAAGCGAGTCCATTTGGGAAATAAAGTAGAAATTGTATTTATCATCTGTTGCGTAATAGAGTGGCGCTACCCACGAAACTACGTCAGAAGTAGCCAGAGTTAAATAACATTGCTCTTAATTATTTCTTTTGCTATTTCGGTCAATTGTGCTTGCTGCATATAATATTACTTTCTATGTGTGATAACCCTCACGCGGCTCTTTATCCTTTTCTATTACAAATACTTTACCTGTAATATTAAATGCATCATCAGAGCACAGGTAGGTAGCATATCGAGCTATTTTTTCTGGATTAGTAGCGTCTTTTATGTATTGAGGAAAATATTTTTTATAAGCCTCAGTCGCTGTATCCGAAGGAGAAATAGCATTCACCTGAATTTCTTTCTCCTTAAGCTCCTCGGCTAATCCTACAGTAAAATCTTCAACTGCTTTTTTAGAAACATAGTAAGGTAGCCAACCCTTCGCTCCGCTTTCAAATGTCCCAGAGATATTGAGGATTTTTCCGCCCTTCGGCATTAGTGATATGAAGGCATGGGCAAGCAACGTAGGAGCAGTAATTCCAACGGCGTAAGTATCAAGAATGATTTGTGGAGAAAATGACTCAAAGTTTTTACCTGCATATACCTCATCCTTGCCATGCCAAATCCCAGCAACATTAACTAGAATATGTACTTTATCAGTTCTTTGTTTAATTAAAGCGATAAGCGCTTCAAGAGAATCTACTTTGCTAAAATTTCCTAAAAAGACTTCCGCCTTACCATTACTCCTTACAATTAAACTTTTAGTTTCCAGAAGTTTATCTTTAGCCCGTCCTGCCAAAGCAATAAATGCCCCTTCTTTTGCTAGTTCTGTTGCAATGGCTCGTCCTATGCCAGTTGATGCACCTGTTACGATAGCGAACTTGTCTTTCAATTTCATGATTACTTTATACCCGATCCTTTATAGGTTTACTAATATCAATTATATCTCAAAAATTAACAGAAAGTTTGTGCTATAATTTTCTTACCGAATGATTGTTATGGTGAAAGTACCTTACTGTCAGGGAGCGAATGTTGACATCAAACTTGATGATTCATCTTGGCTACAAGGATCGAATTTCTGATATGCATACTTATACAGTTTTTAGTCCTAAAACATAAACAAAATCAGGTAATAGGCCGTCAGATAGGAATAATCTGATAAACTCTGGCAGTCTGGCTAAGATCACGTCAGGAGCTCCATAGAGTTTTTATCGAACTAACAACTTTTAGCTTCAGAAAGTCGCTGAATTTTGCTAGGATTTAATCCTATAAGGTTATACGCTAAGGGGAATCGAACCGATAATGTGTTAAAATTAGGCGGTTCATATGTTTAAGAAAATACTTAGCCTTAAAGTAGGGATACTCGCTTTTGAAATTTCCTTTATAATCACTAGCAGAAAACCCCGCGCTTTTAGTGCGGGGATGAATGCTGAGATTACAGTCTTCCGCGAGGTAGGTGGTAGATCTGGATAGGGTTTTCTGCAGTCTCTTGTAAACTTTCAAAGAAAACCGCGGACTCTCGCAATTTGCAAAGCAAATTGGGTGTATTGTCCGCGGAAGTTTATTTTTTGTTTCTTTATTGGGATATTCTGGAATCCCCCTATTACGTCTGAATTATTTGATCAAAACCACAGATTCTATTAATAGGGGTTATCCAATAGCTTGGGCTGGTGTAAGTGCAGCAGATAAAAGCGTAGAATTACCAATTGTAAGAATGCCTTTCCTGACAAGAGAGCTGATTTTTGATGGGTCAACATGGACAAGGATTATTGATTTAAGAACATTTATTCCTTTATTTATTACAACCTTATTAATCTCTTATGTTCTTACGTTTATCTTTGCAAAAGCAGCTGAAGAGAATACAGCTTTCAATATTATTCTTGCTCCAGCTTATTTCGTCTTATTCACGATCTGTATTTTTGTATATTTCTTTTGGTTCCCGAGAATTTAATACCTCATTTTTGGCCACGAGGAGCACTTTATTTTACAAGTTTTCTACTTTGTTTTTTGGGTAAATAATTTTGTGAGGTTATTACTTTTCTGCCGGTTTCTTTCTCAAGATTAGACCTGGCATCTCCGGCAATTTTACCTCCACGCTTGGAGACTTGCTTATTTTTCGCAAACCCTTGAGGATGTTCTGTTTTGGTAATTTCTGTAGTAGCTGCCTCGCCCAGTTGAGAAAATAAAAGTTCCAAATCACTCATATGGTCACGCAGATTTTGGCGTTTAAGTCCTTTTATTTTCTTATATTCAGATGGTGTTACGCCAAAAGTGGCTTTAGATATTTCGGCAGTTAGTATTTCATACTCTTTTGCAAGTTCGACACCATGTTTCTGCCACTCGTCTGTTAATTCTTCTCTGATGGCAATAGAGCGCATGCGTCTTTCGATCCAATCTTCTGGATATCCTTTAGCCTTATAAAGGGCCCTGGCTCGTTTCTGAGCAAGTTCCGGGTCTTCTATCTCCTGTACCCTTTCATACCCAACTTTAGCTAGCCATCTTTTAAAAGGTTCTGCCTTAGGAGATGGAATTGATTGAATAAGCCTAAAAACACCTTCGGTGTTAGCACAATTTAATTTCTGCACACCACCTGAGGTTTGAACTGCAAGGGGGGTGGCAATTTGCCCCCACCCTTTAGAAAGCTCTGGGTCACGCCTTCGCATATCTTTAATATATCCTTCAGGTTGAACAGAATCAGTTAGCGCAGCCACAACGTCAACGACTACAAACCACCATTCATTTTGATGAATAGTTTTTCTTATTTTTCTATTTCGAAAAACAGCTATTTTAGTTGTCTGGGTTACTTCTTTATCCATCCTTGCTAAAAATTATTGCTATACTTTATTATACATGTATACATAGAAAACCCATAATTACTAGTAGTTTTATAAGAAAAAATTAGTTTATTCCTTAGTCAGGGAACTTTTCAGGGCTAAACTAGGCTCCAATTCATACAAAAAATCTGGTAAAATAGGATTTGAGCTAAATTCTTGAATGAATCCTGGCAGTCTGTGTAACAGTACGTCAGGAGCTCCATAGGATTTTAATCGAACTGACAATTTTTAGCTTCGAGAAGTTGCTAAAATTAGTTAAAATTCGATCCTATAACCAAGAACCCTAACGGGAATTGAACTAGTCTTAAACTATCGATTTCTCTTCTTGGTCAGATTTTTCGAAACTACCCATCCACTCTGACCCATAGATATGTTGCATAACAGCACATGCCAACAAGTAAACAACCTCTTGTATGTCTTTTAGCTCATCTTCCGATGCGTTAGGATAATACTTTTTGATAGTCTTTAACGGCAACATCATTTTCTTTCTTTTGACAGAACCAAAATTTCATCAATTGCCTTTAAGAATTGTATATTTGTATCTCTAAGCCTTGGGCTTATTCTTACAAATTTAGTACCCAAGCCATCAAAATTTATCCCATCAATTATTGAAACACCCTTTGAATTGAGCTGTCGAACAAAATCAGTAGATGATTTGAAAACGGGATTTATTTTTACGAGTAGATTATTAGCTTGTGATTTGATTACCCTAAACCCTCTATTCTCAAGTTCTCTTGTTAGAAATTCCCTTTCTTGCTTCATAAATTGTTTAGTTTTAGACATAAACTTTTTATCTTGGAGGGCAGTAATAGCTAATTTTTGAGCAATGGAAGAAACGGGGAATGGTTGGCCTATTTGCTTGAGCCTCTCCACTATTGCAGGATTAGCAACACAAAATCCGATTCGTAAACCAGCAAGTCCAAAACCTTTCGAGAAAGTTCTTAGAACAATCAAATTTTCTATATTCTGACATTCCTCTATGACAGTTTCACCACCAAACTCTATATTTGCTTCATCCACAACCACCAAAATATTTGTTGAGCGAACAAACTCTAAAATCGTCTTTTTTGGAATAACCTTACCAGTTGGATTGTTGGGATTACATAGAAAGATTATCTTGGTATTTCTTGTTATTCTCTTTCTTATATTAGCTAGGCTTATATCAAAGTCTGCTGTCATTTCAGAGAGAGTAACTTTACTCCCTACTAACTGTGCTGCTTTTTCAAACATGGGGAAGGTTAATGTAGGAATAATCGCTTCATCGTTGGGTTTCAGAATAGCTTGAGGCAAAAGTTTAATAATAGCTTCAGAACCATTAGCCACAAAAATACCTTCAGAATTTATCTGAAACATTTTAGATAAAGCATTTTTAAGATTCTGTGAGTCGGGATCGGGGTAATCAAAAAAATCTTTCAGCGACACATCTTTTAAGGCCATGAAAACCTTAGGCGAGCAACCTAGTGGATTTTCGCTTAACGAAAGATCAATCGGCAATTTCTCACCAAAAGCATATAACTTTCTAAAACTGATTTGTGTCTGTGTTGTGTTATTCATAATTTTTCCCACAAGGGCCTATCCTCAAAGATATATTTGCCTGAATAGATATACTGGTAAATTGTTTCATGGCAGATCCACCAGGAAGGATCATTAGGATAGTCTTCTTCTTTAAGTCTTCCAGCTATGGCCTCAGGGCTCCAACCTCCTCTTAAATGATCAATCACATATCCAAAAATTCTCTTGCTTTTCAAAGGCTGTTTGACATTCCAAGCATTCTGCCTTCTTTTCTCTGAAACTGATTGGGCATGGGTTGGTTCATAGGTGTATTCATCATATTTACCTACCTTAAGCTTAATCCTGTTTCTTTCCAACTCCCTGCCAATAGTTGATTTATCCCTGCCCAGTCTTCTGGCAATCTCAATGTTAGATAATCCTTGGTTATGCCACTCTGAGATTAAACACCTTTCAGTGCTATCTAATTTCTTGTGTTTGCCCAAACTTTAATTCACCTCCTAACTACCTTAGGAAGTAAATTTTACCTAATCAGGGGGTTGCGATCGTTTCTAGAACTTACGTGGTTTTCGAATTCGAAGGGAATCTTGTATAATATCTTTACCGAATGATCTTTGCGGTGAAAGTACCCGACTGTAGGGGAGCGAATGTTGACGCCAACTTTGGTGATTCATCTGGGCTACAGGGATCGAATTTCTAATATGCATACTTATGCATTTTTTAGATCTAAGGCATAAACTAAATCTGGCAAAAGACCGTCAGATAGGAACAATCTGGAGAATTCCGGCAGTCTGTGTAACAGTACGGCAGGAGCTCAGAATCCCGAGTGGTCGGGGCGGCGCTCTGCGCCGCCCATGGGTTTGGATTGTTAGAACAACAAATTTGAGGGCCGTTCCCAAAGACGTCATTACTTGATTTAAGAATATAAATATTTTCCTTAAAATTTCCCTGGTATGAACAAAGAGTCATTTAGAAGAGCTGTAGCTTGAGTATGTTGATTTAATGCTGATTCACGGCCCGCCTCCAATAGGTGCCGGGGAAAATCTTTGGGAAGGATTAATAAAAGACATTGGTGTTAGTAACTATTCAGCTGAGCTTATTGATAAACTGATTTGGGTAAGTGATGAGGTGCCTATTGGCAACCTTAATGAAAGTTATTCCTCTTTAGGATTCTTGCCTTACTAAGATACTGCTATGCTGCCATTTTTTCTTCCATCTGTCTGCAGGATTTAGCACATTTTCTACACATTTCAGCACAAGCTTCTGCAGTTCTGCATGCTTGCCTCCTTTTTTTATACAGTAGGTGAGTGTCTCAACACAAATTCTGTAGCAATTTAAACTGTCTGCTATAGCTTGATCCATCTTTCACCTCCTTTTTATAAGAATTGGCCTACCATTTCTTGGATATCTTTTGGCAGTATTGAGACAATATCTTCTGCTTCTCCGGTGCTTACATGTTTTCTCAGTGCTGTTAGCACCACCTCCACTACATCTTCAATATCTCCTTCAATAGAGAAAGGGAATTCCTGCCTAATTAATTGTAAAAACTCTTCCTTGTTAACCTTTATTGGAACTTGGGAAGGATTCCAGCCTTCATAATACATGCCACGAACCAGCATGGGTAATTGAGCCCCAAGCTGGGCAGCTTCTTCTATAGGTAATCTATCTCTTAAGGTATGCAAAACAGCTCTCAAAGCAGCATAAGATTGATTTCTTCTTTTTTCCCAACCAAAAGCTGCTTCTATTTCTTTTAAAAGCTCATTTGTTTTTTGAATTGTGTTATCAAATTCAGCCAGCCCAGCATTAGTCATAAACTATTTCTAAATTACTGCTCTAACTTCAAAGGGGGATAAGAATTATGTAATAAATCACTATGAAAGATTTTTTTATTGATAAACTTGGTCTAAATGACTAAAATGAGCAAAGAGTGTGCCGAAGTAGCTCAGTGGTAGAGCGGCGGTATCGTAAACCGTAGGTCGTGGGTTCAAATCCCACCTTCGGCTCATGTGATTTTCAACTATAAATCAAGATAAGTTATTTTATTTTGGGTGTATTCTAAAAACTTTTTAAAATCACTTGTAGTTAAAACTTAAGTGGCAGTATTAGCATTGGGGTGAAATCCTTGGGTTTCAGATTTTAGCAATTCATTATCTACTATAACTTCTACTTGCTTTTCAGTATCATTAATTAGCCCAAAAGGGGAGACTGAACCAGGAGTAAGTTTTAAGTGTTTAAGTAATCTTTCTTCTGAGGCAAACCCTAACCCATTTTCATTTAATAAAACTGCCAATTTTTTCAAATCAATTCTTTTTGAAGCATTCAAAATAACCAAATAATGTTTATTGCCTTTTCTGTTTCTTAAAAAAGATTTTTGCTATGGTTACTAGTTCCTGTATCATATTTTTGATACTGGATATTTAGCTCTTCAAGTATTTTATACAAATTTTCCATTCTTACAATTATATCAGCTTCAATATCAAAATTATCCACAATAGAATATAATTCCCTGATGGATATCAAAGATTTGGTTGCCCAATCAAATACACAAGTTATAGGTAGCCAAAGTGGTTACTCTGTAACTAGGGCAAAATCATTTCAGGTTAAAACTTCACCACATAATTATGTTCAGTATGTAAAAACTGTTAAAGCCTATGCTTTAGCTGGGATGTCTTTTGAGCATATAGCCAATGCTGGGGATTATTTGGGGGATGAGGTAGAAAGGAATGAGGTTGATGCTCCACTTCAAAACAGCAGGCAAAGCAAAATTGGGGAGGTGGTAGAAGATGCGCAAGGGATACTAGCCTGGCAAAATAGAGGAGAAAGGGTTTCTATAACTCATCAGCTATCTTCTACAGCTACTTCTACTGGTAAGGAAGTAGTGGTGATTTCTCAAGATTTGATTACTACTGAGGCTACTCAAGATCAAACTATAGATGTCCTGGAGGGTATAAAGGTAGAAAGAAAAAAAAGATTACTTACTAGCCTCGATTAATCCTTGCTTGGCTATTTGGTTATTTGGGTCAACAGACAAAATGAGGTTAAAAATTTCTTTGGCTTTATTTTTTTCTCCCATTTTTAAATAAACAATTCCCAAGTTAAGCCTTAAGTTTAGGTTATCTGGACTTACTTGGATAGCTTTTTGGAAATTTTCTAACACTAAATCATATTTGCCTTGCTCAAAATAAATAGCAGCTATGTTTTGATAAGACTGCCAGAGATTAGGGTTGTATTTTAGGGCATTTTGGTAATTTTCTAAGGCCTTATCATTTTGCCCAAGTTCCCTATAAGTATTTGCCAAATTATGATAAGCATCACCATAATTTGGTTTTAAAGCTATGGCAGTTTGGAATTCCTTTAATGCTGCTTGTTTGTCTCCCCTTCTGCCATAAACATCTCCTAAATTATTATGATTGTTAGGAGAAGAAGGTGAGGTTTTGCCTGTGGCTATCCAAAGATTATCCTCATTTTTCCAATCTATGCTTCTAATTATTGTTCTTATAGAAAGAGAAATGATGATAGCTATAAGGACTATATAAGTAATTTGTTTAAATTTAGAGGATATTAGTTTATGAATTCCATAACCAATAACTGCCAAAAGCCCTAAGCTGGGCAGATATAAATATCTTTCTGCAACAATCCAATTTAACCTAAATGGGGTTAAGGTAGGAGAAAGGGCAATTATAAAAAATGACAGCCAAAAGAAAATGAATTTATTCTTTTTAAAACTAATAAAGATTGCTACAAAGAAAGCTAGAGTAACAAAAAATCTGATAGCAAAGTTAATTTGGCTGAAAGAAAGTTCTGAATGATAGAGAGTTAAAGAGCTAGGGTATAAAATTAGCTCAAAATAAGAAGTCAGTGCTATAGGGATAAGTTGAAGTGGATTATCTATGCCTTTTTGCTGGTAATGGGTAGTTTGCAGAGTAGCTTCTCTTGAAGGAAGGGTGCTTAAAGAAATAATGAGATATATTATGGCTAAAAGCAGGAATGGAATACTTTTTAACCAATTCTTTTTGAGATTCCCAAATGCCAGTTCCCAGAGAGGAAAAATCACAAAAAGAGACACTGGCATTTGAGGATGAGACATAAAGGATAGTAGAAATGCTGTTATAGATAATAAGTAATACTTTTTCTGTTTTTTAGATAGCAAATAAGCAAGAAAAGAAAGTAAGAAAAAGAAAGTATACTGAGGATAATTACCTCCAGAAATCCAAACCACAGCTTCTGAAAAAGCTGGGTGGACAGCAAACAGTGAGGCTACTATAAGAGCTAGTTTTCTAGAGTAGAGTTTAGTAAATAAAGTAAAAATTAAAAAGGTTGAGCCTATATGAAGTAAGATATTGATGGATCTGAATAAAAATGGGCTTAAACCTCCTAGCTGGAAAGCTAGCCAATAGAAGATAGGGCGGATAAAGCCAGATAGGTAGGAAGAAATATTATATCCTAAATTACCTATATTTGGGTTATTTACTATTTCTGCTAGGTCATCTGATAAAAAGTCGTTATTTAGGGAATTCCCATAAGTTAGCAAAATTAAAATAAGTAGTATAAACAGGCCAAGGTGAGTTTTTTTGATCACTTAGAAAGTATACAAAATTAACGGGGGATAACCAAGACCTGTCCAGGCTCAATATGGTCTGGGTTTATTATATTATTTGCTTTTGCAATTTTTTCATAAGCCATAATATCTCCATAGGCTCTGCCTGCTATCTTAGACAGCCAGTCACCATCTACTACAGTATAAGTATTGCCTTCAATTCTGGGTCCCCAGATAGTATTATTTCCTCCCCCAGTACCTAATTCTTCTGTGGGTTGTTGTTCAGCAGGAACAGGTGTAGCTTCTGCTACTTCAAGAGAGGCAGAAGGACTGGCAACAGCTTCTTCCTGAGCTTCTGCTTTGGGGATTCTAAGTACCTGGCCAACTACAATTTCATTAACATCATTTAAATTATTAGCCTGGGCAATCTCAGTAAATCTATCTCCATCTTCATAATATTTTTGGGCTATAGTAAATAAGGTATCTCCTTCTTTTACAGTATAGTTTCCTGGGAGATCCTCTTTTGAGACATCTTTCTTTTCTCCTGTTTGGGTTTGGTTTTCAGTTTGCTGAGCAGGTCCTAAGGAAGCTTTGTTTTTGTTAAAGTAATTAAATACTAAGATTCCTACTACTAAAACAATTAAAGCTCCAAGGATTAAACTTACTTTGGATTGGTTAGACTGGATTTCAGTTTCTACTTTTTCCAAATAACTAGGACCAGTTGTTGGTTTGGTTCTCTGAACAGAAACTTTTTTAGTTGTTGAGGCTTTTCTTCTTGGCATTTTTAAGGGGCAGACGGAGGACAGATCCTACAGGCTGTTTTTAATATAAATCATCTTGATTGTCAAGAGGGGAAAATTGTGCGGGGCCGACGGGACTCAAACCCGCGACCTCCTCCGTGACAGGGAGGCGCTCTAATCAACTGAGCTACGGCCCCAAACTCTAGTATTTTATCAGAGAAAGTATGCGTATTCAATTTGCAATAATTAGTGGTATATTTAGAGTGTGGAAACATCCAATGCAAAAATTGCGAAAATGCTTCGTAATATTGCAGCTGCTTATACCCTTAAAAAACTTGGTAATATTTTTCAAATTAGAGCCTATGAGACTGCTGCTGGCAGTATTGAACACTCAACAGTTGAGCTTCAGGATCTTTGGGAGGAGGGTAAACTTTCTGAGGTGTCTGGCTTAGGGAAAAGCATCCAAAGCTATTTAGATGAATTATTTAATACTGGTAAGGTAAAACATTTTGAGGAGGTTCAAAAAGGTATCCCAGAGGTTGTTTTTGATTTACTGAATATTCCTGGTGTTGGTCCTAAGACTGCTCGAAACTTAGCAGATTTAGGAGTTGAGAATTTAGAAGATTTAAAAAAGAAAATTAAGGCAGGAGAGTTGGTAAGTAAAGGATTCTCTGCCAAGGTTGCTCAGAATATTATGTTAGGCCTTCAAAGTTTGAATCAAAGAGCTCACAGAATGCTTTTGCCTTATGCTGCAGCGCAGGCGGATAAGATCTTAAATTATTTACAACAAAGCCCGGATGTATTACAAGTCCACCCTTTAGGCTCTTTGAGAAGAATGGTAGCCACAATAGGGGATTTGGATTTTGCTGTTAGTTCAAAGCAGGGAAAAGAGGTAGTGGATTATTTTTGTAAGATGGCAGATGTAGTTAGGGTTATTGATAAAGGAGAAAACAAGGCTACAGTCATATTTAAAAGTGGTGTGCAGGGAGATTTGTTAGTTGGGCAGCCAGAGAGCTTTGGAGCCCTTTTGCAGCATTTTACAGGCTCTAAGGCACATAATATAGCTTTGAGGACACTTGCCAACAGAAAAGGATTGTCTTTATCTGAATATGGGATCAGAAAAGTGACTAGAGTCAAGAGTCAAGAGTCAAGAGAAGATTCAATAAAAACAGAAACAGAAGAAGAGGTTTATCAAGCACTAGGTATGCAGACTCCCCTACCAGAGATTAGGGAAGATACAGGAGAAATAGAAGCTGCTTTAGAAAATAAATTACCTGTTTTAGTAGAACTGAAAGATATTAAAGGAGATTTGCATCTGCATTCAAATTTTCCTATAGCTAATCCTTCCCACGGGCCAGGTGTAGATTCTATAGAGGATATAGTTAACAAAGCAGAGGCATTAGGGTATGAATTTGTAGGTATTTCAGACCATCCTCCTGGTTTTACAGCGGTTAGCAAGTCAGAAATTACTAAATGGGTAGAAAAGAGAACTAAATTTATACAGGAGTTAAATCAGAGGACAAAAAGTATTCGAGTATTAAATGGTCTCGAAATAGATATCCTTGGTGATGGAAATTTAAGTGTTCCTGATGAAGCTTTAGCTACTTTAGATTATTGCATTGCTGGAATACATTCTGGGCATAGAAATTCAAAAGAAAAAATTACAGAAAGGCTTATAAAAGCTTTAGAAAATCCCCATATAGATATTATTTCCCATCCTACCAACAGGCTGCTTAACGAAAGAGAGTCTTCAGAAGCAGATTGGGAACAAGTTTTTAAGGTTGCTGCTAAAAATAATAAATTACTGGAAATTAATGCTTATCCTAACAGGTTGGATTTAAGGGATGACTTAGTAAGACAAGCTTTAAAATTTGGAGTTAAATTTATTATAAACACAGATGCTCATCAAGTTTCCCAGATGGACAATATGAGGTTTGGGGTGGCTGTTGCAAAAAGAGGTTGGGTTAGTAAAAAAGATATTGTAAATACTTGGGAGTGGACAAGCTTTGCAAAAAGGTTTAAAATTTAAACAATGACACTTTACATATTGCTTGGAGCAGTAGTATTAGTAATTTTGTGGTTACTTTTTACTTATAACTCCCTTATAACTTTAAGAAACAGGGTTAGGGAAGCTTGGTCTCAAATTGATGTTCAGCTCAAAAGAAGATCCTCTTTAATCCCTAATTTAATAGAAACAGTCAAAGGTTATGCCAAGCATGAAAAAGGGGTTTTGGAAGAGGTAACCAAAGCCAGAACTGCTCTGATGGGTGCCAAGGATCCTCATGCAGCTGCTGATGCTGATAATATGCTCACAGGAGCTTTGAAATCTTTATTTGCTGTTGCTGAAAATTACCCACAGCTTAGAGCTTCAGAAAACTTTAAACAGCTCCAAGATGAGATTTCTGATACAGAGACAAAAGTAGCAGCCTCCAGGCAGTTTTATAACACTAATGTTTTAGATTTAAATAATTCCTTAGAAACTATTCCTTCTGCCTGGGTAGGAAATATGTTTGGATTCAAAAAAGAAGAATTCTTCAAAGCTACTGAGGAAGAAAAAGCAGATATCAAAGTTCAGTTTTAAGGTTACTAGAATCTCCACTTAGTTTGACATAGTCAATATTTTTCCTATAATACAAAGTTATGAGCCTATCTGGGAGAGAAAGAGATTTACAAAGATTGCCTTCACTGATTGTGGCAAGCCTCCAAAAAGGAAAGCTCCAAAAAAAACTTTGGCAATTTAGCCCTCTCAGTCAGGGGCCAAATTCGTTTTGGGTAGCTGAACGTTTAACTGGTACCTCAGTTTCTTTCCAGTTGAGAACAATTTATAAATCATTTCCAGAACAACTGCAGGTAAGGTTTCAACAGGCAGTTGTGACTGCTGTTGATAATTGGGATCTAGTAAGAGAAGGCCCTATTGTTTTAGAGGGACTAAGTCTGTTAGTTGCTGATACCAAGGCGCTTGATGCAATTAGACCTATTGGTAGATTTGTAGAGTCTAATTTGATTACTAACAGAGGTCAGGAGAGGTTCAGAGGGGCTTTAACGGCATCAGTAGGAGTAATAGAAGGTGCTACCCGTTTTGATAAAACAAGGGAAACAGCCCGGATGTATTTGGAGAGATGGCTAGAAAACCCAGACTTTGAGCAATACTTAAGCGCAGTAGTAAACGGACTTTGTAGATGCTCACCAGATAATTACCCATCTTATTTAAAAAGGCTTCTAGATGTAGCAGGCAATCATCCAGATTATTTTGAGTTGGACTCTGTTATTAGAAGACTAGTTAAAATAGTGACTTCACCTATTATTGTTCAATACCTTGATGATTTACCTACAGAGACCCAAAAAATGCTGGAAGACAAAATCTGAGTCTGGATTATCCTAATGTGCTCGCATTAATAATTGGGAAGTGATAAAATTAGCCTAATATGGCAACCGTAAATACTACTTGGGATCATGTTTCTGGAAATATTTTTAAGACTTGGGTAATCATGTTTTTCTTCTCCCTTTTTACTGTGGGGGTAATTTATATTATTGCCCAGGGGTTTGGATATGGGGAAGTAGGAGGTTTAGGTATTACAGGGTTTGCCTTGATATTGGCAGGACTGATGAATTTTGTCTCCTATTTTTATTCGGACAAAATTGTTTTAGGTATGTCTGGAGCAAAACAGATTCAGAAAAAAGATAACCCAGAGCTTTATAGATTGGTAGAAAATTTATGTATTGCTGCAGGTTTGCCTTTGCCTAAGATTTATATAATGCAAGACAGCGCTCCTAATGCTTTTGCAACAGGCAGGAATCCAAAACATGCAGCTATAGCTTTTACCACAGGGATTTTGGATAAGTTAAACAAGCAAGAGTTAGAAGGGGTAGCTGCTCATGAACTTTCCCATGTAGGCAATAGGGATACTTTACTTATGAGTGTAGTCTCAATCTTAGTAGGCACTATAGCCCTTTTGTCAGATTTTTTTATGAGAAGCTTGTGGTTTGGAGGTAGAGATAGGGACAGTAAAGGTAATGCTATTTTTATGGTTTTAGCAATTGCAGCAGCAATTTTAGCCCCAATTATAGCAACTTTAATTCAACTTGCAGTTTCCAGAAGGAGAGAGCTTTTAGCTGATGCTTCAGGGGTATTGCTTACCAGATACCCAGCAGGACTGGCAAATGCCCTGCAAAAGATTTCCTCAGACAGAGAACCTTTAGAGGCAGCAAACAGGGGAACAGCTCATCTTTATATTGTTAATCCCTTAAAAGGTAAAGAAGCAGCTTCCTTTCTAGCAGGGCTTTTTAATACCCATCCCCCTATTGAGGTAAGGGTTAAAGCCTTGCAAGAGATGGAAGGTAAGGTTTAGCGTCCTGGAATTTTAGGAGGAGCTTTTGGTATAGGTAATCTTACTACATCACTTCCTACCAGAAAACCTTTTGCATCTCGAACTGGCACACGAACAATTATCGCATCAGGGATTCTATGGACTCCATTAGTTTGAGAGTTTTCTTTTGGTTGTTCTCTTTCTAGCATTTTTCACCTCCTTTCATAATGTAGTTAAGTAATTTGATATATTCGAATTACTCA
>CAZCNP010000003.1:0-159584 GCA_964500725.1 uncultured Gammaproteobacteria bacterium
TGAGTAATTCGAATATATCAAATTACTTAACTACATTATGAAAGGAGGTGAAAAAGAAAATGATTAAAAAAATAAGTTCAGCAATTGCGACTCTATCCCTCCTATTTTACTCATTTGCAATACCAGCTTTTGCCCAAACTGTAACTTTAGAAGTTTCCGGCAATGGAGCAGGTTCTGAAAATGAGGTAGAAGTGGAAACCACAACAGAAACTACGGTAGTCCAAGAGAACAATGCCAACATTGTAAATAATATCGAAGCAGAAGCAAAAACTGGAGACAATGAGGCAGAAGACAATACAGGCGGAGATGTCTCTATTGAGACAGGAGATGCAACAACAGAGGTAACTGTCAGTAATCAAGCAAATACTAACACTGCTGATGTAAGTTGTTCAAACTGCACAGGCGATATTAGCGCCACAGTCTCAGGCAATGGCTCAAATTCAGAAAATGAAATCGAGGTCGAAAATGAGCAGAATACCGAAGTTTACCAAAACAATACTGCCTATATCACAAATAATATCGAAGCAGAAGCAAAAACTGGAGACAATGAGGCAGAGGACAATACAGGCGGAGATGTCTCTATTACAACAGGCAACGCAGATACGTCTGTTACAGTCAGCAATCTGGCAAATGCCAATGTGGCGAGTGTAGGCGGAGGAGGAACCCAAGGAGCTTTAAGCGCTTGGATAACCGGCAATGGCTCAGATTCAGAAAATGAAATCGAGCTGGATTTGGATAGATCTGTGCTTCTTGTCCAGGAAAATAGGGCTGATATCAGAAACTATATCGAAGCAGAAGCAGAAACTGGAGACAATGAGGCAGAAGACAATACAGGCGGAGATGTCAGTATTGATACAGGCGATGCTACTACTACAGTTGATGTTAACAATGAGGCTAACTTTAACTGGGCAGATGTTGAGTGTTGTTTATTCGATATCTTAGCCAAGATTTCCGGCAACGGTTCTGATTCAGAAAATGAAATCGAGGCAGAAATCGAAAACACCTTAGAGCTCTTCCAGGAGAATTGTGGCAAAGATCATGTCGAATCGTTGTTTAACAGCAATAACCGCCATAACTGCGGGATTGAAAACGATATCGAGGCAGAAGCAGAAACTGGAGACAATGATCCTGATGGCAATACAGGCCCAGCGGTACTTGATCCAGTTGAAGTTACAACTGGCAATGCCGAATCAACAGTGGAAGTTAACAACTCTACTGGTGCTAACATCTTCAGCCAAGGAAATGCAACTTTGCAAGACGGACTAAATAGCCTATTTGAAGGTTTAAATCTTGATTTTAATTTCAGTTTTAACCTTGAGGCTCTTTTAGCACTGCTGCAAAGCCAACTGGCTGGTTAAAAGAAATTTTGGATTGTAGGGTGTTTTAGTTTGCACTTCGACAAAACACCCTGCACCAAAGAAAGGAAATTAGATTAAAAAATGATAAAGACTGTCAGAAAAATAATAGCTATCTTAACAATTAGTGTATTGTTACTTTCTCAAACAATAAGCATATCAGCTTTTGAGGCTCCCACCCCGCCTCCAGAACCTACTGCTCCAACCTTGGAAGAAACCCAAAGTTCGCCCCCGCCCGCACCAGAGGCGCCAACAGCCCCCTCGTCCTCAGACACCATTGATCCTGCTCCTACTGCTGCACCAGAACCTGCTGAGACTGAGGAAACCAACCAGGAGGAAAAACAACAAACAGAGTCTATACAACCCCAAGATAGCCAAACTGGACAAGTAGATTCTAATGGCAATGTAGGCGATACCACCATCCAAACCGGCGATGGCTTGACAACAGGCTTTCTCACCAACGAAGTAAATAATAATGCAGCAACACAAGAACAAGATCCAAGCCCTTTAAGTGACAGTAGCGCAGAAAATACTAACAATGGTTCGGATTCAACCAACTCAGCCTCATCTGAAACTACCTCCAGCACCACCCTTATCCAGGATAACGTTGCTACTGTTGGAAATAATATGGAATTAACTACAACTACCGGCGAATCCTCTGCCTCTCAAAACGTAGGCAACTCAACCATCACCACCGGTGATGCCAACGTTAGCGGCACACTTTTAACTATGGCCAACTCTAATGTGGCAGGGCTAGCTGTTTCCGAATTTAATATTGTTGACGATATTGAAGGAGATTACATCTTAGACTTTGCAGAAGGATGTATTTTAGGATGCGACGTCTTTGATTCTGCTTATGTTACAAATACCGGCAACGGCGAAGATTCTACTAATGATGCTGCAGTAAGTCAAAATATAGATAATCAAACTTTCCAAAACAACGAAGCAATTTTAGAAAATAACTTGGATTTTACAGCCAACTCAGGAGACAACCAGACTGATCAAAATACAGGCGGAGATTCTACCATCACTACAGGAGATGCAAATATCTCAGCCAGCGTTGTCAACTTTTTAAACAGCAATCTTGCAGGCAACATTCTTTTAGGTGTGGTAAATATCTTTGGTGATTTAATTGGCGATATTATCTTGCCTGAGGAGATATTAAACGCGCCTCTTACCAGCGCGACCAATACTGCCAATGGCTCAGACTCGACCAACACTGCACTTGTTGACAACACAATTGATAATACCACCTTTCAAACTAATGATGCCTTAATACAAAACAACTTAGATTTTACAGCAAATACCGGAGACAACCAGACGAATAAAAATACCGGCGGCAATTCCAGCATAGAAACAGGAGAAGCCAATATTGAATCACAAACTCTCAATATTGTAAATTCCAATATAGACGGCGGAAATTGGTGGCTGGTGCTGGTAAACAAGGCAGGAGAGTGGGTAGGAAAGATTTTGGGAACAGAAGATGGGTCAAACATAGCCGGCTCCCAAGGAACAGAGTTTTCAGTAGATCCTAATGGAGATATTACAGTAACTAATCAGGGAAATGGAACAGAGTCTACAAATACTACCTCTGCAACCTCCAGCAGCACAACTACTACTGTTCAAGATAATATTGCCCGAATTATCAACAATATAAATTTGTTTGCAAATACAGGAGGAAATAGCGCCTCGCAAAATACAGGCGGAGATTCTACCATCACTACAGGCGATGCTAATATTGTAGCCAGTCTAGTAAATTTTATAAACAATAATATAGTAGGAAATGGTCGGCTAACAATTACTATAGTTAATGTATTTGGCAGCTGGATTGGCGATTTTGTTACACCAGGCAATGAAAAAGAAAAAGACCAAATAGTTGAAAGTCTACAAAATACTGATAGCCCTCCGAATTCAACTGATAATACAAACCAGGAATATTCTCCTGTGCCTGTAATAACGCAAAATACAAACTTAAGCTCAGAAAACTCTTCAAGCTCAGTGGAAGGCAAACAGAACTCTTCTGCAAACCTATTACCATCCCCTACCCTTGTTCCTCTATCACAAAACTCCTATCAAGGAACAGCACAAGTGGCTGGCTTAAAGATTACAGCAAATAACCCAGCAACCCCTTCAAACAGTACGCAGGATAACCAACTGAAAAATATCAAGAAAAAGATTAACATCAATCTTGCTTGGTTGCTAACCTTAGCCCCCTTTGCCGGAATATCTTTCCTGATAAAAAAGAGGCTAAAATGATTAGCACAGTTAAAACATTTACAGCAGGGCTATTTATTTTACTGTTTACCCTTACTTTAGGGCTTAAACCAGTATGGGCAGAAGAGCTAATAATTTCAGGCAATGGGGAAAATTCTCAAAATGCAGTTTCAGTTACCACCAACACCGATACCACCATTGAACAATCAAATAATACCCAAATTACCAATGACGTTAACCTAAGCGCAGATACAGGCAGCAATCAAACCTCAGACAACAGCGGCGGCGCAACAATCACTACCGGAGATGCAACTGAACAATCAACCATAGAAAATAGCGCCAGCAGCTCCCAGGTTACTTCTGAATGCTGTTTGTCTCCTACTCCCCAGGCTATCATCTCTGCTAATGGGTCTGACTCCACCAACTCTATTACGGCCAATCAGACAAACCAGACAGAAGTTACAGTCAGTCAAACCGCCAATATTAACAATACCACAGACGGACAAGCCAATACTGGAGGCAATGAGGCAAGCAGCAACGGAGGCAACGTTTCTATTAATACTGGCAATATCAATGCAGAAGAAAATATTCAAAACTCTAGCATCAACTCAACTGATATTACTATACCTCAAGGCGGAAGGAACAACTGGTCTGCAAGTATTTCCGACAATGGATCTGACTCCACCAACTCTATTAATCTTGATCTGATAAACCAAAACAGTATTACCATCAATAACGAAGCAAATATTGAAAACAACAGCCACTGGAATTTAAATACCGGAGGAAATTTTGCAAATGGAAATTTGGGCGATGTTGCAATTACTACAGGAGATATTGATTTTAGTTCCGCTATAGAAAACGCGTTCATTAACATTAGCGAGGTTGCTTTGATTTGCTGCGCTGCTCCCTCCCCATCCCCTTCACCCTCCTCCAGCCCTTCCCCTTCGCCTAGCCCCAATCCCTCTGGTGGAGAAAATAACGAAGAAGATCCACCAGAAATAACTAGTAGCATATCCGGTGGAGGTAGTGCTGGGGCAAGTGGAGAACCATCTGAGGACGCCGCTATAACTGGAGCAGTCTTAGGAGCATCTGCCCTAGGAGAAGTCCTGGCTGCAGCTGGTAATGCATGGTTGCTGCTTTTAACAATCTTAGCGCTGTTAAGTCTAGTGGTCGGATTATACTTTCGTTTTGGCCCCTTACCTAAAATCCAAATTAAACGTTTAAAATTCGCTTTGTGAGAAACCGAAAGACTCGCCACCTGTTAGGCAACATCTTAATTTTGGCTTCAGTTTTCATACTGCTTTTTACTTACTACCCTTTTATTAAACTTTATTTTTCCTCTTCTATGGTCTCTTCCCAAAACACCGGGTATTTCATAGCCATTCCCAAAATAAACGCCTACGCCCCCATCATCCCCAACATTAACCCTTGGCAAAAAAGTGATTACCTAAAAGCTTTATCGCAAGGAGTAGCAGCAACCCAAGGCAATCCTTGGTTCCTATTTGCCCACTCATCTGACCTGCCTTGGAAAATAACCCGCTATAATACTGCCTTTTTAAGGCTAGGTGAGCTTCAAAAAGGAGACCAAATTATTATTAATAAATACGGCACTAGATACCAATACGAAGTTGTGGAAAAAAGAGAAGTCTGGCCTGATCAAGTCCAGCACATCAAAGAAGCTGGACCGAATCGCTTAATACTAATGACTTGTACCCCGATTGGCACCTCCTTGAAAAGATTACTAATTTTTGCCCGCCCACTTTAATATCTTCTCGTGTAATATACTAGAATAAACATTATGTATAAACGATATCTTATCGTTTTGGTTATTCTTTTGGGATTATTTTTATTCTGGTCTTATCAGGGAATTGTTAATACAGGCATACATGTTGATTTGGCAAGAGATTTAAACTTCCTATCTGATATCTGGATCCATAAGATTGTATGGCTTGGTCCGATGACCAGCGCTAATTTTCCTGCCAGCCCAATCTATTATTATTTGCTTTTCCCAGGACTATTGCTAAGCGGAGGAAACGCGCTATCTTTGATTGTTTCCCAAGCTTTCTTTGCCCTTTTAGGACTTGGATTATTCGCCTACTTCCAAATTAAAAGGTCTTTAATTTCTGCATTACTGGTCATACTGGCAATTGGTCTTTCTCCCTGGTGGATTAAGGCCTCGTCTGCTCCTTGGAATGGATATATGTATGTATCCTGGATATTTTTGGGATTAACTAGCCTGTGGTTTAAAGGCCCAATTTTTGTATCAGCTTTATTGTTTGGGATAGCCATAGCTATTAACCCCGTGGCAATTTTAGGGCTACCTGTATTATTTTATGAATGGATTGCAAATACACAAAAAGTAAGGAAGTTATTCTATATTCTGCTGGGATTATTGCTACCCTGGACCCCAATCATTATTTTTGAAGTTATTACCAAAGCTTTTTTAACACGCCAATGGTTAGAACATCCCTCTACAGCAGGGATTGTTTTTGATCCAAACTTATCAAATATCAGCCCCTTACTAAACAGCTTCAATCTGTCTTCGATTGTGGCAATTATTATTCTATTCACATCTTTTTTTATAGGCAGCAAAAGAGCAAAGTTTTGGATTATATTTGCTAGTCTTCCGATTATATTTGTTTTCTCTGTTACCCCCCTTAGACAATATTATCTATTCGGTCTTATGAGCGCCCTAACTTTCACTATTGTAACTACACTATCATCACATATGCTTGGTAAAATTATCCTTACTCTTTTCATCCTTTCATACCTGCAAGTAATTACACTGCCTCCTCTGGTCTTGGCTGGACGCTCAATAATCAGAATGGATAATATGGTAAGCACCTTTATACAAAAGAGCAACTTAGATAAAACCAAAAAATATGCTGTTGTTTCCCTTAGGGATTTACAGAATTCTACCCCACAAGCAGATGATTTCAGATTCTTTTTAAGAATAAAGGGGGTTAATGCTTTAAGTATTGATGACTACCCAAAAGCTGATATTTTACTGCTTTTTATTGAAGTTCCCAACTTTAAATGGCAAAATTGGGATGACTGGCATATACAAAGATTTGGCAGCAGGAAATTCATCTCCAATCAAAATATTGATGGTATAGAGGTAATAATGTATAGCAGGGATTAAGGAGAAACTGCATTGGCAGCATTGACACGCCCAGCAGACCAATAAGTTCCAGTTCCAGGTATTTTATCGGCTGTTGTTTGTAGTCGTGTCCTAACTTGAGAAGCCGAGGTTCCGTATGGTGTTGACCAAATAAGAGCTGCCACAGCTGAAGTCATTGGAGTGGCCATCGAGGTTCCTGAACCAAAATCATAACCTAAGGATTTATTTATTTTATAAGAGTGGTTAGGAAAAGTGGAAAAGATATTTTCCCCAGGAGCTGCTACATCAACCCATTTGGCGCCATAGCTTGAAAATGCTGCTTTTTGATCTTTGTTATTAGTAGCAGCCACAGCAATTGCATTGGTATAAGCAGCCGGATAAGTCTTTGATCGGTTAGCTGAATTACCAGCAGCAGCTACAACTACGACATTTCTATCCCAAGCATAATTTACCGCCCTTTCCAAAGTTGTAGATCTTACTGATCCTCCAAGGCTCATATTGATTACTTTGGCTCCATTGTCTGTTGCCCAAGTAATACCATTTGCTATCCAGGAGTAGGCCCCTGAACCGCTGTCATTTAACACCTTCCCGTTCATTAACTGACAATCAGGACAACCACCTGCAACACCTATGTTGTTATCAGTAACAGCTGCAACTATCCCTCCAACATGAGTTCCATGTCCATATAAATCATCAATCGTAGAAGAATCAGTAAAATTTCTTTGCGTGGTGATCTTTGAAGATAAATCTTCATGGTCTTGATCGATACCAGTATCTAAAATAGCCACTTTTACTCCACCGGCAGTTATATCCCAGCCAGCAGGTCCATCAATATCTGCATCAACTACTCCAGCAACACCGGCAATAGTTTGTCCTGTATTTTCCAATCCCCATTGACTGCTGGCAAAGTATGTATCATTCGGGGCAAGAAATACTTCAGCTAAATAATCTAATTCTGCATACTCTACATTAGGGTTTTTTGATAAAGCAGTAACTGCTTTTTCTTCTGCGGCTTGGGGAACCCGCAATACCAAAACTCCCAGAGCATCTAATTTATTAACTATCTGCCCACGGTTGTTTTTTAATTGATTATCTATTTCTTTCTGCGAAACTCCCTCCTTAAACTTTACAAGAACTTGACCAGGAACATGGTCATTATTTTGAGCTTTTGCAACAGGATTGAAATTAAATATTCCTATGAGTAAAAATATGAGTATCTTTTTCACTTATCTTGATACTACCATAAATAAATGATTTTTGTGCAATTATTACACAATTATTACAATAGAGGAGAAAATTCACACAGGGAGCGCATGTAAGCCTCTAATCAACCCCAGATATGTTTTATACTTCCCATATGGTAAAAGCTTCCAGGTAAACTTTTCCATATTACTCTGCTTTTCTAAAGAGAAAACCAGATAGGCTTTTTTCTCCTTGGCAAACTCTTCAGCTTCTTTTTTACCATCAAACATTTTTGAATAGATTTTTTTCGGATCATATTCAATCCAGACCACTTTTATCTTGCCTTTTCCGTAAGGTATATATGTCATCACCCCTACTAATTTACTTGGATTTTAATATTAATTAAATAGAATTTTGTAAGATTTAAGTAGGAATTGTTTTTTAAGATTATTACAAGATTATTACAATAAAATTCTTGGTGATTAGATAAACTATTTTTAGATGAAAAGAAAGGGGGTGAAAAATATGAATATTAAAAAACTTATAGCTGGAGCGTCTGCAGGCGTAATAATGCTTAGCACTATGGCAATTCCAGCATTGGCTGTTCAACCAAATGGTCCTTCTGCTGTTAATGGTTTAGAACATCCTGGACAAGTATCTCAACTCTATCTTTATGAAAAAGATGCAAGTTGGAATGCAGTAGCCGGAGGTGCTTGGGGACAATTGACCTTTGGTTCGGATTTTGTATTTAACGGTCATGGTTTACAACCAGATACAGAATATACATTGATTAGATATACTGATCCATGGCCAGGAAGTCCAGTATGCTTAGCATCCGGTACAAGTAATGCTGGTGGAAACATCAACTTGTCTGGTGCCATGTTAAGTGGTGGTCCTAAGATTTGGTTAGTGTTAACTAGCGATGTTAACTGCGGAGTAGGAATGACTGGTTGGAATCCAGCAGAATATCTCTTTGAGTATAATACGATTTAAGATCGTTTACCAAAGGTTTCCGGACAACCCATCAGGACTAAAAATCCGGTGGGTTGTTCATTTAGGCAACTCTCCACATGCGGTATAAACAGCAATTTCTTGATCTGATTTATGAATATTTAAAGCCATTGGGCTTTGTGCAGATTTGAGTTGATCCAAAGTTGTATCTATCTCAGTTACCGATCTTCCATCTACTACATTATTTAGTGGAAACAGGACTTCACCTACTCCAGGACAAGAACCCAGATGAATATGTGCTGGCTGATTATTTAATTCATCAATTCGGTTTACCTCAACTGTCACGGTAACTTTACCATCCTTTTCTTCAAGAACTGCTTTGCCAGATTGATCAAATTGATCTCTATTTACTGGATTTAGGGTTACTTCCATTTTTTGTGGTTGTGGAGATATTGATGCTACTAGCCCTGGGCCACCCCCTACACCAGTTTGTCCAGGTTGAGTTGTTTGTTGATTATTTGCAAGAAGTAAAAAACCACCTATTACTACTACCGCAGCTACCACTACCCAAATAATATAGCTATCTCTCATAAAGTAGTTAAATTATGCAGCTTTGAGTTAACAAAGAGGTTAAAAGAAGCTAATAGTTTAGTAAGAAATTATTTTAATCCCCTATTTTCAGATTTCTTTTTATTTCATCAACGCTGATTTTTTCAAACGGGGCAACAATAATAGGCATTCTGATTCTAGCAGTTTTAGCAGTTCCCTCATCGTAAACAACTTGGCTCAAGTAACGATTTTGGAGAGTATTGGTTAAATAGCAATCACTTTTGCTCTCTATATTTAACTTGTAATAGTTAGCACTGAAGGAAGAAAACCGTTCTAATATAAAGTCAAGATCCTCCTCTATGCTGCATAATTTAAAATCAAAGTCAAAATTATCCAAACTGATAATCTGTATTCCACTTTTATCAAAAATTGTTCCCTTTTTGAGGGTAGTTTGGTTTTGAGAAAGATTTTGAGCTTGTTGTTTTGATAGTAAGTCTTTGTGGATGATGATATATTGTATGCCGATAATTTTAAGCTTTTTGAGATCATCTTCCTCAAGGGATTTTTTGAAAGGGTCCATAAACTCAAACCAGTCAGGCGGCATATAACTACTATATCCATTGATCATTTTTTCTTGCGTTACAGTACCAAAGGTGAGATAGCTTGCTTCTTCACCCAAGTAACCAAAGGGGAAATGCAGGGTACTTTTACCGTTTAAGAAACTAAAATTATGCTCGATAAATTGTTTTTCCCTAAGGACTTTAGAAGTAGAATCAAACTTAAAGTGATTAAGATTTTCTACTATTAATAAAACCGTGAGTGAAATAAAAATAGGTATAAGAAAGCGCCTTTTAGCTTTGTAAATTATCAGAAAACCGAAAGACACTAAAATTGAAAAAGGGATATAAAAAATAAATTGGAATCTTGAGGGAACTCTTGTGCCTTTGAAAATCGGTAGCCAATGCATAAGGTAGTAAAAAGGCAGTTTGATATTACCAAGATGCGGCCCAAAGGAAAGAACAACACTAACCATTAAGGTGAGCAAACTTACGGATAAAAGTAATCTATCCTTAGATCTTGAAAGAAAAACCAAACCCAGGATTGCCAAGACTAAAGGTACAATATTTATAAAAAGGGTATGCTCTTCGCTTACATCAGCATATCCCCAGCCAGGAATTTTTTCAGTCCTGTTTGTTGGCAGTAAGTTTTTATATAGAAAGTTGTTAGGAAGCGGCGAAACCCAATCTTTTAAAGTTGCTGAATAAAGCCATAGGAGCTGAAGATCAAAGGTAGCCTTTTCTTTCTGTACAAAATTAAAATAAGGAAGATAGAAGTAAGCCAACAGAGGAATAAATATAATGAAAAGTAAGCTCTTTTTTAGGATATTTAGGAAATATATATAATTTCTTTTGTATAAATTTAGGAAAAAGAAAAATATAAGATAAATAGCTAGAGCAAAGTTACTAAAAAACATTAGGTTGAAGGAAGTTAAAGCATTGAGGGTAAAAAACAAGAAAAAAAACAGTGCATTCTTGGTCTCCGGCTTTTTAAAAAACAAATAACCATATAATAATAAAGGAAGAAGAAAATATTTACTCATAAATTGAAGGTGATTAGGGAAATGAGCAAGAGTCAGCGGATTAAAGGTATAGACAAGGCTTCCTAAAAAGGCAGCAAACTTACTTGCAAGGTATGGAACTCGTTCATTTTTAGTAAAATAATTTAGGCAATAGAAACTGGAGATAAATGATAAAACAAAGCTTAGGAAAACATAGAAGTTTAAAGAAAAGGGTAACTCTTGGCTGATCCAATAAATAGGTGAAAAAATTAAAGATGGAATTAATAATAATTCACTGTAAGCTAGTGAATATGGCCATGGATAGAATTGGAAAGAATTAAAATACTCAGATGGATTTAAAATTCTGCCTGTAACAAGAGAGAACTGATTGTACCAAAGGGTATAACCATTCTGAGGATAATCACCGATATCTGAATAGAACGATGTAAGATTGGCAAGAAATGGCCAAGTGAGAATTGTGGTTAAAATACTCCCGACCACTATAAGGATAAATAGTTGTAAGATTTTTTGCCTCATTTAATTTCTCTAATTCCTAATTATTTCCAATTTTCAAACACCCTTTTCCCTACCCAAATTCACGTTTTTCTCCGTATTGTTTGGATTAATCGAACTCCATGAACCGGTAATCATATAGGGAATTTTACTTTTATCCAAAAAATGCGTGATATCTTTTAAGATTTTTGCCTGAGGGGTTTCCATTAATATTTAAGCGCCCATTTTTGCTTTTCCCATCTTTCTCACATCCCGTACCATCTGAGAAAGACTCATAGCTAAACGGATTTTTTTCTCTCCGGACATTTGGGCGTATTTTTTTAATATGAATGTTGTAAGTTTATTCATAAATATACTATCTTCCACCCAATTATATACTTTCTGCGAAAGACTGTAATTTTCGCTGACTCAAATTATAGCATTCTTACAAATAGATCTCGGAATTGGCTCCCCCTAAAGGATTTATTCATCAACCGAAAGTTAGAGTTTAACTGTGATCTTAGTAGCCTAAAAATCCTCTACTCTGAGCTTAAGATACCAAAACCTAACTTCTTAATTTAAAATTATTTCTTTCTCCCCTTTTATGTATTGACGAATTAATAAACTAATTAGGGTCTGGTAAGCTATACCATTCCTCTTGGCCTTAGCTTTAATTTTAATAAGATCCTCTATATTAACCCTTAAGGTAATGCTCTTGGTTTCTTGTAGCAACCTAAAGTTTTTAGCTGCCTCCTGAAACATTTGTTTAGTAGCTTCTAGATTAGGAATACTAACAAATTCGCCCTTTTCTAAAGCATTTTCTAAATCTTTCTCGTATTTATCAAGTATCACTTTCATTTTTGGCGCCTCCTTTCAGATATTTATCAGTCAACACCCTGCTTGGATAGGCTGTTTTAAGAAAAATTACTTTTCTTTTTTTATCTATTACGTAAGGCACTGCATATATATAATCTTTTATCTTTATTACTAATATTCTCTGGTGAGGATATTTTTTGCTATTATGCTGTATATCACCTAGTATTTGCTTTTCTTCAACAGCAGTAACGACATCCTCCAACCCCACTCCCCTAGTTTCTTTTAATAACAAATTCTTCTCTTCAGAAAACTCAAGTCTGTAACCCTGATACTTCACTAATATATTATAGTCTTTGTATGTACTTTGTCAATACACAAAAACTGATTGTCTGTTAAATATCTATAGCTTAACAACTAAACACTAAGAACCAGCCAGTTCAATAATGTGCCACTTGGCTCCGTATTCCTAGTCTTAATAAAATTTATTGTTTGTTAAATATACTCTTCCAGATCTATTTTGTTTAACATTTCAAAATACTTTTTTAGATTAAGTCTACTTATCCAATGACTTAAATATTTATAGTCTAATTTTTTCTCCTGTATTTGTAAAACAAAAGCAGCATCAATGAGGTGTTTTTCTATCTCATTTCAGAATTGTTGGGAGATGCAAAACTTGAAATTGATTTTGTTTTTTAATTGCCTCTTTAATAGTTTCAAGTTGTATCATAAAAGTTTCTGGTAGGCGGGAGAAAATTTTTGTAAGCTTTCCTTCCTCTTCTAGCTTAAACTCTACTACAAAATCAATATCATGGGATGCCCGTGGCCTACCGTAGTAAATCGAGCTCCATGAACCGGTAATCATGTAGGAAATTTTATTTGATAATGACATTTATATTAAGGGGTAACCCACTGAGGAACAACTTTCATTTGATAATCCACAGCCATACCTCTATATAAACAGGCGATTGTGATAGGTAAAGGATTTCTTCTTAGATCTTCTCCAAGGGTTGCATAAGCCTCTTGGGCTAAAGCTATCAGATCTTTTGGATCTGCTTCTTGAGTAAAACGCATTACTGAGCTATGAAAAATATCATGATAGTCATTTGGTGTAAAATTTCCTTCAACAGGTGGTTGGCTCGTTGATTTTAAGTTACCTACGGCATGAGCAATAATCCTATCCATCACTCTCCTTGCTCTA
Source organism: uncultured Gammaproteobacteria bacterium (assembly GCA_964500725.1). Classification (GTDB taxonomy): domain Bacteria; phylum Patescibacteriota; class Microgenomatia; order Daviesbacterales; family UBA10151; genus UBA10151. The sequence goes on from CAZCNP010000003.1 coordinate 13,437, forward strand.
AAAACTCCTCCTTGTTCTGCATCAAACTTACCTGCGCAAACATAGGTAGTTGGAGCAGCGATTACTAAGGTATCATGATGAAATGTTAAGCCCTCAAGTATTTTAGCAAGTAAGTTCAAATGGGAATTATTAGAAGCTAAATATTTTTTAATAGCTTCCATTTGCTCTGGATCTAAATTGGTAAATCTGCCTGGCTGCAAAACAACATGAGGAGGACCATCACCTATTCCCGGATAAACAGCAGTAATATTATGCGCTTCTGCTAATTGGCGCAAAGGATTAACAACTCTTTCTATAACAAGTTTTTGGGAAGGTTCATCTAATAAAAGTATCGTATCAAAAGTTCTCCCTGAGTGTTTTTCTATAGACCAACCTGTAAATAAAGGTAGCTCTCCAGAGGCAATTTTTTTTAACCCTTCAGCTTTATTCTTGTCAATCTTTGCAGTGTAAGCTGCCTGTTCTTGAGCAACTATTTCTGGGTTTTTTACTGGATACAATACATAGCCACTCCCCTTCGCTTTTTATACTCATCAGATCCATCTAAACCATCAAGAACGGCTGTATATTTTGGATTTTTCCCAGGATAAACGAACCATGCTCTTCAGAGGAAACTTGAAAAGCAAGCTGTGTATCTTTAAGCGCATTCAATACTGCATCTTCTGCTTGAATATCCATTGCTAAAGCCATCTCTCCAAACGGGTTTAGCTGCGTATTAGATTTTCCAGCATCCCCCAAACGCTCATGAAGACGGTAAGTGGCTATTAGTCCGTTTATTACTGCGTTAACCAATAATCGCCCTTGCGGTGTTAGCGCGCCATTTCTTCCCAACTCTTTCGAAGTCATAAACTAAATTATAGCAGGCTTTAGAGGCAATAATCAATACTATGAGTCTTTGCTCCCCAGTCCTGAGATTATTAGAACTCTGATATTTAGGATTATAAAGGTTTGTGAAGATGCTATGCAAATGGAGATAATAGTGGAAAGATGGGAAGAATTAAAAAGATTTAGGGTTATTAATCAGGCATTATAGAATTTTTTGATATTCAATGTCTGCTACACTTAAAGCCCTTTCCCATCCTACCGCTTCTGGAAACCTAATCGATCTTACAAATTCATCTAAATTAACTCTTTCTGGAACAGATATTTGTAACTGAGGCTTTGGTCGTAAAATACCCGCTACTGTAGCAATAACACTAGCCTTAGAATCTTTATGAAGACTATAATCATGTTCTTGATAACGATATCGCTCACCAAATCTTAAATGCCCTCGGTGAATAACCTCAAAATCAGAATCTTCAACGACAACCCGCACTACATCTTTATTATCCTGATCGAAGTAGAAATAGGTAGTGAAATTACTTAAACTTTCATATTTATCCTTATTAGTTGCCAGTAACATTGCAACATTACTAACCAACGAGTCGGCAATTAATTCAACTCTTTGATAAGCATCTTCTCTTGTATTAAAGTCAAAAGGTAAATCTCCTATCACTTCATCCGCTAAATCACAAGATACAGCATCAATTTCCTCTTGACTATAATCATCCTTCAGGTGTTCTGCTACTGTACTACCTACTATGGCAACAACTTCCATTCTAGCTCTTGCTTTTTCATCCTCAGACCAAGCCCGCATAATCTCATCGGCCTTTCTTTTTGGATCATCTTTTGCCCAGTCTAAGTATTCCTTCTGAGCAGTATCAGGTTCATCATGAATAGGTCCCATTTCGGGGTAAAACGTAGCCATGGCTCCTTCAATACGACAAAGCTGGGCTAAAGCTTTGAGATTATCAGGTAAAAGTTGTCGAAGCTCATCTTGGTATGCAACCATTAAATCTGTAGAATTATGATGCACTCTAACTTCATAAAGTTCTCCTCTTTTATAGGCGACGAAGAAAAAATCTGGGACCGATTCATCTGCTATTTGTAACCATACTTCCCAAGAAGACAAGGCAGTATCGGGTTCTAATGTAACCTCCTTATGTAATCCGTCAGCGTGTTTTTCAATAACATAGCTTGGCTCTTGTGGGATATTACCAGATTCTATCTTACGAGACACATATCGATATAATGGACTACTGGGTAATCTATCCGTTCTTGATTCCCGAAAACTTTTTAAGTCCTTATTCCAAACAGTAGTAGCTCCTGTTACAGCGTCAATTTGTGTACACTCCATGATAATCCGATCGGACCGCCTTTGTCTACGCCAATTTGATCTTGGGCCAGGCATTAAATCCAGTGGTAATCTCTCCATAACCTTTATGCTTTATTCTGTTGAGAAGCTTTAATTAAATCTTGACCATGCATACTTAAATAATTTAGACCTCTGACTAAGCGATCCAAAGGTACTGTTGGTGCGGCTATTACTTCTAGTAATGAGTGCTTCACAAAAGGTTCGTTAAAACGAGGCATAGGTAATTCATATCCTGGTACTTCTGGCAAACCAATTCTACCTACTATACGATCTCTTGCCTCTCTCATTCCTGAACTAAGTAAATTGAGAATGTTATAGCCTCCATTAAGAATAACATAAAGTTCACTTGTTCTAAGGGCAATATCAACTGGACTATCCCCACTAACCACTTTAGCTCCAACTATGACAGGTATTAAGAAGAGATCAAATAACAATAAAGATTTATAGCTTGCATAAACAGCTAGATTATATTTTCCACTATTTAAAAGCTTTTCTCTTTTTAAACAGCTTGTTAAACCCCTTGAAACTTCTCCACGGAATGCCTCAACATACATATCATCAAACTTTCTCTTCCCATCATTTGACCTTGCAACCCTATCGGCAAGTTCCTGATCATTTATAGCTACAAGCCAAACACCATCTTCTCTTTTTGTTTCCACCATGCCATCTCCATGCCAAAATTCCATCCTGGGCATTTTAAGAAACTTTGCTACTCTCACGAACCCAATTTCATCATAATCGCGAACCCTATCTTGAGGTTTTTGGATAATAACAATATCATCTCTCATATCGCTTACCCTCATAAATCCATCTGCAATAGGATCATTTAATTGCATTAGATCTTTTGCAACACCGTGATATCCATCGAGTGAAATTTGTTTAGCGTGTTTAAATTTATAGCCTTGTGGCTCACGATCCAACATAAGTGTACTATTATACAATAACTATAAGACTTCATACAAGTTCAGAGTGATCAAAATTTGCACGATGTCCATTGTAATCAAGGCTTTTCAGAACCCAATATGGACAGAGCAAGCTAGGGAAAGACTCAAACAAATTCACACTTTAACCAGAGTAGCTGCTATTTAAATTCTAGTTTGAGAATTTAAAGGTTGAAATGATCTGATCATATAAAGAAGTGTTTTGCCATTCTGAAAGTGGTATATCTTTCGGGCTTATAGGCTTACCCTGTGAATAAAACTGCTCTCGAACATCAATTGTATAGATCTTTTTATTATGTACTAATACAACTGTTTTCATAGGAATAGGCGCAGTTGATTCACTTGTTTGTCCCCCTATAAAATTATTAACATAACTAATTTTAATTGCTGAAGTTCCACTCAATTCCAGATTTTCCTCTTTATTAATAACAGGACTCATATCCTTTGTAAGATTTCTCAACCAGACTTCCTTTGCAGAGAGTGTTGAATCTTTTTCGCTTAACTCCTCAACTTTAATAGTGATATGTCCACAATATTTTGTTGTTTCCCAACAATTTTTTGATCCTTCTAATGTAACCCAAAAATGTTGTGCTATGAATTCTGGTGTTTGGCCTGGGCCTGACCCACCTAAGTTCCAGGCATTAGGATAATTAATAGAGTAACCATATTTAGTATTAGTAAATATTTGCCAGGAATCAGTAGGTGCCTGGGTAATTGATGGTGTTGGTTGTGGTGTATTAGCTACATTTTGAGCGATTGATTGTTGAGAGGAAGGAATAACACTGTTTTTCTGCATTAAATAATAAACCCCACCTCCAATTAAAACCAAAAGGAAAACCACAATTAATATTAGTGTTAAGGATAATCCTTTTTGGTTCATAAATTAAATATAACATCCCAAGAAAAAATAGTCATCCTAATGACCACCAACATGGTTCGATTAAGAACAGTTCAGCTCCTTGACCTGGATAATCACGTATCCTTCGAAGACTCAGGATTAACGAACAGCTTCCCACTACGTGGGGCGCAGTCACAAATCCACAGGCAAAGGATAACAAAAAAGTGAATGCAAGACCCACTTTTTTGATTATGCTCGCCAAGCCTTGATATATTATACCAGCCTATTTTAGATGCATTCTCGAATAAGCAGAGCTTCTCAGCGGCGCTTACAGCTTGCTGATAAAAGTTACATGGGTGAATTGAGGCAAAGATGGCTGGAGATTAAGAAATTACAACAAAATACAATGTAAATTACAGTTGCATATACTCTACAACAATATTAATAATTTTCTGCACGTTTTCATTACAGTTTTTGAAGCTTATTTTATCTAACACATCGCTCCCAAATTCTCTAATTACTTCGCTTATTAATGCATGAATAAAAGACTGGGTTGTTGAATCGATTTTATCGAAATCTAAAATAACCTCTTCGTTTTTTTTCAGAAGAGGTGTGATTTCGTTAAGTCTAATCTCTCTTGCTATATCTTTATCTTCAGCAAAGCTCCCAACTTTAGGAAACAGTTTTATCTGAAAGAGAACTTTGTTCATCTCTTTCATATAAATTTAGCTTTCTTATAATATTCTTTTCTTCTTTCTCTAACAGATTGAGAGTATGTTTGGTTAATGAGCCCTAAAAGGGTCGAGAACTCTTCTCTATCATCAAGCTTAATATCAACACCTACAACAGTACCTTGCCAATTAGGAAAGTCTTCCCCTTCAGAATGTTTATCTTTAGAAGGATCACTATGCAGACGTATTTGTTTTTTACTGTCTGCTTTTAATAATTTATACATTGCCTTCCCACTATAAATTACAAAAAAATCTTTATTGACTGTTGCAATTGATTTGATAAAAAATAGTCCTGCCCCTGCGTTATAATCAGTACCGCCTATCCTCCTTGTTGTTCCTGTTATACCAGGAGTTAAAGCTAATTTGATCGCTTCAATATCATTGCGTACTCGATGTGAAGCGGAAATTGTTTTCATAATCCCTACACCCCTATCAACAATCCCAATTCTTATGGTATTGCTTTTTTTATAATACTGAGCACATAGAATGGCACCCACTGGAGACTCGGCATGCTCAAATACATTCCGCATGAGTTCACTTAATATATATCTAATAGGTTCAACTTGATTTGGCTCCAAATGCAATAATGGAATTACCTCGGTAATAAAATCAGTCAAATTTTCACTGTTATCTATCTGTTTAAGCGGTATAAACCTTCCTGCCGGTTCATGTTCTGTAATTTCAATACCAGAATCAATATTTAACAGATCAAATAAACCCATTCTTTTAAGATAGTGTTTCGATCTAGCTTCCATGTGTTCACATTGAATATTTTTAGGTTTAAGAGAAAGACCAAGAGCCGCGACCATAGAAAGCACAATCGGGTGTATTGATATCCATTGTTTATTTGCCGTAATCTCTAATACCTCTGGGTTAGAAGTATCAAAAGTTCTAAGAAATGGGTCAATATTACCCAAAAAAGCACTATTTGGTATATGGATTTTCATAATATGACCATTTTACCGGGAATCCCGGAGAAAGTCAAGTTTTACCGGGAATCCCGGAGAAAGTATAACTGAGATATAAATCCTGGTAACACAATCCTAAATTATGTAGATCATCAACTTTGGCTCGAGAATCGTAACTCTAATATAAGAACCTTTCGCTTCGCTCAAGAACCTTGATTCTCACTATTGCTCGAATTAACCAAGCAATTAGCTTGTTTAATCAAGAACTTTGAAGATTTTATATTAGTCTCCCAAATCAGAAAACAAATAGAAACAACTAAAATTTATTTATAAGTTGTTTCGTGTGGGTTTAAGACCAAAGGATAAACGTCAAGAGCCACTTCTTCATAAGGATGTACTTTTTTAATAGCCTTGATTACCTTATCTAAATCATCTTTGTAACACACAGTTTCAATTCTTTCTTCTTTAACTTCTTCTAATTTACCTATTTTCCCAATTGTGGGATGCGCGGTTTCAAGTGGAATAAAACGTCCCACTCCTTTAATAGAAAAACTACAATATTTATAATCTCCAATTAAACCAGCTCCCGCTTCCCCCATTGCTTCTCTAACAATATCAGCATGAGTCTCCGGAACAAAAACGACTATTTTTACAGTTCCTCTCATATTAATTTTGGTATATTATGTGCCACTTGGCTCCGTATTCCTAGTCTTAATCGAACTGGTAGTTTGAATTCAATTATAACAGCTTTTCAGAATCCAGTAGTTGTTGAGCTCAAACAAAGATGGGGAAGAAACAAAAAAGTTAAATAACAATTTTAGGTAAATAAATTAACATATTCTTGATAAGAGAATACCCTATTTCTTTTCTGCCCAGTCAATTCATGCAAAATCCCTAGCTTAACAAATCTTTCAACTAATATAAGCGCATTGGGGTTAGATAAGAAGATTATTCTTTCAACATCTTTTACCCGTACTAATGGTGTGCGATAAAGCACATTAAGTAACTTAATACCTCTTTCTGCCGATTTTCCCATTCCAGCAACTTTATTCAAGTGATTATCTCTTAACTTAATTATTTTTCTTGCAGTCTCCACTGCTTTTTCTGAAGTCTCAATAACTCCCTCCATAAAGAACTTTAACCATTCCTCAATAGCATCATCTTTTCTATACTGATTAAGCTTTTCGTAATAATCTTGTCTATGCTCTTTAAAAAAAGCAGACAAATATAACAGCTGTTTCCGCAAGACACCTTGCTGACACAAATAGAAAGTTACTAATAACCTACCAATTCTACCGTTTCCATCCAGAAAAGGGTGAACCGTTTCAAACTGAGCATGAATAAGGCCAGTTTTAATAAGAATTGGCACTAACGAATTATCATGCATATATTCTTCCAGATTACCCATTAGAGGCATTACCTCACGATGAGGGGGCGGTATGAATTTAGCAGTTTGTAGATCAGCTCCTCCTATCCAGTTTTGAGAGGTTCTGAATTCTCCAGGGGTTTTCCATTCTCCTCTAACCCCCCTCAAAAGTATCTTATGAATTTCTCTGATTAGCCTTAACGAAAGAGGAATTTGATCTAGTCTCTCTAACCCGTAGTTCATCGCAGAAATGTAATTTAAAACTTCATCTACGTCTTTATGGGCTTCTAAGTCTTCTATCTTAGCCTCTGCTTTAAGTACATCTACAAAAGTTGCTTGCGTACCCTCTATTTGACTTGATAAGGTAGCTTCTTTTCTAACATACATTAGGATAAAGAAATCTATAATATCCTTTGGTAGGATATCTGCTACTCCATCAAGCCTCCCTAGTGCAAGATCTGCTTTTGAAAGAAGTGTTTGTAATTCTGGATCTATATTAACCTCAAAAGGAAGACTACTAGGCATAAAAGCTTTATAACGTAAAACTCCTGCTAATTGGTTAATAAAAGTACCTGTTCGCATATTTTTCTCCCATAGATAAGATTTTTATTATCTATGTTTACTATAATAAAACATAGATAACACTATGTCAACCCTTGAGAAGCATAGATAAGATTTTCGCTATCTATGGATGCGGATAGAAACAATAAAAATATAATAAGTGGCTTTGTGGGTTATAAAATTGAACCTGGCTCGAGAATCGTAACTCTAATATAACCAAGAACTAGCTTGTATCTACAAGACTCTCTTTGACTTTAGGCTTGTAGTTCAAATCAAAGAGGAAATAGAAAAAGTGGAACTATAGTTATTCTGTAACACACTCAATATCAAAATCGTCAGAAAATTCGTCTTTTCCTAAACGTTTCTTCTCCTCCACTGCAAAAGTGAACAATTCTCTTAACGTGTTTCTGGCCTGAGTAATATCCAAGTTATCCCAATAGTCAATTGTGTTCATTTTGCCGTTTTGAACAATATAATCATCTAAACACTCTTTACCATCACCCGACCTTACGAACCCCCTATGTACACTACTCGAAAAATGTAACCCAGTAGTATCAATAGACCAAAAAAGTTCGTGTACCTCATAGCTATTGTTTTGAGAATTTTTGCCACATAGGTCAAAAAAAGCAGTTACCTCATTAGGGAAAATATGCATATTACGTTTAAGTTGTTCATGCACATCTTTTTCAATTAAATTTCTGAAGTCCTCGCTTATGTGTTTTAAGCTCTTATTATTCCATTGGTTTGAATTTTCGTATTCGAAACAAAGTTTTTCCCAAGATTTATTTCCGAATTCATTTACTCCGTGATTGAAAATCATCAGAGGAATGCTGGCAAATTTGTATATTTTATTAAACCCATCATTATTTTGTACCAATCCATTTTTATACCTTCTTCTGTTTCTTTTATCAGCACATACACATATTCCATTTTTACATAATGCAGTAAGAATGAGGGTCATATTTAGCTTTTAATCATTGCATCAAAAACAAAAGGGCTACTCTTTGAAAGAGCTAATGATTGAAAATATTCAAGAGTGTTAACCATAGCATCGTTCACTTCATAAATAAATTTTTTGGATGCGATTTTTTCATTACCAATTAAAACAAAAAGTTCTCCTACTAACTCACCTTTCTCGACTAATGAGAGTTCAAAATTCTCAAATTCAATTGTCAGACGTGTAGAGTCTGCAGTGTTTAAAATGATCGGGAATCTTGTAGTATAATCCGGTTCTCTAGAACTGTTTGGATTGATTTTAAAGAATTTTTTAAAATGAACTATCCCATCATTTAATCTTACATAGGAGCCTTTAATAACAGTAGGCTGTCCATGATTATTAGTAACAGCAAACTCTAGTTGTATCCTTGTTCCAGGTAATTCTGGGCTTTTAACTATACCCATGAACGGGCTAAGAGTTATAGAAACCTTGTCATCAAATGGAACGTTCCCTGATTTTTCTGCTTCAATTTCTTCTCCTCCAGTGACGATTGTATCTGGAATCTGTGGACTGGGTGTAGCCATATAAATATTGTTTATTATATAACTGTCTCCTTCTTTAATTTCTACTTTGTTATGCCCTAAATTGATAGAACCTAATGAGGGATTGAGGGGTTCTAGATTTAATATAGATCCCTCATGGTCTTTTTTCATTTTCTTCAAAGTTTCCACTGTGTATTTTATTGGATCATCATCTATTTCTTTATGACAAGTTTTACATAACCAAATTCCGTTTTTAATATCACTTCTTTCCTCGGGAGTCATTTTGGAATTATATCTAGCAGAGGTAGGTTGGACTCCCTCAATATGAGCAGCATCACCCACAATAGTTGCTTTTGTTGGGGTGGAATTTCCTCCGCTTGTATGTCTTTTGCATTTAGAACAAACTTGACCTGCTCGCTTAGCTAATATATCAACTGTAGTTTTGTTAAAGTCATTAGGGTTAGATTTTGGCATAATGTTTAAGTATATTAAGTGCCAATTGGCTCCTCAAGCCTTGACTTATTATACCCCCAAATTTTGGAGACTTTATCAAATAAAAGTTACATGGGTGAACTTAGGCAAAGATGGGAAGAAATTAAGAAACTAAGAGATAATTACCAGTTCGCCTGATGTTTGTAGCTTCCATTGAACATGGTATCAATTTTTTTAAATATTGACCAATTAATATCTTAAAGAGTAATATCCAGTTAGTGAATAAGGCCCACATCATAGCAATATATTTAGCTTTAGGAATTTTGGCATTATTTACTTTCTTTGGTAATAATCAAAACTCTGACCTAGACCAGATAAAAGACAGGGTGACAAAAGTTGAATTTTTCCAAGAAGCTACAAGAGTTAGAGAGAATATTGTGGGATTTAAACAAGTAAATGCTTCCTTGGTAAATGATACAGAAAGAGCAAAGAGCTGTACTGAAAGTAAAGATTTATTAACTGAATGGACAGAAGATATAAAAAAGCTGGGCTTAGACTTTGGAACCTATATGACTAATCATCAAGAGGCTAAGGATTACTTTGATACAATCAGTAAACTTAATGATGTTAATATTACTGAATGTAATAAGTTAACTAGCAAATGACCAAGCTCAAGGTCTTAAAGTATTTACAGTGTATTATTCTTCTTTTAGTGCTATTTTTCTCCTTTGTCCCCATAGTAGAGGCACGATCCTACAGAAGTTCTTTTTCGGATGTACATGTTAGGTCTTACTATCGAAAAGATGGAACTTTTGTCCAGAGTCATTATCGTTCTAGACCTGATGGAATTATCTCTAATAACTATTCCTGTATTGATAATGGAAGGTGTGGTGCAAATTACACATCACGAAGTTATAGCACTTACTCGTTTACCCTCCCTAGTAGTTATACTTATAAACCATCCTGGCTACCTGTACTTGCACCAGTAGGTTATGATTATGGAGGCTCAACCGAATATACATCCTATACACAACCTGCACCCAAGATTACTCCACCAATCAATGCTCATTTGAATTACTTTGGTGACAGTTGGGTATGTGACAACGGTTATAAACGCAACTATCTGACCGATCAATGTGACAAAATTCAGGTTCCTTCAAACGCATATTTGGCATCGTGGGGAAGTGATTGGCTTTGCAGTACGGGATATAAAAAGAATTATTTAACCGACCAGTGCGATAAAGTAAATGTTCCTGCGAATGGATTATTAAGCTACTTCGGGGATGATTTTACCTGTAATAGAGGTTTCAAGAAAAACTATTCTACGAACCAGTGTGATCAGATTACAATTCCTGAAAACGCTAGTCTAAGCTATTTTGGTGATGACTGGACATGCAACTATGGCTTTAAAAAGAATTACTCTACAAATAGATGCGACAAAATAGAAGTGCCTGCTAACGCTAGCATGTATAGTTGGGGTTCAGACTGGTACTGTAACAAAGGATTTAAGAAAAATTACAACACGAACCAATGTGATCCTGTTGTAGTACCTGAAAACGCAAGCTTAGATTACTTCGGTTCTGATTGGAATTGTAACTATGGGTACAAAAAGAACTACTCAACTAATAAGTGCGATAAAGTTGAGGTTCCAGCTAATGCGACTTTGTACAGTTGGGGATCTGATTGGTATTGCAATAAAGGATTTAAGAAGAACTATACTACTAATCAATGTGAACCCGTAGTGGCTCCTGAGAACGCAAGTTTGAGTTATTTTGGGGATGATTGGGTATGTAATAATGGCTACAAAAAGAATTATTCAACCAATAAGTGCGATAAAATAGAGGTACCTGCTAATGCTACCTTAAACAGCTGGGGTAGCGACTGGACTTGTAATTCTGGCTACCGCAAAAACTATACAACCAACCAATGCGATAAAGTAGAATGTCCGGCTAACTCCTACGAGTCCTACGGCTATTGCTACTGTAATTCTGGTTATAAAAAGAACTATTCTAATGGTCAGTGTGAAAAAGTTGAGTGTCCATCCAATTCGTATGAATCCTATGGCTATTGTTACTGTAACAGCGGGTACACCAAAAACTACAGTACTAACCAATGCGAACCCCTTTACAAACCCACACCCTCACCTAGTCCTACTGTTCAAATAGTTACTCCAACACCAACTTCAATACCTACGCTGATCCCTAGTCCTACACCTTCACCCACCCCACTAGTCACTTCAACACCAGAACCCACACCAGCACTATCACCCACTGTTACTCCAATGTCAAATCCCTAATAGAACACTCTTTACAGCAAAAAGTTGTTGTAAAAGTTTAATTTTAAGAGTAATATAATAAGCATTCATGAAAAAATTGCTTATCAGTCTACTCCTTGGAGTCTTTGTTTTCTCTATCCTTATTCCAACTGGCGTAGAGGCTGCTTCCAGAGTTAAAGGTTATACTAAGAAAAATGGTACCTATGTTGCACCCCACTATAAAACCCCACCAAATAAATCAAAATTTGACAATTTCAGTACAAAGGGTAATATCAATCCTTATACTGGTAAAAAGGGTACTGTAAATCCCTATAAATTCACACCCAAAAAATACAAACGATAGTTGCCCGAAAGCATTTATTTATCCTGTTATAAAGGGACTTAATATAAGAATTGGGTAAATTTATTTTACTCAATTCTTCAAATTAGGTACTGGTAATTGAAGTGCAGATACAACTCCGTTCTCACAACCTTTTCGTACCTTTGCCATTTCTGTATTAAGATTTTCTAACTTTTCCTCTAACTTAGTAACTAATATTCGATAATTTTCGCTTATCATATTTATCTCTACTTCAAGCTGTTGTTTTAAACCTAATCTTAAATCATTTTTCTTTATAACCTCACCTCTTATATTATCTACTTCCTCTGCTAGTGTGAGTTTACCTTTGCTTTCAAACTTCTCCCTTTGGAAGTACTTTCGAATATTGTTCAAAATGACTTCAAATAAGAATAATGCATTAAAAAGCAGTATTAAGACCAGAGATAAAACTACTTTTATGGGGCTAAATACAAATGCAAAACCACCGGTTTTCTGAACTTTCCTTATAGTGAGGGTAACACCAACAATCAGGGGTATGAACATTAAGCGAAACAGAAAATCTAATAAATCCGTAGACATAGATATTAGAACCGCATAAAGAATAAGCAAAATTAATCCCACTAGGATCATTAAATAAACTTTAGGCTTATTTTTTCTGTATTCTGACGACTTCTCAAATAAATCCAGAAGTTGCTCTAGATAAATCAAATAGATAATAGCCAACATTCCACTTGAAACATAAATTATCCATTCATTATTTTTGAATATAATCTTTAAAAACTCCCTAAATATATATAGGGATATTACATAGTCCCCTGCTAGCAATAAACCAATTAAAACAAGATACACATACCTCAATAAATCACCTTCTAATCTTTGTGTTGCTTTATTTAGAAATTCTATAGTTTTTTCTATTTTTCCTGAGAAAAAGTAGACTTTCTGACTTTTGTTTTTGCTGTCCTGCTCTAATCTTTCATTTTTGTCATCTTCTTCTCTTTTTAATTGAAACAGCTCTTCTTCCTTAGCTTTTAAAGTATGTTCTATTGCTTGGATTTCTTCTACAAGTTTCTTATCTTTATCCTCACATTCTTTAACAGCAGCTTCTTTTTTAAGTTTCGCTTCCTCTTTTAGAGAATTAGTCTGTTGTTCTAAACGACTCACTCTTTGATCGTAATCTTCACGATATACAGAAAGACCTACATTGAAGACCATATCCTTCACCATTTTTACACGCTCTTCCATATTTTTTTGAGAATGAGGAGAGGTTAATATTTTTATGATTGGGTCATTAAATTTAATTGCAACCTTCTTACCAGTTTGTTTTCCATAACGGTCGTGTCTGGTATTGTATAAATAAGCCGATGCTGCTACCCCTGTCCCAGTAAAGAGAGTTGTTAAAGTAACAAAATTAGTTTGTAAAAAGTTAATGAGCTCGTTCATAGTTGGTTAAAAATTCTCAAAAACTAACTGGCATGATTTTAGTAGCTCACGGTAAAACTCCTGAACAGTCTGACGATAAGAAAAGTTATCACCATACTCCATTCCTACAATAATAAACCTACCACCTGGATTTTTACAAATAGGAGAACCATTTATTATAAGTTCTTTGTTTCTTTTTTTCTGAAGATAACTTTTAATCACGTCATAATCCTTGAGGGTCGAATATACTTCTTTACCCCCTGTGATTTCATCATCTCTAAGGGCAAACTCACCATCTGTAACTAAAAGGAATTCATAATTATCATATTTTTTGTTGACTATATCATCACTTATCTGAGTAAGATGAGGTATTAAATAAGTACCAGAATGACAACCAGTATTAGGATTTTTAATACCATTCTCCCAGAACTCCTTTATCTTCTGATAAATTACCTCTTCATCGTTAGTTGTAATTTCATTACCAACCTCTTTTACTTCGGAAGGCAATTTATCCCCTAATTCAATAAGTAACTGTTTATTCTTTTTAGCATAAATAATATTTGCATCCCATTCTGGTTCTGTGTATTTTATAACCAATTTATTATTGCAGGGATTATCCTTGAAGTCTGGACCGTAAAAACGGACATTTATAGTATCGTTCGGCAATAAACCGTTATTGGAGGGTTCACGAAGATAATTTTTTATTTTTTGGAATACTAGATCAGAATATTTATTTTCAGCTTTTTTTATAACTGAGTCCTTATCTCTGGTCACAACTGAATTAGAAATATCTAGCGAGATATCAACTAATCTTTTGTATCCTTGATCAATTCGGGGAAGCTTTAATTGACTATTCAGCCTATCGCCCTTTTTGGCTTCTGCAAGGATATACTTCTCTAAATGAGGGTTAACATTATCTCCCTTGAAATATTCTTCAAAAAATATCTCATTATTATCCCTCCTTTTTATAGTTAACTTCTCGCAATCCTCGCATTCATCAATAACAAAACGATTATTTTTATTATTCGTATTTTTGCTTTTTATATCAATTTTTATATCCTGTAGGGTTACTTCTAAAGGTTCTTGGTTAAAATTCCTTACCAGTATAACTAGAGCCACAAAAATAATTATTCCTATCCCACCAAACAATAAAACTCTCTTCTCTATAAACGAAGACTTAGTTTTTATTGGCTTCTTCTTGGTTACCTTGATTAAATTATTTTTATTATTCATTGTTATTATTTATATCTTACATGTTATTATAGCCAGATTAGAACCAGCTTGAATAGGCTTTTATTCACCTGTACCTAATTAGAGTTTTTTAAAAACTTCTCTATATCTTCTTTTTTATAGCGCCTATCTCCTCTAGTGCTAACAATCACAGCCTTTAATTTCCCTAAACGATCCCATCTTCTAAGAGTTTCGGGATTAACACTTAACATCTCTGCTACTTCTTTGATTTTTAAAAGTCTAGTTTTAACCATAATTATTAGACTTAATTATACATCTAGTTTTTCAAAAGTTAAGGAATGTTAAAATATAACATAGATAAGATACAACAATATGGAAAAAAATAAAGGTGGTAGACCACCAACAACAGAAGAAACACTTGATTTGTATTTGCGGAAACTAGAACCATTCCTAAAGAGTGGTCAGACGCTCTATAGAGCTTGTCTTAACACCCAAATTCCATATAGGACAGTTAAAGATTGGTCCGATAAAAGTGAGGGGTTTTCGCAAAAAATAGATGCTTTTTTAAGCTACACAGCTAATTTAATTAATAACCTACATTTTAGTAGATTAGTTGGTATTGCAACAAAGCAAAGTAAAATGCAGGAATTACTAGCTGATCTAAAAGCCGGAAAGATAAAAAAAGAAGATTTTGATAAGCTATGTGCAGATTATGAGATATCTGATAAAGAGTGGCAATTTATAGCATGGTACGCTACCCACTCGTATTCCACTAGAGAGGACTATGGACAAAGGATAGATCGTATTGAAGAAAATCCACAACCATTAACACCTGAAGCAGACACAAGAGAAGTAGCAGAATTATTGCAGGCTATTCTTCATAAAAATGATGCTCCTGAAGAAAAAATTGTTATAAGCTAGTTAGCTCATTCATGGAAACTCCAAGCGCTTTGGCAATCTTCCACATAACAAAAACTGTGGGATGGTATTTCCCAAGCTCTAAATGACCAACATAAGTAAGATGGAGTCCAGCCTTTTCTGCTAACTCTTGCTGGGTCATTCTTTTGTTTTTCCTTACCTCTTTTAGTCTCTCGCTGAGTAATCCGGTAAATTCTCTTCTTAATTTCTTATTCTCGTTCTCATCTTTAGGAGTTTTGAACTGTAAAGTACCCATGCCTCTAATTTTCTAGCGTAGACATAGTTTTATATATAGCGTACTTATCTAAATATTGTTATAATTGATATAGACTCATTTACTATTTATGGCACTTCTACCTTTTACAGAGGAACAAAAAAGTAAAATTAAAGAGGAAGAGGATGAAGACTTAAGAAGGCAATTGAGGTCTTTTACTTCTAAAACTAATCAGAAGCATGGTGTACCTGCAATTTTGTCATTGTTTATTCCTGGACTTGGACAAATAGTAAAGGGGCAGACTGGAAAGGGTATCCTAATCCTTATTTGTACGCTTATTGGCTATTTCGTGTTTGTTGTTCCCGGACTCATTATTCATATCTGGCAAATTGCTGATGCATACAATAATAACAAGATATCGGATAATGAAGACAAACCAAAAAGTAAAGTTAAGTGGCTTGGTTTAATTTTGATTACGCTTATTATCTTACTCCTTAGCTTAGCGGGTAAGTATTCTAGTGGCACAACAAGCAAAGAGAGCTTCCAAGATTTATCAAGAAAAAGATTTGATGGTATATTAGCTACATCGCCTGAACTAGAAAGTATTGAATGTTTAGATGGAAATTGTACATCTGTTGTGTATTTTAACTTTAGGAAGTTGCCTGATGATTTAGAGTATATGATTAGAGCCAATACTGTAACTTTCTCAAATTTTAAATACGAGAATACTGGAACAAGTAATATAAGCATATTTGCGACATATAACGGTAGCACTCTGTTACAATGCGATGGTGGTCAAGGAAAGGTAAAAGACTGCAAAAAATAAAAAAGAATTACCTTATGTATGAACGGATTATTTGTTTTACTGTTTATAATCTCCCTGATACTGTTTCCTATAGCAGTTATTAAGCCAAGTTTTGTTGCGAAAGTAACAAAACATACATTTACAAGATTAAGAATTGGATCACTCTTAGGAATAGTAACATTGGCACTATTTATTTTAGTAGGAGTAACTGCACCACCAAAATCTACAAATAACATTTCAGTATCTCAAGATCAACAAGTAAAGGAAGCATCTAAGCAACAGGTAGGAGTTAATGTAGAAGATAAAAGTAAAGAACCGGAAAAAGCCTCACCTACACCAGCGTCATCTTCGCAAACAAATCTTTATACTGTTACTTCTGTTATTGATGGAGATACTGTTAAAGTTACCCTGGGCAGTGAGCAGGAAACCCTGCGTTTAATAGGCATTGACTCACCGGAGACAGTAGACCCTAGAAAACCAGTCCAGTGTTTTGGTAAGGAAGCCTCTGCAAAAGCTAAAGCATTACTTTCCGGTAAATCCGTAAGGCTTGAGGCAGACCCAACACAAGGTGAAAGGGATAAATATCAAAGGCTTCTTAGGTATGTTTTTTTAGAAGATGGGACTAGTTTTAATAAACTAATGATTTCAGAAGGATATGCTCACGAATATACTTACAATGTACCTTACAAATATCAGGCTGAATTTAAACAAGCACAGAAAGAAGCAGAAGCAAATAAAAGGGGTTTATGGGCTGATGATGCTTGTGGTAGACCGCAACCAACTACAAATGTTAGTTCTTCGGGCAATACAGGAGCTTCAGGGGGATCTTCTGGTAATAGTGGCGGTTTCACTTGTGCAGGTAAGACTTTATGTGGTCAGATGACTTCTTGTGCAGAGGCTAATTTTTACTTAAATACATGCGGAATAAGTAGATTAGATGGCGATAAAGATGGTGTTCCTTGTGAAACACTTTGTAATTAAATCACTGCAACTGTTGCAGGAATACTTGATATTTATTTCCATTAAAATACAATAAGTCCACTCTAAAAGTTTGGAGCAAATATAAAGATAAAATGAGTATAAACAATCAAACCAGTTTGGGTTTTAAGGATCTTATACAAATTCTTCTACAAACCCAAATGGATTATAAATGGTTTAGCGTAAGGAAAAAACTAAACTATGAAAAAGCCTTATTCCTCCCTATTAGCAAAGAATTTACTAAAGATATTTTATCAATCAAAGAAGAATTTAATGTACCAAAATTAAGCCCAGACAAGGACTACATTTTTATTGAGGGTGCTGGAATTGAGATTGAGGACTCAAATTGGCTTAGCGTAAAACCCAAAGAGTTTATAAACAGATGGGAAGCATGCATAACGGAATTGCTTCATAAATATAAACTTCCTGTAAGTTTCATAGATTGGGTGGAATGGAATATTCTTTATGGAAAACCTAAAACTTATCCTAATTACAACATGGAGACATTTTTAGAAATAATAAGATATCCCCAAGAAGCAAATAGAATAGGTTTAACAACGGGTGAGAAGAAACTAATGCTGGAACTACTGAGGTTTGTAATCAAATCCACAAAAGGTAAACGAAGGACTACTTTAAAAAAATCATTTGTACAACTGGAAGAGATAATTAAACAAAGCAAAAATCGGAGGCGTGGGATAAGAAGCTTAAAAACATCCTTAATCGCATACAACAAACCAGAAGTTGAAACATATCACGATACAACTAAGGGCAGTCATGGAGAAGATGTAACAAAACACTATTCATATAGGAAACTGGTTTCTGACCATTTTGATATTGATACTGAAGACGATAATGAGTTTGAGGAAGAAATAAATAAAAATGCAGCAAAGTTAAGAAAACAAAAGGAAAGACTTTTAAAACGCCATATTCAGCCTCAAAAAGTTGAAAATTAGTGTCACTTTTTCCATTTTAAGCTCCTGTAGACTAGTGCTTAATGAGTATCAATATTAAGGATAAGCAAAAACATCAATTAGAAATGGTTGCAGAACAATGGGTCAATATAGTATTCGCCCATTTACAGCATAAAAAGCAATTCCTGATCAAAAAGAATAAAAATAACTATGGAAAATAATAAAAACATCTTTTCTACTGACTCATTTGTTCTAGCAAGTTACCTCCTTTGTGAGTCATTAAAACTTACATCTATAAATAGGGATAATCCCAAGAGAATGATTTTTGTATTTGAAGACTCCACACAAAGGAAACTATTGATAGAGCTTTTCTTTTCATATAAAGCCCGAGTTGAACCTAATCGGTTCTATTCAGCTCAGAGAAATTTGAAGCAGATGATTTATCAAAATAAATAGTAAAAATTAGTAATAAAAATAAAAATGAATATGGGCAAATTTAGAATTAATCAGATAGCATTACGCAACATTGTTTGGAGGGCTCCTGAATACCCTTTAGCAGCGAAGGTGCTCTTACTTGACCTTCTTTGGTATGCAGGTAACAGTAATTCCGCCTTTCCCTCTCAAAAGACCCTAGGGAAAAACCATGGTTTAAGCTCCCGTTATGTAAGGAAAATGCTCAAATTACTAAAAGAGTATGGCTGTATAACTTGGAGAAAATCTGGTTTTTCAAAAAGCAATCATTATACTTTCAGCACAGATTTATATGGTGTTATCAATGAAACAATCAATGAGGAACAAACAGATGAGGGAACAAAATGAGTAAGGAATTATTGTTCCTCCAACTAGAGGTATTAAAGTTCCTATTCATAAAGGAACAAGGAAACCGACTAATGATAATCAGAACTAAAGATAATCAAATTAAAGATAGTCAGGATTATCTGAAAGATAATCCCTTCAACGAGTATGCGTTGAAGGATGCTGGTTTACCAGCATCAATCCTTGTAGGAAAAGTGTAAAATATAATGTATAATTAAATATAAGTAATAAACATAAATATGAAGAATTGTTATATCTATTTAAGAGTAAGTACAGACGAGCAAGCCAACGAAGGTTTCTCTTTAGATAACCAGAAACGCTCCTGTTCAGACTACGCCCAAATGTGTGGGTACCATATTAAGAGGGTATTTGAGGATGGCGGTAAAAGCGGTAGAACAACAGATAGACCAGCTTTTCAAGAGTTGTTAACCCTACTCCAAGAAAGCCCAGTAGATGCAGTTATTATTTATAAAATTGATAGATTTGCCAGAAATGTTGGGGATTTCTCCGGAATAAGGAAACAGTTTAAAAACATGGGCGTTAAGCTCCTCTCTGTATCCGAAAATGGTGATGTGACCGAGGGTTTAATAGGAAATATCTTTGCTTCTGTTGCGGAGTGGGAGTCAGAGGTAAATGGACAAAGGACTAAGGATGCTTTAATGCAGAAATTTAGGGAAGGTTGGCAGCCAACCCCTCCTCCACTTGGCTATATAAGCATTGGCGGAGATCGAGAGAGAAAAACTTGTGAACCGGATCCATATGTAGCATCTATTGTCAAGGAAATGTTCGAGATTTATGCTACAGGGAATTATTCAATCCTAGAACTCCAAGAATGGCTCAGTAATAAAAATTTGGTTTCTAAATCAGGGACAGGACTCGGACATAGCGTAATCTGCAATATTCTAAATAACCCTTTCTACTACGGTCTAATACGCTGGAAGGGTGAGTCAAAGATAGGAAAACATATCCCCATTATTACTAGGGATTTGTTTGAAACCTGCCAGTATGTTTTAGCAAAGCACAGAAACTTTTTAATGAGACGCAGAGTCCACGATTTCCTTCTTAGAGGGTTTATCTATTGTGGTGAGTGTGGTCAAAGATATACCGCTGAATGGCATGTAGATGCGGTAAAACTTAAGAAACGAGGCGGAAAGATAGGATATTACCATTGCAAGAAATTAGGCAGAAACGGCTGTCCTGCCCCGTATGTGGAGCTAGCAGACTTAGAAAACCAAACTATGGAAGAATTTAAAAAAATGCAATTTAGCCAAGAATTTATAGATGCTGTGGTCCGCAAAACTAAGGAACGCTTAGAAAACACCCGCAAAACCGCAGCTTCTTTAAAACAAGGCATGATAAACCAAAAAACAGCTTTTGAAGCTAAAAGAAGCAAGCTTGAAGATGCTTTATTAGATGCGACTATAGACCGAGATACATTTAAAAGAAAACACTCAGAAATTCAGGATAAAATCCTCAATCTAGAGGCTCAAATACAGGAGATTGATGCTGAGAGCCAGATAGATATTGAGCTTATTGATGAAGTTCTAGCTTTTACTAGGAATATTTATCAAACTTACTCTGAAGCCCCAGATTTTCTAAAAAGGCACTACCTCAGGTTCTTTTATGAAAAGATAATTGTAAGAAATAAAGAGATTATAGAAGCAACGCCAACTCCGATTTTCGCATCCCTGCTTGCTAATCAGCAGGTTATAATAACAGACTTGAGCTCCTCGACCTGGATTCGAACCAGGAACCTGCCGATTACATTTTACCCTTAATTTACATCAAGGAATGGACTATCTCTTCACCATAAACTTGATTCTGGACAAGCCAGAACGACATATTTTTAGGTGTGGGGCGCTAATTGGTGTACTCACCTAGTCTCTGCACCTTCCCCCCGCCTTTGGCAGGGGTCTTGGCTCAGGATTACCTCTAAAAGGGTTTCCTGAATTCACCCCATTCTCATTCTTAGCTTTTGCCAAGAAGCTGCATTTTCTACAGTCGGACGCTCTACCGTTGAGCTATCGAGGAATATTAAAGTACGTCAGCTATTTTACCACCCAATAAAGCCGAAATCCATCCTATTATTTTTCTTTGCTTATCACTATCGCTAAAACGAATCGCAAAAACACCATACTGGTGGATATTCTTTCTAATTTTCTTGCTGTCTTTTTTATCTTTTGCTATGTAGGTTTTATGAAATTGCTCTTCAGGAATACCAGTAAGCTTTGACCAATATTGTTTGGCAACTATATCATCCAGGCCTTGATGTATCCAAATTGCTCCTCTTAATTTTGTCATTGGCAAACGGCAAAATTCCTGGAACCATTTACTCATAAACTTAATTAAAATAGGATCCGAATTTACAAATCCACCCTTTCCGTCATTTTTAAAACCTTCTCCCGAGTAAAGAGCTACCCCAGCTATGAAGCGATCTCTTTTTGATAATTTACCTAACTCTTTTTTCGCATCCTTAAAAATAACCCTTGTTCTTGCTAATCTTGCCCTTCTTTTATTATCAGCTGCTACAATCGAACCCTTTCTTTGCCCAAACATTTTATTCTCCAGAAGCTGTCTTTTTTGATCTTGTGTGAGCTTGATATCCCGACACCATCTGCTAACAGTATCTTTTGAAACATGAATTTGCTGCATTATTTTACCGTAAGACAAACCTTTTTTACGTAGCGATTGAGCTTTAAACTTTTCCTCTAGCTTACCTACATACCCCATATTTACATTATCAAATTAGGACTAAGTATTGTCAAGTATTTATTACTAGAGATGGTAATACGATTTGAAATATAATAAATTTTATCACCTATCCTGTCCATATCTAGATTGCTTCTCCCGACTAAAGTCGGGATCGCAAGGACAAAAGGAGAGGATTTGCTTTTTTAAACAGAAAAGCTATTCTAGATAATCCCGAAGTTTTTTTGCTCTGGTGGGATGTTTTAATTTTCTAATAGCTTTGGCTTCAATTTGTCTAATTCTTTCTCTAGTAACTCCAAATTCTTTGCCTACTTCTTCTAATGTTCTTTGTTTACCATCTTCTAGACCAAACCTGAGCTGTAATACTCTTTTTTCTCTAGGAGAGAGACTATCCAGCACCTCATCTAAATGAATCTTTAAAAGCTCTCTTGTAGCCTGCTCATCTGGCTGCAAGCCTTGGTCAGCAATAAAATCCCCTAAATGAGAATCTTCCTCATCTCCAACAGGAGTTTCCAAAGAAGTAGGCTCTTGGGAAACTTTAATAATTTCCCTGGCTTTACTTTCATCAATCCCTAAAGCTTTGGCTACTTCTTCTGGGGCAGGTTCTCTGCCTAGCTCCTGCATTAACCTTCTTTGAGTTCTATTGAATCTATTGATAGTTTCTACCATATGAACAGGAATTCTAATAGTTCTTGCCTGATCAGCAATTGCCCTGGTGATAGCTTGCCTGATCCACCAAGTGGCATAAGTGGAAAATTTATAACCCCTTCTCCAGTCATATTTGTCTACTGCTCTCATCAAACCAATATTCCCCTCTTCAATTAAATCGAGCAAGCTCATTCCTCTTCCTACATACTTTTTGGCTATAGAGACAACTAAACGCAAGTTAGCGCTAATCAATTTATCTCTAGAGGGTTGATCATTTTTTTCTGCTTTTTTGGCAAGCTCAATTTCATCTTGGGCTGTTAGAAGTGGGATCTTACCAATATCACGAAGATATTGTCTAACAGGATCTGTAACAGAACCTCCCTCTAAAGTAGTTAAAACCTCTAATTCTTTTTCCAAATCGGAAGGAGATTTAGTTTCAGCTTCCAGCTCTTCTGCTGTGCTTTCAAATACATCAATACTGGCATCAATTAATTGAATATAAAACTCATCCAAAGCTGGGATTACTTCTTCTGGTTTAGGGAAAATCTGTAAAATTTCCTCTTGGGTAACAAAGCCTCTGTCTTTACCTAATTTAAGAAGCTTTTTAATATCTAGTGTTGTTTGTTTTCTTTGTTTAGCCATATTTAAAGATTTTTAAGCTTGACTGACAGATCCCTAAAGCGCTTGTTTAAAGACTCTACAACATCCATCTTATCAAATTCCTGGGCATTCTTAATCTCCAAGGTTAGTTTTTGCAAAGAAGCTTTAATTAAAGCCTTCTTAAGCTCTGAGACTACCCCCTCCAATTCCTTCTGCCAGAATTTATTGTCACTTAGTTTACTATCAAGTTCAGTTAAATACAACCTATCTACTTCAACAGTCAATTCTTTAGGCAAACCTTCCACAAATTCATTAATCTCAAATGCCCTGCTTTTAAAAGAAATTGAGTCCAAATAAATCACTAGCAAAACATATATTTGTCTCCATTTTTCTGCCAAAAATAACGTTTCAGGAAAGGTGGGCACAAAGTTAAAATCTTTAGGCAAATGCAAAAGTAAGGCAATCAAATACTCCTCCAGCAGCTCTCTTCTGGATTTAGAAGGCACTACATTATCTTTGGCGCTGGCTGTTTTTAACACATTGGTATAGCTTTGCAATTTGGTGTTGCGTTCTTTGTCCACCGCACTTCGGATAATCTTTTCATCTGATTTTAAGTAAGCTGATAGCCTCTGGATATAGCGCTCTCTTACTAAATCATCAGTAATTTTGGCCCAAACAGGGATTAACTCTTCTCCGATTCTTTTCAAATCAGCAGGATTTTTGGTGTCATATCTTTTAGCTGTTGAAGTAAGGTAATAATCATAAATAGGCACAGACTCTTCTATGGCCTTTTGCCAGAGTGAAGGATTTTCAGAAACTGCCTCAGCTGCATCTTTACCGCCTGAAAGTTGAACCACTTTAATATTTAACCCAGCTTTATCTGCTATTTCAATACCTCTTCTGCAAGCGCTGTCCCCTGCCAAATCCATATCAAAGGCCAAGGAGATATTATCTGTGTATTTTGTAATCAAATCAATTTGCCCTTCAGTCAAAGCAGTTCCTTTTGAAGCCACAATATTTTTAAAACCTGCCTGGAAAGACATAATCATATCCATCTCTCCTTCTACCAAAATTGCTTCTTTTTTATTCCTGATTTCTCCTTTGGCTAAATTTAAACCAAAGAGCAAGTTTCCTTTATCAAAAATGGGGGTTTGAGGGGTGTTGATATATTTTGGTTCAGCAGGGTATAACACTCTGCCTGAAAAACCCCTGAGTTTTCCTTTACCATCAATTAAAGGATAAGTAATTCTGCCTCGGAAACGGTCATAACTGCCAGATTTTGAAGCCACTCCTAAACCTGATTGAATAATTTCTTGATGGCTAAAACCTCTTTTGAGCAAAAATTTAGTCAAAGATTCCCAGGAATTAGGAGCATAACCAATTCCAAATTCTTCTATTGAGCTTGAAGTTAATCCCCTATTTTTTAGGTATTCCAAGGCTTTTTTGCCTAAAGAATGAGTGGTTAAAATATAATGGAAAAATTCCTGGGCTTTTAAATTAATTTCAAACAACCTACTAGTAAAATCTTTTTTATCAGGAGCCTGTTTTAAAACAATTCCAGCTTTGCTAGCCAACATCTCCAAGGCTTCTTTAAAATCTACCCCTTCTTTTTCAATTAAAAAAGTAAAAACATCACCTGATTTAGAACATCCAAAACACTTAAAAATCTGTCTTTCTGGAGAGATTACAAAAGAGGGAGTTTTTTCATTATGAAAGGGACAATTGGCTTTAAAATTTACACCACTCTTTTTTACTGGGAGATACTCGGAGATCAAATCTACAATATTTATTTTCTCTTTGATAAGTTCAATGTCGTCCATATTTGTAATAGTTATCTAATCGTCCGCCTCTGGCGAGACCATTGGAAACTATCGGGCCAATTCTACACCAAAAAAACCCAAAAAACAAGGCTAGAGTATAAATAATATTATTTAGCTACTGTAATAGGTTTACTAGAGAGTTTGAGATTAGGAAACCGAACACCTCTTGCTGCTTTAGAATAATCTACATATTCTGTGGAATCATGAGTTTGCCAAAACTCCCGTTCTTCTTTCTCGCTTCTAAACTTAGGGATCGTTTTTAATTTCTTCTTCATACAACTTTTCGTTGTTTTTACTAATTGGCGGTGGGAGAGGGATTCGAACCCTCGGTAGACTTACGCCCACACGATCTTTCCAGGATCGCCGGTTAAACCACTCCCGAATCCCACCTTCGTCCTTAATCTATGCGTTTTTTGGTTTAAATAATAATTAAATTTTTTCCAATTTTTTGGATTATGCGATCCAATCAATTTAAAGTATTTTTTAATTTCCTCAAAACTATAAATATAAATCTGCGTTTCTTTCTTTGCAAAGGAAAATTTTAATCCTAGTGATTTTAACACTTTTGCTACAGATTGAACAATTGGAAGAGATTTGTTTGTAAAACACATCCCAAAATTTTTATAAATCAAACCATTCGCTTTATGCTTATGAAAATAACAACCGCCATCCGTGTCCATCAGACCTCGCACACAAGCTTTTTGAAATTCCGTTCTCTTCCATATCCATTGGGGAAAATCAATCTGGTGCCTAACTTTATTCCCTCTCACAAAACCCCATTTTTCTAGTTCTTCAACCAAATTAACCCCAGAAATTGTTAGATCAATTGCATTACAATTATTGCGCTCATGCGAACTTGGCCTGCAATCAAAAACCCTCTCAAACAAGGAAGAAACAGCTAAGGAATATTCTTTATCCACTAGACTACTTAAACTAATTCTAAGTTGATTGTTAGAGATTGCTCCATCTCCTAAGATTATTCCAGCTACTTCTGCAAAATCCACTGAAGGGTTAACGACTTTAAATTTATTGCGAGTATTACACCCTAGTAGTCGATATTTTTCTGGATTTTCTTTTCTTCTGAGTTGAGAGTTCTTACCACCTTTACTCCTACCTTCAATAGTCCCAGGCGGGCCATAAAGTTCTAGTCTTTTTAGGGCTCCCCTCCTAGCTCCTTTTACTGTATACCAATAATCATTTACTATTTGTATATTCGTGGGAGTTTCTAGATTGAAATGCTTGGCTAGAATTGATAAAGCTTTTTCAGAAATATGATACTTTCCTCTTAACCAATCCCTCATCGTACGTCCAGATACCTGGCATAACGAGCCTAATTGATTACTGTTTAATTTTGATGATAATTTAACTTCTCTTAGGAAATGTGTTTGCTCTGAACCCTGGAAGATAACTCTACCCATAATTCTACATTAACCGAATAAAATGCGAAAGTCAAGATCTAATTAAGCAGATCTTTTTGAAAAACGTTCCAACGTGCCTTGACCCCGATCCCGATATAATCGGGACAGGTTAAATCAGGGTTGACAGGAAATAGGTATTACTATAAAATTGGTAATACTATGTTACAGATTCAACCTACTACTGTTACCCGAAAGGGGCAAGTAACTATCCCTGCGCCTGTCAGAAAAGCTTTGGGCCTTAGACCCGGCGATCAGATAGATTTTAGAATCACCGGCAAAACCAAAGCTGAAATAAAACCTAAAAAAAAGTTTTCCATTATGTCACTTTATGGCTCTTTAAAACCAAAAGTTAAACCTAAACTAACAGGCCAAGAGTTAATTAAATGGGAGGAACAAGCCTGGCCGAAAGCAGCAGCAGAACATGACAGAAAAATATTGAGATCAGCACAAAAATGATTTTAATAGATACAAATATTATTTTACGTTTTATTTTAAATGATAGCCCTGCTTTATCCTCTAAAGCTCAAAGAATTTTTGAAAAGATAACAAATGGCAAAATCCAAGTTTTTATCAGTTTATTAACAATTTCTGAAATCATATTTACCTTGGAACGATCCTACAAAATTCCCAAAAATGATATTATCAAAAGTTTATCCAATATGTTTTTAATAACCAATTTGAAAGTAGAAAAAAGGGTTCTAATAGAACAAGCACTAAGTATTTATGTAGAGAAAAATATTAGTTTTCCGGATGCCTATCATGTAGTATTTATGAACTTTAAACAGATTAAACAAATTTATTCTTTTGATGAGGATTTTGATAAATTTCCTCAAATTAAAAGGCTTAGTGTATAATAACCTTAATGTTTAATAATTTTAAACTTCCAGATTTAGGGGCAGGAATTTTTGTGCTGATTTTATGGGAAGTTTTATGGAAAGGAATTGGACTGTGGAAGTCTGCCAAAAAAGGAGATCTGGTTTGGTTTATAGCTATCTTTTTAATTAACTTTTTTGGAATTATCCCTATTTTTTACCTTTGGAGAACTAAGCAACTGGAAACTGTAATAGAAGATGCCCAAAAGCTTGTTAAATCAAAGTTTAAGAAGCAATAAATACTCCTGATTTCCCCCACCCCCTAAAATTGGTGATTCAATACAATTTACAATGTACAATTTACAATGTACAATTTTTTCAAGCACTTGATTTTTAACCTGCTCAGCTTTTTCAAGAGGTAGAACTCCTTTAACTAAATCTTTTTTGCTGGCTTCATAATGGGGCTTGAGCAATGCAATAATTAACCCTTCTGGCTTTAGGAATTTTTTAACAATAGGTAAAATAAGTTCTAATTTAGTCCAACCAGCATCAATGGTTATTAGATCCACCTGGGAGGAGTCAAAGCCCACCTCCCAGGTGTTTTTAAACAAAATATTTGTTCTTTCCATTACTACTACTCGAGGATCATTCCGCAGTTTCCAAGCCAACTCCCCATAGGCTGTATCCAAGGCATATACCTTTTTTGCCCCATTTTGCAGCAGGGAGTCTACAAATCCACCAGTTGAGGAACCTACATCTAAAACGACGTAATTTTTAATTTCTAATTTAAAATTTTTAATAGCGGCTTCAAGTTTTTCCCCACCCCTGGAAATAAATTTAACACTTGACATACATTTCTACAGCTTTTTTTAAAAGCTCCTTATCGCGTGAATAAGACAATTGCTTTAAAGCATCTTCTGGGGCAAACCATCCAATATCACTAACTTCCCAGTCATGATCTGCTATGTTGCCAGAAAGATATTTCATTAAAAAATAAGTTACTATCTTAAAGATTTTTTCCCCATTTAAAGAATATATATACTTTGAATAACCAACTTTATCTATAATTTCAGCCTCTATTCCTCCCTCTTCTTTTACTTCCCTTAAAGCTGACTGCTCTGTTGTTTGCTCAGGATGATCCAGCAAACCTTTGGGAAAAGACCAGTGTTTATTTTGAGAGTGTTGGGTAACTAACACTTGGCCTTTGTCGTTAAAAACTATCCCACCTGCGCTAAATTCTCTTTTCATCTGTAAATATCTTTCCTATGATCTACATCTAGAATCATAATTATATTTTCTACCTCAAGATCAAAAACTACCCTATACACTCCTATCCTAAATCTATATTTGCCTATTTTTGAATTAGTCAAAACCTCTGCAAAGATAAGCGGATTGGGTAAGATAAAATTCAAGCTTTGCTACTATTCTTTTTTGAACATCAGGTGTAAGTTTCAGGAAACGTTTTTGCGTAGAGGCTTTAAATTTTACTTGAAACATTAAAGGCCAATTTGTTTTTTAACTTCTTCAAGAGTATAAGTTTTTTTATCAGCTCTGGATTTAGCAATTCTTTTCAGGTAATTTTCAGAAGAGAGTGCTTCTAAATCTTCCAAGAAGGATTCCCAAACCTCATTAGGGACTAGCACTCCTAAGGGTTCATTGTTTCTCATTACCCTAACAAATTTACCATCTCTAGCAGCTTTTTTAAACACCTTTGTCAAACCTGCCTGAGCTTTCTGGATACTTGTAAAATCTTCATCTGCAATAAACTGCCTCATAATATAATAATTATTACAGAATTATGACAGCTTGTCAAGTATAAATCTGTGCCCTTGGCGAGTACTTAACAAGTAAGCATAGTATCCTTTTGGATACTATGAGCAAACCTGCTAGCGGAGGCGGTAGGATTCGAACCTACGCGAGCCTTTCGGCCCCCAGGGTTTTCGAAACCCGGCTAATAAACCACTCTAAGCACGCCTCCTCTAAGCGCCCCTGGCGGGAATCGAACCCACAATACGAGATCCGCAATCTCGAGGTTTATCCGTTAGCCTACAGGGACAATATGGGTATTTTAACAGAAATTTAGTCTGAAAGCTGAGGGCTATGACTGAAGACTATCTATGGACGTTTTCAAGAGGAAAATGTTTTTGCAGAGATTCTGACCATTTTTCCATCCATGATTTATATGGAACTTCTACAAAGGGTAAAAATCTGGCTATAATTTTTGTGGTTTTTTCTTCACCTTGGTCTCCTAGAACCAACATTAGCTGAGCTGGAAAACGCAGTCTTGTTTGAATATGTAATACTTTTGATCCTTCTTTTTCTTTAAACCAAAAAGCATCCAGAAAATGCCAAAAGTAAAAATCCTCACCAATGGTAATCCCTTGGGTTGAAACTCTATATTTAATATTATGAGGAGGCACAAAGGCCAACACATAAGTCACAAAACCCAAAGATAAAAGTGTGCCAATCAGCAAAAAGTCTTTTAACCAGAAAAATACAATTAAAACTACCAATATAAGCAAAGTAGCAATTGTTGTGTAGTATGAACGGTCCTTTTTCCTAAATGGGCGGGCTGGAGCCTCCCAGGAAAGCAGAGTTTTAATCTCTTCAGCTTCCATCATTTTAGGAGTAAAAAATTCAGGCGCTTCAGGCTTTTCCTGCTTATTTTTGGGGGATAATTTTTGCTTTTCCTCTTTGAACATTTACTTTTAGTTTAACACTAATTATAAACTTCCGCGGACTGAAAATCCACGGTCTTCTGCTAGTGATTATAAATATTTCACAAACTGATTATTTTTATTTACTAATATAGCAACTGATTTTACAGGTTTGTCAGTTAACTCAAACCCCATGATAATGATTTCCTCACCTTTTTTAATTAAATGCGCTGCTGCCCCATTCATGCAAATAATGCCTGATCCGGCCTTGCCGACGATGATGTATGTTTCCAGACGCGCACCAGAAGTATTACTGACTACCAGCACTTTTTCGCCAGCCCAAAACCCCGCCTTTTCTACCAACTTCTCATCAATAGTAATGCTGCCGATATAACTTAAATCAGCTTCTGTAACTGTGGCTTTATGAATCTTAGAACGCAAAACAAATCTCATATTTTCATACCCATTTATACTACTATACTACGAATTATACTCTGTTCCAAAAATGTTGTCTAAGCTTTGGTGATATGGTAATGTTGAATTATGGTTAGTAGGTTTATCCGGAAGAACTATTAGAGATTGGCGGAGGGAAAAATTTAAACCTACTAAGGAACATATTTTTAAGATGGGTCATTTAGCAAAAATAGTATTGCCCAAATATACAACCCCTATTACTGAACCTGTAGAATCAGTTGAATAGAAAGCATAAAGTTTGCCGAGTTAGTGTTTCAAGTGTAAATTTGGTAAAATATCTTACCTCTAAAGGATTATCGTTAGGTAACAAAGTATGTTTACAAGTTGGTGTTCCTAATTGGATCTTATCTAAAGAGGATTATATAAAAGCTTGTATTAGGGGTTTAATAGATACTGATGGTTCTTTTGTATTACATAGGTATACAATTAAAGGGAAGATATATACATACCCAAAAATCTCTTTTAGTAATAGATCTGAACCATTACTAGAATTTGTTTATCAGGGGTTAAGAAGTATTTAGAAATAGTTGGAGTAAGTAACTACAAACCTAATATAATAAAAATGGGGTGGGTTGCCCGAGAGGCTTAAGGGGGCAGTTCGCTAAACTGCTGGCGCGTAAGCGTCACACAGGTTCGAATCCTGTACCCACCGCTTAGGGAGAGGTCGCATAGAGGCCGAGTGCGGAAGTTTTGAAAACTTCTGCTGGCGCAAGTCAGCCGTGGGTTCGAATCCCACCCTCTCCGCAGCGTGAGATTTTGGGAGAAAATTGGAGGATATATTACAGGCAAACTTAGATCTTGCTACCTGGCTGGTTAAATACAATTCCTACAGACCCCATGAATCCCTTGATTATGATACTCCACTGGAGTATGCTCAAAAAAACTTCTTTAACAAAGTGTTACCTATATGGTCTGCCTACACACCTGGTTGACATATAGGTACAAATAAGGTATATTTAGGTCATAAACGCCTCAGCTAGTGCGAAAGCCCGCTGAGGTTTTTTCTTGGCTTTTTATGATAAAATTGCTTTATGCCTAAGTCTATTCTTTTTATTGATGGTGAGAATTTCCTGCATAAAGTTGAAGAAGTTTTAAAAGAAGAAGGGATTGATAAATATAGTGTCGACTTAAGCGCCATTGATTTAAACAAGCTGCTTAAAGAGCCGCTCAAAAGCTTTGATATTTCCAGAAAGATATTTTATGTTTCCAGGTTGCATGTTCATCCAGAAACTAAAGAGAAATCCCTGGAGCTTATTAAATTTCAGAGAAAGTTGAGAAATAATTTGGTTAAACAAGGTTATGAATTTGTTATTGCTGGTAATGTTAGGGCTCAAAAAGTGGGAGAGAAAATTGTTTTTAGAGAGAAAGGTGTGGATGTAAAAATAGGTGTTGATTTGGTGGCTTTTGCCTGTGATAAAAAGATGGATTCAGCTGCCCTATGTAGTTCAGATTCCGATTTGCAACCTGCTGTAGCAGAGTTGAAGGCAAGAAAAGTAGAAATAGTCTATGTTGGCTTTGAAACTAATCCAAATAAGGGATTATCTTACACAACTAATAGGACAATTCTCTTAAGAAACCCTGAAGTTATTGAAGCTTGCCCAAAAGGAAAATAATAGCAGTGACAAAGAAAGATAAAGTAAAAAAACTGCTTATAGACGCTGAAAAGTGTCTAATCCTAGGAGAAAATTCTGATGCCGAGACAATCTCTAGGCAAATTATAGAGCTTGCGCCTAATAATTCAGCAGCTTATTATTTTTTAGGTGAGGCTTTGTGTAAGCAAGAAAAGTTTCAGGAATCAATGGATATACTGAGAAAAGCTGATAAACTTCTCCCAAACCATCCTAGGATTACTCACCTTCTTGGTTGGGCAATATTTATGAATGGTGATGTAGAGTTGGGTAGAACACTTATTAAACGAGCTTTAACGAAGTTACCAGAAGATATTCAGATTTTATGCGATTTAGCAGTTTTGGAAACTCGACAAGGTAATGGTGATTTAGCAAAAGAATATGCCCTAAAAGCCTTTGAAATTGATGCTACTCATCCTTTAGTACAAGAAGTGTTTAAAACGGTTGTGCATTTTGATAAAGAGAGATCCAGGCTCACTAAATGGATAAATTAAGCTGAAAGTGTTAGAATCTCTTGTGTTTGTTGTAGGATTAGTTCGGGATACTCTATAATATCTATCCAGTTGGTAGATCGAAAGTTATCCCATGCTGCCCGCTTATCTTGCTATAGTAATTGCCCAGACTTTTTTGGCACCAGCTTTTTTTAATACACCACAACACTCTTTTAGGGTTGAACCAGTAGTCCAGACATCATCGATAAGGAGTACTGAGTTCATAGTTCGTGGTTGGTAGTTAGAGGAAATTGTGAAAGCGTTACGGATATTTTGATGACGGTCGCTACTTCTTAGCTTAACTTGGGGCTTCGTAGGACGGATACGTTTTAAGCCATCACAATAAGCTAAACCTAGCTTTTTGGACAGTATTTGTCCTAATAAAGCCGATTGATTAAAACCCCTATTATTCTCCCTCCACCAGTGTAAAGACACAGGAATAACTACCCACCCTCCCCCTTTATCTTTTTTAATTTGATCAAAAACAAATGGCTGGTATTTTGCCCAATATTCTAAACAAATAACCATCAAAGCTTCAGCCAATCCTTCGACTCTGCCATATTTAAGCTTTTTAATGGCTTTTTGGAGCAATCCTTGGTAAATACCCAAGCTCCAGAGTCCATCTAAACCATATCTTTTTCTGCAAATTGGATGAGTTTGCCCACCCATAGCCAAGCGTTCGCATTCTGGACAATCTAAATCAGTCTGCAGAATATTACTAACACAATCCTGACAAAAGTGGGTATCAAACCTACCACAGCCTATACACTTTTTAGGAAAAAAGAGGTCTAGGATTAAATTCATTAACTTGATTTTAAACCTAAATTATGGTAATATACAAATCTGGGGATGTATTGTCTCGACAGGATTGCTCTTTAAAAACTGCAAGCTGATAAGGAAACATTAATCATTAAATATTGTTTCAAAACACAAACGGCAAAGATATTGCCCGTTACCTGAAGCAGGCAGCTGCTAAGATCGCAGGAGCTAATCCATTCGTGGGTCCGCAACTCGCTTTCCAACCAGCTTACAGCTAAAGGTTGCTTTAGAAAATGTTCTCCTTCTGACGGAACACTAAAGTACGTACAAAGTCAGGATGCTGCTGGTAAGGTGTTGGTTGATCCTTGCTAGTAAAAGACAATTCAATCATTCATTAGTTTTCCTGCTAATTGGTTACAACTATTGAATAAAAATTAATTAGCTAAGC
The DNA here is from genome assembly GCA_964500725.1 of uncultured Gammaproteobacteria bacterium. GTDB lineage: Bacteria > Patescibacteriota > Microgenomatia > Daviesbacterales > UBA10151 > UBA10151. The sequence goes on from CAZCNP010000003.1 coordinate 47,194, forward strand.
TTGTAGAGGTTTAAAAAGTTACAATTTTGGACTCGGCTTCACCGCCGACATCTCCACCAAGTAATCCCGACACTGGTCGGGATTTTTTGTGCTTCATTCCTTACCTCGAAGCTCTTGCTCTATTCTTCTTTGGTGGTCTTTTTCTTTGATGATCTTTCTTTTGTCAAATTCTTTTTTACTCTTTGCCAACCCCACCTCTACTTTAAATCTATTATTTTTCTCATATATAGAAACTGGAACTAAAGTTACCCCCTTACCTGAGGTTTTACCTATCAAAGAGTTAATTTGGTCTTTATGAAGTAGTAATTTCCTGCTTTTTTGAGCATCATATTCATTATCTGCAGCTTGATTATATCGGGGGATATTAGCACCTACTAAAAAGGCTTCTCCAGATAAAATTTTTACATAAGCTTCACCTAAATCTATTCTGCCAGTCCTGATAGATTTAACTTCTGCTCCAGACAAAACTACCCCTGCTTCTAAGTGTTCCAGGATATGGTAATTATGAAGAGCTTTTTTATTAATAATCCGCATGGGATTATTTTAGATCTACCGAGTAAATTTTGCCACCATCTAAAAGATAAACCTTTTTGCCAACCTCATCTACTGCCAAATCTGTGGCAGCAGCAAACTTACCCCCACTCATTTGGCTTTTATAACCACCTGTTTTAGTTAAAGTTAGCAGCCTGGAGTTACCAGAGTCTAACAGATATAAATTATCAGTATCAGATGAAACAAACAGACTTTTGGGATCTTTTACCCCTGAAGGCAACCCTGAAAAAGAAAAGTTATCTTTTACTCCTTTGGTAAATCTTAAGACCTCTCCCCCACTTTTTAATACATAAATTGATGATTCAATCTGCAGCCTCAAAGCAGATGATAAATCAGCTTTAGTATCTGTACTAAAATACTCTCTTTTGTCTGAATAACTATCAGAAGCTGGCAAATATTTCCAGATCATATTCCCTGTTGGATCCAAAAGATAAACATTGCTGGCAAAACCATAAATATCTTTAACCCCTCCTAAATCACTGTCTTTTTTAGAAACTACAGCTATTTTTTGATTACTAGTATCAATTCTTAAAACTCCTTTATCTTTGGAGTAAACAAAGGCAAAATTACCATTCAAAGAAGCAAATACAGCCTCACCTAATTGTTCTGAACCTGCCAAAATTTGATTGCTTTTCTTGGCAAGATCTACCACTACCAAAGTTTTAACAGTTGGATCCAGCAGCAATAACTTACTGCCTGAGAGACTTAACTGAGTAGCTCTAAAGTTTTTCTTAACCAAATCCATATCTAAAAAGACAGGAAAATCAGAAATAGAAGATTGTTGCAAAATTGAAGGAGTTTCTTTTTCTATTTGATCTTTTAAACTTTGAGCTTCAGTGCTTTTTGGTTGCAAAAGCAAAGCTTTTTTAACTTTTTCCAAAGATAAATCCAGTTTAGTTTTAGCCTCATTGGGATTTAAACTAGCCAACCCTTTGGCCCCATTAAAATCATCTTTGGCCTCTTGCAATGTTTGATTGAATTGAGCCTGAACTTTCCGATCAAGGCTTAATTTATACTGATAGCCTGCACCCAACAGAATAATAATAATTAATATAACTGCCACGATTGCCCTGCCCCGACCACTTTGGGGAATATAGATCTTTACTCTACTTACTGCTTTAGCAATTTTACTTAAAACAGCGCTAACATTAAATGATGGCCTGGTTGCCCTTTCTTGCTCATCCATTATTTGCTGCTCTTCTTCCTTTTTTTCTTCTGTTGCTGGAAGCGATGAAATTTCTACATCCTCATCAACTGCTTCTATTGTCAAAGCAGCCAAGCCTTGGACCTTTGGCAAACTCTCATCTTTTACTTCCTCGCCTTCAGGAACTTTTTTTTCTGAGGCTGTCAATTCTTCAATTTTACTTCCTACTTCTTCTTCAAAATTTTCAATAGGCAAACTTAAAGATTTATCTAACTCACTCCCAAGAAAACCAGACAGACTATTAGTAGTCAGCAGCAACCGGTCTCCTGAGGCAATAAACCCTGAAATCAGTTGCTCTTGGGCTGCCACTGACAGAAGCGGGGATAATTTGTCTCCTCTTTTAAGGTAAACTTCCACCTGACCTTTGCCTATCAAATACAATACTTTGCCTGAAATAGTTGCTAAACTTAAACTAAAATCTACTCCTTCACCGGTTTTGTTTTTAGCCTCATCAAAAGCAGCTTTTAGCTTCTCGGAAATAGTACCTTCAGACTCAAAGTAGAAATCTTCCAGCTCAGAGAGGATTTGCCTGCCTTTGGTAAAAGCATCATCGCTAGCAATTTCTAAAACTGCCAAAAAGGTATTATCTTCCCTGGTAGCAGAGCTAACTTGTGCAGCTTTTTGATCAGTATTTAAGCCAACTACTTGAGCAATCTTTATGTTCATAATTTGAGTCCGCGAAAATTCTTTTCCGTAGGAAAATAGTCCTACGGTTTATAGTCCACGTCTATAGTATCCCCCAAACTAAAATGATTAAACCAATGGCAAAACCTGCATGAAGAATAGAAAAAGCTTTCAGTACCGGCGAAACTTTAGTAATCAAAGTTTTGCTCATAAGATCTACTTGTCTGACAATCAGTAATGCAAATATAGCGTAAAACACCAAAATAAGCAAAATTGCCCCTTTGGCAAACATTAAAGTAACTCCTAAATCAAGTAGATTAACCGGGGTGGTGGTAGGCATCCCTCCCCTTTCCATAAATTTTATGCGCTTCATCTAAAATAAAATCTGCCACATGATGTGGTCTTGGCACAAAGGTCAGTTCAATATTTTTTGCAGCGCCAGCTGTTTGAATAAATACATTACCGAAGTGAAAAATTGAACTTAAAATCCCTCCCATAGAAGATGAGGTGTCCTCAATATTCCGGAGAGGCGCTACATCAATATTTTTAAATAAAATTGAATGAAAATCCACATCAACAATATTTTTATCAGTCACAATATAGACATTAAAATACCAATGCAAAAATCCTTCAAAAACAATTATCAAAACCAAAAGATAATTGATTATTAAAAATACCAGCCCAAAGGTTTCTGGGATTGATGATAAATCTAAATTAAGAAACTGGGAAACTGTTAGTGCCAAAAAAGGGGCTAAAAAAAGCAGCAAAGCAGGAATAATCCAATTGAAATTAGTAATTGGATGAGCTCTTAAAAGGAGTAATATTTGCTCATCTGTGTCCTGACCTTCAAAACGATAATTAGTAGGTTTTTCAATATAAGAGGATAGCATCAAGGCCAGTATATACCATTAACCTATCTTTTTTCTACATTAAATAAAGGCCCAACAATGTTGATATTAGATGGAGCCCTCAAGTTAAAGTAATCTTTGAATTCACTGCCAGAAAATGATTCTGATTTACCATCTCCTGACACTGTGACTGAGCTAGTCCTACCTGAGCCAAAATCAGCTGATACAGACACATCAGAAATAGAATTAAAAGCCCTAGATCCTAACTCACTTTTAACCCTATTTGCATCCCAGGTTTCTTGCCCATCAGGGTTAGGTTTATCAATTTGGGACAGGTGCACTTGGGTACTGGAGTCTTTTTTGGCAAGCATTAAAACATTGACTATATCAGCCAGCTCTTCAGGTTTTAACCAGGCAGTTTTATTATATTGGGCCCTAGATCCCCAATCACAGTAAAAAATGGGTGAGTTTTTATCATATGCATTATTTTGCAAATCTGCAAAACTTCCAATACCTCCAGTTGTATCCTGAGCCCTCTTGGTAAAAGCTGTTGAACTCCAACCAATGTCACCAGAGTTAAAAATATAACCTCCATGGGTTGAAGAATACCAAGCCTTAATAGGCTGCCCGCCAGAGGTCATCACTACTCCTCTGGTAGCCTCCACAGCAGCTTGCCAGTTACCATCATTAATTTCTTTTTTGACCACCTGGCATTGCTGGCTGGGACAAATTGGACCTGATCCATTGTTGGTATAAGCCAAAGCATAAGACCTGGCAGCAATAGCTTGGGCTTTTAAGGCTTCCATTGGCCATCCTGCCGGCATCTCATATAAATGTTTGACATAATCTTCAATATTTAAAGCTTCATCAAAAGACTGCCCATATTCATTTGTGCCTCTTACATGAATATTTATGCCTTGGTTGTAGCCCGTGGTGTAATCAGCATTATAGTAAGCTTTTAAAATGCTTTCTGCATTTTGCCCAGCCTCTGCCCTACCTTTGGCTCCAAACTGATTTAAACCGACTCTATTGGGAACTCCATAAGAAAACATGGCAAACCGGGGAGCAAACCCAGGATCAATGCTTCGATCGTCAGTACACCCCCCTTTCATAGAATAGGCTGATTTGGGTAAATTTAAGCTGCCTAATTTTGCAGCCAGCAACTCTTGCTGTCTGGCTGAAAGTTGGGCAATTTTACCTGTTAGATCTGCCTGATAAGCTTTGGCTTTTTTGATTTCCCCACCTAAAAAGGCAGCATTTTTATCAACTTCTGCCTGCAAAAGGGCCAATCTAGTTTTATCTTTTTCCAGCTTGGTTTTTTCAGTTAAAAGATCTATCACTTCAGAGGTTATGGAAACAATTATTTGGCGGTCTTCCCGAGTTACAGATTGGCGGTATGACAGCTCTCTAAATAAATCCCCTGCTCCAATTGAGGATAAAATTACTGTTAAAGGATCTGTTAGAAAGGAGCGGATATAGTAGGCTTTAACTCTTTGTTCCAGTAAGGCTTGCTGCAAGGCTATCTTATCTTCCCTGATATCTAAATCTTTTTGTTTTTGGGTAATACTGGCAGATAACCCATCAATAGTAGCCTGGATTTGGGCCAGCTGTCTTTCCAGTCCTGCCAGCTGCCCTTCCAAAGGTTTGGTGGCTTTAACAGATAACTCTCTGGCTTCACTTAGCTCCTTAATCTGTTTTCCTAAATCATCTATTTCATCAGCATGGACAATTGGTAGTATGTAGAAGGTAGTAAGTATTATGCATAAAAATCCCATAATACATAACACATAATACATACCACTTTTCTTGGGATGGGCAATCATGCCCTAAAATTCTACCATATATATCTCCGCGGCAAAATATACCCTTATGTATATAAGGGAGATATTGACATTATGGTAAAATTGTAGTATTGTATTTATATATGATTACTCAAAAAATGACAGCAAAAGAGGCAAGAGATAATTTCACTGACTTGTTAGGTACTGTTTATTATGGCAAGGAAGTAGTAATGGTGGAGAAAAAAGGCAGGCCTTTTGCTGTAGTGATAAATCCCAGTGAATATGAAAACTATCAAAACTTTAAAAAAGTAGCTAAAAAGCGCTTCTTTGAACTAGTGGATGAAATTCAAGCTGCCAATAAAGATAAGTCTTTTGATAAGATTTACAAGGATGTAACTAAAATTGTTGAAGAAGTCCGTAAAGAGCGCTATGCCAAAGGTAAGTAAATTAAAGGTCGTAATAGATACTAACCTTCTAATCAGTGCTATTATTACTGCGCGAAGTAATCCAGATAAAGTTATTCAGATATGGAAAAAGGACATCTTTATTCTTCTTGTTTCACAACAGTTGATGAGTGAGCTTGAAGAAGTTATCTCCAGGAAAAAGTTTTTAAATTATCATGCTGTATTTAAAGAAAAAGGTGAAGAGCTTATTGCATCCCTGAAAGCAGCAGCTGAAGCAGTAGATCCCTTACCGGTTGAGAAGTTACCGATTCATAGTAGAGACCCTAAAGATGATTATCTGCTGTCTGCCTCTTTAGGAGGAAAAGCTGATTATCTAGTTACAGGAGATGAAGACTTACTTGTACTTCAGACTAACCCAAATTTGGGGAAACTCCAAATTATTACGATTAAAGAATTCTTATCTAAACTTAAACCCTAGTTTCAACCCCCAAATGTCCAAAATTGAAATCTTGACATTTATTACAGAAGTAATATAATTGTATTATTATGCAAAGAACAGTTTTACAAGTTCCATTACCAAAAGAGTTAAAAATAAGCGCTGAAAAAGCTGCTCAGGATGCTGGATTTTCTTCCTTGCAGGAAGTCTTGAGGGTGTTTATGAAAAAATTTGCCAGTAAAAAAATTGATCTTGCTTTTGAAGAGGAAGTTACTTATCTTTCTCCTAAGGCAGAAAAAAGATACACAAAAATTATGCATGATATTGAAAACGGCAAAGAAAAGGTTTATACAACAAAAAGTGTTGATGACTTCTTAAACCAACTTCATAGTTATGACAAAGATTAGGTATATCGGGAATTTTATTAAGCATTTCAATAAACGTATTGAACCACATCCTAACTTAAATCAGAAATTCGATGAAAGAATCAAACTATTTTTAGCTAGTTCAAATAACCCAATTCTTAAGAATCATCAACTAAAAGGGAATAAGATTGGCTTCAGAGCGTTTTCCATCACTGGAGATATTCGAGTTGTTTATTATACAAAAGAAAACTTTATATACTTTATTGATATCGGTACTCATAATCAAGTTTACTGATGAATCCCTAGACTCTAACAACTAGCCACTGTTTTAAAATTGTGCTAAGCTAATTTTAATGTCCAAAGTATTAATTATTCTTTTGTGTTTAATTTTTGCCTTTTGGAATATTCCTCAGACCGATAGAATTTTTGCTGCAGATCCATTTCGCTGCAGCCAGATAGGAATCGAAACTAAAATCAGTTACAACTTAAACAATCAACTGTTCTACTTAAATAACAACGAAACAATACCAGAAGGGACAGCAGCTATTTATTTTGAAATTTCAGGACCTTTAGAAAATGGCATTACTTATCAACTAGATTTTGGCAACGGTAAAACAAATACCAAAGAGGCTACTAACGGAAAACTCGATTACCTAGAAACTAACGAACCAAATTTACTTTCAGGAGGCCCTCATTTTGGTAAATTGATGAAAATAGGTTCAACCATCCCCTTCTGCACAGAAATAAATTATTATGTAGGCAATAAATACTCTGATACTGATTGTCGAATAAAACTAAGCTCCGACCCTGGCTTTCCTGCAATCAATCAACCTGTCAGCGCAACAGCGCAACATGCTCCAGCTAAAACTTATTCTATTATTTATTCCACAGATGATTTCCTAGATAAAAACAAACAAAGCAATAAGGAAGTCACAGTGGATAGAAATGGAGACGGTAACTTTACCTTTTATACGGGCAGTGTCCCTTTGCAAAATGCGGAAATCGCACTACAATATACTCTATATGAACCTATTAGCGGAGCAACTATACCTACACAGTTATGCCGCCGAAGATTTAATATTACCCCTGTTGCGCAACCTACACAAATTCAATGCACAATCGTTCCTGACTCCCAAGAGATTACTGTTTTCAAAGACGTTTGGGTAAATATTACTAATGCAAATGCAGGAAACCTATATCAGGCGATACTGTTCAATCAGAATAACAAAAATGATCCAAATAGCCCCCCTTATTTCAAAACAGATTGGTTTGGCGCTAATAGAGATGGTACTGTCAAAATTCAGCTTAATAAACCACCCCAGAAGTTACCAGAGGATAATTATATTCTAAAGGTTCTAAGAGAAAACACAAGTGCGGTATGCACCAAAGAATTTTCTGTCAAACAAAACGTGGCTCAATTGACACCAGCTACCCAGAAATGCGGTGTTGACAAAGACGAAAATGGCAATATTATTCCTTGTTCTGAAGGAGGAGGAGATTCTTGTACAGCAAATCCCGATGATGGAAGAGGTCCTGCTTTCAAAACTGCTATTGGATGTGTTCATACTAATCCTGCTGAATTTGTCAAAGATTTAATGAAGTTTATGATTGGAATTGGTGGAGGCTTGTCATTTTTAATGATGCTTTTGGGAGCTTATCAAATGCTTTCCTCTGGGGGGAATCCAGAAAGTCTTAAAGCTGGACAAGATAGGATAACCAGCGCTGTAACTGGACTTCTATTCATTATCTTTTCCATTTTGCTACTACAAATCATTGGAGTTGATATACTAGCAATACCAGGGTTTGGAAAATAAAATTGTAGTAAGTATTAAGTAGTATGTATTATGGGAAAAAGCATAATACTTAATACATGATACATATCATGCAAAACGCAGAATACACAGCAATCAAATCATTTACTGATCTTAATACCTGGAAAGAAGGTCATCAATTAGTATTGGCAATTTATAAAATGACAAAATTATTTCCTTCTGATGAAAAATTCGGCTTAATTAATCAAATACAAAGAGCTTCTGTTTCTATAACCAGTAATATCGCTGAAGGTTTTTCTCGACATTCCAACAAAGAAAAGATCCAATTTTACTATACTGCTTTAGGATCACTAACCGAGGTGCAAAATCAGCTGTTAATCTCTAGTGACCTTGAATATATTGACTCTTCACTTTTTAATGAGATATCTCAGAAAACAGTTATTGTTAGTAAACTTCTTAACGGCTTGATCAAAAGTGTTAAAAAGAAGCATAATACTTAATACATGATACATAATACTGTTGTGAAAATAGCCTTAAAATTACCAGGCGGGAACGAAGTGCCGCAACCACCTGAACTAACCAATCTAGGCTTTAATAATCTAGCCAGCCTTATCTCTGGACTTTTAAATATTGTTTTTTATTTGGCTGTATTCTTTGCTTTTTACTGGTTAGTTTGGGGAGCTTTTCAATATATACTAGCCCAAGGCAAGAAAGAAGAATTAGGAAAAGCCAAAGCTAGGATTACTTGGGCTTTAATAGGTCTTATAGTTATTCTTCTGGCCTTTATCATTACCAAATTTGCAGCTGAAATATTCCCACCAAGCAAAGGAGGATTACCATTCTAAAAAATTTACAATGTACAATTTAAAATTTACAATTAAACTTACCTTCCTACTTTTTACTTTTTACATTTTACATTCTACATTCTACATTTCTCCTGTTTATGCTGAAGTGGACTTAGGAGCTGAAGTGGACTTAGGAGCTAAATTTGGCTTTGGAGGTATTAGATCCCTAGGACAAGGAACCTCTAAATTGGTAGGCCCTGCATTTTCTATAGCAGCTGCAATAGTAGTTATCTATTTTCTTTTGGGGGCTTTTAAATATTTAAAGGCTGAGGCAAATAAAGAAGAACTTGAAGGAGCAAGACAAATGATTACCCAATCTATTATTGGCTTTATACTGCTAATCTTTGTTTTCTTTATCCTGCCATTTATACTAGCAAGACTATTTGGCATTACTACTTTCCAACTATTTTAAACTTAAGAAGTAAAGATTAAATAACAAAATCTAAATAATTATCCCTTGTGATAACATCAATACTGGCATTAGGATACGTATCTAGAAACTCTTGCGGCAGTTTAACCTTTTTGGAACTATATTTAAATTCAAACCCAAATAGTTTTCCTTCTCTTTCCTCCACAAAATCTATTTCTTTTTGATCCCATGTTCTCCAAAAATAATTATTGCTATAAATTTTTTTATATGCTTGTTTTTTAATCCTCTCTGTAACTAAAAAATTTTCCCAAATCCTACCTATATCATCCCTTAGATCCAACGGGTTGAAATTAGAAATAACTGCATTTCTGATCCCGTTGTCATAAAAATAATACTTACTGTATTTTTTAATTTCCTTCCGTAAATTCCTACTGAGGCCCCTGATATTAATTAATATAAATGCCTTTTCTAAAAGATCGAGATACCTGGCTACAGTTTTGATGTCTATGTTTAAATTTAGAGCAAGCTCGCTCAAAGATACCTCAGATCCCACCTGAAAAGCCACTAACCGAAGCAAATCCAGAAGGATCTTTGATCCTTTTACCTGTTCTAACTCCAAAATATCTTTTAAGAGATAAGAATTTACGACTCCTGTCAGATAATCCCTTTTTTCATCCAAACTTTGCGCAGTTAAGGCTTCCGGATAAGAACCATAGATTAAATATTGCCAATTTTTTTCCTTCAACTCATATCTATTAAAATCCTCTGCCAACTCCAGTTGAGCTAGTGGATATAATTTCAGGGTGACAGACCTACCAACCAACGGCTCGCCTATTTTATTAGACAAATCAAACGAGGCGGAACCTGTTGCAATCACCTTAATACCCTCAATATTGTCAACCAGAATTTTTAAACCCATACCTATATTTGGAATCTTTTGTGCTTCATCTATAACAAATAATTCATATCCGCGAGTATATTCCTTGATTAATTCTATTCTTTGCGAACTTAAAACGGTTTGAACATCCAGATCATCCCCACTTACAAATTTATACTTCAGCTTGCTTGAACTTAGAAAATTATTTAATAAAACTGTCTTTCCAACCCTTCGGGGACCATAAATTATCAAAACTTTATTCGGGAAAAGGTATTTAGAAAGATCGTTATAAAATCTTTTAATCATGCAAATAGAGTATCATAACTCCACGAAATTATCAAATTATCAGGAGTTATATTCCCACTAATTAACTTATTTACAGGATAAAGCTTTCCAAAAGGAGTTGTCAGAGCCTAAACGCCACATCATAAATCCATAAATTTGTCAAAATTTATGGATTGATACTCCACAAATTTTATAACTCATGGGTGATAATGATGATAAACACGGTCCACTATTGTTTGCCTGGTAAAAAATACTACTCCAATCCCTAGGCCTACTACCCCTCCAATAAGCAAATTTCTAGGTTCTAAGTACCAGGCTTTAGCTACTTCTATAGCAACTTTTGCCTCTGCTTCTGCTTTTTTAGCAGCTTCTACAGTCGGTTTTACCTCTGTTTCGACTTTTTGTCTTACTTCTGCTTCAATTTTTTGTTTTACCTCTGCAACTCTGGCCACGACTGTTGCATCAATTAAAGCATTAAGGTCATCGCGACGCAAGCTCATAACACCAGCCGGAGGAGTCACTACAACAGGCACTTCTACCCTGACTATTTCTGGAACCCTTACAACCTCTGGTTTTACCACTTCTGGCCTGATCGCCTCAGGCCTTACCACAACAACATCCGTTCTTGGTGCTTGTTGTTGCGGAGATTGAACCACCACAACATCTGGACCAGAATCCTGCCGAGAAGGAGGTATTATTACTACATCTGGCCTAGGGGTTGATCCAGGTGTCGCAGTGGGATAAGGTGTATAGGTGGGATAAGGTGTATAGGTGGGATAAGGTGTATAAGTAGGCGCTGCTGTAGAATCAGGTCCTTTCCCTTGTGCTTCTGCAAAACTGGCTTTTTGATCAATGCCAAAACTCATCACATAAGCCGTAGCAACTGCAGCGCTTGCCAACCCTAATTTTTTTCCCGCAAAATATAACCTTTCCTTATTCATAAATCAAGCCTATATTAAGCTTATTATGCTTAAAGCCTGTGTAGAAAATGTAAGAAAGAAGTATGAATATGTTTTATGGTAATATATTTTTAAGGTGAAAAAATCCCTTCTCTTCACAATTATTGGTGTAGTTTTTCTTCTAGCTAGCAACAATGTTGTCATCGCAGAGACATTTTGCGATAAGTCAGACCCTAATTCTTGTAATAGTGACAGCACTCTAGCCTGTCTTCCTGCGTTTAAACCTCCTTCCCAAGGAGGAGGACCTTGGTTTGATGAGTCAAGAAATGAACGATTTTATACCTGCCAGAAAGTATCACCTATTGTTAAAATTTTTGGCAAAATTGATGCTCCTGCTCCTCTAGCAGGTCTTTTGAAAAATGACCCTACTGGGGCAGGAGGGATCAGTTTATTTTTATCTAATTTAATAGCATTATTTTTTACCACAGCAATGATTGTGTTAGTTTTAATGATTATCTGGGGAGCATTTGATTGGTTAATATCTGAAGGTGATAAGGAAAAAATTTCTGGTGCCCGAAAGAAAATCATTAATGCCATCATTGGAATTGTGCTTTTTGCAATTGCTTTTGCTGTAATTAAAGTCTTGGGTCAATTTACAGGCTTTACCTTTTTTGAAGGCCAAAATTATACCACCCAACAAATTGACACAGGTATAATTTTGAAATGTTCAAACGGAAAATCTTTCTATTACCGTAAGACGGATTTTCCCACAGGCTACCCTAAAGAGGACTTCTCTGCAAAGTGTAAAACCACTTAAATTTTTTGAGGGGTTGACAAGGTTTCGCTATTCTAGTACTATATAGGGTAGGAAAACTACCCTATGAGTAACAATATTACCAATATAGAAAAATTGGCTCTTTCAGGTAAAAAGGTTTTTACAACGCAAGATTTAGCAGTTATTTGGCAAATTCCCCAAAGAAGAAGGTTAATTGAACTTATCAAGTATTATCTAAGAGAAAACAGACTGAGCTCGATCTATAAAGGGATTTATGCATATGGGGAAGACTATACACCTCTGGATATTGCTGCCAAACTTATTCCCCTATCTTATATCTCCTTATATACCACCAGCCAAATGCATGGACTGACTTTCCAGTATTATCAAACTATTTATTCAATTTCTTTAAAAAGCAAAAAGTATCAGATAGGGAAACAAGGATATGTCTATCATAAAATTAAAGAGCCAATCTTTTATAACCAGCTAGGTCTTATCAGTAATGGTAGATATACCATAGCGGATAAAGAACGCACTATCACAGATTGCCTTTATGTATTCCCAGGGATTGCCTTTGATAATTTAGAAGGGATTGACAAAGACAAACTGCTCACTTTATCTAAGATATATGATAATAAAAGACTAGAAAAAGAGGTAAAAAAACTCATCACCTATGCTGGATAAAACAAGACACGAACAAATCTTAAAAAATATTTTAAAGGATATTTATACCAGTACTGAACTTGAGGACAAATTTGCTTTAAAAGGTGGCACATGTTTGTATTTATTCTATAACCTGGACCGTTTTTCAGTTGATTTAGACTTTAATTTAATTGCAGAAGATTTTAATGACAAGAAGCTAAACAGAATTATCAGCGAGCATCTCACCATCGATGATTTTAGAAATAAATATTTTACCTGGATCTTTTTGGGAAGTTATGAAAAAGGGCAACGGAAAATCAAAATAGAAATAAACAAAAGAAATTATCCTGATAAATACACTAACAGAGATTTTTATGGCATTACAATCCCCACATTATCGCCTGAGTGTATGTTTGCACACAAACTTTGCGCTATTGCTGACAGAAAAAAGCTGCAGAACAGAGATTTATATGATGCCCATTTTATGTTTAATAAACAGTTTGATATCAGTGAGGAGATAATTAAAATACGCACAGGTAAAACATTGAAGGAATATTTTGCTTATTTAGTTCTGTTTATTGAAAAAAAAGCCAACCCTGAACATATCTTAGACGGACTGGGAGAACTTTTAAATGACGCGCAAAAAAACCATGTAAAAACCACCCTAGTGAGGAACTTACTATTTGATCTTAAATCACGCATATAAAATTTTTTGAGGGGTTGACAAGGTTTTTAGACTATGCATATTATTAATTAGATGAAAAAATTAGCAGTTGTAGGCTCTACTATTACAGCTTTATTAACACCTATTCAGGTATTGGCACAGGATATAGACATCAAACCTCCCACTCAAGGTTATAGAGATTTGGGACCTTTTATTACCAATCTAATAAGTTTGGCCTTTATAATTGCCTTGATTCTAGTATTAGTTATGATTATCTGGGGAGCACTTGAATGGATCACTTCAGGCGGAGACAAAGAAAACGTTGGTAAAGCCAGAGGTAAAATTATTAATGCTTTAATAGGCTTGGCTGTTTTAGCAGTAGCCTTTGCTTTGTTTAGGTTTGCTGGCCAATTCTTAGGATTTAATGTTGGTACTGGAGGAAGCACGATTAGCCTACCTATACCAAAGCCTAACTAATTTAAGTTCAAAAACTCATTGATCTTCAAAGATATTAGTGGTAAGTTAGAAGATATCTCAAAACTCAAATGTCAAAACTGTTAATCATATTTTTTACTTTTTCCTTTTTACTTTTTACCCCTACTTCCCCTGTTTATGCAGTCTGCGACCCTAATGCGCCTATCGATAAAAGAAGCGCTGATTGTCCTGCAGGACTTGATCAATTTGAAGCCATGGTTGGACAACTTGTTTTTGTGATTGTAGGACTAGGGTTTATTGCCACCCTAGTTATGCTAGTTATGGCTGGGTTTAAATACTTAACATCTGGGGGAGAACCTAAAGCTATCCAAGCTGCCCACCAAACTGCCACCTGGGCTCTTTTAGGAATACTATTTATGGCTGTTGCCTGGGTGCTCTTGCAACTAATCCAAGGGTTTACAGGAATTCAAGTTACAATATTTGATATTAAAGCTTTGTGCGGTGTTACTGGAGATCCATTGAAATTCTGTAAATAGATTATTTAAATGTTTTTCCTGAACCTGGTCTTCATATAAGGGAGGCTGGTTATATATTGGAATTTCGGGAACCTTCCTGAAAAAATTCTTTCCCGTTTAGTATCAACCAGGCCCATAATGGTATAAACTCAATTTTCTTACCCTCTATCTTTTTTACATCAGCATAGTTTTTAGTGAGCACTATTCCCTGATCGAGATTAAACTCACTCAGTCCCTCAACTAATCCCTCTGCCTCCCTATCATGCGGTTGATCGGTATAACTAACGTTTACAAATGATAAATTCGGGCTCATCACCACAAAATCTATCTCCCTTTTCCCCCTCCAGTAATATACTGCCGGGTTATTCCTCTTAAGCTCCATATAGACTATATTTTCAGCGCATTGCCCGATATCCAGACGGGGAAGCGGTATGTTAAAGTTTCGCAACCCATTATCAACAACATAAATTTTTCTTGGCCGTTGAATATCCTGAGTCTCTTTAGTTTTATAGGAAAAATGCCTGCTTTCAAAAAAAAGGTATGCTTTCTCGAAGTACTCAAGATATGATTTTACCGCATCCACTGATAACTTTTGCGGCCGGCCTAAACTGCTATAGGTATGTGTTCTGGTAAAATCAGACATTATCTGGAGTCCTAGGACTTCTACCTCTTGAGCGTTCCGGATTGCATTTGGCTTTAAAACATCACGGCTGATAATATCGGAATAATAAGCTGCTGCCAGTGTTTTTTTCACTTCCTCTTCCGGGGCTAATATAATTTCAGGATAGCCACCCTCAAACATATAATTTCCCAAATGGTGAAGGATAGTTGACATTCGGCTAAAATTAGCATCCTGAAGACTTTGTAAAGTATCTCCTCTGACATCTACTTTGCGCATTAGAAGGTACTCATAAAAATTGAGGGGATATATATCAAGAACCACATTCCTGCCGGTTAACACCGTAGCTGATTCTGACTCAACCAGCGCCCGCCTGGATCCTGAAAGAATAAATTTGACAGGTTCCTTCCGTTCATACTTTGAAGCTATCCAGCGATTAAAGTCTTTTATTCCCTGAATCTCATCTAAAAAAAGATATACTTGTCCCTGAGGATCATATGTTTCCAGATAAAAATTATACAGATCATCTAAGAACTTCCATCCCAAGGAAAGATACTGCTGAGCCAAAATATCCTCTAAAAAGAGAAACAAAATGTTTCTAGCAGGAATGGTTTTTTCTTCCAGCAAATGCTTCACCATCTGTTGCATAAGCGTTGATTTTCCTGCCCGCCTCACACCGGTTAGAATCAGGACGTGGCGAATATCTAAAAGTTTTTTAAGCCTGGAAAGATACTTTTCTCTTGTCACAGTCCCGATCCAACCCCCTTTTTGAGGGTTAGTAAAATGAGGGTTCCAGGTATCAATTAATTTTTTCAATATTTCAGTATCCATGTACTGTATATCTTACATTAAAAATCACAAACCGTCAAGTATAACTTAAGGTTTATATATAAAACCTTATGATATAGCTTAGGATTTAAGACTTGCAAAGAAAGACTTTTTGGGTTACTGTTAGATTATGTTTGCCCAGATCCTTGCCATACTACTTACTACCAGCTACATACTACTAGCCAGTCCTGTATATGCCCAATCTGCAGCTCCTTCTGCAATACAGTCTACCATCTACAGTCTACCGACTACAGTAAGTCCTACCTCTCCTCTTTATACTGATCTGCTAGTTAATAATCTATTTCACTCCTTCTCTTGTATTGCTTTAGGGCAATCTGTGATTGGACAGCCCTGCTTGACTTACCAGGTTACTCAAAATGCCCAGGGAGTGATTCAAAGTGTACCTATGCTTTCCCAAGTTAATACATCCGGAGGAGCTTTAGGGACAACCACTTCTTTAATTGGAGCATTATATACTCACCCTCCTGTTAGAACTGCTGATTATTTAGCTTCAGTTAGACAAAATTTTGGGATTGTAAAAGAAGCTAATGCTCAAGTAGTAGGCTCTGGGGCTCAAGTGTTAAATCCTATTTTAAGCCTCTGGCAGGTATCAAGAAATATTTCTTATGTAATTATGATCATCATATTCTTAGTAATAGGACTAATGGTGATGTTTAGGAATAAAATTAACCCCCAAACAGTTATCACAGCTCAAGCAGCTTTACCAGGATTGGTAATTGGACTGGTGATGATTACTTTTTCCTTCTTTTTTGCTGGTCTTATTTCTGATATGGCCTTTGTGGGAACTAATGTAGTAGGTTATTATTTTGTGGCAGCTGAAGGAAAATTAAGCGACTCAACTTTTCAAGACCAACTAAACCTATCACAGAAACTATCAGGCGCTAATATTTTAAACATTATGGGTCCACTCACAGGAATCCTTGATAATGGAGGCATCTTGCACCTTAACAATCTCGGCGGTGATATATCAAGATTTGCCAGCCTAATTTATGATAATTTAAGCAGCGCAGCACAAGGCGCTATTCAGATGTTAGTATTTTGGCTCGCTGCTCAATTTATAGCTCCCATTATACCCACTGATGTTAGTACAAGCCCCTGGATGTTAATACTTAAACCAATAGTCGGCATAGTAGGAGGGGTAGCTGCAAACCTAGCCTTAGCCCCTCTACTGGGTTTATTCTTAAGTTTTGCTGCTGCTTTAGCCTTAGTCTATCAAATGTTGAAATTATTCTTTAGGTTAATTATGGCCTGGTTAACCATAATATTTTTGACCATTAGCGCTCCGTTCCAGTTCCTTTTTGCTTCTTTACCAGGCAGACAAGGAATAGCTACCAGCTGGATTTTACAGATGCTAGGTAATATTTTGATATTTCCAGCTGTTATCGCAGTAATTTATTTTGTGGCTTTCTTACTTGGCCCCCAAAAGTTCAGCGAGAATTGTCCCAAAGACAACTCTAACCCTAACCAGTGTCTAATCAAAATTTCCGCTGCCAACCAAATCAATAATGGATCATTAATATCTCCTGTATATGCAACTGATGGCAGAGACATTGTTGGAAGTAATGCTTTTCCTTTATTTGGAGGACTTGATTTAAGTTTTATGAGAATATTATTGGCTTTCGGAGCTTTAATGGCATTACCGAAAATTCCTGATTTAATAGTTAGTGCTGTAGGGAAGGCCGGACAGGCAGGACAAATGATTGGACAAGAAATTATGGCAGGTACTGGATTTGGTCAAAGATATACTCAAAGACAATTTGGAGCAGGAATTGAAACTGGCCAAGGTGTTATAAAAGGATCCATAGGTGAAACTACTGTTGATGCTTATGGTAATGTAGTACTATCAAGGCAAGGAATACTTCGAAGAGGTGTGGGGTCAAGTATTCCATCAGCAGCAGGTGGTGCTAAAGGCGGAGGTAAATGGATATGGAAACCATAGGCTGTTTTTAAAACATTTTTTAATTTGCTACCGGCTCATTTTGTTGAACAACCATTTAGCCCTTGTCATCTCTCGTTTTGGATCCAGTATGGTTTTTTCCTTAAGCCTTTTATACCATTGTAGCTCTCCCGGATACGCTTCCCCTCCGCCTCCCTCTGTTTCACTAATAAGCCAATCAATATACGCATTAAAGAATTGCTCCTCTGTATGCCTTGCACTGCCAGTATTTCTATCTTTTGCCAAAGCATTTAGTATCTCTACGTTAGGCTTATCGTCTTTGAGAACTTCCTTATTTTCCAGATTCAAAGCCCCTTGGGCATTTCTGGTGTCTGATTCCATAGTTCTAACCAGCTTCAGCACAGTCCATAATCTATCAAATGATTCTAGTACTAAATTCATAAACTCAATTTCAGCGTTATAATCTTTGAATACTCCTGTCTCGTTTTTTTCCAATCTATCCAAGATTTCTTGTATTTTCCCTACCCTCTCTGAATTATTAGTTGGTTTTTCAAACAATCCTTCTATACTAAACCCCTTTTCAGAATCAACATGACCAACTAGAGCACCATAAATCATATTACCAATCTTCATTTGCTCAACCCATTTAGTTATAGCAAATTGACCGGCTAATCTTTGTTCCGACATCTCTCCAACAGGATCTGCAAACATCTCAATTGCTCCTAAAACCCCTACCTGCCCCCATTGATCTGGCATCGAGGAAACATTCAAGGGCAAATTAGCAAGTTCCGCAGCATAACGTCTCGCAAATCTTTTAGGATTGCTGGCCACAAACTGTCTCATCCTAATAATAAATCTTGCTATACCGGAATAATCCTCCAAATTGTAACCTGTACGGAATTTAAAGATATTTCCATCTTTGGGCATGAAAGCCGCATTTAATTCTCTGACAATTCTCCAATGGCTATAGTTTGATGCCTCAACCGCAGCATCCGAAAGAAGTATCTCAGCCTGCTGAGCACCAGTACCCTCAGGCATATCAGTATCTTTAAGACTAGGCACCCTATTTAGGGTTGGATCCAAAATTAACCGAATATCAGCCAATTTTTCGTGCTGATCCTCCTCTGATTCCGGCTCTATCATTAAATCCGGCCTCAATAGCCTCATTCTGCGTCTTTTAGCTGCTTGCACAATATCTGGGTTTATAACCTGATGCCTATTTTCCGGCTGGTAACTTAAGTAGGAATGATTTAACCATTTGTTTAAAGGATTTTCCGGATCTGTAGCAGTCTCAAAATCTATTATTTCTTCCAGATCTCCATCTAAACCAATAACATCACCAAAATTAGGTGAATTTTTATCCATATCAAACTTAAGTTTCCCAAACTTAAGTTTAGCTTCATAACCATTAGTTTTTAGTTGTTGGATGGCAACTGCTCTGGCCTGATCAACTGCTTTTGTTCTAACCTCGGCTGAAGAGTTAGCAAACTGGATCTTAATCCTAGTTTCCACATATTGAATAAACATCTCTGCCTCATAAACCGGTATATTATCAACAAACCTGCGCCCATTTCCGTCTTTCCTGTCAATAAAGAATACGCCTCCTCCTCTTCTGGCCTTTTCCCCTGTTGATCCTACCATTTGAAAAGCTGTAGCAAAATTGGCTTTTGAATGATCATATGCTTCCTCCCAAAACTTTTTATCCCTGTCAGTTAGACGTTTCTGGGCTATTAATTCATCTATTACATCAATAAGCTGATGTTTTTCTTTTCCATCATGAGGAAGCAATAAAGATTGAACTTTTCCAATAATTACCGATTTTCTAAGGGCGGGCGAAATTGTACGTAACTCGTCGTCATTCCAATCTCTGTATGTTTGATAATTAATTAGATGAGCATTGCCTGAATCAAATCCATTGTATAAACTTTTAAACTCTTCCTTTGGTTGGTGAATACCTATTCTTACCAAATTAGCCGCAATGGCTTTCTCTCTGGCTTGCTCAGCCTCCTCCAGCTTCAACACCCTGATAGAGTTGGAACCGTATGCAGCTGACTCTACATCCCTTGGGTCATAATTTTTCATCACAACACCCATTCCCTCCTCAATCAAAATTCCTTTAATTTCAGTATGAAGGTAGTGTTGAGTAACAGTGTCATTTAGTAATTGCCCTCTTGATCCGCCTGGGTTATGCATCAGTTTAATCCTTGGATCATAATCAAATTTCCATAAATACGCACCAACCGCACCATTACCTGATCTGGCAACCCGTATCCATCTATCGGGGCCTTCGTCCATAGCCATCGCCATCAAAAACTGATGAGCACTACTCATATTATAGGTTTCAAATGAATAATCGCCCCCAAATACAAACCCATGACCTTGTAGCTCTTGTCTTAATGCTGTACTAAACCCCTCATCCATATTTTCTGAAGTGGCTGCTTGACCAACCATTTGTGTAAAATTGTTGAAATGCTCGTAAAGCTCGTTAGGAGATTTACCCAAACGGCCTCCTGTTACCGCACTTAAGAAGCTATCAACTGCTCTACGAAACTGCTTTGGTGTTTTGGCAAGGATTTCATATGTTTTGGGCCAATGTCCAGGCCTCCAATGAGTTTGTGTGTCACCTTCATCATCTATATTCTCACTAACACTAAATTCGCCTTCTATAGGATCAGGCCTCTCACCAGTAAGCATTCTCTCAAGAATATCGCAGGTTCGCTGACTATAAGCCTCGGCAATTCCACGCAATGGAGCTGCTCGAGGATCTGTTCTGCGACTCCTTAAAAGCGCTTCAATACTCCCTCTAGCAAAATCCCTAACCCTTGTTAATTCTTCTTCTACTTGCTGCGGAGGGATATTGCCCTGAGTAATTTGTTTATAAAAGGAAGTAAAAAGGGCATCTGCTCTATCAAGTAAGCCAAAATTTCTGGCCTCCTTAAACCAAGTAGCCATATCAACTTCAACCGTTTCTGTATTAGCATCATCTGCGTATTTCTCGAATAATACATTTAGTGATTCTGCAGGTAGGACTACCGGTCGCTCGCCTCGATCTCTCTGATTAATTCCAAGCTGATTAGTTTCTGATGATTCTCCTCTAGCTCTCCTCTCTAGCGCTTCTTTTATTTTATTATATATTCTCCTCGGATCCCAAGGATCCTGTTCGTCTCTTATATTTCTTACCCTGCGAAGTGCCCTGGTGTAATCTTGTAGATCTGCATAGAGTTGATCTAGGTAAGGACCATTTCTTTCATTATATATTTCAGGCTTGCCAACTGTAGATAGCAAACCACTCACCGTGCGATATCTCTCGGTGTAAGGTAGAGTTGTTTCCAACCTAAGAATCTCCCTAACAATTGCCCTGCCTCTTTCTGGACTGGTTTCCCATTCTGGACCTCTTTCTGGACCGTTCGGAGATTCTGGACCTCTTAGCCTATCACCCTCACCACCAACGGCTCCTTGCACAGGTAAGTCATCCTCATCTGACCCTCCGCCTATGTCAGGCATTATTCTTGCTACTTCTTTACCAGTTAACGGATCAATAAAGCTAGTTTGACCTCCTTTAAGCGGATTGCTTGTATATTCCTTCGCCCTTCTCGGATCATATCCTTCTAAAGGAAGAAATCTTTGTCTTAGAACAGAGGATTGATGAGGGCCTGTTTCTACTGGTGTATTATGGGCATGCACTCCTTGAGAACCTATTTCTGAAGATAATCCACCTTCTGACATATTTATTTCTATTCTAGCCATATCATTCCTTTCCTAGGAAATTCTATGACTAATTCCAGCATAGAACTTCCGAAATTAAATGTCAAAACATTTGCATCTTAGCAGTCAATTACAAAATGCGCTTGATTTAAAACTGAGAAAATCCTGACAATATTAGTGCTAAATTATGTTATGCAGCTTTCTGAAAAAAAGGCCTTGATATAGAAATCATCCCTTTTGTACGACATTGACGGCCAGGGTGCACACCTCGATAACATTCAGGACATCTAGGTCTTCTCATTTTTTTTCTTCTTAACCTCTCTTTTCCTCTATCATCACCTATTGATAATAAATTGCTTTTTGTAACCTCTTGGTCAACCCCCACTCTATAAGGAAGCTTTTCTTCTTTTACATATGCAATCAAATCTGTATTGAATCTGGGAATAAGTGGCGATACAATGCCGCAACTAACTGGCAATTTTATTAATTCTTGAGCAGCTTGAGGAATAATTTCTTTTGTCATACCAACTTTATAACAAAAGTGTATGATATCCTACCTTTTTTAAAATGACAATAACTAACACTGCCTTACTGCAGAGCATTTTGGACACCTCTCTCCTCTTCTTACCACACATCTTATTTCTGCCCCACAGGCTCCACATTTTATACAATAATCTTTATCTTTAGAAAACAAACCTGAAATCCCTCGAACTACATCTGAAGACAAACCACTTGTAACTGCTCCTACCCCTCCGGCAGAGAAATCTCCTGAAAAACCACAACCTACCATAACTGCCTTTACTATCATCTTGCCATAATAATGCAATTCTTCTTGGAAACTTCTAAGAACCTCAGCCCCTTTTTGAACTGCGTTTTTAACAATTCCTATCCCTCTTTTTACAAGGTTACTTTCCGTTACCTGCTCTCTTAGACTATCAAACTTGTTTATAACTGCTTTGTAAGCCTCTCTTACTTTTTCTGGATTAAAGAATTTAGCACAAATAGTCTCTGCATAATACACAATAAATAATCTACACTCCTCTAAATAATACTTAGTCTTCTCTTCCTCTGTCGCTCCTTCTTGTTTTTTAAATTCTGTTGCAAAAATCTGCTGGACGCTCCTAGTATCTGACTGATCAATATAAATAGGGTTTATTTTAAAATATAGGTCTATACTCTCCTCCATTGGAGCACTTTCTGAATTAAAGTAATTTCTATCAAGGCTGGTTGCAATTTTTTTGTACGCTTCATAATTTACCCCTGAGGCAAACCTAGTCATTACCACCACAACCTTGCCTGTAGTAGGATCAATAGTCTTTGTAAAAATATCAACGAAATTATCTGTAAATGCTGTGCCTTTTTTAAGCCCTGGTCCAGAAATAATAACTGCTTTAGACTCTAGAGGTACCTGCGGATCAAATAATCCCTTCATTACTTTTTCCCAGCCTTTAAACTCCTCTGCCTCACGTTCGTAATCCACAAATCCCTTTTGTTTGCTATAAACCAAACCTCTTTGCAAAACCACATCAAAAGATTCTCCAGGAAATTTTGGGTTATATATTTTACCCTTGCTATCTTGGTAATAAACAACTGTACTTTCTGCTGTATGAGCCCGTTCGTATAAATGTCTTCGCTTATCTTCAATTATCCCCTGCCTTACTGCTTGCCTTTCTGCATCTGTTTTAGCACGCTCATATCTGGCTCTATCTACTGCCGGATCGTACGCCAACCTTGGCCCTCCATATATCCCAAGCGCTTTATGCAACTGCTCAACTCTTCTTAAATCTTTACTAAAATCAATAGAACCAGATGAAGGAAAAATAGTTTTATCTTCTGCTATATTCTGTGTTATCTGGAGCTCTGCAGGGGGCGAAATTCGGTCAGCAGGTCGAGCAAGAATCAATGTGCTATCAAAAGGAGAAATTTGTTTATTTATGCTATCTAAACTTGGTAAGGTAATATCTTCATCTGATAAAGGTCTCGTATTTTCTAATGCAGAATTCAGGGAAAAAGTAGTTCTGGGTTTTACTAAAACTACAGTTGATCTCAAATCTACGTCTGGTTTAAACTTATCGCCTGGATCTACCTTAGTTAAAGTACTAATTTTTCTGGAATCTTTAAGTTTTAAACCGGTAGTTAAGGTTGTAAAATTTGGAGGTGCTTCTACTGTCATATTACTCCTGCTCGGGATAAAAATTGTGGTCGGTCTCCTGACTTTACAGTTGCGGCACAGTCTCTGAATTACACAGAGTTCCCTTTTTGTTTCCTTTCTTGCTTTAAGACAAGACGAAACACCACAATTTGTATAATACCAGGATAACAACCTTAGTCAAGACACCTATTCATAAGGTTGCTTAGTGAGGGTTATTTCTTAACTACACTCATACCTAATTGCTTTGCTTTCTCCTTATAAAATTCTTGCAGTTCTTTTAAAGAAAGAGGCACTAACATTTTTGGCAAATCCTCAAACTTTTCTACCTTTAGGAAGTCGCTTCCCAACCATATTAAATCTAGTTCTATTCTGAATTTCTCTTTGACAGCATATATCAAGTCCCACAAAGTAAATTCTTTTAAAAGAAAGTACAAATCTATAAAATCTTTAACTTCATTTCTATTAACAATAGTTTGTAATTTATTGGCAGCAATATCAAATAAACTATCTACTTGTATCCCTGAAACAGTTAATCCCTTTTTTAATCTCTTATACGGATAATAAGCAAAATCCACTTTGATTTCTACTTTATTGGCCCTAAGAAGCTCATAGATTCTAGTATATTCTCTTTGCGTGAGCCTAATCTGCAATTTTTTGAAGGCTGCTATCTTCTGGATAAAACGGTCAGGGATATCTTTATCGAAATCAGTTTCAGAAAAAAAATCCAGATCTTCAGAATCACGATGCTTAAGATAAGCACTGCTTAATGCTGTACCGCCAGTGAAATAAAATTGTTTAATTAATTTGTTGTTTTTAGCAAACTCAGTAAGAATGAATTTTTGCAGAGGAGTTAAAACTAAATCTTCTAGCAACAAATTATTTACTTTCCCCATATTAGAAACTCAAATAATCTTTTTCTTGAAGGCTCAAGATTTAGATCATGCCAATGTTTTTTAACTTCTTTTAGATCAATTTTTTCTTTATCAGAAGGATAAATCCCATAATTAATTTGTCTTTCTAAAATAAGCAGTCTGCCGCTTTTGGTTTTCTTTAACTTGTTAATATCATAATCCCAGATAAAAGGCATATTAAAATTATACCACTTTTCCGTAGAAGTTTTGGAAATTTATGAACCATTATACTAAATAGGTATATTTATCTAGTTTCATCCAGAATAGTTGAGATTGCCCATAAATGACCTAGTTTGTACCTCTAGACTATAGTTTTTTCACGAGGTATAAAGGGGATAACATGGAAGCACATCCTATCCCGCAAAATGTGACCTCATTCCAATTTAAACTGGTTGGGGATATGACTTTAAAACAATTTGTTTATTTGGCAAGTGGTGTTGGCATGGCTTACCTAATTTTTGTATTGTTTGCTGCCAATCTCCCTTTTATTTCTTGGCCTTTTATTATTCTTTTTACTCTGTTGGGGGTAGCTTTTGCTTTTTTACCAATAGAATCCAGGCCTTTGGATCATTGGCTGGCAGCTTTTCTGACGGCAATCTATTCTCCGACTAAAAGAATTTGGAAGAAAAATGGCAAAAATTACAAAGAAGATGCGTTATATGCAAGCCGTCTGGTGACATATTTATCAGGACCAGCAAAAGAAGCCCCTCTTGCTATAAAAACAGCAGAGACAGCTCCGCAAACTGCTGATATTTCTAAATTACCTACTAAAGAAGAGTTACAAAAAACAGTTGATTTAGCCCGCCAAGCCCAACAGCTGCAGATGAAAATAATTCAAACTGAAAGAGCTTTATCCCAAATTAAAGATCAGGCCCAAAAACCCACCCCAGTACCAATTGATTATGGCCAAGAGGTTAACAAAATCCTGACTGATTTGCAAAGCCTGGTGAGTCAAGCCTCTGTTATTAAAGAACAAATCCAATCAATTCAAAAGCCCCAAACAGGAGGAGCAAATGTGACTCCTCCACCATTTCCTAAAGAAAAAGTTAAAGTAGTTATTCCTATCAAGCCTAAACAAACTACAGTAGCTTTAACCACATTCCCAAATGTCCTCAATGGTATTGTCAAAGATGCTCAAAACAATTACTTAGAAAGTGTAGTGGCAGTTATTTACAATAAAGACGGACTGCCTGTCAGAGCTTTAAAAACCAACAAATTAGGCCAATTTACAGGATCTACCCCACTGCCAAATGGAACCTATAACCTTGAGCTTGAAAAAGATAATTTTTCTTTTGATGTCCTGCAAATTGAACTAAGCGGGACAGTTCTACCGCCATTGATGATTACAGCCAAAACATAAATTATGAACACAACCCAAGGCCATCTGGCCATTGCTGACATTTTTGAAAATATCCTCATCTTAAAAGACGGTGGTGGAGCCTTGGTTTTACAAGTATCTGCTGTTAACTTTGGCTTACTTTCATCAAGAGAGCAAATTGCCATTATTTCCAGCTTTGCCCAAATGCTAAATTCCTTATCTTTTTGTATTCAAATCGTTATTCACTCAGAAAGACTGAATATATCTTCTTACTTGCAACTTTTGGATAATGCCAAAAAAGCTCAAACCAATCCCTTACTTTCTCAGATGATCAGTGAGTATAAACAATTTATTCAAACTACTATAAAAGAAAATGATGTTTTGGATAAAAAATTTTACCTGGTTATCCCCCTTTCCAGCCTGGAACTAGGATTAACCCCTTCAAAAGAGAATTTACAACAAAAAATCAAAACTGTGCTTTTACCAAGAAGGGATCAAGTAATTAGGCAATTAAGTAGAGTTAGTCTTAGGGCCACTCAACTTACCAGACAAAAACTAATTGAGCTTTTTTATGATATTTATAATGGTGAATTTTTGGAAACCCCGGTTGTAGAGCCAGTTAACCCTGAACAACTCACTGTTAGGCTTAATTCCCCACAGCAAAATATCGAGAAGCAACCAGTTGTAGCAGCGCCACCTCCTCCTCAAGCTGCTCAAGCAGAACCTATGATAACTCAAAACACCAGAACCCACCCTTTTGTGGTAGAGGAGCTGGAAGGGTAATTTATGAATATTTTTGATAAACTTAAAAAGGCAAAACCAGTTGAGGAGGCCAAACCTCAGTTAACCTTAGAAGATGCTATTGCTCCTTCAGAAATTGAAGTTGATTTTAAACATTTAAGGCTAAATAACCACTTTTTCAAAACCTATTTTGTGTCTGGCTACCCCAGATTTGTTGATCCAAACTGGCTAGAACCTTTAATCTCCTTTGATCACTCGCTTTTGATCTCCATGTTTATTTACCCTTCTGGCTCCCAAGGAGTCTTGGATGAGTTAAAACGTAAAATTGCTGAGATGGAAGCAACCATCCAAACAGACCTGGAACGGGGCAGAGCCATAGATCCAGCAGTTGAGGTAGCTTTGGAAGATGCCAGAGGGCTGCAAGACCAACTGGTAAGAGGGGTAGAGAGATTTTTCCAATTTGCTCTCTATATTAGTGTGCCAGCCTCATCTTTAGATGAGCTTCGCAACACCTCAAAATTGATTGAGTCTACTTTAGCCTCACTATCTATTACTGCCAAGCAAACCACCTTACAAATGGAAAATGGTTTTAAATCCACCCTGCCTCAAGGCACAGATTTATTAAACTTGACCCACAATATGGATACTACCTCTTTGGCAACCACTTTTCCCTTTGCTTCATCAGAGCTAACTGCCAATGAAGGAATTATGTATGGCATCAACCAACATAATGATTCTTTAATTCTTTTTGATCGATTCAGTTTAGAGAACGCAAACTCGGTTATATTCGCCAAAGCTGGAAGCGGTAAGTCCTATTTAGTCAAGCTGGAAGCTTTGAGATCTTTAATGTTTGGCACTGAAATTATCGCCATTGACCCTGAGCAGGAATACTTGCCCTTAGCCCAAGCTGTTGGGGGAGAGTATATTAACTTTTCCCCCTCCAGCCCAGCCAGGATTAATCCTTTTGACATGTCAGGCATTGCCATCCCTGGAGAAAATGAGCTAGGCAGAAAAATCCTCTCTTTAACTGTTTTTTTAAAGATTATTTTGGGCAACTTAACTGCCCAGGAAGCAGCCATTTTAGACAGAGCTTTAAAGCAAACTTACTATCAAAAAGGCATTACTGATGATCCTAAAACCCAAAATAAAGTGCCTCCTTTGATGGAAGACCTGTATAAAGTTTTAATTGGGATGGAGGAAGGACCTGCTATGGACTTGGCTGCCAGGTTGGAAAGATTTATTAAAGGATCTCTGGTGGGAATTTTCTCAGCTCAATCAAATATTGATCTTTCCAACTCCTTTACAGTTTTTTCAGTCAGGGATTTACCAGACCAGCTAAGACCTCTGGCTATCCATCTGATTTTGGACTATGTGTGGACCAAGGTCAGAAGCAAGCTCAAAAAAAGGATTTTAATTGTAGATGAGGCTTGGTATTTGATGAGAAACCAGGATTCTGCTGACTTTTTGGTAGATATTGCCAAAAGATCAAGAAAATATTATTTAGGACTCACAACAATAACTCAAGATGTGGAGGACTTTTTGGCAACTGAAAGAGGCAAAGAGATTATCTCCAACTCTTCTATTCAGATCCTTTTAAAACAAGCTCCAGCTTCAATTGATTTGCTAACCCAAGTTTTTGATCTATCAGAAGGGGAACAAAGGCTTTTAATGTCTGAGGGTATTGGTGAGGGAATCTTTTTTGCAGGCAATACTCATGTGGCTATTGGTGTGGTGGCCTCCCCCAAAGAACACCAACTAATCACCACCAATCCAGCTGAAATCTTGGCAAGACAAAACAAATAATGATAAGTTAAACTTATGGCTGATATACACTTTTTAAATGTTTTAGAATTTGAACGGTTTAAATCGTTGCTGTCTGGAAAAACCCTAACTTTAGCAGAAAAAATTAGCGCCTTAGACACCCTGCGCGAAAAATTACCTGATTTATTTGCCAATTTAACAGCTGGACTATCACCCCAACAACTAAAAGATAATCTATTTTTAATCAGGCATTTAACAAACTCACGCAACATAAACAAAATTAAGCTAGCTTTAAGAAAAGAATCATCCCTTTCTCCAGCCCAACAACTTGCGTTAGAACTAGCTTTGGAAGAAGCTGCTACAAAAGAACCTTTAGCAGAGCAGGCTACACCAACAGCAGCTCAAACTGAAGAAGCTCCTTTACCCTCCCAACCTAACCCTTCTGCTTCAAGCGGATTTGGCGGGATGCCTTCTGCTGGAATGTCTTCTTCCGCCTCAGGTCGGGTTTTTGTAAAAGAAGCACCAACAAGTGGCAAGGCAGGCGGAACAGGTCAAGGAACAGCAGCCACCAATAAAATAAACCGAGCAAATGTGGGTAAAACAATCCAGTTTCCAAAAGCTCCGGCAAGTTTTGTAAACACTGCTAAAAATTTTAGCTCAAGTTCTCAGATATTTACCAAAAGATGGGGAGGCAGGATATTTAATGGGCTAACCCAAGTTGCCTTGCCTGGCGGAGCCAGCCTATTAGGCAAAACAGGACTGGGAGCTATCAATCATGGTGGAAATTTTATTAGTAATTTATCAAACACAAGGCTGCGAATGGTAAATAATATCAAAGGAGCTGGATCAGGATTGTCTTCTTCTTTGCAAGGAGGCAAAAAATTTGCCTTAGCTTCTGTCTTAGCTTTTTTTCTACTTTTAGGTATTGCTATTTCTGGAGCTACCAATGGCACTACTCCAACAAGTGAGGCTGCTCCAATTAGTACAGGTGGAACAGATATTTCCAACTGTAAATTTACCAGATCAGGCAAACCCCAACCTATCAAAAGCTCCATTCTTTCAGGCTGGATTAGTTCTACAGCAGTTTCAGCTGGAATTCCTTCGCAAATCTTGGCAGGTATTGCAATGCATGAGAATCCAAATTTCCTTCAAACTAAAGAAAATACAGATGAAGAAATTAAAACTAACCGCTTTTGCAATTCTGGAGCAGACTTTTGTGTAAACCAGGATAAAAGCAAAAATATTCACATGGGCAAATGCACTGATGCAGAAATTGCAGCAGGCAATAGCAACGCTAGCGCTATTGGGTTAATGCAAATTGTTGATGTACATTATCCAGAAGTGGATTTATGTAATATTCAAACAAATATTGCCTTAGCAGCCCAAATATTTAAAGGCAAGCTTGGAAGCGGATCAATAAATAGTGAGGCAGATCTTAAGAAAGCTGTTTGTTTATACTATGGAGCGCAAGATGATACAGAGTGCACATATGAGGAGAAATACCACTATGGCCAAGAGGTGTGGAATGATTACCAAAACTGTCAAACTACCTCTGCTGTAGCTATTTTGCCTGCCCCTGTAAACGGGGATCACAAAAGTTGGGTAAATGGAAACTTTAATATTGATGTATCAGAACTACCAGATCAGTATGCATTGTGGGCATACGAAGTTTTAAATGCCTCAACAAGCAAAGCTCCTAAGTTTCGAGGTCTTATTTATAACAAACCAACTAAGGTTGTCCCTGCAACAGAAGGCAGCTATACCAGTGGGGATACAATCAATATCAGAGCTGGTTATGATGCTAACTTTTTCAAACAAATATTTATTCATGAGCTAGGACACAGAATAAAAGGTGCTGCTGGAACAACTTCTCCTCAATGCGGAGGAGAAACCCTAGAACAAATACAAGATAGAGAAAAATACTTAACTTATTATGCTGAAAATGCTACTCCAGCCAATGTAAAAAGCCCTGCTTGCGGCAGCAATGATCAAGCAACCAAAAGTGATGAGGACTTTGCTGAATCCGTATCTTATTATATTAATAATATTCCTGAACTTAATTATGGTTCAGACTGCTCAACATATGGCACAGTAAATCCCTATAATCGAACCGCCCAATCCCGTCCTTTGCATAAAGCATATATTCAGTGTCTTTTAGGTCCTTAGTTTTATATAATAAAAACATGCCTAGACTGGGATTAAAAAAATTTGGGGTAATTATAACTGCTGCAATCATCTTGATCTCTATTTTTGGCTATAAACTGTATTCTAAACCCACTCCTCCAACAGCTCAACCTACTGCTCGACCCTCTTTCTCTCCTGGACCAAATGATCCTCCCCAGATAGTTTCTACCAAACCTGACCCTTTGAATGAAACCATTATTTCTGCTGCTGAAATTATAGAGATTACCTTTAACAGGCCTTTGGAAAATGTCGGCGAGTTCAAAAGCAGAATGGAACCTAAAATAGAATATAAAGTCGAGCTTATAAATGACCGTAAAACAGCCAGAATCATCCCAGCCAAACCTTATGAACTTGGAGCTACTTATAATCTATATATTGGCCCTGACAGCAAGTTTGATGGGGTAGGAGAGTGGAAACAAGATAAAAGCTTTCATTTTAGAACCATCCCTTATAAAGGGGTCTAACTTAGCCTGACTGGCATAATAATATACTCCAAACCTTCAACACCTACTGGTTTAACCAAAGCAGCAGAAAGAGGTCCGGAGAATTCAATCATCAGCTGTGAAGTAGGGGAACTGGCCACAGCATCCAGTAAAAACTTGGTATTAAAAGCCACTTGTAATTGCTCACCTTCAACCTCTCCTTCGATCTCATTTTCCTGGCTGCCCAGCTCTTTGGTATGAGACTCCAGTTTAAGCAATCCTTTATTGGTTGTTAAAACCACAATATTGGCCTCATTTTTGGCAAAAATAGCAGCCAGCTTGATCGCCTTTAACAATTCTTCTTTTTCCAATACTGCTCTGGCTATAAACTTTTGGGGGATAATTTTGCTCCAAGCAGGAAATTGCCCCTCAATTAGCCTTGAGGAAACTACAGTACTTCCTAGGGTAAAAACAATATGATTTTGATTTTTTGAGGTGGAAATACTAACTTCCTCAACATCTTCCTCAGACATAATCCTTAAAACTTCTTCAAAGGTTCTTTTAGGAATCAGGCTTTTGAAGCGCGCTTCACCTTTTGGCAAACTAAACTGACGATGAGCCAATCTAAAACCATCAGTAGCCACAAAATCCAGTTTGCCATCTGACATTTCAGTTAGTATTCCTGTTAACACTGGTCTGCCCTCATCAACTGCTGAAGCAAAAAGAATTTGAGATGAGGTTAAAAATGCTTCTTTGGGAAAATTAATACTGGCATCAGTGGCCAATGGGATTGCTGGAAACTCTGAGGCAGAAATTCCATTGATTGAGGCTTTTAATTTGCCTGATTGGACTGATAAGATTTCCCCTTCTGACTGTAAAGTGACTTCATTTTGTCCTAAACTGGCAATCAGTTCTACTAAAGTTTTAGCAGGAACAGTTATTTCCCCAGGCATTTGGGCATTCACCTTCAAAAACTTGATAACTCCAATTTCTAAGTTGGTGGAAGCTATTTTTAATTGCCTTTGTTTATCTCCTGAATCTTCTATTGCTAAAAAGATATTATCTAGAACCGGGAGGGTTGATCTAATACCCACAGACCTAGCAACAGCCTGCAGAGAGGGTAGTAAATCTTGTTGTAAAATAGTAAATTTCATTCCGTTTCTTTTCTGGCAGAAACAAACCTATGAACTTCTTCTTCAGTCACCTTAATCAATCTAAAGTTAACCCTTCCTGAAACAATAAGATTTTTAATATGTTTTTCCTCCTCTGTCAAGATATGGAAACTGCCTGATTTAACTTCAATAAAATCAATTCGTTCATTATTTTTAATCCCTATAAAATCAATTGGCCAACCCAAAGGGATAATCCGGTCGTAGTCATAGCGAAGCTCAGCGTAAGTTAAAAGCTCAGCCATTTTACCTTTTTGTGGATTAATAGATCCTTGAATAGTTTGTAAAACCTTTGTTGGCAAATCTTGTACCCCTCTGTAAAGATCAATCAAATCTGTAGGAATATCTGTTTTCCCTTTACCGTGAAGCCGACCTAGAAGATATGCAACTAAGAGTACCAATCCTAAGATCCCAGTTATCCACCAATTTATCTCCATTGTTGTAGATTATACTCTATCTTTTAAAATAGTAGTTATATTAATATGCTTGGTGGATATGTTGGTAAGTGCAAAATTCAGCTTCATTTTTTGGTAAATTTTCGTGTTTACAGCCTGTTTACAGATAGTGGATAAATTGTGGAAAACTACCACAAGCTTGTGGATAAGTTGCTCAATTTATCATGCGCTGTTTTACCTCGGTTAACATTCTTTGCACTTCCCTATCTGTGCTGACTAGTTTTTTCATCTTATCCCTGCCATGCATGATGGTAGTATGATCTCTGCCACCCAAGATCTGGCCGATTTTTTCCACAGTCAGTCTAAGTTCCTCAGACAAAAGATACATGGTAAGATGGCGAGGCAGCACCAGCTCTTTTTGTCTTTTGGGTCCAGTCAGATCTTTTAAGCTGACATCAAAAAAGGCGCAGATGGAAGATAAAACTTGTTTATGATCAGAAATAACAGGTTTTTTAGCAACTTTGCCTAAATAGTTGGCAATATTTTCTGGATCAGTGGATAGGTTTTGAGCTTTGAGAGCTTGAAGTATTTGTATTAGTTTTCCCTCCAGCTCTCTGGTATTTGATTCCAGAGAAGAGGCAATTAGTTTGAGTGAATCTTCAGGCAGTGTGGTGCCTTGTTGTATGCACTTTGCTCTTAAAATTGCCACTCTAGTGTCAAAATCAGGCTGTTG
Organism: uncultured Gammaproteobacteria bacterium; assembly: GCA_964500725.1. Classification (GTDB taxonomy): domain Bacteria; phylum Patescibacteriota; class Microgenomatia; order Daviesbacterales; family UBA10151; genus UBA10151. The sequence goes on from CAZCNP010000003.1 coordinate 80,343, forward strand.
GATATCAATCATTAGCCCCCCAGCAAAACGGCTTTTGAGTCTGTCTTCCAGTTTAGCAATCTCTTGTGGGGGTCTATCTGAGGTTAAAATCATCTGAGAGTTTTTAGATTGCAGATCATTGAAAGTATGGAAAAATTCTTCCTGAGTTCCTTCCCTGCCAGAGAAAAACTGAATATCATCTATAAGTAAAATATCAGCCATTCTATATCTTCTCCTTAAATCCCCCATTTTGTGCTCTTGGATGGCTGCCACATAATCATTCATAAACTTTTCTGAAGAACAATAGATTACCTTTAAATTTTTTTTCTTGGCCAGCAAAGCATTACCAATACCTAACATTAGATGAGTTTTACCAACTCCTGTTCCCCCATATAAAAATAAAGGATTGTAGCTCATGCCAGGGTTTTGAATTACAGCCTGAGCTGCAGCATAAGCCACATTATTAGAAGGTCCCACCACAAAATTTTCCAAAGTATATCTAGGATTTAAAACAGCGGATACAGTTTGGGCTGGTTGAAAAAAACTGTCTTCATCTTCTTGAGTATTTTGTTCTGAGGCTTCTATTTCTTTGACAATAAATTCTACTTTAATTTCCCTGCCCAATAGCTCAGAAAAGGTCTTCTCTATTAAAGGAAGATGTTTTTGGTTTAATGTTTCTTTGGCAAAAGCATGAGGAGTGGAAATTATGATTTTATCTTCCTCTAATGATTTAAGTAGAGTTCTAGAAAAGAAAGTTTTGAAGTTAGCAGTGCCAATTGTAGGTTTTATTATTTCTAAAAATTTGTGCCAGAGGCGTAGGTTGTCCATTGTGGATAAGTTATCCACAATTTAATTCACCAGGCTATTTTTGACAATATAGAGAAACTATTAAAAACTAGATCAACTTTTATGATATACTTTTTTTATGACAAGCAGCAACCTAGATGAAAAAAAATTAGCAAACATATTTAAACTCTTACCTGCAGTTAAACTGGTTTATTTTTTCGGTTCCAAAGCTTTGGGGAAAGAAGGGCCTTTAAGTGATTATGATTTTGCAGTGTATTTAGATGAACAGGACGCTAAGAAAAGGTTCCAAACCAGAATGGAACTTCTGGGTAAATTATCCATAAGTTTAGGTACTGATAAAATAGATTTGTCTGTTTTGAATGATATTGAACGCCCTGAGTTAAAATACTCTATCATTACCAGCGGTCATGTAATCTACGAACGGGAACCGTTTAAGATCTTACTTGAACCCAAAATCCTTAACGAATATTTTGATTTTATGGATGGTTTAAAGAGGTTTGGATTGACAAGAAACATATGAGTAATATTTCGGTGGTTGAATCTAAGGCTAGTTCTATCCAAAAATATCTTAGGATTTTAAAGACCTTCCAGCATTTTCCTCAAAACAAATTAGAGAGTGACCTTATCTTAAAAGGGGCAGTGGAGCGTTATCTTTATCTGCTAAGCCAGGCAGTGATTGATTTGGCAGAAGCCATGATTGCTTTAAAAGACTTCCGCCGTCCTACTACCTACAGCGATACTTTTCATATTTTGCATGAGGAAGAATTTATTGATGTTGATCTTACAGAGAGGTTAATTAAGATGTCGGGATTCCGCAACATCATTGCCCATGATTATGAAGATTTGGATTTTGGGATTATCTATGATGTTTTACAAAACCATCTGCAAGATATTGAGGAATTTTTATCGGTTATTAAAGATAAACTGCATTCTTGATATTTTGTACAGATGACTACAGAAATAAAAAGAGGGTATGCTCTGATTGAAGGAAGGGCTAAACGTAGAGATTTTGCCAAAGAGTATGCAAGTACTTTAAGAGACAGAACCCATTGGTATACAGTTCCTGCAGAATCAGGTGGAGCAGCAAACAGCAGATGTTCAACTACCGGAATCATTTTCAATAATCAGTATTCAAAGATGACTAATTGTATTTACGTGTCTGATTTAGTAAACTACACATATGCCAAAACGAACATATCAACCAAAGAAGGTAAAAAGAATTAAAAAGCATGGTTTTAGAGCCAGAACACAAACTGCTGGTGGCAGGAAAGTCTTAAAAAGAAGAAGGGCTACAGGTAGAGCTCGCCTCACAGTTTAATGCTTTCAAAAGATAAACGCCTTAACTTAAAAAAGGATTTCAAATGGGTAGCTGCTGGTAAGAAGCTGGAAACACAGTATATAAAGCTGTTTATAAAACATGGAGACAATAAAATACCAAAGGTAGGAATAGCCCTTTCTTCCAAATATTTTAAAAAGGCTACAGAAAGAAACTTAGCTAAAAGATTGGTCTCGGCAGCTTTTGAAAGTTTATACCAAAGTCTTCCTACTACTATTAATATTGTGGCTCTTCCCAAACACAGGGTAATTAAGGTAAAATCAACTGATGTGCTTTTGGATCTGGAGGAAGGATTAAAAAAAGCAGAAGTATTATGAAATCTCTACTAGTAGCTTTAATAAATTATTATCAAACCTATCTCTCCTTTGACAAAGGTATACTAGCTTTATTTGCTCCAGGAGGGGCTTGCAGGTATAATCCTTCCTGTTCGCAGTATTTAAAACAAATGATTAAAGAATATGGTGCTTTAAAAGGACTTGGGCTGGGTTTGAAAAGAATTTGGAGCTGTAAATAAATGGGTCCTATTATTGATATTTTCAACTTAATATTTTTTGGCCCAGTAATTAATTTATTAGTATTAATTTTTCAAGGGTTACAAGCTATTGGTATTCCAGGGGCTTTGGGTTTTTCTATAATGATTTTAACTGTCTTAATTAGAATCCTGGTTTGGCCTTTTATGTCCTCCCAAATTAAAGCCACCAAAAAAATGGCTGATTTAAAGCCTCATTTGGATGTTTTGAAAGCTAAACATAAAGATGATAAGCAGGCTTTAGCTGCTGCCCAGATGGCTTTATATAAAGAGCATGGGGTAAATCCAGCAGGTGGTTGTTTGCCAGCTGTAATTCAGATCCCAGTGTTTATTGCTCTTTATCAGGCCATAATTAATATCTTGCCTGGAGCAGGCGGAAATTTAAATGTTATAAATTCCTTGCTATATTTTCCCCAGTTTAAGCTGCCTGCAACTTTAGATCCTAATTTTTTTGGACTTAATTTAGGTATTAAGCCTGCAGAATTTGGAAAATACGGCGCATTGCTTTTGCTCATACCAATTATTACTGCTTTGCTGACTTTTGTTCAATCCAAGATGACTTTGCCCAAACCTGTAAAGCAGTACCCATCAGATTCTCCTAAAGAGAAGAAGGAAAAAGAAAGTATAGAAGATAGTATGGGTCAGGTTCAGTCCCAAATGGTATTTTTAATGCCAATTATGATTGGTTATTTTGCCTTCTCTTTTCCAGTAGGGCTTGCAATTTATTGGAATACGTATACAATACTAGGCATCTTGCAGCAGCACAGGGTTTCTGGCTGGGGAGGAATGGCTGATTTGATAGCTAAGTTAAAAAGTAAAAGTTAAAAAGTAAAAAATTATGGAACAGCAACTATCAGATATATTAGATAACCTACTGGGAATGCTTCTTTTGGAAGGCAGCTATGATATTGAAGAAAAGGATGATAACTTTTTAGTTTCAATTGAAACTAAAGATGCTGGAAGGCTTATTGGAGCCAGAGGTGAGTCTTTAGATTCCCTGCAGCTGCTAGTAAACCAGATGGTTTCTAAAAAGGTTGGAGAGGATGGATACAAAAGAGTGGTGATTGATGTAATGGACTGGAGAAAACAAAAAGAGGAAGAACTGGTAAAAAGTGCTCAAAGTTGGGCAAAGCAAGTTTTAGAAAGTAAGCAGCCTTTGGATTTGGAACCTCAATCCCCTTGGCAGAGGAGAATTGTCCATATGACTATTTCTGGGTTGGATGGGGTGGAAAGTGAAAGTGTGGGTGAAGGCAGAGACAGACACATTGTTATCAAGTTAGCAGATCAAGGTTCAAATGCAAAAGACGACGAAGCTCAAGAAGCTTGAGGAAATCCTTCTTTTTTTAACCCTGCTTTTTCTTCCTACACAACTCGGTAAACATTTTTGGCCAACTTTTTCATATATTTACTCTCTAAAAATAGATTATCTATCCCCCACTGTTTATTTTTGGGATCTGCTAGCAGTAACCCTTCTTTTGGTATGGGTTTTGACAAGACCTAAAATAAACAAAGTTGCTTTAAACCTATTTTTTCTTTTCTTGCTAAGCCAGGCGCTCTCCCTGTTTTCTGCAGCTAACTTGGGGGCAGGACTGGTCAGGATGGAGCAGTACGGGGTTGCAGGATTATTTGGGGTCTTTTTAGCCTCGTCTGATTTTAATAGCTTGAGAAAGAAAATTTACCTTCCTCTTGCTCTAGGTATTTTAACTGAATCTGTGCTGGCTATTTTGCAGTTTGTTAAAGGAGGGCATTTAGGATTTTGGATTTTAGGGGAAAGAGCTTTTTCTATTACCACTCCAGCTATTGCTAAATTTGATTTTCAAGGCAGGCAATTATTAAGGCCATATGCAACTTTTCCTCACCCTAATGTGCTAGCAGGTTTTTTACTGCTAGGGATATCTGTCTTGTACCAGCTATTAAAAGAGAGGAAGATTTTAATTAGTTTGGTGTCTATTTTGGGAGGGGTAGCTGTTTTTCTTGCTATGTCCAGAACTGTTATTTTGGCAGGAATTGTCTTGGTGGCAGTTTTGCTAAAAAGAAACTGGTTGATTTTAATAGGTATTGCTCTTTTGGTTGTTTCTCCTGTTCTGTTTACCAGATTTGCTAGTATTTTAAATTTTGATAATTTAACTTTACTCAGAAGAGAGCAATTGATTGGAAATGCTTGGGAGATATTTTTAAAAAGCCCAGTTTTTGGGACAGGTCTGAATAGTTTTATTCCCACAATATCCTCTACTTTACTAACTGGCCCCAGCAGATTTTTGCAGCCGGTTCACAATATTTTTATGCTATCTTTAGCAGAGACAGGGTTGGTAGGCTTTTTTGGGTTACTATTTTTAATTGGCTACCCTATTTGGAAAATGTACAAGGTAAAATTTACAATGTACAATTCATTGCCTTGGTTTATTATCATTTTTCTGGGGATGTTTGATCACTATTTTTTAACTCTGCCACAAGGATATAGACTGCTTTTTTTGGTATGGGGATTGTCATTTTCTTTTTTGGCTCTTCATTCTAATACCCGTTCTTAGTATTCTAAATAGTATATGAATTATTTTTCTAAAATTTTTCAGCAAACTTCTTGGCAGATTTTGGGAAAAGTTGTGACTTCTTTTTCCACCTTTATTATTCTTGGGATGGTTGCCAGAAATTATGGTAAGGAAGGAACAGGCCTCTTTACCCTAGCTTTAACTTACCTGGCTATATTTTATATGCTGTCTGATTTTGGTTTTAATGCCCATGTTATAAAAGTATTTAAAGAGCAAAACTCAGATATAAAGTCTGAATGGAGACATGTATTAGGTACAAGGCTTCTGTGGTCAGCAGCCTTGGTTATTTTGGCAGTAGGGTTACTGCCTTTTTGGCCTTTTACTAACCCTAATTTTGCCCAGGCTGTCCTATTTGGTAGTTTGGCAATTGTAGGTTCAGCTGTATTTGTGACTTGTAATTTAATCTTTCAAACCAAGTTAAGATATGATTTGTCAGTTTTGGCATCAAGCATTGGAGTCTTAGCTAGTCTAATAATTTCTGCTGCCATAGTTTCTTTGGGTTGGCCAGTTACTACTCTTTTAATTGCTCATTTTGCAGGATGGTTAATAATTGCAATAGCTGCCCTTTTTTTTATAAAGAGATTTATTGGGAATATCAATCCCCTATTTGATAAAAAATATGCCATGAGTTTACTTAAAAAGACTTGGCCAATTGCAGCTACCCTTTCTTTAAATGTGCTGTATTTTAGGGCAGATGCATTTCTAATTGCTTATTTTAAATCTGTAGCTGATGTGGGTATTTATAATGTGGCTTATTCAGTTTTTCAATCTGCTTTGGTGCTGCCAACTTTTATAATGAATGCTTACTACCCTTTAATGCTTAGATCCTTAAGCGGAATAAAGCTTATGATATTGGGTCTGCTGGGGATTTCGATTGCTGGCAGCATGCTTACTATATTTTTTTCTCCACTTATAATCAATCTTTTAACAGGTGGCGGATTTGAGGGCTCCATTACAACTTTGCAAATTCTCTCCTTAGGTTTTCCAGCATATTTTCTCTCATCGCTGATGATGTGGCTGTTTATTTCCAAAGATAAATATAAAGTTATGCTTTTGCTTTACACGTCTGGGACGATATTTAATCTAGTTTTAAACTTTGTTTATATACCCAAGTATTCTTTCCTAGCAGCTGCCTGGACAACGGTAATTTCCGAGTACTTGATTTTACTTTTACAAGCAGCTATCTTAACAAGGGAAAGGTTTAGTAAATGAAACTTGTAATTTACACAGATGGCGCTTCTCGGGGAAATCCCGGGCCCTCAAGCTATGGTTACACGCTCTCGGACGGAAGTGGAAACTTAATTTACGAGGAAGGTAAATATATCGGTATTACAACTAATAATGTGGCAGAATATACCGCGGTTTACGAGGCCTTAAAGTATATAAAAGGAAAGTATGACAGGATGAAAATAGAGCTGGAGCTTTTTGCTGACTCAAAGTTAGTAGTAGAGCAGCTGTCAGGAAGATTTAAAGTAAAAAGTGAACACCTTAAGCCTTTAATAGAAAAAATCAGGCTACTCAGTCAGCAATTAGGAGGGGTAGTTCACACCCATGTGCCAAGGGCGCAAAATACTAAAGCTGATAGATTGGCTAATCTTGCCCTAGATTCTCGCTAATTGACATAGATCGTCACCGTTTATCTCTATTGATTTTATGTGATAGAATGCTACGATTTACGCGTGGACCAAATCACCGAAAATAGCAATAGAAAAAATAGCATTTCCCTTTCGCGAAATACCCCTGTAGCTTTAGTTGTGGGGGCTGCTTCATTTTTAGGGTCCCATTTAGTTGACAGGTTACTGGAGAAGGGTATACAAATAGTAGGAATAGATGACCTAAAGAAGGGGAAAAGACAAAACCTCCACAAAGCAACAGAAAATAAAGACTTCCATCTTTTAATAGAATCCCCTGAAAGACTGGAAATAGATTTACCTAGGCTTGATTATATTTTTATAGTTCCTACGGAGGAAGCTGGGTTAAAAAGGGTATTAGATATTGCTGAAAAGTATACTTGCAGGTGTCTTTTGGTTTCCTCAATTGATCTTTATGATAAGGAGAAGCAAGGCTCAGCTGGATTGAGGTGGTTAAAGGAAGTGGAAAAAGAAGTTGCCAGGTTTGCCTCGGAGCATAAATTGAATGCCAGGATAGTCAGGTTAGGAAGTGTTTACGGGCCCAGGATGGAGTTTGCTGGCAAAGACCCAATAGTTAAGCTAATACAACAGGCTTTAACAGATAGCTTGCAAAAGGATGTAACTTTAGAGTTTTCATCAAGAGCTCTTTATATATCTGATGCTGTAGATTTATTAATTAAAACTATGCTGGCTGGAAGTACTGCCCAAAAGATTTTTGATGGGGTAGAGCTTGATCCGATTAAGGTGGCAGAGATAAAGCAGGTGTTGCTGGACCCTATTTGGTATGAAACAAGGGATTTTGCTCCCACACCATTGCCTCCTTGGCCAACTCCAAACTTGGAAAAGACTGTTCAATTTTTAAATTGGCGCCCCAAATCAAAATTGGTTGCAGGTTTGAGACATACTTTAAGTTATTTTAAGGATAACGAGATAGAGGTGCCGGAAATAGAAGTCTCAGGTTTTAAAGATCAGGCTGATGTAGCGCTAGAAAAAGTTGAACCGGAAAAGGAGGCCTTAGGAGAAGAAAAAAAGAAGCTGCTGGAGGAGCTAAAGCCGGAGAAAAAAGAGGGGACACCTAAAGCAAAAAACAAGATCTTAACAAGACTGTCTGTACCTTTGTCCAAAATATATCTAGTTTTGCTTATCTCTCTGGTGACTTATGCCTTAATTTGGCCAAGCTTGCTGCTGGGATGGGGGATTTTGACTTTTAGGTCCCAGCTCAGCGCTGGTTTAAAAAGCTTGCAAGAGGGGGAGTTTGAACAAGGTTTACAAAGCATTAAGCAGGCAGAGGAGGGAGTAGAAATAGCCAAATCGGTTTTTGAAATAGCGCAGCCTATTAAAAGTACAGGGTTATTAAAACAAGAATTTGAAACAGGAGAACGGATTTTGACTTTGTCTAATCTGTCAATAACTTCTGCCAAAAGCACAATTTTAGGCACAAGGGCGCTTCTGCAAAGCTTGAAAGCGGTAACAGGGGAGTTAAATGAATCTCCGGGTGAATATTTTGATGAGGCACAAGCAGAGTTATCTGCAGCTACTGAGGATTTGTCTAAGGCCTCAGCTATTTTAAAAAATGAAAATTTTACTAAAAATCTTCCTCAAATACTTGCCTTTAGGGTGGCTGGTATTTCTGAAAAGTTAGGTTCTTATACAGATTTGGCAAATAAAGCTCAAACTATGAGCATTTTACTACCCAAGCTGGTGGCGATGGATGGCAGCAGGAGCTATTTAATACTGCTGCAAAATAATATGGAATTGCGGCCGGCTGGTGGTTTTATTGGTTCATTTGCCAAGGTTTCTTTAGAGGGCGGTAAATTAAAAAAGCTGGATGTTAATGATATTTATACTATAGATGGACAACTGGGTATTCAGGTTGAACCTCCCAAAGAAATAAAAACTGATTTAGGGCAAAACTATTGGTATTTAAGAGACTCAAATTGGGAGCCAGACTTTCCTACCAGCGCCAGGCAAGCTGAGTGGTTTTATACAAAAGAAACAGGGGAAAGGGTAGAGGGGGTAATAGCTTTGGATATTTCTGCGATGGAGGATTTGCTATCTAATATTGGTTCTTTGGAATTGCCGGATTATAAAGAAAAGATTACTATTGAAAACCTGTTTGAGAGGGCAATTTCTTATGCTGAGTTGAGTTTCTTTCCCGGGTCACAAGCCAAAAAAAGTTTTCTAACAGCCTTGACTAATGAGCTTTTTAATAAAATGTTTTTCTTGCCTCAACAGAATTTCTGGCCAAAGATTGTTTCTAGTTTAGGTAAATCTTTAGAGGAAAAACACATTAGTGTTTACCTTAATGATCCTAAAGATTTCTCTTTTATACTTTCCCAAAATTGGGCCCAAGCTATGCCTAGGCAATCTGCTCAAAATGAAGACAATGACTTTTTAAGCTTGGTTGAAGCTAATTTAGGAGCAAACAAAGTTAATTATTATCTAGAAAGAGCCTACAATTTAGAAACAGTAGTAGGAAAATATGGAGAAGTCAAACACAGACTCAGGGTAAATTATACAAACAGAAGCCCCTCTGATACTTTTCCTGGGGGAAAATACAAAAATAGAATGAGGGTGTATTTGCCATTTGGGTCAGCACTCACCAGAGTTTTATGGGGGGAGACAGATATCACCAAAGAGGCAACAAGCTTTGTAGATTATGGCAGATCAGGTTATTCTCTGTTGTTAGAACTTGCTCCTAAGGAGCAGAAGACCCTAGTTTTGGATTATACAGTTCCTATCAAATTAGATTTTAAAGATAGCAGAGCTAATTACAGGTTGGATGTTGTAAAACAAGCAGGGACTTTAAAAGATCCTTTCAAATGGACAATTACCTATCCATTAAGTTACAAAGTGGTTTCTGGCCAAACTAAAGTAATCGGCCCACAAGAACATACAATTTCTACAGATCTATCTAAAGATAGGAGTTTTGAAGTACAATTTAGCAAGTAATGGAATATTCGGGCATTCTTGCTGCGGTTGGAGCAGCTTTAGCTTGGGGAACCTTTATGGTTCCTTTTAAAATATCTAAATCAAGTAAGCTGGTATTATTTCAGGCTTTTATGTCTGTGGGGATTTTAATCTCCGGGTTGGTTTTATCTTTAATATTAGGTTATCCTTTAAAACCAAATATCTATGGAATCTTTGCAGGAGTAATGTGGGCAATTGCTAATTTACTGGCTTTGAGTGCTATTTCTAATTTGGGGCTTTGCAGGGCAGTTCCACTACTTTCTTCTTTGGTGGTAATATCTTCCTTTTTATGGGGAGCATTAGTTTTTGGAGAGCTGCCTGCAGGCATATTATTAGGTGTTGTTGGTGTAATGCTAATTATTTTAGGAGTTGTATTGGTAAGTACAGTTGGAAGCAATCAAGCTTTGAATATAAAAAAAGGATTGCTTGCTGGAGTAGTGGCTGGTTTAATATTTGGCAGCCAGCTGGTGCCATTAAAAATTGGCCATGTTACAACAGGGGAGGCATTCTTTTCTACAGGGCTTGGTATTTTTGTTACAGCCATGATGGTTACTATTTTTAGCAGAACCAAATTTTCTAAAGAGATTTTTAAAGCAGGTTTATTAAGTGGTGTAATTTGGAACATGGGTAATTTATTATCTTTGATCTCTTTATCCTTAATTGGTTTATCTAAGGCAGGGCCTATCAGTCAAATTGCCACAGCAGTAGCAGTTTTGTGGGGGTTATTTTATTTTAAAGAGGTTACAATACCAGCAGCAAAACTTCAGGTTTTAATGGGATCAATTATCTTGCTTGTAGGGGTAATTATCTTGGGATTGGCCTAACTCTTGCTCCGCAAGCTCAAATGTGGTAAATTACCTTCACCTAAAATATGGATAGATTAAGTTTAAATGCTGAGGAACGAAAAATCCTTGGTAAAAAAGTTAAAAGTTTGAGAAAGAATGGCCAGCTTCCTGGTCATGTGTTTGGTAAGGGGATAGAAACTGAAGCAGTTTCAGTAGATGGTAAAACTTTCCTTAAAACCTTTAAAGAAGCAGGAGAGACTGGTTTGATTGATTTAAAGATTGGAACAGAGAAGGTAAGACCTGTAATGATAAAAGGAGTCCAGTATGATCCAGTTTCAGGAGATCCTGTGCATATAGATTTTTACCAGGTTAATTTGACTCAAAAAGTTAAAGTGCCTGTTCCTTTAGTTTTGATTGGAGAGCAGCCAGAATCAGTTCATATGGGCGAGACAATTGTCCTGCAAACTTTAAATGAGATAGAAGTAGAAGCTCTGCCTACTGATTTAATAGAAAAGATTGAAGTTGATATTACATCTTTGAAAAATATTGATGATGCTATCACTGTTGGGCAGCTGCAATTTGATAGAAGTAAATTAACAGTAAGCGCAGGAGAAGAAGAGATTGTTGTTAAACTTGCTCCAGCCATTACTGAAGAGATGAAGAAACAAATGGAGGAAGCAGCCGCAGAAGCTGCAGCCGCAGAGGCAGCTGGCGCTGAAGAGGGTGCTGCTGCTCCTGCTGCTGAAGGCGAAGAAGGTGCTCCTGCAGAAGGTGAAGCCCCAGCAGAGGGTGAACAAGCCCAAGGTGGAGCTACTGAAAGTGATAAAGAAGCTCCAAAAGAATAAGTTGTTCGGTATTTTTGCGTTAATTCTGCGGTTAATTAGCCTCAGGCCATTTTGTTATCATTATAGATTCTCCTTTATGAGGTAACTTCTGCCAAAGTTCCTCTGTAATATATGGCATAAATGGGTGTAAAAGCTCCAAACAGGTTCTAAAAACATACTCTAAAACAGGTTGAGCTTCTACTCTTCTATCTTTTGAGCTTTCAATATATTTATCTGCAAATTCATGCCAGATAAATTCATATAAAGCATCTGCCCCATCATGAAATCTGTATGACTCTATAGACTGAGAAACTGTTTTAATAGTTGCAGATAGCTTTTCCAAAATATCTTTGTCATCTTTGTTGGCTATCTTAATGTTTATATTAGGATCTAAATGTTTTGCCTCCTCAGGAGCAAAATCAATAATAAACCTGCCTATATTCCACAGTTTATTAGTAAAATTTCTCATAGCCTGAAGTTTTGGGTGAGATAAAGCTTGATCATGTCCAAAAGCAGTTCCATACACCAAAGCCATCCTTAAAGCATCTGCTCCATATTGATTGGCAATATCAATAGGATCAACCACATTGCCTTTGGATTTACTCATCTTTTTGCCTTGAGGATCTAAAACTTTGCCATGCAGGACAATATTTTTGAAAGGTATTTTACCTGTAGTATAGATTCCTAACATTACCATCCTGGCTACCCAGAAAAGTAAAATATCATACATAGTTTCCATAACAGTTGTAGGATAAAACTTCTCAAAATCTTCAGGTTGGCTTGCCCTGAGCGTAGCGAAGGGCCATTGCCCGGAAGAAAACCAGGTATCAAACACATCAGTATCTCTTTCTAAGGTAACATTGTCGCAATTGTTGCAAGCCTGGGGAGTTTCTCCTTCTGTAACTGTCCACTGTTTGCATTGCCCGCAAAACCAGGCTGGAATCTGCATTCCCCAAACAATTTGCCTGGAAATATTCCAATCCCGGATATTTTTGAGCCAATTAAAATAAGTTGATTCCCAGTTTTTTGGATAAATTTTTATTTCTTTGTTTTTGACTACCTCAATAGCTTTTTTAGCCAAGCCTTCCATTTTAATAAACCACTGCTCCAAAGGTAGAGGTTCTATTTCTGTGCCGCATTTATAACAAACACCAACTCTGTTTTTATAATTTTCATCCACTTTTTCAAGCAGGCCCTTGTCCTGCATCTCTTGAGCAATGGCATATCTCGCTTCCTTGACTCTCATGCCGGCAAATTTGCCGGCTTTTTCATTTAACCTGCCGTCAAAGCCAATTACCTGTTTTATTTCTAAATTATGTCTTTGCCCCATTTCAAAATCCACCGGAGCATGAGCCGGAGTTACCTTAATAACACCTGTTCCAAAATTAGGATCAACCGCTTTGTCTGCAATTACTTTAATTTTGGCAGGGCCTAAAACTGTTTCTATCTCGATGGTTTGTCCAATGTATTTTTGGTATCTTTTATCATCTGGGTGTACAGCCACAGCTGTGTCCCCAAATTTAGTTTCCGGTCTTACTGTGGCTAAGGTTAATGGTCCATATCTGATGTAATAAAGTGGGGTAGTTCTATCTTCATATAAAACCTCTAAATCAGAAAAGCTGGTGCCATCTTTAGTGCAGTAATTGACCAGCCTGTTAGCACGGTAAGCCAGACCCTCATCAAACATCTTTTTAAAAGTTTGATAAATAATTTTGACAATATCAGGGTCAAGGGTATATTTAAGTCTGCTCCAGTCCAGAGAAAAGCCCATTCTTTTCATCTGTACCCTCATATTGCCTCTGTTTTCTTCCACAAAATCCCAAATCATCTGATAGAGGGTAGGCCTGTCATAGTCAAAACGGGATTTGCCAATTTTTGCAAGATTTTTCTCAAATACAAATTGGGTTTCAGTACCAGCGTGGTCCTCACCAGGCAGCCATAAAGCAGCAAAGCCTTTCATGCGGTAGAAACGTATTAAAATATCCTCCACTACATACATAGCATGGCCAAAATGCAAACTGCCATTAGCATTTGGTGGAGGTAAAATAATAGTAAAAGGCTTGCCCTCCGGGTTTATCTCAGGCTTAAAATACCCCTTATCTTCCCAGAGTTTATACCATTTATCTTCAACTTTGCTTTGATCATAAATTTTGTCCATAAATTGCGCTTTTAACTATATTATAGAACAATTATCCGGTTGTTGGTTTGGCTGAGCACCACCCGTACTTCCCTATAATTATAAGAAGCCATCCCGTTTTCGCCATGATCATCTTCAAAGACAATATGGACCATGTTTGTTATTGGATTGACAATTACCACCCTCAGTCTGGTGTCATATACAGAAGGAGGTGTTGTTATTGCCAGGACAGAGGTAACATTTCCTCGTTGTCTCTTGTGGGTGTGATCATATGGAAAATATAACCTGATGGTATCAGATCCTGGCAGACCAGGTTGATTCCAGTCTTTGTTGAGACGGTCAAATAGTTCTCTTTCCTGCATAAACTATAAGTTTACTCCTTTAAGCAATTTACGTCAAGGATAAGCCAGGATTTGCCTGCAGGATTAAGGGGTTAACCGGATGGTAATTAAAAAAAGCTGCAGCTGCAATCATGGCTGCATTATCTGTGCAAAGCTCTGGAGGTGGTACATGTAATTTTGTTTTCAATTGTAAATTGTAAATTGTAAATTGTAAATTTCTAACCAGTTTCTGGTTAGCTGCCACTCCTCCTGCAATCATAATTTGTTCAACTGGGTATATTTTGGTTGCTAAAATAATCTTATCTATTAATGATTTTACAATAGTTTCTTCAATTGCTGCAGCCAAGTCTGCTTTATCTTTTTCGCTCCGAACTAAATTAGCTACTGCCGTTTTTAAGCCAGAGTAGGAAAAATCCAAGTCTTTACTGCCCTTCATAGGTACTGGTAGATTAAATTTGGTTGGGTTACCTTGTTTGGCTAACTTACTAATCTCAGGCCCTCCTGGGTAAGGCAACCCTAAAAGCCTGGCGCATTTATCAAAACACTCACCAGCTGCATCATCTCTAGTACCACCAAGGTATTTATATTTTCCGTGATTTTCAAATAAAACCAGGTCAGTATGCCCACCAGAGACGAGGAGTCCAAGACAGGGGAATTTAGGTACTTCCTTGCCAATCCAATTTGCATAGAAGTGTCCAATCAAATGATTTACTGGGATTAAAGGTTTTTCCCAGATTAAGCTTAAAGTTTTGGCAGTTTCAACTCCTACTAAAAGAGAACCGATCAGTCCAGGACCAAAGGTAACAGCAATAGCATTTATATCATTAATCTTAAATCTTGAATCGTTAATCGCTGTTTCTATCACTGGAATAATACTTTTGATTTGTTCTCTGGCTGCCTGTTCTGGGATTATTCCTCCATATTTAGCTTGTAAGGTAGCTGATGAAGCCACCACATTGGATAAAATAGTTATCCGATCTCCCTGTTTTTGCAATACAGCAGCTGCTGTTTCATCACAAGAAGTCTCGATACCAAGAATTATCATGAGAACATTTTAACAGAATGCATCTTTAGCCATTTGGAGATTTGCTCAACTGTATAATCTTGATCGTGGGCTTTTCTGACAAATTTAACAGCCTCTTTTCTTTTAAATTCTACACTCCATTTATTCTTTTCCAGAAATGTAATAGCAGAAAAAAAGGAAGTTCTTTTGTTGCCATCTAAAAAAGGGTGGTTATTGATTATAGAATGCAAAAGTGCAGCAGCTTTATCAAAGATGGATTTATAGGCATCCTGGAATCCAACTGACATTTGAGGCCTACCTACAGCTGATTTGAGTAATGATAAATCTCTGACACCATGGATACCACCAAATTGGGAAACCATCTCTTCATTAATAGCAACCACCTCTGCTTCAGATAAATAGTGGATTATATTCTTGCTAAGTCTTGCCATACCCCTGCATATTTTTTAGAGAGTTTTTTAATAATCTTTGCTACTTCGGGGTCGATATCAGTAGGCTTCTTGATTCTTTTTTCATGAACCAACAATAGGCCTTCATTTGTCTGCTTCCACTCTACTTGTGACCCATCCCTGATAGAGAGCTGGTGGGCATAAACTTTAGGCACTGTGACGGCCAAAGAATTACCATTTTTAAATACTTTTCTCATGTGATTATTATACCACAAATGTACTGACAATGTACTGACATAAAATATTGATCTGGATTGCTCCAGAAGAGAGATCTTGTAGTATCTATAAAGATAAGCTATTTTAGGTACATGGCTTTTGATAATATCCCCCGTACTCATTGTTTTTCTTTGGGAGATCTTCATGAATATGATAGATGTGTATTTTCTTTCTTTGTAAAACACCATTTAGGTAAAAAATATGAACTGGCAGAAGGTAATGCAAATCAAGTTATAGGAACACTTTTGGACATAGCTATGAAAAAGCTTCATCAAACACAAGCTTATGATCAGCCCCCAGAATACCTGCAAAATTTAGTAAAAGCTGCAGAAAGAATCATCAGAGAAGATGTGGAAAAGCGGGGTAAAAATTCCTTTTATGGTGCTCAAATAGAATTTTTGACTGAAGAAACTATCTTAAAGGCTCAGGAAATATTTAAAAAGTATACTGAAAATTTAGCTGGCAAATATAAAAAATATGTTCAAACTGCTATTTCTCAAAGGCCTAAACCTTTTTGGGAAAGGGTTATAGCTTCACAGCAATCTTTAAAATTATGGGGAGCCCCGGATGCTATAGAAATGGGTGAAGATGGAATACCTGAGGTGGTTGATTATAAATATTTTGAAGATTTGGAAAGAGCCCAAAAGAATATCGATATGGATTTGATGCCTAAAGTTTATACCCTTCTTTGTGCTCAAGACCTGCAAGAGTCAGGTTATTCTAGAGTTAGATTTAAAGTCAGGTTCTGGCAAGATCCCAAAAATGAGTCTTTTTATGAGGAGTTTGATCTTTTAACTGCCCAAAATCTAGAAAACTTTTTAAAAGATAAAATAGAAAGAATTTTAAGGACTACTGAGATCTCTTTTTGTGAGAAAGCATATTGTCAAGTTTGTCTTCATCCTGACAGGCCAAAATGGCTGCAGGAATTAGCAGATAAAGGTTTTTCAAAATTATGGAAAGAGTAAAAGATAACTTTACAGGTAGAATCAGAAGAGTGTTTTTCCCAACCAGCAGGCCTAAAGTACCAAGTTTAAGATTTCATATTTCTTCAGGTACAGATCAAATACCAGGTGATAGAGTAACCAGACTTATAGATAATGATGCCCGGGCCAGGCTGCTTCAGTATGAAGGAAAATATTCACCTAAGGCGGTCATTAGCGGTCAATCAGGCATATATAATGTATTAGTTTTTGCCCAGGTTTTAAGCTTGTCAGACGCAGAGCGTCTTATTAAGGCAGAATCAAGAGCAGTAGAAGTTGCTCCTTTGTATACACCAGCTTTAGAGCGTTTCTTGGGAAAGTTCCAAAAAATTGTAGATGAGTTAGATATTAAAAAGGAGCCAAAGATTATGTTAATTGGGGGAACAGGTACCCAGATTTCTACCACTGAAGAAATTAAAAAGGAAATAGTCAGACAAGCAATAAGGCCTTATGACGAACAATTGCTTGATAATGCGCTTGGTCTCTTAGGTATTCAACGTCCTCTGGAAATAGGATTGGAGCCTAAGGGTGGTAACATAAAATATGTAATAGGAGCGACTGTAATTGGTATAGGAGGCGTAATAGCAATCTTGGCATTGCGCAGATACCAATCCAGACGGCGCTCTAGATAAGCCTTATCTCTGCTAAAGTATTGTGTTTATGAAAGCCTTCAGATGGGACTGATTCAAATAGTTTTATTGATGAAATCTGAATTGGCTCAAAGTTTTTAACCATTATTTCTTCCAGGTCCCTTTCAAGGTCTGTATTTATTTGAAAGTGACTATTTAATTTAGCAATAGAAATATGAGGCACAAACCGTCTTTCATCTGCTGGTAACTTTAAAGCTTTAAGCCCATCTTTAATTCTTTCATGCATCAAAAATAATTTACCAACATCCCCCTTAACTCCCACCCATAAAACAGAAGGATTATGGATGGTGGGAAACCCATCAATATAGGCAGGAGCAACCTCGAAAGGAGGAATTTGGAAAGAAGCAGTCTTGATAATATTGATAAGTTGATTTATGAATAGATCAGATTGTTCTCCGATAAAGGCTAAAGTTAAATGAACCTTGTTTAAATCTGTTAATCTGGTTTGAGGGATTAATGTATGCAAAGATGTCTGGATAGCTTGAAACTGTGCTCTTTTATCACTTGGTATTTCTAAAGCTATAAAGAATCTCATATATTAATATTTTTAAGGTTGATTCTTTGCGATTTTTCAAATCTAAAAAAAGCGCATAATGGTTATTTATACCAAAACTGGTGCAAAAGAGTGAGCAAGATGATGCTGGACTCTTCCGTTAGTAGATTGAGAATTAACAAAAGGATTATCAGGTTCTATAGGCAAATCTCTGGTAAAAAATAACAGATGTTCTCCATTAGAACCTCTTATATGACTGATTTGTAAATCAGGTAGTGCAGGTGTCCATAAATAAGTATAACGGCCTAAGCGCTCTCTTAGGTTATATTTAATATCTTGATTGTTGATATTACCGTTAAGCCAGCCTAATTCAGCAAAAGGTGTAACCCAAACTTGCTCTTGTACAGTTTGGCCTACAGGTGCAGGAAGGAAAAAGCCATGGACTGGTCCCCAAGTAGTTCCTGCAGTCCAGGCAATATGGCCATCAGGGTGTGTGCACTTTATTGCAATTGCATCCATTAGTCTGGGAATCATTTCTCCAACTCTTGATAGATTTTCAGCTACCCAAATATCTGCAAAAGGTACACCCCTATCTGCTTCTTTAAGCATACTATTATTAGTATGGTTTTTTGGGAGCATTGTCAAGACTTGACAGGGGTAAGTGTTTGGTTTAAAGTATCTTTACAATTTAATATTCAAAATCAAGAGTGGTAGATAGAGAATTGGCTCGTTAAGCTACCCAGCAACCGATCTGAAAAATACGGTGCTACACCCAACCCTTTACAAAGGGAGGATTTGTCCTGAGCGAAGTCGAAGGAAATAAATTTAACCTCTCTTTTAAAAGAGAGGTTTTTTAATGGTTTGAAAGGAGGTGAAAATATGGAATTTCTAACAGAAATTAAACGAGAAATTTTGAATTACGCACCAGTTAAAAGCGAACAACAAGCAAGACCGCTTGTTAGATTAGGACATATTTATAATGGAACAGAATTAGTGTATGGCATTTTCCCTTATCAGCAAAGAATTGTCAATTTTTCTGAGCAGCCATTAGTGACTAAGTGGACTGAGCAGCCAGTTTTAGCTTTAGTTGATAAAGAAGGTTATAAAACCTTAGCTTACAATGCTGATCTTGATGAGGTTGGTAGGACATATGGCGAGACAGTAATCGTGAGCATTCTGGATCGTATTAGGCAACTAAGTAGTTCTGCTGATCGATGGGAAGGAAATGATGATTTCTAAAGATAGGTCTTGAATATTGCATACAAAAACTATATAATTGTATTATGCAAAGAGTAATTGTTCAGGTTCCTATGTCTAAAGAATTGAAAAGATCAGCAGAAGTGGTTTCTGCTGATTTGGGATTTTCCTCCATTCAGGAAACAATCCGGGTGCTTTTGACTAAACTTTCCAAAAGAGAATTTAGTTTGAAAGTTGAGGAGGTTGAAGAAATAACTCATCTTTCTCCTGCTACTGAGAAGAAGTTTAAAAAAGCAGTTGCAGATATAAAAGCTGGAAGAAATATTACACAAGCTAAAAACATTGATGAACTTTTATCTCTCCTGCATTCATGAAAGTTCAATTTACTCATGATTTCATCAAGATTTTTAAAAAAAGATTTTCTTCCAAACCTAACATTCACAAGAAATTTGATGAACGAGTAAAAAAGTTTGCTGAAAATCCAGACGATCCAATTCTGCTCGATCATGCATTAGGTGGTAGATTACAAGGCCACAGAGCGTTTTCCATAACTGGAGATGTTAGAGTGGTGTATTATGTCTTTGAAGATACAGCCTATTTTGTGGATATTGGTACCCATAATCAACTAAACAAAAATTTGTGTGGCTAGACTGCTTCTAAGGCTGCCAAAATGGGCTTTTCTTATTTACAGGATGCAAGTTAGGGTTACAGCAAGATGATCGATGAAGTAGAATCTAAAACTACCTAAATTTAGCTTCAAAATTTCTTTAAACTACCTAAAACTACCTAAATTTAGCTTCAAAATTTCTTTAAACTACCTAAAACTCCTTGATCATTTATTAACGAGCATCCAAACACCTTTAGAAGATCGTGGTGTGCCTTCAAAAAAGATTTTGTCTTCTCGTTTTAGCTCTTCCAGTAGATTAGAGATATTTTTGCTTGATAGCTCAAATTTGAACATTTCAGCGAAATCTCTTTTTGTAGCAGACTCAAAATTACTTAAGTGTTGTAATATTAATTCTTTATTTTTGATTTTAGGAAGCCCTTTTTTCTTGGTATACTTTACTTTTTGATTGGTATCTGTGTAATACTGTTTTGAAAGCATATATTTTGAAAATCCGATTTTTTCTATTAAACCGAGTTCCAATAATTGTTCTGTTATGGAGTTTGGTGCTAGTTGCTCATTACTCTTAATTTTATGAAGAATAAGTAGTTCTTCGTCATTAAAATCTTTATTTTTACTATCAGCAATTTTCAAAACATATTTTGCAAACTCCACGTCTTGAATATTGCCATCTAATTCTAGGACAACCCTTTCATCGGTGGAATTCTTATAATTTGGAGGATTTTTGCCTAGTGACAGTTGATTCTTATACATTAAATTTACTCCATTCCCAAATTGTTCCACGAGTTCGCATTTGAATAACATATCGGCAATTAGTTTATTACGAGGTTTCGATTCGGAAATAATATTATGTATGGTAATTCCTTCGGGGAAGCCACCAGGGCTTTTGATGACTATTTTAGTGGGGTATTGCATTACAAAACTACTTTCGGAGAGTAAATAATCCCTATGAATAACTGCGTTGTTTAATGCTTCACGGATAGATTGTTCATCGAACGCCCTTCGTTCAATAACCCGCATACCTAGAGGTATACTGACGTTTAAATTTCTTGCCTGGATTTTTTCCCAGATTGTATTGTAGTAAAGAAGGTATCCTCCTTTGAATATAACTGTATCTTGATTTCTTATTTCAGCCTCGTTAACTTTATATCCAAATCTTACCTCTGCATAGGGCAGTGCTTTGCTTAAAGTAGCCTCTGTAGCTAATAAAATCAAGGCTGCAATTGTTAGCTTGCCATCCTGCATTAGTAGTAAGTCTTTAAGTAGCTGTTCATCAGAAAGAGTTGTTATATTAACCTCATATCTAGCAGATTGAATCAAAAGTTTTCTTAGTTCTAAGATAGCTTCAGGAGAAAGATCGGATATGTTAAAATCAGTCAGCGTTGTTGAAGAATAATCTTTATTAGTACTTTTGTAATACATCAATCGGTACTGGTATTCTTCTTGGGGCATAGACTTAGTACTAGCTCCAATTCTAATGTATGGTTTTTTACGAAAAGTATGATAGGGAGTAGAACTTTTATCAACTATTACTTTAATTACCTCAAGGCCACCTATATTTTCTTTAGTAACACTTAATATTTTTTGGGGTTCAAGGTTGTCAAAAACAAATTGAGCAACATCTATAAGAGTTTTCTCTCCAATTGTTTGTATGCCCACTACCTCTCCATCATTTCTAATCCCGAAGTAGAGTGTGCCTCCTTTTTGGTTTGTAAAACCACAAATAGTTTCTCCGCCTGCGTCTAATTCACTTAATGATACCTTGAATTCGATTATTTCTGATTCAGTAAATCCTATTTTAGCCATTAAGATGATTGAATTTTAACATAAGTAACTTTAGGATATTTGAATGAATATCTTACCAAAGTAGAGCCATTGTATGTTGTTTTGGCAACATAAGTTGTTTATGTTCCTTCGTTCCAGGAGGCTAGGTATTTCTTTTGGTCTGCTGTTAGAGTATCAATGGAAATACCTAGTGACTCCAGTTTAAGTTTGGCAATCATATCATCAAGTTCTTGAGGAACAGTATAAACTCCTACTTCTAGTTTGCCTTTATTTTGGACTAAATATTCTGCTGCCAAAGCCTGGTTGGCAAAAGACATGTCCATTACATCAGGTGGATGGCCCTCTGCTGCACTCAAATTAATCAGTCTTCCTTCAGCCAGCACAAAGATCTTTTTTCCAGTATCCAGGGTAATTTCTTCTAAATGGTCTCTAAGAATTCTTCTATTTTTGGCAATTTTTACTAAACCTTCATAATCAAACTCCACATTAAAGTGTCCGGTATTGGAAACAACTGTTCCATCTTTCATTTTTTTGAAATGCTCAACTGAAATTACTGTTTTATTGCCTGTGGCTGTGCAAATTATATCTGCTACTTTAATAGCATCCTCAATTGGCATCACATCAAATCCATCCATAACTGCTTCCAAAGCCTTTAGTGGGTCTACTTCTGTTACTATAACCTGTGATCCCATCCCTCTTGCTCTGGTAGCAAGCCCCCTGCCACACCAGCCATAGCCTACTACCACAAACTTTTTCCCAGCAAGTAAAACATTAGTAGCTCTTATTATTCCATCAATAGTAGATTGGCCAGTGCCATAACGGTTATCAAACATATGTTTGGTATTACTATCATTTACAGCAATAACTGGAATTTTTAAGGTTCCATCTTTTAACATAGCCCTAAGCCTTATAACTCCTGTGGTGGTCTCCTCAGATGAGCCAATTACTTCAGTAAGTTGGGATTTTCTTTCAGTATGAAGCAAAGTTACCAGATCAGCCCCATCATCCATGGTAATTTGAGGTTTAGTATCCATAACTTCATTTAAATGTTTATAGTAAGTGTCTTTATCTTCACCTTTGATGGCAAAGGTAGGAATATCAAAATCTTCAGATAAAGATGCTGCTACTTCATCTTGGGTAGACAGGGGATTGGAGGCACATAAAGCTAGATTTGCTCCCCCTTCTTTTAAAGCGATTAAAAGGTTTGCTGTTTCTGAGGTTACATGTAAACAAGCACCAAGAGTAATGCCTTTGAGGGGTTTTTCTTTAGCAAACCTTTCTTTTATCAGATTTAACACCTTCATTTGAGACCCAGCCCACTCAATTCTTAACTTACCTTTTGGTGCTAAATTAGAATCTTTAATATCTGATTTCATAAATTCTTATCTGGGTATAAGTATGACGTTAAGTATAATAGTTACTTTGTATCTTAAATGCAAGGATTTTGCTAAAATTGGTCTGCGCAACAAAAGTTATTGGGGTAAAAATATGAGTAACGACAAATTAATACAAGATATTTTATCTGTTCCTTCTGAATCTCGAACAATTGAATTCAAGCGTCTTGGTAGTAGAAACGAAGGAATTGATAAAACGCTCCAATCCATTGTGGCTATGGCTAATACAGATGGTGGAACGATAATTTTAGGAATAGATGACCCACAAAAAACAAAACTCAGAGGAATAGATAGAATTTTTGGAATAGAGGAAAATATAGAACTTTACGATGAAATTGGTCGGTCAGTCAGAAAGATTTACCCTCCAATATCTGGAATTTGGCTGCCTGTTTTAGTAGATGCCGGGAATGAAAAAAGAATTGGGTTACTTTCGATACCAAAGGTTGGAGATGGATTTAGGTATTACGAAAACCATGTATGGATTCGTCTTGAGCGGGGTAATAAGATGCTCAATCCTCAAGATATTTTACATCTTGCATATGTGAAAGGATTTTCTAGATCAGATAGAGAACTCGTGGAAGTTGATTTTAGTCTGATAAAAACCGATTTTTACGAGGATTGGAGGAGGAAAAGAGGCATTGCTGAGAACAAAATTGAACTAATTTTGAAAAAAACAGGATTAGCTAGACAAAATGAAAATGGAAAGTTACTTCCAGCTAGAGCTGCCGTATTGCTATTTGCTGAGTTTCCAAATGATCTTTTAGAGACAAAGTGTTCTGTGAGAGTTTTCCAAATTGAAGGAAATCGAGAGACAATTACTAAAGAAACATTAAATTGGATAGGGACTCCAAAGAACATAAATGGCCCAATTGTAAAACAGATTACCGATGCCCATGAGTATGTTCTTGGGTTGTTGAAATCGGGTATGAGAGTGTCATCTGGATTTAAAACAACATACAGTATTCCTGAGCGTGCTGTTAAGGAAGCAATAACCAATGCGGTAATCCATCGTGATTATCATACAAAACGAGATATTGAAATACGAATTTTTGAAGATCGTATAGAAATTGAAAGTCCTGGATTGTTACCGTTTAACATTACCCCTTCAAATATTGGAATCGAACGCTCACACCAGTACCGCAACGATTTATTGGTTAAACATCTGCGTGAATTTCCAGATCCGCCTAATCTTGATCAAAATGAAGGTGTGCGGGCAATGCGTCATACTATGAAGGTAGCAAATTTATACCCACCTATTTTTTGGACATATCCAGATCTTCAGGATGCTGTTAGGGTAATTTTATTAAACGAGCAGGCTCCAAATGAATGGGATAAAGTTTCTGATTATTTAATTAAAAATAAGTATATTACAAACACTGAAGCTCGAGGAATATTACATACGGAGGATACTGTAAAAGTTTCGAAGAGATTTAATAGGTGGGTTAAGCAAGGACTTCTTACGAAAATTACCCCACGGACTGGAGCTAAACGCAATGTTCGATATAGGTTACCAACAGCCGATGAAAGAAGTTTATTTACCAACGACAAAAGTAAATAACGACAATTTTGATATTTTGAAGCTGAGAATATGACTTTATTTACTTTTATAACTTAATTATGGCATTACATAAAGATTTTCCAAAAGATCCATATGTTATTTGCGATCCAGCCCACTCAATTCTTAATTTCCCTTTAGAAGCTAAATTTTTATCTTTGACATCACTCATAGTTTTAAATCTTCTCCAAAATTTTCTTTATACCTTTGGGCAAACTGTTCCAGTGTAAAAGTGTGATTAGTTGTACCATATTTTTCTACAGCAAAACAAGCAGCAACAGAACCCATTTGCCCACAAACCTTCAAATCTAAATTCTTACTGTATCCTGCTAAAAATCCACCCCTATAAGCATCTCCTGCTCCTGTTGGGTCTACTGCTTTGCTAACTTTACCAGCCTGGATTTGAATATTTTGGTCTTTGGTTTGAATCAAAGAACCCTTTTCTCCTAAAGTAGTAATTAATATATTAACTTGTTCTAATAACTTCTCACTTGTCACTTGTAACTTATCGCTTAATAAAGCTATTTCATAATCATTGCCAACTAAAATTGTGGCTCCTTTTAACATATTTTGCAGATCTTCAGCAGATAAAGCAGGCAGCTGCATACCTGGATCTAGCATAAATGGGGTATTTGTTTTTTGGCACTGAGCGCAAAAATTAATCATAGCCTGAGGATTATTAGGGGAAATTACTGCAAAATCACTTTCTGTTTCTTCTAAAGATAATTTATCAGTATAATCCATTGCTCCTGGGTAAAAGGCTGTAATTTGGTTATCAGATTTATCAGTCATAATAAAAGCAGAGGAGGTTAAATTATTTTCAACAGTCTTGATGGCTGTGGTATCTACTCCTGTGGCTTGTAAAAACTTGGCATATTCTAAAAAATCCACCCCGACTGCCCCGATCACACCGACAGGAATTTTGAGTAAAGCTAAATTATAGGCAATATTGCCAGCAGTCCCACCTTTTTGTTTGCTTAAAGTATTAACTAAAAAAGATAAATTAATCTGATGGATCTTGTCTGGCATGATGTGCTCAGAAAACCTGCCTGGATAATCCATAATATGATCAAAAGCAAGTGAACCTGTAACTGTTATCATATAGTTAAAATATTGTTGGCGATAAAAATCCATCTTTTTCTTGGAACTTTTTTGAAATTACAAAGGTTTGAGATATCCCAAGTTCGGATGATAATGCAGAAAGTTTGGAAAGATCTTGCGGGGTACCAGTTAATTTTATCTCAAAAGCAGTATCTTTATTTAGGATGGCATCAATTTCGGCAGTATTGCGGATGTTTAAAAAGCTCACTTTGCCATAACCTGAGAGTTGATTGATAACAGCATTTTCAAATACCTGGGCCTCACTTACTTTCCCAATAACATTTAAAAGTCCTGTATCAGTAAAATAAACCTTTTTTCCTCCAGCTACAGCCCGATCAATACTTTTGCTAAATTTAGGAAGAAGCTTAATAAAAAACGTTCCTTGTAAGAATTCAAGAAATCTATATATTTTCATCCTGTCTATACCAAGTTCGCTTGACAGGCGGGTAACATCAAGCATTGATCCGGTCCGGGGTACCAGAAGCAAGATCATATCGCGGAGCTCCCGGATATCACTGTAATCTGATAAAATCTTAATATCTTTTTCAAAAAAAGATGCAAAGATATTTTTTAAAACCATTATTTTAGTGTTTTTGTCTTCTGTGGTTACCACCTCTGGAAAACCGCCATATACAAGAAAGTCCTCATATTCCGCGGTATGCGCTTTATGAGTAAAAATACTATTTTTTTTGATTACGGTTTGTAAATTAGAATCTTGAGCCTCTTTTAGGGAAACAATATCTTTAAAGTAGAGATATTCCTGGAAACTGAGTGGAGGAAGCTCGTATAAGAATTTACGGCCAGATAATGATTCAGGAAATAGGTTTTTAAGATAAAAGCTGGAAGAGCCTGTTAGGTAAAATTTAACGCTGTGATGGTCAATAAGATATTTAATAACTTTAGTAATTTCAGGAAAATTTTGAATCTCATCAATAAATACTGATAATTTACCTGTTTTCCCATACATATTAACGAGCCTTTTATATATTACCTTTATATCCTCATCTTCGAATACTTTTTGATCAAGCGGATTATCAAAGTCAAACCACAATTTAGGTTCCTTTATCTCCTCAAAGATTTGACGCATGAGGGTGGTTTTCCCAACTTGACGCATGCCTGTTATTAAAAGAGCGTTTTTGTGGTTAAGATATTTTACTAATTCATAATACAGAAGCCTCTTTTTCATGGTTTGATTAGTGTAAATATAGTATTACAAATCTGCGTAAATTTGTAAAGTCCATTCTACAATATGATCAAAAGCAAGCGAGCCAGTTACAGTTATCATTTAGTAAACAGTATATACCAGGACACTTCTTCCTACGAGGTAAATGATGCTGAAATATGTTACTCTAAATAATATCTGCCTATGGCTGTGGAACTAAGTGAAATATCGCCCCAACCCAGTATTAAATCTCCAATTAGCCTGGAGAGATGGAAAAATAGAGAACAACTTACCAATGAGTTCGGGAATACTAATATCCCTGTACTTAAGCCTTTCAAATCAGTCAATGTTTCAGTAGAGACAGTTGATCAATCAGGCAACCCAGTAACAACTGTTCGTAACTTTGATACTCAAATAGAAAAAAGTTTTCAATATTACTCAAGAACCCGTAATTTAGAAGTTAATACGCCAAGAACTCAAATTTTACAAAACTTGGTAGATAAAATGACTAATGGTACAGGTATTCAAACTAGGGTAATAATTATGAATAAGGGTAAAGAATCTAATGCCTTTGTTACCCCTGATGGAACTATATTTATTTCTCAAGCTATTATTAATGACTTAGGCAGTTTAGATGAGATCGGAGCAATACTGGCACATGAAGTAGGACATCTTTATATCCGGACCTTTGAACATAAAGTCCAGGCAGGAAGCTTTTCAGAACATGTAACAGTGCCATGGGTGCATGAGGGAGTTTCCGATGCTTTAGCTTCTGAGTTTGGAGCGAAGGCTGATTTAAATACCTTCGCCTTTGGACCAGCTATTGAGAAGATTTCAGGAGCAGATAGAGGATTTGAACATCAAGGAGGGTATATGCGTTCTTCGCAAAATGTGGCGCAACATTCACTAAAAAATTATGAAACTAGTGCTAAAGCGGTTAAGCCAGTTCCAATACTGCTTCTGGGACGAATTAAACCAACTAATTTAGAAATTATCGGAGAAAGGTTGAAAAAACATCAAGGTAGGCATCTGAAAGAAGCTCTCAGCAAGCTTCACCCTCAAGACCTGCAAAAAGTTTACCAGGATTTTCTGGGAACTCTAAATGTTGAAGAAAAATATCACACAGAACGTTACCAGCAAACATTTGAATTGCTAGATCAATTTAACCAACTTTTTAAAGGCAGACTAGCTCAGGCAGGCTATTCAGAAGGTCAAATTCTGGCTTGGTTAACAACTGCTAGTCACTATCCTAGTTATGTTCGCCATAACCGCTATTTGTTTAAAACCTTACAGGATCCTATGACAGTGGCTCAGGTGATGGTAGAAATAAGTGAAAACAGTGATCCTAAGCTTGGAGACCCTCGTATGGCTTTTTTTCGCAACATGTCAGAGGGTCTGTTTGGAGAAGCTGCTGTTTCTCCTCCCGTAGATACCTTCCTTGGATTACTTCGTGACTACCTTTATGATGAGTCCGCAAACCATCTTGACGGAAGAATACCGGTCAACCGTGACACCATCCTGGAGATTGTAAGCAAACTGAGCGTTTTAAATTTATATTCTAATGAACAGAGTAATCTCGGTCATGTGCTGTTATCTTATATTGAGAATACATTTTATAATACTGCAACCGAAGTAAAAGAGGAGATAGATGTTTCTCACATTACTGGTTTTTTGGATGAAGCAAAAGAAAGGGGAATTAAGCTTGAAGGATGGATAACTGGCGGGCTAGTCGGTTTAGCTGGAGATCATCTTCATGCTTTAAAACGTGGCTCAGAAGAAGGTAGTATCGAGGTCCAAAACTATCAAAAAATAGTTGATGTCTTAAAAGATTATTTTGGACTTTCCGAATGGCAACCATTTAGTGATATTAACCAGGAAATTGATGCCTTTTTTCAAAACTTGTCAAATGAGAGGGCTTATGCAGACTGGACAAACAGAATAAGCCTATTTTTTGGTAACTTGAGAAGGACTTTTAAACATCAGGAATTAGATGATGCCAGTAGAGAAAAGTTTATAAAATATTTATCTGATAAATTCGATAACTGGTCTGGTTTTAACAAGTACTCAGTGAGAGATATTTTAGAATCTAATCAGGTTATAGAAGCGAGGGGGCAAAATATTGATCCAGAGGAGAATGCTGAATTAGCCAAACTACAGATCAAAACTGTCTTGGCTTTAATATTATTTCAGCAAGATGGCGATGAGTTCTACCGGTTTTTAGAAGATACAATAAATAGCAGCAGCGTTGATCTATCGTCTTTTTCTAAAGTAGGTCTGGCAAATCTTTGCAGTCCTTTATTTTTAGCTTTTAAAGATAGCATTCCTTATAATGGTTTCTGGGTGTATCACCCTGAGGCTCCTCATATGTCTGTTAGAGCATCTTTTGGTAATTTGAGAATTACCAACTTTGACCGGCTGGCAAATGTCAGTCTAGTTTCCGAATTTCTGGGAAGAGAGGAAGCAGTGGATCTTTCGTCTTGGGAGAAACTGAGAACATCTGTATTAGGTTTGGTTGGTAGATTAGGTGCAAATTCCTACGAAGCTTGTGATTTTCCTGATAGAAGTTCTAGTGCGTCACCAAAGGAGCAGTACGATATCTTCTCAGATAATGCTTTAGCTTTGATTCTTTTTTCCCAGCATCGCCAAGCATTTTTAAATTTGCTAAGTCAGGAAATTACAGAAGCAGATTTAAAGCCGCTTACTGAGGTTATTACTACTTTATATCCGGCTGAAACTGGTAGGGATAATTTCTTACGGGCTATTCAAAAAAGATTGCTGCAGTCCAAAAATATCTCTTTGGAGGATAAAACTGAGTATTTGCTGGATAATTTAGAAAGTTTGGGACCAGAAGGAGTTTGGATGGTGGCAGATCAAATTACTACCTTAGTTGACTATCAGAAATTTAGAGAAAAATTAGGAGATAAATTGGTTACTTATCTTGAAGGAGGAGGGGTAGTATTAAAAGCTATGGCAGCAGACTTGGTAACTAGTTTGTTAAGCGAGGGATTTGATAGAGTTATTCAAACTACTATTGATGACTCGGAGGTTGCCAAAAAAGGTTCTACTGAATTTGCAACACTATGGTTTTTGCGTAATCTAAATTTAGTAAATTTGGAACACATTGGCCGTGCCAGGTATGATAGAGAGGGACAGAAATTTATTACTGGCGAAAAATCAAGAGGTGCTTTCCGAAGCATTAATGATGTATTTTCAATCCTAAGAAACTTCACTCCTACTCAGAGGTTGTTAACCCTTCATAAATCTTTGGCTGATGTGACGGGTGGGTTATCTTCTCCCAAGCGGCGTGAAAAATTAGCTGGTTTAGTAAGTAAAGCTTTAAAGCTTAAGCCTGGTTTTGTGGCAGATATTATTCAAACAACATGTTTAATAGGAGAACCAAGACTAATAAGTTTCCCTGCTGCAAATATGCTCTCGCCGATGCTTTTTCAAAACTTTGCTGTAGGTAATATTGATTATGCTGAGTTGCTGAAGTATCATTCATCTGAACTGGATGAAAAAACAGATGATGGATTTAGTAAACGTCTGGATTGGAAAGATTTTTTAACTGAACAGGAAGCAAGAAGAATTGCCAGTTCAACTACCAGACAGTTAACAGTTTTTGGAGCCAGGTTTATCAGCCAGCCTGATTCATACTTTTATACTAATGCTCAGCAATCAGATGGAATTTACTATCAGGTAAGAAATAATTTAGAAAGACAATTGTTTGAAGAAACCAATGGGCATATTGTTGATGCAGAAGATGAAAATGGTCCTAAAGTTAATCCAGCGATTGATGCTATTATCCAAGGAGTTGAGATGAGTGGAGCTTTAGGTGTTAGATCGCTTCAACTGGCTACTCAGCTTTTAAAATTTTCTCCTGAGGTAGAAAGAAGATTATCCAGAAGTTTAGATGCTAATCCTGGCAGGGGAAAGCTAGCATTTTGGGAGAGATTATATGATGAGTCTCAGAAAGATCCAGCCTTATTAGCCTTATTAAGTACTTTAGAAATCGGGGATTATTTAGGAGGGGGCAGTTTATTTACCACTTATGCTGCCACCAGGTTTGACGCCAACGGGAGAAGAAAAGAAATAGTAGTTAAGGCTTTAAATGCAAATGCTATTGGGTTTGTAGAGCAGTATTATTCTCTGGCTGCTGCAGTATTGTCACGGGTTGAAAGACATAGAGGTAATAGTTCTTTTGCTAAAGTAGCAAAGCTTCTATTAGGTGTTAGTAGGGATTGGTGTCAAGCAGATGTGGAAGATCCTGATTTTGTAACAGATGATGATAATTTTGCCTCTGTAATTCAGGCTTTTAATATGGCTGCTGGCAGAGAGGTTTTTCATGCTCCTCAAAGGGAATTTACCAGCAAAGATATAAAGGCAGAAGATTTAGCCAATGGTCCAACCTTAAACAAATTACTAAAAAGTAATAGAGTTTCGCCTGAACAAAAAAAGGAGATAGTTGCTACTTTAATGAAATTTTTTGCCTTTCAGTTTAAGTTTGCTCTAACAGATTCTCAAGAGAGGCAATTCTACCAGTTCCATTCTGATCCTCATTTAGGTAATTATATTGCTCTAGATACAGAAAATCTGTCTTTATCAGTTATAGACAGGAGTATGTATTTAAAGATACAACAAGAGGATGTAGATTTGTTGCAGGGTTTAGTTAGGGGAACAAATAGCACGAAATTTGTTAATCAGTTTATTACTAGAGTGCTGGATATAAGGGGTGTAACCAGTAAAGTACAAAGAAGGGCAATTTGGCTGCAGACTTGGTCTGCTTTAGGTAGAGAATTAGGCTCACAGGTTATCAATGGCAAGATTGATAACTTTTTACTACTTAGAACTTTATTTAATCAGTTAGACAGCTTTGGGTTAGATAAGTCAAAAGGGCCAAATGAACCAGCTTCTTCCGTGCCTTTAAATTTAAGATTAATGATTAGAAATATAGCGGCAATGAAAAAATTAGCTGAAAAATATGGTCTGAAACTAGAAGATTATATAACTTAAACAAAGTATGCATCTAGGAGTAATTTTATTGCGTGCCCACTAGATATACTGCCTGCCAGGGTTTGCAGCTTAATTTGAATCTAATATTTGCTGGGGTTTTTTAACTACAATTTCCTTGATTTTGGAAAATTCCTCATCAAAAGTTATTAAAATAGTATCTTTTGACAATTGGGAAGCAATCAAGCAGTCTGTAAATTTGATTCCATATTTCTTATAATTTGCCAAAGCTTGCTTAGTATTAGTTTTTTCAACAATTGTGATGCCTCTGATTTCAAATGTGGAGTCTAAAATTTTGATTATTTCTTGGTAAGGGATCTTATAAACACTTTTTAGCACATAACTCATTTCCAAAAAGACAATCCCAGAGGTATAGACGCTAAATTGACCTGCCTCTATTTGAGATATTAGCTTATGACAATCTTCAAACTGTTGGTTATTATCTTCCAAAAATAATCTAAGCAGAAAATTAGTATCTAAAAATATTTTCATGCCTTGGAGTAATCAATATAATCCCTAATTTTATCCAAGTTAATATTTTTGCCTTTGGCATACTTGGCATATTTTCCAGCCAATTTTAAAATCTTGCTTTCAACAGGGGTAAGCACCAGTTTATTTCCTTTAGTTTCAACTTCAAGTTGGGTGGGTTTTGTTAATTTCAAAGCTTTTCTGGCAGCTTTGGGGATATGGATTTGCCATTTGCTGGTAATTGATATTGTTGTTTGCATAACAATACTAATTATACCACAATACTATTATCTAAACAAGGTAATTTTACTGTGTTCCTACCAGGAAAACAGCTTGCCATGGTTTAATGCGAGTCTTCGAGCATCAAGACATGGCATGAATCTTACTGTGTTCCTACCAGGAAAACAGCTTGCCATGGTTTATAATTAGACCTCCAGGTTTCATTGGCAATGGTTTCCCCATTTTTAGTTACAGTTCTTTGAAAAGAAACAGAAGCTCCCCAGGCTGCCCAATCCACTTGTTTTACTGTGCCTTTGGGTAAAGTTGGATCATCTTGTCTTAACTCTGGAGGAGGTGGAGTTTGGTTTGCAATAACAGGTCTTGTCAAAGTTACTTCTCTGCCATCAGGGCTGCCATATAAATCAACATATAAGGTGGTGCCAGAGGTATAAGCTTGAATTAAAATATGAGCTGGGGTATCATTTTTAAATTGAAAATCAACAGAAGGATAAAAAACTGTAGCATCCAATCCAGGAGGAAAGCCTTGCTCATAGTAACCAACTCTATAGGCATGGGCAGTTCTTTTCATAACTGGCAGTCCGGCATTTAAAACTGCTCTAAAAAGAGTGGTAGAATCCTGGCAAACTCCCCCTCCATCATCTAATACTGTTCTTCCTTCTTTAATTACATATGCCTGTTTAAAGCCAGTAGCTGCAGAAATATCTCCAACTGTTTGATTAAAAGAAAAAACTTGTCCAGGAGGTATTAAGACCCCATTAATTTTGGAGGCAGTTAAGGCAATATTGTAGATTCTGTTAGGAATAGATCCGGCAAAGTTAGAAATACCCCTGCCTAAAAGTTCTTTGATACCTAAACTATTTACATCAGAAGTCTCAATTTTAGGTTTGACTGTTTCAACGGGCAAGGTAATGGCGTTACGCTCCAGGGCCTCGCCCTGCGAGGCTAAACTATCATTTAGGAGTTGATAAGTTTTATCTAAATCTAGTTTCCTGCCCATCTGTGATGGTTTAAAGGCTGTAACTCTTTTGCTAGTAGGGTTAAATTCAAACAGGCCTTCCTGGACTGGTTGGTCTATTTCAGAAGCAATATTTTTAAGATAAGAGGCTGTTTGCTCTTTGTCTAAAAGTAGACCTTGCCCATCTGTTAGATTGAGTAGAGCTAGAAGCTGTTTTGCATCAATAGCCCAGCTTTTGTTACTGAAAACTAATTTAATGGGATTTTGGTCGGTTTTTTCTAAAGCTTTTTTAGCTTGAGTAACATGACTAGTGGTTACTGTGGGGGCAACAACCTTAAGCGACAGCTGTGATTTATATTTGCCATATATGAGAAAATTAGTTACTGCTTTTTCAACTTGATTTTTGTTTAACTCTAGTCCATTGATTCCATCCACGATTTGGATATTAGCAGAGGCGCTGCTTTCAGGATTTGGTGTTTCAGAAAAGACAAGTTGAGCATTTTGAGCATCTTTCCCTACAGCATCTGCAATATTATTTAACTGTTTATCTAAAGACAGAGTAATTTTAGGAGTGATTAGAGTAGGAAAAAGTAAAGTTTGCAATTCAGTTTTGATTTGGTTCCACAAAGCTGCTTGATGGGTATTATCAAAAGCAGATTCTAAAGCAGAATAATCTAGTGATGCTGATGAGGTCGCAAGATCTATGGTGAAAGCTCCTTGCGCCCACTTAAAAGTTAACTTTTGCTGAGTCCTTTTTTGAAAAATAGAATCAACTTTTTTAATAGCCTGGCCTTCTGTTAAAAAGGAAATATTAATATCTCCAACAGAGGTTTGCGGGTAATATTTATTACTTACAAAGTTTTGATAGGCGGTTATAATCAAGGCAAAAAGCAGGGCTGATAAAGCTGTGGGAAGAATCTTTGATTTTAGTCTCTCCATTATGGATAATTTTTTGGCTTTAGCCATGCTGGTATTGTACAAGTTTGAGGTATAATTGTGAAGGCTACTATGAAAAAGATTATCATCATTGTTTTATCTATAAGCATTGTTTTGGGTTTTATCATCTGGAAATTTGGGCCCAATATCTCCCTTTTTAATAAGCCTAAACCTGCTGGTCCAATAACCTTAACTTATTGGGGTTTATGGGAAGATGATAATTTAATAAAGCCGGTAATAGCTGCATACCAGCAGCAAAATCCTAATATCACCATTAACTACGAGCGTAAATCTTCAGTAAATTACAGAACCAGGGCCCAGACTCAAATTAGAGAAGGAGTAGGGCCGGATGTTTTTAGAATTCATAATTCCTGGTTGCCTATGTTTATTGCTGATCTGGCTCCTGCTCCACAGGATATTTTTACAATAACAGACTATAAAAATCTTTTTTATCCGGTAGCTGCTGATAGTTTTACTTCTGGCAACCAAATTTATGGCGCGCCAATGGAGGTAGATGGTTTGGCTCTTTTTTACAATGAAGAGATGTTGGCAGGGATTGGAGGTAAGCCGCCTAAAAACTGGCAGGAATTTATTGACCTTTCTACTAAAATGACAGTAAAAGATGCCACTGGTATTCAAACCGCAGGAGCAGCTTTAGGGACTGCCTCAAATGTTGATCACTGGTCTGATATTTTGGGGCTGTTGCTTTTTCAGCAGCCAGGAGTGGATTTCAATAATTTAGCCACAACCCAAGTTGCTGAAATTTTTAGCTTTTATACCGGATTTGTGATAGATCCTAGAAAAAAGACCTGGGATGTGAATTTGCCTAAGTCGACAGATATGTTTGCTGCAGGCAGATTAGGTTTTTACTTTGCTCCTTCTTGGAGGGCTCATGAGTTAAGGATTACTAATCCAAACTTGAAGTTTAAAGTGGCACCAGTGCCTCAGCTTCCTGGAAAAACTGTAGGTTGGGCAACGTTTTGGGGAGAGGTTGTTTCTTCGAGATCTCAAAATGTGTCAGAGGCCTGGAAGTTTGTTAAGTTTCTGACATCTGCGGAGACAGAAAGATTAGCTTACCAGCAAGCTTCTCAAATCAGATTATTTGGTGAGCCTTATTCTCAGGTTAGTCTTGGGTCAGAGCTTGCTGCTGACCCAATAGTGGGGGCATTTGTGACTCAAGGGCCAAATTATAAATCCTGGTATTTATCTTCTAGCACTTTTGACAATGGTATAAATGATGAAACGATCAAATATTTTGAAGATGGGATAAATGCCACTTTGGCAGGAACAGATCCCCAAGCTGCTTTGCAAACAGTAGATCAAGGGGTAAAACAAGTCCTGGATAAATATACCAGATCTGTACCTACGCCAAGTTCCAGATAAGCAAACTGTGGTAAAATACACTTATGCAAAAACAGATTTTAAATTACAGAATTATTATTGAACCAGAAAAAATAGGCAAAAAAATTGTCTATAATGCCTATTGCCCAACTTTGGGGCTTGCTGATTATGGAGATACTATTGATGAAGCATTCAAAAATATTCAATCATTAGTAAAATTCCATATAGAGAGTTTGTTAAAAGATGGTTTGGAAGTGCCAAGCGAGAATACTGAGGAAGAAGTAATTACTTCTACCAAAGTATCCATTAATTCTGCAGGCGAGAATTATCAAGTCGTAGTCGGATGACAAAATTATTTCAAGTTAGACCAAAAGATTTAGTTAAAGCATTGGAAAAAGCAGGATTTACAAAGAACCGTCAAAGTGGCAGCCATCTTTATCTAAAGCATCCTGACGGTAGATTAACTTCTGTTTCAATTCATCCTAAACCTGTTCCAACAGGAACTCTGCGGGCTATTTTAAAACAAACACAATTAAAACCAGATGAGCTAAAGAAGTTATTGTAGTAACTATGTTCAAAATTGTTATCTTTGTGCCTATAAAAGATGCCCAAAAAGTTAGAAAAGCTATGGGAGATGCAGGAGCAGGGGTGTTGGGAAATTATACCCATGCTTCTTTTTCTACAAAAGGAATTGGTAGGTTTTTG
This sequence comes from uncultured Gammaproteobacteria bacterium, assembly GCA_964500725.1. GTDB lineage: Bacteria > Patescibacteriota > Microgenomatia > Daviesbacterales > UBA10151 > UBA10151. Next base: position 116,511 of record CAZCNP010000003.1, read on the forward strand.
CCTCAAGAGGGTGCTCATCCAGCAATTGGAAAGCTAGGAGAGCTTGCAGAGGTGGAAGAAGAAAGAATAGAAGTAATTTGCCAGAAAGAAAAAGTAAAAGAAGTAATAGCTGCAATTAAGGCAAATCATCCATATGAAGAGGTGCCTTTAGAAGTTTACCAATTAGTAGGTGAAGAGGAGTTAAACTAAGGGTGGAAGGTTGATAAGTTGGACTTCAGGTTCCAGGGTAATTCCAAATTTGTCCTTAACTTTTTGAGCATATTCTTTGGCTAAATCATAAAAGGCCTTAGCTGTTCCAGCGCCTTGGTTGATAAATAAATTAGCATGGTATGGCGCTATTGCTATTCCATCTGAGGACTGGCCGCGGGCTCCTACCATCTCAAGGAGTGTTCCAGCAGGTAACTTACCATAAACAATTTTATCTTCAGGAATATTTTTTAGGATTTCTTGAGGGATTTCTGAGGCTACTAAATTTTTGAAAAAGCTGCCAGGACATTTAATTCCAGGAGGGTATTTAACCAATCTTTTGCTGATAGTTTCTTGGGCTTCTTGTTTTAAAATTTCTGGATTTCCTGATTCAAAAAGGAAACTAGCTTCTAATATTATGTATTTGCTTCTTTTAAAATTACTGTCTCTATAGTTAAAGCCACACTCTGATTTAGTTAAAGTGGTTATTTTATTACCATCAAAGACTACAACTTCAGAAAGATAATCAGAGATGGTTTGGCCATATGCTCCTGCATTGCCATAAACTGCCCCACCAACTGTACCTGGTATTCCTGATAGCTTTTGTAATCCAGATAGACCATGACTTACAGTGTAGTCAACAAGTTCCTGCAAAGGAGTACCGCTTTTGACAGTTACAATATTGCCTTTGCTTTCTACACCTGTAATTTCATTTTTTATGACTAAACAATCTACTCCTTCATCAGAAACAAGTAAATTACTGCCTCCTCCAATGATCAAAAAATCAGGATTGCTTTTAATTAGCTCCAATAATTCTTGTGGCGTCCGGACAACTTTAAAATCTTGAGCTTCCCCTCCAATCTCCAGGGTGGTGATTTTACTCATTAACATGTGTAGAATTGTACCATGGAAAAGGCGGTCTTAAAAACTTTAATCTATGCTGATATTTTTGATTATCCTTTGAAAATAAATGAAATTCACAAGTGGTTGGTAGGGAAAAAGTCAACTTTAAGGCAAGTAGACAGGACTGTAAAAAAGTTGAATCTTGAATCAAGAATTGGCAATTTTGGGGACTATTACTTTTTAAAGGAAAGAAAACAATTAGTTAGAAAGAGATTATACAGAGTAAATCAGTCAGTAATTTATTTTAAAAAAGCAAAGATACTTTCTCAAATCTTAAAAATTATCCCCTGGATTAAACTGGTAGGAATATCTGGCGGACTATCTATGGAAAATGCTAGTAAAAAAGACGACATAGATTTGTTTATTATCCTAGGCAAAAACCGTTTATGGATTTCCAGGCTATTTATTTTAGGACTATTGTCTTTGGCAGGTCAAAGAAGAACAAGAGTTGGGAAAATTGCTGGGAAATTATGTGTCAATATTTTATTAGAAGAAGATAAGCTAGAACAGGTAAATAAGGATATTTTTATTTCTCATGAAGTTTTACAAATGAAGGTTTTATGGCAAAGGGATGGAATGTATTCTAATTACCTTGAGGATAATTCCTGGGCTTTTAAATTTTTACCCAATTGGATAACTAATGAAAGCTTTAAAAATCATAAATCATATATCGTAAATCATAAATCACCCTTAGATTATATAGAGAATCTAGCTAAATGGTTTCAGTTAAAGATTATGCAAAAACCAAGAGGTCTAGAGAGAATAGAAGATGGGGCTTTATATTTTCATCCAAAAGATTTAAGGCAGGAAGTTTTAACCAGGTATAAAAAGAGAATTACAAAGCTAAAAAGTATTGCAAATTAGACTTAAAGGTGAGCATAATATTTCTAAAGAGCATTATTATTATGCCCAAAAAAAGTAATTCCCAACAAGGTCACCTTCTTATATTATTACTACTGGTAATTGGGGTTGCTGCTGTATTGGTTTTTTTGGGAAGTAAGTATAAAAACCTTTTTTCTAAAGGATCTGTTGCGGGAACAACTTCTGTTTTAAATGTTAGTGGTATTTTTCCTTCCCTGGCTATGTTTGGGGATGCGAGAAATGCTGAGCCTGAATGTTGTAATGAGACTGGTATTGGAGCTTTAGTGAATTGGGCAGGCCGATTATGGGCGGTATAACTTATCCTCCGCATAATTGGAACGGTAGTTACGATCCATTATATTCTATTAATCCTAGTACCTGGCAATTAACAAAATATCCATTAGTTTCTGAGAGAGGTCAGAGTGGCATTAGTGTTGGGGGTACCAATTCTGCCAGAATGATCCATAAAGAGTCTAACCAGCTAATTATTGGACCATATTTTATTAAAAATGATGGTTCTGTTAGAAAAATTACCCCGGATAAAATGCCAGGCCGCTTAACTGGTGTAGCCCGTCATTTAACAGATCCCAGCAATAAAGTCTACTTTTATACTATGGAACAAGGACTTTATGAAGTTAATGTTAATGATTTATCTGTTAGGCAATTACATATAGATGCTAACAAAGAAGCAGGCAGGCTATCTAATCACATTTTAAGCCCAATTGCTCCTGGTGCCCATGGGAAATCAGCCTACTCTGGTCAAGGAAGATTAATTATTGCCAATAATGGTATTGATCCTGGTAAGCCGGTACCTCCGGGTGGGGGTTTGGCTGAATGGGATGGATCAGGAGATCCCGGCAGCGCTAGTTCGTGGAGAGTTATAGAAAATAATAAATTTACAGATATTACTGGACCTGGAGGTATTGAGGGCTCGCCTTCCAGTAATAGTCCAGTTTGGGCAATAGGCTGGGATAATAAATCAAACATTTTAAAGCTGTTGGATCAAGGGAGCTGGTATACCTATCGTTTGCCTAAATCTACTCATACATTTGATGATTATCATGGTTGGTTAACAGAATGGCCGAGAATTCATAAGCTTAACAATAATTCCTATATTATGGATATGTTTGGGATGTTTTATTCGTTCCCGGGAGTTTTAGCAAGAATCATTCAGCGAGGAAAATTTAGATTCCCTAAGCAAGATCTATTTGAAAATACCTATTCTGCAGCAGAAAAACCTCGAATAGTTAAACTGGTGGCGGTTGATAGATATTTGATGAACCTTGCAGGTACCTTATATGAACTACCATACCCAGAATCAGGAGGGGTGGGAAACATTAAGCCTATTTCAACACATAATAAACTAATTTACGATATGGCTTCATGGAGGGGCTTGCTGGTCTTAAGTGGAAATTTAACTAGCGCTGCAAATGATGGGCACTTTGTTAAATCTGAAGATGGAAAAACTGGATTATGGTTTGGCAGCATTGATGATTTGTGGAAATTAGGTTCACCAAGAGGGGTAGGCGGACCTTGGGCTAATACTCAGGTAATAGCCAATCAGCCTTCTGATCCATATCTTATGGCAGGTTATGATAGCAAAACTTTGCAAATAACGCACAATTCTCAAAGTAATGTATCTTTTACAGTGGAAGTTGATTTAACAGGAAAGGGAGATTGGCAGGTTTATAATAAAGAGCCTTTTGTAGTTTTGCCAAAACAAACTTTTATACATAAATTTCCAGATGGATTTTCTGCTCAATGGGTGCGATTAAAAGCAAGCAGTGCTGCAACTGTTACAGCTAAATTTATTTATTCTTCAGGTAAAGATGCTTTTAATGAAGGGTTTTGTAGTGCAACAGGGTGGGAAGCTCGTGAAGATCTACCTACCCCAGGACAATCATACAACTCATACAGTCATGCTGTATTGCCAGATGGCAGGTTAAAACAAGCTGTTTTAGGAAATGATGGTAAAACTTTATATGCTCGATACCTAACTTGGAATCAAAGTAGTAAATCATGGGGAAATCCAACAAATTGGGAAAGCACGGCTGAGGGTTGGCCAGATCATAACGGCGCTTACTTGTCCTTTGATGAAGTAACCTTTCCTGATAAAAGGTTAAAACAAACATTCCTCAGCAGTGATGGTAAAAATCTATATTGGCGTTATTTGACTTGGGATCAATCTAGTAAAAAATGGTCTAGTATTGGGAAGTGGGAAAACAGAGGATCAAAGGATTTACCTAGTAGTATGGATTCTTACGCCTCCTTTGATCATATAGTATTGTCTGATAACCGAATTAAACAAACAGCACTTTTATCCAATGGTAAAACTATTTACTATAGATACCTCAGTTGGAATGATCAAAGTAAATATTGGGATAACCTTACTCAATGGTATTCCCAAAGTCTAGATTCTGCTGATTCAAACCAAAGATATAGAGGATTTGATAGTGTTGTATTTCCTGACAGTAGATTAAAAGAAACTTTAATAAGTGCTGACGGTAAAAATTTATCTTGGCATTACTGGACAGCTTGTTCTGGATCAGGCGCCCCCTCATCTGGATCTGGAAGTGTTTCAACTCAGACAACAGAAGAATATACTACCTCCTATCAGGTAGCCTATGATAGCAGGCCTACTAATGAGACAGAATGGGGAGCAGAGCAAGTTTACGCAGAAAATATTAAAGTTACCCATACCTTTTCTTCTATCCCAGGAGATAAATTTATCTTTGTCAGATTTAAAACTAACAAAGGAAATACAGCAGTAAAACAATTAAAGGTAGTGCTTGTTGCTTCTCCTGCTCCTTCTGCAACAGTTATACCAACTACAGTTTCAACCCAAGCTCCTGCAACTCAAATTTCTTGCAATAGGTGCAGTGTTATAAATGCTTATCAGCGAACTGAATTTAATTCAGAAGATTTAACTTGTAAAAGACCCTGGCCTGCTTCCAACCCTGTTACCAGAACTTGTGACTGCAGCTGTCCATCAGCAGGACTTGATGCTTCCTGGAACAGTAGCTGTGCAGCAACTTGTGCACAATAATTAAGATTAATAATCAGTCCTTGACAAGCAGTGCTAGTCTTTGATATAAATCTAACACAAACTGCTCCTTAGATTTTCAATATGGCTAAAACTAAATTAAATAACAGTAACAAAGTTTCAATTAAACCCCTCATGGGTTATGTGTTGGTTGCTCCCTCTGAAGCAGAAAGCAGAACTTCTTCTGGTATAATCCTGCCAGAATCAGCCCAGGAAAAACCAGCCCAGGGAAAAGTGGTAGCTTGCGGTGATGAGATGGTGATGGAAAATGGCAAGAGTGTTAAATGTCCAGTAAGTGTGGGAGATAAAGTAGTTTACAAAAAATGGGGTGGGGATGAAATAAAAGTTGATGGTAAAGAAATGAAACTAGTAAAATTTGATGATTTAATGGCAATATTAGAATAAATTATGGCAAAGATATTAAAATTTGATTCAGAAGCACGAGAAAAGCTACTTAAAGGCATTAATACCTTAACAGAGGCTGTGGCAACAACTCTTGGTCCTAAAGGCAGGAATGTAGCTTTGGATAAAAAATGGGGAGCTCCAAATGTAGTTCATGATGGGGTAACTGTTGCCAAAGAAATAGACTTGGAAGACCCATTTGAAAACATGGGAGCCCAGCTTTTAAAAGAAGCAGCTTCAAAAACAGCAGATGTTGCAGGAGATGGTACCACCACAGCAACAATTCTTGCCAAAGCTATAGTTACAGAAGGCCTTAAAAATATCCAAGCTGGCTCAAACCCAATGATCTTAAAGCATGGGATAGAAAAAGCAGTAGTGGTTTTGGTAGAAGAGTTAAAGAAAATGAGCAAGAAAATCTCTACTCAGGAAGAAGTAGCTCAGGTAGCAACAATTGCTGCAGCAGATAGCCAAATTGGTAATCTAATAGCTGAATCCTTACAGAAAGTTGGTAAGGATGGAGTAGTCACAGTGGAAGAAGGTAAAACCATGGAGATGAGTGTAGATTATAAAGAGGGCATGGAGTTTGATAAAGGTTTTGTCTCCCCTTATTTTGTAACTGATACAGATAGAATGGAGGCGAGTATTGACGAGCCTCATATTTTAATTACTGATAAAAAGATTTCCTCAGCTGCTGATTTAGTTCCATTCCTGGAGAAATTTGTCCAGGTTTCTAAAAGCTTAGTTATCATTGCTGATGAAGTAGAAGGTGAGGCTTTAGCCCTTTTAGTTGTTAATAAATTAAGAAGTACATTCAATGTTTTGGCAGTTAAAGCTCCTGGTTTTGGTGACAGGAGAAAAGAAATGCTGGAAGATATTGCTGTTTTAACCGGCGGAACAGTTATTTCTGAAGACACTGGCAAAAAGTTTGAATCAGTAGAAGTTACAGATTTAGGCAGGGCTGGCAGGGTAACCTCAGATAAAGATAATACCTTAATTGTTGATGGTAAAGGGGTAAAAAGTAAAATTGAGGGAAGAATTGCCCAAATCAGAAGAGAACTTGCAAATTCTGATTCAGAATTTGATAAAGAAAAGTTACAAGAAAGACTGGCAAAGCTAACTGGTGGAGTAGCAGTAATAAATGTTGGAGCTGCAACAGAAATAGAGTTAAAAGAGAAAAAAGAAAGAGTTATAGATGCAGTAGCTGCAACTAAAGCTGCTATTGAAGAAGGAATAGTTCCAGGTGGAGAAATAGCCTTGCTTAGAGCAGCAAAAGCACTAGATTCAATGGTTGTAGCAGAGGGTGAAGAAAAAGTTGGAGTAGAAATTGTTAAAAAAGCTTTGGAACAACCCTTCAGAATGTTGGTAAAAAATGCAGGTATGGATGAGGGGATTGCTTTATCTAAAATTACATCAACTCAAGGGAATATGGGAATTGATGTTTTAGATGAGCAAGTTAAAGATTTGGTCAAAGCTGGAGTAATTGATCCTGTAAAAGTTACCAGATCTGCTTTGCAAAATGCTGCCTCAGTTGCAGTAATGGTGATGACAACAAATTGTTTAATTACAGACAAACCAGAACCAACTCCACCAGCTCCTCCAATGCCAGGTGGTATGGGTGGCGGTATGGGCGAATATTAAATTTGATACAATAGTGGTAATGGCTAAGTTTCACTACAGGGAATCTCCTACCCAAAAGCAAAAAAATGCTTTTAAAAAATATCTCTCAGAAGATGAAGAATTAATCTTAGTAACTGGTTTTTCCAAAGCTTATATTAGATCTAAATTCCTGATGTATACTCTATTTCCAGGCATTTTATTTTTAGGTTTAGGATTAGGATTGGGCTGGTTTTTAAAAATGGATAGACTCTGGGCAGGAATCTTGGGAATAGCCCTAATGTTTTTATCAGCTGCTGTTAAAGCCATGCATATTTATCATAGTAATAGATATTTGTTAACAACCAGGAGGGTAGTGATTAAAAAAGGGGTATTTGGGGTTAAATTAACTGCTGCTTTATTTGATAAGATTACCCATCTTGAAGTTGATCAATCATTTGTAGACAGATTATTTATGCATCATGGCACAATTATTGTTAACACTGCTGGTTTAGACAAAGGAGAAATCAGCTTAAAGTTTGTAGATTATCCTTTAGAAATGAAAAATTTACTTGAAAGATTAATAAACCGTGAAAGAGAGCAATTCGGACTGAGAGGAGTGACCTTAACAGAAGTCGAAGGGGAGATTATTTCCTGAAAGGAAATAGTCAGCGTCTATTTCCTAGCTATTTCCAAAGGGATGGGAGAGATTTCTGGTAGTAATGTTTGGGGATTAATAAATTTGTCATTTTGAGTTACTTCTAAATGTGTATGAGGTCCAGAAGTATTACCAGTAAGTCCTACCTCTCCTAAAGTATTTTCTGAGGTTACTTTTTGTGAAGCTTTGACAAAGACTTTACCCATATGAGCATATTTTGATTTGAAACCTTGTTCATGAGTAATAACTACATAATTTCCTAAACCAAATAAATCCCTGCCTACTTCTGAAACTTCCCCGTCAGTAATAGGATGGATTGGCATTCCTAAACCGCTGGCAATATCTATTCCAGGATGCCAGGAAGAAAATTTAGTAGTTAAATATCCGGGATGAGGTAAACTCAATGGTTTGGAAAATGATTTAGCAATTATTTCCCCGTTTTGTGTTTCTTCAGTTGCTTGTGCAATAGAGCGTTTGATAGGAGGAATACTTCGGGTAGGATAATAACCTATTAATGCTAATATGATAAAAACAACTATGGCAAGCTGTATGAACCTACGAAGGACTCTTGGCTTGATTTTAGGTAACTTTTGAGTTAGGGCGTCCCTGTCAAAAATTACCTTAGGCAGAGAGTTTTTATTCTGAAAGAACAACTTGTTGATTTTGAATTTTCAAAACAATTCTTGCATAACCTCAATGCAAGTAATGGTGTGTATAATACCATATGTAGGCTCAAAAGTAAAGGAATTAGGGTATATACCAATCGTATCTGAAGATCGATTGGACTGTAACTAACAGGAATATTGGTAAACTAATGTATGTTAGTTATAATTATCTTGATGAAAAAAATAATTGTCTGGTTTTTGGTGCTAATTAGTGTAGTAGCTTTACTGCTCCGTTTTAGTGGGAAATGGACTAGGGACTTTTTTGGTATCAAGCAAACAAGTGGAATTTCTATTTTGTCTACTCCTTCTGGAGCAACAGTATTTATAGATGATAAAGAGGTTGGTAAGACACCATATGAGGATCAGAATTTAGCCACCAAAGAATACAAGATTAGGTTGATTTCCGATAAAGCTTCCTGGAGCGGAATTACCAGATTGACTGCTGGCACCATTACGGTAATAAACCGTGATTTATCTGTTGATCCAGCTTCTGCAGCAGGAGAGTCTTTAACGCTAACAGAAGGAAAGGGATTAACTGTGATTTCTAATCCATCAGGGGCAGCTATAGAAATAGATGGTAAAGTATATGGCAAAACTCCTTTGACTATTTCTTTAGACCCTGGTGAATACACAGTGCTTTTAAGTAATGCAAATTACTTAAAAAGAAGTATTAGGGCAAATCTGCCTAATAACTTTAATTTAACTGTTTCAGCTGATTTGGCTCTTTCTGAAGCTGATTTAACTAGTATTACAACACCAGTAATAACTCAGACACCAGAAGTAGTGGTTAAGCAAACTCCGACAGGTTTTTTAAGAGTGCGCGATAAACCAAATTTAACTGGTAAAGAAATTGCGCAGGTAAAACCTGGAGATACATTGATCTTTTTAGAAGAACAAGGTAGCTGGAATAGAGTTAGGCTGCCAAGTGGTCAAGAAGGTTTTGTTTCTTCTGCCTATCTTTATGCTCCAAGATAGTAGATAATTCCTAATACCAAGATCAACCAAATCAGTACAGTAGCCAGCAGTGGAGTATCAGTTAAAATAACTCGTTCTGGTGATTCACCCTCCTTTTTCTCATAGATGATATACAAATACCTCATAACAGCATAAAGTACAACTGGTACAGTTACCATTAAATATTTAGCTTCAGAAAATGGCAGCTCGAACCCTCCAAGTAAATTAGTAACTACCCTCCTTGCTTGGATAGGGGGTTGTAAGAAAGCAAAAAAAGCATAGGTTAGCCAGGCAGAGTTGGCAAACATACTGGTTAAAATATCAAGTAAGTTTTCTGGGTAGTGCAGCAAGGTTTCTCTGTGACTCGCAGCTTGAGATTCCATTAAAGTTCTCTCAGAGCGCCTTTTACCAATTGCTAAAAATAACGCGAAGCTAGTGATGGACAGAAGAAACCAAACATTCAAATGAGCATCTATCGCCCAAACACCTGCGTAAACTCTTAACACAAAGCCTGCGGCAATAACCAATACATCAATCAAGATTAGTTGTTTTAAGAAGCTGGAGTAGAAAAGCTGCAAAATAAGATATGCAGTAGCAGCAAAGAAAAATGCTGGTGATAAGCTGTAAGATATAGGCAAAAAGATGATAATTGAGGCAAGAGCCAGGGTGATAGCCAAAGGTACGGGGACCAGTCCTGAAGCAATTGGACGTTTCTTCTTAAAAGGGTGTAATTTATCTCTGGCAATGTCAAAAACATCGTTTAAAAAATAGGTAGCCGAAGAAAAAATACAAAAGAGTGCAAAAGCAGCTAAGCTTTTAAGTTGGTTGCTTTGATCAAGAAGGGTGCCAGAAAAAATCAGAGCTGCAAAGATTGCAAAGTTTTTTATCCATTGTCTGGGGCGTGCTGCTTTGAGTAGTCCCCAAAAAAGTTTAACCATAAGATCCCTCCTAAAATAATTATTCCTACCAGAATAGCTGCAAACAGCTTACCAGATGAGGATAAGTTTAAGGATACCCCCCCCAAGATAACAGATCCTAAAATATAAAACAAGGCAATCTGCTGATGAGATAGGCCGATCTTTAGCAGCTTATGGTGAAGATGGCCCCTATCTCCCCAAACAGGTGATTTGCCTGATAAAATTCTGCGCCAGAAAGTATAGGCAAAATCAGTGGCTGGAATAAGTAATACCAGTCCGGCTGTTGCCAGTTTTGCCCCTGAAAGAATTGCTAAAATTGCTACCATAAAGCCTAAAACCCCCGATCCGGAAAACCCTGGAAAAATCTTAGCTGGATGCCAGTTGAAAATTAATAGCCCAAGAGCTGATCCAGCAGTAATAAAAGAAAGTTTGGCAAAGTTAAGTTGGCTGGGATCTTGTGACAGTTTCAAAGACAGTAGCCCTAAAACTAAGGCAGCAATAGTAATAATCCCCGGCATCTGACCATCAACTCCTTTAGACCAATTTATCATATTCATAACCCAGACAATCCAAATTACAGCCAAGAAATTGCCAATTTCGCCAAATTGAATAATTCCACCTAAGGGATTAGTGATAAAAGCAATACTAATACCGCTGCCCACAGCTAATGCTGCAGCGGCCAATTGGGCAACTAAACGCAAGTAAGGAGAGAGATTTTGATACCTATCATCTAAAAGCCCTACTACTAGTAAAATAAAAAGCCCACCCAAAATTCCGGTAGTGTGGCTACTGAAGGGAATAAAAACTAGCATACTAACTGCAATTGCTATAAATACAGGCAATCCTCCTGCTCGGGGGACAACTCTTTTTTGGGTATGGGCTGGGTGATATCTTATTTTTGGATTATCCAGCAAATTAAACCTCTTGGCAAAAATGATTGTAAGGGGGATAGTAAAAGCTGTGATCAGTAAGGAGATGATTCCTGGTAAAATCAAATTCATAAATTAAATAAAGTTTAGAACGACTTTGATAAAAGTTACAGTTAATATAAAGCTGACTACAATTGATGATACCAACAAAATCTTTTTAAAAAAGTATTGCGACTCATGCAGCTGCCAAAAGATTAGTAGGTTTAGAAGGGTTAATATGCTAATAATTGCCGGAAGAATCAAAAACTGTTGATGGGTAGCAAGCTGTTGCTCTCCCCAAGGCAGGGAATAAAACAATGGTAGTTTAGGGGGTAAAGGTTTTAAAGCGAGTATGGCAATTAGGGTAATACCTAAACTTAAAATTAGGAGAGAAATCCCAACCCAAAGACCGAGTGAAAAATGTACCAGTGATTTTTTTTGCCAGTTAAATATTACTTTCATTATTATTAAGCTTTACTTAAAAGTCTAGCCTTATTAGTAACCCGAAACTCTAATCTTTTGCCAAACATTAAAGAAGTTTGAGCATCAATTGCTGGTAAAGAAGAAATAGTTATTAAAATTAGTGGGACCAAAAGCCATTGAATGTAAGACCAGATTATTTTAAAACGTGACCACTCTTTTGGTCTTGGGGGAGCAGTTTTTTCATGAACTATGATGGTTGCAAAAAGAGCAAAAAAAGTGGCTGTTAATATCCAGGAAGAAATAATGGGGAGATTTATTGAAAGTACTGACGTTTTAAAATTAGGGTTTACAAGGGGAATAAGTAAGCTGCCGAAGGTAACAAAAATGGCTAAAAATCCCCATTTTAAATCCCCCCAAATTTTAAAAAGCACCCGATCTGTTTTATCCCAGAAATCAACCTCCTTAGTAAAATATTGTTTAACAATATAGGGGATATGTTCTACTCCATATGCCCATCTTTTGATTTGGAAATATTGGTTTTGAAAGGTTTTGAGTAGGGTAGTATCTTGAACAGCATCGCCAGAAATCGGCAAAAAATGCGGCACAACTCGGTAGTCACCCTTAAAATGAAAGTAAGCCTTCCAGTAAAAACCATTGTCGTCATTGACTTTATCTGGTATCCACCCACCTATATCAAGTAAGCCTTTTAGAGAAATTGACATGGAGGAATAATTCATATATTTGTCAGACCCAACCATTTCCGCAAGCTGCCAAAAAGAAGTTCCAGTTGCCATGAGTCTCATAGGAGTTGGTGTTTGCCAGTAATTGTTGTGATATAAAAATACCCCTGTAAAGGTTCGTTTATCTCTAACAGATTCAGGAAGTGATAAGTATTTATGCAATGCTCCGGATAAAAATTGGGGATGCAAACAGAAATCAGCATCTAAAGTGGTGACAAAGACATCATCTATATTAATTCCCTTTGCTTGAAGTTGGGGTACTATATATTTGATCATCCAGTTTTTATTTGTTCCTTGGCCAGCAACTTCACCCGGGAGCCCGTAAGGATGAGTGGTGGTGAAGATACCAGCTACTTTTTTTTCTATCTTTTTAAGATAGTCTTGGGTTTCTAAGATCTTTTGGGTGTCATCTCTTTCTTCAAAACCTACAGCTATAAATATTTTATTTTTTGGGTAAGCAGAGTTTATAATTGCCCTGAAGGTGGGCTCGAGAATATATAAAGCTTCCTTGTAAGTTGGAACTAGTATTAACTGGTAATATTTATCCCACTTCTTTGGAAAATCTTTTTGTAATAGTTTTTGCCATTCTTGCTTTTTGGCCCACTCCATTTTTTTATAGCCTAAAAGAATAAGAATAGCTATTCTAAAAGCAGAAAGCAGCCAATAGACATCAGCAATTAAAATAAGATAAGCCACAGCATAAGGGAGAGTAAAGGAAAGCCAGATAGGAGAGGTTAAAGCCAGCCAAGTAAGGCTTCCTGGTAAAATTTCCAAAAACCTTGTAATACCATTTTCATGCTTTATAACAAAATCTTTTTCCAAGCGTTTAAAAAGAATGAAACGTTGAGATAAAAGATGATGAGTTATAAACCCAAATCCTGCTCCAATTGTAAAAAAGGCTATTAAGACATTTAAGCCTATTAAAAATGATCCTCCAAAAAAACCAATTAAAAGTCCTACAACAGTAAGTAATATTCCCACCAAATTATAACGGATTTCTTTGCTAAGACGGTTTATTATTTCTGCAGAATAAAAAAATGATAAAAAACCAATAAAAAACACCAGTAATATGCGCATAGTGGTATTATATCTTTAAATCTGGCTTCTTGCCACCAATTTAAATAGTTTCTTGGCATTTTGGGCAGTTTGGTGTTCAACTTCAACTAGCGATACTCCTTTTATCTGGGCTATTAGATCTACAACTTCTGTTATAAAAGAGGGTTCGTTGCGTTGGCCTCTTTTGCTTTGAGGAGGCAAAAAGGGGCTATCGGTTTCTAAAACAATTCTTTCTAGTGGTAACATTTGTGCTGCTTTTCTAAGGTAGTCATTTTTAGGATAAGTAATAGTGGCTGCAAAGGAAACTAAGAAGTTTGTAGTTCGTAGTATGTAGTTGGTAGTATGGGGAAGACCACTATAACAATGGTAGATACCAAAATGATCTTTTGTCATATCAATAACTTTATCCCAACATTCACTATTTTGTGGGTCTTGCGAGCGGTCATCGCGACAATGAATTATTAAAGGAAGATTTAGTTTCTTGGCCAGATCAATTTGAATCTGGAACAGTTTAATCTGTAGATCTGTGGGTGTTATATCCAGTCCACATTCACCAACAGCTACTACTTTTTCAGGGGCAGAATGATAAATCAGTTCTAACTTTTCTATATCCTCAGATAGTTTACCCTGAACATAGCAAAGGGCTTCGTGGGGATGGATACCAATGGTGGAGTAAGCATCTAAGCCTGGTATTCCAGCCAGTTTACCTTTAACTTGCTGAAGAGCCTCCTGGCTTTTTTCTAAGTTCACCCCAACATTAATAATGGTAGATACTCCAGCCTCTAGGGCTCTTTTTAAAACCTCATCGAAATCTTTTTTAAAGGATTCCCAGTAAAGATGAGCATGAGTATCAGTAAGCATTATATCCTTGGGAAAAGAGGTGCAGATGATTTAACTTGCCCTGAAAATTGGGTTAGCATTTTTTCTGCAGTTTCTGGTAAAAATGGTTGAAGATTAAAGGCAATATGCTGAATCCTTTTAACTAAATCTAGTAAAACTTCTGTTAATTTTTCACCAGACAGTTCCCAAGGTTTTTCCTCGTTTACCTTTTTATCTGCCTCAGTAATTTCTTTCCATATATGGTTTAAAGCCTCATTGAATTTATATTGCTCAAGGTAAGTTGTCATCGTAGGATCAAATTCTGTTGGAGGTTGGGGAGCAGTAATATTATTTTGTTCACAAAGTTTTGCCACTCTGGCTACTAAATTACCTAAGCCATTAGCTAGATCTGCATTATAAATTTCCCTGAACCTTTCATCAGTAAAATCTCCGTCAGCATCAATAGGAATTTGTGAAAGCATATAATACCTAAGTGGTTCCAAACCATATTCTTTGACTACTTCTTGTGGAGAAATAACATTACCAACAGACTTACTAATCTTTTCTCCTTTTAAGTTAACAAATCCATGGATTAAGATTTGCTTAGGTAAGGGGAGTTTGGCAGAAAGCAGCATAGCTGGCCAATAAACTGTATGGAATCTATTGATATCTTTGCCAATAATATGTAAATCTGCTGGCCACCATTTTTTCCAAGTTTTCTCATCCCAGCCAAAACCTATTCCTGTCATATAAATATCTAATGCATCAAACCAAACATAAATTTTTTGGTTAGGATCTCCTGGTATAGGTACTCCCACACCTCTGGCTCTCTCATTAGATCTGGAAACACTAAAATCTTCCAAGCCAGATTTGATAAAAGCTAAGGCCTCTTGTCTTTTGTTTTCAGGAGTAATCTTGAATTCATTTGATTCAATAAGATCAATTAGCTTTTGTTGATATTTAGAAAGTCTAAAAAAGTAGTTTTCTTCTTTAACAAGCTCTGGTTTTTTCTGGTGAATAGGGCAAAGTCCTTCAACTAATTCCTCCTCAGTTTTAAAAGATTCACACCCAATACAATATAAACCCTCATATTCTTTTTTATAAATATCTCCACTTTCCTTACATAGTTTCCATAATTTTTGTACTCCAGGCCAATGCTTTTCTTTATCAGATCCTCTTTGAAAAACATCAAGATGTATACCTAAAGACTGGTAAGTATCGTGCCAAATTTTAGAATTCCTATCTAGAAATTGCTGAACAGGAATATTTTCTTTTTCTGCTGCCTGGACATTTTTTAAGGCATTTTCATCTGCCCCAGATAGCAGGAGAGTCTCATAATTTTTTAATTGGTAATATCCTCTGATTGTATCTGCTTGAAAATATTCCAAAGAATGTCCTACGTGGGGCAATCCATTTACATAAGGTATTGCTGTAGTTAGATAAAATTTTTGTTTCATGCCTGAACGATTATATCATTATCTGTGGGGAAAGGTCTTATTTTGGGTTAAATAATTTTGTTTTGTGGAAACTTTTTTATGGCTTTTTCTTTCCAATTCTTTTCTGGCATTTCCAGCTACTGTTCCGCCTTCTTGGGCAGCTTTTTTGTTTTGGCTAAATCCTTGGGTATCTCTACTTTTGGCAATCTCAGTAGTTGAGGCTTCACCAAGCATAGAAAAAATAAGTTCTAAATCATTCATATGGTCTCTCAAGTTTTCTCTTTTTAAATCCTTAAACTTTTTATACTGTGATGGAGTCATACCAAAAGTAGCTTTAGATATTTCTGCAGTTAAAATAGCATATTCCCTGTCTTCACCAACAGCACGTTTTTTCCATTCATCAGTTAAAGTTTCTCTAATTTCAATTCCCCTCATCCGTTTTTCAATCCAGGAATCCGGGTAACCCTTGGCTTTATATAATGCTCTGGTTCTCTTCGTGGCTAACTCTGGATCCTCTATTTCTTGCACTCTTTCATATCCAACTTTAGCTAGCCATCTTTTAAAAGGCTCTGCTTTTGGAGAGGGGATAGATTGAATAATACGGAAGATGCTTTCTGTGTTTGCACAATCAGTTGTATATTTCTTACCATCAGAGGATTCTAACTTCAGTTGTCGACAAAATGTCGATAACTCAACTTCGTCCTCACTTTTTACCCGAATTTTCATTTTGTGCCAGTAATCGTTAGGATCTGTACTGTCAGTCAAGGCTTCAATAATATCAACTACTGAAAACCACCATTCGTTTTTATAAATTGTCTTCCTCACTTTCTTACCTTTAAAAATTGCTATTTTGGTAGTTTCAGTAGTCATATATTCATAATCCCAAATAAAAGGCGAAAAGTCAACAACTACTTTGTTCTTCTCTGAAGACTTGTTAATTTAGGTATTTTTGGCAGTTTAGTCAAATTCTTCTTTTTTGCTTTTTTAAAATAACTTAGAAAAAGTCCCACAGCAATAACAACTAAAGTTCCAGTAATTAAATTAAGAGAGTCTAGTGCTTTTAAGATAAGTAGCAAACTTAAGCCTAAAGAAATAGATAAAGATGAAAAAATATTCTTTAAGAAAATATTAACAGTAAAAGCCATAGCCAAATATAAAGATATAAAAAGTATAGCCAGATGAGTAAGATTTGCTTGAGCAATATTTTCAGGATAAGGGACTTTTAATATTATAAATATTATTATTCCCCATAAAATTATGGAAGGAATAATTTTTAAAGCTATTTTGGGCATGAATATATTGTAGCCTAAACACCTACTACTTCAAAGGTAGATCCTCCTGAGTTTTTGGAGACTTCAATTCTAACTGGAAATTCTTCTTTTAACTCTTCAATATGGGTGATAACCAAAATCTTTTCAAAGTCATCTTTGATAACATCTAAAACTTCTACAAGTCTAGCTCTGCCTGGGGCATCCTGGGTACCGAAGCCTTCATCAATTACTAAAAATTGTAGTTTTGCTCCTGCTCTATGGGTGAGCAATTTTGATATAGCAAGTCTTATGGCAAAATTAACTCTAAATGTTTCTCCTCCTGAATAAAGTTCATAAGGCCTTTCTCCCATCTCATCAGAAATAACAATATCTAAAGTTTCTACTGTGGCATGTCCTTTTTCTCCTTCTGATAGTAGTACTTTAGTTTTAGTTTCCTTTTGAGTTTCCAGTCTTATTTTCATTCTGCCTTCAGTTAATCTTTCAAGTAGTCTATTTGCTTCATCTTCTATTTCTGGAATGGCTGTTTCGATAATCATGGCTTGGATGCCTTTTTTGCCAAAGGCTAAAGATAACTCCTCATATATTTGTTTTTCTTCAGTAAGTTTTGCTTTTTCTGATAACCTAGTTTCTGAAAGTTTGGATAATTGTTCTGCTCTGGAAACTAGTTGTTTTGCCTCTCCTACTTTGCTGGAGAGCTCTAAAGCTTTTTGTGATAACTCATATTTTACTTGTTCTTTGCCTTGCAGCTCCTCTCTAATTTTAGATAAACTTTGTTCATATTCTTTTAATTTTTCTAAGCCTGCTTCATCTTTTTGAATTTGCCCCTCTCTTGTTTTATAAATTTTTTGCAAATCTAAAAGTGTACCTTGATGAGTTTTAACTCCAGTAAGGGCTTGTTGTAACTTGGTAAATTTTTCGTTAATTGGCTCTAGTTTTTGTAATTGTGCTGAGACTTCAAAATAATTTTTTGTTTCATCTTCTAGCCTTTTAATAACTTTTTCTTTTTCTTCTGCTTGTTTTATTTCTGGCAATATTACCTGTTTATACTTTTCAATTGTAGATTCAAAAGTTTTTATTTGTGACTCGTTTTCTTCAATCTGTTTTAAATTAAGTTCAATAATCTCTTTATTTTTTTGCTCATTGATAGGTTGACTGCAGGTAGGACAGATGTCTTTATTGTTTTTTAGATCCTGATTTTGTTTTTGTAAGGTTTCATTTTTGGTTTGCAGTTGTTTGACTTGTAATTCTACTTTAGTAATAGCCTCTATCCTTTTAGTCTCCCGCTCGTTTATCACTTTCTGAATCTCTACTAATTCATCTTTGATTTTTATAAGCTCGCTTCTTTTCTCATCTAATCCTTTTTTTATTTCTTGAAGATTTAAAAGATCCTGGTGATTGCTTTCAATTGTTTCTTTTTGATCTAAAATAGTTTGGAATTCAAGTTGAGCTTTTTGGTTTAAATCAATTTTATTTTTAATATCAGCAAGCTCTGATCTTACTGCCTCAATTTGTCCCCTTCTTTCTTCTAAAGATTTAACTTGTAGATTAATTGATTCTTCTTGCGATTTTATTCCTTTAATTAAACTTCCAACTTCTTTTAAATCCTGTTCTACTTTTTTTGCATCTTCCTGGGCTTGTGATAAAGTCTTTTCCCTCTCTTCTTTTAAGGATAACTCAGTTTCTATTTCTAAAAGTTGGTATTCTAGTAAGGTCAGTTTAGTTTGAGTATCTTTAACTTTTTGCTTTGCTTTTTCTTCTAAAATATCATAGTGGTCTAAGCCTAAAATATCAGCTAATATTCTTTTTCTGTCTGTTGGGCCTTTGGTAGTAAATTCATCAGCATGGCCTTGACGGAGATAAGCAGAGTTAGTAAAGGTTTCAAAGGTTAAGTGAATAGTATTTATAATCTTTTGTTGAGTAGCTTTAATAGTTCCTTCGGTTAAATTGTGAGAGTTGGACCATATCTCAAGTGTTGTCGAGCCCCCTGACTTTTTGTTTCTTCTCCTTTTGACTGTGTATAGATGGCCGTCCAGTTCAAAAGAAAACTCCACATACATAGCTTGCGTGCCTAAGTGGATTAAATCATCAGAGGATTCTCCAGCTCTTGATGAACCCCATAAACACCAAGTGATAGCGTCTAATAGGGAGGATTTGCCAGCACCGTTTAAACCTGAAATAGCTGCAAGTTTAAACTTAGTAAAATCAAGTTCTGGGGGATTCTCGCCGTAAGAGGTGAAATTAGATAGTTTAAGTTTTGCTGGTATCATAGTAATTTTGATGCATATTCTGCTAGCTTTTTTTGTTTTTGAGGAGAATATTTTTTGCTTTCAAAGTATTTATTTAAAGCTTGTAATGGTGTTAGGCTTTCTACTTCGCTGCCAATATCAAGTCTTTCTCTTTCAATTCTTTCTACATTCCTGGAAATGCCTGCAATAAAGTTTGCATCTTTTAAAGCCTTTTTGATTTGATCCATTTTAATTTCTTTCTCGCATTCTGCAGGAATATTTATAACCACCCTGACAATTTTATCTTTAATGTTATTTTTGGCTATTTCATTTACTATTGTCTGGGTAGGATCAGAGTCTTTATCCTCCAAATTTATGGTAATTGTTAAAAACTTCCTAGCATTGGTCGGAACAAATTTGAAATTTGAAATTTGAAATTTGAAATTGCTACCTTGGTTGATATCTATCAAGCAGATTCCTTTTTCTTCTTTTTCCTCTCCAAAATCAATCCTTTGAGGGGAACCAGAATAGACAACTAAAGGGGAGTCTCCTGGTTTTGATAAGACTTGGTGTTTATGAATATGACCTAAGGCAACATAAGTTAACCTTTTATCCTGAATTAAGGGTAAAGGAATGGTTACATCATTGGTAATAGCCATACCTTTCTCACTGCCATATTCTGCTCCCACTACTTCAGCATGAGAAAGAAAGATAGCAGGGGAATCAGGAGCTATTTTGTTATAAAGCATGTTTAACTTGTCTCCCACACTTTTATAATCATTTTTATGAAGCCAAGGTAGGGTAACTACTTGCAGGATGCCTGCTTTAGTGGGAATTTGTAGAAGTTCTGGTTGTCTGGAGACCCAGACATTATCTATTTCCAGAGCTGAATAAATATCCAAAGTATTAGCTCTGCCTTCTGCATTAGGAGTATCATGATTTCCCACCACTAAAACCACAGGAATTTTCTTGGCAATTTTGGCAATTCTTTCCCCAAAGCCTCTTTGCTGGGTAGGATTTGGTTCTCTGGTTTTATAAGCATCTCCTGCAAAAACTACTGCATCAACATCTTCCTCTAAAGCTTTCTCAACTATAAAATCAAATGTTTTAAAAAAATCTAAAAGCCTTGAGGAAAGCCCTGTTTCTGGATCAAGTTTGGCATAATTTTCCATGCCAATATGAATATCAGAAAAATGCAGAAGTTTCATAATTAGTAAACTAACCGAAAGGATTATATCGCAAGCGATTAAATAGAGGTACATGGTAAAATGGGTTCATGTTTAATAGCAGAGTACAAGAGGTTAAGAAAAAAATATTAACAGAAAAAATTGATGCTATATTAATTTCTTCTGTTTCTAATATTGTCTACCTAACTGGATTTACAAATTTTTCTAAAGATGAGAGGGAAGCATATTTGTTGATAGGTAAAGATTTTCAATATATTGTTACTGATGGTAGATATACAGAAGCAGTAAAAAGACAAGTCTCCAATTTTACCCTGTTTGAAAGAGGTCATAAAAACAAGACAGAAGATTTATTAAAAAGCCTAACAGGTAAAATTCAAACATTAGGAATAGAGGGACACAATTTATCCTACTTGGAATATAGATTCTTCAAGAAACACATTAAAAAGCTAAAGCATATCAATTTAGAAATCCATAGATCTATCAAAACCGAAGATGAGATCAAAAAGATAGAGCAAGCTTGTAAATTAGGAGATAAAGCTTTTGAATATATCTTGAAAAAAATAAAGCCGGGGGTTACAGAAAAAGAAATTGCTTTTGAGCTGGAATATTTTGTTAAAAAAGCTGGAGCAGATTTAAGCTTCCCTTCTATTGTGGCTTGTAGTAAAAATTCTTCAATTCCACATCATCAAACTGGAAATACCAGATTAGAGGAAAGGAGAGGACAATTTGTTTTATTAGACTTTGGGGTAAAGCTAGAAAACTATTGCTCTGATATGACTAGAACTGTTTTCTTTGGTAAACCTACTCAGCAGCAAAGAAGAATTTATGAAACAGTTTTGGCAGCTCAACAAAAAGTTATTGATTATATAACTGAAAGCTTAAAGTCGGGAAAACCTGTTAAAGCAGTTAGTGCAGATAAGGCTGCTAGAGACTACATAATATCTAAAGGTTATCCCAGTATTCCTCATTCTTTAGGTCATGGGATTGGTTTAGAAGTACATGAACACCCAAGTTTATCTCCAAAAAGTAAAGAAATCTTAAAAGAGGGGATGGTTTTTTCTATAGAACCAGGCATATATATTGAAGATTTTGGAGGTGTGAGGATTGAAGACTTATTTGTTTTGAAAAAAGGTGGTTTGCAACAATTAACTTCTGCTTCGAAAGCAATTATTTCCCTTTAGACACGATAAAAGTAAAAATTTCCAGCTCCTTGGATATCTTTGGAAAAATCTAATTCTTTTGAAAAGTCTATTTTTTTAAATGGTTTCCAAGTTGGGAAATGATAAGTTTGGGTGATAACTATTGAGCCTTTTTTCAGTTCCTTTTTTAACTTTTCCTCTAGCTTTTTAACACCCTTATGTAACAAGTAAATGTAAATTATATCTGCATCAGTAAACTCTTTGGAAAAAATATTGCCATGATAAAATTTTACATTCCCACATCGGAAGTGGGAAGCTAATATTCTTGAATACAGTACACGCAACCAGGATTGTTCTATGCCGTATGAATTAGCACCAAGTTTGGCTGCTTCTAAGACTACTCTACCATCCCCAGATCCCAGCTCATAAAATTTTTTACCCTTTTTTACTCCTGCTAATTTCAAAATTTTTCTGATAACTTTCATATTTGTAGGAACGTAAGGTGCCTCAGACCCTGCAAACCAGGATAATCCAAGCACGCAGCCTATTAAAATTCCAAAAGAGATAATGAGAGTTAGATCCATTTAGGTAGCTCCATGCGATTTTCTTGCTTAGGTTTTGTTGAAATCTGGAATTTATTGACTCTCTTTTTACCCATATTAATTTTTTAGTAATTGATCGTAATAGTCAAAAGGGCGAATAGGGATTTCTGGATAATTCTTCCAGCTTTTTTGGTTATATTTTATAGGTTTAAAATCCTGTTTGAAATGTAGAAAGTTTTCAATTGATTTACCTCTTTCGGTGCAGAGATTGTGTTGAGCGATCAGCTTGTCTTGAAAGTATATATTTACTAATTTATTTCCCTGTAAATTTACCTCTCTGATAAATAATTTTCTCCAGGCATATGCTTTTGGTACAGAATAAAAGTTTTGTTTGTACTGAATAAACTGGTCTTTAGTGCTAAATCTGACTAAAACAGGTGATACCTGATAATCAGGTAAACCATTAGGAAATTTTAAATGAGCTTCTTCTTTTAACCACCTATCTCTTGGCTTCTCTTTTGTAGTTGCGTGTATTCTATTGTTTGCGACTCTGTCTATCCAGACACAGGTTTGTTTATTAAGTTCTTCTAATGAGGGAATGCCTTTAGTAAATTTAACTCCCTGCATAAAATGGTTTCTAACATACTTTACACTGGATTCTACTTTACCTTTATTTCTTGGCCAATACGGTGGCGAGGCAACAATTTCAAAGCCATAATAACGGGCAAAATCAAAAAAATTTAAATTTAAGTGTAAGATTTCAGTCAAAATTTAGGTGATTTTTCAATTGTTTAAAGCTAAAGTATTGAAAGACAGGGTATATAAACATTGAAATCTTACACACTGTCTTTTTAATATTTCTTTTAATGTTAGTTTCTTATGAATTGTCGGTTTTTTCATTTATAGTTATTTAAGTCTTCCAAAGTCTTCTGGGGACAATTTTACATCACGCAAGATGGAGCGAAGAAGACCAATACCAATTGATTTGCTGGGATGAATTGGCACAACTGTTGTTCTTCCATCTTCATGGGATAAAAATAGGTGGCTTCCTTTTTGTCTTCTCTCTATAAAACCAATTTTCTTAAGAATTTTAATGAGTTCTTTGGCTTTGATTGGAGATAAACCACTCATAAAGAGAAACCGAGATGAACAGGGACATTTACAACTCCAAGGAAACGAGGTTTTTTCTCTGATACCTCACTAAAATCAATCCTTTCTCTGTAGTCTTTATCATCTTTAGCTACCTCAAGACATAACTGGATTGCTTCCTCTATTCCTTTTATTGCTTCTTCATAGGTTTCTCCTTGAGTATGGCATCCAGGTATTGCAGAAGCAGAGGCTACAAAAACCCCATCCTCATCCTGTTCAATTAAGACTTTAAATTGTAAATCTTTTGTTTGAGTGGACATAATAATCTTATTATATACAATCTTTGTAAGAAATGCATTACAAATTCTAAGTTAGATTCAAAAATATCAATTTTTACCGCTAATACTTAGGGTCTGTAATTGTTAGATTTCAGTCAAAATTTAGATGATCTTTCAATAGTATTATTTTCCGAGTAATTTTAACAAAAATACTTTGAGTGGAGTTAATTTATCAACAGCAGTGAACATAAAATATAATGGCCAGTCAAATACTAAATCATAGGTTCCAATGTATTCAACCAATCTACCTCCATATCCTTGCTTAAATTTATGAAATCCAAACCAGGGATCTTTTGGGTTAGCATCAGGCCCCAGCGCTCCCCACATATCAAACTGTTTTAAATTTAATTTTTTACCCAGTTTAATTGCTTCCCAGGCTACTAAATTATTTGCCATCACCTCAGGATGAGCCTTAGAAGAACCACCATAAGGGTAATACAGGGTGTTGCCAAAATTTAAAAGCATCCATGCAGTTAACGGTTCTTTCTGGTAAAAAGCAATGAGTAAACGAGCCATTCCCGCCATTTTTAAAGTTTGCCAAACTCTTCGGTGGTAATTTGCATTATGTCCATGAAAGCCTTGCCTGTTGGTGGTTTCAAAATATAGTTTTAAGTAAATTTCAAAGGCTTCCTCATCTGTTCTTTCCTCCACTTTTACTTCACGCTTTTGAGCAACCTTTATGTTATATCTTGTTTTTTGGTTCATATTTTTTAATAATTCTTCCTCAGGTTTGGTCAAATCTAAAATAAAGTTGTATTTAGTAAAAAGAGGCTTTAAAGACGCATGAAAGGAATTGTCAATTTTCAATTGTGCATTGTCAATTTCTATATCTGGTTCTACTTTAATGAAGGCGCAATTGTGCTTTTTACCAATCTCTTTTAAAGCTTGAGCAAATTGTTTATCAGGAAAAGGCCCTTTTGGTAAATAACCTACAACTTTACTGGTAAAAGGAATTTTATGCAAAGTTAACTGGAAGGCAGTTTTTAATTTGCCATTTTCAAAAATACCATATCTTAAAACAGGCAGTCCCATTTGTTTCCTAAACTCTCCCCATTCCCAGGATTGGATGATGTGAGTAACTAATTTGTTATATTGGGGTTTTTGTTTATCAGTGATTGGTCGAATATCCATTCGACTATTATACTAGAATATCTGGATTTTGGCTTTAGTTTTGAGCTCCTGGAACTTTTGAGAAAAGAGTTGAGATAGCTTTTGGCTTTTGATAGCATCATATGCCTCTTTTTGTTGGCCGGCAGAATCAGTAGCTCTTAGCTGCTCTTTGTTTTGTTCTATAAATTGCGAAACTTCTTCTGCAGATACTGTTGCCTCATTTGTATACAGTTTTTCGATAGCCAACTGTAATTTTAATTGTTGCCTGATACTTTGTCTGGTTTGTCCCTGTTGGGAGAGTAAGGCATCCAAAGATTGGGCTCCTCCAACGCTAGTTTCTACTTCTGCGATTTTTTTATTTACATCTGCTTCAGATACCACGACATTATTTTTAGCAGCCTCACCCAAAATAATCTTTTCATTAATAAGCTGATTTAAAGTTTGAGAACGAAACTGCTCATTTAAACGCGTTTGTAGCTCTAAATTAGTAATAGGTGCTCCGTTAACAGTGGCAGCAACAAACCAGCTTTTTTTATATATAGCCAATAGAAGAAGAGCAATAATTATAACAACGGCATAAATTTTTTTAGATTTTTTAAAATCACTTAAATTCCCAAACAAATTATTTAAAAAATTATTTACTTTTCCACCAGGTAGAACTGCTGGGCTTTGTGTTTTTATACTCTTAACTTTTTGTGCCATTGAGCGATAATAACAGAAGAAATTGTATTTTTGCAAGCAGTAATTTATGATGAGATTATGCAAAAAGGTTTTGCCCAGCCTTTATTGATTGTTTTAGGACTAATAGTACTGGTGACAGTTGGAGTTTATTTTTACCAAAATTCAAAGGTAAATGTACCCCTTCAGACTCCAAAGCTTGCAATTTCAAAACAACCTAAGTTTATTAGTTATGAGAATACAAATTTTGGGTTTGGATTTGAATATCCAAATGGCTTAAATGCGAAAGAGGATTCAGAAGAGGAATTTAATAAAAGAGGGAATGGGGATTTTAGAAAGAATTTTAAAGGCTATGTTGGTTATGAGCCGGGAAAGTTTTTAGGAGCAGTAGCTGTTTTAGATAAATCTGACTCTTTTGATGCCAGCCCGTTTACTATATGGATATTTGATAATACGGCTAATTTAACTGTAGATGCTTGGTTTGATAAGTATTGGTATTATCCATACCTCTGGGGAGTTTTTGACTATACATCAAAAAGTCATGTTACTCCTGACTCAGAGGCTACTGTAAGTGGTCAGTTAGCAAAATATAAAGTTGTTGATTACCAACCAGGCAGACCAAAATTTGTTTACCTAGCAAAAGATCAAAAAATGTATTTATTTAGAATAATTGGTGAAACAGGAGATAAAATATTATCAACGTTTAAATTTCTAAAGTAGATAAATATCAACGAATTTTGCACTCCAGCCGGCAGTTTTGGCATTCTCAAAGCCTAGATCTATAATATTTCCTTTAATTGCCCCACCAGTGTCTCCTGCTACTGCCATGCCATAACTTGGGATATAGAGTTTGCTGCGGAGTGGAATAACTTTAGGATCAA
This sequence comes from uncultured Gammaproteobacteria bacterium, assembly GCA_964500725.1. Lineage (GTDB taxonomy): Bacteria > Patescibacteriota > Microgenomatia > Daviesbacterales > UBA10151 > UBA10151. Next base: position 142,535 of record CAZCNP010000003.1, read on the forward strand.
CAGCAATAACTCCTTTTCCTTGTCTCATTCCAGTAGCCGTCCACTCGTCACAGCCAGGACAATGGGAATCATAATGAGTGGCATAGACTCTCATTTTTTTCCAATATTGAATTTGTCCATCTGGAGTATCGAGAGTTTTCCAAATAATTTTGGTGCCTCTTGATATTTTTTTATCTTCAGCTTGAGCAGTCTCAACAGAAATAAGTTCTCTTTGGTATTCTTGCCCTTCTTTGTCATAAGTTATTTTAAATATTTTTGTTTTTTTACCATCTTTGCCTTCTTCTAAAACTTTTTCTTCTCCTGCTTCTGTTTCTGGGTCATCTTGATAAACAGTTTTTTTAGTTAATTCTTCTGTTTCTTCCTGGAGTTTTTCAGTAAAAGAGGACTCAGTAACAATTGGTTGGTTTGCGGGTATGTGTTGAGTTGGGGAAGAAGTGGAGCTGCTTAAAACAGCTGGTGGTTGCCAAAAGCTTTTGACAAATATTGTTAAAGCGACAATTAAGACAATTCCAAGATATCTTTCCATAGAATGATCTATGTATTTAACCAATCATCTGTATCAGTTTCAACACTGACATCATCCAAAAAATTATCCTGGTCCTTAAAGTTACCAGTACTGGTAATCAACTCCTGAGGTATATCTGCTAAAAACCTGGAAACTAAGTTGTTGGATCTGGTACCAAAATATAGCCTTTGTCTGGCATAAGTTAAATACAATTTATTTTTAGCTCGGGTAATACCGACATACACCAGCCTTCTTTCCTCTTCTAGTTCATTTGCATCTAACATAGATCGGGAATGAGGAAATAGTCCTTCTTCCATACCGACCATAAAAACTACAGAAAATTCCAACCCTTTGGCAGAGTGAAGAGTCATCAGAGTAACTGCGTTAGACGATTGATTGTCGGCTTTTTGTTTTCTGGTTAACATATTGCCGTTTTCAACCAAAGCCACATTTTCTAAAAAATCTGTTAGATTTGGAAATTCTTCAGCCACAGATCGTAATTCTTTAACATTTTCTACTCTGCCTTTGCCTATTTCCGTATTGTCATCAATGTAGGCAAGATAGCCTGTTTTGGTAAGAACTAAGTCAAGTAAATCCAAAGTGGAATATTTATCCATTTGAGACTGCGCTTCTACAAAAAGTTCCATTACTTTCCCAAGCCTGCCTTTTCCAATCTTTTCAGCTCGTTTTAAAGCAACTGAATCTTTAGGGTTTTGCAGAAGCCTTAGATAAGAAAGCACATCTTTGATTTCTTTTCTCTCATAGAAACTGACTCCGCCTACTAATTTATATGGGATGCCTGTTTTTAAGAATTGTTCCTCCAAAGATCTTGATTGGGCGTTAGTGCGGTAAAGGACAGCAAAATCTGATAACTCTCTGCCTTTTTTCTGTTCATTTACAATGACATTTAAGATAAAAAGTGTTTCTTCTACTTCATTCCTTGTTTCTGCTATCTCTATTTTTTCTCCGCCATCTTTTTGGGTCCAGAGCTTTAAAATGGGATGAGATTTATTTTTAGAGATAACAGCAAAAGCAGCATCCAAAATATTTTGAGTAGATCGGTAATTTTGTTCCAAATTAAAAACCTTGGCATTAGGATAATCTTTTTGAAAATTCAACATATTCCTATAATCTGCTCCTCTGAATGAATATATACTCTGCGCCATGTCTCCAACTACACAAATGTTTTTTTGACGGTTGGCCAGATATTTAGAAATTAGATATTGGGCAGGGTTAGTATCTTGATATTCATCAATTAGGATGTATCTAAATTGGATTTGGTAACGGGTTAAAATTGCAGGTTCGGTTTGGAAGAGTTGAATGGTTTTTAGTAGAAGATCATCAAAATCTAAAGCATGATTTCTGTCTAATATCTTTTGATATTCAAGATAGATTTTGGCAACAGTTTCCTGAAAATAACCCCTGGCATATTTAGGATATTCCAAGGAAGAAATAAGTTCATTTTTTGCTGAAGAAATGGTATATCTTACAGAGTTGGGAGAGGTTTTTTGTGTAGCAATATTTAAGTTGCCCATAGCTTCTTTAACTGCATCCAATGCATCTCCCTCATCATATATTGCAAACCCAGGCGGAAGGCCTAAAACCTTTCCCTCCCGGCGCAAAATTTTAGCGCAAAAGCTATGAAATGTGCCCATCATAGGTTGAGTAGGAAGTTGACTAACCAATTTTTTAATTCGCTCTATCATTTCACCACTGGCTTTATTTGTGAAAGTTAAGCAAAGTATATTTTCTGGTGGAATCTTTTTTTCAGCAATCAGATAAGCCACTTTATATGTTAAGACCCTGGTCTTCCCCGCGCCAGCGCCGGCCAATATTAAAATTGGCCCTTCAGTTGCTTTCGCAGCTTGCTGTTGTTGAGGATTTAAATCATCAAGAAGCGAGGGCATAGCGCTGGATATATTAGCACATTTTAAATTATGAATTGGCTGACTGGTGTTTCGAAGGATTGTTTATCAATATGGGATTTTAATTTTTTTAACCACTGTAAGTCTATTTTAAATTCCTGGGAAATTTCCTCAGGTGTTTTTTGATGTTCTAGTAAATATAAAATAGGATCAATTTTTGTAAAGTATTTGTCTTCTTCAGAGTATTCATAAGATATCCCCAGCAGTTTTGCCAGGTCATAAACCTCTGTTTTATATAAGCAGTAAAATGGCGCAAAATGACCATAAAACCCTTCAGGTCTTAAAGTTGCTAATCTGTCGCTTTTGCAAGCAGTGTCTGTAAGTTCTGCTTTCATATGATCTGCTGCAGTTAAAAGGTGATAGTTGATAAAGCGTTTATAAAATCTTCTAATATCTTCCTGTTTAGTAAGGTGGTATGCTGCCAGTTCATTTTGATAAGCTGTAGAGCGCTTTAGTATATAAGTATTAAAACCTAAGTTTTGGCAGATGTTGGCAAGATTGTTTGTTTTGGCAGCATCCAAATCCACAATAATTGCTATTGCCTTTTCTCCTAAAGCCTTTTTAAAAAGAACGCCTGCTGCAAGTGAGTTGATACCGCTGTTGATCTCCACAATAACTTTTGTTGATTTTTTACAGGCAGACTGGATATAGTAAATTAGTTTGTCAACTAGCTGCTCATCGATTGATCTTTTGTATTTTACCGAGTGTATATTGGGTTCATTCTGGAAAAAACCAGGCAGGTTCATTATCTCTATAGTATACTAATTTATATGGACGATTTGCCACCACCCATAAAGATAACTCCTAATTCCCTGGATACTTCTAACCAGGATGATGATTCTATAGTAGATATTAAAGTTAAAAATCCTTTTGCCAAGTTTTTTGATTGGATTAAAAGCTTTTTAAAAAGAAATCAAAACATTACTATTAAAATACCAATAATAGGTGTTTTGGTAACATTATTTAGTTTTAGTGCAGGTTTAGGATCAGGCTATAATTGGGGTTTCAGCAGCGCGCTTTCCAAATTTTTTCCAGATTCTTCTCCAGTGCTCCATAGGACTATTTCAGTTGATGGTGTGATCCAAAACTCCACTTCCGGTAAATACTATCTAAGATCAGAGAATAATTATACTTGGACACTAAAACCTTTGAATTCTGCTGTGCGTATTACAGATTATATTGGGAAAGAAGTAACCGTCAAAGGCAATTTAACCAAAGAAAAAGGTGTGATTGAAGTATCAGAACTTATTCTTTTAGAAGCTGTTGCTCAAATTGCTCCGAATACCCTGATTCCCTCGAATACCCCTAATCTTTCCATTTCTTCCAATCCTACTGCCTTGCCTGATCTTTACCCAAGTCTGAGCTGGGACACAAATCAAAAAAAGCTGTTAATCTTTACCTCTGGTAAAAGAAAAATAGAGCAGGAAGGAATATATCTAGAATCTGCTCAAGTTAATGAGTTTCCTGCTGATTTTATAAATTATTATCTTGAACAATTGAAAGCAGTTGGTTTTAAAGAGACCTTAAATTCTATTAGTCCTGAAGGGGTAGTGGTTACTTATGCCAAAGATGATATATTTTTAACCTTTGGCATTAAAAATATCTACAAAGGATCTGGTGCTAAAAAACAACTAATAGGCTATAAAGCCTTTATAGAACATAACTGACTGACTTGTTGTCTCATTGTTTTTTGATATTTTTTCTATTCGGGTCTTGATAACTTCTAATAATGCCAATTACTTCTTTTAAACTGTTAATTAAATAATCTGGTTGATGTTCTTTTAATCTAATAGTGGAACAATTTCCACCAGTCAATGCTACTGCAATAGCTCTTATATCTTTCCCAATCTCTATTTCCTCAATAGTATCTCCAACTATTAATACCTCATCTGGTGATAATTTACTGGCAGCTAAATAATTTTTAAGTTTTTCATGCTTATTTCTGCCATTAAATGAAGAGTTCAATTCCGAGTTAGCAATTATTTCGGAAAAATATTTTTCTATCTTTAATCTTTTAAGTTGTTTTTTAATTGGCTCATCAATATGGTTGCTGAATATGATTGATTTAATATTATTTTTAGAAAGCCATTCCAGTAACTGTTTAGCATAAGCCCTAGTTCTTACTTTGGTAGCTCTTGGTTCGTAACTGGAATGAAATACATTAACAATATCTTTTGCTTTTTTGTTTAACATATCTTCAGGTATCCCCAAACCTAAGTAGGTTTTTACTACAGGTACATCAAAATGATTCTGGAAATCTGTTAATGTTACAGATTTTAAACTCAACAACTTTAAGACCTGGTTTACAGATTCTAAACAGGCCACAGTATCTGAGAAAATAGTCCCATTCCAATCAAAAGCAACAAGTTTAATCATTGTTTGGATTATACAACTTTTGAATTTTCCCCTTTTATATTTTTGGCAACCATGATATTATTTCTTTCCTTATGATAAAACTTCTTGATTTTTGGGCCCCTTGGTGTGGTCCTTGCAGGTTAATGAATCCTATTATTGAAGAGCTGGAAAAAGAACTGGCTGGTAAAGTAGAGGTAGAGAAGATTAATGTAGATGAGGCTCAACAAAAAGCTGCAGAGTATGGGGTAATGAGTATCCCAACCTATATTGTTTTAAAAGATGGTAAAGAAGTAGGTAGAAAAATTGGTATGACTTCTAAAGAAGAACTCCTAAAACTGGTAAATAGCTGATGGGTTTTAAGCAAAAAGTGGCTCAGATTGTGAGTAAAATCCCCTATGGAAAAGTAACAACTTATGGAACTGTTTCTACTTTAGCAGGTCTTCCCAGGGGAGCAAGACTGGTGGGTGGGATTTTGCATTATCAAGGAGAGGAGTTGCCTTGGTATAGAGTAGTTAACAGATATGGATTTATTTCTACCAAATGCCTTGATCATCCCAAGCAGTTGCAAAAGACCTTGCTTGAACAAGAAGGAATAGAAGTAAGCTCCAGTTTCATGATAAACTTGGAAGTGTTTGGATGGTGGGGAAGATGAAAAATATCTGGATTATTGCAAATTGGAAAAGTAACAAGGCTATTGCTGAGGCACTAGATTGGATAGCGCAAGTTGGACCACAAATTCCTAAAAAAGATGAGTTAAAAGTTGTGGTATGTCCTACTTTTAGTGCTCTTTCTGAGGTGAAAAAAGCAATTACTGTTGGCAATTTTCCGATATTAGTAGGGGCCCAAGATTTATCTCCTTTTGGAACAGGTGCTTATACAGGTGAAGAGCCAGCGAGTATTTTAAATCAGCTAGTAGAATTTTCTTTAATAGGCCACTCGGAAAGAAGAAAGAATTTTGGCGAGACCGATGAAGTGATAACAAAAAAAGTTCAACAAGCCTTGGAGAATAATATTATTCCTCTGGTGTGTGTTCAAGATGGAGGATCCTTGGTACCACAAAATTGTAAGTTGGTAGCTTATGAGCCTGTTTGGGCAATTGGTAGTGGCACCCCAGATACTCCTGAGAATGCAAACTCTGTAGCCTTAAAGTTAAAGCAAAAATATGATCAAGATTTAGAAGTGCTTTACGGGGGAAGTATTACTGCAGAAAATGTTAAGGGGTTTATTGCCCAAGAAAATATTAGTGGAGTTTTAGTTGGAAATGCTTCTTTGGATTCTTCTGAATTTATAAAAATTTGTGCATCTTTTAAGGAGTAGATTTGAAGGTGAAGCAATTAAGACCATTAAACCTCAAAAAAAGCGACAAGGGCAATCTACTGCCTATTTTTTTGATATTAGCTGCTTTAACTTCGCTGGCCATTTTTTTGTCAACACTTTCTGGGTCTACTACTGTTGTAAACTATTTACTCTCTCCAAATAACCTTAAATCAACCAATGGTAGAGTAAATATATTGCTTTTGGGTATTGCAGGAGGCACCCATGATGGTAGTAATTTAACTGATACTATTATGGTTGCCTCTTATGATTTAAAAACAAACCAACTATATTTCTTTTCTATCCCTAGGGATTTATGGCTGCCTGCTTTAAGGACTAAGGCAAATGCTGTTTATCAAAAAGGCCTTACTGATAACAATGGTCTCGGTCTAGCTAAGGTAATATTTGGCAATATTCTAGGTTTGCCTACCTCGTATGCTTTAAGAGTAGATTTTAGAGGGTTTGTGCAAGCAATTGATGCAATTGATGGGATAGAAGTGCAAGTGGATAAGGCATTTGATGATTATTTATACCCAATTGACGGTAAGGAAAATGATCTTTGTGGAAATGAAGAAGTAGAAAAAGAGTTTAATGAAGAAGAAGCCAAAAAATTAAATATAGAGCCTGGTAAACGTAAAGTACTTATTACTCCTGATGGGCAGATTGCTACTGATTCTGCAGAAGAAGATAAAGGGGTGAAATACTTTAATTGTAGATATGAGCATATTAGTTTTGAGACTGGCAAAATGAAAATGAATGGGGCTATAGCCTTAAGTTTTGTCCGCTCCAGGCATGGCACTAATGGTGAAGGTTCAGATTTTGCAAGGTCGAAGAGGCAACAAAAAGTAATCGAAGCAGTCAGGAGTAAAGTTCTTTCTTTAGAAACACTGGCCAGTCCCGGTAAGATTACGGATTTGCTTGCCGCCCTAGGTAAAAGTATAGACACAGATATTTCTATTAAAGATGCTGTAGAGTTATATAAACTTTCTAAAAAATTAGATAAAAGTTATAACTTTGTTTTAGATAATTCTAAGAAGGCTAACTTACCAGAAGGGAGGCAGTCTTTGCTGATTCATCCTCCAGCTTCAGATTATGGAGGAGCATATGTTTTGGTTTCCCAAGATGATGACTTTTCTATTGTCCAAGAATATGTTAGAAGAGTCTTAAAAGGAGAGATTACAGAATATGATGCTACAGCTTCTGCACGGGCCCGCAATTAGATCTTCCAGAGAAAGATTAGTTTTAATAAAGGGAAAATTTAGTTTAGATAATGTGACGGTTTTTGACGGAAAAACAAATTTACAGCAGATTCTGGCTAATTTACAAAATCAGTCGCTATTTGAATCGGAACGATTGGTTGTATTAGAAAACCCTCCTGATGACTTTCAATTCCCAAATTTTAATTCTCAATTGTCAATTGTTTTATGGTTTGATCACGAAGTGTCAAAAACAAAACCTATTATTAAAGTAGTACAAGAGCTAAAAGGGGGAATACTTTTTTTCCCAGAGGAAAGGGAGGCATCCATCTTTCCTTTCCTAGATTATTTAGCAGCAGGTGATAAAAAGGCTTTTGTAGAAATAGACAAGTTAAAAAAATCAAACTTTGAGATACAATATTTTATAACTATGGTTTTTTATCTTTTAAGGAACTTAGTGGTAACTCCCAAAACTGCTCCTCAATTTGTTAAAGATAAGCTTCAAAAACAAAGAAAGAATTTATCTCAGGATAAGATAAAGAGATTATACAAAGATATATTAGAAATTGATTTTAAGATTAAATCCGGACTTTTGGAAAAAGATCAAGCAGAATTTTTACTGGTTAGAAAATTTATTGGTAGCTAATTTCTTGGCAGCATTAAATTTTGATCTTTGTTATCAATTGATCCGTCCGTGTTGATATCAGCTTTACTACAAGGTTTGTCTCCAGCTAACATATCTGTTGGTTCCTTGCCCAAGCACGAGGAAAGTATTGCATAATCAGCAGAATTTACTATACCATCATTATTTAAGTCGTACTTGCCTGCAGGTTCTTTTTCGTTTGTAAGATCTAGATTTTCTCCTAATCTAATTGTAGGTAAAGGTGGAGTGTTGGCTTTTAGTTTAAAAAGAACAGTTGTTTGTCCTTTGTCAGTATAAATTGTCAGTTTGGCAGCTTCCCCTTCAGTTATTTGGTATAGATCAGATAAGTCAGCTTTTCTAACACGGGACAGAGGAAGCAAGAAGTTACCTCCAGATTTAACCAAACTAGATTGGGTAATAGCTTCTCCTATGGATAAATATATAATGCCGTTATTTAAAGAGGTGGTTTCATCCAGTATCGAACCGATAACTGGAGCAAAAGGCGATACATTGTTAGTAGGTCCTGCTGTTTGAAATTTATTAACCGCTGAAATTGTTTTACCAGAAATAATTTTAAATTGGTAAATGGTTTTGGGCAGTAGATTTTTTAAGGTAACATAATGAAACAAACGCGCCGTAGGTCCTGTATTATTTACAGAATCATTGTCTCTGTCGTCCAAGGATGTAGATTGGTTTGGATTATCTTGACCAAATGTTATAAAAGATGACGTGGGTGAGTTGGTTTGCCAGGAGATAGTTGCAGAATCTTCTGTAATATTGGTTAGCGTGATATTTTGAGCTGTTGCATCAGATGCAGCTTTAGAAAAAAAAATTTGCTCCTTTAAAACTAAATAAACTCCGCTAAAGAGCCCCAAAAAAATTATGCTAAGTCCTAAAAGAGTTGGTATCTTAAATTTATTGATAAAACTTATCATGGTGTAGTTTCTAAGGCCTGAATATTAAAATCTGGACTAATGGGTTCAATTACCTGTTGTAAGTTTTGCGGTATCTGCACCTCTGAGCGGGTATGTATGATGTCTGATATAACCCAAGCTAGAATAGTAATAAAGGTAAATATTGCCGCAATTAGCCACTGTTTTTTTGTCATTTCCTGATCCTTATTTTAGATAATATGTCTTTCCTGATAAAGACATTATTAGTGTTGCGCCTTCACCGCTTTTTGATAAAGATAAGCTATTGATGGAGATTAACCTACTACTCATCTTCAGATCTTGCAAGAGGCCAATTAGGTTTTGATAGCTACCCTCTGTATTAAAAGTGAATGTAATTTCTGAAAGAGTCCCGGTAGATTCATCTGAGTTTTCACTTTTTGCATCAATAACCAATGGTTGGATTTGTAGTGCTGATACTGATGCGTCATGTGCCTTGGCCGTGTTTTCTAAGTCTTGAATAATTGATTTTAAAGTTACTGTATTTGGAATCAGAGCACCTGTTTTATCTTTGATGTCTTGACTTAAGTTATCATAGTTTTTTCTGGCTAAAGATAAATTATTTGCTTTCTGGGTAATTTTTTGCAAGACTTCTTCAGAGTCAGCTGATTTTTTTTGCAATACCAAAATTGTTTCAACGGTTGGCTTGATGGCAAAAAATATAAGTATAGATATAGTCAAAAGAGTAAATATAGTAGGGCCATAATTTTTTAAGATAGGTAACTTAGTAACTGGTTTAATATATGTAAAATAGCGGGAGTACCTACTTGATGTATTTGTCATAGGTTATTTCTTCCTGAAATAGTTCTGGCTGTTGCATCAATTGTAAATTTGATAGCTCCTTGCTCAAAACCAATGCTGGCAATACTGACATTGCTAAATGCGCTATCTTCTTTGAGTCCTGCGATAAAGTTTGAAAGGTCTCTGTTTACGGGAGTTTGGCCGTTAATATGTAAAGAAGCATCCCCTGCTTTTTTATCAATATTAATACTAATAATCGTAACGCTGGTAGGAGTTTGGTTGGCTATTTTTTTTAATATTGCAGCTCCATCCAGAGAGTCTTTCTTGGCGCTATCTATGGTGGATAATTTAAACTGGGTTTGTCTGATTAAAACCTCATAAGGTTTGAGACTTTCAATATATGGTATCTGTTCTTCAATAGCCTCTTTTTTGGCAGCCAAATCAGCATCGAGTTTGAATCTTGCGCCAAATGCAATTAAAACAACAGCCTCGACTAAGACAAAAAGATATCTGCCAGCAGAGAGTAGCCAGCGGAAAAACTTAACAGGAAGTAGTTCAGGGTTGCTCTGAGGTTTTAATAGGTTAAGACGAATGATGAGTTTAGTCTTAGGTTTGGGCATATCCCTATTATACTAGGGTTTTGCAGCTTTTGATAACCTGGATTTTAATCGAGCAGCCTTATTAGGGTGGATTAACTTCACTTTGGCAGCTTTGTCTAAAGCAGAGAAGGCAGTTTGTAAATCTTTGGCTGTCTTGCTCAGTCTGGCTTTTTTCACCACTGATTTTAAAACAGTCTCCCGTTTTTTATTGCGAGCTGTCCTAGTTTTATCTTTTCTAACCTTTTTAATTGCGGATCGAATGATTGGCATGGGAGAAATACTAACATAGCTTCTTTTTTTACGCAAGGGAGGGTGTTAAAATGATTTTTACATGGTTAAGAATTTATTTTCCCTTCTTTCTTCAAGACAAACTTCAATTTTGTCAGCAGCGGGGGTAATTATGGCAACACTGATGTTGTCAAAAATTTTAGGTTTAGTCCGGGATAGGCTGCTGGCTCATGTATTTACACCTGATAAGATAGATATTTTCTGGGCTGCATTCAGACTACCTGATTTGATTTTTCAAATAATAATTTTAGGCGCTTTATCTGTAGCTTTTATTCCTGTTTTTACTGAACATTTAGAAAACAAAGGTAAAGAGGATGCTTTTGAGATGGCCAGGGCAGTATTGAATGTTTTCTTAAGCCTGTTTATTGTTATAACAGTATTAATTTACATTTTTGCCCAGCCAATTATTTCTAACTTTATTGCCCCTGGCTTTACTCAAGATAAGCAATTGCAAGTAGTTGAGTTGAGCAGAGTAATTTTATTTGGCCAGGTTATTTTGGTTTTGGGATCCTTTTTTATTGGTATTTCGCAATCCTTTCAAAGATTTCTGATTCCCTCGCTCGCTCCAGTATTTTATAATTTGGGAATTATTTTAGGCATAGCTTTACTATCTAAGTATTTTGGCATCATGGGTGCAGCTTATGGTGTAGTGATAGGAGCTTTCTTGCATGCTGCGATACAATTTCCTTTAGTTAGATCATTAGAGTTTAAGTTTAAATTCCCGCCAAAATTTTTTCATCCAGGGGTGAAAGAAATTACGAAGCTGATGGGTATTCGAACCTTCGGTTTGGCTGCGGAACAGATAAACGAAACAGTTGGATTGGCTTTGGCAACTCTTGCTTCAGTTGGATCTGTGACTTATTTGACTTTTGCTGCTCATCTACAAGTTGTGCCGATCGGACTCTTTGGGGCAACGCTCGCTCAAGCTGCTTTACCCGTACTTTCATCAGAGAGGGCTCGAGGCAAGATTGAAGAATTCAAAGTTACAATATTGACTACCCTCCATCAAATCCTTTTTTTAACTTTGCCAGCAGCAGCAATATTAATTGTGATTAGAATACCTGTTGTCAGGTTAGTTTTTGGCGCCTCTCAATTTAACTGGGAAGCAACTGTGTTAACTGGTGCAACATTAGCATTTCTTTCTATTGGACTTGCTGCTCAAGCTATCTCTTTACTTTTAGTCAGAGGTTTTTATGCTTTAAAAGATACTAAAACACCGGTTATAGTTTCTATAACAGTTGTGTCTTTAAATATTATTCTTAGTGTGTATTTTATTTTGTTTTTAAAACTTGAGGTGTGGAGTATTGGTCTTGCCAGTTCGGCTGCTGCAATTGTTTCAGCGGTTTTGCTCTTTTGGACGCTACATTTTAAAATAGGCAAATTTGATTTAAAAGCAGTGCTGGTGCCTTTTTTGAAAATGTTAATGGCCACTGTAATTATGGGTGCTTGTCTTTATATTCCTATAAAACTCTTGGATGCAGTAATCTTTGATACCACCAAAGCTATTAATTTATTGGTTTTAACTGGTCTTTCCTCCATTTTTGCTTTATCTATTTATGTAATTGTGGTGAGATACTTAAAAGTGAGAGAGTTGGATACTTATGTTGAACTTTTCAAAAAACTGGGTAGGTTTCAAGAAAGACTTAAATCTAAAGAAATCCTGCCAGAATCTGTTTAACCTATGAATATTCGAAATTTTTCTATCATTGCTCATGTTGATCATGGCAAATCAACTTTGGCAGATAGATTTTTAGAAATTACAGGAACAGTTCCAAAAGATAAGCTACGTCCACAACTACTGGATTCTCTAGCATTAGAGCAAGAACGGGGTATTACTATCAAGCTTGCCCCAGTGCGATTGAATTACATTTTACATTCTACATTGTACATTCTCAATTTAATCGATACTCCTGGTCATGTAGATTTTTCCTATGAAGTGTCCAGGGCTTTGGCAGCAGTTGAGGGAGCAATCCTTTTGGTAGATGCTACTCAAGGAATTCAAGCACAAACTTTAGCTCATGGACTGGCTGCTTTGGAACAAAATTTAACTTTAATTCCAGTTATTAATAAAGTGGATTTGCCAAATGCAGATGTAGAAGGAGCCAAGAAACAGTTTATAGACACATTTGGTTTTTCAGCAGACGAAATAATTTTGGCCTCAGGAAAAAGTGGCATAGGTGTGGAGGAAATTTTAAAAGCCATAATTGAAAGGATTCCAGCTCCCAAACAAGATTTAGAAAAGCCCTTAAAAGCTTTGATATTTGATTCTTTTTATGATTCTTTCAAAGGAGTGGTTGCACAAGTGAGAATTGTTGAAGGGAAAACTCCACCGGTAAACAGTAAACTTTATTTTTTACAAACCAAAGCAGAGGGGCATGTAATAGAGACTGGTTTTTTTGCCCCGGAGCTTTCTCAAAATGAAGGTTTGCAATCTGGAGAGATTGGCTACATTGCAACAGGTATCAAAGAGCCGGATTTAGTAAAAGTAGGAGATACTATTTCTACATCCTTTTCTTCAGAGCCTCTACCAGGCTATAGAGAGGTTAAACCAATGGTATTTGTAGGGCTTTACCCTATTGATAACGATGAATATTTTGAGTTAAAAGAAGCTTTGGCCAAATTTAAATTAACAGACCCAGCTTTTTCTTTTATTCCTGAGCATTCAGATGCTTTAGGAGCTGGGTTTAGATGTGGATTTTTAGGATTGCTTCATGCAGAGGTAGTACAGGAAAGACTGCTTGGAGAATTTAATGTGGATTTGTTGGCTACAGCCCCTTCTGTTGAGTATTTATTAGGAGGTCAGCCAATTACCTCACCTGCGGATTTACCACAAGGAGAAAATATTAAAGATTTAAAAGAGCCCTGGGTTAATTTAAGAATCTTTGTCCCCCAAACCTATATTGGTTCTGTAATGGAACTGGTTCAGGATAAAAGAGGAAAGTTTTTGGATATGCAGCATTTTGGGATTGCTGTTGAAATGAGCTATGAAATGCCACTCTCTGAGATGGTCACTAATTTTTATGATAGCCTAAAATCAGTTTCCTCAGGGTTTGCTTCTTTGGATTGGGAGTTTTTAGATTTTAGAGAAGTAGATGCGGTAAGAGTTGATATTTTAGTAGGAGGGGAAAAGGTAGATGCGCTATCTACTATAGTTTTTAGAGCTAAAGCAGAAAGCTTTGGCCGCAAGATAGTGGAAAAATTAAAAGATGTTTTGCCCAGGCAAAATTTTGCTGTGGCAGTACAAGCTGCCATTGGAGGAACTATTATTGCCAGAGAAACCATTAGTCCATTTAGAAAAGATGTTTTGATGCATGGCAGCAAGGTTGTCGGCGGAGGAGACTACAGTCGTAAGAGAAAGCTTTTGGAAAAACAAAAAAAGGGTAAAAAGAAAATGAAGATGGTAGGTAAAGTCGAAATCCCCCAAGAAGCATTCTTGAGTATCCTCAAATCTTAAGAAATTTGCTTACCTTTTGGTTTATCTAATACACGGGCAATTTCTTCATCAGTAGGTAAAGTAGCTTCAATTAGAGCCCTCTGGCCTCTTGCCTCAGCTTGAGCCAATTCGCCTAATATCTTGTTAGGATCTCTTCTAGGTGGTACTAGAGGTAATGTTGGCAGCTTGATTCCATGAATATGAGCCCAGTCTCTAAGTAAAGCCACATCAGTCATAGATTCCTTTTTATGGAGCCTTACATTTCTATCACCTAGTGGTTCAATTTCGTATCTCATTATGCTTATATAAACACAACTCGCTCTGAATGTAAAGGAGTCTCGAAAGAATATTTTGTATAATGTTTGTATGAAAATCATTAAACCTAAAAAGTTAAATATTGGGGATACTGTTGGGATTGTGGCCTCATCTTTGCCTGTACTTCCTTCTTTCAAAGAAAATTATGAAAGAGGCAAGAAAGTGATTTATGATTTAGGATTTAAGATTAAAGAGGGAAAAACAATAGGAAAGGCTAGGTGGTGGGCTGCTGGAACTCCAAAAGATGTAGCAGAGGATATCAACTCCATGTTTGCTAATAAGTCTGTTAAAGCTATTATTGCTCAAACAGGTGGGTATTCTGCAAGCTCAGTACTGGAATATTTGGACTATGAACTCATAACTAATAACCCAAAACCCTTCATAGGTATGTCTGATGTAACTAACTTTCATATGGCCTTTTTTACCAAATGTAATATGGTAGGTTTTCATATGGATGATGTTTTACATTTCAATAAAGAATTTTTCTTAAAATTTTTAACTCAAGCAGAGCCTGCAGGCAAAATTGATCCTTTAACCGAATGGGAAAATTGGAGAAAAGGGAAAGCAGAAGGGCATTTAATTGGGGGAAACTTGCATCTTTTTGCAAATTTGCTTGGAACAGATTATTTTCCTACTTTAAAAGCTTTTGAAGGAGCAATCCTTTATTGGGAAGAGGTAGGGGAGCCTTTACATAATATTGCTAGATACTTAACTCATTTAAAATATGCAGGAGTCTTGGATAAAATAGCTGGAATGTTAATTGGAAAAATTACTTATATAAAACCTGCCAGGGAAAAAGAAGTGGTAGAACCAACCTTAAAAGAAATGGTTTTAGATATTTTAAAAGATTATAACTTTCCCATAATGGCTAATTTAGATTTTGGTCATTTTACAGTCAATATCCCCATGCCGGTTGGCATAAAAGTCTCTTTTAATGCTTCCAAATCAGAACTAAACTTCCTAGAATCAGCAGTTATATAATAACTATTACATGGAACATGTTGAAAGTATAGGTATTCTTCAGAGATTAAAAGAAGGACTTTTAAGAAGACCAATTGAAACAAGGCAAGGCCTTCAGTCCGAGCAGGCCTCTGCAATTGAACCAATTGCCAGAACAGAAGCCAGTAGAAAAAGCGAGATCAGAAGATTTCTTGCTAGGATTCGTCCAAATCAGACAGCAGGGTCTGCTACTTTGGAGCAGCCATTGTTTGCCAGACCAGAACTTTCAGTTTTTAACAGAGCGGCGAATATGGCAACAGACGGGCGAATAACATTAGCTGCTAGAGTAGCTGGGGAATGGGCGCTTGCCTATCTTATTTTACAAGTCGCCTCTGTGTTATTAGCCTCTCCGTTGTTAGGTCAGCTCTCTATACCAATTACTTCAGCTTTAGGAGCTTTCAGATTAATAAACTTATCTGCCAGTAGAACAGGTTTAGACTTAAATAACCAATTAAGTTTACTTAAGAAAACTGCTTTGTTGCCATGGGGTTACCAAACACCAGTAGGTAAAATTACTTTTGGTGAACAAGTAGGATGTTTGCATCTTAGTAAGTTTGGAGAGATAGCTAAATTATCAACAGACGAGAGGGCAACTCAACTGCCTTTAGAAGCAATCAAAGGACTGGAAGTATTACGAGAAAAGGTAAGTAAACAAAATCCAGATGTAGCAAAAATAAGGGTTTTTGAAGCAAATTCTCATCTAGTAGCTCAAAATTCTATAATATTTGAAAGATTGGGTTTTAAACTAGAACCGAATAACAAAAGTAGGTTAAAAGCTGTTTTAACAACTCCAACAAATATTATTAATAAAGCATTATTTATTGCGATGTTTGGAGCTAATAGATTTTTCCGCGGTAGTGGAATAGCTGGTTTTGGGGAAGCCAATTCTATAATTAAAAAGAGACCCAGAAAAGCCTGGATAACTGCAGAAGATTTAGTAAATCAGGGACCTCAGATTCAGCGTCTCCAAAGAATGATAGTCCAGTTAAGCTCTCAAAGTAAGTCAGCCCCTAATAACATGGCAGTTGGAGCATCTTAAGGAAGTATCCATATAAATTTTAGCTACTTGATCTGAGAGTTTAAATTGAAGCTGGGAGAGCTCGTCAATGGTAAAAATCTCTAGACTATTATCATAAGATAGAGTTGCTTTGCCTCTGACTAAATTAAAAGTTACTTCATCATTTTCTTTTAAGAGTAATGGAGAAGTAGCCACAGTAATATTATTAAAAGCAACTCCAAAGCCTCTTATAAATGTTTTTCTAGTGACAGATTTAAAATACCCTGTAGAGCCAAAAGGTGTTGCTACTACTATGCCATCACCAATTAATAATTTACCTTCATTAATCCTAAATCTAATTGTATGCACGGGATCGGAATTTCTGATAACAAAATCATTTAAAGCATGAAAAGTTTTATATAACAAAGTAGTCTCTAGTTTTTTTTGTTCTGTTAGTTTCAATCTTCCCTTTATTAATCTCTCTAAAACATATTTGTCTTCATGATTTAAACATTTGTTACAAACCAAACTATTTCTAATAGGAAGTTTTGGGATACCTGGATATTCTCTTTCACAGGATAGGAGAGTACCATCTCCACCATAGCTGATTATTACTTCTGGATTTGAAGTAACAATTGTAAAACCTAAGCCTGTAACAAGGCCTTGTATATTTTTGGAATTTTTACCGTATAGTAAAACTTTCATAGGCCCATTATACTAAAATATTAAATTTCTATGGAATCTAAGATCTCACCCTTTTTAGCTTTAAAAGTTCCTGTTTTTAGAAACT
>CAZCNP010000004.1:0-81756 GCA_964500725.1 uncultured Gammaproteobacteria bacterium
CTTATTCATCTGGTACCGTCATAATCTTCCCAGATAAAAGGAGTTTACAACCCGAGGGCCTTCATCCTCCACGCGGCGTCGCTCGATCAGACTTTCGTCCATTGTCGAATATTCCCAGTTGCTGCCACCCGTAGGTGTATGGGCCGTCATAGTGTTTTCTCCGATTCCTCGAAGTATCAGACTATATCTTCATCCGGCTACGCCGGAGCCAACATATAATGGAAGTATATTTTCCAGATTATCTGGTACCTTCCATGTAAGTCGTTACGGGGTTATTAGAAAAGTGTTTTTTACGATAATGATTAAGCCCTCTAATTTGTAGCGCTAATTCCAAACCTCTATTAAAAGAACGCTCATTTTTGCAACGATCTTTTAAAATTAGAAGCTGTAAAGCTAAATCTAATTGTTTGGATTTATTCACTACATAAGGTCTTAAACTTTGTAACAAACGCTCAACAAATTTACTATCAGTAATTACATACTCTGATAAATGCTTTGTTGAATAATCAGCTATAGAACCATTTTTCAGTTGGGTTATATATCCAATCTAGTACATGCCGATTTCTAGTGTGCTGGGTAAAACTTACTGCAATTCTAGTTCTCCAACCAAACCTATTGTTTGATTGTCTATCTATCCTTGCTTTAATACACCCATCACCATCTAAAAACCCTGCAATGTAGGCTAGCGTTGTTTGATTAATTCTTCTAAAACTTCCCACGGTATTATCCCAAACGTACATACTTCTAACGTAACCCAAAGGTTACCCGAAGTCAAGTAGTTTTTTCGGACTCCACCGTTATTAGTTAGGTTTTACTGGTCGATTACTCAACCAGGCGATCAGTTTTGGTCGCAGTCCCATTGTGGCTGACCGACCTCTCAGTCCAGCTACCCGTCGTCGCCTTGGTAGGCCATTACCCCACCAACTAGCTGATAGGACGCAGGCTCATCTAAAAGCGCCTTGCGGCTTTGGTATGTACCATAATGGTACGTACCACATTGGAAATTACCCCGGCTTTCGCCGGGCTATGTCCAACTTCTAGGTAGATTCCCACGTATTACTCACCCGTCCACCGGTATCCGGCTTGCGCCGGACCCCTTGATTTGCATGCTTAAGGCACGCCGCCAACGTTCATCCTGAGCCAGGATCAAACTCTCAAAAAAGAATGAAATTGTATCCGGCTCCACTTACGTGAAGCTTAGGAACAAACTTCACTCAAAGAATTGACAAGAAACTCTTGTCAAATTGAACCCACCACTCTTCTAGGTATTAAAAAACCAACCTTTCGGTTGGCTTACTTTAAACCGAAGAGTAGTATATAAAAATCTTCGGTTGTTAATGTGCTGAAGTAGTATTCTTTTTAGAACTTTCTCCTAATTTCTGCCCGCAAAAACACAGCCTGTAAATCTTTGGGCATTTTGTATTTTAACTCTCCTCTTTTATTATGTCAAGCTGCCTGTTGGAAGACCTCTGCCAATTGAGGGCTCAATTCTTGCAAGGTTATTTCCCCATTTATCTCTTTCTTATCTTCACTCTTTAACACTCTTAGTGTTCCTATTTTACGCAAGATTACTTCCTTTCTAATAACTCTCCTAGTTATTATTTCAGCCAGGTTTTTGGACTGCTTAGTCTTTTGTCTCTCGCCATGGGTCACCTCTCTTAGTTGCTCAATAGTCGCTACTTTCCCACCCTCACCCTTTTTAACAGGAGTGTGCTCCTCTACTACTTTCACCCAAGCTTTTTCTGCCTCTGCTTGGCTCTGATACTCGGTAGGATCTGACTCAATATCACCAGCTGTTAGATCAATTGTGTAATCTCTGCCCTCTCCCACTATTGGACTTTTTAGCTTCCAGAACGCTGTTGAAATAGCTTCTTTAAGAATCCTTCCTGTAATTTTTCCCTTTAACCTTCTGATGGCAGATTTAATTTCCTGTTTCCTGCTTTTAGAAATATTAACTGCCTCAATAAATTTTACTTTCAGCAAAGAGTCATCATTATCTTCAGTCTCCTCCTCAATCTCTTGTTCTTTTTCCGTCATTTTTTCTTCTTCCACAACCTCTTCTATCTCTTGTGTATTGGGTTGCACTAAAGTAGCTGGAACTGTTTTACTAGAAACTCCAGTTTCTTGTTTTGTTTCTGGTTCTAGAACTGGAAAAACAGATACATCTGGTCTTAAATAATTTATATTCCTTGATATTGCTTGGGGCACAGCTAAAGCCTCAGCTCGAGGAACAACCATTCCCCATGATGGCCTAATGACCTTAGGCTCAGCTAAAGGTGCCAAGAATTCTTCTGTCTGAGGAATATTAACACTAGGGTTTCCTTCTAAAGGACTATTAAATTTAATTTCTCCAACTGGATTAAATTTGGCTAGTGTTACACTATTTTCTAGAAAACTAGATGCTACAGATCCTTCATTAATAATGGTTGGGGTATAAGATTCTGGACCAATCAAACTCGGACCAAATCTTGCTCCCAAACCCGCTCCTATTCCACTAGCTACAGCCGGGCCCACAGCCACTGACAGTCCAACACTTACTGATGCTCCTACGCTACCTATTTCAATATTCATATGGCCTATACTCTATCTGAGATCAGCCTTGACTGCTTGATATAACCTTGATATAATCCTGACAAATATGAGCCTAAATAATAGATATAGCTTTCCAGAAGTAAAACTTGGACCAGATTTTGCTAAAGAAAACTTAAAAAACTTCAAGCAGCTTATTGATACTGCGCTTTCTTTTGTGGTTGTTTCTATGCCAGGAGTGGGAGTTTCTTCTTTTTTAAGATACCTTTCTACTCAGCATTTTGCCCATTTTATCCATATTGATCTATATGATTTACCAACTCTTACACAACATGAATTTTATAAATTATTGCTTACAGAACTGGGAGGTAAAAGTGAATCCAAAACCGACGAGCAACTCCTAAGCGAATCTAAAGAAATCTTAAAAACACTCTCTCAAAAATGGGGAAAAATAGTTCTCATCTTCAGCAGATTTGATCAACTGAAAAAAGAATTTGACTGGAATTTCCTATCCAATATCCAATCCTTAACCACTGTTTTTCCAGGTAAAATTGTACTTATTTTTACTTCAACAAAACCTCTGCACGAAATTGCATCGGAAGCTCTAACAGGTGGTAATTTAAATTTTTACTCCGAACAAGTCTATTTCCAACCTTACAGCAAAGATGATCTAAAAAAACTACTAAAAATTGAACCTGCCAGACCTACCTCAAAAGGCCGGTTAGAAAAATTAGTAGACCTATCTGGAGGCCATAATCAACTTTTGCATATTTTATTAAGATCTCAAAAAGAACAGCCACTGCTGGATAATTTTGTCAAAATGCAGCTTAAGGAACTTGTAGATTATCTTGACTATCACCAGAGAAAACAACTGCAAAAAATTGCATTAGGCAAACAGGTTAAAGAAATAGACGAATATCTATCAGGCGTTGGACTAGTCAAAAATTCGCAAATTTTTACTCCCCTGCTGGCTGAATATATTAAAATAAATTTACCAGTTAAATTACCAGTCAAAGAAGGCAAACTTTTTAAATTATTAAAAATCCATATTGGACAGACCGTCACCAAAGAAGAAATCTTTGCTAATATTTGGGGGGCAGATGATGGCAATGCCACAGATTGGGCTTTAGATGCTCTTATTTATAGATTAAGAAAACATCCCTTTATAAAGTCCCATGGCTACACCATCGAAAGCCAGAAAAAAGTAGGTTATACTTTAATTCAAACTTGACAAAATTAAAATGTAAGATGTAAGATGTATTAATGAAAAGAACCCAATTAAACTTAGATGAAAAAACCTATTACCAATTGGTTTCTTATGCCCGGGAAGAGAAAACCTCTCTTTCCTCTGCTGCCCGGAACCTTATCTCCAAACAAATCAACAAAGAAAAACCAACTTCTACTATGGGCAGTCTCTTGAAACTTGTGGAATTAGGTGAAAAATCCCAAGTTAAATTACCCCGTGATTTATCCGAAAATCACGATTATTACCTGTATGGCAAAGGAAGCCCGAAATTTGGAACCAGAAAAAAATGACCATCTTTGCTGACACTTCTGCTTTAGTATCGCTTTATTCAAAAACGGATCCTAACCATAAAAAGGCAATTCAGATAATACAGTCATGCAAGGAAACCCAGTTTATAATTTCAAAGTATATTTTTGCTGAGGTTGTCACTATCCTAAGTCAAAGAGATGGTAAAAAACAATCAATTATTGCGGGTAACTTATTAAAAAAAGCTTACGCTTGGATTAATACAGAAGATATCGAAGATTTAGCCTGGGAAATTTTCAAAAAACAAAAATCTAAAAATATAAGTTTCACTGATTGTACCTGTTTTGCCCTATACCAACAGAAAACTTTTGATAAAGCATTTGCTTTTGATTCGGATTTTCAGAAAAACGAAGTTCCTATCCTCAAATAGTTTTACTTATCACCTCATATAATACTATCCCTAGAGAAACCATTACATTCAAACTTTTATTCACCCCAAACATGGGGATTTCTACAATGGCATCGGAAATTTTCAAAACTTCCTTTGAAACCCCATTACTTTCATGCCCTACCACCAAACATATAGGCAATTTGTACTCAAAAGTATTATAAGGGACTGCTTTAGGGCTTTGTTCTATTGCTATAATCTTTACCCTTTTCGCTTCACGCTTTACCCTTGAAACTGCTTTGAAAGCAGTTTCACAATATTCCCACTCCACTACTTCTGTAGTATTTATAGAAGCTTTTTTAATTCTATGATTAGGTGGAGTTTCTGATTGACCACAAAGATAAACCTTCTTGGCAGCCACAGCATCAGCCAGCCTGAAGATACTCCCTATATTATAGGTATCCAAAACATTATCCAAAACAATATAGATCTCGCTTTTAGCTTTTGGCAGTTGGCTTTTGGCTTTTGGCGAATGGCTAATAGCTAACCGCGAATAGCTTCTCAACTGTTTTGCATTCAGCTTCATGAGGTATTTTACTTATTCCTTAACATATGTTGGATCTGTATTTTAAATAGAGGCAGATCTTTTTTAATAATTTCCCACACTAACCCCAAATCTACTCCAAAATAACCATGAATTAGTTTATCTCTCAGACCTGAAATCTTCTGCCAAGGAATATCAGGATATTTCTTTTTAAAATCACCGGGTAAATTTTTAACTGCTTCTCCGATTATCTCTAATCTTCTAATAACTATATCCTGTGTGGGAACGTTCTTAATAAACTCATCTTTAGATACAACCTCCATTTCTTTCTCGATCCATTCAATGCTCTCTAAAATATGTTTTAAGAAAACTTGAGGATCTTTATTCATAGAATCCGAAGCTGATCTTTTTGAATATAATCTTTAAGTAATGGATTAATAGAGTTGTATGTTAATAAATCCACTTTCTTACCTACCGCTTTTTTTAATTCTATTTCCAACCCTATTAAATCCAGTAGACTACTACCCTTAGGAAGTTCAACCAAAATATCAATATCACTACTTTCAGTCTGATCCCCTCTAACATACGAGCCAAAAATAGAACTCTTTTTAACTCCTGCCTCTTTGAGTATGGGAAGGATTTTGGTTTTAATTTTTTCTATACACATCTGTGACTTTATCATTAACTTATTATACCATTTGACAATGGATGATTGAAGACGGACAATAAAATCATGAAGTTTCCAACCCTGATTGTTTTCTTTTTACTTCTTGTTGCGTATTTTATACCTTCTGTATCTGCCCAGAATTGTACAACTGACACCAGAGTTACCAGTGGTCTTATCACTACACCTTCTGTAACAGGCAAGTTTGGCGTTGATGCAACTGGAAAGTGTATTACTTCCAATCAAGCCCCTTTTGCTCCTTTTAAAATTCCTAGCTATGATGACTTAAAATCCCTCTATTTTGATCAAAACAAATTAGATTCTACCCGCAAGATTACACTTAGCGCAACTAGTATTGATACAATTGATTTAGGAGCAAATTCTAAAATTTACTATCGGGAAGGCAGCTTTACTGTAAGTGATTATGCAAATCAGGTACGCACTGCTAATACAAACAATCTTAACCCAGCTGTTATCTTTGTCAAAAATAATTTATCTATCGATGAAAATCCAGTCACTAGCCTAGCCAAAAGAGGTGTGGTATTTGTTGTAGGCGGTGATGTTAATATTGCTCCATCTATTATCCAAATAGATGCAGTTATTATTTCTTCTGGAGTTATTCGAACTGCAGGATCAACCTGCACTCAAAACTCGTATGATGCAAGCACCACTGGGGCGCTTACCATCAATGGCAGTTTAGTATCTTTAGACAGTACCAAACCTCCGGTATTTTGCCGGACTCTGGGAGCTGGGAATAATACCCGCGCTGCCGAGATAATCAATCAACAACCTAAATACCTGGTTATTTTAAGAAATTTATTCTCTGACACTCTGCAAAAATGGTCAGAGGTGCAATAACTTATTTTCCAAAGTTTCTCTTTTGAGTCTGATACCACAAAATAGCTTTTTTGAGTTCACTAGCATCAAAATCTGGCCATAAAGTTTTAGTAAAGTAAACTTCACTGTAGGCTGTTTGCCAAAGCAGAAAGTTTGAGAGCCTGCTTCTTCCTCCAGTTCTTATAACCAGCTCTGGGTCAGGCTGACCATTAGTATAAAGGTGCTTCTCAACTATAGCCTCATTGATTTTATCTAACTCTATTCCTGTTTTAACTATATCTTTAATAGCTTTAACCAGTTCCCTTTTTCCCCCATAATTTAAGGCTATATTTAATTTAATAGACTCATTTTTAATGTAGGTTTTTCTAATCTTATCAATAATTACTTTAATAGTCCTTGGCAACCCTTCCAGTTCCCCTAAGATAGTTACTCTGACTCCTTTTTTCATCATTTTTTTGAGTCTGCTATGGTAACCTTTTCTGAAAATATCAAATAGCCCAATTACCTCCCTTTTGGCTCTTTCTTTAATATTTTCAGTTGAGAGAGCATAAACAGTAATTGTTTTTATCCCCACCTCCTCAGCAGCATCAACCACCTTTTCCAGAGTTTCTGCACCCTGCTCGTGTCCTTTGATATCAGGCGCTCCTTTAGTTCTGGCCCATCTTCTATTGCCATCCATAATTATTGCTATATGATGTGGGATATTATTTTTGTCTAGTTTACTCATAAATTTCTATTTATCTCGTTCTACCAAATAGACTGCCAATTGCTGCAATATTTTACTCATTTTCTCTTCTTTGGTAACTGCTGTTAATACTTTTAATGCTCTTATCTTATACTCATTTGCCTTGGCTCTAGCAGTTGTCAAATCTCCAAGATAGTCTATTTCTGAGTCAAGAATATCATCTTGAATCTGAAAAGCAACCCCTAAATTTTCCCCAAATTCTTCTAGTCTTTTGAGCAATTCTGACTCAGCTCCTGCCAAGATTGCTCCTATCATAAAGGGTCCAGCAATAGTATAACGGGCTGTTTTAAGTTTCATAATAATAAAAGGATCAGTTTCTTCTAAATCTAACATCTCTCCCCAGGCTGTTTCTTTCATCACTTCAGAAAATAATTTCAAAGCTTTAAGTTTAAAATCCTGAGGAAAATTTGCTTCGGAAATAATTTGAACTCCTAAGAAAAAACTATAATCTGCCAAACTAATGGCTTGGGAAACTCCGTAGTGATCTCCTCCCAGAGCCTGGTGCAAGGAAGGTTGGTTACGTCGAAGCAGGCTTTGATCAATGATATCATCATGAACCAAAACTCCTGCATGCACAATTTCTAAAGCAGCTCCAATTTTAATTATCTCTTTTGACTGCCCCCCAGCCAGTTGATAACCCAATCCTACTAATGCTCCCCTAATCCTTTTTCCGCCCTGACAAACTTTTGCAAAAGCTTTAAGAAGCGGCACCAACTTCTGATCAGTTTCGCTGGCTTTATTTATCTGTTGCTGCAAGATTTTATCTACTTCCTCGTTAAGCTGCCTGGCATACTTTTCCAAGTATTTCCTAAAATCCATCCCCTAAATTTACCACATTTTAGGAAAAAGTGGTAAAATCCAAGCTAATGAACCAAAAATTTAATCTGCGTGATTTTACCTCTGCCCAAAAAAGAAGAGAATTTTTAGAAAAAGAATTAAAAATTAATTTAGAAAATATTGGCAATTCTGTTATCTCTGAAGATCAAGTTGCAGGTAGAAATATTGAAAACCTTATTGGTGCTACCCAAATCCCACTTGGCATTGCCGGCCCCCTGAAACTACAAACTACAAACTACGAACTACGAACTCATTACATCCCTTTAGCTACCACCGAGGGTGCTTTGGTAGCCTCTGTTTCCAGAGGATGCAAAGCTGTTACTCAAAGCGGGGGCGCGCAAGTTTTTGCTGAAGATGTCGGCATTACCCGTGGTCCAGTTTTTAAAGTTAAAAATATTAAAGAAGGTTTAAAAACAAAAGAATGGATTGAAAATCATCTCTCTTTGCTTTCCAAAGCAGCAGAAAGCACTTCACATCATTTAAAACTTAAAAAAATAGGCTGCAGACTAGTAGGCAGAAATTTATATGCCCGTTTCTATTATGACAGCACTGATGCCATGGGAATGAATATGGCAACTATTGCCACCCAACAAGCAGTAAATTTAATCACCAAAAAAACTCAGGCTGTTTGTATCTCAATTGCTGGAAATTTTGATATTGATAAAAAACCAGCATGGTTAAATTTTATCTCTGGCCGGGGCAAAAGGATTTGGGCAGAAGTTATTTTAAGCAAGGCTACTTTAAAAGAAGTTTTAAAAACCAGCCCGCAAAAAATAGCCGGGCTGGTTTATAGAAAATGCTTGCTGGGTTCTATTATGAGTGGCTCATTAGGCTTTAATGCCCATTATGCCAATGTTGCTGCTGCTATTTTTGCAGCCACTGGACAAGACCTGGCTCATGTGGTGGAAGCAAGCTTAGGAATTACCACAGCTGAAGTTTTAGAAAATGGAAATTTACATTTTTCTATCTATCTCCCCTCTTTAGTAGTAGGAACTGTTGGTGGAGGAACTCATCTACCTACTCAAAAAGAAGCTTTGGAAATTATGAAAATATCTGATGTGCTAGAATATTCCCAAGTTGTAGGAGCTGCTATTTTGGCAGGTGAATTATCACTGCTGGCCTCTTTAACAGAAGGCAGTTTGGTAAAAGCCCACCAAAAATTAGGCAGAAAAGGCAAATGATTGGTATTGTCTCATACGGAACTTATATACCTAAATATAGAATCAAACCCTCTCAAATTGCCCATGCTTGGGGCAAAGAGGTCAAAGGAGTGGAAACCTCGTTAGGGGTTTTTGAAAAGGCTGTAGCCTCAGTAGATGAGGATGCTGTGACTTTGGCAGTTGAAGCTTCGTTTAAAGCTTTAGAAAATGGGCAGATTTCCCCAGAAAAAATTGGGGCCATCACAGTAGGCTCAGAATCTCATCCTTATGCTGTCAAGCCCACCTCCACAACAGTTGCTGGAATTCTAGGATTACCCGAGGAGCTTCTAGCTGCAGATTTGGAATTTGCCTGCAAAGCTGGAACTGCTGGGATCCAACTTTTAGCTGGACTGGTTTCTACCAATAAAGCCAAATATGTGCTGGCAATTGGTTCAGATGTAGCCCAATCCAAACCCTCTGATGTTTTGGAATATACAGCAGGCTGCGCAGCAGCAGCTTTTACCTTAGGCAAAGATAACATTATTGCTAATTTGGTAGATTTCACCTCATATTCATCTGATACTCCTGATTTTTGGAGAAAAGACATTGAAAAATTCCCTTCACATGCTGGCAGGTTTACTGGCGGTCCAGCCTATTTTGCCCATGTAATGGGTGCTTCAAATTTAATGTTGAAGAAAGTAAAAATGGAACCCAAAGATTTCAACTTTGCAGTTTTTCATATGCCCAATGCCAAATTTCCCAAAGAAGCAGCTAAAAAATTAGGCTTTAGCGAAAAACAACTGGCTCCTGGATTTGTAGTGCCTTTGATAGGCAACCCCTACTCTGCCTCATCATTGGTAGGCCTGGCAGCAACTTTGGATATAGCAAAACCCAAAGATAAAATCTTTATGTGTTCATATGGTTCAGGGGCTGGCGCTGATGCTTTTGTATTTGAGGTAACTCCGCTTATCAAAGAACATCAACAAAGAAATAAAGAAACAGTAGCATCTCAAATTAAACACAAGGTTTATATTGATTATTCACTAATAGCTAAGAATATCTTGACTAAATACAGAATATAAGAACCTGCTAATCGCAGAACCTTGAATTTTTGAAAGGATTCAAAAATATGAAAATTAAAGTTGCTGGCACTGGTTTAACAAAATTTGGGGAGCTGTGGGATAAGTCACTTTTTGACTTGTCTTATGAGGCAGCAACAGAGGCAATCAAAGAAAGCAGTCTGGAAAATAACCAAATTGAAGCTGTTTTTGTAGGTAATATGTTGTATGGAAAACTCTCAAACCAAGATCACTTAGGCGCTGCTGTGGCTTCCCAACTAGGAATCAAGGGTGCCTCATTTAGAATAGAAGGTGCTTGCGCCTCAGGAGGGCTGGCTGTACATCTGGCTATCCAATCCCTTCTTGCTGGAACATATAAAAATGTGCTGGTAGTGGGGGTGGAAAAAATGACTGATTCAACCTCAAATCAAATATCTTCAAGCTTGATGGGAGCAGGATCTGAAATGGAAAGAAAAGCTGGTCTTACTTTTCCAGCACTTTATGCTTTGATGGCCAAAGCTCATATGCAAAAATATGGCACCACCAAAAAACAGATGGCTGCAGTAGCAGTTAAAAACCATTTTCATGGCTCTTTAAATCACAAAGCTCATTTTCCTTATGAGATCACTGAAGAAAAAGTTTTAGAAAGTTCTTGTATTTCTACTCCTTTTACCCTTTTTGATGCCTCCCCTGTTTCTGATGGCGCAGCAGCAGTTGTTTTGTCTGCTGATACTTCTACCCCAGGAGTTTTCATTACTGGTTCTGCTGTAGCTACAGATACTTTAGATTTAGTGGAAAGAAAAAGCTTAACAGAGCTCTCAGCTACTAAAGAGGCTTCTGAAAAAGCTTTAAAACAAGCAGGCATTCAGCCACAGGATATCAGGGTGGCGGAAGTTCATGATTGTTTTACCATTGCTGAAATTATGGCTATGGAAGATTTAGGTTTTTGCCCTAAAGGTGAAGGTGGAGAATTTATCTATAAAGGCCATTCAAAATTAGGAGGTAAATTACCTGTTAATACCTCAGGCGGGCTAAAAGCTTGTGGTCATCCAGTTGCAGCAACTGGAGTTAAACAAATTATTGAAATAACTCATCAGTTGCAAGCAAGACTTGGCAACAGACAAGTAAATGGAGCAAAAGTTGGTTTAACCCAGAATGTTGGAGGCACTGGGGCAACTGTTGCAGTACACATACTGCAAAATTAACAATTTACAATTTACAATTTACAATTTACAATTAAAATTACAACTCTTGTTTCCATTTTCTACATTGTACATTCTACATTGCACATTGAAGGCGGAGCCGACCTATGAACAGTCCTATTAATATTTGGCGGGAACATAAAAACTTAAGAAACTACCTAGGAAAAACAGGTAAGGTTTTAGTCTGGACAAAAATCCTAGTCCCCCCTGCTGGTTTTGAACACCAAGCTCCATATATTGTGGGAATTATTCAATTTGAAGACAAAGAAAAACTGCCAGCGCAAATTGTGGATTGCGAGGAACAAGACTTAAAGTTAAATCAAAAGGTTAAAGTAGTCATAAGAAAAATAGGCAAAGTCAAATCAGATGAAGTCATAGAATATGGGGTAAAAGTTAAACCATTATGATTAAGTTTTCAGCTCCAGGTAAAATTCATCTGCTTGGAGAACACTCTGTAGTTTATGGTAAACCAGCTTTAATTGCTGCTGTTAATTTAAGACTTACTGTCACTATTCAAAACGCCAAAGCAACTTATATTGATCCAACTGTAGAAAAATATGGTATTAGAAAAATTGTTGAGTCGATTGTTAAAAAAGCTTTTAAAATTAAACATATACCACCTTATAAATTAGAAATATCCTCTCAATTGCCTATTGGCGCAGGACTAGGCTCTTCAGCTGCCTCTTCAGCTGCCTATATTACTGCCCTACTTTCTTTTCTAAAAATTAAATGGGATTTAAACTTGATAAATAATTTAGCCTATGAAGCAGAAAGAGTTTTCCATGGCAACCCCTCTGGTGGAGATAACTCAACTGTTGTTTTCGGAGGATTAATTTGGTTTAGAAAAGAAGATCCAAGTTTGAAATTAATTCAACCTTTGCAACTTACTATTCCCACCCAGTTAGCTAAAAATTTTGTCTTAATCAACACAGGAACTCCAAAAGAAACTACTTTAGAAATGGTAACCTTAGTAAAAAATCTTTATAAAAAAAGACCAAATCTAGTTGAAAAGTTCCTGACAAATCAGGAAAGCCTGGTAAGACAATTGTTAAATGTTATTAAAGAATGTAATGAGAAAGAATTTATTAAAATTATTAAAGCTGGTGAACAGAATTTAGAAAGTATTGGTGTAGTTTCTCCTCTAGTTAAACCAATTATTAGAAAAATAGAACAAGCTGGTGGAGCTGCTAAAATCTGTGGGGCTGGAGGCAAAACTGGCCCAACAGGAATACTACTTGCATACCATCAAGACAAAAGTAAATTAGAAAATATAGCCAAATCCTTTAACCTTTCCTTTTTCAGCACTGCTTTAGGAGTAGAAGGCATTGACAAAATGTACATTTAAATATACAATTAAAATATGCTGTACATTACTACTACGGAGCTTAGAACTAAATCAAAAAAACTAGTAGAAACTCTCAAGGAAGGTCGTTCTGTAAATTTAGTTCACAGGTCCAAGGTGGTGGGTGAAATTAAACCTAAAATTTATGATCCAAAACCATTTAATGCAAAGAGGGTTTTAAAAATCATTGATAAGCTTAATCTTCCCAAGCTTACTCCCAGACAAATAGAAGCAAGATACAGGGCAGCTATGATGAAAAAACATGGCAAGAGTCTTTCTTGATACCAATTTTTATATTGATATAACTAAAAGAGCCAAGGAGAAATGGAGCTCTTTAGGGAAAAATTTACTGTTTATATCCCCTCTATCCACTCATATTCTATTTTATGCCCGCAAGCTAAAAGTTCCTGATCAAGAAATAAATGAACTTCAAGAAGAGTTTGGTATGGTACCCTTCACAAAATATATCCTTGAGAAAGCTTTAGAAGGTCCAACTAACGATTTAGAAGATAACATCCAGCTTCACTCTGCAGCAGAGGCTGATTGTGATGTCTTTTTAACTGCTGATGCTAAACTGCTAAAAATGAGATTCTTTGGCAAGACTGAAATTAAATCTACCCTGTAAAATTTGTAATAATTTGCGCTAAAAGTTATAATTACCCTCAATGCCCAACTAAATGAATAGGATTGAAGCTTCTGTAGAAAGATTCAAAAGCATCGCCAGGCTTACTGCAAACTCGCTAGTAGAGCCTCTGAGAAGTTCTGTTGTTTTATTTCATCTCGCTGGTTTAAAGACAGCTACTTATCCTTGGGTTCTACCAATTTCTGCCTCAGCAATTAGTTTTGCATTAACAAAGAATACTACTCTATCTTTAGCACTTGGTGGTGGAGTATATATAGCAGAAGGCTTTGCTATAACAGCAGCAAATGAAGCTATCTTCAATAGAGCATCTTGTAAAACTGTACAAATGAGGCAAGGAGCAAAAACAATAAGCCCCGAAGAACTGGCCAAACTTCTCACAGATGATAGCAAACCTAATAATGAAACTTATGAAGATCCATAAAAGCATGTCTTTACAATTATTCAAAAGAAGGTAAAATCTTATAAGATGAACAAGGTTACAGTTTCAGCACCAGGAAAATTAATGCTTTTGGGAGAACATGCTGTTGTGTATGGACAGCCATGCCTGGTAACTGCTGTGGGACAAAGAATGAAAGCAACAGTAGAGCTAACTGAGGAGGCTACTTTTCAGCTTGAAGCTCCTGATGTTAAAATTGAAGGCTACAGCAAGCCTATGTCCCAATTAGCCCAGGGTGATATTCCCAAAGGAGCAAAATTTGTAGAAATTGCTGTTAAAAATTTTTCTGAAAAACACCCAATTGAAGGTGGTGTAAAGGTTAACACAGTCTCTGAATTTTCTTCTCAATTTGGATTTGGCTCCTCCTCTGCTTCTACTGTTTGTGTTATTAAAGCTCTCTCAGAAATTACTGGAGCAAATCTAGATAACAAATCAATTTTTGAATTGGCTTTTAAAACTGTGATAGATATTCAAGGCAAAGGCTCTGGATTTGATGTAGCTGCAGCTACATATGGAGGAACTCTATATTTTGTCATAGGAGGAAAAGTAATAGAACCTCTTCATATTGGCTCACTTCCCTTAATTGTAGGTTATACAGGCATTAAATTTGATACTGTAGCTTTGATAAATGAAGTAGCCAAAAAGGCAGTAAAGTATCCTGAAGTTATAGATAATATTTATCAACAAATAGGAAGGTTGGTAGAAAAAGCTAAACAAACAGTATTGAACAAAGATTGGGCTACTTTAGGAGAGCTCATGGACTTTAACGAAGGTTACCTTGCTTCCCTAGGAGTAGAAAGTAATAAACTGGCTGCCATGATTTATGGAGCCAGAGAGGCTGGAGCTTATGGGAGTAAACTATCTGGAGCAGGTATTGGAGATTGTATGATTTCCCTAGCTTCAGAAGATAGAACCCAAGCTGTTAAAGATGGAATAACTGCTGCCGATGGCCAAGTAATTGATATTGAAGCCAATGTAGAAGGAGTAAGAATCGAACATGGCGTCAAAGGAATGATTTAAGGTAGCGTTTTGATGCCTACTTTTTTGAAATCTGAATCCAAACTGATAATGGAATCTATATTAAACCTTTTCATTAAAACTATAGTGGTAGCATCTGTTAGAGACAATTTATGCTCTGCGAACTTTTCTAAAGTTTCAAAAGCTTCAGCTTGAACCTGTTCATCGACCCAAAGTTGGACTAAATTATTTTTTGCGATGCTATCTTTTATTAGATTGATAAACTGCTCTGTTATTTTGATATTAGTATCATAAATAAATCTGGTGACTGTTTCATCTATGACATCGTTTGAGGTACAAATTACTACACCATCTTTAATAAATCGTTTGATTAGGTTCTTAATATTTATATGTCTGGGTTGATCTGATCCTAAATATGAAATCCATGCTGAAGTATCCACAAAAATCTTACTGGCCATGAGTTAATCTTTTAAATAAATTTCATCAATATTTTCAGCAATATTTTTACCAAACTTCGCGAAACCAGCCATCTTTAATAAAGGATTATTCTTAGCTCTGGTTTTGGCAAGCGCTTTAAGTAATTTAGAATATTGATCAGAGACTCTCTCTACAACATCCCTGATTATTTGTGAGCGGGACATACCAAGTTCTTTGGCCAAATCAGCCAGGGTGGAAACTGTATTGGGTTTTAAGTAAATCTGATATCTTTGCATATATACACCATATCATGAG
The DNA here is from genome assembly GCA_964500725.1 of uncultured Gammaproteobacteria bacterium. GTDB lineage: Bacteria > Patescibacteriota > Microgenomatia > Daviesbacterales > UBA10151 > UBA10151. Next base: position 15,567 of record CAZCNP010000004.1, read on the forward strand.
TGGTGTATATTGTCAAGAGCCATAAGTTGAGCTATCATTGATCACATGAAAGCAACAGCCATTGGACCATCAGATATAGCACTAACCAAATACTGGGGCAGAAAAGATGAGGTCTTAAGACTACCTGAGAATGGTTCTATTTCCATGGTTTTAAGCAATCTTTTAACCACCACCACAGTAGAGTTTTCCCCAGAATATAAAAAAGACCAAATTACTATAAATGGTGGAGGCTTGGAAGAGGGAGAAGCAGAAAGGGTTATTAAACATTTGGACAGAATCAGAAAAATAGCCAAAATTGACTTAAAAGCTAAAGTAGTTTCCAAAAACAACTTTCCTATTGGCACAGGCCTGTCTTCTTCTGCTTCTGGCTTTGCTGCTTTAACTGTAGCTGCAAGCAGCGCAGCAGGTTTAAATTTATCAGAAAAAGAGTTATCAATTCTTTCTAGACAGGCCTCTGGATCCTCTTGTCGGCCTATTGCTGGGGGTTTTGTAGAGTGGCTGGATGGAAATACTTCCAATACTTCTTATGCCAAAACAATATTCCCTAAAAACTGGTGGAATATTGCAGATGTTGTAGCTGTTGTTTCTGAAGGCAGAAAAGAAGTACCTACTTCCACAGGTCATGCAAAAGCTCAATCCTCTCCTTTTCTAAAACTTAGGTTATCCAGAATGAAAGAAAAAAATAGATTAGTTAAAAAATATATTAAAGAAAGGGACTTTAAAGCTTTGGGAGAGTTAATAGAACAAGAAGCTTTAGAGCTGCATACCATCATGCTAACCCAATACCCTCCTTTAATTTATTGGACTCCTGGAACTTTAACTATTATGAAATTAGTCTCACACTGGAGAGCAGAAGGAATTCCAGTTTACTTTACTATCAATACTGGTCAAAATATTCATCTTTTAACAGAGCAAAAAAATGTAGAAAAAGTTAAAGACAAACTTAAAAAGTTAGATTTTGTCAAAAATATTATAGTAAATACTGCAGGCGAAGGAACCAGACTTTCTAAAGAACATTTATTTTAAGGTTAATCTATAAAGCTATCAACACTAGGGAATCTTATCCTGCTTAGTAAACTTGCTCTTTCTATAGGGTCAGGCACATTTAAGAGGACAGGCTGCTGATCACCTGTCCTGGTAGAACGGAGAACACTAGCTCCTGAAACTACCTCCACTGTAGGCTCCTCACGGGATACTACCGCTTGGTCGTCACGAACTATCCTAAACTGTCCTTCACCTAGACTTTCTGTGCGTATTCCCATAGGTGTAAGAAATGTACCTATATCAGGAATACTAAATTCCGCTTATCTTGTCAATAACTCAGCTGCTTCTCGTGCCCAAGGAGTATAATTTTGGGGGTTTTTGGCAATATCTGCTAAAAAATCTCCTCTTTTTATCCATTTATACTCATAGCCTATATTTTGATCCAAATTAACTCCTCCATCATACTCACCAACTATAAGGTAACAGTGCTCATTCTCGCAAAGCTTCCCATATTGGGCAAAATAATTAAATACTCCCACTCTTTTTAAATTCTCAACTTTATCAATTTCCCATTCTTCTTGCAAGCATCTTAAAGTTGCCTCTTCTATAGTCTCATCTGAACTATCAGACTTATGCAGAGGATGGGTAGCAGCTGTTAAATCCCAAATATTATCAAATATTTTATGTTTTCTTTTTTGCAGCAGCACTTCTCCTTTAGAATTATACAGAAGCGCAGCGATTGCCAGATGACGCTGACCTTTCCCTGTATGCCCTTTTTCTTTAAGAATATATTCTAAAAACTTTCCATTATCATCACAAGCTAAAATTATTTGTTTATTCATAAAAAATTTATTCTTAATGAGAAAATCCTAACAGCTGAAGAGATGTTACTGCCAGCCAAATTACCAAAACACCCAACAGCAGAAGTATCGTCTCAAGAAGCGCTACTGCTCTTTTATCTTCATTATGAATTTCTGGTATTAAATCTGATGCTGCTATATAGATAAAAAACCCAGCAGACAAAGATAGTAAAATAGGCAAAAACACCTCAATTGATTCTCCCACAAGATATGTAAGCAAAGCTCCAACTAAGGCTGCCAGGGCACTTAAGAAATTTACCAGTAAAACTTTACTTCTTTTTATACCCCGATGAAGCAATATGCCAAAATCCCCTATTTCTTGAGGTATTTCATGAGCTGCCACAGCCAAGGTGGTAACTATACCTAAAGGAATACTTACCAAAAAAGTGGCTGCAATTACTACTCCGTCAATAAAGTTATGCACACTATCCCCTAAAATCACCAAAGGCACAATAGATTTGGCCTCTTTTTTTAATTCTGCAGAGGTATGACCATGATGGTGATGAAACCAGTGAATAAATCTTTCAAGTAAAAAGAAGGATAAAATGCCTATAAGCGTCCAGAGAAAAATATTAGTTCCTCCAAACTCCTCCGCATGTTCTTGCGCTTCGGGAAGCAAATCAAAAAAAGCTGTTCCAAGCAAAGCTCCAGCTGCAAACGAAGCAAGGTAATGAGATATTCTAATTGCCAGCTTTTCTCTTGCCAGCAATAGCACCCCTCCTACTAAAGCCACTACACTGCCAAGCAGGGTAAAAATTACAATATATGCCAAAACACTCATTTCCCCATTCTAATTATAAATGAATTACTTGTCAAAGGAAACTATTTTAAAAGAGGGTCTATAATTGCTTGAAAAGCAGAGTAAGGCTGAGCCCCAACTATAATTTGACCTGTGAAAGTACCCGAAGGATCAGATTTGCCAATGAAAAAAGATGGTGTCCCAGAAACTCCTGCTGTGCTACCATCAGAAGTATCCTTTTTAATCTCCTCTGCATATTTTGAAGAATCTGCGCAAGTTTTTAGAGTTGTTTGATTAATACCCTCCTCAGCAGCCAACTGGTAAACTTCGTCTTTGGTTAAACCATTTCCGTTAGATTTGGTTTTGGTAAATATGGCATCATGAAAGCTAAAGTAAGCGCTATCTCCCCCTTGTTCCCTGGCACAATTTGCTGCATTTGCTTCAAAAGTAGCCATGGGTTCATGAAAAGGCAAAGGATAATCCCTAAAAACCATTTTAACTTTGCCTGTATCTATATAGTCTTTTTTCAACACAGGATAAACTTGATCAAAGTGTCTTTTACAAAAAGGGCACTCATAATCTGAAAATTCTACCAAAGTTACTGGAGCATCTTTATCTCCTATAACAGGGTCATCATCAACTGATATTTTAGCTGAGGTAGGTTGTGGGGCTTCCTGTTGAGGAAGGGCTGAAGCTGCAGGAACATTAGCTTGGGTACCTGCTGTCTTAGAACCTAATTTTATAATTCCTCCATGCATTAATATAGATACAGAAATTACAAAAGAACCTAGTAAAATTGCCACAGGGGTCGTTAAAAAGGAGCTTGATTTATCCATCGATATCTTAGTTTAAAAGAAGTAATATTTTATGTCAATGCACAGATACAAATCTACGATTATTGTCTATTTAGTCACTTAATCGTCTAGCAAGATCCTTAAAATCAATAATAGCGCCTTGCTGTTGTAATGATCCACCAAGTCTATCATCACATTTATTACATATAATTACTCCATCCGGACAAATCTCTTGAGCTTTTGTAGTATCGCGCAACACATCAACCACTTGTTCTGCAGTTAAAGACCTTTCTTGAACCACCTCACCTGCTAGTCCACTACTTTGACGACATACCCATGTGTGGGAAACTGGTGGTAAACATTTTTCTTTACCCATAAATATTGATATACTAAATTATACTATAAAAGCGCTATGGAAGCATCTTTGCAGTTACCAACTGAGCTTCGAGAAGCATTAACTTCTAGTCCAGTTTTGAGAATAGAAGCTAACGGTTATAGAACAAGAGAAATTGTTCCTGTTAGAACCAATGACAAACTGGCTGATTGGCATTCTCTTAAAGGTGAAATTAACGTGGAAAAGGGTCCCCAGAGACATTCAACTGATCCAAGTTTTGAAGTACTTTTTGACCCACTGACCCAACGATGGCTCAAGATAGCTCCTCCACATGCTCATCATTTTAATACCTATGTCCACAAACTCCAACTCAGCTCTCGTATCGGCCGTATTGCCTTGGATATCGCTGGTCTTCCAGATTTAGCAAATCAATTTGAAGATGCTAAAGTTGAAATTCGAGGAAGAGAAACATTTGGGTTTATATCACCTCATATTGGTCCTTCTTTAGAATATCTGCTTAAAACCTTAAAATCAGGCTCCTCAAAACCTACAGAAGCAAAACAATTCTTGACGGCAGTCTATACTCAAGCTTTTTGGCAGGCACTCCGGCTTTATTTAGGTTATGGATTTTGGACTTATGATCCTAATCCAGGTAATATTCTTATTCGTAATGGTGATAATAAATTATTTATAGCTCCAATAGATTTTTCAAGTCCCGGGCAAGCTAAGGAAAATAAATTCAGCCAAGTGCCCATTATAGACCGTAGGAGGCAATACCTACAAAAAAACCTCGATAACCTATACCACATTTTTAATAAGCAATGCGGTATAAATGGAATACCTTCCTTTAGTTACCCAGCCCAGCAGATAGGCGAGCTTATTGAAATTCAACTTTTATCTTAAATTATTAGTTAAACTGGTTCTGAGCTGACTCTATTCCCTGATCAAATAATATCTCTATTACTTGTATTCCCTGTTTGATCATTTGTTTTACCTCAGATTTTTCCTTTGGTAAGAATTTCTCCAACACAAACTTTTCTGCAGAAAAAGAAATTCTTTTATGTTCACCACTGTGAGATTTTTCATTACCTATCCCCAATCGCACCCTAATAAATTGGTCTGTTCCCAAAGAATTAATAATTGACTCCACCCCATGATGCCCTGCCCCACTGCCTCCTAACCTTACTTTAATCTTCCCTAAAGGTAAATCCAAATCATCATGAACAATTATTACATCCTCAGGAGGAATTTTATAGAAATTAACAATAGCAGCAACTGCAACTCCAGACTCATTCATATAAGTTTGAGGTCTTGCCAGAATTAAATCATTACCAACTTTTATCATCTCTGCCTTAAATTTAGCCTCAAAATCCCAATCTTCCAGATTATTTTTCCTTCTAAATTCCTCCAAAAGCTCAAATCCAAAATTATGCCTGGTATTTTTATACTTATCACCAGGATTACCCAGCCCAACAATGAGAATCTTTTTCATTACTTCACGGGTTTAATACTTTCAAAATCTGATCATGTATCAAACCGTTAGAGGTTACAATTTCCAATCTCTTTTTTGACCAATCAATTTCCTCTCCTTTGCCATCAGTTACCCTGCCTCCAGCCTCGGTTATAATTACAGCACCTGCTATACAATCCCAAATATTGGTATCTGTGGCAAACCCATCCAATACTCCATTTCCTACCAAAGCAAATATTAAAGCATCACCGCCTAAAGAAACCGGATAGCGAATCTTATTTAAAAACGGCATGATATAAGTTTGAGTTTTTTTCATTCTTTTGGCCATATGGGCAAAATCAACTCCCAATACTGAATCTGATAAATCAGCAGTTTTGCTAACTGCTGTTTTTTTGCCATTTAAATAAGCTCCCTGCCCTTCAAAAGAATAATACAGATTATCCATTAAAGCCTGGTAAACTACTCCCAAGATAGGTTTTTCATCCTTTAAAAGGCCAATGGAAACTGAGAAAGTAGGCAACCCTACTGAAAAGACTATTGTTCCATCCAAAGGATCAATTACCCAGGTATATTCTGAACCATTCTGGGTTTCCCCTGCTTCTTCAGAAATAATATTATGTTTAGGAAAATTATCTTTTAAAGTTTTTAAGATTATTTTTTCTGCATCTAAATCAGCTTGGGTGGCAAAGTTGCTTTTTTCTCCTTTGACAAAATATTTATGTTTTTTCCCGTAATAGCCTAAGATAACTTGCCCAGCTTTTTTGGCTGCCTGCTTAGCAACTTCTAAAAGTTTTGACTCATCCATTTAGCAATTGTATCACCTCTTGATCTGTTACAGGCTCAAATTGATGGTAAAACTGACCTACAGCTTGGAAATATGCTGGTGCTTCCAATACCACTACCTGCTCAACCTCATCTTCAACTTTTTCTAAAGCGCTCTGACTTGCTATTGGCACAGCCAGTATGACTCTTGCCTGATGTCTTTTTAAGTATTCTATTGCAACTTGGGTTGTTGCTCCTGTGGCCATTCCATCATCTACTAAAATAATTGTTTTACCCCGAATATCTAGCAGCTTTTTACCTTGTCTATACAGCTTTTCTCTTCTGCTTATCTCTTGCCTTTCTTCCTCAATTTTTTCTTTTAAATCCTCTGCATCTAATTGCAGCGCTGAGAGTAGTTCCTCATCCCAAACTGCTTGTCCCTCAGAATCTAAAGCGCCTAATGCTAACTCAGGCTGTGTGGAAGCACCTATTTTCCTGGTGACAATAATATCCAAAGGTAGTTTGAGGATTTTTGCTACCTCAGAGGCAACCACCACCCCACCTCTAGGAATCCCCAAGATAATATCAGCTTTAATAGCTTTTAATTTATTGGCCAGCAGCTTACCAGCAGACTGCCTATTTCTAAAAAGCTTCATTTCAGTCAAATAACCCCAACTGAGGCGCCTCTTTTTGTTCTTCAATCTTAGAACTGCCCTCAGCCCCCCAGATTTTTACCACCCCATATACTCCATCATACCCTGGGTCAATTACCAAATCCCCTATTCTCACTTTACTAATTCCTTCTGCTATTTTATCCCCAGATACCTTGGCAATTTCCCTAATATCAACCTTTGTTAAAATCTTTATCTCGCTTCCTAAAATATTTGTTAACTTTTTATATTCATTTAAGACCTTTTGGGTTGTTGGAGCAGTTTGGTAAGCTTCTGCAATAATTTGTAAAAGCGGTACTAACATCCTATACCCTGCCTTCTGAGGAAAAGCTAAACTTTTGATAACCCCTTCCTTATTTTCAATTTGTAAATCTTCATTTGACCTGCCAGCCAAAGCTTCTACCCTTTCCATTACCCCAACGGTTAATCCTCTGCCGCAAACAGGACACTTAGTTCCTTTGATTTTGGTATCTTCTGGCGAGTATTTCACATTACAACTTCTATGGCCAGTATAGTGATACTTACCCTCCTCTGGATAGAATTCGATAGTTCCAACTATTTCCTGCTTTCTAATGGCCTGAAAGAGCCCTGAATACCCTAGGGAAACATCTTCTCCTATGACTGTTGATTCCCTACCCAAATTGGGCAAAGAATGAGCGTCTGAACAGGAAATAACTGACCTGCTGTCAAGCTCTTTTATCCTCCAATTCATTGCAGGGTCCGAGCTTAAACCAGTTTCTACTGCATAAATATAGGGAGTTAAATCCTCAAAAGCATCCTGTAAACTATCATATCCAGATTGGGAACCAAAAATCCCAAACCAGGGAGTCCAAGCATGCGAACAAATAAATAAAGCTTGCTCATCTATCTCTAAACACATCCGCAGTAAATCTTTAGAGGAAATCCCAACAATTGGCCTACCATCTGATGAAAGATTAGCCCGTTTGGCAAGAAGAGCTTGCTGCAGCTTAGCAGCAGATTCAAATGAAGGAAGAAATATTAAATTATGAACTCTTCTTACTGCCCCTTTATGGGAATAAATAGAAGAAACCTCTACTGTTAAGACAAACTTAACATCTGAGGAATTATGAGTGAGAAATCCAGATCCATCTTCTTTTAACTGGCTTTTAAGTTCAGCAAACCATAAAGGGTGCAAAAAATCACCTGTGCCTAAAACATCAATTCCTTTTAGTTTGGCCCACTGCACCAAATTAGGCACATTTAATTGTTGGGAGCAGGCCCTACTAAACCTGGAATGGATATGTAAATCTGCAATATATGCCATGGCGCTATTTTAACATGTTTACAAAGTGTGTTAGTATTTTTATATGAGTGATGGAACTCCCAAAGAACCAGATATAGCTGACCACGAAGGCACACTGTCCAAAGCATTCGGAAAGGGGTGGATGAACCAGTACAAGACAGACTATCGAGAGTTGAGTAAAAATCCTTCTGCAACTGCTCCAGCAGCAAACACCAGTGAAAAACCAGCTCAACCTGCTCCCAAACAGCCCTTTTGGAAAAAAATTATTCCCTCCCGTTCCTCTGCCTAGTTATTTTTTACCCTGAGTCTGATACATCTCTATTAGCTCTTTTACAGAAGTTGCATCTTCAACTTTTTTATCCTCTCCCCTAAATTTAACTAGCCTGGGAAATCTTAAAGCATAGCCTGGTTCTGTGCCTTGCTTGCCAGCAGTATGAACTGGAGATCTGGTAATCTCATCAGCCAACACTTCAATCACAATTTCTGGGCTAATCCAAACAGATGGGATTAAAATAGAATTAACCCTGGCTGGTTTTTGATCTACTTTAATCTTGTCTGCTCTTTTGTGAATTTCCCTCCATTCCTCATCTGTTAAACCAGTGCCAATTTTAGAAACTGTCACAAACTCATCTTTATTTTTGTCATATACCCCTACCAGTAGCGCTCCTGCCCCAAATTCAACCCTCTTTCCTCTGCCAAAAATATACCCCAAAATCACACAATCAATAGTATCTTTTAACTCACCTGCAGAATGCCTTTTTAATTTTACCCAGTTAAAATTTCTGGCTCCTGCTTCATATTTAGAATCAGGGCGTTTGACTACCAATCCTTCTAAACCCTTAGAAATAGCATCATCTAACATTGTTTGCAGTTTGTCTGCCTTATCTATCATCTCTCCCCTCTCTACTAGCAAAGTGTCTCCACTTCCAACAGTCTTTTCTAAAATTTCTAACCTGTCTTTAAGCTCTAAATCAATTAAAGATTTACCATCTTTATATAAAATATCAAAACAAAAAGCCTTTAAAGGAATTTTTTTGGCCATCTCATCAATTTCATATTTTCTTCTTCTTTGAGTAGTTTCCTGGAAGGGCAAAAATTCATCTGAGGTTGGGTTAAAACCAATTGCCTCAGAGTCTAAAATAGCTGTTTTTGCCTTAATTTGTTTTTTAGCCCCTTCCACTATTTCAGGAAACATTGGAGTAGTCTCTTCTAAGTTTCTGGAAAAAAGTCTGACATTAGCTCCATCTTTGTGCACCTGAACGCGAAATCCATCTAACTTCCGTTGAGCATTTACCACTCCTAGCTTCTCAATAACTTTTTCAGTAGTAGGCAATCTTTCAGCCAGCTGTGATCTAATTGGCCTGCCTACTGTTACATCTAATTTCTCAATTCCTTCCAGTCCCTTACTCCATAAAGTTTCTCCAATTAACCCCAAATCAGAAGTTTTATTATATGCCCCCTCAAGTAATTTCCTTTTGCTTTTATCTCCTAATTTAAGCTTGGCAAAAGCATCCAAAATAGTTGGATCACCAATCCCAAGTCTTGATACTCCCAAAGGAATTCTCACTAAGTGCTTGGCTCCTACTGATTCCACTTTTGAAAGCAACTCAGACAGTGTGGAAACCTTTTTTTCAACAGTCCCTTCCCCTGTCATCTTGGCAATATTTCTCAATGTTTCAAATACTTCATTTACTGATAAATCACTTTTACTTTTTCCCTTGGATTTTTTACTTAATCTTAAGGCTACCAGCCCAAGATCACCTACCATACCATACTCTTTTAACACTTCTTCCCTGTCAATTTCATAAGCTCTAGCAATTGAAGCAGCCACCAACTTTTCACTCATCCCAATTTCTAAAGGTTCAAAAAAAGGCCCAACTCTGCCTTGAATCAAGTAAGAAACATGTCCAATCTCATTAAATTCCACTTGGGAGAAAAGCTCAGTTAAAATATCAATTAAGGCAAGCCTTGAGGAGGTTTCTTCCAGATGTTCAAAATACTGGGAAAGCTTAGAAAACAGCATAGATGGATTGTAATAAATCCTCTCGGTATTGTAAAATACCTACCCCATGAGTTATCCTGAAATAATGCCAAACCTTTCTCCTGAGCAATCACCAATGCCAGAACAAAAAAACCCAAGAGAAACAGAATTAGAAGATCAATTACTGGCTATGTTCTATGATCTTATGGGACCAAAAAGTCGTAATAAACCAGGTGCAATGGATATAATCCGCAGAAAGATACACCCATTTATAGCAGAACAAATCAGAAAAGAGAATGAATTAAAAACAGCAGCTACAGCAACTGGTCAAGCAGCTTTAACATCCATTACTGAAGAGTTAAGAGCACCTTTATCCCATTTTGTAGCATTTGCAGAGTTTGTACACTATGATCCCAAAAAAGCAGTAAAGGTTGCAGAAGAATTTATTGGCGATGCGACAAAAAAATCTCTAAAAATAGTTGAAAGGTATGAGGAAGCTATAGCCTCAGGCGATATTCGCCCTTCACCTCATGCTTTCCAACCTGGCACTACTGTTTTATCAGTTCATCCCTATTCCCAAGCTCAGGTAGATAAATCTGGCAATCCTACTTAAGAACATATGCTGCCTTTTTAGTGCCACCACTCTTTTTCACCAAACCTTTTTGCCTTAAAAATTTTAGCTCCCTTAAAACTGTATCATCTGAATAATCTGGAAAGATTTTTCTAAACTCTTTATTTGATAAAGATTTATGCCTGTGAATGTATTCCATAATCATCATTTGTCTTTCGTTTAACATTAGCTGCTCGCCTAATTTATCTTTAATTCTGGCATCTACAGAGATTCTTTGAACTTTTTCCTTAACCCTGCTTAATTCTATAGCCACCCCTTCTGTAAAATACTCCAGCCAGGGAGTTAAATCACGCTCATGAGTATCTAGCACCAGCTGGTTTGAAACAGCTTGTAGAGTCAAGTAATAATCCATTGGGTTTTCATCAAAGTATTCCTCAAACGAAAAGAATTTTCTGATATCATATCTATCTAAAAATAAAATTAATGTAGCCACAGCTCTGGCTACTCTACCATTTCCATCTACAAAAGGATGAATTCTAGCTAGTTCATAATGGATAATCCCAGCTTTGATAATTGGGTGAATTTGCTTCCCTTCATCTGAATTGATCCAATTAACTAAATCCTCTACCAAATATGGCACCTCTACTGCAGGAGGAGGTGTGTATGAAACCTGGCCAGTTTTGGTATTTTTAATTACCACCTGTCTTAACCTAAATTGCCCACAAGATTGTTCTGGCAAAATCTTATCTGTGGTGAGTTTGTGCATTTCCAAAACGGTTTCTATAGTAAAACTGTAAGCACCTGATCCGCCAACCGCTGGACCAATTTGGGTTTGGACAGCATCTATAAACTTTAAAACATTTCTGTAATTGATAACTTCCTGAACATCCCTGTCTCTGGCTATTACTTCCTGACCATCCAATACATCTTTAACTTCTTCAGGAGTTAAAGGGTTCCCCTCTAAATGAGTGCCATGATGGATAGTTCTTTCGATTGCTTCTTTTCTAAATTTAGCTTCCCAAGCAGGCACCAAAGGAGCATTCATAATAATTTCTCTGGCAGCCTCAACTACACCAATGTCTTTTAATATTTTGTTAGTGATTGTATATTTGGGGACGAACATACCCTTATCTTCCCATATTTCCCGCAAAAAATCTAATATGGTAGTATTTTTGTATGGAGTTTGTCCCAGAGCTTAATGATAAACAACTTGATAGAATTTCCGAATTCCTTTCTAACTTTTCACTTCTGGTAATTGCTACTCTAATCCTACCCAACATTTTCGGCCTCAATAAACCCAATATAAATGATCTAATATCAGGAATTTTGTTGACAATATTAACCTTAACAATTAGTATGATAATACTAAGGAAAAATTATGAGTGACTTGCAGACTTTTTATTTAATTGCAGCAATCGGGGTTTTGGCAATCTCCATTCTAGTTGCTCCCACTCTTTGGAAACGCTCAAAAAAGAAAAGAAAGTAGCGAAGCAAAAAGGCCTAGCTCCAGTATTAATAGTTCTGATCCTAGCAAGTCTCATACTGCTCATCCCTATACCCTATTACCAGAATAACGTGTTATGCCTACCAGGAGTTAATTGTCCAAAAGAAGGATGGTATTTTGGTGATCCTTTGTATAAAAAGATATATGCTTACTTTTATTCTATAAACAAACCAGGACCTACCGAATCTCTTATTGAAACCACCACACCACCTGTTAATCCTTAGAAAACTTTTTCCACTTTTAAATTCCTCCCCTAATCTAATTTATATTATTGGTATTGATACAAAATATGTTAAGTGGCGAAATTCAATGTAAACAAAAAATATTGATAATTTTGTCTCAGAAAACTCAATGAATCGAGACTAAACCAAATAACAAAATTATCACTAAGTGAGCAAGTTTCTACCGTGCGAACGCTTTTTTGCGACCAAACGAGCCACATTACTATTGCGGCCAAAAGTATCAAGAAGAAACATATTCATCCCAGCTTTTGATTTGTAGATCTTCCATCTTTTTGGAAGCTAATGCTGAAGCTAAAAGTTCTGCTGCTTGTAAATTGGTAATAAGTGGTATACCTAAATCAACACAATTTCTTCTGATAATATACCCTTCTGTTTCCCCCATAGCTTGCTTTCCTTCAGATATATTTATTACCAAATCTATTCCCTCCTTTAAAAGATCCAAAACTGAAGGATGTTGATCTTCAAAAATCTTATAGATTCTGTTATTTTTAACACCATTTTCAGTTAAAAACTTTGAGGTATGCTCTGTGGCATATATCTTTAACCCTAGACTTGCTAACACCTTAGCAGAAGCTAGCAAATCTAGCTTGTTTTTATCTCCTCCAATTGATAAAAGAACCGAATTTTTAGGCATTTTAAAACCTGTTGCCAAAATTGCCTTCAAATACCCTTCTTGTAAATCATCCCCAAAACAAGCAACTTCTCCCGTGGAAGACATCTCTACCCTAAGCCTTGGATCTGCTCCTTTGATTCTACTAAAAGAAAACTGGGGTGCTTTTACACCTACATAATCTAAATCTATGGTTTTAAAATCACCTTTTATCTCTTCTCCTAACATAACCCTGGTTGCTAGCTCTACAAAATTATAGCCTGTGACTTTGGAGACAAATGGAAAAGAACGAGATGCTCTCAAATTCAGCTCTATCACCATGATTTTATTATCTTTGGCTAAAAACTGAATATTAAATGGGCCATTAATTTCTAAGGCTTTTAAAATTTTTCTGGTAGCATTTTTCACTCTTCTAACAGTCTCCAGATATAATCTTTGAGGAGGCAGAACAATGGTTGCATCCCCTGAATGCACACCAGCATTTTCTACATGTTCAGAAATGGCATAAATTAACAAATCCCCTTTTACCCCTACTCCATCAACCTCAATTTCTTTAGCACCCTCTACGAATTTAGATATCACCACAGGATGTTCGGTAGATATATCTGAAGCGCTTTTGAGAAACTTTTTCAACTCAGTAGCAGCATAGGCCACATTCATAGCAGATCCTGATAAAACATATGAGGGTCTAATTAGCACTGGATAGCCTATTTTTTTGGCAAAGGAAGCTGCATCCTCAACACTTTTTAGGCTTTGCCAGGCTGCTTGATCTATTCCTAATTTATCCAAAAGCTTGGAGAACTTATCCCTATCTTCTGCCTGATCAATACTCTGAGCAGAGGTGCCTAGGATTTTATAGCCTGTCTGAAAACACTTCATAGCCAAATTATTTGGCACTTGTCCGCCAAAACCTAAAACCAAACTAGCATCTTTTTCTATATCATAAATATCACTAACCCTCTCGTAGGTTAGCTGCTCAAAGTATAGCTTATCTGCGCTATCATAATCTGTAGAAACTGTTTCAGGATTACAGTTGATAATAATGGTTTCTAGACCCTTAGAACGCAATGTTTGCGCACAAGTCACAGAACACCAGTCAAATTCTACGGATGAACCAATTCTGTAAGGTCCAGAGCCTAAAACAATAGCCTTGTTAGTAGGCTCTTGCTTTTGCTCGCTTACCTCTGATTTATCTCCATGATAAGTTAAATACAAATAATTAGTTTTTGCTGGATATTCTCCTGCTAAAGTATCAATATGTTTTACCTGAGGAACTATTCCATGCTTTTTCCGATAATCTCTTATTTCCTGCTCACTTTTTTTGAACTTTCTGGCTATTACTTTATCTGAAAATCCCAACTTCTTTGCTTCCAGAATGGTTTTATAGATGTTGGCTTTTAGCTGTTGGCTTTTAGCTGCTAATGGCAAATGGCCAATAGCCAGTAGCTCCCTCTCAAACTCGACCATCTCCTTAATTTGGTGTAAAAACCATGGATCAATACCTGTTGCTTCATAGATACTATCTACTGACTCCCCTTTTTCAAACCTTTTGGCTATTGCAAACAGTCTCTCTGTGGTAGGCAGCAGTTTAGTATCATCTACCTCATTTTCCAGCAGTCCATCCTGCCCAGTCTCCAACATTCTAATTGCTTTTTGCAAAACCTCAGGAAAACTTCTGCCTATTGCCATAACTTCTCCTACACTTTTCATTTCAGAACCTATTTGCTGTCTGGCTCCCACAAATTTTTGCAAATCCCATCTGGGAATTTTTACCACGATATAATCCAAACTTGGTTCAAAAAATGCAGAAGTCGATAAAGTCACACTGTTTTTTAACTCAGTTAGGTTGTAACCTAAACCAATTTTGGCAGCAATATAAGCCAGTGGATACCCGGTAGCTTTTGAGGCCAAAGCAGAAGAACGAGATAGCCTGGCATTAACTTCAATCACTCTATAGTCATTATTTGCAGGATTTAGGGCAAATTGAATATTACACTCTCCTATAATCCCTAGATGTTCAATTACTTGTAGGGAAAGTTTTCGCAAATAATAATACTGATAACTATTCAAGGTCTGTGAAGGCGCAACTACAATGCTTTCTCCTGTATGAATCCCCAGAGGATCAAAATTTTCCATGTTACAAACAGTAATTTTATTGCCTTGATTGTCCCTGACAACTTCATATTCTATTTCTTTCCAATGCTTTAGATACTCCTCAACAGCAATTTGTGGGGCTTGTTTTAAAGCCAGTGCTACCATTTTGACAAATTCATCTTTACTATTTGCCACCCCAGACCCTAATCCCCCTAAAGAAAACCCTGATCTGATCAAAAGCGGATACCCCAGCTCCTCAGCAATCTTTAAAGCTTCATCAAGCGTGCGGGCAAATCCACCTTTTGGAACTTTAACCCTGATATTGCCAAGTTCGCGGGCAAACAGCTCTCTATCTTCGGTAATTTGGATACTTTTTACAGAAGAGCCTAACACTTTAATATTCCATTTTTTAAATACACCCATCTTATCCAAAGCCAACCCGCAATTTAGAGCAGTTTGCCCTCCAAAACCTAGGAAAATTCCATCTGGTTTTTCTTTCTCAATTACTTTTTGCACAAAATATGGGGTGACAGGCAGGAAATAAATTTTCTTTGCAAGCTCTTTTGAGGTTTGAATGGTGGCAATATTTGGGTTTATCAAAACTGCATCTATCCCTTCTTCTCTTAAGGCTTTCAGAGCTTGCGAACCAGAATAATCAAACTCACCTGCCTCGCCAATTTTTAATGCCCCAGAACCTAAAACAAGTACTTTTTTTAGCTTAATCATAAGTTTTCCAAAAATTCATCAAATAAATATCCTGCATCAACTGGACCTGGGGAGGCTTCCGGGTGAAACTGAACTGCCATAAATGGCTTATTTTTATGTCTAATCCCCTCGTTTGTGCCATCATTTAGGTTAACAAACCACTCAATCCAATCTGCGCTTAAAGAAGTTGTATCAACTGCAAAACCATGATTTTGACTGGTTATGATAGCTTTTTTGCTAATTTGATCCTTTACTGGCTGATTATGACCCCTGTGACCAAATTTTAATTTAAAAGTTTTCCCCCCAGCTGCCAAAGCAATAATTTGACTGCCTAAACAAATGCCAAAAGTGGGGATATTTTTATCTAGAAGTTTTTTAACATTTTCAATAGTTTTTTTAGCTTGCATTGGATCACCTGGACCATTTGAAACCATTACTCCATCAAACTTTAACCCCTCAGCTATAGGATCACAATCCCAAGGCACAATTATAACCTGCACTCCCCTTTTAGTCAGGCTTCTGACAATATTTCCTTTAGTTCCACAATCTATTAAGATAATATTTTTCTTGCCGCTGCCAACAACTTCAATCTTCTCAACACTTACATTAGGCAAAACATTTTCCTTATTAGGATCATATTGAAGACGAGAATTGAATTGTCCATTTTCAATTTTCAATTTTCCATTTATTTCCATTCTTCCTAACATCACCCCATGGTCTCTTAGTTTAATAGTTAAAGCCCTGGTATCAATACCTTGCAAAGCAGGGATTTTTTCTTCTCTAAGCCAATCGCCTAAAGTTTTTTGGCTTTCAAAATGTGATAGGTTTTCAATATAATTTTGGACAATCAAACCCTTAACACGAATTTTGTTTGATTCCCAAAAATCTTTTACTGGCACTCCATAATTTCCTTGTAAAGGATAAGTTAGAACTAAAATCTGCCCAAAATACGAAGGATCTGTCAATGATTCGGGGTAACCTACCATTCCGGTGTTAAAAACTACCTCGCCTGAGGTGGAACCCTCAAACCCAAAACTTTGTCCTAAAAAAACTGTCCCATCGGACAGAATTAATCTACCCTGCATATTTTTCTCCTGACTGCTATTTCAATCTTCCCAAAACTAAAGACAATAATGCTTCTCTTATATATAAACCATTCCTGGCTTGCTTAAAATAAATTGCGTTTGGATGCTCATCAAGGGATGAGTCAATTTCATTAATCCTGGGTAAAGGATGCATAAGTTTTAATCCTTTATCTAAGTATTTCTTAAAAGAAGCATCTAAAATGAATTCATCTTTAACTTTTTTATATTCCTTTAAATCTTTAAACCTTTCTATTTGCACCCTGGTTTGATAAAGAAAATCAGCGTCCAAATCTTTTGGCAAACGGTCATATTCTTCATACACCACTCCTCTTTCATCTAACACTTTGGTAAACTCCTCTGGCATTTTTAAGCTTTGGTGGGAGATAAAAATTTGTTTGACTTTAAAATGGGATAAAGCCACAGAAAGGGCATGAACAGTTCTGCCATATTTCAAATCACCCATAAAAGCTACTATAATTCCATCTAACTTGCCACCCTCTTTCATCATGGTGTAAAGATCAAGCATTGTTTGGGTAGGGTGTTGATTTGGGCCATCCCCAGCATTAATAACTGGAATTTGGGCTACTTCTGCTGCCTTCTTTGCTGAAAATGACTCCGGGTGTCTAATGATTAAAACATCAGCATAAGCATCCATAATCCTGATAGTATCGGAGAAGGTCTCACCTTTATGAATACTGGTTGACTCCGGATCATTAAAGCCTATTATGCCCATGCCTATTTTCTGAGCAGCAGATCTGAAAGATTGTTCTGTTCTGGTGGAAGGCTCAAAAAATAACACTGCTGCGATTTTACCCTGGGCAATGGTGTAGTTAGATCTATCACTTTTAACATATTGGGGATCAAATTTTTTGGCAGTTTTTAAAACATGAAGCAATTCTTCTTTGGAAAAATCACTTATATCTATAATGTCTCTGCCTTTAAAGCTTTTCATAAAACCTTTAAAAAACCGCCCATTAGGCGGTCACTTTTTATCTATTAAATTGTATATTTACAATGCATTTCACCATAACAATTTTCTAAATCTCCTGCTAGTTTAGTGCTAAAACCTCAATCTGTCAATATCTGCCTGATATTTAAGAAGAGCTATAACTCTTGATCAGGATCAGCTTTAAATTCCATCATACCCTGAACTTCTCCTCTGAGTACCTCAATATTACTCCTATAGAGCTCTTTCTTAGTCAATACAAATTCTGTTTTATCATCCCATAAATCAGGACCCTCTGTAATAAATCTATATCTTTCTTCTGGTAATTCTCTTCCTAATAATACCCAACCAAAATCAAAGATAAATAGTTTATTGGCTCCATCAGGCTTTAGAATAAAACCCACTGAGTCTACTGATAATTTTATACCCTTGTCTGTTGCCTGCTTGCTTAAAAATCCAATATCTTGAGGATCTGCAGGATCAAAATAGTGATTAAAGTCAGTTTCAGCCAATATCTTTCTCCAATTATCATTTAACACTGCATATCCTGATTCCATAAAAAGATTCTTTTTACCCTCAGTTAGGTCAGTCATTAATATCCCCAGCATACCACTTGCATCTCTGCTCATCCTAAAAGTTGCAGGAACAGGTAATCCTGCCTCTTTTGCTGCCTGATGTCTCTCAACTAGAATTCCTGCTGTCTGGGGCAGATCTAAAACCTTATGGATTAAGTGAACCTTCCGTCTTCGTTCTCCTCTGGCTAGGGATACGTCTACATCAAAAATTTTACCCTCTGTACTACCTGGTCGTTCTCCAAGTTGCACAAGCTCCACTTTTGTTGGTCTGTAATCACCTCCTTTAATAACTTCAGTCTCTTTACGTTGATCCATAGTTATTCAGCACCATAAACTTCCCCAGGCAAGACTGTAATAAACTTACGGTGATAATATACCCTTTTTAATATACTGTTTAATTAAAGACTGGTAGGGTATATTGATTTCATTAGCCTTCTCTTTAATCCTATTTAAAAGATATTCTGGGATCCTAATTGAAATAGACCTAGTAGTTGGTTTTAAATTAGGAAAACTAACCCTTTCAAAATCAGAAGGTTCAAAATATTCAGAGAGATCTAATTTCCACCAGAACTCCCGTTCTTCATCCTCATTCTTAAATTTTGGTATCTTAAGCTGTTTCTTCATAATTCAACACCTCCTTTTTGTTAATATCTCTTACTGAAATTATCCTAATTTTCTTTCTTCTATAGGTAAACACTATGTAAAGTAATCTACCCTTCTTAGTCTTACCTAATATAATAAATCTTTCTTCATCTTTAGAATGAAATACGTCTTTATAGATAACTTTTAAACAGACGCACACATCCCCTTGTTACTACAGACAAACCAGAATGGTTTTTTCTTGGATAAGGTCTAAAATACTCACCAAATATCCTGTTTAAATCCGTATTTTTTATATAATCTAAACTATACACTCTACTATTTCTGTCTTCGAGAAAATCCCAAAGAGATATTGGATCTGTTGGTAATTCCAAATACCCATCACGCTGTGGAATATCAGGAAATAAAAATTCTCTCTGGGGTGTAATATCGGGTGACGTATTCATATCCCTAAGTATATTCCTGAATTATTTTTTCAATCTGTTGCTTGAGTACTGGTAAATCTTCTTTAATTGTCTTCCAAAGTATATCTAAATCAACTCCAAAATATTCATGTATTATCTTATTCCTCATACTAACCATCTTGCCCCAGGGGATATCAGAGTATTTTTCTGCAGCTTCTTCAGGTATATTTCTGGCAGCCTCGCCCAGAATTTCTAGATTTCTTACAACAGCATCTATTGTTTTCCAATCATTCTCCAAATCATTTAAAGAGAAATCTTTTGTGTAATCTTCAATTCTTAAAATAGAAGTTAGAATATCCTGTAGATAAAGAGTCAGCTCTCTTTTAGACATAAATTACTTCTTGTAGGATTTCATTCTTAATGGCTGGTTTTAATGCCTTTTTGGTAACTAAATCAACTTTTTTACCAATTAATTTACCTAAAAATTCTTCCAGTTCAATAAATTTAAAAAATCCTAAGGGTTTTGAGAATTCAACTAAAATATCAACATCACTTCCTTTTTTCTCTTCTCCTCTGCTGACAGAACCAAAGACGCCAATACTTTCTACACCATATTTGTTCCTTAAGGTGCTCATATTTTTATCAATTATGCTTGTAATTTGTTTTATCTGCATAGAAATATTATACCACCACTTTCCCATATGGACCAAAGATATTTTGGCCATCGAAGGCAAGTTGACCTCTTAATACCACCTTTTTTATCCTTCCAGCCACTTCCATTCCAGCAAACGGCGTCCAGCCACATTTTGTTTGCAAATTCTTATCAGTAATTGTATATTTTTCTTCTAAATCTACTTCCACAAAAGTCTCAGGCTGCTCCTCTATCTTAAAAATCTTTTTCTGGTTTGTTGAAGTCAATTCTATCAGTCTTTCAATAGTTAGTTTTCCTTCATTTACTGCAGTTAACATTAAAGGCAAAGTTGTTTCCAAACCTGGTACTCCATAGATGGGTTTATCTGAATTTAATTTTTCCTCTTTAGTATGAGGAGCATGATCTGAGGCAATAATATCCACTACTCCATCTGTAATTGCCTCCCACAAAGCATCTTGGTCTTGCCTGCTTGCCAGAGGCGGCCTCATCATGCCAAATGGACCCAGTTTTTTAACATCTTCCTCAGTTAAAAATAGATGATGAGCTGCTACTTCACAACTTACTTGTAATCCATCTTTTCTAGCTTGTTTAATAAGTTCAATTTCTTGCGCCAAAGACACATGGCAAACATGCAGTGTATTACCAAATTTTCTGGCTAAATTTATGGCTTTTTGCAAAGTATCCCCTTCTGCATGAACCATAAGTGGTTTATCCTTAGGCCAATTTTTAAATACTTCATCCAAAACACTATCATTTTCCATCAGTAAATCTCCAGTAGTTGGATTCATATAAACTTTAAGTCCAAAAACTTTGTCTTTTACCTGATTAAAAAACCCAATACTTTTGAGACTTGCTCCAAAATGGAATCCTACATCAGCATAAATTCTGCCTTTGGCTAAATCTTTCTTTTGCTGTAAAGTCTCTGGAGAAATGGTGGCAATAGGATTGTTGGGCATGTCCAAAACGCTAGTTATCCCCCCTGCAATAGCTGCTTTTGTTCCTGTCTCAAAGTCCTCTTTTTGAGTTGCTCCAGGCTCTCTTAAGTGAACATGAACATCAACAAGTCCTGGTAATTTAATAAGTTGCATTAACCACATTCTAACAAATGAGATAAGTTTTTGTTAGAATAAAAACATGACTAAAAAGAAAAACAGTAAAGGTCTTTTGCTTTATAGAGAATTTATTACTCAACTGGTAACTTTATCTACCTCAGCCTTTGGTTTAGCAGCAGCTTTGGCCTGGAATGAAACAATCCAGCAAGTAGTCAAAGATTTTGTCGAGCCTTCCTTACCAGGTTCAGGAATCTTATCAAGACTTATTTATGCTCTACTAGTTACCCTGCTGGCTGTGCTGGTTACTTTCCAACTCTCCCGCCTTGCCCAAAGATGGGGTATTAAAAAATAGTTATCTTAAAGCTCTCATAAAATCTTCCAGACTAATGTTGGCTTTTTTAATTTGAGCTTTTAAAAGAAATTGGGCTACTTCTTTATGAAGTGGAATGGACAAAGAAGGAGCATTTTGTTTTTGCAAAATAGCATGATCTCCAGAAGTATGAACATGAATATAGCCAAACTTTAAGAATGCTTTGACAGCATTTTTCCCAGAAATATTTGCGAGTTTAGGCATTGAATACAGGAACTAAAGTATCTATAGATCTTTTAGCAAACTCTGAACCCTTTTCTTTTTTCAAATTCATTGCTTCCATATAGGCTCTAATTGCTTTTTCAACATTTTCTAATGCTTCTTTCTTAGTTTTCCCTTGAGACATACAACCATATAAATTCACCACATCAGCTACATAGCCTTTATATGTTTTATCATAAGTTAATTTAATTAAGAAGTCTAGTTTATCCTTTTGCATAACCTAATTATACCACGATCTTTCCGTCCTCTACCTTTAAAATTCTGGAAGAATCTAAAAATTCTTGAGGAATATGTTCCAGTTCTACTGTAGCAATAATTGTCTGTTGCTTGCTAACTACATCTACTACATGTGCTCTATGAGAAGCATCCAGCTCAGAAAAAACATCATCCAAAAGCAGTATGGGTCGGGTGCCTAAAATTTTGGCCATATATTCAAGCTGGGCTAGCTTAAATGCTAATGTGGCTGTTCTTTGTTCACCACGGGAGCCAAAATGGGCTAAATTACGCTCATCTTGTAGAATTTCAAAATCATCTCTATGCGGTCCAATTAAAGTAGCAGCTGCAACTATTTCCCTCCCGTTTGTTTCTATTAAATTTTCAACAGTAACCTCGGAAGGAATAAACTTAAAACTAAATCTGCCTAAGGGTTTTTCTAAAGCAGCAATAAACCCAAAAAATTCTTTTCTTTTGGCAGCAATTATTCTTCCTTGTTCTACTAATCCATCTGTCCAATAGGTTAGCTCATCCTTCCTGCTTATCCCCTCTCGGATTCTTTTTAATACCCTATTTCTAGCTGTTAAAAATTGTTCATAAATTGTTAAAGCCTTTTTATACGCTGAATCAATCTGGGCTAAACTTAAATCTAAATGCCACCTTCTAAGAGAGGGTGATCCAGTTACCATGTTAATATCCGAAGGATAAAAAATAACTGCCGGCAAATTACCAATAAAATCAACCACTCTTCTTGCTATTCCATTGACCAACACCTTTTTCTTAAAACTAACTTCTTTAGTTGGCCTATTAATAATCACCATCAGCTGTGTATTGTTTTCCAAAACCCCCTCTACCCTGGCAAACTCCTCATTTCTTTTTATTAGCTCCTCTTCTATATCAGCGCGTAAAGATTTAGTGGTAGAAAGAAGATAAACAGCCTCCAATAAATTAGACTTACCAACAGCATTATCACCTATTAAAATAGTTGGTCGGCTATCAAAGGTAAATTCTAAATTAGAATAGTTGCGGAAATTCGTTAAATTTAGCTTTTTGAGAAACATACCACCGAAGTATACTACTTCCCTTCCCAGTGCCCCAAGCCTAGAAACTCTCTAACTCTGTAGGATAGATTTTCTTTTTTGAAAAATAAACTAGGCTTTAAACCAAATAGGCCCAAACAGATAATAATTACCCCTAAACTTATAAATATCGGGGCAGTACCAAAAATATCAGCCAAGATGCCTGCCAGTAAAACAGGAACCAAAGCCAGTCCTGACATTGCCACACCTAAAACCGAAAATACTTTGCCTCTGTCTTCTTCAGGTGTATTTTCCTGCAGAACTGTTTGCGAGGGAACTAAAATAGAAACCATGGCAATCCCCAACAAAAATGAGCCTACCACCAGTATTTTTGAAAGAGGAGGCTGATAGAAAAAAGGCAAAGGTTTGGGATGAGAAAAATAACGAATAGCAGGAGAAATAAGAGGCGCAACTCCCATTAGGAAAAAAAGCAACCCTCCCAAGAGAATTCCTCTGGCAACCAATCTTCTCCTTATAAAACTAGCGCCAAATTTACCTAAGAGTATTCCTCCTATCACGATACCTATCCCAAGAGGCACCACTAACACATATGAGGCATCTGTGGCTTTAATTTGCAAAGCTTTTTCCAAAAATCCAGGCATCAGTACTGCCAAAATCCCCACTACCATTTGCACTCCCCCTAAGATCATTATTGATGTCAGCACTGGCAACTTTCCCCTAATTAACCTAATTGTTTCAGTAATTTCAAAAAGGCCAATCCTTTTAATCTCAGAGTATCTTTTTCTGCTCAAAGCTGCGATCAGCTGTTTCCCTTGCTGATCCGGGGTAGATTTGATAGAAGGAAAAGTCAAGGAAAGTAAAAAAGCCACAAAAAGGATAACTCCTCCTAGTACAAAAATCGTATTAATCCCTAGATTGCTGATTAATGGTCCAGCCAAACCAAACCCCAGTAAAAAACAAGTATAAAGAGTGGCTGAAAAGATTGAATTAGCAGTTATTAACTGATGCTTTTTAACCACAATAGGTATTGCTGAAGCCTCAGCAGGGGTATAAAATTGAGCCAAAGTGTTAATTAAAAAAGTTACCACCAAAATTGCCGGCAGACTTCCTTTTAAATAAATTAAACTAAACAGCAACAAACATAGGAAAAAATTGACCATTCTGATTATTTTGCGGCGATCTGTAACATCTACTAGTACCCCGCTAAATAGACCAAGGACAACTGCCGGAAGGTAGATGGCAAAAAGCAAGGCAGAAACAGCTGTATTTGAGTCTGTTAGTTTAAAAACCCAAATAATTAAAGCAAAATTTAAGGCATTATATGAAAGCTGAACTAAAATCTGGTTAACCCATAAATTTAAAAATCCCCGGTTTGCAAATACCGAGGTAAGTGTGTTTTTCACTATATAATTATACTAGCTCTGACAACTCGGACAAAAGTATGCGCCCCTTCCGCCCAACATGGTTTTCTTAATTTCTGTGCCGCATACCTTACATTTATGCTTATCTCTGCCATAAACAAAAGCATAATCTAAAAAGTAACCTTTATGGCCTTCTGGATCCACAAAATGAGCTCGAGTTGATCCACCTCTTGCTATTCCTTCTTTTAAAGATTTTATTATTCCCTCAAAAAGAGCTTTAAACTGCTTATCTTGCAAATCTTTTACTTTGGTCCTGGGATCAATTTTGGCATTAAAGCATGCTTCATTTGCATAAATATTACCTACCCCTGCTACCACTGATTGATCCATAATAGCTACTTTAACTGGCTGAGATTTATGTTTTAAGAGATTTGCTTTAAGAGTTTCCCAGGAAAACCCCTTCTCCAAAGGTTCTGGCCCTAATTTTTCCAACAAATTTTCAATTATCAATTTTCCATTTTCAATTACTTTAATCCAGCCAAACTTTCTCTGGTCATTAAAATATAGGTGCGACCCATCAGAAAAAGAAAATATTACCCTGGTATGAGTATTTGGCATTGCATCAACCATGTCAGGTGTAGGATGTCCTCCAATAAACCTTTCCCCTTTACCCTTCCTGCTTTCTCCTTTCCAGATTAGTTGTCCACTCATTTTTAGATGAAATAATAGAACTTTATCATCACTTACTTCTATGCCTAAAATCTTTGCCCTTCTCCATATATTGAGTATCTTTTGTCTCTCTACTTCATTAGGATTTCCTAGGAAAAATTTTTTGGATAAAATTTGGATTTTCTGGATTTTTGTACCAATAATCCTCTTTTGCAAACCTAGCTTAATTATTTCAACCTCAGGAAGCTCTGGCATCTTTTCTACTCCACTGGAACAACTTCTAACCCATTTTTACTGAATTTTAATACATTACTTCTGATTAATTTCTGTTTAAGATCCTTAAGGAAGAATTCAATTAGAAGATTAACCTTTAACGTGGGTATTTTAGGGAATGAAAAAATGACTACCTGTAAATTTTTAGGCTGATTTTTCAAAAAATCTTTATCAAAAGAGAGAACTATTCTTTTCTCTTTTAAAGCCATGCCTGCAACAGTTTTATCAGATGACCCTTGAAGATTTTGCTGCTGAATAGTTTTAACAGAAAATCCAAGCTTTCTAATCTTAGTTACCAGAGGCTTGGGGAAATCTTCATCAGCGAGAAATTTCATGAGTATACAAAGTTATAGGAGATATATCTTCGCTCGCAGGTCTTGATTTTTGTGCCACTAATTTTTTGGCATAAGCTACAGCAGCATGTATTTGCTCAGGAGCTAAATGAGGGTAATCTGCTAAAATCTCCTTTTCGCTCATTCCAGCGGACATTCTATCCAATATCAACTCAACAGAGATTCGCGTACCTGCAACGATAGGTTTACCGCCTAAAATTTTTGGATCAGAGATAATCTGTGGTTTCCTCATAACTATTTAATTATACCATCTATGGGAACGTTCTGGAGACCGTGCTTCTGAAACTTTTTTGGCTCTTTCCAGGAAGGCTTTTTGGGCTGCTTCTTTGTTTTCCTGCTTACCTGCCCAAACTTTTAAGGCTTCATCTTGTAAGGCTCTGCCATAAGAATAGCTTAACTGCCAAGGACTACCGGGGATTGAGTTAATTTCTTTTAAGGTTTCTGTAGCCTCATCTGGAGTTTGACCACCAGATAAAAAGACAATTCCAGGCACTTCTTTTGGTACTGCCTCTAAGAAAGTTTCTACTGTAGCTTGAGCTATTTCTTTACTGCTTGCTTGAGTAGGATTTTCTTTACCAGAAATGACCATGTTGGGTTTTAAGATCATTCCCTCTAAAACAACCTTGTGAAGCTTTAATCTTTCAAATACTGCTTTTAAGACTTTTGCTGTCGCTTCTTTACACTGTTCTAAACTATGCCCCCCATCCATTAACACTTCTGGTTCAACAATAGGCACTATATCCTGTTCCTGACAAAGAGCCGCATACCTGGCTAAACTTTCAGCATTAGCCTCTATACAAGTATCTGTTGGTATCCCCTCTCCAATGGTAATTACAGCCCTCCATTTGGCAAATTTTGCCCCCATCTCTTTATATTCTATTAATCTATCTCTTAGATTATCCAGTCCTTCAGTAATTTTTTCTTCTTCAAAATTAGCCAACCTCCAGGCTCCTTTATCTACTTTTATTCCTGGGAGTATTCCTTTGCTTTGCAGATATTCTGGCACAGACTTACCATCAATTGATTGCCTGATAGTTTCATCATATAAAATTACCCCAGAAATATATTCTTCTATCCCAGGGGTCGCAAAAAGCATTCCTCTATATTTTAAGTTAGTTTCAGGAGTTGAAGTTACACCAATTTTGTCAAATCTTTTTTGAACAGTTTTAGAAGACTCATCAGCAGCCAGTATGCCTTTTCCAGGCGCAACCATAGCTTGGGCTGTTTGTTTTAACGAATTAATATTCATAAATCTATCTGTGTAATTGCTGCTCTATCTTTACACCATCTGTTGAAACTGTCAAGGTAGTATGGGGGAGCAGATCAAACCATCTATTATCCCCTGTAATAGCAGATATTGATACAAAACAATCTTGCTTTTTACCAGGAACCAAATCATTATTCGTCCATCTTTTTGCATTGATTTTCTTGTCAGGAGACCAGGCTTTTCCCTCTCCAACAGCGTCCAGGGCTTTGGCTGCTACTGCAGCCATTACTCCTTCTTCAAAACCTCCAATACCTACCACTAAATGAATGCCTTTTTTATGTTTTGCAGGGCTCATACAAGATAAAATAGAAGGCAAAAAATCCCCAGCTTTAAGCAGGATTAAATTGACTCCAAACTTTTGGGCAGCATTTATTAAATGCGCATTTCTATCCCGATCCATCATTACTACATTTATTTCTGATGGTTTAACTTTGAAAGTACCCACTACTTCCGCTAGATTCTCCTCCAAAGGCTTGTCAATCGAAATTTTACCGGCAAGCTCTGGCGGACCAAACAATTTATCCATATAATCTGTATCAGGAGGGGTTGGCATTAAACCCTTATGTGATCCTACGGCTATAACGGAAACTGCTCCGGAAATATTAAGCTTGGCAGCTTTTGATCCTTCCACCACATCATTGACCATATCTAATCTCAAATTCCCGCTGCCAAATACTCCTTCTAAAGTCGGCAATGCTTCACCATATTGATGTATATGTTTTCTGCCTTCAGAACCCACTACCTCTAAAACAAAAGGAACATCAGTTAAGGCGGTTCGCATTGCATCTACTCCGGCTTGATCGATTAACTTTTCTCTTATCTTTGATTCTTCTTCTGTTAAAAGATCTTCCGAGGTAAAACCCTTTTCTTTGATAAGTCTCCAGACGGATAGAGCAGTCAATTGGGTAGCGCGGGTTATATAATCTCTTACTTTTTGCATAAAGCCCTGAATCTAGGAAGCGCTAATTAGCAATAGCTGCAACAGGATCTGTTATATAAACAAACTGACCATTCTTTTCTGCAATCAAAACAAAATAATATCTTTTATCGCTTCTTAAATAATCTACTGTAAAGGTATTAGTAGTATTAGCAACAGCTGGCAGATTTAAAGCTCCCCATTTATATTCCCCTGGTTTAGGTCCATAAAGCAGAGCAAACTTGTCAGCGCTGCCATCGTTATAATATTTCAAGTTAATTTTTCTTATCCTCCAGCTGGCCTCAGCTTTAAATTTATATTTACCAACTGGACCTCCTGTGATATTGGCTGCTGCATAAATTGGACTAATCAGTAAGATAAGGGTGGAAACTAAAAGAGTAAAACAAAATACTGCTTTTATTTTTAACTTCATATATTCACACTAACATCCTAATTTAGGCATGTCAATATTAGGATAGTTTAACTACAAAGCTACTTTCCACCGCAGCACCTTTTTCAGTTGAACAAGCTGTTACTAATCTTAAACTTCCCTCTCTTAATTTACCTCCTAAATAAGGTTGCGCCTCTCCGTTGGTTGCCAAAACCTCTGTCAACCACTGATCTATTCTTAAAGTAGAACCAAATTCAACAGGCCCAATAAACTTTAAGTCTGCGCTTTGTATATCTATATGGGTTCCTCTCTCTGCTAAACCTTCTAGCCTGGTAGTCAAGCTACCTAAGTCTATCAAACTACTTAAAACCCCTGGCGCTATTGAATCACCAAAACGAGTAAGTCTCCCATATCTCTCGTCTGAATCTTTTCTTTGTAACCCTCTATAAATTATTACTTTCCCAGTTTGATCATATTGAATATCCCCCTCTTCGTTTCTTGCTACCCAAGCATTTTTATCATGCAATGCTTGTTGATCGTCACTTACTTGGAATGTACGTTCACTTCTTGCTTGGGTTATTTCAAATCCATAGGCTGGGAATTCTTGAAGGATATTGCTTGGCCTTCGCACTACCCTGGCTGAAGCTATTTGTAAACGTGTGGGAAACGGATCAATTACCAATAAAGCCTCTCCGCTTGCAATACATTCTCCTTGATAACTTGCTTGGGTGGTAAAAGTTGCCTTTCCTAAAGTTTGACCTGTTTCATCTGGCACCACCATAGAGGCTGTATTTATAAAGCTTACTGCTCCATTGATATCGTGTACAGATCTAGCTAATCTAATACCATACTTTCCAAAAATAACTGTTGAATTACCTCCAGTTAATTGTGTTAATTCAGCAAAATCAGCAGAACTTGCATCCATCAAGGCCCATACTTTTGCTATTTCTATGGCGTTACGACGAGCTACCGAACTGATCTGAGACAATCTCTGCCCAGCTAAGGAAATTGATTGACGAGCTTTTCTATCAGTAACTTGGTGTATACTAACGAACCTATCACCTGTGTGTATACCTGCAACAGCAGAGAGATCTGAGCTATCACCTTTTACTTCTCTAAGTATTGTGGACATTTTTTATTAAGCAGTCCAATTAAAACTAAAATAACCTATTTAAAATGTATATATCTTTACTTTACTCTTGTCAATAGATCTTTATCTGCAAACTCTACATTTATACTTTATAATAAAAATATGACAGAGTTTTCTCCCCAACAAGCAGTCGGGGAACTGTTACAAAATCAAACATCCCGTAATCGAACTACTGTTGAAGCTGTTAAACAACAAATTATTGACCAAAAAATTGGCCTAGCAAATGCCCAACAACAAATAGTAGGAATTATAGCCATAGATCCTGATGCAGATTTACCAACCCTTCAATTGCACACCCAACAACTACTGGCTCCTCATAATCCCTCACAAGAACAAAAAGACTTTGCCAACGCCGTTTTAACAACTTATCATGATATCCATTCAAAAATTAAAATCCTTCGCCAAGAATACCCTGCAGACCAAGAATTAGTTAAAGCTTTGTTTGGTTTTATACCGAAAGGGACTACCCAAGCAATACAAGATCCTATTTCTTTTTATATTCGCTTTGCTAGTCTTGATGACTTTGTCAGAGCCTACAGAGGAAATCCTACGGAAGAACTCAGAGGCTATGATTATGATAAAGCAAAAGCAGTCCAGGCTTTTACGTGCGAACGATTAGGTCAACAAAAAGAATTGGAAGGGTTTGTAATGATTGAAAACGCCGGCTTTTTTGGGATTCGAAGGAGATTTGATCCTCATACTAATGAACGTTATCAACACGAACATCAACATGTTGTAGATTTCCTTTTTGAGAAAGCTACAGCAGAACCCATTCCTTGGGGTTCAACCAGAGGACTAGAAAGATATCGCAGATCTATGGAGATGCATAAACGGTTTGAATTAGATTTTCGATATGCTAAAACAGCAGAGGAACGCAAGGATATCATATTAAAGTTTGCTAGAGCGAAGAGAAAGACCTTAACTGACGCTAATTTTAAAAAGGAGCTATTAGCCTTTACACAAGAAGGGACTTCTGTAGGCCATATCTCCAGAATGATGTTTCTACCTGCTTTCCTTAGTGGCTACAAAAGATTTCTTAATGAAGATAGACAGTTTTTAAGAGACCTTATACCAGCAATCATTGGTTCTCAATATCAAGAATTAGGCGCACAAATAACTAAACAGGTCTATGATAAGGAATTTATGATTATCCTAAAACAAGCATTAGATAGTATAAAATTGCTACGGCAATTATCTTTTACTGATAACCAAATAACTTCAATACTGATGCATGAAGATATGGATAAATGGTATAAAACAACAACCAGAATACAAAAAGCCAGGCAAAATAGATAAAATCTTTATGGCTTAAGGTTTTCCTCTACTAATTCCAAAATTTCTTTTTTAAATCTTTCTTTAGAAAACTTTTCTGCATTTTTTCTGCAAACTTGGGGATCAAACTTTAGGCTTTCAAATTCATGCAAAGCTTTTATTAAGCTTCCTGTATTAACCATCCCTGGACCACCATATAACAACCCAGTCTTTTTATCTTCCACTGTTTCTAAAAATCCACCAGATGAGGGAGCAATTACTGGAGTTCCTGCAGCCTGGGCTTCTATAGAGGTAATCCCAAAATCTTCATCTTCAGCAGCTACTATTAAAGCTTTCGCATTCTGCAGTAAAGTTACCCTTTCCTCATCAGACACCCAACCTAGAAAGTTCGTAGTTCGTAGTTTGTAGTTGGTAGATAGTTGCTTCAAATTTTCCATCTCCGGGCCGGTGCCTACTACTTTCAAGGGTAAACCTAATCTACCGCAAGCTTCAACTACTACATCCGCCCCTTTTCCTCTAACCAATCTACTTAGTACTAAAAAGTAATTTTCCTTCCCCCTTTCCCCTTTATTCTTTACCCTAAATTCAGACAGATCAACAGGAGGATATATCACTACACTATCTCTTCTGTAAAACTTTTTAATCCTTTTTTGAATATTGTTAGAATTAGCCACTAATATATCTGGTCTTTGGGAAACTTCAAAATCATAAATTCTTAGAAAATGATTAGCCAACTCCCCTAAGACTCTAGTAACAGGGTTTTTCTTATAGTTAAAAGAGGTGACATAACCATATAAAAATCTAGGAGGGGTATGAATGTAGCTAATATGTAAAGTTTCTGGTTTGGTTATAACTGCCTTTGCTAGATAGGCTGCAGAGGAGGAAGAAATCACCAAATCAAACTCTCCCAAATCAAAGCTTTCAAACATCATGGGAGCAAACAACCTAAAAGGAGATAATAATTTATTTGCAAAAGGGAATTTCTGAAACCAGGAAGTCCTAATATCCCAACTTTTAAATCTTTTGCCATTCTCACCTAAACTCTCAGGGTTATAATAGGCAGTAAAAATGGGAGCTTCAGGGAAAATATCATGCAGAGCTTCCAATACCCTCTCAGCTCCCCCATATTCCCTTAAATAATCATGTGCCAACGCTACTTTCATAATTAGTGGCTAGTCGCTAGAGTCTAGAATCAAGCTTGAATTTATTTTCCTAGACTCTTAACTCTAGTCACTTAACCCTCCTTTACTGCTTCAATTAATTGCTCAAAACTTAATCTAGTTGGTTTGCTATCTGGAGCAGAAGATGAACCACAAATTACCATGTGGTGTGATTGGTGTAGAAACCATGAAGCCTCGGAATCTAACTCTTTTACCCTTGTATAAATAGCTTCTATATCTTTATTTGGAGCAAAAAATTGAACTGAGGTATATTTTGGATCATACATTAAATAAAGATCCCCACCCTGCTCCCTGCAAAATTCCCTATCTACTGTTTCAGAAGAAACTGCAAAAGACTTACCAAATTTGGATTCAAACTCAACCCTTTTTTCCCAATCAATAATTGACTGTTCTCTCTTTTTCAAAACTTCCAAAATTCTATTTAAGATCTCCTCTCCTAACTCTACCGACTTTAAAGAAGACTCACTAGAATTATCTTTAGTTCTGATAAATGATTGAATACTAAACTCATCAAATTGAGAATCTGGAGCTTTTCCTGTATCAATCAATTTATTCCACTCCACCAATTTTTCTAAAGCCTTTTGGGCAATCCCTTCAGGAATATAGCCTTCTTGTTTTAAATACTCATAAACCAAAGATCCAGCACAGGTTAGCAAACCTTCTTTATGTTCATCAAATTTACCTCCCCCAGTTCCTAAAAATATTTTGTCTTCATTTTCCTCTTTAGCTGCCAGGTCACGTGATGCAGAAACAAATTCTATTTTTGCCTCTTTAAAATCAGGATGATATTTTTTAAAAAGCCAAATAGCAGCAATATCATCCAGGTGAGGGTTAATATGTGTAACTAAGGTTTTCATATATGTATAATGATACTATCTTAATTTTACCATGCTCATACTCAAAAAGCTTATTCTTGCCCCTTTTTTTGCAATTATTTTTGCTCTCTTAATTTATCAGCTTACCAGCTTATTAAAGTCTTACGATTTTGTTTTTTCTTTATCTTTAAACACTTTTACTAGTCTACTGATTCTGTCTGCTTTAATTTGTCTTTCAAGTTTTTTATTTATTCTATTTGCATCTTTATCGCAAGATTTAAAAATCACCCTACCGGCTACTTTACTCTTTGCTTTGATACCTTTAATCTTTTTGGATATATCTTTGGCATTAGTTTTGGTTGTGGCAATTTTTGTAAGTTTACTGCTCGCTAGTTTAAATTTAGCTACTAGTTTGAAAAGTTATTTAACCTTCCAGGCTGGAGATTTACTTGGACCTGCTATTAGACATTTATCAGGCTTTTTGATTTTATCTTTTTGTATAGTTTATTTTTTATCCTCCAGCAAATTAGTTAGTCAAAATGGATTTCAGATCCCCGATTCTTTAATTGATACTGCCTTAAAATTTAGTATGCCTGCAATCCCCAATAATCAACTTGATCAAGTACAAACAAGCCTTCCTCAAATCACCCCAGAACAACTAGATCTTTTAAAACAAAACCCCGATTTACTAAGACAATCTGGTTTGGATCCTAAAATCCTGGATAGTTTAAGCAACCCACAAAAAAATACTCAATCACCAGCAAATTTAACCAATGACCTGATTAAACAAACAGTCAAGGATCAGATACAAGGCTTTTTAAAACCCTATCTAAGCTTTATTCCTGCAATTTTAGCAGTCCTGCTTTTTTTAACACTTCAATCATTTACTTCTATTATCAATCTTCTAATCTATCCACTTCTCTCAGGAACATTTTATATTTTAGAAAAGTCAGGATTTATCAGGTATGAAACAGAACAAAGACCAGTCAAAAAAATGGTAGTTTAACCGAACTTTCTAACTAACCTTTTTTTAAACACTGTCTCAAAATCATTATCAAAAGTAGCAAAATATTTAATTTGATTTTCTCTCATCATAAATAGATGATAAGCATCCCTGGCCCTAAGCTGATATTTTTCCATTAATTTTAGTACTTTTGTTTGTTTTTTAAGCTCAAGTGTAGAGTGAACTAAATTGATATTCTTAAGTTTCTTAATTTTGCCAAAACCTTTTTTCAAATCCTGTAATGCCTCCTTTTTAGGAAATTGAGAAAATCTTAAAGCATTATGGAAATATTCATCTAATACTAGCGCGGAAATAAATAATGCCCAATTCTGCAGTAAAAGACTAGATATTAATTCTACCGTCTTTTCGTGAAGCTCCGCAGACGGATTGGTAAAGTATAATAAAATATTAGTGTCAAGATAGCATTTTTTCATATCTCTCTTCATACCTTCTATCCAGCTCTTCCTTAATTTCTTCAGGGGTCAGATTTGATTTCAATCTAAGACCTACTGCCAAACTTCTAACAAATTTTCTAATTTCCTCTTCCCTATTTTTTTTCTTTCGTTTCAATATAATATTTCCCTGCTTTGCTTCAATTTTCATTTTTTGCCCAGGTTTAATCCCTAACTCCTTGGGTAAAGTTACCACAATAGAAGAACCAAGTTGAAAAGCTGTCACTTCATCTTTTATCATATATATAATATTATCATTTTGATATATATCAAGTCAAATTGTAAGTGGCTTCATTTCTCCCCAATTAGGACCAATCTTGAGATCAACTATTACTGGCACAGAAAGTTTTAGAGCATTTTCCATTTTATCTTTAACCATTTTGGCAGTCTCTTCTACAGATTTAGGATCACATTCAAATAACAGCTCATCATGAACCTGGAGGATCATCTGACAGGAGTGGCTAGTCGCTAGAGTCGAGAGTCTAGGAGGGGTATTTTCTTGACTCTTGACTCTAGACTCTAGACTCTTATCTATTTCCACCATGGCTTTTTTGATCATGTCAGCGCTCGTCCCTTGAATGGGCATATTGACTGCTGCCCTTTCCCCTGCTGCTTTTAAGCTTCTATTGCCTACCTTTAGTTCTGGAATATATCTTCTTCTGCCCCAGAGAGTTTCTACATAGCCTTTTTCATATCCAAAAGCTAAAGTTTCCTGCATCCATTCCCTAACTTTGGGAAACTTTAAAAAATACTCAGCAATATATTCTCTGGCCATTTCATAGCTAATACCCAACTGTCTAGATAAAGCATGTGGGCCCTGTCCATATAAAGTAGCAAAATTGATTGTTTTTCCTATCATTCTTTGCTGTCTTGTTACCTCATCTATTGGTACATTAAAAATATTGGCAGCAGTTGCAGCATGCACATCCAACTCCTGCTCAAAGGCCTTTTTCAAACCTGGATCATCTGCCAAATGTGCCATAATCCTCAGCTCGATTTGGGAATAATCAGCTGCCAGCAAAATTTTACCTTTGGGAGCTATAAAAGCTTTTCTAATTTCTCCTCCCATCTCACCTTTAATAGGGATGTTCTGCATGTTCGGATCTTTAGAAGAGAGCCTGCCTGTGGCTGCCCCTTCTACATTAAAGGTAGAATGGATTCTTCCTTTTTCGTCTGTATACTTTGGCAAAGCATCAATATAGGTGGAAACCAGCTTGAATAGCTGTCTGTATTCTAAAAGCAAAGGTATTACAGGATGAGCAGCAGATAGTTCATGCAGAGTAGCTTCATCTGTAGAACGGCCTGTTTTAGTCTTTCTTACTACTGTTAAATTTAACTCATCAAAAAGTATCTCTGATAACTGCTTTGGACTGTTTATATTAAACTGATGTCCTACTTTTGAGTAAATATCTTGTTCTAAATCAACTAATTTATCCTTTAGCTGCTTGCCAAACTTATTTAAAAACTTAAGGTCTATCAATACTCCAGCAGCAGACATTTTTTGCAAAACTTGTTCTACCTGCTTATCTAATTTAGCTGTCGCTGACAACTCCTCTTTGACAGCAGGCGTTTGATGTGTAAGAGCTGTTCCGCCAGGAATCCTTTCTATTAAGCTTTTAAATTCTAGCTCCTCAAATAATTTAATAACTTCCTGCTTGTCAAAATCATGCACTATACATTTTTCTAAATCCAAGCTTATAGGGGCTTTTAGATCTAAAGTCGCTAATTTTTTGCTAAGGGTTGCAGACTCTGCCCCTTCTGCCAATAGAGTCTGCGTTCTTTGGGGCAAAGTCTGTAGATTTTCTGCCTTATAAATTTCCTCTACAGTCCCAAATTGGTGTATTAACTTGGTGGCTGTCACCTCTCCAATCCCATTTACCCCAGGAATATTATCTGAAGCATCTCCTGCTAAGCCTTTGTAATCCACCAGTTGCTTAGGAAAAAAGCCATACTTGGCAACAAATTCTTCTACTCCATACAAACCTACATCGTTAATAGTTTTTTTAGGCATAAATACCTTAATTTTTTTATCTATAAGCTGCATAATATCCCTATCACCTGTTACTACCACAATCTCTAAATTTTTATCTTTGTCTGCTTGAATAGCTAGTGTGCCAATTAAATCATCTGCCTCAAAGCCTGCCAGGCTAAATTCGGGGATATTAAAGGCTTTGACTACTTCATGAACTCTTTTGTATTGGTTGAATAATCCATCATCTGCAGGACCTCTAGTGGCTTTATATTGAGTATATGCCTGATGTCTGAAAGTAGGCCCTTTTTCATCCCAGGCAATGGCAATATATTCTGGATGCAGGTCTGAAACTACCCGCAAAAGCATGGAAGAAAATCCATAAACAGCATTAACTAACTCCCCTGTTGAGGTAGTAAAAGGAGGTGTAGCATGATATGCCCTGTGAAGCAGGGCATTTCCATCAACCAAAACCAGTCTTTGCATGAGGAAATTCTAACATATTATCTAAATAGAGTTTTGGTATATTCTAAGTATTCAGGATAACCATTTTGAGCCATGTAAAACCACCACTCCACTCCCCAAAGATAGATAGAATCAAAACCAGTTTTTTGGGCGTACAAAACATTACCTTGTAAATCTTTTGCGCTAAATAACCTGACTTGCTCATCCAAAGAAGTATCCAAAACCCCTATATTTGTCCAAGGCTCAGCCTGCAACTCAGAGATAAAAATCTTTTGATTGTTTGGAGCAAAGAGTTTCTTAACTAAGTTTGCTTTTGCTGGATACATCCACACCGGCAAAGGATATGTTATATACAAATTAAATAGCGAGCTGTATGAGCGCCTATATAGGGATATGCCTAAGATATCAGACAATTTCATTGGGTCTATCCAATCACTCCATTCTCCACTGTCTGTTGTAACTACTGGTCTACTATCCAGCTTTTTTACTAGATTAATTTCCTCTTGTAAGAATTTTATATCCGGGGTATCACAATTTTCACCAAACCAATAAGCAAATGGCTCATTTTCCACTTGCCAGGCTGAAATTACATCACTAGTTTTATATTTTTCTACTACAGCTTTTATAAACTCTAATACTTTTTGCTGCCTTTGGGTAATAGTTAAATCTTTTGCCCAGGTAGGAATATGACACTCTGGCCAGCGAGGCTGTCTGCTGCCTAATACTAAAACTGCTTTCGCCTCTCTTTTACCAGCCTCCTTTATCAAAAAATCTGTCTCTGAAAAATCATATTGGGCTTTTTGGAATTCTATAGTGTCCCAATAACTGGTTAATCTTAAATTCCTCACCTTTAGATCATCCAAAATCTGAGTATAAACTTTTTGCCAATCCAAGTTTAAATACTTTGCATATCTAGGAGAAAAAGTCACCCCATATTCCACTTTTTGTGAGGAAGAGTATAACTGCTCATAGACTCTCCCTGAAATAAATATACTTACAAGAATAAATAGTGCTACTAGCGCGGAAAAAAAGATTATGCGCATACACTACTATCATAACTTGTTTTGGGAAAGATTGAAAATCTTAGTATAATATTACTCATGCAGGCTAAAAAATTAAAAATAGCTTCAATAATCGTTACCTACAACCGTGTTAAAGAGGCTAAAGCCCAAATGGATATAATACGGGAGCTTTGGCAACCCCGTTTTGAAAGTATTGATATTTATCATGAGTTCAATGGCAGAAGAAATTGGTATAGAGAAAAGTATAAGGAGGATTTTTTACACTATCATAAGAAGATGGCACATTTTTTTGGAGCAGGCTATATGTTAAACCAAGGAATACACCATGTTTTAACCTCATCTAAAAAATATGACTATATTATAGTCACATCAGCAGATACCTGGTTTTATGATCCGATCAAATTGAAGAGAATGATATTAACCTGCCATAAGAAAAAGATTCAACTTACTACATCTTTATGGATGGGCATAGTCCTGGGAACAGAATTTTTTATCATTACCCCTGAACTGGCGAAAAAAGTTTTTCCCATCAAATTTATTCACACTATCAACAAATATCAATTTATCAACTGGGTCCGTCCAGGCAAAATAGCTTTATTTGAAACCCTCTTTACATTACGAGTAATGAGGGTTTTAAAAAATCCGAATAAGATTTATTTAATACCTGGCCGTAGAACAGTTTGGCCAAGGAATAGATATTGGTCTGCTAATTTTTACGCCTCACATCACGATCGAGCTCAAAGGAAAAAAGATATCTTACCGCAAATCCACAATGTTCTAGGAAGCAGAATTGAGAAGATGCCAAGCCTCATTAGGTTCCTAGCCTAAAACCGAGCTTTAGCGCTTGGGTTTGGTAAAATGCCCAAATTCATATTCAACTCGGCTTCTTCTAAAACCATGCACTAGTAAATTAAACCCAAACATAATCATCTTTAAAGCATATTTTCTCCTGCCTTCTTGCTCAATTCGTCTAGTAGAAGTATACAATTTAACGCTTTTCAGAAAAAGCAACTCACCGCCAATACTGACAATTTTATTAACTATATGCGAATCCTCGCCCACCGCAATCTCTTCATCAAAGCCACCGACTTTATTAAAAATTGCGCGTTTTATATATAAATTTCTGGCAGTAATAACAGGAAAAAAATATTTGGAAGCTCGAAAGAGTAAATCTTCAGTTGTAAAATAAATTGAATCTTTCCAATGTTTGGTATCAGGCAAATTGGAGGCTGCAGCCACATCAGGTTTTCTTGTTAATACCTCATTAAAATATTTTTCCAGAGCATTTTTTTCTCTTAACTCCATATCCGCATCAAGAAATAACAGATGAGGAGAGATAGTTTTTTTGACTCCGAAATTGCGCTGTCTGGCAACGGTATATTTAGAAATCCGGAAATACTGCAAACTTGGCATATTCATTTGCCTTTTTTTAATTTCAGCAATAGTTTTATCTTTTGAATATGCATCCACCACCACCAGTTGCTGAGGTATAACTGTCTGACTGGCAATAGAATCAAGCAGCCTGCCTATAAAACGTTCCTCATTTAAAGCAGGAATAATTACGGCAAGATCAATTATGGTTTTAGAATAAGACATTTTTGGACTCTTTCCGAAAGCACAGTTTTTTCCACTTCATTTAAAGCCGAGGACGAAGCTTCTTTAGCTAAAAAAGCACAGCTTTGCAATTGATATTTGCTAATCTTATCAGTCAAATGTGGTTTACTCAACTCAGTTAATTTATCAATTAGCTCTTTGTTCCATAAAGAAACCCTGTTGACAGTAGATCTAATAGCCATTCTAGCCCGTTTATCTGAAACCTGATTGTAGATTGATTGCAACACACTCATTTGCTCATTTATTCTCCCTGTTACCTTCTCTATAGCTACCTCGTCTCTGATATTAATCATGCCTTTTAACTCTTGCAGGTGAAATAAATAGCGAATAAGAGTTGGTTCAATCAAATCCTGACGAGCTTCAACTAAGCTTTTTGCCTCTCTTATTCTACGTGTGGCAAATTCCATTTGTCTGTAAGCTTTAATTTGACCGTTTCCAGCAAATTGCAGTTCAAATATTTCCCTGACTGATTTTAAAAAATATAAAGGTGAAGCTGGAGTAATCTTTGACTCACCAATTGAATCAACTTGGGCATAAGCTGGAGTAATGTAAAATGTAAAATGTAAAATGTAAAATGTAAAAAGCAGTAAAACCAATCTAATTGTAAATTGTACATTGTAAATTGTAAATTTTCTCATTACCCCTATTCTATCCTTTTAGTTCGTTTTGGGCAACAATTTTGGCATAAACCCCCTGTTTTGCAAGTAATTGGGCATGTGTCCCATGTTCAACTATTTTACCCTTCTCCATCACCAATATTTGGTCTGCGTTTTTTACAGTCGAGAGTCTATGAGCAATAATAACTTTGGTAAAAGAACGCTCTACTGATAGATCTTTTAAAGCTTGCTGAATCAGGCTTTCAGAATGTATATCTAAATGAGAAGTAGGTTCATCCATAATTAATATTTTTGGCTGAGGAAACAAAGACCTGGCTATTGCCAACCTTTGTCTTTGCCCACCTGATAATTTAACTCCCCTTTCCCCTATTTGAGTTTGATACCCTTGAGGAAGTTCAGCAATAAATTCATCTGCATATGCTAGCCTTGCAGCCTGAAAAACCTTTTGCTTAACATCAGAAAACTCTACTTTGCCTGCTCCATAAGAAATGATTTCCCAAACTTTTCTGTTTTGGACTGGAGAATCCTGAAAAACTACTGAAGTTTGGCCTCTGTAACAATCTAGCTCTAAATCTTTTAAATTATATTTACCGTCAATAACTATTTGGCCCACTTGAGGGTCATAATACCTGCTTAAAAGTTTGGCGATGGTGGTTTTCCCAGAACCAGATTTACCCACCAAAGCTGTAAAAGAACCTGCAGGAATAGTAAAGCTGACATTTTTTAGGACTCCTTTTTTCTTATATGCAAAAGTTACATGTTTAAAACTGATTCTCCCTGCAATATCTACTGTAAGCGCACCGGGACTATTAACAATACTGGGCTTTTGAGACAGCAAGGAGATTACCCTATCCACTGGCTCAGAGGCATCAATCGCTCTTTCATAAATCCAGCCCAATTGAAAAATATTGGAATAGGCTCTTTCAGTTAAAGAAATTAAAAACACCAAGCTTCCTACAGTTATTAATCCCAACCTAATTTCATAAATACCTACTATCAAAAGCACGGCATACATAAATTCTATGCTCAAACTCCTTAAAAACCCATTGATCATATGCAACCTAAACTCTTTTACGGAAAAAGCTTTAATCTCGTCCCAAATTGAGGAGAAGGTTTTGGCCTCCCTGTCTTCTTGAGCAAAAGCTTTTACTACTGTAATATTTGTCAGCGTATCCCCTATCTCACCTGAGGAGGTTTCATAAGCATTATGACGCGCCTCCCTAAATTTATGAGTAGTTTGATAAGTCTTGAACATATTTATAATGAAAGGGATTAAAGAAAGAGTAAAAATAATTCCAAAAATCCAGTTAACAAAAATCATCAACACTCCACTAACAATAAGTTGGATTACCACAGGTTGAAAACTCCAACCATAGGTGGCTAAAAGATCAATTAATTTATCCCTTCCTTTGTTAACAATATTGATTTTATTACCAGTATTTTCTCTTTCATGGTAATCCAAAGAAAGCTGCAACATCTTATTAAAAGTTTGCCTGGAGACATATTGCTCAGACTTCCATAGAAGCCTTACCAAAACAATATCTATTAAGTAATCAATGATCAAAGATAAAATCCTGATTCCTATTAAGCCTCCAATTACCAAAGCTGCTGATTTAAAAGTTAAAAGACCTTTGGTAGAAATTAACAGATCCAGTATTTTTCCAAAAAGGTATGGGGCTATCATCCTGACTATTTGGAAAATTACAGTTATGAAGACAATAGAATAGAAATCCCTACGAAAGGGCTTCATCAAAAGCCATATTTTTTGTAATACATTCATTCTCTTTGATCGTAACATATCTTCCTCTCTTACCATTAAAAAACCAGCCTGCTTAAGCTGGTTTCCATAATTTTAAATTGTAAATTATAAATTTTAAATTTCTTCCATTTTTAGTTTAAAAGTTATGGAAATTCCCCTCGCTTGAAGAGAAAAACCAGCGAAAATATTTAACTTAGGTACGTGTATTGCCATATACAGGTTGATTTCCAACTTTGGTTTGAGGGAAACTGGCCAAGAAGGAGTTTAAACCTTTTGAGTACAAATTGTCAACTTTTGCTACAATCAAACTAATGGCCATAATTTACACTAAGCATGCAAACGAAATGTTAGTTGTTAGGGACATCAATAAAAAGTAAAATACAATAACTATGAAAATCTCTTATGATAAAAAAATAGATGCCATGTATATTTACCTGACCTCTAACAAAAAGCGGATTACTGAAACTAAAGAGTTAGATGATGGTTGGATTGCTGACTATGCTGGTGAAGAACTAGTAGGGATCGAAATTCTTGATGCCTCTAAAGTTTTAGGATCAAAATTGGGGCTGAAATCAACTAATAAGTCAAATTATACTGCAGCTATCCCCCACAAAATCCGCTAAAAAGCATTGTATGATTTATTTAGAAATGCAACCCTGGCATTATGCCATTTCTTTCAATATCTTCAGTATTTTCTGCTGCTGTTCTAGATTGCGCTAACATTGCTGCATAATCCTTTTTCTCTGATCTGGCTAAAATAGCTGCCAATGGCACAGATAGAATTAAAGCGCCTACTGCAGCTATACCTATTCTGGGTAAAAGCGGTCCGAGGGCTTGCCTATTAGAAGAAGCATCTACTGAAAACACAAATTCATATAAACCAAGGATTGTAGCAATCTTCTAAACTTAGATTTAACTTCTTAAATAACTCAACGCTGCAAAGATCATTTCAGATTGTTTTTTACTGGTGATAGTAGCTATTTTATTCATGCAAGGCTACTTCTTTTTTCCTACTATTTTTTCAAACTCATCAGATTCCAGGGTCTCTTTCTCTAGAAGTTGCTTGGCAACAGCATCAAGCTTTGTTTTATATTTTCTGAGTAAAGCTTGGGCTTGAGAATAACCCGCATCCATAATCTTTTTTATCTCTGCATCTACTGCGTCATGCATTTTTGGAGACATCTCTCCTCCCTCATCCATCCCTCTCCATATCCCAAACATTGGCCTTGGGTTTATACTAAGAGGGCCTAAAGAGGACATTCCATATTGAGTTACCATTGCTCTGGCAATATTGGTCGCAACTTCGATATCAGAAGCTGCTCCGGTAGAAATATCTTTAAATATTAAGTTTTCAGCTGCCTGCCCACCTAAGGCAGCAGTAATTTGCTCCACCAAACGGGATTTGCTTTCGTTTGACCTATCCTCTGTGGGAGGGAATAATGTGTGTCCCCCAGACATACCTCTGGAAACAATAGAAATACGGTGGACTGGATCAACATTTTTCAAAAAGTGGCCAACAACAGCATGCCCTGCCTCATGGTAAGCTGCCAATTTTCTATCACGCTCAGACTGCATCCTCTTTCTTTGTGGACCTAATTTTTCCTTTGTTGCAGCTTCTTCCAAATCTTTATTATCTATGGCAGTTTTACCTTCCCTGGCTGCTAAAATTGCTGCCTCATTTAGCATATTAGCCAAATCTGCTCCGGAAAACCCTACAGTTCTTCTGGCTAGTTTTTCAGTTGAAACTTCTTTGGTAAAAGGTTTACCCTTCATATGCAGTTCAATAATGGCTTTTCTTTCCTGCAAATCAGGCAAAGACAGCATCACTCGCCTGTCAAAACGCCCTGGCCTTATCAACGCTGCATCTAGCAAATCTGGCCTATTCGTAGCAGCAATAATAATCACCCGATCATTAGGAGTAAACCCGTCCATTTCCACTAAAATCTGATTTAAGGTTTGCTCTCTTTCATCATGTCCTCCAGAAATTCCCATACCTCTTTGTCTACCAATTGATTCAATCTCATCCACAAAAATAATAGCTGGGGCTGCCTTTTTGGCCTGGGCAAACATATCCCTAACCCTAGCTGCTCCAACTCCAACTAACATTTCCATAAACTCTGACCCTGCTATAGAGAAAAATGGCACTCCAGCCTCCCCTGCTATTGCGCGCGCCAATAAAGTCTTTCCAACACCCGCCGGACCAACTAAAAGCACTCCTCTTGGGATTCTGGCTCCTAAAGCCTTAAATTTATCTGGGGTTTTAAGAAATTCCACTATCTCAGAAAGCTCTTTTTTGGCTTCTTCTGCTCCTGCTACATCTGTAAACTTGATTTGTGGCTGGTCTTTAGTAAACAACCTGGCTCTGCTTTGGGCAAAGGAAAAAATACCCTGGGCTCCTTCCCTGGCATTCCTAAAAAGCAAAAACATCAGTCCCACCAGTATCAAAATTGGCAAAACTGCTGATAAAATCCCAATCCAAGCCTGCTGTAAAGACAGGTCTTTCACTTCAATAGTCACAGTTTTGGGATCTACCCCTGAGGATTCCAATATTTTATAAATTGATTCTCCAGCTTCTTTACGAGATATAAGCTTTTGATCAGAACCTTTTACCTCAGCTGTAATTTTATCCCCTTCTAAAG
The DNA here is from genome assembly GCA_964500725.1 of uncultured Gammaproteobacteria bacterium. GTDB lineage: Bacteria > Patescibacteriota > Microgenomatia > Daviesbacterales > UBA10151 > UBA10151. The sequence continues at coordinate 59,500 of CAZCNP010000004.1, forward strand.
AGATCTTTTGGACTTTTCCTTCTTTGACATCAGAAACTATTTGAGAAATAGGAACTTCATTGCTTAAAGAGGTGGAAGGACTCCCTGAAACTTGGTAGAAGAAAATCAAGGCAGCCACAGCAATTAGGATATAAACAATCAAGCCCTTAAAAATGGAAAAGAATTTTTTATTTAGGTTAATTTTCCTCTTGCCATTTGCCATAATACCGGCAATTTTAGCACACTGGAGGTTAAATCGCTAGCTACCGGATTTTTGATCCTGGAGGAACTTTTTGGGATGGTTTTAGGAAAATAGGTTTGTTGTTATCTGCGCACAAAATCATCCCTTGAGACTCTAAACCCATCATCATCCTTGGTTCTAAATTAGCTACCACAACCGCTTGTTTGCCTTTCAAATCTTCGCTCTTATACCATTGTTTTATGCCTGCCAGAATCTGTCTAGGTTGTTCTTCCCCTAAATCCACCTTTAGTTTAATTAGTTTCTCAGATCCTTCTATATCCTCTGCCTCCAGAACAGTACCAACTTTTAATTCAACCTTGGCAAAGTCTTCTATTGCAATCATAGTTGCTCCAACCCTAATACTAATTTCACTGCTTCTTCCACTTCTTGCAGCTTACTTTTGGAGATCTGCCCAATCTTTTTAATTAAACGATCCTGATCAATACTTCTAATAAGTACTGGCACTAAAACAGAGTGCTCATCAAAACCTCTTGGTTTGCCTAAATCTATGATCTCGGAAGTATAAGAAACAGGCACTATTGAACTACTCGGTATAACAATTACATGATATGTACCTTGATTAACGCTGTTATCCGAAATTATTAGAGCAGGTCGTTTTTTATGAATTTCCCTACCAAATGCAGGCTCTAAATTAACTACCCAAAATTCCCCTCTTGTAATTAGTTTGGCCATCCTTCAATCTCAGTAGCTTTCCACTCTTCAGCAATTTTTTTATAAAAGTCTCTATTAATTTTTAAACTTTTAATAAGCTCTTTTTTAAGATTTCTCTTGGGTAACTTTTCTCTAACAGCATTTGCTATAAACTTGCTTCTTTTTTTAGCAGGAATAGCCCTTTTCAGGTCTCTAGCCAATTCATATGGTAAAGTAATATTTAATCTTTGAGCTTGCATAATTCACCCTCCTTAATACACACTAATTATACACACTTATTTAAAGTAGTCAAGTTTCATGGCCTTTTTAACTTCAGCCAAAGTCTTTTGGGCTTCTGCCCGGGCTTTGTCAGTTCCCTCTTTTAATATCTTTTCTACCAATTCTGGCTGGGTTTCATATTCAGCTCTCTTTTTTCTAATTGGATCCAAGAAATTATTTAAAACTTGGACTAGATATTTTTTTACCTCAATATCCCCTACTTGGCCCCTTGAGTAAAGTAGTTTGTAGTTCGTAGTTTGTAGTTGGTCGCTCTCAGACCCAAAAGCATCAAGATATATAAAAACAGGGTTTCCCTCTACATGTCCTGGGTCTGTAGCTTTTATTCTAGTAGGGTCTGTATACATACTCATCACTTTTTTTTCTACTTCCTCAGTTGAATCAGTTAAAAAAATGGCATTATTTAAAGATTTTCCCATTTTAGCTTGGCCATCTATACCTGGTAAAGTTGGCACCTCCCCTATCAAAGGTTCAGGGATAGGAAAAACTTCTCCATAAGTGCTATTAAACTTAATGGCAATATCCCTAGCATATTCCACATGAGCTTTTTGGTCTTTTCCTACAGGCACTAGATTAGCCCGAGGAAGCAAAATATCTGCAGCCATTAAAACTGGGTAATAAAATAAACCCACAGTATCTTCAGACCCTTGGTCTAATTTTTCCTTTAAAGCAGGCTGCCTGGCAATCAAAGCTCTAGGGGTTAAAACACTTAAAAAATAAGCCAGCTCTAACACTTCTGGAACTTGGGATTGGATAAAAAAGGTAACTTTATTAGGATCTAACCCCACAGATAAATACCCTAACATCAATCCTTTAATATTTTCTTCCAGCTGATCTGCTTTATTAAAATGAGTAGTCAGAGCATGGAGATCTACCAAGGGTATAAACATTTCATACTCATCTTGCAGTTTAACCCTATTTTTTAAAGAACCAATGTAATTACCCAGATGAAAACTATCATTGGTAGGCCTATCCCCTGTTAAAATCCGTTTCATGATTTATTTCCTTTTACCATATCTTCTTTAATTAGCTCTTCGGCAAGCTTCAACCCTTGTTTGGTATAAAAACCATCATAGGTAAATACACCATCAGCTTTAATTTTTTTAGCAACAACTGCTACTGAACAATCAATTAGCGTATTTTTCTTGCTTCCCTTAGGATTAAATAGCGCAGCTGAGTTCTTTAAAATACCCTCATCAACAATATGAACTAACAATTGGTCATTTTTAATCATCTCAATAAGCTGAGTAGTTACCGCAGGTGACGGTAACACACGTTGAAATAGTGATATTATTTCAAAAAGTACTGAAGTGGGATAAATAAGCTTAAAACTTTGGGCAATTAATTGCTCAAATGTCCTGGTTGCTTTAGGATTTAGTGGATCGTTAGGATTATATAAAGCAAAAATAGCATCTGAGTCAACTACCACAGCTTTAACCATATAATATACTGTCTGCCCTTTCGCGCAAATCAGATGGTAAACTTTTCAACTGCTCTCTGCTGTCACTTGCTAATTTAAGCATATCTAAAGAAGCCTGCAAAGCCTTAGTTTGCTTCAGTTTCTCTAAATCCTCGAGGCTAATAATTGCGGCTTGAGGCTTATTGTTAGTAGTTAAAACTACTGCATGTTTTTTGGTCTTAACAGCTTCAATGATAGATTTATAAGACTTCTGCAGATTTCTGGCTGGCATAGTATGGGTATTTAACATAGTAACATGCTACCAAATATGATATCATTTGTCAATATCAATAAGCAATATCATTCATTTGTAAGCCTATCCCCTGTAAGAATTCTTTTCACGCTAATTTTAACCCTTGTATCCTTTTAAAATGATTCATATTCCTAGTTAGTAATGTTAGATTATTTTCCAGAGCAACTGAGGCAATCAAAAGGTCAAAATCTTCCAGTCGTTTCCCATCCTTTTCCAACTCAGCTTTGATTTTACCAAATTCTATCATAATCTCATCATTTAGATTTAACATACCAAGATTAAGTATATTCAAAGTATATTTTAACAGTTCATAGGATTTTGTTGGATTATCTGATTTATAAACACCATATAATAATTCCCCCAAAGTAATAATACTAATTGCTGCTCCTTTTTCTAGGATATCTTTATCAAGGAATTTTTTCTTTCTTAAATGATCAACTAGAATATCTGTATCAAGTAAGTATTTCATCTACAAAAGAGGTGGGATCTTTCTCCTACGGGAATGACGGAACTTGGTAACATCAGGAAAATCAGGTAAAATCCCAAAAGTGGCATCAAGCGCCTTTTTAATATCCATTTTACCCGTCTTTGGCTTTTTAACAGGCACAATCTCGGCAATAGGTTTACCATGTTTTTCTATTATAGTGACTGTTTCATTATAGTAGACTGAATTTAACACTGCAGAAAGTTTATTTTTCAGTTCAGTAGCGGAAATTGTGTTAATCATAATATATACATTTTAGCCAAAATGGCCATTTTTGTCAATATCAGTAAGCAATATCATTCAGAACCAATATAATAGCTAAAAGATATCGCCTGGGGATAAAAATACGAGGTTTCAATACTCTCTTAAATTATCAGATTACACTGTCAATTTTTATACCTATGTTAGGCGGAGTTTCAGGACAGGCTAGCCTACAGGGTAAACCTAATCTTCTTCCTATTTCGGTTTTTATTTCTTGAAGGCGTATATTAAAAAAGCTGCCAGCGAAGATCACTTCCCGATCTCGCTCCTCCCTGCTTATAGGAGAAACTGCGCATTCTTGTAGGACCACTCCACCGCCGATAACATGGCTCGGTGTAAGAGCTTCAACCTCTCTCACAGGGTATGTATTAGCTTCGAACTGTCCTGTCTCTGGATTAATATCTAAGGCTTGAAAAAAATCACCCTCTTGTGAGACTACTAGGGTCGACCGTACGCCAGCAAGCCTACCAGCTAAGAATTGATAAACTCTAAAGGGCCTCCCTGAATCTATACCCTGTCTTAACATTACTGACTCGAGCTCTTGTCTATTCAGAACTTGAGTTACCCTAGGTCTTTCATTTACTAATCTATCTACCATAATATTCTCCTTAAATTGTCATTTAGACAACTTAACCCACAAAAAAACCGCTCCTATTTTTGAAGCGGCTTGAGTAGAAAAATTCCTTTTTTCAAGGTTTTCCTCATTCAAACCACTCTTCAGTAATGAAGAGGTGCCTAAGTAATTTAAAGCTGTAAACAAATATATTCATATTTACTTTAACAATAATCATATCGTTAAAAGCTTATCAATACTAATATTATGCTATAGGTTCTACCCAAAGTCAAGTGGTTGTGGTATATTTAGGCCTCAAATTATGCTGGCTGTTTTAAAAGAAAAAAAAGCTCCTGGTGTAACAATTACTGATGTACCTATTCCTGAGCCCCAAAAAGATGAAGTGCTGGTTAAAATTATCTATGCTTCAATTTGTGGAACAGATATAGGGATCTATGACTGGATTCCTTGGGCTGCAGCCCATATTAAGCCTCCAACCATAATTGGCCATGAAATAGTAGGAAAAGTCGTTCAAGTAAATAGCAACACCAAAACAGACCTTAAAGCAGGAGACCTTGTTTCTTCAGAAACTCATATTTTTTGTTTAAATTGTTATCAATGTATGATTAAAAACTATCATATCTGCGAGAATATGAACCTGTTTGGCATTGGCAGGGAGGGTGGTTTTGCCCAATATGCCACTATCCCCTTGCGAACTACCTGGAAAAATGATCCCAAAATCCCAGTTGAGTTTATGAGTGTACAAGAGCCTTTAGGCAATGCTGTTCATTGTGTTACCAAAGCAGGAGTAAAGAACAAAAAAGTCTTAGTAATGGGTTTAGGACCAGTTGGACTTTGCGCTGGAGCAGTTAGCAAAGCTATGGGAGCCAAAGAGGTAGTTGGAATAAATGATGAGCCTTACAGAAGAAAAATTGCCAAGAAAATGGGTTTTGACAGAATTTTAGGCAAGCTGCCAGAAAAAGAGTATGGTAGTTTTGATGTAGTTTTGGAAATGAGTGGCAATAGATTAGGTATAGATGTGGCCTTTGATGCAGCCAGAATTGGGGGTAAATTTGTGGCCTTTGGGATCCCTAAAGAATCAGTCACTATTGATTGGGGCAAATATATGATCAACAAAGAGCTAACTATTTTATCTGTATTTGGCAGAAGGCTGTGGGAAACTTGGAGACAAACCAGCCAACTTTTAAAGTCAAATAAAATAAATCTTGCTCCCCTAATTACCCACAAATTTGCTTTAAAAGATTTTGAAAAAGCTATGGCCCTTATGAAAAGTAGAAGGTGTGGTAAAATCCTGCTCAAACCGTAGTTATGACAGATTTCTATAAAAATCTAACAAACTCACTGTCTAATAAAAAGCCTTTTGTAATCTCTTCAGGAGAAGGAGCGTATTTGACTATTGATGGTAAAAAAAGGCTGAATTTTTGTTCTAGTCACTACTTAGGTTTGGCTGTAGCAAACAGAATCAAAAAAGCCATTGTAAAAGCAGTAGATAAATATGGGGTAGGTACTGGCTACCGGACATTGGCAGGCAACCATATTTTGCACCTGCAACTAGAAGAGGCTTTGGCTAAATTCAAAAAAGCAGAAGCAGCAATTATTTTAACAGGAGGTTATATGGCCAACTGCGCTGCCATCCAAACTATCATAGGCAAAGAAGATATTGTGATCTCTGATGAGTTAAATCATGCCTCCATTATTGATGCTGTAAGACTTTCCCAGGTTAAAAATAAGCTGATTTATAAGCATAAAGATACGGGTGAGCTGGAAGAGAGACTCAAAGAAGCCATCAAACTACAAAAAACCCTTAAAGGAAATGGTGAAAAACCAGTGATTTTAATTGTGACTGATGGAGTTTTTTCGATGGATGGAGATTTAGCTCCCCTGCCAGAAATTGTGAAACTGGCTAAAAAATACCAAGCTTTAACCATGGTTGATGATGCGCACGGTGAAGGAGTTTTAGGCAAAGGCGGCAGGGGCATTGTTGATCACTATAGCCTGCATGGCCAAGTAGATATTGAAGTAGGCACTCTGTCTAAAGCATTTAGTGTCATGGGTGGGTTTATTACTGGCCAAAAGGTATTGATTGATTATTATAAACAAAAAGCCAGGCAATTTTTATTCTCCAATGCTTTAACAATTCCGGATACTGCTGCTATTTTAGAAGGAGTGAAAATTTTATCAGCTTCAGATAAACTGGTTAAAACTTTATGGAGTAACACAAATTATCTAAAATCAGAGTTTAAAAAATTAGGCTTTGATATAGGAGAATCTCTTACTCCGATTACCCCAGTTATGCTGCCAAATGAAGATATTGCAAAAGAGTTTAGCTTAAAACTTTTTAATTTAGGAGTGCTAGCTACCCCTATTGTTTTCCCAATGGTAGCCAAAGATAAAGCCAGAATCAGAGTTATCCCTTCAGCAGCTCACACCAAATTAGATATGGAATTTGGTATTAAGGCGTTTGAAAAAGTCGGCAAAGCTTTAAAAGTAATTTAAATCTTTTTTCTAAACTGCTCGTAGCTTGTTAAAACTGGAGTATGTTCTGAAGTTTGATATTCCTGCTTAACTAAAATCTTGGTATCATCTTTTATGTCTTGATGCAACACTACCCCAGGGCCTACTAAAGAATTTGATCCCACTCTAACGCCTGGCATAGTGGAAGCATTTACTCCAATCCTGGCTCCCCTGCCAGCTATTAAGCCTAATTTATTCCTGCCTGTATCAATTTTTTGTTCAGCAACTTTTATTGTTTGGTTATCTAACCTTAAATTTGCCAGCACAGCTCCGGAGCCCATCCCAAAATCCCCTTCTATAACCGAATCACCAATATAGTTGGTGTGAAACCAGCAATTTGCTCCAATATAGCTCCTAGTAATATCAGAGTTAAAACCAGTTACACAGCCTGCTTCTAAATCAACTTCTCTGATCATTGAGTTATTGCCCACAATACAATTTTTTCCAATATATGCAGGCCCTTTTATAGCTGCTCCTTCAAAAACCTTTGCCCCCTCCTCTATGATTACTTTACCCTCTATAATAGCTTTACTGGACACCTTAGCCCCTGGGGATATTTCTTGCTCAACCTGGGATAAAAAGTAAGTTGTAATATCTAAAATATGCCAGGGATATTTTAGAGGAAGCCATACCCCGCTATACTTGGCAAATCTGACTTTCAACCCATCTTGAATCATTTGATCCAAGGCCACCTCATACACATCATCTTTGCTGCTTTTAGCTTTTTGTAAATAATTTATAAGCTGTTGGCCATCTTTAAAGTAGTCAACCACTAATTTAACTAAATCTGAGGGCTCATTTCCTTCCCCTGGCTTTTCTACTATACCCTCTACCCTATCCCCTAAACCCTTTTTTATATACCCTCCGGGAAAATACTTTTTAACTTGTAATCCTGTCAGGACTATATCTGCCTCTTGAACATTTACAACTCCCTCAAATATTTTAGGCTCTATGACATCTTCCGCATTTATTATTACAAGTTCTCCGTCTAGCAAATCTTTGGCAGACAGTATTGCATCAGACATACCTGTAGGCTCATTTTGCAGTCTAATCTGAAACTTCAGATTCAAGCTTTGAGCAATCTCGGCAATTGCCCCTTTGCTGCTTTCTTTGGTCACAATAATAAATTGGTCAAAATTAGCTATTTGAGAGAGATGTTTTAAGTTGTGGTAAATCAGAGGTTGTCCTAAAAATGGCAGCAGGTATTTTTCTTCAACAATAGGCCACATTCTCTTACCCTCCCCTGCTGCCAAAACCAAAATTTGCATATAAATATTATATCAGGACTAAATTATTTATTCTTTAGCTGACTGATTAAATATTCCCTAAATCCAGAGGGTCTGGAAAAAGCTATAACCTCTTTTATTCCTTTTTCTTTAGCGTACAAGAGGGCTTGTTCAATTAAAAGAATACTTGGTCTTTGGGTATTGGAACGGATGATTTTGACGTTTTCTAAGCCTGGATATTTCATTAACACATTGTAACCCATGGAAGACTGATCCTGATCTCTGCCACCCTCTAATATCTTCCATACTATCGCCCCAGGCAGACCTCCCTTACTCTGACGATGAAAGTTTAAAACATGATCTAAATCTGAATTAACATACCATTCAATCTTTTCTTTAGCCAGCTGCGCTAACTTTTCTTTATCAATCCCATTAGTTTGCAGGTTTTGCTGCTCACCCTTTTTAGACAATCTAACAGAAATAGCCACACAAACCAGAGCATCCCCATTTGGATCATTATTTTGTAAAGTACCACCATCTGTGGCTTGTTCCCAACTGGTTAAAGACTCCGCAATTTGGCTTTTTAGCCTGATACAAGACAATGTTCCTACCAACCCTAATTTTTCTTCAAACACCCCTAGCAAAACTCCATTTTCAGCCCTACTGGCAAATTCAGATAAAGGAGCTTTCAAAGGAGCAAAACGCTCATTATTAATCTCTGTTGCAGTTTTTAAAATCTCAGTTTCTGTAGACAAAATCTGTCTAACAAAGTAGCGCTTCTCTTCCTGGCCTTCTTTTAATAGCTTATCCACCTTTTTTTTAGTCTCAAACCTTTGGATTTTACCTGTAGAAGTCTTTGGTAAACTCTCAAAAACAAATACTTTTTTTGGCACCTCATAGGCAGAAATTCCTGTTATCTTACCCTCTTGTCCAGCCTCAATAATTTGTTTTACTAGAACTTGTCCATCAATTCCTTTTTTAGGAACAATTGCAGCACCTACTTCCTCCCCCATTCTTACATCTTCAATCCCCACTACTGCCACCTCATCAATCCCAGGAAAATTTTTAAGCAAACTATCCTCAATTGCAGAGGGAGACAAATTTACCCCACCCTTGATAATGATTTCTTTTATTCTACCAATCAAAAAGAAATACTTTTTTCCATCAATTATTTTAAAATATCCTAAATCCCCAGAATGAAACCAGCCTTTTTTAAATGCTTTGGCAGTTTCTTCAGGATTGTTTAAATAACCATCGGCCAAAACAGGACCGCTCATGCACACTTCTCCATGTTCCCCTTCCTTCTTTTCATTGTTATCTTGATCCATTACAGCTATTTCATCATTGGCAAGATGCACACCGATAGTATTTATCTTAACCATTTTTTGATAATCCTTTTCAGGCAAATCAACAGGCACACCAGCCACTCTTAAGGCAGTCTCTGTTTGACCATAGCCTTGAACTACCCTAATACCAAATGTTTTATAAAACCTTAAAGTTTCCTCAGGCAAAACTGGAGCTGAACCAATACAAATTCTTTTAAAAGAAGTTACATCCAGTTTTTCTGCTTTAAACTCATCATAGCGGGTTAATAAATCGTGTAAGATAGTAGGCACAATACTAGTATTGGTGGCCTTGTACTTTGCTGCTATCTGCCAAAATTTAGAAGCTGAGTAACGGGAATTTAGAATAATAGTCCCTCCTGCCAATAGTGTGGCCAAACAGAATTCAGTGGAGTTGATATGATGCAGAGGCAGCACAATATTAAACCTAGTATTCACATCCATCCTTTGCCAATCAACAATACCTAAAGCATTTAAAAGACAAGCTTTAGTTGATAAAAGCACCCCTTTAGGCATGGCTGTTGTTCCTGAAGTATATAAAACAACATAATGAGTATCTAAAGATTGATTATAATGATCTTCTGTAGTTTCTACAGGTAATAATTTCTCAAATTCTGCAAAATCAGACCAAGAAAAAATCTTAATAGGATAAATTTTTTCTATTTCTACCAGTTCTGCCTGCTTGTTGTCTTCTTCTAATTTAATAAAAAGGGCTTTAGAGCTTGTGTCCTTAAGTTTGAATACTTTTCTTTCTAAGGTATCTCTTTTTGAGTCCAAAGGCACAGTAGTTGCCCCAATTAAGGCACCAGCTAGTTCAAATAACAATACTTCTGGGGTATTGTTCATCAAAATTGCATACCTATCTCCTTTTTTAATACCTAAATTAGTTAAAAATGAAGCGGTTTGGGCTACCAATTTATATAATTTTTTATAGGAAATTATTTGCTCTTTATCAGAATCAACAGAAGCAGCAATTATTGCCTGCTTGTCTGCAAACCTTTGAGCATGATTTTCCAGAAGTTGTCCAATTGATTGCAAATCATTTTGCATATTAAGTACCAGGGGTGGGGTGCGCGCCCACGACCGCCGGGATATGAATCCGGTGCTCTACTAGCTGAGCTACCCTGGCATAAATCCTGAATAAGGGAATTTTATCATATTGACTACCTATAACCCACTGGTTTACTGTTAAACTATGACTTCTAATAAAATCCTGGAAACAGTAGTCAGCGCTCCAGCAATTATGCTGGATAAAACAATTGACACTTCCAAACAAATTACACAAACCTTCAATTCCCACAAACACTTTGGCCAGGCCAAACAATATTGGAAAAGCCTTGGTCCAGGCTTAACAACTGGCGCAGCAGATGATGATCCTTCTGGCATTACTACCTATTCTCAGGTAGGAGCAGCTTACGGCTTTAACTTTTTATGGCTGGCTCCGTATTCTTTTCCTTTAATGGCAGTAATCCAGGAAATGTGTGCTAGGATTGGACTTGTCACTGGTCGGGGCCTGGCAGCAAATATCAGACAAAACTACCCTAGGTGGGTTTTGTATATTGCTACCCTTTTACTCTTTGTTGCCAATACATTAAATATTGGCGCAGATTTAGGAGCAATGGCCAAAGCAACCCAGCTGCTACTGCCTCAAGCTAGCTTCACCACTCTAATTTTAGGCTTTACTATCATCAGCTTAGCTCTGCAAATATTTACCACATATGAAAAATATGCCAAGTACTTAAAATGGTTAGCCTTAATCCTTTTATCCTATGTTTTTTCTGCCCTTACTATCAATATAAACTGGGTAGAGGTGCTGCAAAAATCTATCATTCCTACCATTGTTATATCTAAAGATCAAATATTTTTAATCACTGCTGTTTTAGGAACCACTATTTCACCTTATTTATTTTTCTGGCAAACTTCACAGGAAGTTGAAGAACAAATTTTAGATGGCAAGACTACCCTAAAACTTCGTCAGGCTGAAACAACCCGCCAGGAAGTTAAAAATATGAGAACAGATGTCTGGTCAGGGATGTTTTTATCAAATTTAGTCATGTTTTTTATCATTGCAGCTGCAGCAGCCACTTTAAACACCCATGGGATAACCAATATTACCAATGCTGCTCAAGCAGCAGAGGCTTTAAGACCAATAGCTGGAGAAAAAACTTATCTGCTTTTTGCCTTAGGAGTTATTGGAACAGGCATGTTGGCAGTTCCCATCTTGGCAGGATCTGCCTCTTATGCTCTATCTGAATGTATGGGCTGGAAATTTGGGCTGTATAGAAAGCTACGCGAGGCTAATGCTTTTTATGGCGTAATTATTATCTCCACCGGTATCGGACTGCTTATTAACCTACTGGGATTTGATACCATCAAGGCATTAATCTATTCTGCTGTGTTAAACGGCCTAATGGCTCCTGTAATTTTAACTTTAATAGTATTACTAAGCAGTAATTCTAAAATTATGGATAAATGGGTGAATGGAAGAATTACTAATATTCTTGGCTGGGCAGTTGTGGCTTTGATGAGCTTGGCAGGCATAGCAACGATTGTTTCACTACTTACATAAGTTAAGCTTCTCTTTTTTACTCCAACTTTTGATTTCAGCCTCTCTTTTTAAAGCCTCTGGATGAGTAATTATTTTTTCCTGATACACAATTCTAAGCGGTGGATGAGATCTGGTGTATCTGCCACCCTTCCCTTTTTTATGTTCGTTAAATCTTTTTTGAAGATTATTAGTAATTCCTGTATATAAACTTCCATCTTGGCAGAGCAAAATATATACAACCCACATTTAGTAATTATATGTTACAATATGCACGCGGGGAAGTGTAACGGCTGCACACAAGGCTCATAATCTTGAGGCAGTAGGTTCAACTCCTACCCCCGCAACACAATTTAGTCCTTGAAAAGTCCTGAAATTGGTGCTATACTAGCTTCAATGATTACTCAACAAACTCAGATAAAAATAAATCTTCCTCTAGCTCTTAAAGAATTTTTGGAGAGCAAAGCCAACAAATTTGGCATGCCTTTAGCAGGTTATATCAAACATTTAATGTTAAAAGATGTAGAAGAAATGGAATATCCTGTATTTGAAGCATCTGATAGAACTATCCGAAAAGCCAAGGAGGCTTTAAAGAATAAAGATAAGTCCATACTAGTGGAAGATATTGATGGATTTTTCAAAAATCTAAAATAATGCAAATCCGGCTGGACGGAAAGCTTCAAAAAGAACTTGAAGTCCTAAGTAAAAAAGATCTAAAGCTTTTTAAGAAAGTTCAGAAACAACTAAATCTTTTTGCTGACAATCCCAAACATAAATCGCTTCGTGTTCATAAACTTTCAGGAGAACTCGAGAATATGCGAAGTATTTCTATTACTAAAAGTATAAGAATGAGTTATTTACAAAACGGTAATGAAGCTTACTTTTTTGATATTGGAACTCATGATGAAGTTTATAGAAAAAAATAGGTTATTTGAAGAATAGTTTTAACCAGCCTAACCAGTTTGGCAGTCTGATTTGAGCAGAAGAACTAACTCCTAAGATCGTTTTTAATTTTTCCTCAGGAATAACTACTACAGTCTCCCCTTTTTTGGCAAATCCTAATTTATTTCTCACCTCTTGCTCAATAAATTCAGGAGATTGTATTAAAGAAAGCTCTTTTTTTAACTGCCGGTTTTTGATCTCCAGCTTGTAAACTACCTCTGCAGCTTGAGACAGCCTCTCCCCTGACTTGGCTGTCTCAACAGCTTGAGTAATTAAGTTATACCCTATTATTAAACTTACTAAAATTATCAATCCTAAACTGATCTTTTTGATCATAATTTTAAAAATTGTGTATTGACATCTATAACCTATAACATTATAATATGTATTATGATTACTCTACGCGATGCACACCAGCAATTCATTGGACACCTTAAAGGCAAATCCAGAGCCTCAGCTACTATCTTAGCTTATGGCAAAGACATTGATCAACTGGTAAGCTATTTACAAGACTTGGGCAAAACAGATCCAAAAAGTGTAACAACTGAGGATTTAGTAGCTTTTATGCAAAAGTTGAGCAAAGAAGACTACACCCCAAAATCAATCTCTAGAAAAACTAACTCTACTAAAACCTTCTTCAAATATTTAAAAACATCAAACATTATTGATGCTGACCCAGCCACTAACTTAGAACACCCAAAATTTGAAAATAAACCCCCTAGGATTTTAACCAAATTAGAATACCGCAGTCTGCGCGATGCAGCCAGAGCAGATACTAGAATGATAGCAGTTATAGAATTGCTTTTACAAACTGGCATTAGAATTGGAGAACTTGCCAAACTCAGGGTTGAGGATATTGATTTGGAAAACCTCACACTTCATGTTCCCCTATTTGAAGACACCAGAGAAAGAACTATCCCATTAAATAAATCAGCAGCTGAAGCCATTAAAAATTACCTTCCCAAAAGAGCAAAAACTCCAAATCATGCCCTTTTTGTCACCAAAACTGGCAGACCTTTACTTATTAGAAATATCAGAACTGCCATTGATAGATACTTTAGGGTAGCTGGTATTAAAGGAGCTAAAGTTAATGATTTAAGACACACTTGGGTAGCTTTTCAATTACAAGCAGGTGTTCCTATGACTATGGTTTCAAAACTTGCAGGTCACAAAAGACTCTCCACCACTGAAAAATACCTTCAATTTATCCAGGGACAAACAGTTGAAGGTAAAGTCAAATTAGAAGAGCTTTAAATTCTTGCCAGCAGCCTTTAGCGATATTCCTATTAGGTACATTATATATAGCAGAATAAGGCTTAATCCAAAAGTCATTATAGATACTATTAGATACTGAGTCATCTCATTATGTTGATAAAAACCAGCTGCTGTTCCTATCCAAACACTAATCATAAATGGAAACAGAGGAATAAATGCTAACCATAAAATAAGGTCTGAAGAGATTATCCATAACAGAAAAAATAGGATAAAACAAAAAAGAGTCCATAATCCAGCTAGTAAGAGAAGTATACGGAACGAGAGAGGTTTATTCATATGCGGTCAGACCTGGATTTGGTAGGCCCGGAAGGAATCGAACCCTCGTCTTGACTGTATAAGAATCAGGTATTACCATTATACGACGGGCCTGCCGCTAATTGTACCAAAGATTCCAGAAAAACTACAACTGGGCTCTTGAGGCTACCTCTGCTTCTACTTGGGTCACATCTTTGCCAAACTTTAACCTAGATAACTCTCTGATTGCCTGGCCTATTTGAGGATTTAACATTGCTTGCCATTTTTTCATATCTTTGGTGGTATCCAGTGAAAATGGCACCACTGGTTCACCATGAACAATAGTTTTAATATAAGCATGAGGAGATTCTATATTTACCAAATCAGCCTCAGTAAAAGTGGGGGAAAATTCATGCTGCAGGTAATTGGCATCAGTAACTCCCACTCTAAAGCCAATTACTGTACCCACATTACCAAAAACAGCATTTTTTAAATCCTCCCCAATTTGGCCAATAAATTGGTTAGCCACAGTTAAATTAAGTCTATATTTTCTAGCCTCAGATAAAATATCTGCAAAAGTATCTGTGGCAAAATTTTGGAACTCGTCAACATACAAATAAAAATCTCTTCTTTTTTCCATATCCATATCCGATCGGGACATGGCTGCTTGCAAAATTTTGGGGACCAAAATTAATCCCAGGAAGTTGGAATTTTCCTCCCCTATTCTTCCCTTTGATAAATTCATAATCAAAATTTTACCCTCATCCATAACTTGTCTTAAGTTAAAAGCAGACTTTGATTGACCAATAATATTTCTCATCATCCTATTGGTAACAAAACGGCCAAACTTGGAAACTGTGTAGTCCAACACTTCTGATTTATGAAAATCTGTAGTTTGGGCAATTTGATCTGTCCAATAACGCCTAACCACTGGATCAGAAACTTTTGGCAGCAATTCTCTGACAAAATTAGCATCAGTCATCAGCCTAACCACTTCAACAAAAGTAGCTCCAGGGCTGCTCATTGCAGTCAACATCGCATTTCTGACCCCATGCTCAAAACGGGGACCAATAATACCTGTTTTATTAGGATCAAACAGCTTATACATCAAACCAATAATAGAGGCTACCACAAAATGTTTTTGCTCCTCAGTGTAGGATTCAAGCATGTTTAAACCAAAAGGCCTACTCATATCTGAAGGGTCAAAATAAATAACATCTTCAGATCTGTGGGAAGGAATAAGCTGCAGCAACTCCTCTGCTGCATCCCCATGTGGGTCAATAAAACACAATCCTTTTCCTGCTAAAATATCCTGCAGCATTAAACTTTTCAAAAGCTCTGATTTACCAGTTCCTGTTCTACCAATAATATACATATGCCTGCGCCTATCATCCTCTGATAAATAGACAGGTCTTTCAACACCTCGAAAAACTGATTTACCTAAATAAAGACCAGAGGTAGGAATTTTTTCCGGGGCTGGAGCCCTTTTGGAAGAAAGCCAGCTGATATAGGGTGTTTCTACGGACTTATTTGGAAGATGCAAAATCGAAGCAAGCTCATCTGCTGTTAAAACCGAAACCTTACTATACCTTGGCATATATCGGTAAATAAAATCAGTTAAAAATCCCTTTTCAGAATAAACCTTTGCCCCAGAGAAAGAATTGTAGGGACCGCTAAATTGTTCAAAAGCTGCTTTGATATTAGTAAGATGCGCCTTGGCAGATTCAGCTGAAGTGCTTGAAGTCACAATCCTGATACTAGTTTCAAAGCCTGCCTTAGAGAGTTTTCCTTCCACTGCTTCGAGCTGTTTTGCATCTGGTGGGGCTTTAGGATTTTTCTCATCTCCTGGGTCTTTTTCTTTTTTCAGCCACTTTTTACCAATATCTTTCCAAGTGCTATCAGCTGGAGAAATCATCATCTGAATAGCTGCGCCTTCGTTTACCTGCATTTTGGCCAAAGCTGAGGTAACAGCAGAAAGAGGGTCTGTAGGCAAGTCTCTAAAAGTTTTAATTGGAAAATGATCAGCGCCTTTTAACTTTAGTTGGGCATAAGCTGTTTCTCCTACTTCAGAAAAAATATTATATTCAGGAACTTCTTTAATTTCTGCATCAGGGTATGCTCCATGAATTTGTTTTTCTACTAAATCTTGATGCGCTCTATGACAGGATATAAAAAACCTTATAGACTCATGCAAGGCCACAATCTCAAAAGATAAATGGGGCTGTGGAGTAAACATAGACAACATCCCCCCAGATTTTCTTAAGGAGGCAAAGGTGGCAAAAAGTTGTTCAGCAGCATCAATTTTGATTTCATTTCCGCGCGGGACTTTTATCTGCAGAAGCACAAACTGTAGAGATTCTTTTTCCCTATCTTTGTATTTAATCCATCCTACCAGGTATTTTTTTAAGAAAAGAAAAATTCCTGCCAACAGTAATCCTACTCCCAAAATTGCCATTGCGCCCACCAGCAGGTTTGCAAAATCTATTCCTCCTCCTGTTGTTTGTGTTACTTCCATATATTATGCTGCTTTTTTCTGTTGTGAACCTTGCTTCTTTAACCACCTCCCAATGGCTATAGGGATAGGCGATTTTCCTTTTGCAAGGCGGATTTTAGCTGACTCTTCCGGATTAACAGTCACTTGCGCAATATGAGTAGCATCATGGGCCATATCTTCAACCCATTGTTTTGCCTCCCCAGTTAGAACTGGTGTTTCCTGAGGCGGAACAGTTGAACTACTGTGACCCAACTGTTTGAGAAACCCTTGCGTCTTTTGATGCAAATCAGCATTAGACTGCTCTGTAGATTGAATTATTCCAGTAGGCTGAGGTTCTTGCATAGCCATATTATCTCACATACACTACTTTACCCACAATCTCTAGCCTGGAAACTGCACCGAAATTTCTACTATCAGTGCTTTCCTGCTTATTATCTCCTGTAACAAAAACTGTATTATTTTGGATATTTTCAATGCGTTTAACTATCTCTTTGCCCTTATGTTTTATAACCACAATATCCCCTACTTTAGGGTTTACAAACCAACACCAAACTAAAATATCTTGGCCATCTTTTAGAGTTGGAAGCATTGAATTTCCAGAAGCTGTAAATCTTTTAAGAGGAAAAATCACTTTTTGGTTTGACTGAATATATCTGCAATTGCGTCAACTGCTTTAATTAATTCTTGAGCTTTTTCCTCATCAACCATTCTTTTGTTATCTGAACAAAGTTTAGTTGTTTTCCAAACTAATTCATGCAAATCAGGAAACTTTTCTAGATGTTCACTCTTAAAATAATCTGTCCAAAGAATTAAAATTTCTCTTTTACAAGCTTCTGCATGCTCTTCCTTTACTTTTGTTAACCTGGAAACTTGAGAAATAATCTTTTTTCTTTCCTCAAATGGAGGTTCTGCTGAGCTTGGCTGCAACTCATTAATCAAAGTTACCATCTTTAAAACAGTTTTAGCAGCAAGCTGGGCTGCATGTGGATCATAAATCCCACAAGGAATATCACAATGAGCATATACTGGCTTTGAAGGCAGAAACCGCATTAAAAATTTGCCAACTTGCTGCATACTATTTTAAATTATCTAATTTTATTGTTAATTTTCAGTAATAATTATTGCAAGATTGGGTACGAATCAATCTCCATTTTCTGTAGGCAGCTTTAACGTCTGTAGATATTCCTCAACATCAAAGGCAGCTTTACAACCTGCTCCTGCTGCTGTAACAGCTTGTCTGTATTTATAATCTGCCACATCACCTGCAACATATACCCCTTCTACAGATGTTTTTGTCTCATCATGAACAACTATATACCCTTTTTCATCCAACTCTAAGTGATCTTTTAAAAAATCAGTATTGGGCTGATGACCTATGGCAATAAATAACCCATCAAGTTCTAACTTGCTAATTTCTCCAGTTTGGGTATTTTTTATCTTCACTCCAGTCACTTTATCCTCTCCTAATACATCTATTACCTCAGCATTCCAAACAAATTCTACATTTTTTTTACTTTTTACTAATTCTTGCAATACTGCCTGTGCTCTTAATTTATCTCTCCTGTGTATAACAGTTACTTTACTGCAAATTTTTGACAAATAATTAACCTCTCTTAAAGCTGTATCTCCCCCTCCTACTACTGCCACCTTTTTGTCGCGGAAAAAAAACCCATCGCAAACCGCACAAGCAGACACCCCTCTACCTCTTAGCTTTTGTTCTGATTCTAAACCAAGCCATTTTGCTGAGGCTCCTGTGGCTATAATTAGTGAGTTAGTTCTTAGTTCATCGTTCTCAGTTTTAATAACAAACGGGTTAACTTTCAGGTTAACTGAAATAACATTTTCAGCAATAAATCTTGTTTTAAACCTCTCAGCTTGCTTCCTCATTTTTATCATCAGTTCGGGTCCTTGAATACCTTCTTCAAAACCTGGAAAATCATCCACATCAGTTGTTAATGTTAGCTGCCCCCCTGCTTCCCTGCCTGCTACAACCAACGGGTTTAGACTGCCTCTGGCAGCATAGATAGCAGCTGTTAGACCAGCCGGGCCAGAACCTATTATAATAAGCTTTTCAACTTTAATATTATCCATATTAAGTATTTACACTACTCTATCTTCTGACTGAGCTTGAAGTAGAAGTTTTTTCCCGTGTAGAACCAGTTGCCTCTGTTCCTGCTGGGGTAGCAGACGCGCTGGCTACAGCAGTTGGTGTAACTTGTACTTGGTTTTCTATCTGCGGTAATGCAGCAGGAGCAGTCCTGCTTCGCAACCATACCAAATAACCAGCAATCACTACCAGCACTAATACCACCATAACCATTGAAACATTTCTGTTCATCCCACTCACCTCCTTACAGGCAGCAACTCACATATTAAACCTTTTGTGACCGCAAAATCAATATTGAAGCAAGTAGTCCCATTGCTGCTCCTAGCAAGCTTCCTCCTAAAACATCCGATAGCCAATGCTCCCCAAGATATACTCTAGTCAATGCCATCATTATACCCAATAATACAAGAATACCTAGGGTAATTAATTTATAAGGTAGAAAACTTTTTGAAGCAAAAACCATTAGGACAGCCAGTATTACAATTATAAAAATTGTTCGGGTCATATGTCCTGAAGGGTAAGAAAAATCAGTGTGAACATAAAAAGAAGGCAGGCTGGTCGGCTGTAAAGTTCTATGGAAAAAACCTGGCGGGCCAGGATGAAAAACTACTAGTTTTCCAAAAATTTCTGCTACTGTGGCTGGAACAATCATCAACCACCCTATTATTGCCAAAAAATGTTTTCTTATTAAAGATAAAAACATCATTACTAATGAGAACCCAACTGTCACCTCAGCGCTGCCTAAAATACTAAAATAAGAAAAAATGCTATCAAATCGGCGCGAAATATGATCTTGCAGCTTCACTGTAGTATCAAAATCAATCTGCTGCCACTTTTCTCTCGCCACTGTATAAGAAAAGTAGGTAAAAAGCAGAACTGAGAAAACAAACAATAGAAATAACTTAAACTTCATTGAAAGATAATTGTACAGTAACTAGAACCTAACATCCACAAGTCTGCTGGTTGAATACTCTTTGACAACTTTTGCAACAACCTCAAAGCTTGCTCCAACAAGCTTTGCTGCCCTTTGATGATGAATATTGGCATCTTTAGTCGTGGCCGCAATCACATCTGGTTTGATCTTTCCCACCACTTCATCATACTGTTTGCTGCTTCCCATATAAGGCAACCTCACAACATAATCAACTACCCGCAAGGCAGATAAAACCTTAGCCCTCATTGTTTGAGTATGGATTGGCCGGTTTGCCCCTTTGAGCTCTTGGACTTTTTTATCACTTTCCAAAAATACAAATAAGATCTCCCCTGCTTTCTTTGCTTTCTCTAAAAAAGTCACATGACCTGGATGTAAAATATCAAAACACCCTCCAGCTAGAACGATTTTTTTATCTTGTTTTTTCAACTCTCGTACGACTTGCCCCAATTTATTAACAGATATAACTTTTCCCATAAAAAATTAAATAGCTACCGGACTATCAAACTCACTAGCGCCAACAAACAACTCTTTGGTTAATTTACCCATATTCTTAACAACAAATTTCTTTTTAATCCTTCCTATCACCCCTTTATTTTCCAATTGCTTTATAGCAATGCTGGCAGTTTCTCTGGTTACCCCAGCCAAATGAGCGATATCCTGATGCACCAAATTAAAATTTATTACTATTTTCCCATCTAGTTTTTCCCCAAATCTTTTAGCCAGAAGTAGAATTGCTGCAGCAATTCTGTTGTATGAATTACCAAACATTAAATATTGAATATTAGTAATCATCCCATCCAAACCAATTAGTATCCTTTTGGTTAAATCATATAAAACTTCTGGATTTTCTTTGACAAATTTTATAACTTCTACCCTAGGAGCCCTGTAAACTTTCACTTCAGTCATTGCTTGGCAAAAATAGGAGTTTTTTAACTCGCCGATGGCCCAAATCATTGGAAAGAAAGATCCAGGTTTAAAAATATTTAAAGTTAATTCTCCTCCGCTTTCAAAGATAGAGCCCATTCGCACATATCCATTTTTCAAAAAATATACTCCAGCCGGCTCATCATCCTCACGAATAATTATCTCCCCTTTTGTGTAAGTAAGCTGTTTATATTTGCTAAAAAAATCGCTCAGCTTGTCTAATGCTGCAGACTCCATAGAGGTAGTATAACTGATTGATACAACTCTTACCTAACCCTTACACCCTACTTATCTAGTTTTGATACCAAATCAATAACATAAATTAAAATTATCCTATGGAAACTGTTCATGCGTAAGCTGATAGTTTTGATAATAGTATTTATCATTTTACTAATGCTAATTCCAAAAACGAGTAACAACCAATTACAAACAAATAGGCTCTTAACCCCTACACAATCAGCAGGTCTTGAGAGTTTTACTTATCCTAATTCCAAAGTTATCAGCTCAAACAGTAATGTTCTTGTTTTAGAAAGCAGCGATAGCGCAAACGCAGTTACCAATTGGTACAAACAGCAAATTCGAACCGAAGGTATGAATACAACCTCTTTTGTGACAACCAACACAAATGGCAATGTTTTGAATAAACTTGTGGGCAGCAACAGCTATAAAAAAATAGATGTGGAAATCCGCCAGGAGAGTAATCAATCAGCAGTAAAGATGATTATATATGTTAATTAACACCAAAAAACGAGTCTTACTTGCTCTTCTTGCCGTAGGTATCATTACAGCAACAGTAATAATTCTCATAAGATCAAACTCTGCAGAGAGTTCCACCCAGGTTTCCAGCGTCTCTGCCAATAATACTTCAGGAGTTCAAATTCAGCCAGCAAAAGCAAAAGTAGTAGTAAACAAAGAGTTTAGCTTTCCTATTAAAGATGATCGAGGTAAAGAAGTAGGAAATATCAAATACTTAATAGAAAATGCGGAAAAAAGAGATGAGATTTTAATTAAAGGACAAAAAGCCACAGCAATAGCAGGCCGGACATTTTTGATTCTTAATTTAAAAATAGAAAACAAAAGCACTCATAAAATACAAGTAAATACCCGGGACTACGTCAGGCTTTCGGTCAATAATGGTAAAGAGTGGTTGGCTCCTGATATTCATAATGACCCGGTAGAAGCGCAAGCTATTGCTACCAAGTATACCAGAATAGGTTTTCCGATTTCAGACACTGATAATAAATTAACACTCCAGGCCGGGGAAATCAACGGCAATAAAACAACTGTGGATTTAAAATTTTAAACCTTGTAGTTATCCTTTCAATCGAATTATAGACGTTGACTGTAATTCTCCCTTCGGT
Source organism: uncultured Gammaproteobacteria bacterium (assembly GCA_964500725.1). Lineage (GTDB taxonomy): Bacteria > Patescibacteriota > Microgenomatia > Daviesbacterales > UBA10151 > UBA10151. The sequence goes on from CAZCNP010000004.1 coordinate 81,598, forward strand.
CGAATTATAAGCTTTACTTAACTCTTACCCTAATTTTATCTGATTTTAAACTGTATTTTTTAAAATACTCCAGAAGTGCTCCTTTAAGTTAAAGGATCAAAAAAAGAAAGACTAGCTATTAAATGTCAAGAACCAAAATGAATACAACTAAAAGTCCTG
>CAZCNP010000005.1:0-79572 GCA_964500725.1 uncultured Gammaproteobacteria bacterium
AGCAAATCAAATGTATTTCTTTTGGAAATACAACATTATATTATCAAAAATAATGGCAAAATGCAACTATCAAATTCGATCCTTATGGCCTAGATGAATCACCAAATAAGTTTACTTAGGCTTTAGTACTTTACCCGGGCTTAGCTGCTTGCATTCTTGATATTTCATATGTAAGCAGGGCACCTGCTTGGGCTAATCCAATTTCTGGAGGCGTAAAACCACCCATTGCTAATCCTCCTGGCATATTGAGTGCCAAAAAGTTCATTAAGTCAGGATTTTCTGGTTTCCAAACAGCGAAAGATGGAGCTAGTTCTACAGGTACCTGTCGAATATCTGTAATCTTTAATTGAAGAAGCTTGTTTTGTCGATCCTTTAACTCTTTTTCAAATTCATCCATTGTTTTTTGTGTGATCGGAGCTAGCTTTTTAGGTTTCGCTGTTTGTTCTAAGACATAACGGCAGAATGCTCCACCATAGAAAAACGCAGTACCATGTTTAGCCAGCCAAACAAATAAAGGAAGTGTGCTACCCCAGGCATTCATCAAATTCTGTTCAGTAAAAGAGTGTAAGGCTGCATCAATAGTTGTTCTGCTGACCACAGGAAGAAGTGGTGTAATAAGACCATCTTCTCTTTTTTCGCAAGTCATACGGGAAGTTTAGCATAAAGGATGATTATTGTCAAACTATGAGTCTAAATTTGTGAGCCGGGTGGGATTCGGACCCACGGCCAATGGATTAAGAGTCCATTGCTCTACCACTGAGCTACCGGCCCATATCTTTTTTGACAAGGGCTAACGTATATTCTAACAACTTCTGCCTTAAATCTCCAGATTTAAGGTATACTAATTCTGATGCTGTATATACTGCTTTTTATATTTGAGTTTGTTTTATTGTTTTTCTTGTCTAAAAAACTTGTTAATTCCTTAGCCAGGTTATTTTATAGATTAACAAGAAGCCACACTGCTGTTGTTAAAATCCTAGCAATAATATTTCTACCAGGTACTATTATTCATGAACTGGCCCATCTATTATTTGCTGGAGTAACCATGGTGCCTGTAGGGGAGATGAGTGTAGTGCCTGAGATTGGAGATAAAGAAGTTAGATTAGGGAGTGTGCAAATAGGGCAAACTGATCCATTCAGAAGGGCTTTAGTAGGAGTTGCCCCAATTATATTTGGGTTGTTTTGTATTGCTTCTGTATTTATTTTTCTACCTCTTGGAAAAGCTAGTACCCCTCTTTGGCAAACAATTTTGGGTTTATATTTAATCTTTGAGGTAGGTAATACCATGTTTTCCTCTAAAAAAGACTTGGAAGGGATGATTGTTTTTGTGGGTACTTTTTTAGTCCTAATGTTAGCCTTAGTGGCAGTATTTTATTTCTTAAACCCTGCATTACTACAAAATTTCTGGGGTTATTTAAGCTCTGTTAACATTGGTTTTGCTAGTAATTATTTCAAGGCAGCAAGTACTTATTTATTGTTTCCTCTAGTTCTAGATTTATTAATTATATTACTAACAAAGCCATTTAGATTGTAAGTTCAAGCTAAAAGTGGTAGAATACTATGTTTTATGAATATAAGAAATGTAGCAATCATTGCCCATGTTGATCATGGAAAAACTACCTTGGTTGATGCCTTATTAAGGCAGTCCAAAACCAAGCTTGGAAAACAGTTTACTGACTCTTCTGAACTTATAATGGACTCAAATGATTTGGAAAAAGAAAGAGGAATTACTATTTTTTCTAAAAATGCTTCAGTTAACTTTAAAGATACCAAAATAAATATTATAGATACCCCAGGCCATGCTGATTTTGGGGGAGAAGTAGAAAGAGTTTTAAAAATGGCTGATGGAGTTTTGCTTTTGATTGATGCTAAAGAAGGACCTATGCCTCAAACCAGGTTTGTTTTGAAAAAAGCCTTGGAAATGGGGCATAAAGTTATTGTAGTTATAAACAAAATAGACAAACCTGATGCCAGGATAAATTATGTTATAAATAAAACTTTTGATCTTTTCCTGGAGCTTGGAGCAAGTGAAGAAGCAGCTTTTTTCCCAACTATTTATTCTTCTGGAAAACATGGTAAAGCAGGACTAGAGGCAGATTTATCCCAAATGGATGATATTTCTCCAGTATTTGATGCTATTTTGGAACATATCCCAGCTCCTAAAATTGAAGAACTAAAACCTTTGCAGGTATTAATTACTAATACTGCTTATGATAACTTTAAAGGCAGAATTGCTACAGGCAGAGTTTATAATGGGACCATCAAAGCTGGACAGGAAGTAGCCCATATTACCAGAGATGGAACAATTAAGAAATTTAGATTAACTTCTTTGCTTGGTTTTGAAGGTTTGGACAGAGTAGATATTAAAGAGGCACATGCTGGAGATATTATTGCCCTCTCAGGAATTCCAGATATTACTATTGGAGAAACTATAGCAGATCTTACAAACCCAATTGCCTTACCAGTTTTAGAAATAGAGCAATCTACAGTCAGGATGAATTTTGGAGTCAATACTTCTCCTTTTGCAGGCAGAGAGGGTGAATTTAAAACAGCCAGACAAATCAGGGATAGATTATATAAAGCAGCTGAGGCAGATGTGGCTTTAACAGTAGAAGATGGTCCCTCAGGTGATCAAATTGTTAGTGGCAGGGGAGAGCTGCATTTGGCTATTTTAATAGAAAGACTGCGAAGAGAAGGGTATGAGTTTCAGGTTGGTAAACCACAAGTTATAGAAAAAATGGAAAATGGGAAACTAATGACCCCATATGAGAAAGTAGCAATTGAGGTGCCAGAAGAGTTTTCTGGATCAGTTATGCAGAAGATGGGTTTGAGGCATGCCCAGCTACAAGATATGAACACAGACTCGCCTCGCTTCGCGGGCGGAGCGGGAAATGGAATTGTATATTTGGTATTTATTATAGCTACAAAAGAGTTTTTTGGTTATAGAAGCCAATTTATGACTGATACTAAAGGATTAGGAATACTAAGCAGCTCGTTTTTGGAGTATAGGGAAGCTTCTCAAACTAAGTTTGAAAGATCTCAGGGATCTTTAGTAGTTCATGAGTCTGGTACTACTAAGCTGTATGCCTTAACAGGTGCTCAAGACAGGGGAACTCTTTTTGTAGGGCCAGGACTCGAGGTTTATCAAGGGCAGGTAATTGGTTCAAGCAGCAGAGGAGAAGATATTAGAATTAATGTTTGTAAAGAAAAACAGCAAACCAATCACAGATCTTCAGGTGAGGGAACTTCTGACCATTTCAACACTCCAAAAATCATGAGCTTAGAAAATGCGATTGAATATATAGATGATAGTGAGTTAGTAGAAGTTACCCCCAAAAACATCAGAATAAGAAAAATAGTTTTAGAAGGTTAATCTTCTTTCATGTGTTCTTTTTCGTCTTTTTGAACCTCTTCAGCAACATTTATCTCTCCTGGGTGCTGCTCATCCTGGTCTTCATACAAACCAGCATCATGAGCTGCATCTAAGGTATTATCATCAGATTCTGGATCAGCATTAGAACCACTTATACTTTGTTCACCAGTTTTAATATCCTCATCTAAGGCATCTTTGTGTTTTTGGTCATCATTCATAGAATTTTATTATATCACTTAAGAAATATTAAATCCTGTTAGATATTTCACTAGTTGGGGGTAATTTAAAAACTTATTTAGTTTCCTTTTATTTCTCAAGTATAACTTTTGTCCTAGAAACCAAATGAATTTATAAAAAAAGAACTTTTGTTTAGAAACATCTAAAGCTTTGAGTCTTGAATCACTAAAAAAATCTAAGGTATCTGCATCCTGTAAAATTTTTGTGTAATGATTTTTCTTTCTGTTTAGTCTTCTGAAAGGATAAGAATGAGGATGACTTGCCACTGCTTCTATTATTAATTCTTTTTCCTCTGCAGTTAAATTAAACTGAGAGATAATTTCTTTTATAAATCTTTTAGCAATTCTGCCTTCAAATAAATAAGTTTTAATGCCTGGTGAACAAATGCTGTAGTGCATATCATGGAGCAAACTCATTCCCACAAGTAAATTTAGGTCTAAGTGTTTCTCAAGTTTTAGAATATTGGCTATTTTGATAGCATTAAATTTAACTCTGTGGGCATGGTCTAAACTGTGCTGAGGATCAGCAATATTTACAGATTCACTATAGACAAACTCCTGAATACTTTGAAGCTGTAAGTTATTCATTATTTTGCGCCCCTGGAAGGATTTGCACCCTCGGCCCTTTCGTCCGAAGCGAAATGCTCTATCTACTGAGCTACAGGGGCACGCTCGTATTGTATCATTTTAGAAGCTCTAATGCCCCATATAATCCTGCCATCTCACCTAAGGTAGCTTTGACTATTGGAGCAGGCTCAGGGTAAATTGTTAAAAACTGCCTAAAGTATTCCTGAACCCTTTCTAAAGGTATAGATTTTGATACCCCTCCACCTAAAACCATAATATCTGGAGTCCAGTGTACTACAGTATTTACTAGTCCTATTGCTAGGTTTTGAGATATTTCATCCCAAATTTGTGGGTCTGTAATTTCTTCACCTTTTTGATGATACAGAGTGGGAAAGTATGAGCCACTAACATAAGCTTCCAAATGGCCTTTACCCCCACAGCTGCATGAAAGTCCATCAGGATGGATGATTTGGTGTCCTGGTTCAAAATTAAAACTGTTGCTTTGAATTTTTCCCTCGACTATTCTTTTTCCGCCTACTCCTGTGCCTAAAGCTATATATGCAACAACTTTTTTACCTGCACCTGCTCCCTTTACAGCTTCACCTATACCTCCCATTGCCGTATCGTTTTCTAAAATTACCCTGCATCCAAATTCTTTTTCCAAATCTGTTTTTAGGGGTTTGTTAATCCATCCAGGAATGTGGGGGCTTTTGACTAAACATGTTTTTTCTTTGTCTAAAGGTCCGGCAATTCCCCCTGCCACGCTCATGATTTTTCCTCCTTCTGAAAATTCATCAGCAATTTGTTTTATAATTTGAATCCCTTGATCAAAATCTGCTGGGGTTGGAATAATTTTAGTTTTAGTAAGAGTTTTTTTATCTGAGGATATGCCTACCCTCATATTTGTTCCCCCAATATCAAATACAAAATACATATATCGATTTTAGCATACTACGGCTTGATTTATTTTTCTATCCTTATAAAATATCTGTATGGGAAAACCTGAGTTTGATTTTGATAGAGAAGCAGATTTGAGAGAACAGCACAAGAAGTATATGAGGGAAGGGTATGATGGTCATAACCGCCATTCAGGGCTTACTACTATGGGAGATTTAGGAACAAGAAGATTAAGAAGAACCTGGAACAGCAGAATGAAGGTTATAGTCAGTGATTGGAATTATAAGCTAAAAGCTTAAGAAATAATCAAAAATCTTTAAAATTCCATCCTTATCTACAGAAGGAGCTACTAGATATTTTCCTGTACAAAGCACAACAGGAATACTTAGCTTAACTTCTTTTAAAGCTTCAATAACTTTCTGGCTGGGATAGGGAAAGTTAACTCCAACCTTATGTCCAACAATGACTCCATCAACATCAGTAATAATCAATTTAACCATCTTTAGATTATACCTGATCTTTCTGATATAGATAATATGACTTGAGTTTTGTAAGGAGAATAGGGTATCATAAAAAAATGACAGCTGATGAAATTAAGACTTTAAAAGATAATTTAAGACCCCTCAAAGATCTTCTGGAGATAGTTAAAAACAAAGTTGATAGAATGGAAACTTTCCAGAGTGTAACTATGCAGCAGGTAAGAGATATTAAAAGCCAGCAATCTGTGATAAATGGCAAGCTGGATGAAATGCATGAAACCTTAGACTCTCATACGGGATCTCTTATGACAATTGAAAATGAACTCAAGGGTTATGGTGATATGTACAAAATTAATGATAGTAATATCAGAAAAATGGAAAAAAGGTTAGAAACAATTGAAGAAAATGATAATATAGGTGTTCCCCCTGAATATCATCTTGAACCACTTACTAATACACCATAGTATGAGAATAGGCTACATTGGTTTAGGCAGGATGGGGAAGAATATGGTTTTAAATCTCCTGGAAAAGGGGATAGAGGTGGTGGCTTGGAATAGATCTCCCGAGCCAGTTGAAGAAGTTGCTCAAGCTGGAGCTATTGCTGCCAAAGATATAGAAGATTTGATATCTAAACTGGAAACTCCTAGAACTGTTTGGGTAATGATTACTGCAGGTGCTGCTATTGATGAGGTAATAGAAACCTTATCTGAAAAATTATCTCCTGGTGATTTAGTTATAGATGGTGGTAACTCCTTTTATAAAGATACTTTAAGAAGGAATGAGATTTTATCTAAAAAAGGCATTCATTTTATGGATGCAGGGACCTCAGGAGGAATTGAGGGAGCCAGAAATGGGGCTTGTATTATGGTTGGTGGGGAAAAGCAGGACTTTGAGAGGGTAGAGGAGATTTTTAAAGCAGCAGCAATGCCTAATGCTTATGCTTATTTGGGTCCAACTGGAGCAGGACATTTTGCTAAAACTATCCATAATGGAATTGAGTATGGAATGATGGAGGCAATAGGTGAGGGGGCAGCAATCTTAAAAACCTCCCAATTTCCCTATGATTTAAGAGAGGTTTTCAGAATTTATAATACAGGTTCTATTATAGAATCTAGACTGGTTGGTTGGACTTTGGCAGAGTTAAAAAATGATCCAGAACTAAAAAATATTTCCTCAGTTATAGGTTCTGGAGGTGGGGCAGGTAAAACTAAAGGGGAGGGTCATTGGACTGTTGAGCTTGCTAAAGAAGTGGGGGTAGATGTTCCAGTAATTGAGGCATCAGTACAAGTTAGAGAAAACTCAGATAAAGATGAAGAAAATTCCCCAAATGGATTTAGAAATAAAACTGTAGCTGCCATGAGATGGCAATTTGGCCAGCATCCAGTTAAGAAAAGCTAAATTGGCCTATTTTTTTCCACTCTGATACTTCTCCGCCTTTTACTAAAGTGACTTTTTTTACTTCAAATTCTGCTGATTGGTCTCTGCCTATTCTTGTAATAATCTTTTCCTTTACTTCATTGGGGAAGATACCATATAGAAGACTTAAATGTGGCATATATGGTGGAATATCCTGTTTCCCAAAGATCTCTTTGGCTTTGTTATGTAAAGCTAGAAGTGGTTCAGACTTTTCTGCTCTGACAAAAAGAGTCCTAAAATGAAACTCCTCATAATCAATTTCACCTAACTTAATAGTAAAAGGCTGCTGTCCTTGGGCCAATTGTTTTGTTTTCTTTATTGCTTCTTCTTCAGAAAAATCAAACTCTCCAAGCAGGGTTACATGGGGTTGAAAAACCGGAGCGTTGTTTTCTTTAGCAAGCTTTTTTACAAGATTGGTAAATCTTTCATTTGCCTCTCCTGCTGGTAACAGCCAAAGGGAATAGCCTTGTGATTTCATAGAAGTTCTAATATCTTGCTATGCAGAATATTATTTGATGCCAGCATTTCTGATTGGAATACATCCCATTTATCTCCAGCAGGTGTAGTTACTTTGCCTCCAGCTTTTTCTATCAGCAAAGAAGATGCTGCCACATCCCATGGTTTTAGACCTGAGTGGAGATATATATCTATTCTACCTCTGGCAAGACTAGCAAGATCTGCTACAGCAGAACCCATACATTTTATTTGCCTAACATGGGTTGCGATATTACCAAGCCATCGTACAACATCAAGTCTTTGTTCCAATACCCAACCCCAATCACAAGCAAGCACAGTTTCGTTTAAATCTTTTGTAGTGGAAACATGAATGGGTTTTCCGTTTAAAAATGCTTCTTTTTTCTCTGCCTGTGCCCAATATAGATCATTTGTGATAGGAGCATATATAACTCCCAATTTAGGTATGCCTTGATCTACCAAACCTATTGATATAGCAAAGTTTGCATTACCTCTGGAAAAGTTAACTGTCCCATCAAGAGGGTCAATAATCCATAAATTGTCTAGTTCCTTAAAAGATGAATAATCTTTAGGGGAGGCCTCTTCACCTAAAATGGGGAGCGTAGGATATTGTTGTTGTAAGTTTTCTTTCAGAAAAGCTTCTACTTCCAAGTCTGCTTGAGTTAAAACATCCACCCCACCTTTTGATCTGGAAGTAAATTTACCTGAAGTAAAATATTGTTTTAAAATATCTCCTGCCTGAGCAGCTAATTTTAATGAATATTCCCTAGCCTCATTTAGATCAATTTCTTTTGTCATATTCTGCAAAATTCCATAGATGGTTCTAACCATTTTCTTCCATCTTGTTCTATTAATTCATCTGCTGCTTTAGGTCCCCAAGTTCCAGGTTTATATATGTGAGGTTTTCTTTTGCTAGCAGTCAGAGGATCTATAAATGCCCACTGGGCTTCTACTTCCTCTGCATCATTAAAGAAAGTATGATCACCTCTGATGGTATCAGCCAGCAACCTTTCATAAGGATCTGGGATATAGTGGCTGTGAGGATCAATTCTATAACAATACTGCATATACTCTGAATCAAAGCTAATTTGGTGCCCTGGCTTTTTGGCTAATATTTTAAAAACAATTCCCTCATTTGGCTGGATTCTATAAATTAAAACATTTGGCTCATCCTCATGACCCATCCCCTTAAATAGATGATTAATAGGATTTTTAAAAACTATGGAAATTTCTGTAGCTGTTTGCTGAAGTTTCTTTCCGGCTCTTATATAGATTGGCACATCGGCAAACCTTTCAGATTTTACAAAGGTCTTTAAGGCATAAAAAGTATCTGCTGTAGAGTCTGGGGATACATTTTCCTCTTTTTGGTAGTTTTCATATTGACCAAAGACCACCTTTTCTGGTAAAGGAGTTAAGCTTTTTAAAATTTTGAGTCTTTGAGCTGTAATAGCCTTACTGGTAAATTTTTCTGGAGCATCCATGATGGAGAAGGCTAACATTTGCAGCTGATGGTTTTGTCCTACATCCTTTAAAGCTCCAACAGCATCATAATATCCACCTCTTTTGCCTATACCAAAATCTTCTGAGGCTGTAATTTGGATATGATCAACAAATTGTTTGTTAACCAAAGGCTCAAAAATATCATTAACAAACCTAAAAGTTAGGATGTTTTGCAGGGTTTCTTTGCCCAAATAATGGTCTAGCCTGAAAATTTGGTCTTCTGTAAAGTAGGTAAGCAGTAGTTTATTTAAGGCTTTAGCAGAAGGCAAATCATTACCAATTGGCTTTTCAATCATCAGCCTGACCCAGCCTTTATCTTGCTTGTTTAAGTTATTGTTCTGCAAGTGTTCTAAAACAGAATGATAAAGCTCTGGATAAGTAGCCAGATAAAAAATTCTGTTGCTTTCTTTAAGGGTTTTTTTGATCTTCTCATAAAGGTCTTGTTCCGTGATATCACCGTTTATATATTTAAACCTATTACACAGCCTTTTAAATACCTCCTGCTTGATTTCATGTTTGTGATGAATATTTTCCAGGTGCAATACGTAATCCAGATAATCCCGAAACTCTTTTACAGACATTTCTCTTCTGGCTATGCCTGCAATACTCATATCTGAGGCAAGTAAACCTTTTTCTTCCATATCATAAAGGGCTGGAATAAGTTTGATTTGGGCTAAATTGCTGGTAATGCCAAAGATAATCAGAGCATAATCTTCCATAGGGACATTTTGGCTTATTGACACCAAAAAGTAAAGATATGATACTTAAATTATGCTAAAACCCTTTGCAGGCAGGCCTGCTGAAAAAATGAAAGAGGTCTTGATGCATCCAGATGCCCCAGGTCCCCAAATCCACTATTACATGATAAGAGGGGGAGTAGATAAGAAAAATGTTACTGTTTGGGAAACTGGAACTGTAGGAGGGGAATATATTAAAACTTATGGGCATTACCATGTTGGGGAGCTTGATGAAACCTATACAGTGCTGTTGGGTGAAGGTGTAGTTCTACTTCAAACTAGGAAAAAAGATGCAGCAGGGGACCCTATAGATGATGAGATAGAAAGTTTTTATGCTATTACTGTTAAAAAAGGCGATAGAGTTTTTATTCCTTCTGGCACAGGGCATTTAGTGGCAAATACTGGTAAAACATGGTTGGTAACTGAAGATGATTCACCTGTTAATTTTGAAGAAAAGGATCCAGTTTCTTTGCCAGGTCATGCAGATTACTTAGCTGTGCAGAAGATGCAGGGTTTTGCTTATTATGTAATAGAGGAAAATGGCAAGCCAACCTTAGTTAAAAATCCCAAATATAAAACAGTCCCGGAAGCTCAGTGGTTAACTCCTGAAGAATATACTCAAAAACACCCAAAACCCTAGGTGTAGCTTCACTCCCACATCGGAGGTGGGATTAACGGGACCAATCATCCCTAGTTCCTAGATTATCTAATGCAACCTAATATTGTTTCTCTAAAAGAGAATTCTTTTGTTTCTTGGTCATACCACAAATAACTACGAGGATCACTAGGCACAAATGTGGAAGGATCAACAAACGCATAAAGAGATTGATCCACCTTAGGGAAAACCCTCTTAAGATTTGGCCAAATTATGGGAGTAAACTGCAAAAAATGTCTAATCGAAAAGGCATACATCTCTTCCTCGCTTTGAAGTCTAATATTTTGCGCTCCTTTTGCAATTTTAATCAAAAGCATCTCAAGTTGAGAGGCTTTATACATTTTAAAAAGATCTTTTTCGTCTATTCCTGATTGGTTTAACACTTCGGTAAAATTTACATGATCACTAGGCGTATGTTTATATCCATATCCAAGCGTATACGGCAGGCCATTTTTTATACTTATCATCGCTGAAATATAATCTGTAACAAATTCGTTAAATTCAGTCTCGCCTGCATCATTTATCACATATGCAAAATTCTTTTTTCCTCCTTTGGTTACACTGAATTTTACAGTTTTTTGATATGCTTCAAGAAAAGCTCTTTCTAGAGGTTGCAATTCAGCGCTAGCTTCATAATGAACCATCTCATGAAGTAAGGTTGATCGAAGTCTTACGGCAGGAGAAATTGGGTTACAGACAACAGGCAGAGTTGATCCCTGATATTGCCAATCAGTGGTTACTTTTCCGCCTGTTGAATCTAAAGTGGATTCATTAACCCTGTCTAGTACCATAAATATTTTGCCACTATCAACTAGTGCTCTGGCATTACCAATTGTTAAAGCAAAAATAAGTCTGGTTGCCATTCCTATTGGGATATTTAAAGTTGGATAATCGGTTTTTAATTGGCGGATTACTGGATTAGAAAGAGTCTCATCTTCTTTACCGGTTAGTACTGCATTAAACGCTCTTTGCATCTCCTCAGGATTTCTGAAGTCTCTTCTGATAATAAAAGTATCTCCCGCAATACCTCTGGCAGTTTTTAATGACCCCGAATTTCTAACAAACAATTCAGAGATTATAGGAAGTTTAGTTTTAGCCTGATCAAAGGTTAAAGCCTGGTTTCCAGAGTCAGCTTCAAAATGCTTAATGGCAGTTAAAATATCAACCCTGGATAAATTATCTTCTTCAACGCAGCCTTGAGTTGATGCTGATACCCCTAATCCAGCTGCAATCAACGTCACTCCAGCGACTCTACGACCAACTAGTTCTAAGAAGGATCTTCTTCCAATTCGAGTATCTTGAACATGTGATCCCTTGTCTATTTCTAACATGTGATGAGGTAGTATATCAAAACCTGTATAGCTATGCTCGTGTGGAACTAAACAGAATTAACTGAAGCTTCTAGTTTATCAAATCTATCATTAATATCTCTGTGTTTTTGGACATGTATATCCTGCTCCTGTCTCATATCTTTTACTTCTGTAAACACTGCATCGAGCTTTTCCAAAACATCAAGTCGTAATTGATGCATCTCTTCCCGTAGTGCCTGAATATCTGCATCTGCTTCTTCTCTGGTTTTAAATGAGTTTACTAGTAACCTGATATCCTTAGATGTAAGCATAATACTACAATATCAGGATTACAGAAATTTTACAAGATTTCAAACTATATCAACTAAGAACTGGAGTTTTAACGTCTTACAAGCAGTACGGCGTTTGGAATACCCCTTCCTGGCCCGGCCTTATACCCCTCATACCAGAGGGCTGTTGAGCCTCCTTGATCTAAATTTAAGGCTGAATCCATACCTAAAGCTTTTAATACCTTGGCTGAATCACCCATTGAAGCGCTGTAGACTATGCCAATATAGACCATATTACCTTTGCTGGCTATAAAGGTTCTGGCTGCTTTTCCACCGAATTTGGGCTCATTGGGGGCCTCTGTGAAGCTAATATTGCTTCCTGCAACAAGTAGAGGATAATTGGCTATCACACTATCCACACCTGTATCTCTGCCCCACTCCAAAGACCTTCCGACAAATCTTGAGGATCCTGCTGAAAATATAGCTGCTGGAACTGTGGAGTAAACATTATTATCAGAATTAAAGTAGTGTTTATTCTTATTCATAAGGAGTGAATCAAAAGAATTGGTTTTTCCAGCGCAGCTTGAATAATCTGCAGGACAAAAGTATGAACCATTAATTCCAGCAAAAGCTCCATTTCGGGCAACATAATCTCCTAAAGACAAAACTGGGCAATTGTTGCCACAGTCTGATTCTGAAGCAGTATCTATAATAACTTTGGTAGAGTTTAAATCTGCAGCAATTATAGCAACAGTGTAGTTTTGCCCATCAACATTGACTGTTTGGCGGGAGTACCCGGCTCCAGGGGGAACATTATTTACTACTACTGGTTGAGGTGTGGGGGTAGGAATTGGAGTTGGTGCCAGTGTAGCTACAGGTTCTGGTGAAGATGTAGGTACAGGAGTGGGTGTTGGAGTAGGAGTTGGTTTAAAATTGGGTAGTGCAGCCAGATTTGCCAGGTTTTTTTGAGAAGAATTAATAGAGTTGCTGGAAATTATTTTGAGAGCTACTGCAGAGGATATTACAGCCAGTATAGATATCAAGATTACTGGCGCTAGGCCTTTTTGGTTAAGAATTTTCATGGGCAGACAAATTAAGAAAGGCGATTTTCTATTATTGCCGAAATTTTGTCAACAGTTTGCTCCAGGCTTCCTGGAACATTTTCTACCACAAAATCATAATTTCTCTGATACTGCTGCCAGAATTTTTTATCTTCTTCCATTCTTTTGTCTATTGCCTGTTGGTCTAGCCCCCGATCATGAAGCCTTTTTAAAACAACCTCATCCTCAACAGTTAGATATATCACAACTATTTGACTTAATAACTGTTCAGCTTGTTGTTTACTAATCGTACTTTCATCAAGAAGCTTTTGAATAAATTCCTTTACTTGTCCGGCTCTAGATGGGTCAATCTTCCAAATTAAATTAGTATTTAAATTTTCTAGAATTTGAAACTTTTCTGTGCCGTATAAGTTGCCGCCATATTCTACATATTCTATAAAATCTCCGTGATCAGCTTGGAGACGGAAGTCAGATTCTATAACAAACTTATAATCTACTCCTTCTACTTCTCCGGGTCTTGGTGGTCTTGAGGTTGTGGTAACAACTTTTTTAAAATCTGGATATCTTTTTAAAAGTTCAGCTATCACAGTATCTTTGCCTGAGGCTGTTTTTCCAGTCAGAACCAGCAGTAGCTTGGAACTCATTTATTTTCTCTAATTCGATCAGAATTATAGTCTACGTCTATTGTGGTTAGTCTTTCAAGAGAGAAGTCTTTATAAACAATTTTTCTGTGCTCCTTAGGCAAAGTTAATCCATGAATCACACCACCTAAAAGAAGTCCTTTGGTTACAATATAATCCATTACTCCTAAAGATAAAAAGAAAGATAAAACCAAGATTACAGAAAAACAAATCCAATGATGGAAATGAATTACTCTGCCAAATAGTTTAATTCTAAGCACAGGAAACACCTGCACCCTTTTTGTTTTTATATTAGGGAGCTTTTTTCTGATTCTAGCTGTAGGATGGGTAGTTGCTCTAAAGGTCAAATATCCCAAAGCTGTGGCTGGTATTAAAGATAAATATTCCATTGTTTCTTACACTTTTAATTCTAGTAAAATAATCATGGGATTGCAAATTTGTATATTATTCTTCTATCATAAGGATGATATAATCGTTCCGCGATTACATCGCTTCACTTCTTGTATCGCAAGCGATATAATCGTATCCACATGAGTACGCAAGATATTCTAAATATAGTATTAATTATATTTCTTCTGATAGTTACAGGTGTGGTTGTTGCTATAGCTGTCTTTCTTATTAAAGCATTAAAATCTATTGCCTCACTGGCGCAGTCTTTGGAAGATACGACCCAGAGTATAAAAGATAGAGTCCAAATGAGATTTTTAACTGCTCTTCCTTCAGTTTTGATTGCTTTAGCAAGTAGAATTTTTAAAAGAGGGAGGTGAATAATATGGCACAAGATAATAACAAAGGCAGTAGTGCTTTAGCAGCAGGAGTAGCAGGGGCTGTGATTGGTGCGGCAGCAGCTGCAGCAGCGATAGCTCTTTCTGATGAAAAAAACAGAAAAAAAGCTGAAGAAGTTTTAGAAGACTTAGAAAAACAAGGCAGTAAAGTCCTAAAAGAGATCAGCAAAAGGGCAATGGAGCTTAAGGATGTAGTTAGTAAAGGCTCATCAGAAGTTAAAGAAGCAACCAAGAAACTAAAGGCTAAGTAAAATATTTTTAGATAAATTAATTAGTTCATCTAGAGTTTTAGTCTGCATGAGTTTTTCCCTGCTTTCAAAAGCTCCATTGAAGCTATTTACATAGCATTTGACAAACTTTTTCATCAGTTCAAAATGCTTCCTGTCACCCCAGGTATTTTTAAATAGCTCCAGGTGGGTAATAAGCAGGCTTATTTTTTGCTGTGGAGAAACTTCTTTAACTTTTTTATTAAAAAACCAAATATTTTCAAAGATCCCTCTGCCTATCATCACTCCATCTATTTGATATTGTTTACATTTATCCTTTGCTTCTTTTAATGTTTTGACATCTCCGTTACCAATTATTACAGCTTTAGATTTAAGCTCGTTTTTAATATTTACAACTTTTTCAATTTCTTCCCAGTGAGCAGGAACCTTAGATTTTTCTGCTGCTGTTCTCAGGTGAACAATTAAAGCAGAGATTGGGGTAGATAAAAGTGCTTTAGACCAGCTCTCAGTGTCAATTTTGCCAAACCCAATTCTGGTTTTTACAGAAACTGGTAAACCATTTGCTCCTTTTAAAGTAGCTTGAATAATTTCTTGGGCTAATTTTGGGTTTTTAATTAAAGCAGAACAGGCTCCATGTTTAATAGCATTTTTATCTGGGCAGCCCATATTAATATCGATTCCATCAAAACCCATTTTAGAAAGAAGCAGAGCTGATTGGCAAAACTTTTCAGGGTCTGTGCCCCAAATTTGGGCAACAATAGGCCTTTCTGCCTCTGTAAATTTTAGAGATCCTAAAATCTTCTCCTGGCCTCTAGGAGAAAGCAAAGCATCAACTGGTACAAATTCAGTAAAAAATACACTAGGTTTGCCCACACTGGTCACAATCTGCCTAAATACAGTATCAGTTACCCCCTCCATTGGAGCCAAAATATATATTGGTTTTTTCAATTTATTCCAAAAATTCATGATGCTAAATTATATCTTATATTGTTTGCCCAATGTAAAGGCACCAGTTTAAAGAATTTGCAATGCTGTAAAGACTAGTCTTGCTTTAATTTTCACCCGGTAATTCCTTTTTTTTTGTGTTATACTGCATCAGTGCATAATTCATTTTATGCAAGCGGATTCCTCTACAGCTCTAAACTGCATCAAATTCTCTTGCTAAAATCCCCAAAGAAAGACAGTACAGATTTTGTATGGTCTACTCTTGGTGGGATAGGTGATGAAGAAGAACCCCAAGCTGCTTTTCAGAGGATTATATCTGAGCTGTTGGATTTAAATCTCAAAGCAAAAAACATTTATCCTATTTATGACTATTTGTCAGATACAAAGGATAAAATGAATTACGTGTTTTATGCTCAAGTAAAAAGCTCTAAGGGATTTAGCAACCTTGGTAAGAATATTCTTGAATGGGTATCCTTTCGTGAAATATCAAAGCTTCTATTTGCTGATCATTCCAAACGGGATGTTATAGTTGGTGAACGGGTTATCAATGCCAAATGGAGAGATGACGAAGCCAAAAAATTACCTCAAATAATAAATATTTAGGCTGTGCTAAAATAATTCTGTTCTGCAGTAAAATGTTTATACCCTAAAATAGATTTTATTTATGTGCCTAAATTTACTTGGGGTGGATGGACAGACTTGCAATTCTGAAAAAAGGCGGAATAACGTATAATAAGAATTCGTTTTATACATGGAAATTATCATTATTTTGTTACTTATTATGCTTAACGGAGTTTTAGCCATGGCAGAAATTGCTATAGTTTCTGCGCGTAAATCAAGGCTTAAACAACAAGCAAACGAGGGAAATAAAAATGCGCAAGCAGCCTTAGAACTGGCTCAATCTCCCAGTAGGTTCCTTTCAACAGTACAAATTGGTATTACTTTTGTAGGTATTTTTGCCGGTGCTTTTGGAGGTGAAACAATTGCCAAAAATTTATCCAGTACACTGAAAAATGTTTCTTTACTGGCACCATACGCTGAGAGTATTGCAATTTTACTTGTTGTAACATTTATTACCTATCTTTCTTTAATTATTGGGGAGCTTGTTCCAAAAAGAATAGCTTTAAACAGTCCTGAAACAATCTCTAAGCTTATGGTTTATCCAATGAATTTATTATCTTCGATTGCTTCGCCTCTTGTTAGTTTATTAACATTTTCCTCAGATTGGGCACTCCGTCTGTTACAAATTAAGCAATCAGGTGAACCCATTGTTAGCGAAGAAGAAATTAGAATGTTGATAGGAGAAGGAACAAGAGCTGGTATTTTTAATATTGCAGAAAAAGATATTGTTGAAAGAACCTTGAAATTATCTGATAAGAAGGTAAATTCCCTCATGACCACAAGAAAAGAGGTTGTTTGGCTTGAACTTGATAGCCCTTTTAAAACCTTAAGGAACAAAATTGCGAAACATCCTCATGCTCATTTTCCGGTATGCAGAGATAACCTTGATAAAATTGTGGGTGTAGTTAGAGCGGAGGATATATTGACCCATTTCCTTTTGGAGGAAAAAATTGAACTGCAAAAGTTTATCCGTAAGCCTCTTTTTGTGCCTGAAAGTATGGACGGGTTAAAAGTATTGGAACTATTTAAAAAGTCAGGAATTCATATGGCTTTGGTGGTTGATGAGTATGGCAATATTCAGGGATTGCTAACTATAACGGATATTTTAGAGGCAATTGTCGGTGATATTCCCACCATTGATGAGTTGGAAGAACGCGAAATAACAAAACGGGAAGACGGAACGTACCTTGTTGATGGTTTAGCCCCAATTGATGAATTTAAAGATTACTTTCATATTAGAAAACTTCCCGATGAAAAATCAGGGGTGTTTCACACTGTTGGGGGCTTTATTATGTATAGGCTGGGGCATATTCCTGCTTCCGGAGATAAAGTGGAATGGACAGACTTTAAGTTTGAGGTAATGGATATGGATGGCAACAGAATAGATAAAATCTTGATCACGCCAAGGAAAATAACTATAAAGTAATTCTCAATCAAAGTTCAATTTGTCCCTTCAGTGGTATTAAAAATTGAGGCTAAAAAATACTGGGGTGGGTGGGCAGACTTGCGTTTTTGACAAAGTCAAAAAGGAAAGCTTTGCTTACTTTGTACCCAGATCAGGTCTGATATAGATAAAATATCTTGTGTTTTTATCCAGACAATACTATGATTAATTCATGGATGAAAATACTTTTAAGAAATTACTGGACGACGCTATAGCGCCACTTCGGCAAGACATAAAAGAATTAAAAGATGTCCAAGAGAATAGACTATTACCTTCCGTAACTGAGTTAGAAATTACTGTTAAATCATATGCTGATAGCTACAAAATTAATAAGCATAATATTGAAAGGGTGGACACCAGATTGACTACTGTTGAGGAAGAATTAAATATTAAAGTTCCCGAAGACTTGAAAGTTCCCCATTTTGCTACAGAATAGTTTTACCAAAGTGAGTGTGCAGATCGACAATCCTGAGTACACGAAGGACTCAGCTCGTACCCAGTTAAAGGAATTTAAGCCTATTCATGTAATTCCTAATTATAACTTTTAAGATTCAGGTAGTTGTCCTATCTGGATTATGTTTTATTTTTTTCATCAAAAAATTTTTTATATTCTTTCCAATATTTCCTTGGGTCAATACTATTAGGATCCTGTCCGTCCCATAATTCCTTATATCTTTCAATCCAACTACTAAAGAAGGCTCTCGCTTCAGTAGGATTAGAATCTTTATTGGCCCATTCCTGAAAATCCATCCAATGACGTTTTTGTCTATTGATCATTGGAACATTGGGGTCCTACTCCCAATAGTACCTAATAGGTTCAGGTTTTGGTGGTTCCTCTCTTTTAACTTCAATTAAAGCGGCAGGATAATTTTTTACAAAATAATTAACCCAAGTCCTTCTTCTTGCACCTGTTGGTGCAGTAAGGTAATCTAAACCATTTATGTCCTGAGAATCAAAATAACGGGTAGGGCTATCTACTACTCCTGACCAGAGAACTCTCTTTGGTCTTCTAGGCGAGTAAATTGTTAAATGGTCTCCTTTTTCGATATAATGCAAGCGCTCCCAATAACCTTCAGTAGGGGTGTCTGCAAACACAGAAAGCAGTCCCCCTTCTGTACCTGTTTCCGAATGGATGTAACAGACTCCTTTTATTGGTTCTCCTTCCCTTGTAGAAATAGCCATAAGAAAGATTATATCAAGTAGGAAGATTATTTACAACTATAGGTTTGGTGGTCTAGCGAACGATGTTAGAACCTATTATAGCCTCTGTAAGCCCCTGGAATTGGAAATATATAGAAATCTTTTTCTTACACAAATTTAACTTAATTGTGGTAAAATTATTGACACAACTATTGAAAATATCATTTAATAAAGGAGAGATATGAAAAATAAAACATTAAGATTTGATAACACATATAAATCAGGAAGAGTGTCCTTTTTAATGCTTAAGGATTTAAAACTCAATCGCTTTATTGCAATTTGCCTTGAATTTGATCTTGAAACGGAGGGGGCTACGGAAACAGAAGCACAAGAGAAAATAATAGAACTAGCTAATTTATGGCTAGAGAACGTAAGAGAGAATAAATTATCTGAAGAACTCTTAAACAAAAAAACTCCTCAAGAATATTGGGATTTATATAATGAGTTACAACAGAGACAGGAAGATTCAAGGAAAACGATAAACTTTTATTTGGATTCGATTAAAGTTATGCCAATATTTCTTCAGTTTAGACCCTACCATTCATCATTGATTTAGAAAAACTTTGTAAAATGAGATGGCGAAAAGTTCTCCAAAAAATAATAAGAATTGATTATAAATTAGGTAAAAAATCAAATCACTTTGATATTTTTAATTGTCCTTGTCAGGATAAATTACATCCAGTAAAAATAGAAACAAAACATTTACCTGATGAATGCAGGTTGTTTGATGCAATTAAAAGACAACTAGGGCCTCACCTTCAAGATTTTTTGAGAGCTTGAATACTGAATCTATATATTGATGGATTAAATACTATGGGGTGATCGACGGGAGTTGAACCCGCAAACCGCCAGATCCACAATCTGGTGCTCTACCATTGAGCTACGATCACCATGTGAATATATTTTAGCATTATATTTTATACTTCGCCACTAAAAAACTCCCTTGCGGGAGTTTCTTAGAGAACCTGTCAAATTAGTTTTTTAGGCTAATGTTTAAACTATATTTGTCTTACGACTCAAGTTTTTAACAGGTTCTATTACTATATAATTAAAAGCTTACTACGTCAACTAGGACAAAATAGCGCAAAACATATCAATTTGAAAAAGGAAGGATTTTCCAAAGTTCTTTGGGCTGCAGCAGGGTAGAGAAGATATTAGGTTGCAGAACCCCAAAATCTAAAATATTAACTCCTGCATAAACTTTTTGATTGATACTTTTGGGATAATAAAAAGGCTTTTCTAAAGAAAACTCAAAAGCATAATCTGGCAGTAGATATCTTGCTTCTATCTCCTCTGAGGCTCCTGTTTTATTTAAACTAATACTCTGGGCGCTTTCACCACTGGCTCCCTTAACTTTTAAAATATAGCTTCCAGCAAAGTCTTTTTTCCAGCCTAGACTACTAATAACCTTCAAAATCACAGGGGACTTTACTTCTGTGGTAAACTCAACAGGTTTTGAATCAAACTGCTTTTCTCCTGAAAAAAGATTTAAAGAAACCTTATATGTCCCACTAAGGGGAGCTTTTAACTCTACAGTAAAGGTATGCTCCCCTCCAGGCTCAACTTTTATACCATTTGGTAAATTAACATCAGTAATTCCTAAATCTTTTCCTCCAAAAATAGCAGTCAGCTTTACCTGCTCTCCATCATTCCAAATTGACTGGCCAGTATTTCTAAAAGTTAAATAAATTTTATAGCTTTCTCCTGAAACTATTGAGGTATACACTTCTCCTTTCTTCAGCTCTGCTTTTTTATCCTGGACAGGCTTGCCTATTACTTTAGGCAGTGCTTGGATTGTTTGGAACATGGGGTAATATGGACTGTCTGGATATTCAGTCCCCAAAATAGTTTTTGCCTGTCTTTCCCCTGTAATTTTTTTAAAGGAAAAGTGGTCAAAAGGATAATCTTGGTAGCTTAGTAAAAAGGGTGTAACAGCCACAATTTTATTAAAACTCCAGGCATTTTCAAAAGCATTTTTGTAATAATTTGCTACAGTTTCTGCAGTAGGTAAACTAGAGTTATAGCTTAATCCTTCTGCATGTTTCCAGCCTGTTTCAGCTATAAAGATAGGTAAGTTTTTAGTTACTCCCAGCTCACGCAGGATTTGTAGTTCCCAAGCATAAGTTCTAACAGTTCCTTTTCCTGCAGCCTCTGGGGATCCAGCAAAAGCAGGGTTAGGGTAAGAGTGAGAAACCCAACCATCCAGCTTATTAAAAATTCCTGGCACAGCTTTCTCCATTTGATTTAAGAAATTGGACTCTTCCTCATAAGCAGGAGGTTGGGGAGGTGTTGATGCATCTAAACCAGCATTGAGTACAAAAAAGTCTTTATTTTTATTTTTTAGCGCTGTAATAGTCTTATCTAGAACTTTTGCATAAGATGCAGCGTCAACTAAATTTCCCCATTCCTTAGCATGGTTTGGTTCGTTATAAATAATTATGTAGCGATTCTTGGTAGGCCAATTTAGGGCATCTAAAAAATCTGCCCAGGCTTGTTCTTCTCCTTCATAAGGCAGTTTCCAAAAATTACCTTCTGGTTGAGTAGCAAGTCTCACCAAAGGAATCAAATGTCTTCTCCTTAGGTCATTAAAAAAGTTTTGCCACTTTTCATGGTTTCTATCTTTGCTTTCAACTAAAACAGTAATATATCCCCAGTCACCATTAGTATTAACCAGCTGGGCAGCAGGGGAGGCCTCCTCATGAGTAGCTTGAATAATATGAATACCAAAACGGTTGTTGGGCACAGAAAGAGGGTCAACAATAGCATTAATAGTTGTGAGCTGAGAGTTTGTAGTTGGTAGTAAAAAAAGCAATAAAAATGCTATTAAACTTTGAACTAATAACTTCGAACTAATAACTGATTTTGCTCCTTGACTTTTGGCTTTTCTTCGGGTTATGTTAAATAACATGCTGGAAATTTTTGAACCTATCAATGTTTGGGTCTTTTTTAAAAATAACTCCATACAGCCTCACACTTTTTTCTGGAATGGTAGACAAATCAAGATAGATAAAATTAACCTAATTCACACTTCCAAAAATGGCGCTTTGGTATTTTATCATTTTTCTGTTTCTTCTGGAGGCAACTTCTACAGACTAAGGTTTGATGTTGATAAATTAAGCTGGATGCTGGAAGCTGCTGAATCGGACTGAAGATCAAATGAATAAAATTATTTTGCATATAGATTTCAATTCTTACTTTGCCACAGTTGAACAGCAGGCTAATCCAAGACTCCGAGGCAAACCAATTGGTGTAACTGGAGGAGACAGGGTAAAAAGAACAGTTTTGGGTGCAGCCTCAATAGAGGCAAAAAGATATGGAGTTAAAACTGGAATGCAAATTTGGGAAGCTAAAAAGGTCTGTCCTGAGATTATTTTAGTGCCAGGAGACTCTGATAAGTATTTAGAGACTACTAAACGTTTTTTGGGTATTCTAAAAGACTACACACCCTTTTTGGAAGTATTTTCTATAGATGAATGCTTCTTAGAATTGAAAGATGAAAAAGGGAAATTGAAAATTGAAGGCTCAATTGCCATAGCTAAAGAAATTAAGGCTAGAATCAAACAAGAAATAGGGGAATGGATAACGTGTTCAATTGGGATTTCCTATAACAAGCTGCTGGCAAAATTAGCTGGGTCTTTAAAAAAACCAGACGGGCTGGTGGTAATTGCAAACCAGCAGGAAGCTATACAAGTTTTGGATAAAATAGCTCTGGATGAAATTTGCGGTATTGGCCCCAGGATTAAAAAAAGGCTTAATAATTTAGGTATTTTTGATTTTAAAACTTTAAGAAAAGTGCCATTGGCAGCCCTACTTGCTTCTTTTAAAAACTACGGACACATCCTTTATAACATGGCAAGAGGAATAGATAACTCTCCAATTGTGCCTTTTTACCAAAAGGAGGAGGTAAAATCAGTAGGCCACAGGCATACCAACCAGTATGATATAGACAATCCAGCTGAAATTAAACAAATTTTACTCAAGCTTTCAGAAATGGTAGCAAGCAGGCTAAGGCATAAAAATTTAGTAGGCAAAACTGTTCATCTTGGATACCGCCAAGCATTAGATCCAACACAGCTGCACACAGGGTTTTCTGGCAATGGAATGCAAACAACAATTCTTTTTACCAATAATGGGCTGGCAATCTTTAAAGCCAGTTGGAAAATCTTTAACCAAATCTGGTCTGGAGAAAAAATTAGAATGATAGGCATTTCTATTTCAAACCTAAAATCTACCACCCCTCAAAATTTAAGCTTGCTGCCTGAGATAAACAAGCAAGAAATAGTAGTAAAAGCTGTAGATAGAATAAATGACAGATATGGAGAATTTACCCTGCAGAGAGGAACTTTGCTAACTTCTGCCAAAATCCACCGTAAGCCCAACCCCTTTTTAGCAGATCGCAGGTTCAAGATTTAATTTACAATGTACAATTTACAATGTACAATAAATTACATGAAAGTTATAGTGACTGGTGGGGCTGGATTTTTGGGATCACACCTTTGTGATAAATTAATTGAAAAAGGAAACCAAGTTCTTTGTATAGATAATCTGTTAACTGGGAGCTTAGACAATATTGCCCATCTGCAAAACACCCCTAATTTTGAGTTTATCCAAGCTGATGCCTCTGAAGGCTTACCAGAGAATTTAGACTTTGATGAGCTCTATCATCTTGCTTCTCCTGCCTCTCCTAATAAAAACAACCCAAAAAGCTATCAGTCTCTACCATTTGATACTATGCAAGTTAATACTTTTGGAACCTGGTCTTTGTGTGAGGAATCCTTAAAAAGAGGTGCCAGGTTTTTATTTGCTTCTACCTCAGAAATATATGGGGATCCTCTGGAGCATCCTCAAACAGAAACTTACAATGGGAATGTTTCTACTTTAGGACCCAGGGCAGTTTATGATGAGGCAAAAAGATTTGGAGAAACTATTGTTTCTGCTTTTGTCCGTTACAACAAATTAAATGGGAAAATTGCCAGGATTTTTAATACTTATGGTCCTAGGATGGCTGCTGATGGCAGGGTAGTAACAGAATTTATAAAAGCTGCGCTGCAAAATAGACCTTTTCCTGTTTTTGGGGATGGCACACAAACCAGGTCTTTTTGTTTTGTAGATGATTTGGTTGAAGGACTTATGCTCACTATGGAAAGAGGAGGAAAAGGGGAAGTCTATAATTTAGGTAATCCTAGTGAGTTTACAATTTTAGAGCTGGCTGAAAAAGTTAAACAGATTACTAACTCTGGTTCAGAAATAGCAACAGCAGAACAATTACCAGAAGATGATCCAATCCGCCGTTGTCCAGATATTCAAAAAGCCAAACAATCCCTTGGCTGGGAACCCAAAGTAGAGCTGGATGAAGGTCTAAGAAAACTAATTGCCTATATCAAAACCACAGAAAACCTCTAAGTAAACTTTGCTAAGTAATTCCAAAATTGGTAAAATACTCAATAGTTTACATGCGCCCGTAGCTCAGCGGATAGAGCAAGTGAATTCTAATCACTTGGTCGGGGGTTCGATTCCCTCCGGGCGTACTTCTTCCGTCAGCTTTTTTAGTGCCTGAGCTAGAGGAATATTTAACTCTGTAACAAATTCACCTTTAACCATTTTATTAAGTGGATATAAAAGATGGGATTTCATCTTAGGAATTAATTCCTTATGTCCTCCTAAAATTATAAAGCTAATACCTTTACCTTTGGAGAATTCTAGAGCAGCCTGGGCAATCAGCTGCAGGTGATAATGCAGATGCTGCTCTATGTGCCTAAAAATTTTATCATCCCTGCCAAAATCTATTTTTTTGGCTTTAACATTTTGTGGAACACTGTTATCTAATACCTCCTTTTGCTCTTCAATCTTGCCTTCTTTAACTATAAACATCCTGGCTTTTTCCCTATCAGCCAGCAAAACTAAATATCTACCCATCATATGTAATTTTTTCTGATTGAACTTCTGTCAGGATATCTGCTTTGAGATGTGTAGTGTAATCCTTTATACTTTGCTAGCACAGAGAAGATTTTTTTAAAACCTGTTTCAATACATTCATCAATAGTTTTACCTTTAAAGTCAGCATAAAATCTGCTTTTGTTTAGCCTAAATGAAATTGACCCTTCATAATATGCTACAGCTGGCTTTTTATCAGCATAAGTTTTCTCTTTCTCGTGTCTAGTTCTGGGTGGATGATACTTATCAATATTTTTCCTGATTGTAAAACGCAACAAAAGCAAATCATCCTCTACATTAGGCAGCTTCTGTTCAATTTTTGCCAAGTACCTATTAATACACCTGCGAGAACTGTCTGGAACTTCACAATTTATTGCAGTCAGCTGGAAGATCATAAATTCATCCTAGGGTTAAATCGTGAAAAATGGTTGAAAGGTTGGTAAGAAAACAGCAAGGTTTTACCCACCTCTTACCGTTCTCAGAATTTATTTTGTTAAAAAAAGTCCATACTAAGCCTAATATGATTGAAGCAACTGCTTTTTTACCGCATGACTATGAGGCTTTAGCAAAGGCTGGCTTTAGAATTTGTTCTCTTAAGCAATGCAGGATAGCATAGTTGAGGAATATTTGAAGGAGGTGAGAGGTTATACCCGCGCCTAAAAGATTGCTGAAAAGGCAGATAGGGGAACCTATCTGCTGACAGCCTGTCAAACTTACCAGCATACAAATGCTATTGAAAAATTGAAAAGATGAAAACAATTACCGTTGAAACTAAGAAACTAAAAGAGGTGGTAAATATCGCGCCTAACATTGAGGAGCTTTTAAAAAAGCATCCTGCTCAGGATGGCATGATGCACCTTTTTCTAAAGCATTCAACAGCAGCCCTCACTACTGCCTATATTGAGGAAGGAATAGATTTGGATTTGATTGGAGCCTTGGATGTGATGATTCCCCACACTATTACAAGCATAGGGAAACATCATACTCACCACTTCAGCCACCTGCCTGCCCATATTACTGCCTCAATGCTGGGACCGCATCTGGCTGTGCCTATTGAGAAAAATAAGCTAATCCTTGGTTTGTACCAATCTTTAGTGATGGTGGAACTTAATGGCCCAAGAAAAAGGGAAATTGTAGTAGATTACAAAGAAAAAAGGAAGGAATAGCTGATGTATTTCAAAGATAGATTAGAGGCTGGAAGAAAATGTGATTGCTGTACCTGTAGCACCTTGGGAAGAAGTTGAGCAGTTTCTAGGATCAATTGGAGCCTATTATCAGAATTTTGCTCCTGCGGAGGACAAAGATGTAATAAAAATCATGAGGGAGGTAAAAAGTTATGGTGGTATTCTCATTTCCGCAATTTAACAGATATACTCAATTCTTAAAAGGACTGCCTGAGTATAAATTAGGACGTTTTCAAATTGACCGTTTTCCCAATAGGGAAATTTATGCCAAAATCAATACCAATGTAGCAGACCAGGACTGTTTAATCTTAGGTTCTATCTCTCCTCCTGATGAGAATCTAATATCTTTGCTTTTTCTGGCCCATACCTTAAAAAAGGAATTAACCTCCAAAATTACTGCCTTTCTTCCTTACCTTGCTTATGCCAGACAAGACAAAATTAAAAAGGGGGAAAGTTTGGCAACCTCTACAATTGGTGAAATATTTAGGGCTTCCCATATTGATGAGGTGGTAATCATTGATATCCACAGTTCAAAAGTGGAAAGTTTATTTCCTTTACCCATCCATAATTTATCTCCTGCCTCAGTTTTTGCCAAAGAAATTGCCAAGTTAAAGCTTAAGAACCCTAGCTTTATAGCCCCTGATGAAGGTGCTGTTGAAAGAACTCAACAAGTAGCAAAAGAGCTTGGAATAAGAGCTGGTATTGCTTACATGGAGAAAAAAAGAATGCCCTCTGGCGTTAAGTCTATTTTACATGGTCATACTGGGGATAATGCTATTTTGATTGATGATATTTTAGATACTGGCGGTACTCTTGTATCCTGCTGTGAAATATTAAAATCTAAAGGAGTTAAAAATATAAATATTTTTGTCACTCATGGGCTGTTTACTGGCAATTTATGGCAGCATTTATTTGATTTAAATGTCAGAACAATCTTTTGCACTGATTCTGTGCCTCAAGCGGTCAATTTGCAATCAGAAAACCTCAAAATACTCTCAATCAAGCCTATTTTGAAAGAATACATTGCTCATATTAAAAAAATCCAAAAGGAAGCAAAAAGGGTTTTAAGAAAAGCGGACAAGGAACAAGAAGATTATTTCCTAGGAGAAGAGGTAGGGTAAATGAAAAACCTGGATACACCAAAAGACAATCTTGATAAAAAATATACTGTAGATGTTCCTACAGACGGGTCATCTGTTAAAGGAGTGCTAAGGATTCCTCATATGCCAAGGGGTATAGTTTTATTTGTTCATGGCAGCGGTAGCGGCAGACATAGCCCCAGAAACAACTATGTTGCTGGAGTGTTAAGAAAAGCCAAGGTTGCCACTTTGCTATTTGATTTACTGACTGATGAGGAAGATTCAGTTTATGAAAACAGGTTTAATATAGACCTTCTAACTGAACGTCTTTTGACAGCTACTGCCTGGACTCAAAAAAATCCTCAGCTTAGAGGTTTAAAAATAGGATATTTTGGAGCTTCCACTGGAGCAGCAGCAGCTTTAAATGCTGCAAGGGTAGTAGGTCCTAGTATTAAAGCTATAGTCATCAGAGGCGGCAGACCGGACTTAGCTTTGGATCAAATCCGTGATGTCAAATCAGCCACTCTACTTATTGTCGGCGAAAATGACCCTCAAGTAATAGGTTTAAACCAGCAGGCTTATTTAGCTCTAAATACCACTAAAAAGCTGGAAATTATCCCAAAGGCTGCCCATCTTTTTGAGGAACCAGGAGCTTTAGAAAAAGTAGCAGATCTGGCCTCATCATGGTTTAGAAAATACTTAACTCACAACTTCAAAGAACCTTTTAGAAAACCTTAATGTGATGTACAAGTTGACAAAATTTTTCTACTTTGCTAGAGTAAAAAGAATGTCCAAATCTTATCTGCCAAAAGCCTCCACAATCTTAGTAAGCGCTTTTCTATTTACTACTCTTGTTTCTCCTGCTTTTGCTGTTGGTATATCCGCCACAGTGGAGGGTCCTGAAGTTAAACTAGATGCTAGCTCAGCTGCAGCTGTTAGGGCTAAATTGAACCAGAAAGCAGAGATAAGAAAAGAAAATATTCAGGAAAAAATAGCCTCCAGAACCGCTGTTTTGAAAGAAAAGCTTGCAGCATTCAAGGATCAACAAAAAGCCCAAATAGCAGAAAGAATAAATGCTAACCTAAATGCTATTAATCAAAACCAAACATCACAGATGCAAAGACATCTAGATTTAATGGCTACCATATTAGGTAAATTGGAATCCCGCGTAAATGAAGGCGCGCCCGATGTCAAGAATTCAACTGCAGCCCAAGCTGCAATTACCGAAGCAAAGGATACCATCGCTACTGCCTCTGCTGCAGTATCTGAACAAACTCAAAAGACCTATACAATACAGGTTACAACTGAAAGTAGGATTAGGACAGCTGCCAAAACTCAAAGAGACAAACTGCATAAGGATTTACAAACTACCAGAAAAGCAGTGATAGATGCCAAACAAGCAGTGGCAAATGCTATCAGAACTGCTAAAGCAGAAGTAAAGGAGGCAACCAGTAGTGGACAACAATAACCCAGCCCCAACAAATACAGTACCACAGTACCAACCCGCAGGAGGATTACCTAATATGCAGCAGCCTCCCCAGGCTTCTGTTCCGCAAGCCCCCTTAGCCAGCACAAATACTCCCACAGCTCCTTTCTCGGAGAAGAAAATATTAATGTGGTTTGGAATTGGCTTTTTAGTAATAGCTATAATAGTCGGGGGAGCATATTTTTACCTAAGTAGACAACAATCAACACCAACAGGAACTATTACTCAAGTATCAAATCCCCAACCAGTAGTACAACCCACCCCAAAACCTGAAGATACTGTTGACGCCTTAGACAGAGATCTAAGCGCTCTTAATTTAGAAGATACTAGCAGTAATTTTACCTCTGTGGATGAGGACCTTGAACAACTTTGATTCTTACCAGGAAAGCAATTGTCCTAAGGAAGGTGTTTTCAGATTTTTGCTGGCTATTTTTATCATAGCAGCAGGTATATTTGTCCTTTTTAATTCACTTTTTGGATCAAAGAATAAACCAACCCACCTTAGTCCAAACCTCTTAAAAGAAACTGTAGAAAAATCACTGGAGGGAAGCAATGGAACTTATGCAATAGTTATTACAGATTTAAAAGGCCAAGAAAAGTATACTTTAAACGAGCATAAAACTTTTAGCGCTGGAAGTTTATATAAATTATGGGTAATGGCAACAGTATTTGAAAAAATTCAAGCAGGGGAGCTAAAGGAGGGTCTGCTTTTAAGTGAGAGTATCAGTAATTTAAATGCAGAATTCAATATAGATCCTGAATTGGCTGAACAAACAGAAGGCACAATTAGCTTAACAGTTAAGGATGCCCTAAACCAAATGATTGTGATTTCACACAACTATGCAGCGCTTGCCTTAACTAAAAAAGTAAAACTATCCTCTGTAGCTGCTTTTGTCAAAAAGGCAGAGTTAACTGATTCAAAAGTAGGTTATGATGGGGGAGATCCTTTAACTTCTGCAGCAGATACAGCCCTCTTTTTTGAAAAATTATATAAAGGTGAGTTAGGTAATGAGGAAACTACTAATAAAATGATCTCTCTGCTTAAAAAGCAACTGTTAAATGATAAAATACCTAAATATTTGCCAGCCAAAGATACAACAGTTGCTCATAAAACAGGAGAGATTGGCTGGTTTAGCCATGATGGAGGAATTATTTTTACTTCTTTTGGGGATTATATTCTGGTAATTTTATCAGAAAACAGCTCCCCTGCTGGGGCAAATGAAAGAATAGCCCAAGTTTCAAAGGATGTTTATGGGTACTTTAAACAAAAAGCAAAATGAAAAAAGTATTCTTGGTTATTTTACTAATTATTCTGGGGATTCTGGGATTTGTGCTGCTTAGCAATCAAAAAAAACTTTCAGTTAGCCAAAATCAACCATCTGCAACAAGCCAGGAAGAAAAAAATATAGAAGTTATAGCTGATAACTTAGATATTCCTTGGGAAGCTATATTCCTGCCTGATGGAGAAATATTAGTTACCCAAAGGCCAGGAACTTTACTGTTAGTAAAGGGCAAAGAACAAATCCCCATAGAAGGGGTTGAACATATTGGGGAAGGAGGACTTTTGGGTTTAACAATTCATCCAGATTTTGCTGAAAATAAATTTATTTATCTTTATTTAACCTCCCAAACTTCAGGAAGACTTACCAACAGAGTTGAGCGATATATGTGGGAAAGCAATCAGCTTTCTGATAGAAAAGTAATTTTAGAAGGGATTGCTGGAGCTTCAAATCATGATGGGGGCAGAATTGCTTTTGGTCCAGACAATCTGCTTTATATTACAACTGGTGATGCAGAAAATCCCGAGTCTGCTCAGAATAGAAATTCGTTAAATGGAAAAATATTAAGGATTAAAGATGATGGCAGTATTCCAGAGGATAATCCATTTAGGAATGCTATTTACTCATATGGCCACAGAAATTCACAAGGATTAGCTTGGGATGACCAAGGCAGACTGTGGGCTACTGAGCATGGTCGCTCAGGGATACAATCTGGGCTTGATGAGCTGAATTTAATAGAAAAAGGTAAAAATTATGGCTGGCCTATTATACAAGGGGATGAGACAAGGAAAGGGATGGTCTCTCCAGTAATTCACTCTGGCCCAAATAATACTTGGGCTCCTTCTGGGGCAGTTTTTTATCAGGGAAATATTTTTTTTACAGGTTTAAGGGGAGAAGCCTTATATAGATATAATATTTCTGATAAATCTATAAAGGAATACTTTAAAGGAGACTTTGGCAGGTTAAGAACTGTTAAAATAGGCCCAGATAATAATTTCTACATCCTAACAAACAACACAGATGGAAGAGGAACTCCTAAGCAAGGTGATGATAAATTAATAAAAATAAATCCTGAACTGCCTAATTAACTTCTAGCAATTCTACTTCAAAAATGAGGGTTGAATTTGGAGAAATAATACCTATTTCTCTGTCACCATAAGCCAGCTGAGGAGGAATAGTAAGTTTTCTTTTACCTCCAACTTTCATCCCAACTACTCCCATATCCCAACCCTCAATTACCTCACCCACACCAATCCTGGTTTTAAAAGGTTCACCTCTGTCATAAGAACTATCAAACTTAGTCCCATTTTCTAAAGTACCAAGGTAATGGATAGCTATATAATCTCCACTAGTAACCTCATTACCTTCGCCTTCTTTTAAATCCTCAATTTTAAACTTAGTGTCTGGCATGGAATAGTTAGTTTACTGAAAAAACGCGGATTTTTCTAGTACTAAAAGTCTTAAAAGGAGCGGGGTATGTAAATTATTTTGAACTAATCCTAGTTAATTACCTTCATTTTAGCAATTTAACGGGGATGTATAATTATCCTATGAAGTTAAAATCATACGTTAAACCCAAACCCTGGTTTTTTACATTCATTCCTAAACTGAATACATACACTGCTAATTCAATATATCCCTACATCTTTCTTCCAAAAGATATCTATATAAATTTAAGCACAAACAACCCTAATCCATATTATGTAGCCCTTCTTATACACGAAGAAACACATTATGTAAGACAAAAACATGTTGGTGTATTTATTTTTGCACTAAAATATTTATTTAATTCAAAGTTCCGTAAAAAAGAAGAGTTATTAGCAGCAAAAGAAGCTATTAAATACCTAAAAAAACAAGGTATTTCTTTTAACTTTAATGAGCATGAGAGGAATTCATCCAATTATTTATATTTATACCCAATTTCAAAATACTATAACTATGATGAAGAAAAACTTCAGAAAGTATGGAGTGAGGTTGCGTAATTTGAGTAGGAAATTATCTGATAGTTCGATTCCTATGTCTTCGAAATTTAGTTTCATATAGCTTACTCATTAGTAGGAATGGGGTTGCTTACTTCCAAATTTATAAGGCAGCTGTGTATATTAAAGATCAGATTGGGGAGTAAAGTGTAACTCAGGAGGAATGTCTACCCTGGCTTTTTCTTCCAGTGTTTCCAGCCTTTGTTCTGCTTTCCTGATATTAGTATCATTTGCTTGATATGAATCAGCATAACCTTTGATTGTGCTTTCAAGCTCCACTGTTGCTGCAGTACTAGCATCAACTCTTTCATTTAATCTCTTAAGTCCTGTATCTGGATCATCTAATTTTTTACCTAAATCATCAAGTTTTTTATTCATTACAGATAACTGATCTCTCATCAGTTGAATTGAAGCTCCTTGGTTTGTTCTATTTATCTCTGACAAATCAACTTTATGTTTTATAATCTCAAGAAGTTCTTTAAGCCCATCAATTTTTTTGGAATCATCATCTGTCATTCTTTAATAGTAATTAATCGAATAATAAAAAACAATTAGGATTTTATATATCAAACTAGCCAAAATCTGGTAGGTTAGTTGTTTAAGCTTCTTAAGCGATCTTAATTTTTCTTGAAGCGGGTGAGGCCTACCCGCATCGCTTCGCATAGCGAGGCGGGCAGGGGAGTAAAGAAACTTACTTTTTCTTTCAGAAAAAGAGCGGACAGCTTCCCACTACGTGGGGCGCATTCCAACTACCTACCTACCCTTTAAACAAAAAACCGATCTCAAGGATCGGATTTTTTGATTTAAGAGCGGGTGAGGGGAGTCGGACCCCTTACGTCCACTTTGGAAAAGTGGCATTCTACCGGTGAATTACACCCGCATTATTTCTTTGTCAAATAACTTTTATTTAACTCCTAAGTGTTTTATCGAAACTTCGTTTCGTGGCATTCTTCCTGGGATAACTTCTAAATTCTAAGATGTATGCTGAACGCATACTTGTTTGTTGTTATCCCGTTAAAGTCGGTTTACGACTTTAACCCCCTGAATTACACCCGCATTCAATAGTGATATTTTAATTTTAAATGGAAAAAAACGCAAGATTAGAGTAGTTCTTCAATCTTTGCTGCTAGGATAAAATCATTTTCAGATAAGCCTCTGATATGGTGTGTAGTTAAAGAAATTACTACTTTATTGTAGTAAATATACATATCTGGATGATGCCCCTCTTCCTCAGCTATCTCTGCAACTCTATTTACAAACTGCATAGCCTCTTTAAAATCCTTAAATTTAAACTCATGTTTTATGGTTCTATTACTGGATACCTCCCAAGGAAGTTTTAGCTCCTTGAGGAATTTCCCATATTCCTCAGGTTTTAATGGGGGAGTCCCTATCTCACAAGGCACACATTTTTTATTACTTAATGAATCCATATTTAAAGATTATACCTAAATAAAGAGAAATTCTGTAAGCGAAATCACTTTAAGTTTTTACAATATTCTTAAATAGATTTGCTAAACTACAAATATGATTCCTTTAAGGGATTCACACCCAGCTGGCAGATTTCCTTTTTGGGTGGTTTTAATAATTGCTATAAATATTTATGTTTTTTTTCTGGAGCTAACTGCCCTAAATCCAGATGATTTAATTGGCAAATATGCCTTAATTCCCAGCCTTGTAAACCCTTTAAATCCAATCAGTTGGCTTCCCTTTATTACCAGCCAGTTCCTGCATGGAGGCTTTATTCATATTATCTCTAACATGCTATTTTTGTGGGTATTTGGGGATAATGTGGAAGATAGAGTGGGGTTTTTGCTATTCCCTTTCTTTTACCTGGCTGCAGGGGCTGCAGGAGGGCTTACTCAATATATTCTAAACCCAGATATAAATATTCCTATGTTGGGGGCCTCAGGAGCTATTGCAGGGGTTTTAGGTTTTTACTTTACAAAATTTGGGCATCATACTGTTAAAACTTTTATCCCTGTGTTTGGATTTTTTACTATTATTAATGTTCCAGCCTCAGTAATGTTATTTTATTGGTTTTTTGCCCAACTTTTTGCTGGAGCCGCCAGTATCAGTCTAGCAGCAACAGAAGCAGGAGGCGTAGCCTTTTTTGCCCATATTGGGGGC
Organism: uncultured Gammaproteobacteria bacterium; assembly: GCA_964500725.1. Classification (GTDB taxonomy): domain Bacteria; phylum Patescibacteriota; class Microgenomatia; order Daviesbacterales; family UBA10151; genus UBA10151. Next base: position 33,907 of record CAZCNP010000005.1, read on the forward strand.
TTTGCCTTTGGCTGGATAGTAGGGAAATTATTTCCTACTTAATTACAATAGTTTGGAGCCTCAGAATTTGCTTCTCCCTTTGCTCCAGTTGATTGGCCCGGGTTATTTGATGACACCGGTCTACCAACAGGATCAGAATATGTATCTATACCGTGATTTACCCCGCTAAAATACTCAGGGTTGCCTACAGCGCTAGACTGATATGATACACATTCATCAGCTGGAACAAAAACATCATTTATAGCAAATGCTTGTGAAACAAATAATCCAAGAGCAGTTATAGCTGTTGCTGTCCCTGCTATTAGTTTAGTTTTCAATATTTCTCACCCCCTTGCTTTGCAGAAATATTACTTTAGCGCCTTGAGAAGAGAGTGAAAAATAAGTAAGAGATAGAAAAGAATCCTCTAATGGTCGGGGTGGAGAGAATTGAACTCTCTACATCTGCGTCCCAAACGCAGCGGTCTACCGATGACCTACACCCCGAAATCCCTTTATGTGGGCTAACTTCAATTATTATATTTCGCCTTCGGCAATAAATTGCTGTTAACCCGTTGAATTATCATTTAGATAATTCAACAGTCTACCATAAGTAGACAGATAGTAAAAGAGATGTTAAACTCCCAAAGTTATGGTGGTTGAGGCTCAAAGAGTAAGGATACACAAAAGTGTTCTTGTTAGGAATAGAAGGCCAGGTTTGCCTGAGCTGCCTGACGATGGCTTCATCTTCGATCAAACCTTTATTGGATTAAATGCCTTTTTAAGGCTTACTCCAGCTGACCTTGCCCCATATAAAACTATCTCTGCCGAGGCAGGGGATGGCACAGATCAACGGCTCTTCCGCCTAGTCCATGCTCTAAAATTGCCTCCTGATAAAATTCCCACATTTTATTTGAAGGGTGGAGGTAGCGCTAACACATTATTTAGAGGACTAACGTATCTAACTCCTGTTCCTATTCCAGAAGAGCAGCAAGAATATTTTTCCCCCGATAAATACACTGCATATAGATATAAACCCCCTGTTTTAATCCATGATACTGGCAAGATGGACCCTTGCGCCTATCTTATCAGTCTTGGACATCTGGGAGTCAGAACCACAATGATAAAAGACGATTTAACTAAAAATGATCCAGGCAAAGATATTCAAGCTATTTATGTTCAAGCAGCCATACAATCGTTAAAACAATTAGGAAATAGAACTAGACCTACTAATATCCAATATCGCGTCAATGGACAAACATATGATTTAGCCCAAAACCATGTTGCAGCTTTTGAAACAATAGCTGTGCCTGTACTAGCCACTTTTGAAGTGAAAAAGAAAATTGCTGAAAATCAAGTAAGGTTAATCTTAATTCGTGCCAATACAAGCTCAGCTTTATATACAAAGTATTTACTTTCTCTAGTAGTAGGCAGCAGACTAGGGATTGATGCTGCAATAAAGATGAGCCTTGTTGAAACAATCGATGCAGATGAAATTTCGGTTAGCCCAGATTTATCAAAAAAACCTAATTGCTGCACAGATGGCCAGCAAGAAACCCTCACAGATCAACAAATCCTAATTAAAAGAAGCCCTGAGAGTTTTCTAATTATCACTCCTAGATAACCTCTGTAGGACTTTACTCCAATCCTTTTAAGGGTGCTGGTGAAGGGAGTCGAACCCTTATGCCTTTTGGGCACTCGCTCTTAAGGCGAGCGTGTATGCCATTCCACCACGCCAGCATGTTGAGCTATTGTACTAAAAACTAACGATAATTTAAATATTGACAATTTGTAAATGGTAGATTATTCTAAGTCCCTAATATGTCAGCAACCAGAAAAAAACTTTTCTTTTTAGCTCTCTTTTCTATAGTAGGATTTATTAGCCTTCAGATTCCTTTTAACAAAATCGTGGGCTCAAATGTATCTTTTACCCTGTTTGATTTCTTTGCTCCAATGGCTGGAGGATTTTTAGGTCCTGTATTTGGAATTATTTCAGTATTTGGGGTTGAAATTGTAAATATGCTAGTAAAAGGCTCCCCTTGGACTACTGGTTCTATTATTAGACTTTTCCCAACCCTTTTTGCTGTTTTATATTTTGCCCTTACTTCAAAGAAAAAACTAAATGCAAAATGGATGCTAGCTATCCCAGTTCTTTGCATTGCTGTCTTTATAGCACACCCAATTGGCAGACAAGTCCCTTATTATGCTTTAATGTTTTGGTTTATTCCTGTTATTGCTTACTTTAAGAGAGATAACCTCTGGGCAAGAAGCTTAGGCACAACTTTTACAGCCCATGCTGTAGGGGGAGCAGCCTGGATCTGGGCTTTTAACCTGCCAGCTCAGGTTTGGCACAACCTAATCCCATTGGTTATAGCAGAAAGATTGCTCTTTGCCACAGGTATTGCTGCTTCCTATATTTTGGTAAAACATACCCTTAATTTCTTAGCATCTAAAAAGCTACTTCCAAAACTGGATTTTGCTACCTCCTAATAAAGGATGCTCTACCCAAATCTAAAATTCCCTAAAAAAGCAGGCAGACCATTTTTTTATACTAATTTTGTTGCTACCCTTGATGGAAAAATTCAAGTCTTAGAACACCAAAAGGATTACTGGCCAATAGGTTCAAAAGTTGATCATGATACTTTAATGGAACTTAGAGCCTATGCAGATTGCCTTATTCATGGCAGCCACACAGCAAAAGAGGCAGCTAGAGCTACCCTAGAAAGCCTTAGCAGCCCCTCTTTTAAAGCATTAAGGAAAAAGCTGGGTAAAGATCCAGTATTGCCATATTATGTAGTAACCAATCATCCTGAAAATTTCTCTAATTTAGCTTCTAAAATTACTACTGTGCCACACAATTTAACTCTTTTATCAAAGAATTTATATAAAAAGGGGGTTAGGAATGTACTTATGGAGGGTGGTCCCACCCTTTTAGGATCTTTTCTGAAAGCCAATTTAATAGATGAGGTATTTTTAACCATTGCTCCTAAAATCTTTGGCAGCCAAAAGACAGCAACCTTAACCTTAGTTGAAGGGACCCTTTTTCCTCCTCAAAGTATCAAAAAACTTAAACTTCTTTCAGTAAAGCCAATTAATAATGAGATTTTCCTAAGGTATAAAGTAATTTAACGATCTTCTCTTGGTCTTGCAATGTTGACTACGATCTTACGACCTTCAACCTCTGAACCATTTAAGTTTTTGACTGCGTTTTGAGCCTCTTCATCAGAAGACATCTCAACGAAACCAAATCCTCTAGATCTACCTGTTTCTCTGTCTTTAATAACTTGCGCAGATGCAACAGTACCAGCTTGAGCAAAAAGTTGCGCAAGGCCAGCATCGTCAATAGACCAAGGTAAAGAACCTACAAATAATTTTCTATTATTCAAAAAAATTCACCTCTCTTTCTTTTTAAGATTTGTGGAGGTGAATTACTGTAAAAACACAAAATACACTCTACTCACACCTAAATTGTCCCATATTTGTAAGCAAATAGCAAGTAGCTTGGAAAATTAAAGTTTACCGAAGGCACCAGATTCAATTGCGTCCCTGACATCTAATTCAGTAATCTTACGAATTAACCTTTCGTCAAAGACATTTATAACCATCTTCTGTAATACAGTCACTGATTCACCAATCAGTTCAAGTCCTCTAGCAAATCCACCTTCAATCCGAGCATTTCTGGCCCAAGCAATATCCTTTAGCATTGCTCCAGCTCCTCTGTCTTTCAAACGATCAAGCACACCGAAACCAAAAACTGATTCTATATCTGCCCGAACTTCGGTGTCTGTTCGATTATCATCCACATCTGCAAAATCTTTAATCGCCCTTGCTGCAATTTCTTGGGCAACTCCTAAAACAGATTCAGCAGGCTTTAAGTCACCAATTAATATATCTTCACCAGCATTCTCTCCTTGAGGTAACGATAATCTCTGTGTTGACACATTCTTTTTAGAACTTATTACTGAAGCTGTTGACAATCTAACTCCATTCCGCTTATATCTTTTTCTCAACTCTGCCACTTGGGAAGGAACAATGTTTGCTATTCTAAGAGGTGTATATTTTGCGCTTTGAGTTATTGCAGTTGCTGCTCCCTCACTTAATTGAATAAAACGCGGATCATCCTGCATTTGTTCAGGAGTAAAATCTTCAGTTAACACATTCCATATATACGAGGTCCTAAATCCAGGCTTGCCCCCCAATAGACACGATCGAACTATACCAACTTCAGCAACGAGCCCTTGATATTGAGCCACAGCGGTATAATATTGCTCCTTTGCCGGATTTATTTCTGCTGTACTAGACATATTATTAGCCTGATTATACACGATCAATTATCATTTGCAAGCACTATTGAATCGCGCAAAGATCGCGCAAGCAATCACGCAACCGGACAACGCCTATTTTGCTAAGCTATAGAAAGAACTTGGGCCCTTACCATCTAATTTAATCAGTTTTTTATCTGATAAGTTTTTAAGCTTTAGTTGTGCAGTCCTTTTTGCAACTCCCAGCACATCTACCACATCTTCAGAAGTAATTCTGCCAGTGGTGGTTAAAAAATCCATAATTTGAATTTCATCTCGATCTAAAAAGATCTGCTCCGATTTTTTGCTGGCTTTACCAAAACCTATTGATTGAACTTGTTCTAAAGCTTTTCTGGCCTCAACCAAAAATCCAGTGGTAAAGTATTCCAGCCAGGTAGTAAAATCCATATCCTTTTGGTAATTTTTGCCTTGAGCTCTGTTTTCTGCATTATAGTAAGACATTCTATCCCTATTGTAATAATCTTCCAAAACCAAAATCTTTCTAAAATCCCAATTATCCCTGTAAAGCTGAAGCTGAGTTAAAAGCCTCGCCACCCTGCCATTTCCATCTGTAAAAGGATGGATGGTTACAAACTGCAAATGTAGTATACCTGCCTTAATAATAGGATGTATACTTTCTTTTTGGGAACCTTTGAGCCAAGCTAACAAATCTTCAATTAGTTTCTTAACTTGAGGAGCAGGAGGAGCCTTAAACCTCAGCATCTCTCTGCCATCACCCAAATCATCCAAAACATACACATCAGCAGGCCTAAACTTTCCCACCTTTTGGTCTTCAACCAAACCTTTAACTACTGCTTTGTGCAAACTTAATACCTCATCTATAGTAATATCTCCTTTTTTCTTGCTTAACTCATCTAACAGCTTTAAAGCATTATAGTAATTTTCTACCTCTAAAATATCTTTTTGAGGAGCCCTGACTGCTTTGCCTTCTAAAACTTTCCCTACTTCAAATTGGGCTAATTTGTTTCCCTCAATAGAGGTAGAAGTATGAGCCATCCTCAAAATTGCCTGCCTTCTTAGTTGAGCTTCATTCAAAGGCAAAACTCTTGATCTTTCTATTGCAGCTTTAATTTCTGCAATCTCAGCAATTCTGGATAAAATAGTGGAGGTAATACTATATTGAGGTTGAAGCATATTTATATATTATAGTATACCACAAAATCACGCAATAATCGCGTAATAAATCACGCAATCGGCCGAATGACAGTTTTTGACAAGGGCAAACGATGATACAATTTGGTAATGTGGATTAAATTACTGCTTCTATTTTTTGTTTTTTCCTTTCTTTTTAAAGCAGACCATTCTTTTGATCAGGATTTAGGAAGACACTTAAAACTGGGAGAGATTATTTGGCAGACAAAATCTGTCCCAAAGGCTAATCTTTTTTCTTATACCAACCCAGATTTTCCTTTTATAAATACACATTGGCTATTTGAGGTCTGGGTTTACTTAACAAGCCAAAGTATAGGGCTTCAAAGCTTACTAGTTATTAAAATCCTTATTTTTTTGCTTTCTATTTGGATTATTTTAAAAATTATTCCTAAAGAAAAAAGTCTACTTCTGCTTCCCATTGGATATATTTTCTTTCATGTTTTAAGAGAAAGAACAGAATTCAGGCCAGAAATTTTCAGCTTTCTTTTTACAGCCAGCACTTACTACATATTAGAAAGATTTTTAAGAGGGCCAACAAAATTAATTTATCTACTACCAGCAATTCAGCTAATTTGGATAAATACCCACATCTACTTTTTTGTAGGTTTAATATTACAAGCTATATTTCTGCTTCATCTTCTATATCATCATCTACGTTCCCACATCGGAAGTGGGAAGGTAAAGATATTAGGGATTATCTTTGTATTATCGGTTGCAGCAAGTTTGATTAATCCTAATGGGCTGGCAGGTTTTCTTTATCCTTTAAATGTAACTAAAAACTATGGTTATACTATTGTAGAAAATCAAACCATTTTTCTTTTGGAGAGTATTGGTTTTATTGATCCTAATATTATCTATGCCAAAATAACAATAGGTTTGACTGCTTTAATTCTTCTCTTTGCTGCATACAAAAGAGTCTTTGAAATTAAAAATATCTTGATTGCTGGTTTTGGTGTTGCCTTGGCTTTAATAAATGTCAGAGGCCTGCCATACCTGGTATTTTTATCTTTACCTGCAGCACTGCTTAGTATCCCAGCATCTATAGCAAAAAAGGGCTTCTTTATAATTCTTACTACTCTAACAATAATTCTTTTGATTTTTGAAAGTTTTTCTTATTTAAAAAGTAAGCCTCAACTTAAGTTTGTAGAAAATGTTAAGGCAGCTATGGATTTTGTGATAAGCAATAAGCTATCCGGACCAATCTATAATAATTTTGATATAGGCAGTTATATTATTTACAAAGGTTACCCCAACTACCAAGTATTTGTAGATGGCAGACCAGAAGCTTACCCTACAAAATTCCTTACTGAAGAATATATTCCTTCTCAAGCAGACTATTCCAAGTTTAAGGAGTTAGATAAAAAATATAGCTTTAAAACCATCATTTTCTCCCGAACAGACCAAACTCCCTGGGGCAGAAACTTTTTAAACTCTGTGACACGGGATAATACTTGGAAAACAGTTTATCTTGATAACTTTATGATAGTTTTAGTTAAAGTAATTTAAGTTAAAACTTTTTTGGATTTTAAGAAAAAGTAACCCACTACCATAGCAGTAACAATAGGGGAAACCCAAGAAGGGATATGGGCTCCAAAGCTATCCAAAAGCATTATACTTCCTAGAAAAAAGATTGAATACATAGCTCCATTTTTTAAGTAGATATATTTTTTAATTCTATCTATATTTGAAATTGTTAACTGCCTGACTACCAATGCTCCTATACCATTACCCAGCAAAATTAAAGGCACAGATAAAGTAAAAGCAAATGCTCCAACCACTCCATCTATAGAAAAGGTAGCATCAATTACCTCCAGATATAAAATCTTGCTAGTGTCAGATAATGTTGTACCTCCTTTGTGTATTAATTTTTCTTCTGCTTGCTTGGCATTTCCTTTAAAACCATGGGTAATAAAAAAAGCAGTAGATCCAACCACTGCTCCAAAAGCCATTAAAGGGTCTATTTTTATAGCAAACCAAACCACAACTGCCAAAACTATAGAAACAACAGCATAAAACCAAACTCCTTTGCTTTGGAAAAATCTTTCACCTCTTAAACCAAAATTTTTAGGTTCTAAAAATAACCAGTGAAAAAATAGGAATACTAAAAATATACCTCCTCCAGAAAGTAAAATATGTTTAGAAGACTCAATTGCTTCCGCAACTGCAGGATCGCTGCTTAAAGCTGCAGTAAAAGATCCTACTGGCCCAAGTGTAGGATTAACAGCCCAAACTATTGCCCAGGGAAGCAAACCCCTAAGTAAAAAAACAGCAATAAAAAGTCCCCATACCAGAAACCACCTTCTAGCCTTTTTACCCATGGTGGATAAAACTTCAGCGTTAATTACAGCGTTATCTAAAGAAGAAACAGTTTCAAAAAGAACCAGCCCTGCAACAACTAAAGTAATACTTAAAAAATCCATGTGAATTATTATATACTACATGGATGAAGGTTAAAAGGATATCTAAGCTGCCATTTAAAACTATTCTTCTTGTCCTCGTTATTTTCTCTTTAGGTGTAGGGCTTGGGGTTAATTTTAAAAAAAATACTCCAAAAGCTTTTACTGCAAAGCCGGAAGTTCTCTTCATCTCAGAAGTATATGACAAAATTAAAGACAATTACTGGGATAAGATCTCTGATGCAGAACTTTTAGATTTATTTAAATTATCTTTGGACAAAAATGGAAGTAATCAGGTAATAGTAAAGCTTAAAGATAAAAATGCTCTTCTTGAAATAACTGAAAAAGTTACCAGCAAAATGAATGAGCAGCAAAAAAGTAAATTTACCTCATCTGTTGCCTCCTCAGTTTTAGCATCACTGAACCCTCCTGGAAGGTCAGGACTTTATACTCAGGCTTTAGAACAACAGCTTAAAAATACTGTTTCAAATATTAATCCACAAAAGGATTTATATAAAGACTTAGGCCTACAAAAAGGAGCATCAGAAACAGCTGTTGCCCAAGCCTTTGAGAAAAAATCTGTAGAACTTAAAGAAGACAAATCCCCACAAGCTAAAGAAAAGCTAAAAGAAATTACTTATGCCAAAGAAACTTTAACTCAAAAAGATACTAAGCTAAGATATGATACAAACCAGGTAGAACCAACAATATTTACCAGAATCCCTGCAGATGGAATCTTGTATTTACAATTTAAGAAATTTTCTCCCACCACCTTAGAGGAATTCCAAAAAGCCTTTGAAAGTTATAAAAATGATAATACTTTAAATGGACTCATTTTAGATTTAAGAGGAAATACTGGTGGAGCAATAGATGCAACAGCTTACTTTTTAGGATTCTTCTTAGGCAAAGGGCAATATGCTTTTGATTTTTATCATAAAGGAGAGTATTTACCATTCAAAACTCCAACTGACAAACTAACAAGTATCAGCAAATATAAACAAGTGGTAGTACTAGTGGACAATGGCACTCAATCTTCTGCAGAAATGATGGCAGCTGCCATGAAAAAATACAAAATTGGTGTAGTGCTTGGCACCCCTACCAAAGGGTGGGGGACAGTAGAAAGAGTTTTCCCTTTGGACAATCAAATCTCCCAAAAAGAAAAATATTCTATCTTTTTAGTTCATTCAATCACTTTAAGGGATGATAATTTACCAATAGAAGGCAGGGGAGTAGACCCAGATATTAATATAAAAAACCCAAATTGGGAAGAGCAAATCTTTTCTTATTTTAGAAATTCTGCCCTGACTGATGCTATTAAAACTATTCTTTAAATAAATACAAAATAGCATCTTCTGCTGTATATCTTCTATTGCCAATATCTGCAATAAATGATACATCATCTCCTAAGGTAATAATTGCTGGTTCTTCACCTAATTTATCTTTTTGTCCCAGTCCAACAGTTGCAAGCAAACCATTACAAATACATGCGCTGCCTCTAGCGTTTTCTAGTTTACCACCCTTCTGCAAAAAAGCTTCAGTTGGTTCAGCTGGGCATCTAACACCATATGCGCCATTTTTTGCTTGATACACCTCAACTAAATGCCCTTGTGTACACCTTCTTTTTCTTGCATCATAAACTGCCTGTTGCGAAAGTGTCCCATCCTTTTGCGCTACTTTAAAAGGAAAACCAGTTGGTGAAACAGTAGGCGAAGTAACGATATCAAACTTGCCGCTAAAAGCCTGCTCTCGCAGCCACACTTTGTATTCATCTCTAATTGCTGACTCTTCACTTAATGCAAAAATTGTTCCAACTTGAATACCCATGGCTCCAGAAGCAAGAGCTTCTGCAAACTTTGCAGGGCTTGCATAAGAACCAGCCAACCAAAATGGTCTATTCAAGGCTGCAATTTGCACAAGATCCACCTCGTCCCTTTCACCATAAACTGGTTCACCTCGGTTGTTTAACACAAGCCTACCTCTAGGAGGAGCATTGTGCCCTCCTGCTGTAGGTTTCTCTATAATATACCCATCAACGCGACCTGATATCCTATTTTCATCAGCTAGTATTTTTGCCAGAAGATTAGAAGCAATAATTGCTAAAAATGTTGGCCGTTTTAATGGCTGCAAGGATTCTACTCCAAAATTGCTTGGATCAAAGGTTAATTCTAACCTTTCTCTTGATCCCGCAATATTTACTTTATACTCAGCAGCTTTATTTCTTGCAAATTTATCTAATACCCCAGGGACTTGATCTGGAATGCCGGCTCCTTCTAATAGATAGTCAACCCCTGCCAGCATGGCTCCGTATAATCTGGGCAAGTGGAGTAGTTGAATTTTTTCCAGATGGTTGATACCAATTGGCCCATCATGGCCTTCTTTTGCCAAATACACCTCCACAAAGTTAGCAGCAACACTAAGTTCAGTAATTGGCCTTCTCACCTCAGGATCATTACTCAATAAATCACTTGGCCTGGGTGTGCTTCTATAACGGGCAGTTAGGGGTTTTCTAACATCTCTGTAATATGTATTCAGTATGTTCTCTGCAATTTGAGGATGAGGAAAATACTCTAAAGCTCTTTGTATATGCCCACCCGGATCACCGTTTTGAAGTTGGTTCGCCATTGTAACCTCAACTCCAGTCCCGGATACTACTCCTAATACAGGCAAATTATTTTTAATTCCAGCTAAAGCTACTGCTCTTGCTAGTCTCCAATTGGAAGCGCCAACTCCCATGCCTCCTTGAATTAAAACAGGCCAACCTGCCTCTGTTTCCCTAGATACCATTGGGGGATTATATCACTTCCAACCTCTATTGGGGTCTTTTCTCATCTCTTCTGTCTCAGTTGGCCTTGAATAATCATCTTCCAACCTATAAGTATTGCCAATTTCAGGAGTTGATACTTCAATAATGTCACAATCTGTAATCCCAGCCAATCTGTGTTTTTGTCCTAAATTACAAGTATATCCAAAACCTGTCTGCATTTCTGTTTCCTGCAAATTATCCTTTGTATCTTCCCAAATAATTTTTGCTCTACCGTTTGCAAGCAACCAGCTCTCTTGTTTTTTATCATGTATTTGCAGGCTTATTTTAGTGCCGGCATTTATATGTAATATCTTTCCCATATATGGCAAACCAGAATCAACCCAGTGAAGCTCATACCCCCAGGGTTTTTCTACTCTTTTAACATAAGGGGCATTGGTAAATTTAGATTTATCAATAGTTTTTAGAAACTCTTGTAGTTTTGAATCATCCATTATTCAATTATAATCAACAAGAAGTTATGTTTCCAGATTTAATTAGCATTTTAACTTTAAGTTTCCTGCTGGGGATAAGACATGCAACAGATGCAGATCATATTGTGGCAGTAACTACCATTATTTCCCGTCAAAAAAAGGGGATAGCAAGCAATGCTTTAGTGGGGATTTTATGGGGAATAGGGCATTCAGTTACAGTAACACTGGTTGGAATTCCCATTATTATTTATGCTTTTGTAGTCCCTGAGCAGCTAGGACTAATTTTGGAATTTTTTGTAGGTGTGATGCTAGTTATTTTAGGAATCTTAAATCTTACAGGCATTACTTCTAAAATATCTGAAAGATTTACTCCACTTACTTTGCACAAACATCCTCACCCAGAAGGCAGTTCAAAACACTCACACTTACACTTACATCTTCCAACAGGACTAAGAAATAGCTTTCATCATTTAGGGTTATTTCAAACTTTAAGACCTCTTATTATTGGACTTGTTCATGGATTGGCAGGAAGCACTGCTATAGCACTACTCATTTTAGGCACCATCAAAAATACTAACTTAGCCATTTTTTATCTGCTCATTTTTCATATTGGAGTAATATCAGGAATGATGTTGTTTACCCTAGGAATTGGGGCATCTTTAACAGTAGCCAAGAAAAAAAGCGCAGATTTAAACCATTATCTGGTTCCTTTATCAGGAATCTTAAGCTTACTATTTGGTTTATATATAATATATACTACTTTTTTGGGATGAAATTTAAGGCTAGAGAGTTTATGCAGAACCTTTTTCCAGTAACTGTAGGTCCATCATCAAATACATGCCCTAAGTGTGAACCACATTTTTTGCACATAACTTCAATTCTTCTGACCCCCATAGAATAATCATCAGCATAGGCAATATTTTTATTTTGTACAGGCTTATCAAAAGATGGCCAGCCTGTTTTTGAATCAAACTTTGCTTCAGATGAAAATAGGGGAGTCCCGCAAACTACACAAGAATACATTCCTGGCTCAAAATTTTTTGTATACTTTCCAGAAAAAGGAGGTTCTGTTCCTTTTAGAAAACAGATATTATACTGCTCTTGCGTAAGTTTAGCTTGTTTGGTCAAGATATTCCTCCTTTACATCTGCATTAAATTTATCCAGTAACTTTTGTATTTTAGGATCTATTACTAAAGAACAGTAGGGATTTAACCCTCTGTTTCTTTCATAGTAATTTTGATGATACTGCTCAGCTGTGTAAAACTTACCTAAAGGAGCAATTTCAGTTACAATTCTGTCACTCAACTCTCCTTCTTTTTCCATTTTTTCTTTGGATTCTAAAGCGATATTCTTTTGTTCATCATTATGATAAAAAATTGCTGACCTGTATTGAGTGCCTATATCTGGTCCTTGTTTATTTAAAGTAGTTGGATCATGTATTACCCAAAAAATATCTAAGAGATGTTCAAAGGGGATAACTTTAGGATCAAATTCAATCTGGACAGCTTCTGCATATCCAGTTTTTCCTGTAGAAACATCATCATAACTAGGATTAGCCATTTCCCCTCCAGCATAACCTGGAGTTACCTTTAAAACACCTTTTAATCTTTTGAAAATTGCTTCTGTGCACCAAAAGCAACCTCCAGCCAAAGTTGCTTTTTCCATAATAGTATATTTATAACACTCGTAGTATATTTATAGCTGTGAGACAGCCCACATTTATTTTAATTCTGATTATTGTCCTCGCTGCTGCACTTCGTTTCTTTCAAATTGATAAAAACCCAATAGCTATGTATGGAGACAGTCTAACAGGAGTTTACGATGCTTATTCAATATATAAAACAGGAGGATATGACCAGAAAGGCAACTTTTTACCTCTGGTTTTTTCTTTAGGTGGAGGCAGGCCTGGAGGATATATTTATGCCTCGGTTCCTTTTGCTGCTGCTTTTGGTCCTACTGCTCTTGCCTCCAGAATGGTTTCTGTTTTATCAGGTATAGGAATAGTATTTCTGATATATCTTTTGGGCAAACAATTAATTTCTGAAAATACTGGGCTTTTTATGGCTGGCCTTGCTGCTTTAAACCCTTGGGAGCTAAGTTTAAGCAGGGGCCCTTTTGAATCTCATTTTGCCTTGCTTTTAACTTTGCTGGGGTTTTATGCCTTTTTACAGGGATTTAAAAAAGGGTACTGGTTTTTAATTTTTGGGATAAGTTTTTTGCTGGCAACCCAAACTTACTCAACATACAGGTTAACCATCCCTCTTTTTACAACTCTACTACTAGTTTGGATGGGGGAAAAAAGCCTTTTAAAATACCTCAAAAAACCATTGTTTTTGATAGCAGTTTTAATTATTGCAGCCTCTAGCTTGCTGAGTGTTTACCTAACCCTAAGCCGGGGAAAACAAGATAGGTTTGATATTATTAATGTTTTCAAAGACCCAGCCCTGCGGTCCGCAATCTCTCAAAAGGTAAACAATGAGAGAAGGCTTGATAGCCTGTCTCCCACCACCTCCTATAAACTCCATACCCCTCATTTAGAACTGGCTGCTGTAGTTGCTGAAAACTATTTAGGAAATTTTTTCCCAGATTTTTTGTTTTTGCATGGAGATAGGCAAGTCAGACATAACGGGGCAGAGATGGGAGGGCTGCTTTGGATTGAGGCAGTATTACTAATAATAGGAATTATATATCTGTACAGGACTAACAAAGGACTGTTAATTTTACTTTTGGGCTGGATGGCAGTTGCTCCAATTCCTACCAGTTTAGTAGGGGGGCCACATTCTTTAAGAAGCTCTCTAATGCTTCCTCCACTGATTATTCTTTCTGGATTAGGTTTAAGGGAACTCTGGGATAACCGCTCAAAATCCTCATACAGATTACTAGTTTTACCAATTGCTATAGTTTTTATTTTCCAATATGTGTTATTTTTTGATAGATTTTATTTTGTCTCTCCTAAAAAACATGCCAGATTTTGGTCTTACCCTGCAAAACAGGCAACTGATATTGCTTTAAAAAATAAAGGAAAGTTTGACTATATTTTGCTTTCAAATGACATAGATAATATGGAGTTTGCTTATCCTACTTATACAAAATTAAATCCAAAAGAAGTTATAAAACAAAATCAGCAGCCTGCCAGGATAGGAGAGTTTAAGTTTTTTAAATATGGCAATATCTATATTGGGTCTTTGCCAAATACCAGGGTGATGGAAATTGTCAAAAGTCTGCCTGGAACAGCTCTTTATATTGGAGCAGATAAGCAGCAGCCCTTTTTGGAAAACTATAAAATTATCAGAGGATTTGAAGATGATCCAATGTTAATAGTCACTGCCAAAGGGGCAATTCCAGATCTACCCCTACCTAAATAACAGAAGCATCATTTATTCTTTTTATTATATTAATTATTTCCTTTAGGCTGCTAATTAAAAAGTCAGGCCTGGCTTTTTTTAATCTGGCTAGGGAACAATTACCATGAGTAATTGCCACACTTACTGCCCCAATTTCCTTACTGATTTCTATTTCTTCAACAGTATCACCAACAATCAATACTTCTTCTACTAAAAGGCCTTTTTTCTTTATATATTCTTGTAATTTTTCTTTCTTAGTTCTCCCCTTAAAAGCAGATTCAAGGTGAGAATTAGCCATAACTTCATCAAAATAGCTTTCTATCCCTAGCCTTTTAAGCTGTTTTCTTAGGGACTGGTCAATATGATTGCTAAAAATAATTGAGTTTATTTTATTATTCCTCAACCATATTAGCAGCCTTTTTGTATAAGCTCTAGTTCTTGTCTTTGCTGCATTTCGTTCATAATGTGGATGAAATGTATTCTGGATTAGAGATGTCTTAGCAACTACCTCTTCTTCAGATACCCCGAGTGCCATATAGAAATTTTTTACAGGTATTTCAAAATAATGTATGAAAGTCTTAAAACTTATAAATTCTAAATTGAGTATCTTAAATACTTCTTTAGTGCTTATATACCCAGTATATGTATCTGCAAAGAGTGTTCCATTCCAATCAAAAGCAACTAGCTTAATCATAGCTTTGTATTATAATACTTCCTTGATATGAAAGTTAAAAGATTGGCTGTAATTTCCTATCATACTTGTCCCTTGTCTGATGAAGAAGATGCCCAAATTGGTGGCATGAATACCTATGTTTTAGAGCTGTCAAAAATTTTAGCAGAAAAAGGGCTTTTTATTGATATATTTACCCGCTGTGAAGATACAGACAGCCCAAAAATTGTAGAAGTGCAAAAAAACCTAAGAGTAATTCACCTGCCTGCAGGAAAACTGGTAAATATCCCTAAAAAGGAACTACTAGAATATACTGATGAATTTGCAAATAACATTCAGGCCTTTACTGAGCAGGAGAATTTGAAATATGATTTAATAAGTGCTCATTATTACCTTTCAGGACTTATTGGTTTGGAGCTTAAAAAAAGATACCATATCCCTTTGTTTGTGACTTTCCATACTTTGGCTTTAATGAAGAATTTGGTTGCCAGGGGAGAGGATGAAAAAGAAGAGCTTCAAAGAATCAAGGCTGAAATACTTTTGGCGAAAAAAGCAGATAAAATTATTGCCACCAGCGAGTCAGATTTGGAATATATTCATACTTTATATGATGCCCCTTTGAAAAAAATAGCCCTGCTTTCCCCCGGAGTTAATCTCAAAGTTTTTAAGGCCACTGATAAACAAGAAGCTAAGAAAGTAGTTAAGGCAGATTTAGACCATAAGATTATTTTATATGTAGGCAGAATAGAACCATTAAAAGGGCTTGATGTGCTGCTTATTGCTATCAAAATTTTAGTTCAAAGAAATCCTCAGTTACAATTTTGCCTCTGGATTGTAGGTGGCACCAGCAGTAAAGAAAAACTAACTGAAGAGGTAATACGTCTAAATGAGCTGAAACTGCTCTTAGGAATTCATTCTTATGTGAAATTTGTAGGCCAAAAAAATCATACAGAACTGCCTTACTATTATTCTGCCTCAGAAGTGGTAGTAATGCCTTCACAGTATGAATCATTTGGTATGGCAGCACTGGAGGCTATGGCATGTTCAGTGCCGGTAATACTAACAGATGTTACAGGTATATCAAATATGTTAGGTAAAAAACATGGGCCTTTGCTAACTTCTGCCAGCAATCCAATCCTTCTTGCCAAAAAAATTAAAAACTTACTTATCAATAAGGAGGAGCATAAAAAAATGAGTGAGGAAGTTTTTAAAAAAGTTCAAAATTTAAGTTGGGAAAATATTGCGTATAAATTTATTCAAATCCTCAATTAATTTGCTTTATCCATTTGAACCTAAAACAATATGTGACATGCTCTCTAAAAGGTACTAGCCACTTAGTGGTAAAATATCCAAATGTCTATACCAGCCAGTCCAGAATCAGTCGATATACAAGCTGCCCTATATGACCCTCAGGGGTTCTTAGCTTTAGAGGATGCGCAAAAAATTTCTGGAGATTTAGATCTTCGCAAATATGATTTGTTATTTGCAAGAGCGCTTGCTTTTACGCAAGCCAGATCAAGACGGACAATCTCCAACGAAAAGTTAATCCCTACCGAACAAAAGATTAAGATGGTATTAGGCAAATCCGGATTTCATGGTTCTTTAAAGGTAACAAGATCAACAATAGCTGAAGCCCATCTTTGGGATTTTAACCCAGCACAAAGTTCACCAAACTTACTCCGATTAATTACTGAATGCGACCTTGTTACCTCCGGTTTAGGTAGGAGTACTGCAGACGTCTTAGGCAACATAGTTGTTGAAACTAGGTTTGGCTTTAAAGTAAATAAAAATACTCATCAATTAAATGAATTCAATAGAATATTTGCTACGACAGAAGACCTAAAATTACTTGATGCTTTACTTACAGATTCACGCAAAAGCTGGTTATGGAGTTTAAAAGCTAGGATAAACGAACCTATGCAGGCTGACTTACCTTTTTCTAGGAAAAAATAGTCTATTTTAAAGGACTTTTTGCGCAGCACCAAGCCAAAAGAAACTCCAGACGTTTTATGTTAAAATCCTATAAACTCGCTTGGCCTTCACAACCCGCTTTAAAAAGGCGGGATTCTGGCAAGGCGGTTATAGATTTACTTTTTTGCAACCATATTGTAAAAGGTTTATATGAAAGAACGGAACTTTTATATTACCAACCTAATAGCTACCACACCTTTAAAACTGCTTGATTCTTTAACTACAGATATTGGTCTTAGAATACCTGGAACAGTGGAGATAAGCCCAGGAATCAATCATTTGATAAAGTATTTTGGAATGGATTCTCTTTACGCTCATGGTATTGTATTTGGCCTAGGAACTATTTGTGTATCTGAATTTTTAAGACAAAAGTATGGATTACCGTATAGCAAACTTAATCGAGTATTAATGTGTTCAAATGTATTAACAGGATTAATTGTTTTAGGCAATGCCCATCAGTTACTTACTCACCAGTAAAATCTCATTGCCTATACTTAAGAGATTATCTTTCAGGATGCCTGTGTTGACCTTCTTGAGTTAAACTAACTTGTTTCATTAAAAATTTGTGTTCTCTCCATCCCGTAACCAACTCTCTGTTATTAATATCTGTAATTTTCTTAAGCGTCTGAATGGATGAAGGATAAAAAATATCAAGATGAATTTGGCTTCCATCGCGGTCTAATCCATCAATATCTTCAAAAGGATGGTCAAATAGCCATTTTCCTTCCTTCTTTGCAGCCATAGCAGTCTGACAGAATCTATATTTATTTGCGAATCTAAAAAGGGCCCTGCTAACATCCCTTCCTACTGTTTGTAATCCTAATTCGTCAAGTTTTAACTCGAGGTTATTCCCAAAATAAGACCCCCGTTCTTCAAAAGTAAAAACTTCTTCTGCTGTAAAAGGTGCATGATCTGATTCACAAACGGATAGAAATAATCTTGAAGTTGTTTCTCTAGGATCGTGATATGTTGCGTATACTTTGATTAATTTTCCAATATTTGGTAATCCTTTTGCTCTTAAAGTAGATATAAATGTAGGTAACGACCAATCTTCAAAATGAATAAACATTGATAAGAGTCTAGTGGTAGTTTAGTTTAATTGGGCCTTTTAAAGGAGAGTTGGGAATTTCTACCTCAATTAGTTTTTGCTGCTGGTATAATCTGCCTGTAAAATCTGTTGAACCTTTATAATTTACAAAAAATAGTTTACATTCTCCACCAGCCTTACCCTTGATCTCTCCACCTTCTCCACCAGCATATTCAGCACGAAATTGAGATTGACAGGCTCCTTTGATACCTCCATTAAAACTTCCACCCTTTTTAGGAATTATAAATATATACTCTATCTTTTGCCCTAAATAGGAATATGTGCCCTTTGCGAATAGGTATTTTTCTTCATTCAAAGGCTGGGGAGTACTAGTAATAGCATTAGAACTTGGGCTTGGACTAACAGCAGGCTGTAATTGCTCTTTGATTTCTTGGACGGTTTCTAAGACTTTAGAACTTGAAGCAGGTTTTTCTTCTATTTGAACTGGGCTAGCAGAGGTAGATCCTATTAAGGGTACAGACACACCAATTGGGTTAATTGATCCAACAATAATCCCAGATGAGGCCAAGGTGCCCACTATTAGAACTTTTATACTATTTAAAAAGTCAATCATGTTCTGCATATTATACTCTTGTTTTAGCTTCAAGTCAAACTATGGGATCTTTTTTACTGAATTTCGTAACTTAAAGTAACACTGATTGTTACCTCAGAGGAACCAGGCTCGACCTGGGTTGGAGCGCCACTGGCTTTATCTGCAGCTTCCATCATCAAAGGAACTGGCCTGATACCCCCAGCTTTATTTTCAGAATAGTTTATAATTCTTCCCAACCTAAATCCAGCAATTTTAGCTGCCTCTTCTGCTTTCTTCTTAGCTTCTGAAACTGCTTTTTGCCTGGCTTCATTTTCTACTTTAGTTTTATCTTCTATATCAAAAGTAACTCCTGAAATTTGGTTTGCTCCATTTGCTGTGGCTGTGTCTATTACATTGTTAACAGTGTCTAAATTTCTAACTTTAATAAGTAAGGTAGTATTGGCACCATATCCAGTTATTCTTTGCTGACCTGATGTGTAATCATAATTGGGGTGAATATCATAATTTCTGGTTTGAATATCTTTAGAATCTACGCCTATCTCTTTTAATCCTGCTGAAACTCTGTTTATTGCAGAATTTATTTGATCTTGAACACCTTTTACTGTAGCTGCCTGAGCTGTTATTCCAGCATTAATAGAGGCTATATCTGGACTTGTTAAAGCTTTACCTTCTCCAGTCACATCAAAAGTTGTAGATTTTGAGGTAGATACAGAGGAAACTGAAAAGGGGATAGGACCAATTAGTTTTGTATAAACAAAAAGCAGAATAAAAAAGCTTAACAGCCAGGAAAATGGAGACAAAAATCTTGAATACATTTATTATATCTTACCACAAAAAGATACATTCTATTTTCTTACCAAACATTTAAGCTTTTACTATTTTCTTTTTATACACTCGGGGTTCTATGATACCCTTAAAAGATACCAACCGCATCCATAAATTTCCAATCTGGACAATACTTATTATTTTTATCAATTTCTTTGTCTTTTATTTAGAACTAACCTCAGCTATTCCTGAACTGTTTATCCTGCAGTTTGCTTTAATTCCTTCCCAGGTTGATTTTGGAAACGTTCAAAGTTTGTTTCCCTTTGTTACCAGCCAGTTTCTACATGGAGGATTTTTGCATATTTTCTCCAATATGATTTTTTTGTGGGTATTTGGAAATAATGTGGAGGCAGCTTTCGGAAGAGTTTTTTATCCTATCTTCTATCTTTTATCAGGCGTTGCAGCTGGTTTAGCTCAATATGTTTTCATTCCTTACGATACTATTCCTATGCTGGGGGCCTCTGGAGCAGTAGCAGGGGTATTGGGGGCATACTTTGCCAGGTTTCCTTTCAATAGGATTAAGACTTTAGTTTTTATCTTTATTTTTATCACCATTATTGATATGCCAGCCTTTTTCCTGCTTATCTTTTGGTTTATTACCCAGCTTTTCTCTGGTGTAGCCTCTATGACCCTAAACCCAGCAGGAGTTGGAGGAATAGCATTTGCATCACATATTGGAGGATTTATCTTTGGCTGGCTGCTGGCTGTTTTTACCTTACCAAGAAGACACTTTATACAATTTAAATATATGTAAAAGCTTTATGAAAATTCTAGCAAGTCTTGCAAGCTTTCTAATTATGAAGAAGGGGAAGAAAAAGAATAACAAGAAGGAGGTGAGACAGAATGGACCAAAATAAGGATAAAAGCAATAAAAGTATGAACCCAGTGATTGCTGGAGTAACAGGAGCAGTGATAGGCGCTGGCATTGCTGCTGCTGCCACTAAAGTCCTAACTGATGAAAAGATGAAACAGAAAATTAAAGACACAGTCTCAAAAGCAAAAGATAAAGCAACAGCTTATGCTCATACCATTAGGATGGAAGCAAAAAGAGCAAGAAAAGAAGTAGCTGGCCAAATGAGAAAGGGCAGGCAAGCTTTAAAAAGAACCTCTTAAGGAGCAGTCCTTTCAGCTTTTTTAATTGATTACCTGATTAAAAACCTGTAAGAATATTGAAGGAAAAAGTTTGACAGTATCCTCAATAGTGGAACGTTTTTTACAAACTTCTTTTAAAGCTGATATATCTTCTTCTGTGAGAGTTAATGTTTTGCTTGTTTTGGCATACATAATAGATTTTGAGTTGCTAACATGCCCGGCAATCCCTATGGCATGCCCCAATTCATGGGCAATGGTATGAATAAGCTCTGGTTTATCATTGTTAAAATAGATCTCAATTTTGTTTTCCGGGCCTTTATAAATACCTTCTTCCGGCCTTTCTTCCAAGGCATTATTGAAAGTATTAATATTTTGATTTAACTCCCCAACTTGGGAATTATATTCATCTGCAGATAAATTTAACTGCTTGGCTTGTACATTTAACCTGTCTTTTTCCTGCTGCAGGCTTTTTTGTCTTTGAATAATTTTTTCAAATTCCTCAGGAGAGGCTCCTCCTTTATTATTCCAATCTTGCACTTCCTTGTTTAAAGCAACTATTTTTTCATTTAAAGCAGCTGACTCCTGCTTAAATTGCTCAACTTGAGGCTTTAACGTTTGCTTGCCAGATTGAACAGTTTTCTCTATCTGGGTGATTCTATTTGTTAAATATTGTCTTTGATCATAAATTAGATTAATGCTTAAATCACCCTTAGGATCATAAGCAAAGAGAGTTTTCCCCTCAAGTATATCCCAAATTTGGGAGGCATCAGAAATATCAGATAAAAAATCTTCTTTTGAAAGATTAAACCTGGGATCAACAGTATCCACTCTATATAAAATAGGCTCATCACAGTAAGAATAGTAAAGAATTTTATCAAACAGGGAAGGTTGGATTAAATATACTCCTCCTAATAAAATAACCAGTAATATTAAGGGCAGCAGTAAAACCTTTTTCATGAATTCCTTGCCAAAGATTTACCTAATCTTAAGCTAACTCTTATTATAATCTTTTACTATACAATCGTAAATTTATTAATATGCCAGATCCGGCCGAAACTGAGTTTAAACCTTATACAGTTGATGCAGAGATAATCCCTTTGGCTGGACCAAATGTGGAAGTAATCACCACCGAGGTTAAAAAACAACATTTCTCTTATGGAGGAGGAATTAACAGCATGTTGTGGAGGGATAAATATAAAAGGTATGGTTTAGGAGCTCTGGCAGGTGTATTATTATTAACCTCACTGGCTGAATGCACTAAACCTATTACTGCTTTAACACAAACTGATTTGTCTGTTATCACCAATTCTCCAGTAGTGTATCCGCTCACCCAAGCAATAGAGAGTCCTTATGGGATTATAGCTATTACCGCTATTGGAGCAGTTGCTTTATTTGGTCATGTTTTTAAAGGCAGAGAAAGGTTTGCCAAAATAGAACAAAAGTACAGAGTTACCCCAATGGGACGAACACCTCCAGAAAGCTAGCCTTACTCTGTGTTAAAATTTCAGCATGCTGATTACCCTGACTAAATATAGCTACCAGTATTTTTTAAAACCTATTTTATTTCAGTTTGATCCTGAGGGAGTTCATGTTGTGATGACCTCTTTTGGAGAGTACTTAGGGGAACAAAAATGGGCTAAGAGTCTATTAAAAAAACAGCTGGTAAAAAATTACCCCAGCCTTTCCCAAACTTTGGCTGGAATTAAGTTTAACAGCCCCTTAGGGCTTTCTGCTGGATTTGATTACGATGCTAAACTGACCCAGATTTCTGGCAGTTTAGGTTTTGGCTTCCAAAGTGTTGGCACTATAACCAATAATTCTTATGAAGGTAATTCAAAACCAAGATTAGGCAGGCTACCACAATCTAAATCCTTTATGGTAAATAAAGGCTTTAAAAATTTAGGGGCTGCTGCTATAGCTTCCAAGCTTACTGGTAAAACTTTTGATATTCCTATTGGTATTAGTATTGGCAGAACTAACTCTGCTGCTTTAAACCAACAAGAGAGTGTACAGGATATAGTTAGGGCTTTTAAAGCATTTGAAAAAGCTGGAGTTCAAAATGCCTATTATGAATTAAATATCAGCTGCCCAAATTTAAAAGGAGCTGTTACATTTTATACTCCTTCAAAGCTTGACCAGCTGCTCAAGGAAGTAGATAAACTCAAACTTAAAAAACCTCTGTTTATCAAAATGCCAATTTCCTCGACTGATAAAGAAATTCTTGCTATGTTAAAAATTATTGCCAATCACTGCCCAAAAGGTATAATTTTTGGCAATCTGCAAAAAGACAAATCTACTTTAGAACTGACAGAGAAAAACAAGTTCTCTGTAGGATTTTACAGCGGTAAACCAACATTTTCCCGTTCCAACCACCTAATTTCTTTGGCTTATCAAAATTATAAAAACAGGTTTGTAATTATTGGTAGTGGGGGAGTGTTTAGCGCTTTGGATGCTTATACTAAAATTAAGGCTGGAGCATCTCTTGTCCAACTTATTACAGGCATGATTTACCAAGGACCCCAGCTTTTAGCAGAAATAAACCAAGGTTTAGAAAAAAAGCTAAAAGAGGATAATTATGCAAATATTTCCAAGGCTGTAGGCACAAAACTTGTTTCTTACTGACCCTTTACTAAAAGTTAACACCCCTATCTAAATACTCCTGTAAGATCTTCAGCATCAAGGAGGGAGCAGCCACAGGAGCTGAAACTGTTGTTGGAAGCACCTTAGGGGGTGCAGCAACTGGAGCAGTATTGGGAGGACTTGCTGGATTAGCTGCAGCATTTGTTATTCCAGGACTGGGAGCCTTCTTTATTGGAGGGCCACTTGCTACAGCCTTAGGATTATCTGGGGCAGTAGCCACTACAGCCTCTGGAGCAGCCACAGGAGTAGTAGCAGGGGGAATAATAGGAGCCTTGACCTCTGTTTTTGGTTTAACCCAAGAAGAAGCCCAGGTTTATGAAGGCAGAATTAATGAAGGTGGTATTTTGCTGGCTGTCCCAGCAAGAACTGGAGAGGAAGAGGAAGTCAGAGGCATCATGGAAGATCTTAATGCTGATAATATAAGAATTATCGACAGCTCTGAGACTACCAGGGTTAGAGGCAGAAGAGAAACTGGTGAGTACCACCCTGCATATTTTAGCGAGGTCAGAAAAGGCAAAAGAAGCAAAAAAGCTTAGAGTGAAAGTAGGTAGTAAATATTGCTCCACTTTAAATATAAAAAGAGGCGGTATTTTATTACCGCCTCTTAACCTACAATTAGCGTATATGTCGATAGCTTATTTATATTATGAATTACCAATATCCAATTTATGTAAAAATAACGTAAGAAAAAGGTAAGTAGTAAAAGCTTTGGATATGATTGACATTCAAACCTATAGGTTTTATAATACGACACAATTATGAGTCTTGCGCATTTTGAGCAAAGGTTTCCTGCCAGTCCAGAAATTAGGGGCATTATCCAGAGAATCAAAGAAGTGAAACCCGCAGGTTCACCTGTATACACACTCTGTGGTGAACTGATAGATGATACCTCAATTGAACTTAGAGGACTTTTGGAACCTTTTTCAGAGAGGCGAACAGCTTTACAACCAGGTGATCTACCCAGACTACCTTTGACGGATGATATGAGAGAACGTATCTGTCTTGATTATGCAGCTATTGTTTTTGGCACTGCTGGACAAGCAGTTGAACAAACTTTAATAGATGGATTTTATGATGATAAATGGTATTGTGCAGTTTATAATAAAGCTATCAATGGCACCATGCTTCCTCCACTTATTCCAGATCCAGCCCATAGACAGCAAGTTGATTTAGGAAAGCTGCTTCAACAAGTAAGCAGGGATAAAACTTTTTCTTCGTTTTTTGAATCAACTGCAGGATTTTATGCTTTACCAGGTTCTCTTTGTAGGTTTATTGAATCAATAGGGATATTTCCTTTAATTTACGAGGGAATAATACCAGTTTATAAACCAAGGGCTGCTTACCTTACTCCTTCTACAAATGGCTCTAAATAACTCTTAACAAGTAAAAGCTTTTAAGCGAGGGCTCAAATTTTTCTGTAGCATATCTAAGCATAGTTCTAGGCATAGATTTGTAGTGTCTACTTAAGAATTCTTTTTCAGTTTCTAGATCTTTATTACCAACCTCCCTTAGCATCCAACCAACAGCCTTTTGAATTAAATCATGTTTATCAGTAAGCAATATTTCAGCAATTTTTAAGGCATCTTCAAACTCTGAAGCTTTAATAAAAGCAAAAGTAGAGAGTACTGCAACTCTTTTTTCCCATAGATTTTTAGATTTTACTAGTTTATATAACAAATCTCTTTTTTTACCTAATAAATAATCACCCAATAAATATGGAGCAGAACTGTCTACCAAATCCCAGTTATTAACAAATTTTAGGTTTTTAAGATAAAGTTGGATGATCTTTTCTGCAGCAGTAGCATCTGCTTTTACATACTGAAGTCTTAATATAAATAAGGCTATTAGCCTGTGTTCATGAATCTTACTCTGTAAAAGTTTTTCTACTTCCTGAAGTGATAAAGCTTTATATTTAGCAGCAAGTGACCTCTGAATAGGAAGAGTGATACCTAAAAAGATATCACCCTCTCCATACTCACCCTTTTGAGTTTTAAAAAATCTACTTAAATTAGCAGATCTTTCTTTATCAGCTAACTTTTTTGTTTCTTGTAAAAGATTTTGTAACATAAGAGGCTAAAAAATACTAAACTTGAAAGCAAAGTAGCATATTCCATATAGTAATTGGATTCATTTCCAGTAGTAATATCATCCAAAGCTGCCCAATCTAAAATAAGAAAGATAATAGCAATTACCCACAATAAAAGCTTTTGCATCATTTAAAGTATAACAAAAATAGTAGGACTAATTTGGGGGAATTGAGAAATAATTGCTGTAATGTTGTACAATATAAACCATAGGACTGTTTTCCTTCGAAAAATAAGTTTGAATTTCCCAACATGAAGCAGATTATCGCAACAATCTTGATAATTGTCCTGATCATTAGTCTGATTGTTGCTGCTTTCACTATCAACCAGGTTGAAAATGAAAGCCAGAGACTCAAATCAGACCTCCAGCACCGTTCAACCTTGCTTGCAGAAAGCTTAAGGGAAACCATTGAGCCTAATTTTATAAATAAATCAGACGTCTATCTGCAGAATGTGCTGGAAAGGTTCACTACCAAAGAAAGATTGGCAGGACTAGGGGTATATGACAATAAAGGTAATATGATTGTTGCCTCATCTACAGTAACCGAAGCAACTTTATCCGCCCAGGAAGTAATTGCCAATACCATGGATGCTGATAAAGCAACCGGAGATTATATTACTTTAAACAATAGAAATATATACATGCTGGCCGTTCCTCTGCATGAAAATAAAAGTGTGGTGGGAGCAATGATGGTGATGCAAAATGCAAGCTATATAGATGACCGCTTAAATGAAATATGGAGAAATAACCTCTTAAGGCTGGCAATCCAGGCAGGACTGCTTTCTGTAGCAATATTGCTTTTGATTAGATGGCTTATCTACACACCAATAAAAAATCTGGTTGAGTCTTTAAAAACTGCAAGAGCAGGAGGCAGTACGCTAAATTCTAAAAGAACAACCAACTCATTATTCTTCCGTCCGCTTGTCAATGAAATTACTAATATTAGAAGAAGTCTGCAAGAGGCCCGTTCCACAGCAAGCGAGGAAGCAAGACTCAGGCTAGATGAAATTAATTCCCCATGGACAGCTGAAAGGCTAAAGGAATTTATCAAGGATATTTTAAAAGATAGAACTATTTTTATGGTTTCAAACCGTGAACCTTATATTCATACCAAAGATGGAGGAAAAATCAATTATTACATGCCTGCAAGCGGACCTATAACAGCAATTGAACCTGTAATGCAGGCTTGCGGTGGAGTCTGGATAGCCAATGGAAGCGGGGATGCGGACAAGCTGGTTGTTGACAAGTACGACAAGATTAAGGTTCCGCCGGAAGAGCCAAAATACACCCTCAAACGTATCTGGCTAAGTGAGGAAGAAGAATCAGGATATTACTTTGGCTTTTCAAATGAGGGATTATGGCCGCTTTGCCATATCGCTCATAACCGGCCGACCTTTAAAAAAGAAGACTGGGACCAATACCAAAAAGTTAATCAAAAATTTGCTGATACTATCGTTGCTGAAATAAAAAATCAAGAAAGACCAATTGTTTTAGTACAAGATTATCAGCTTGCTTTAGTTCCTAAAATGATTAAGGCGCAAAAACCAAGCGCAGTAGTAGGCCTTTTTTGGCATATTCCTTGGCCCAATCCTGAATCCTTCAGTATATGTCCTTGGAAAAAAGAAATTCTTGAAGGGATGTTAGGAGCAGACCTAATAGGCTTTCATACCCAGCTTTACTGCAATAACTTTATTGAAACAGTAAGCCGGGAACTTGAGTCTTTGATTGACTTTGAGCGGTTTACAATTACCCGAAACAATCATGAATCCTCAATCAAACCTTTCCCAATCAGTATTGCATTTTCAAACGTCAATGGTTTGGATCAGGAAACAATGGAAAAGAACAAACAGGAATCAGACAATCTAATCAAAAGCTTGGGCATTAAAACAAAATATATCGGACTCGGAGTAGATAGGCTTGATTACATCAAAGGAATCCCAGAGCGTTTAAAGGCAATTGAGATCTTTCTAATAAAAAATCCTAAATATAAAACCAATTTTACCTTCATTCAGATTTCACCTCCTTCAAGAACTAAGATAAAAAAGATGAGGGAGCTGGCAGAAGAAGTAGAGAAGGAAGTTGAACGGATAAATGCTGCATTTAAAATAGGCAACTGGAGACCTATTGTATTTTTGAAAAAACACCATGATCATAAAGAGCTTCAGAAGTTTTATTCAGCCGCTGATTTCTGCCTAGTTACATCTGTACATGACGGGATGAATCTGGTAGCAAAAGAATATGCAGCAGCCAGATATGATGAAAGAGGAGTTTTAGTGCTTAGCCAATACACAGGCGCCTCACGGGAACTTAAGGAAGCGTTGATTGTAAACCCTTATAATGCAGAACAAACAGCAGATGCTATACGGGAGGCTTTGGAAATGACTCCAAAAGAACAGGCAAAAAGAATGAAGGAAATGAGAGAAACTATTAAAAATAACAATGTTTACAGATGGTCTGCAGAACTGCTAAGGACAATTGTGAATTTAGGATGAAATACTTATGGCAAGATATTGATAAAATAACTTCCCTGCTAGAAAATAACCGCCCTAAACTTCTCATTCTTGATTTTGATGGTACGCTTGCCCCTATTGTTGAAACACCGCGAAAGGCAAAACTTCCAAAAAAAACAAAGGATGTTTTGCAGAAACTCGCGCAAAAATCTGGGTTTCATCTTGCTGTAATCAGCGGAAGAGAGCTTTCCGACATTAAAAGCAAAATAGGAATTACAAATATTATATATGGTGGGAATCACGGCTTGGAGGGAGAAATCCTTGAAAAAAGGTTTATACACCCTGCTGTAAAAAAAGCAGCTCCTATTATTAAAAATATTTTCATAAAAGCTGGAGAAATTGCCCAAAAATATAAAGGTATTTTTATAGAGAATAAAAAAGCAGCTATAGGGTTTCATTATAGAATGGCTGAGAGGAATAAAATAAAAGAAATTAAATCACTCCTTGAGGATCTACTTAAGGGCTTTCATGATCATAAATTGATATCCGTCATTGAAGGAAAAGAAGAAATTGACATACTTCCAAAAACTGACTGGGGCAAAGGCCATTTTGCAGAACTTATTACCAAAGACATTTCTGCTCGCACTAAATTACATCCAATCGTAATCGCCATCGGTGATGATGCTACAGATGAGAACGCCTTTAAGAATTTAAAAAATGAGATAACTATTGTAGTAGGTAAAAAGCCAGCTTCAAAGGCAAAATATTATTTGGAAAACCTTGAGGATGTTTTTAGATTCCTAAAAACACTTATAAAAACGTCTCAAAGTGATTATTTTCCGAAGGAAAACAGTCCTATGGTTTATTTTGTAAAATTAAGGCAAATTAAAAAAATAGTAGAAGAAAAAGATTTTGAAAATAAGGAATTTCTTCAGTTTTGGAAAGCTTTAGTCAGAGATTCCAGCGGAAGATGGATTAACTACTATCGAAAAGGGATAAAATATTTCAAATACGGAAAGCAGATAAAACCTGATATACGTGACAACTTACAATTAGCTTTCATTCATTCCTCAATCAAACACGAAGGAGCTTTCCTCGCTGATCTTTATGATCAAAATTTCAAAAACTTTAAACAGTGGTTGATCGGGCTGCATAAAAAACAATCTTATTTTGGCACGGTAGGGCAAGTTCTATCCAATAGACGGGTTTCAGAAGGGGAACATACTCAGGTAGTAATAGAATCGATTCCTTCTTTGGCAAAGAAATACAATGACCCCTATGTAAACAAAGGTACTCAGATTGTTTATTTGCCTGAAATAGATGTAAAAGGCTGCCCTGTAGACAGATGGAAAAATGGGAAGGTTTTTCATTATTATCCTGATCCTAAATATCATAATCAGTACTTGCATCTAATGAAAAAGAAACTGGTACAATTTATTTCTCGAGCAGATAAAAAGACAGATAAGGAAACAATAAAAATTATAGCCAACTATTACCAATATGGAATCAATATGCATATGTTTGAAACTGTCAATCAGAGTTTATTTGGAAATCAGGCAAATGCAATGCTTAAGCTTTTAGGACTTAAACCTATCGAGCATGGTATTATGGATTTTGCAGCTATGAGACTTCAGCCTAAAAGTTTTGCCAGGTATTTTTTAAACGAGGTAAGTCGAGCTCAGAAGGATTAGGCGCCAAAAATTTCACCTGGGACAGGTTAATCCTGAATATAAGAGTCAAAGCAGTTGATGTGCCTGACCAGGAAGCAATAACTAAAGATAATGTTTCTGCCAAAGTTAATGCAGTAATCTACTACCGAATAGCTACCGCCCAAAAAGCAGTCTTGGAAGTGGAAGATTTTTTCTATGCAGTATCCCAACTGGCACAAACTACTATATAGTATTTGAAACACCTTTGGAAATACTGCGGGCTTTTGAAGGATTCGTTAAAAAGTCTTCAAAGTAAAATTTACTTTAAAAATCTGTCATAAAAAACATATAAACTAAAACCTCCATAGAAGAAAAGTGCCAGACTCATCATAGCAACCCTAAAAAAACTTGGCCTTAAAACCTTTGCTAAACTGGTTAAATTCAACCATAAAGTAAGACCTACATGCACAAACATAGCAAAAGCATTTAATACTGCAGCAATAATAAGAAGTTGCAAAGGCTCAGAAAAACCCAGTAAAAAAATAGTAATTCCTGCTAGGATTTGCAGCCATAAAACAGTATAGTAAATTTTAGGGATTTGTCTTTCGCTTAACTTTGAAGGCGCTGTTAATATCAAATTCTCGCTTAAAATTCTGCTGGTAGCATCAAAAACAGTCAACTGTGTACCAAATAATGTAGATCCCGCAACCAGCAGGAAAAATATACCAGCAAAAGGGGTTATCCTCTCGCCAATAATACTTGCTTCCTGCAGCACAAAACCTATACTGGCAGCATTCCCACCCAAACCATAGGTAGTAGTATAGGCAAGCAATCCAAGCAAAACTATAGTAACAGAGCCAGTCAGCCAAAAAATAATAAAATGCTCAATATTGATATTTTTCCACCACTTCTTAAAATTAGTGATATTTTCCTCATTAATCTCAAACTTAGTCCCTGTCAAAGAGATATCTTCTACTTTTCCTGTCAGCAAACTGGTAATCCTGCCTGCATACTTTCCCATCCCATATCCTTTTTCTTTAATATAAAAAGCCTGGGCTAAATTTAGATTTCCACCAGCCCCAGCATAAGCTAAAGCTGCCAAAAATGAAGCTATAGAAATACCTGCTGGCAAAAACAGGTAATCTTTACCAATACCAACAGAGCCTTTTAAAAGATCTACCCAGTCAGTTTGGCTTGCCAGAACTACGCTTAAAATAAAGATTGATGGAACACCTATTAAAATTAATGTTTTTTGCAGAGTTTCTACAGTTTTATATAAAATTGGGCCCAAGGATAAAATCAGCCCGATGACAATCAATAATATAATTGCTAAATACTTAGATTCCTCTATACCAAAGATTGTCCCAAAAATCTTGGCAGACGAGGCAATAATCCCGGGCCAGACCCAGGGGATAAATGTAGAGAGCAAAAACCAAAAGGAAATTAACCTAAACTTTCTCGCCAAACCTACAAACACAGATTCTCCGTGAACTAAAGCATACCTTTCTATTTCCATATTCATAAAAAATTGAAAAGTTAAACCCAGTAGCGCTCCCCAGATAATACCCATTCCATAATTTGAAGTAAGGTAGGGCCAAAGAATAATTTCACCGCTGCCTAATCCTAAACCTAGGATTATAAAACTGGGACCAAGCAACTTCAAAAAGGAAGGGGATTTAGGTAATTGATTGATTCTTAGGGGATTCAAAGACATGCTTTAATATTATCCTAAAAACTTACCAAAAAGAAAGCAAATAGAATCAGTAAGATTTGCCAAATATCTCTTAGCCCTAAAAGAAGCGTTTTATCTCCAGTTCCATGCCAGTGCAACCCTTGATGGAAATCATTTTCAGCTTTAATTAAACCTTTATTTTTTATAAACCCTATAAAAAGCAACCCATCTAAAACATCAGGCAGCTGAGTCCCTCCTATCCCAAACATAATATAAAGCATCCTCTGACTAAACCCATCTTTTAAATATAAAAGACCAAGAAATAAAATTATTGGCAAAAGTAAATCAAAAATGATAATTGGCAACAGAACTTTTTTTAACTTATCAGGTTTTACAAAATGTCCATGAGGAATAAAATCTCCTAGATAATGAGAAGCAACACCAATAGTTCCAGCAGCAAGCAGCCCTGTTACTATACCACCCTGGCCTAAAAATTGATAAGCAGTTACCCCCACAATGACTCCAACAGCAGTATGTCCAACAGCAACCATTTATTTATTATCCAACTAACTGGGGAATAAAACAATCTAAAACATTAGAAGTTTGACCTGCAACATTATTTCGTCTGTTTAATATTTGTAAAGAGTTGCCTGGGCCTACCTCCATAAATTTATCTGCTTGTAAATACTTAAGAGTAAATATTGTCCGAGCCCACTGGACTGGTTCTGTCATGCTACCAACTAGATTTGCAGCGGAATAAATACCGGACTCTATTATGGCTGCAGATAGATTGGCAATTACCGGTATTTGCACTTCTCCTAAAGGGTATTTTTGTAAAAGTTCTGCTAATTTTCTGGCTGCATCCTCCATATAAGAGGTATGAAATGCGCCTGGAGTGTGAAGTGATCTAGCTCTGCCAACTCCTGCATTTTTGGCAAGCTGTTCAACAATAGGAACTGATTTTTCTGCACAGCCAACCACAACCATATCCGGAGTGCTAAATATAGCTATTTCTGCAGCACCATCAGGACATACACCCCTAGTTGATTGTGAACATATCTTTGCTGCTGTTCCTGGAGAAGTACCCATAAGCAGCGCTAAGGTACTGGGGTTTTTGTCATATGCATCTTGGGTGAATTGGCCTCTGTTTGTAACAATCTCCAATCCCTCTTCATATTCAATAACACCAGCTGCAGTGATTGCTGCATATTCACCTACACTTAAACCTGCCACAATATAAGGGTCAGCAGCGCCTCTTGTTTTTGCCATCTGATACACGGTAGTGCTAAGGGCATAAGTGACAGGCTGAATAAAAGCTGTCCTGCTAAAACTAGCAGAATCAACATTGTTTAGTGAACTTAAGACATCAAAGGCAGAAGAACCATGAACTCTATTTAGAACTTCCTGGGCTTGAGCAAGTCTTCTTGATGTAAATTGAGGATCTATTCTGTCTAATTGCCCATAAAATGACACTATATCTGCAGCAGGTAATCCTTGACCTGGAAAAAGCCATACTTCTTTTATCATAATACTGTAACTGTTTTACCATCTAACTGCCTGGAAATACCTATCACTATATAGCAAACATCTTCACCACAAATATTGCTCATTTGATGAACAGTTCTCATTGGTGTTACCACAGCATCACCTTTTTCTAGCTCTTCCTCTTCTTGATCTATCCTAATTTTTACCTTACCATTCAAAATTATAAATACCTCATCCATATCTTCATGGTAATGAGGATTAAATGTTTTACCTACAGGAAGCTTTGCCCAATTGATCATCTGGATTTTACCTTTCACCAAGTCAGCTTTTTTAAATAAAATCTTTTTCCAAACTCCAGGATTTTGCTGATCTTCATGACTGGCAGGAATATATTTTAAATCTTTGGACCTGATAACCTGCATATTTTAAGTATACCAGCAGTTAAACTTTGTCAAAAGTCTTACATTTCTTTAACAGGCTTTTTATGTTATTGTGATTTAATTGGATGATAGTTTCATGAAAAGGATATTTTTCATCCTGATTTTTTATTGACAAATGAGGCAAAAAAAATTAATAATGGGTTAAATCCTACCATAAAAGTCATCAGTGATTGGATACCTACACCTTGGCTAACTTCAGCCCCAAATGCCAAAAAGGGAGCAAAAGCCCAAATAAACCAGCTGACCTTATTTGGTTTAGTTTTCCCCTTTAGCGTATCTATAAAATAACTTAAACCCCATTAACATTAAAAAGCCTACCTATACTGTAGGTTATAACCATAGCTACAACTCCTCCCAAAACTACTCTTATTGTAGCCTTTATTGGACTGGCTCCACCAACTTTTGCGCTTAACGTTCCGGTAATTACCAAAGCAATTATTACAGAAATAAAGGCCACAGGAATTCTTAAATCTTGTGGAGGAAGAGGCATTGCTACAAGAGGGATTAAGGCCCCAGCTACCCCTGCTACCAACCCAGCAATAGAAACAATACCATCATTTGCTCCTAAAACAGCAGCCCTTAGCCAGTTTAATTTAGAAGCATGATTTGCTTCATGCGGTTCTAAGTATTTTTTATCAGTTGTGCTTTTCATTTTAAGTGAGACTTAAAAAAGGAAATACTGCTTGAGACTGCATCTGACCAGCCTGAAGGCTGCAGATTATGATCAGCTCCTGGGTATTTTAGGTATTTTACATCTACCTCATCTTTTTTGAGAGATTCTACTAAATCATCTGTCCACCAGTAGGGGACCTCAATATCTTCTGTTCCTTGATGAATTTGCAAAGGCGCTTTAATCCATTGGTAATACATAGGAGGAGAAAAGCTTTCTGTATCATAATCATCCTCAAAGATAGATAAAGCTTTTCTTAAAGATTTACCCTTATCATCAAACTCATCTGTGTAATATAAAATTGAGTAGGGGAATGAGGCAGAAACAGGAGCCCAAAGCGCTGTTGGGTAGGGCAAACCAGATATTGCCAGAGTTGATAAGGCAATTTGCCCTCCATTACTGTGTCCCCAAATCCCAACTTTGTCTGTATCTGCTTTAATTCTGCCAGAATAACTGGCTTCCAAACCATTATTTAGGTTTTTTAAAGAAGAAAGAAGTGTTAAAGCAGTAGTATAAGTTTGGAACCTGTCTTCAAATCCATCTAAGGAAAGACTGTCTGACTCACCAAATCCCAAAAAATCAGGAGAAAGAGTTATAAATTCATTTTGAACATAGACTTTTGCTGATGGTTGGGTGCCTATTCCAGGTTTGTAAGTTTCTTTTGGCACAAACCCTCTAAACATTACAATAACTGGGTATACTCCTGGTTGTTTAGGAATGTTTAGCATTCCACTAACTTTTTTCATTTCCAAACTGCCGGGAGTTTTAGGAACTTTAAAGTAAAACATTTGGGTTATAAAATTTTCTGTTTCAGAAACCTTTGGTCCAGCTGTAATTTGACTGGGGGAAAACCTGGTATTTTTTAAGTTTTCAAAAGTATAAGAAAGAAGTGGCTTAGGTTTTGGAGTAGATTTTACTAGGGGAGACAAAAGGGGTTTGCTTTGGTTTAAAGAATAAAAAATAGTTACCAAAGCAGCAATTAATACAAGCAAACCAATAACCTTTTTCATTATCCATATTTTACCCTATTTTAGAACCTAAGTATTTCTTGGCAAATTGGTCTGCCTCTCTTTCTTGCTGGGTTATTTCTGAATCTGTTTGATAAAATCCCATTGAGTTTCTGTGGTTTAAGAAGACATGGCCTAATTCATGCAAAATAGTGTATTTAATTCTTTCTGGATCCTCAGCCAATAGCTCATCTGATAAAAAAACTAAATGCTGGCTGGCAACATCAGAACCCTTTAAAGTCAAAGCCCAAGCATCATCAGGGGAAGAAATAAACCAAACACAAGTGGTAGTCTGCTTGATCATATCAGAAGGCAAACAAAGCAGAGTTTTACAAACTTGCTCCCTCATCTTTAAACTGCCAATCAGCCTGCCACTAAAAGATCTTCTAATTTTTTCTATGCTCCATTTCATGCAATTTTTAATTTTATCCTTAAAAATTAATAAAAAAGTGAATATTTGGTAAGAATTGTTCCTTACTTAGCCTTTACCCAAACCTAACTTAATTTTGAAGATCTTCAGGTACGATTGAACCTAAGATAGGAGGTGAATAAATTGAAGTTTTATAATGTAAAAACCAGGGAGTCAGTAGATGTGCCAGATGACCAAGTTAAAGTGGTCACTATGAAAAATGGCAGAAAAGCAGCCCAGGCAGAAATGGGTGGGGTAAAGATGTTTAAAATCTTAGGTAAAGAGGATGCTGCCAGGCTTGGCGCTTAGATTACATTTTTTGCCACGGGGCATATAGGTCATAATTTGCAGTTACTGCTGCAGTAGAACCTTCATGCACAGCAGCAGTAATTTGTTGTTCAAATGGCTTAGTAATATCCCCTGCAGCATAAACAAAGGGGATATTTGTCCTTTGCTCGCTGTCTGTTTTTATATACCCATCATCTGTTAAAGTTACTTTTAACATCTTTGCCAGTTTATTTTTTGGCTCCATTCCTTGCTCACAAAACATATAGTCAAAATAAATTTCCTTCCCAGATTGCAAGATAACTTTTTCAAAAAGACCTTCTTTGCCTATCTCACTAACAATTACTTCATTATAAAAGGGGATATTGGCATCTTTTAAACGTTTTAGCCAAAGGGGGGAGATATTACTTTGATCTGCATTGGTCACAAAAGTTAACATATTGGTAAAATTTTTAAACTGCAAACAATCACAGACTGCCTCATCATCTTGTCCAATTACCAGGACTTTTTTATTAATAGTTTTGTGACCGTCACAGGTAATACACCAAAAAAGGGATCTTCCCACATATTCCTGCCAGTTAGGGAATTTAGGGAAGTTATCTACAACCCCTGTTGCAAAGACTAAAGATTTTGCATTATATTTTTTCTTTTTTGAGCTTGCAGTAAAAAGCTCTTTTCCTTTTTTAATATCTGAAATTTCTGCAGACTCAAATTCTGCTCCAAAACGCAAAGCTTGCTCAAGCATTAAGTCCCGCAGGTTTCTTGCAGAAATACCATATGGAAAACCAGGGTAATTTTCGTTAATTTCATTGGTATTCCATCTGCCTTTCTCATCACCAATAATTAAAGCAGACCTTAAATATCTTGCCAAAAATATCCCAGCAGATAGTCCTGCAAACCCATCACCAATTACAATTGAGTCATAGACAGTAGTGCCCATAAACTAAAATTTTAGGAGAATTGAGAATGGAAACTATTAAGATCCTGTATTAAATTTGCAAGATTGACCGTAATGAATTAGAACCTTTCATTTCACCCCTAGCAGAAAACCGCGGACTCTCGCAATTTGCAAAGCAAATTGGGTGTATTGTCCGCGGAAGTTTATAGCAGCATTTTTTGTGGCTGTTAAAATCAATCAAAGTCAACCTCCTCCAAAGCTGGTTGCTAATTTTATGGATATTAACAAGATTAGGCAGATTTCCAAATATAGATCTTGTGCTGGACATACTGTTGTGCCTCAGGATGGTAAGGAATGGACAATGGGCCATACTTTGTTAATAGCGAAAATCCATCTAATTGGGTAGAGCTAGGGATTTAAATTTTTTGAAGATTCACTTAATTCTTACCTTAAACTTATCTATTTTTAAACTGTATTTTTTACAATAACTCAAGAGGTATCTCTATAACTAATGCACAAAAGTTTAGTGAAGGGAGGTGAAGAAAATAAAACAAAATAAAATTAAAAGGCTGGCAGTTGCAGCAGTAGCAAGTATGGTGATGTTTGGAAGTATGGCTTTTCCAGCTTTAGCAGCTCAACCATCTGATCCTAACTGTCTCGGCACTGATGTTTCAGGTTTTACCCAAGTCATAAAGCCTTTTGGTGGATTTGTTAACGGATTAGCCCAGGATGGGGGATTAAATAATGAGGTTTTAACTCATCTACAAGGACCAACCCACAATCCATTTAGCAACTGTCCTAATGACGGTTTCCCAACACCATTGCCATAAGAATTAGCGGTTCTTCTTATGGCTAAAAATATGGACAAACTAACACTATTAGCGTTTGGGCTTGTTGTCTTAATCGCGGGGGCAAATTTTGTCGCGGTCAAATTTAGCAACCAGGAGCTTTGCTTTATGGAATAATTGGTTTTGGCATAAGTTATGCTTTGCTTTATTGGGCTTTGCTTAAAGTACCTGCCGGAGTAGCTTCAATTGTAATTGCCCTTGTTCCACTGATCACTTTCTTTCTAGCTATTTTACACAGATTAGAAAAATTTCAATTCCGAGTACTATTTGGAGGTCTAATTGCTGCTTCAGGTATAGCTTTAATATTTTATGACCAACTCAGCGCTGTTCCTATATTAGCGCTTTTGGCTTTAATTACTGGAGCCATATGTATTTCCGAAACAGGAATAATAATTAAGCTTTTTCCAAAAACCCACCCGGCTGCAATGAACGCTATTGGAATGCTTATTGGATCTTTATTACTTTTCTCGTTTTCACAAGCTACAGGGGAGGTAAAAACTTTGCCAGCTCAACCCTCAGTTTTATTTGCATTTATTTACCTAGTGTTAATAGGTTCTGTTGTGTTTTTTGCCTTAGTAATTTTTGTCCTAAAACGCTGGACAGCTTCTGCTGTTTCCTACCAACTAGTCCTGGCGCCAATAGTTACAATAGTAGTTGCATCTATTCTTAGAGGGGAAACAATTACATCAATCTCCTTACTCGGGAGCCTAATTGTTCTTTCTGGGGTATATATCGGAGCTCTAGCATCTTCAGGAAAATAATTTCAAAGTTGCCGGGCTAGGATTCGAACCTAGAAATCATCTGCTCCAAAGGCAGAGGTCCTACCGTTAGACGACCCGGCAATATTTCTTGAGTATTATACCTTAAACACCACAATATCAGCTATATTGACTTACATCAAAAAGTATGACCAAAATGGAAGTAGGGAGGAGGTGAGCAAAATTGGATACTAAGCAATTAGTCGCATGGGTTTTGGTCATCGGAGCCTTAAACTGGGGTCTAGTTGGACTTTTAGGCCTTAATGTAGTGGAATCAGTTCTAGGAGCTGAAGGAATTCTTACTAAGGCTGTCTATGTCATAGTAGGATTGGCTGGAGCTTATCAAGCTTACACCTTACTTGGTGGAAAGAAGAAATAAAACTCCATACAGTAGTTATTATTTTGTGTAAAATCCGGCTCGTCAATGGGCCGGATTTTTGGTGGGATCTTTGCCTTCTCTTGCCATTTCATCTTTCTTGTTCCATACTTTAAGAATAATTGCTGGAGGAACAATACCTCTTAAAGCCATTATCCAGCTGAAGTCTGTAGTACGTTTTTGTAACTCACCACCGGTCTCAAAACCTTTCATACCAACAGATGCAGCTTCATCGGTTAGATCATCCAATGCCTCTAAAAACTCATCTGCCTGATCTTGACTTGCAGCACACTGATTACTTAGTTCTTCGAACCGAGCTATCATTTGATTTTCTGGATTGCCTAAACTACCTTGATTTTCAGCCATACTATAAAGTTCTTGCTTCGCAAAGAAATAACGATTTTGTGAGCGGGGGACGGGATGCGCGCCCGCGACCTTCTCGTTGGCAACGAGACATTCTACTGCTGAACTACCCCCGCAAAAAAAAGTGCCGCAGCCTGGAATCGAACCCGGATAAAATGTTCTTCAGACATCCGCCGTGACCAACTTGGCTACTGCGGCATTTTGTCTTTTGTATTTTATCATTATCTAGGCAAAATTGGAAAGTGGTGATACAATAATTCAAACTTGAAAAGCTATGATGGAGCTGACACTCCGGAGCTGCAGGAAGAAAGCTATTGCAATTAGATCCTGCCGGTTGTTCCCGTAACAAAAACCCAATGAGTTAAATTTAAGGTGGCACCGTCTTAAAAAAGACCCTTAATAAATTAAAATTATGGTGCCATCACGCGCTCAAAAACAACTTAAAAGAAAAATCCCCTCTGTGATGTTTTCCCAACATCCTGATCATGCTTCTCAACCCTTCTGGCATAAAAGAGAGCTTATAAAAACCCATGACGAGCTAAAAGAGTGTTATTTAATGTTTTCAGAACTTGGTGGAGATGAGGTAATGTGGGATTGGGAGGGAAAATTAGTAGATGAGGGAGTAACAGAAAGACTTCTTTCCAAATATACTGATTTTTTCCAAGAAAAACTTTTAGGTAAAGATGTTTTCTTAACTTTCAGAGTACCTAATCCCAGAGTAGAACCAGGTTATAGATTAGGCAGGGCTTTTATGGTTATTTTGTCTGGGCAACAGTTAGCCCACAGCGCAGGATTTCCCACTACCCCTCTTTTTGAAGTAATTCTACCTATGACAGAAGGAGCAGATGAGTTGATTACCCTGCAAAAGAATTTTGGCAGATTTGCCAAAGCTGCAGATTATTCTTTTGGCGCCAGTGGTTTTAGTAAAAAAACTGTTGAGGTAATACCTATTTTTGAAGATGTTCAAACTATTTTAAAATCAGGGAAAATAGTCAGAAGATATGCTCAAAAGTATCTTAAACATTTTGGAGAACTAGCTTATTTTAGGCCTTTTTGCGCCAGGTCTGATCCAGCTTTAAATTCTGGAATAGTTCCTACTACTCTGGCTATTAAATGGGCTCTTTCTGAGTATGCTAAGTTTTCTAAAGAAACTGGTATACCCACCTACCCAATTATAGCCCCAGGAGCCTTGCCTTTTAGAGGAGGCTTAACTCCTAAAAACGCTGAGGCCTTTATGAAAGAATTTGCAGGCATTAAGACCTTAGTTATCCAATCTTCTTTTAGATATGATTACCCTCTAAAAGAGGTTAAAGCTGCAATTAAGAAAATCCAGCAGGAAGCAGGAAAATTAAAAACAAAAATCTTACCTCCAAACTATTTGAGAAAAATAGAAGAAGTTATACCTTGGTTTGAAACTCCCTACAAACGAACTGTAGAAAAACTGGCCCCCTTTATAGCAAGAGTAGCTGAACATATCCCTCAAAGAAGGGAAAGAATGCAGCATATTGGTTTATTTGGTTACTCAAGACAAGTAGGGGAAACAAAATTACCAAGAGCTATTGGTTTTTGTGCTTCCTGTTATTCATTAGGTATTCCACCTGAGTTAATAGGCACAGGCAGGGGACTTAAAAAAGCTAGGGAAGAAGGCAAACTAAAGTTTATAGAAAAGCTTTACCAGCAGTTAAAACCTGCTTTAAAATTTGCAGGAAGATATTTTAGAAAAGAAAGTTTAGCTTGGTTGGGAATTCCAGAGCTTGAAGAAGATATTAAAGAGATAGAAGCATACCTAGGAGAAAAATTAGGACCAAGAACCAAAGATGAGAAAAAACATGCAGAGCTGGTAGCAAAAATTATAGAAAAGATAGACAAAAAACAAGATCCCCAAGAAGAAATAGTCCAGGCAGCCCTCCTCCGCCAGAGTTTAGGATAAATTTATGCTAAACTCAAATCATGGATGATAAATGGAGAATTGAGTTTTTTAAAACTTCTAGCAATAAATCTCCTATCGAAGAATTCATTCAAGCTCTTGATATTCATACACAAAACAAGGTTATTGATATGCTGTCTTTACTTAAGGAATTTGGTATAAATTTAAGTATCCCTCACGTTAAGAAGGTAGCTAGTACACCTTTGTGGGAACTGCGAATTTTAGGTAGTAATAATGTTAGATTTTTTTATATTACAAAGACAGGAAAGACTTTTCTTATATTACATGGTTTTCAAAAGAAAAAACAAAAAACTGATAAAAAAGAAATAAAACTAGCCTTAGAAAGATTAGCAATTTATACTGTTAAAAATAGATCTTGAAATATTACAATTTTGTGATATTATATATTCATTATGGATGACTTAGACCAACTCAAAAAAAAATTATTAAAAAATCCTGAATTCAAAAAAATTCATGACCAAACTCGTATTGAATATGAGATTGCCAAAGCAGTTATTAAAGCCCGTATAGAAAAAGGGTTAACCCAGAAACAACTTGCAGACAGACTTCACACCCGACAATCAGTAATTTCACGTGTTGAAAGGGCTAATACTACTCCTTCAATATCTTTTCTAAAGCGCTTAGCTACAGCCTTAGGCATAACCCTGCAAGTGCAATTTAAATAAACTTTTACTTTTTGAGAGATTATTTTAAATACTAACCCTTGCAGGATAGTCTCTTAATAATGGTTTATCTTTGAAACCACGGTAAAGAGCAAGTTGATAATGATATGCAACACCCTTATTTATTTGCCAAATCTTAGGAGCATCAGGTCTAGCTGGTTCAGCAAGCTCACCCCCCCCTGCAGAAGCTGGTTTGGAGCCTTTGAAATTCCAGCCGTATTTTCCATACCATTGTTTAGCAAATTGTTCGTAAGTACCTGTAAAGTTATTTCTAACTAACTCTAAAGTTCTTCGTGTAGCAAAAGCAGCAATATTTTCGTTACCTTCTGCTACAAACATTAAAGATCTTTTAGGATCCGAAGGTCTTTGTTTATTTAAAGCACAAAGAAATCCATATAAGTCTCCTAATGAAAATGCTCCTTCTCCGTCGCTGGTTTCCTCATCAGGAAGATACCAGCTTAAATCAGTAAGAGGCCTTGGATGCGAGTGAACATCTCCAACTAAATCCGTAATCCCAGCTCTTGCTCGAGCTTTTTCTAAACTTGCTGCCATAACTTCATACGGGACAGAGTGACTGAGTCCTTTTTCAGCTACTCTTGGTATTACTAACCTTCGTTGACCGGACTGGTAACCAATTAAAATCCATCCCTCATTAGTACTTGACCTTATTTGGTTAAATGCTTCATGCCAAGAAGCACTTAATTCTATCCTTGAAGGATATTCCTCTATTGGAAGCAAATAATCTCTCCCTTTAGTTAGAGCTAAAAGATATTCCCTATACATTTTATAATTCCAACCATTGGGAGTAAGAACTTCAAGTTGAGGTGTTGTGGAAGATTTTGAGAGCTTAAGCCATTTCTTTATAGAACCAATAACTCCTTCTGCAGCTTCCATTAATTAATCTTATCATAGAGGATAAATTATTTCCTAAAGAAATTCAGAATCAGAGTAAGTATTATAGAAAGCACTAGTGATGATACCCAGGGGATATAGATTTTTAATCCTGGCCTGTCTATATAAATATCTCCAGGAATCTTAGGAAGATTTGGCATCAGATTAAAAAATAACCCTAAAACTAAAAAAATTATCCCTAAAAAAGAAAATAATTTCCCAATATCTTGCATTAATTATATTTTATCATTTTTATCTTTTTTGACCAAACAGGTATAATATAAGCCAATGGCACAAGAAAGAGATATTATAAGTGATATTAAAAATATCAGAGACTTTAACTCATATCTGGTGAATTTTACACATCAAGTAATCAAACCAAAAACTTCGGTCTGGATAAAATATGGGGCTTTAGATTCTCCTCCCGAAGACCCTAGACCTTGGGTATTTGTATCAGTTCCTTGGACTGAAACACCATTGAGCTTACAAAAGGCAATGAGATTACAATTTCCTTCAGTCTCACGGGGGAATATTACAGCTGTAAATATTCGAATCAATATACCCCAAGGGCATTTATCTTTCACTCCTCAGTCACAAAGTGTAGTTCATGTAAGATATGGTGAAACTTATTATTGTGATTTACTTGGAAAAATTGTTACTCCAAAAGAA
The DNA here is from genome assembly GCA_964500725.1 of uncultured Gammaproteobacteria bacterium. Taxonomy (GTDB): domain Bacteria; phylum Patescibacteriota; class Microgenomatia; order Daviesbacterales; family UBA10151; genus UBA10151. The sequence goes on from CAZCNP010000005.1 coordinate 76,735, forward strand.
GGATTGCTGTTATCTTTTAGACCATTACCCATTGTTCCTGAAAGACATTGGGTAGCTACCAAGATACCAGCTGATGCTGCTGGAGTAAGAGCTGTACTAACTGGTAAAATCAGACCCTCAACTGTTAAACCTGCCACACTGGGGGAACTTCATGATATTGTCAGAACTTTAGAAGATAGAAAAGATACTGCCTGTTGGGGAGAAACACTTCCACCTGCATTTTAGATAAATTATTTTACTGTCACACTCTTTGCTATATTTCTAGGTTTATCAACATTATGACCCAACTCAACAGCTAAATAGTAAGCTAAAAGCTGAAGAGGGATTATATTTAAAATAGCTGAAGTTTCCCCTATGTCTGGAACTGGAATATGTATATCAAAACCACTGTAAGGGATAGGGGAAATACCTATCACAGTTGCCCCTCTGGCTTTTACTTGATTTATAACATTTATCACATCATCTTTTGCTATATCCTCAGATAAAGCTACTATTACTGGCACACCTTTTTCCATCAAAGTAATAGCATAGTGTTTTAAATCTCCTGCAGGTATCCCATGGGCATGAATATATGATCCTTCTATAATTTTAACCATTCCCTCCAAAACAATATTAAAGTTTTGATATTTACCAAGTAGGAAAATATCTTTTGATTTGGCTAATTTTTCTGCTAAGTCTTGAATTAATTTATGATTTTTTTCTGTATTTAAATAATCTTCCATTTGCCCTACTAAATTTTTCAGATTTTCCCTACCAGAAGCACCTTTTCCGCTGACAATTTTTGCAACCATATACCCCCAGGCAATTTGGGAGGTAAAAACTTTGGTAGACATCACACAAATTTCTGGACCTGCTAAGGCTTGAAATTTATAATCAGAAATTCTGCTCATAGTAGAACCAGGCATATTCACATATGAGGCAATACTAACTCCCTTTTTCTTAGCAATTTCTAAAACCTCCAAAACATCTGCTGTTTCTCCTGATTGGGAAGGAGCAATAATTAAATCATCTTCTCCTAAAAGATCATAATAATCATAAAAGTCTGCTCCTATTACACTTCTGGCATTTAATTTAGCTATTTGTCTTAGATAAAAAGCTATCTGGGAAGCAGCAATACCTGCAGTTCCAGAACCTATTGTATAAATATTTTTAGCCTGCTTTAAAGCTTTAATAAACTCCTCATTAGAATCCTGGTTAGTTACTTGGGAAATTACATAAGGACTCTCATGGATCTCTTTTAACATAAAATGATCATAGCCTTCTTTATCTACTTTGCTGCTTTCTAAGTTTATCTTTTCTTTCTTTAAGGGGAGAGCTTTGTTAGATTTAATATCAAATAGTTCTAACTCTCCATTCCAGGTAACCATCTGGCCATTTTCCACCACTAAAAAATCACTAACATATGGAGCAAATGATAGAGTATCTGAGGAGAAAAAAACTTCTTCACCTTTTAGTCCAATTACTAGGGGAGATCCATTTCTGCAAGCTATAATCTGCCCACCTGTAGTTAGTAAAATAATAGTGTTCCTGCCTTCTAAATCTAAAAATGCTTCTCTTACAGCTTCTTTAAAGCTAGCAGTTTGTTTTAATTTTTCCTCAATAAGCCTAACTATTACTTCTGTATCTGTTTCTGATTTAAATTTATAATCTTTTTTTGAAAGTTCATTTTTAAGAAACTGGAAGTTTTCGACAATCCCATTTTGGGCTAAACAAAAACTTTTATCAGTAGAAAAATGAGGGTGGGCATTAGCTTCTGAAACACCACCATGAGTAGCCCATCTGGTGTGGCCTATTCCAAGTTGAGAGTTAGTAGTTCGTAGTTGTGAGTTTAAAACATTTAAGTCACCAATAGCTCCAACCTGTTTTTGGACTTTAATTTGATCAGCAAGGATAGCAATTCCCCAGGAATCATAACCCCTATATTCCAGTCTTTTTAAACCCTCTAAAATAATTTCAGAAGCATTTTTAGAACCACTATACCCAAAAATCCCACACATATTGAAAAATTATACCATGATAATTATATAGAAATTTGGTATAAATTTATATATGCTGGAAAAAGGTGCAGAACTACTAGGCAGAATAAAAAGGGCTTTTGGAAAACAACCTCTAGCATCTCTAGACAGAGGGCAGTTTAGCTACACTAGTGAATTTAAAAAAAGAGTGTCAAATTCTCCTTTTTTTGAAGAAGCAGATGGGGAAGCCCGAAATGGATATTACCAGGAAAGAATGATAATTGGCAGAGATACTCCAATAAATAGAGGTGTCTATATTACAAACGGCCAACGTGAGGCTATAGTGGTTGATGACCGTAACAGCGATCGTCTTAATGAGGTGTATGCCCAACTGCTGCGAATTCAAATAAAGAAAGTTGTTCAACAAAATGGGCATTTTGGTGATGGTATTTTAAATGCTGTTTTTGATTTAACTAAAGAATATATACCATATAACTTAGCAGCAACAGAACAAATAACAAGTAGGTATCCAAAAGATCAGAAAGTACATCTAGAAGTGTTTATTGGCAATAGAGCCGGAGTATGCAGACATCAAGCCCTACTGGCAGGCTATTTAGTTGAAAAAGTTATAAAATCAGGCTATCTTAAAGGCGCTGTTTCCGTAGACAGAAATATTGTTCCTGGCAAAGGAGGACATGCATGGGTACGTTACATCGACCACCAAGGCATAGTATATATCGTGGATCCTGCTCAACAATATGTTGGTAAATTAACAGATATTAAACAAGGTCAAGAAGGAGCTTGGTTTTATAAACGGCCAACAGATAGATAAAGAAATTATGGTGGGCACTAAGGGACTTGAACCCCTGACATCTTCGATGTA
>CAZCNP010000006.1:0-71506 GCA_964500725.1 uncultured Gammaproteobacteria bacterium
AGGTTGTTGTACCAACCTTATTTTAATTTCTAACTGCCGTTTTATGGACAGTACTTTGGTTGCGGGACATGGATTCGAACCATGATTACAACTTCCAGAGAGTCGTGTCCTACCATTAGACGATCCCGCAATGTAGGTAAATTCTACGTTTTTTGGAAAAAGAAGGCAAGCTGAGAACTTTAGGAACTACAATTATTTAGGAAACCTGCGAAGACCCCAACCTGAAATCATGACGGAGACGGAAAGAGCTGCTGCTAAACCTATTGGAAATCCTGTATTTGGCAAAACTTGCATTCCTCCTTTAGTACGATTAGCTATTATACTGTAAGCAGAGGCAGGGGTAGCAGAAGGCGAAGGACTTACTATTGGTGCAGAAGTAGCTGCTGGAGCAGGTGAAGTAGTGGGAGTAGCGCTTGGTATTACCCTAGGGCTGGGAGAAGAAACAGCCTGACCTACTTGCGGCGCCTTTTTGGTAGAATCTGAAGCAAATCTTCCAGTAAATAAAAAATACCCCACAGCTATAGCTGCAAGCACTAATCCAACAGTGAGCAGCCTTAGCCATTTAGGATCTTCCATGGCCGAAATATAGCATATAACTATAGTCTATGCAACAGGGATTTTTGCAAGAATTCAACTGCTGATTTAGCTCTATTTATAGTTTCATCCTCACCTAGAACCTGAATGCTTTCAAAAAGTGGCGGCGTGACACTTTGACCAGAGACTGTAATTCTGATCAGTTGAAACATGTCTCCAGCTTTAATTTCTAACTCCTGGGCCAAATCTCTAAAGGTTTTTTCAAATACCTCTGTTTCCCATGGCTTCTTCATCATCTCCAATTTCTCTAAAATCTTTTGCAAAACCTCAGTTTTGTTATCAATTTTGATTTTATTAAACTCTTCCATATCATACTCTGGTTTTTCCCACAAAAAATTAGTAAGAGGTATAAAATCAGATAACTTTTTAATTCGCTCTTTCACTAAAGGTACTAAAGAAACAATCTTGTCTTTTGCTGGATGGTCAACTAGAAAATCCTCTAACCTTTTAGCAAGCTCCAAATCACTCATCATCCTAATATATTCTCCATTCATCCATTCCAGCTTTTTAATATCAAACCTTGCACCCTGGGACTTGACCATAACTTTAAATGGCTCTAGCTCAAATGCTTTTTCAAACTCTTTTAAAGAAAAAATCTCTTGGCCTGTTGGATGATTCCAAACAATGTTAGCCAGAAAATTTAATATTGCTTCTGGTAAATAACCTTCTTTTTGGTAAAAATCTACAGCAGCATGCCCTTTTCTTTTGGATAGCTTCCCTCCCCCTTCAGGATCCAGCAACAAAGGCACATGAGCATATTTTGGGATAGAGTTCTCCCAACCCAAAAATTGATAGAGCAAAATATGCTTAGGAGTAGAAGATAACCACTCTGAACCTCTAAAAACATGGGTTATTTTCATCAAATAATCATCCACCACTACAGCCAAATGATATGTGGGATAATCATCTGACTTTATTAAAACTTGGTCATCTATTTGATTGGAATCAAAAATAACCTCCCCTACTATTGCATCATAAACTATAATCTTTTGATCTTTAGGAACATTTAGTCTAATTACACACGGTAAAGCTTGGGATAGTCTTTTTTCTACTTCTTCTTTAGATAAAGTTAAACAAAGCTTATCATACATCGGGGGTTGTTTTTTTTGTTGTTGCTCAATTCTTAACTTTTCTAACCTTTCTTTGGTACAAAAACAATAATATGCATAACCTGTCTCTATCAGCTGCTTGGCATACTTACTATAAATATCCAACCTTTCTGATTGTCTATAAGGACCAAACTCCCCGCCTTTTCTTGGATCTTCATCAGCTATCAACCCAAACCAATCTAAAGACTTAAAAATAACTTTTTCTGCTCCTTCAACAAATCTGCTTCTGTCAGTATCCTCAATTCTTGTAATAAATTTACCCTGATATTTTTTGGCAAATACAAAGTCAAACATGGCCTGATAGATAGTCCCGATGTGGGGATAGCCTGTTGGTGATGGAGCAATCCTTGTTCTAACTTGCATTTGTTAAATAGTATAATGTAACTGTGACTCTAACTCAAACTGCCATTCTGGTAAAACAGGTAATACTAGTTTCTTCTATTGCCCTGGTACTTGGGCTTATAAGCTTCATTGGTTATAAAATTTGGTATTCATATTACCTTGCTAATCTACCTCCAGTTGAGGAAAAACCTGATACTAAGTTTGGTTTACTGCCTCTGCCTAATTTTCCCACAAGTAATGTTTCTACCTCAAACTTTTCTTATTCTCTAGATACCACAACAGGAGGCTTGCCCAAAATAGGGGTAGACCCTGGCTTTGATAAGATTATTAAGGTTTATTTTGTAACTCAAACATTTGCTACCCTTCTTTCCCCAGACAAATCTTATGACTTAGCAGAAAAATTTGATATCAAGACTCTTCCTGAGATACTAAGCGAAACAAAATATCGCTATAAGGACTCCAGCAAAACTCTTTTAGTTGATTTAGATAGTGGTAACTTTTCTTATACAAATGAAGCCACAATCTCTGCGCAAAGTAATTTAGATGAGGATAATAAATTAACAGCTGGCTTTGAAAACGTGCTTTCTAGCTTGGGGCTCTTAAATGATACGCTAACAAAAGGTCGAACAAAAATTAACCTTCTCAAAAAAAGCGAGGGAAAATTTGTTCCTACTCAACTTAGACCAGAAACCGAAGCTATTCAAATATCTCTTTGGCCAGAAGCAATAGATGGAAAACTAATTTTTACCCCAGATTATAATAAATCGTTAATTAACGCTACAATTGTCGGACCAAGTGATAAATTAGAAAATTATTTATCCTTAAAGTTTACTTATTACCCAATCGATCTTTCAACATTTGCCACATATTCAACAAAAACAACAGAAACTGCTTTTGAGGAATTAAAGCAAGGTAAAGGAGTAATAATAATCGAACCCCCCCAACCTCAAGTCTCCATAACTTCTGTAAGTATGGGATACTTTTTATCGGAAAGTTATAATCCTTATTTGCAACCAATATTTATTTTTGAAGGCCCTAATTTTGTAGCCTACGTCAGCGCAGTCAGCGAGCAGCTCCAGTCTCAAACCAATTGAAATTGGAATAAACCCAATCAATTAGTCTGGTAGTTTCACCAAAACGATCATTACTACCCAGCATCACCAACAAAACCCGATGACCGTCTCTTTCTACTAAGGTCACCAGATTCTCTTTTGCCTGCTCTGTAGTTCCAGTTTTAACACCTAAAACTCCTTTTACATCTGATAGCAGCCTATTCAGATTAAAAAGCTGATGAGTAGATTTTTTATTTAAGGAAACAATATTTGTTTCCTTTGTGGCAAAAATTCTTGCAAGTGATGAATCTTTTAATGCTTCTTGGGTAATGACGGCTAAATCTGCCGCAGATGAATAATGGTTAGGGCTATCAAAACCAGCTGGGTTATCAAAATGAGTATTTGTTAGGTTTAGCTGCAACACTTTTTTATTCATGGCTGAAACGAAGCCTAATATTCCTGAGGGATAATTTTCAGCAATTGCAAAAGCTGCATCATTTCCAGAGTTTAACAGCATCCCATAAAGCAGGGCTCTGAAACTAAACTCCTCTCCATATGTAAGTCCTGCTCTTGATCCAGGAATATTGGCGCTGTTACCGATAGTTAAAACAGAATTTGCCTTGAAATATTCACTAGCTACTAGAGCTGTCATTATCTTGGTAGTAGATGCATTAGGATAGGGGGTGTTGGCATCTTTTTGATATAAAATCGTGTCAGTTGTTAAATCTTTAATTAAAACTGCCCGGGCGGAAAAACTTGGAACAGGTAAATTCTTGCTAACTGGTGGGATATTATATTTTTGAACACCAGCAATTTGAGAATTATTTTGAGGAATTTGTCTAATAGTTATTAATTTGTCTGTAGAAACAACAACAAAAGGCGTAACAGTTGCAATAATTACAGCAAGCAAAATTAAACCGGCAGAATATAGATAATACTTCATGAAAAATATAGGACTAATTCTTTCAAGTTTTTTGAGAAAGCCTAATATCAACCCTTTCCATATCTCTTGGGAAAAGACTAGCCTCTCTCACATTAGAAAGATTCAGAACATGCATCGTCACTCGCTCCAGTCCAAAAGAGAATCCTCCTTCTGGGGGCATACCAAATTCAAAAGCCTGAAGATACATTTTAAAACTATCAGTATTCATTCCCCTACTTTTAATACTAGCGACAAGCTGCTGATAATCATTAATTCTCTGACTACCACTTAAAATTTCCAAACCCCTGAATAATAAATCATAACTTAGACTATATTCTGGATTTTGGGGATCTGGCATGGTGTAAAAAGGTTTTGCTGCAGTAGGAAAATGGGTAATAGTAACAAAATCACTATTATGCTTATTTCTGGACCATTTACATAAATCAATTTCATCCTGTGGGGTTAAATCTTTTTCCTTTCTATTATCGCGCCCAAATTCTTTATAGATAACCTCTTGAGCTTCTCTTAAACTCAGTCTTGGAATTTTTCCTGAAAGCACTTTTTCAACACTAAATTCAGTTAGAGTATCTTCACATTCTTCCTCAGCCACTTTTAACATTTTAACTGCCACCCCTTCTAGTATATCTAACAAGTCTGTAAATTTAATAAAGCCCACTTCAATATCCATCTGAGTGCTTTCTGTTAAGTGTCTTGTAGTGACTGAGGGTTCTGCCCTGTAAGCTTTAGCTATTGTAAAAACTCTTTCAAATACTGGTATAAGCATTTGTTTATACAGTTGCGGACTCTGAGACAAATAAGCTTTATGTTCAAAGTAATCTACCTTAAAAACTTCCGCTCCACCCTCAGTTGCTCCTGCCACTATTGTCGGCACAACAATCTCCGTACAACCTAATTCATAGGCTGCTTGTCTAAATCCGGCAAGCAAACTTGATTGGACTTTAAAAATAGCCTTTACCTTAGGATGGCGCAAAGTAAGCGAGCGATAATCAAGAAGTGTAGGTAATTGCAAATCTAACTCTTTTGCTCCCATATCAAAAGGCAATTCTGCTGCCTCAGATAATACCTCAATATTTTCTGCAGAAATTTCAATCTCACCTGTAGGAATATTCTTATTGACCAAATGCTCGGGTCTTTTATTAACTTTACCAGTTATACAAACTACATCTTGAGGGTGCAAATCCGGAGCTATTTCCTTGGTAGCTACTACCTGTATTACAGCTGACCTATCAGATACATCCAAAAATAAAATTTTCCCATGATCCCTTCGCACTTGTACCCATCCGTAAATATTAACCTGCTCGCCAACTTTTTTATTACAATCTAAAATTAAGGTTCTATCCATATCCTCTGCATCATAACAGGAGCGTGTATAAATTGACAAGATGCAGGCTAGATGCTAAGATTTAAATACAATTAAATATTTTAAATCCGTTAATCTGGAAGGTTGGAACCAGGTAGGAGAGCAAAAGTATGCTACAGAGGCAAAACTGTAAAAGATCAGCAACATGTGTCGAAGTTTCGGAGCATGTCATGAATAAGGTTAACTTATTCCTTTTTGACATCCCTGGCGACAGGGATTTTTTAATGGCAATAAGTTAATAAAACAAGGTGGCACCGCCTAATCTTGTAAGCAGAGCTTTCCTTTTGCTTTGCACAACATAGACCCTTGTTAGATTACGAAATATCGTAGTCTGACAAGGGCTTTTTTTGTGGCAGAAACAAAAGGGAGGAGGTGATATTGATGACAAGATGTGATATGGAACAATTTAATGAATTACTAGGTCAGACTATAGCTACAATAAATGAGAGTACCCATACTGTAACTGGTATCAATCTAAATGGCCATCCCGAACAAAGAGGAGTATACAAAGGCTTAACAAGAGAAGGCGAAATCATTTTGATCCAAGATACTCTTGTTAATTCTCCAATAACCAGAGGTATGATTATTAGAGATAAGGTTATCGTAAAAACAGTAGGCCTAGGAAGAAGTAGGATTTTAAGAAAAATAACTGGTATAGATCTTATGAAAGGCTTTCTTGGATGTCAGCGATATTTTCAAACAAATACAGAAGGATAAATCAGAAAAAATATGTTAACATAGATTCATTCTTTTATGGAAAACTTGGAGAAAATTGCAAAACTTATCAGGTATTTTATTTTAGTTTCTACCACTGAGGCAGGCTCGGGGCATGTTACATCATCTTTATCTGCAACAGATCTAATGACTGTTTTGTTATTTGATGGATTTTTTAAATTTGATGTAAAAAACCCTCAAAATCCAAATAACGATAGGTTAATCTTTTCCAAAGGCCATGCCTCCCCTCTTTTCTATTCTCTCTTTGCTGCAGCTGGAGCAATTACTGAAACAGAACTTAAAACATTAAGAAAATTTGGCAGTAGGTTAGAAGGACATCCTACTATGCTGTTTCCCTTTACCGAAGCTCCTACTGGCTCTTTAGGTCAAGGTTTATCTATTGGATTAGGCATGGCACTTTCTGCAAAATATCTAGATAAATTGCCTTTTAAAACTTATGTTTTGTTAGGAGATTCCGAGATGGCAGAAGGCTCTGTCTGGGAAGCAATTCAACTAGCTGCACATTACCAATTAGATAATTTAATTGGAATTTTGGACGTTAACCGTTTAGGCCAACGAGGGCAAACAATGTATGGTCACAATATTAAAGATTATGAAAAAAGAATTGCTGCATTCGGGTGGCAGACAATAGCAATCGACGGGCACTCGCTAAAAGAAATCCGAGGAGCTTTTAAAAAAGCTCAAGGTATGAAAGGTGTTCCAATAATGATTATTGCCAAAACTTTAAAAGGCAAAGGTATTTCGTTTTTAGAAGACAAGGATGACTGGCATGGCAAAGCTTTAAAACCTGAAGAGCTAGAAAAGGCGCTAGCAGAATTAGGTCCTATTGATAAAAAGCTTACAGGAAAAATAACCATGCCCCCTAAATTTAAAGATCAGAAATTAAAAGCTAAAGTTTCAACCCAAGATTCAAAAACGAACTACCAACTAGGAGAAAACATTGCTACTAGAAAAGCTTATGGAAATGCCTTAGTTAGAATTTATCCTCAATTTCCTAACCTGGTTGTGTTGGATGCAGAAGTCTCGAACTCTACTTTTGCAGATATATTTAAAAAAGCTTACCCGGAGAGATTTTTTGAAATGTATATTGCAGAACAAAACATGGTCGGCACGGCTTTGGGTCTAGCAAGACAAGATAAGATTCCTTTTGTTTCAACCTTTGCTGCTTTTTTTAGCAGGGCTTTTGATCAGATTCGGATGAGTCAATACGCAGATACTAATATTAAGTTTATTGGCTCTCATGCTGGAGTATCAATTGGTGAAGATGGCGCTTCTCAGATGGGTTTGGAAGATATTGCTATATTTAGAAGCCTATTAAATAGTGTTATTTTATACCCTTCAGATGCTGTTTCCACTGAAAAATTACTTACTGAAGCTGCCAAACACAAAGGAAATGTTTATATTCGCACTACCAGAAAAGACACTCCAATTTTATATCCAAATAACGAACAATTTCCAATTGGCGGGAGCAAGATTTTAAAAAGTAGTAATAAAGATCTTGTAACTGTAATTGGAGCAGGCATAACTCTACATGAAGCTTTAGCTGCATATGAACAACTAGCTAAAGAAAATATCTTAATTAGAGTAATTGATCTTTACAGCATCAAACCTTTAGATATTAAAACTTTAGTAAAGGCATCACAAGAAACACAAGCAATTATTACCGTTGAGGATCACTTCGAGCAAGGAGGCATAGGTGAAGCTGTTTCTTCTACTCTTTCTGGTCATAAGACAAAAGTGTATTCCTTGGCAGTTAGAAAAATGCCAAGAAGTGGAAAACCAGCTGAGCTTTTGGAATATGAAGAAATATCTGCAAGTGCAATTATACAAAAAGTAAAAGAAATTATTGCATTTTAATTATTACTGCTGTATAATTTTTTAATTGTTATGAATATATTAAAACAAAGCAACTATTTTTGGTTTTATTTTACTTCCCCAAGGGAGGCTAGCTAAGGCTATTTAAAAATAAGCCAAGAGCTTGTTAAACCTCCCAATTAGGGAGGTTTTTTTGTGAGAAAAAAGAGAAAATAAATATGTACAAAGTTGAAAGAATAGAAAGAAGCGATATAATAAGGCCAGACGAGTTTGCTGTTGCCGGTGGCCCATGTGCAATAGAAACAGAAAAACAAGCTTTCGCTGTTGCACAGTCTCTTTACGAGATGGAGATACGGATATACAGAGGACAATTATGGAAACCCCGATCAAGCAGAGATAGTTTTCAAGGCATAGGGCTTGCAGGAATACCATGGTTGAATAGAATTAAAAGAGATTTCGGTATGGTTATTGCTACAGAGATTGTAGATAAAGACCAGATAAAACCAACCATTGATGTTGTAGACATACCATGGATTGGATCAAGAAATATGCAGAATTTCGAGTTATTAAAGGCTATAGCTGATGATGGAACAAACCGACCTGTAATATTAAAAAGAGGCGCATCTGCAACAATTAAAGAGTGGTTACAATCCGCAGATTATATAGGCAGAGAAAGAGTTATACTGTGTGAACGTGGAGTAAGAACTTCTACAGACTCAACAAGATACACTCTAGATTTAAATGGGGCTCTGGTGGCAAAACATGATCACGGAATGCCTGTAATAGGCGACCCTTCTCATCCGGCCGGCCGTCGTGATTTAGTTTTACCCCTTGCTCGTGCCATTGTAGCCGCTGGGCTGGATGGAATGGTAGTAGAAATACATACCAATCCCGAACAAGCCTTATCTGACAAAGATCAACAAATTACTCCTGAGACTTTTCGTGAAATGTTAAGACAAACACGAGCAATATATAAAGTGTTAAATCCCCCGGTTTTAAATGGCCATCATACTAGACTTTTATCACCTGCATTAGCATAATTTTTATGAATATCAAACAACAACTTACCAATATACCAAATAAGGAATTCTTCTTTTTTACTCCGCCAAAGGACGGGGGTCATTCTTAACATTTAAGTTAAGAATATCAAAGAGACACCCCCGCCCAAAGCGGGGTTTTTTAATAAAAATATGATTAATGAAACAGAGTTAAAAATTAATGATCATCCAATAGTAGTAAAACTTGCTCAAGACAGAACAAAACCTAGAGTAGCTTGTTTAGGACCAGCAGGTACTTACACAGAAGCAGCCAGATATGAATTATTAAAAGATCATCTGGATAGGATGGATCAAGAATTTCTCCCTGCCAATGCTAAAGTAGTCCAACAAGTAGAAGCAGGTGATTTTGATATTGGTATTGTTCCTGTTGAGAATGCCATTGAAGGAGACGTTGTTGAAGTCTTAAGAGAACTAAACCATACCAAAGAAACTACTATATTGGGAGAAACGATTTTAGGCATCGATCATATGCTAATCGGTCAACCAGGATCTAACACAGAAGAAATCCGTTCTCATCCTCAAGCATTAGCTCAATGCAGAAGTTTTCTTTTAGAGAATTATCCTCAAGCAAAACAAGAACCATCGCTTAGCACCACAGCTGCTGTTGAGTATGCTTTACAACATCCAAGCACGACAGCAATTGCTGGCAGAAGAGCAGCTATAGTTTATAACCTGCCTATTTTGGCGGAAAATATTGGGGATGTTAAAGGTAATTCCACCCGCTTTTTAATATTGGGCAGAGGCGAAACTGAGCCCACAGGTCAAGATAGCACCGCTTTAATCTTCGTTCCGAGAGGAGACCGCCCAGGCATTTTAGCCAGATGCTTAACTGCCCTTGCTTCTTATGGAATTAATTTAACCAAATTAGACTCCCGCCCTACTGGAGTAATGAGAGAATATGCATTTTGGATTACTTTAGATGGTCATATCAAAGATGAAATGGTCAGGCGAGGAATAGATGATTTAAGAGATACCTATTGTTCGTCATTAAGGGTACTTGGTTCTTATAGGAAAGCAGAACTACCACAAGGGGCGAAAGACCCCGGAGCTATCAATAATAGTGGATAACGGTAGATAAGATTTGCTAGATTGACAAATTGACACCTAAGAGTTATTCTATTATGAGCTAAGCTTAAAAGGCTTTGCTTTTTTCTTTTATGTCAAAAGTTATTGTTGTAGATTTAAAAAAAGTTGAAATTTTAGTCAGCCTCCTTATTATGCTCCTTATTGGAGCATTTCTGGGAGGTCTTTTTAGATAAAGTTTATCTAAAAGAAAGGAAATTAAGGCCTCCCAAATGGGAGGTTTTTTATTGGGAAAAGAATATGTCAACCATAGAACAAAGGAAACTATATTTAGGAAATACTGATAAACCTGATCCAACAGTATCTGCCCTTTTTGATAAAAGGGATCAATCTCGTGCGTCTATACATCGAGAGCAAATAGCAACTAATCAATATGATCTAGCAGAAGAACGAAGACTTGCCAGAATAAAACGCAAGAGTAGAAAATCACATATTCGTCCCTCTTCGCCTATAAAAGAAGTTCAAACACCTACTATTGTTGAACCAATCGAAGACAGAATTGCTAGAATTGGTGCACTTAATGATTTGAGTTATGCGCTGGCTATGTTAAAAGCTGGAAGAAAATCAGGAGAGTTAAGCAGAAGAGAATTTACTGACTTACATCAAATTATTGCAGGTGATTACAGACAAAAACAAAGAGAACATATGGAGCATATGTCTAAGAAAGGAGGAAATTAAAATGACTTTAGAGTCAAAAAAAGGCACCACTTCACCTATCAATGGAGTAGATCCATCAAGCGTATTTGATTATACTTTGCGAATTTATATTCCTATAGAAGAATATGAAGATCGCCTAGAAGAAGCACGCCAAGCTAGAGAGGCTACTGAAATAGCCTTAGCTCAAGAAATAGTTTCAAGACCATCTGCAAAACATACTACCACACAGGGAAGACGAAATGGTTACCATCGAAAAAATGGGGCAGAATCAACCCGTTTACAACAGCGGGGATCAATAAAAGGTTTTCAAACACCTAAACTATAACTTGATTAAAAGAATTTCTGAAAGGAGGTAAGTTTAATGGTTGAAGCCATAAATGGAAAAAATCACCAACCTAATATGGAAAGAGTAAGCGAGGGGTTATTTGATGTAATTAGCGGCGGGGTAAGAGTTGCCCTAGAGTTAGGCCTTCTAACAACGGAAGGGCCTTACAGACCACAAGAAATGACTACAGCATTAGTTAGAAGAATGAGTGGCCAGAATATTGATGGTTTAGAAAGACAACTTCTAGATATTCAAAGAGTAATGTCTGTTCTTAGGCAAGTTTTAGATCCTTAACCTTTAGTTGTAAGGTATTATTACCATTGTAGGTATCGAATTCTAAATTAAAAGCTAGGTCTACTGGTTGGCCAGATTTTAGTGTGGTAATTAAATCTCCCATACTAAAAGCAATAAAATTTATATCATCTGCTTTACCTTTTAGGTGTTTTCCATTTCCTACGGTCCTCGAATCTGCTATATGCATATTCTTGATTACAAAAACAGGTCTTTTATTGCCAAAGCCGAAGGGCTCAAGTTTAGCTAAATCAGAAACTAATTTTTTTGTAAGACTTTTGCTATCAACCTCAGCATCAATTTCTAAAACTCTCTCCTCTACTGGTAAATCAATTACAACCTTTTCCAACCTTTGTTTAAATACCTCTATATGCTCTCTTAAAATAGAAAACCCTGCTGCTCCAGGATGACCTCCCACATCTATTAAAATATCAGAATGAGTCCTAATCATTTCAACAATATTTACTCCATCAACCGAACGGGCAGAACCTTTACAGACTTCTTTTCCAAGAGAAATAGCAATTGCTGGACGGGAATATTCTTCGCAAACCTTTCCTGCAATCAAACCAATTATTCCTGATGACCATTCTTTACTGGCTAAGACGTGAATCTTCTTTTCAGTATCAATAAATGTTTTTGCTTGCTCATAAGCTTCTGTTGTCATTTTTTGGCGGGTAGTATTAGTCTCACTTAGAAGCTGCGCCAATCTCTTTGCTTTGAATGGGTCTTTTGTGCAAAGCAGTCTTAAGGAATCTATCGCATGCTCCAACCTCCCCATGGCATTTAACCTAGGTCCTATTATGTAACCTATTTCAAAAGAACCTATATCTCCAACTTTTACTCCTGCCTGATTAAGAAGCGCCAACAATCCCAAATTAGCAGTTTTATTTAAAACCTTTAAACCCTCATATACAAATGCCCTACCTAAACCTACCAAAGGAATTAAATCGCAAACTGTAGCAATTGCCACAAACTGCAAAAACTCCTCTTGCAGATCTTTTTTAATTAAATCCTTTATCAAACACCAAGCAACTCCAGCACCACACATTTTAGTTGAATGAACTATTGTAAAAGCTTCAGGCTTTTCTTTTTCTGGAATATGATGATCAGTGATGATTAAATCAATTTGCAAACTCTTGGCATATTTTGCGCTCTCAAAAGCCACAATGCCATTATCTACAGTAATTAAAACTGTGGCTCCATTATTTTTGGCAAAATCTATACCTATATTTGATAGCCCATACCCTTCTTTTTCTCTATGAGGAATATACGGCAGTACTTTTGCCCCAATTGATGTTATTCCTTTATACAAGATTGCAGAAGCACAAATTCCATCAGCATCATAATCTCCAAAAATTACAATAAGCTCTTCTTTTTGTATTGCCTTTAATATTCTTTTATGCGCTTGTTCAAGATTAGGAATCTGTAATTCCTCAGTATAATCCGAAATCCTTGGATAGAAAAATCTTTCCTGATCCTTCTTTGTTATTATTCCACGATTAATTAATAGCTGTTTTATTAAATCATCATTTTTCTTCGGTACTACTTTCCATTTCATATTACAAGGGATACAATAACATCATGAATTATATCGCGTAGCGATACAAGAAGTGAATGATGAAATCATGAACGATTATACACTACCCAATGAGGTAAAAAATATTCTAGGAAAATTCAAAAAAGCAAAATTCCAAATCTATATTGTGGGAGGGGCGGTTCGTGACCTTTTGATGAAAAGAGAAGTAAATGATTGGGATTTTACTACAGATGCCAAACCTGAGGAGATTTTAAAAATATTACCCAATGGCTTCTATGATAATAAATTTGGCACAGTTGGCCTAGAAAGCAAATTAGGAATTTTAGAAATTACTACAATGAGAAAAGAAGGTCAATATAAAGACCATCGTCACCCAACAGAAATTGGCTGGACAAATAAAGTTGAGGAAGATTTAGCCCGAAGGGATTTTACTATCAATGCTATCGCCCTTTCAGCTAATAATCAATTGGTTGATCCTTTTAATGGATTAAATGATATCAACAATAAAATAGTCAAAGCTGTAGGCAAACCTGTCAAACGGTTTGAGGAAGATGCGCTGCGTTTAATACGAGCTATCCGGATTGCCACCCAATTAGAGTTTGAAATAGAAGCAGATACCTTTCAAGCCATAATAAAAAATGCTGAGTTAATCAAAGAAATCGCCTGGGAAAGAATTCGAGATGAGCTGTTTAAACTACTTTCATCTGATTACCCCTACCAAGGAATAATTAAATTAAAAGAAGCAGGACTTTTGCAGATTATCTTACCTGAGGTAGAAAAATGTTTTGGTATTGTCCAAGAAGGGCCCAGACATGATCGAACTTACGATATTGGAATACACAGCCTACTTGCTTTAAAATATACTCCCTCTACTGATCCACTAGTAAGACTGGCTGCGCTTTTGCATGATATTGGCAAGGTTGATACTGTCAAAACTGATTCAACTGGCAATGTCACTTTTTATAATCATGACGTAGCTGGTGGAAAATTAAGTTTAGAAATTGCCAAAAGGTTTAATCTATCAAAAAAACAAACTGATAAATTATACCGCCTGGTTAGATGGCATCTGTTTACAGTAGATGAAAACCAAACTGACTCTGCCATTAGAAGATTTATTAAAAACGTAGGCATAGAAAATATTGAAGACATGATGGCAGTAAGGGTTGGCGATAGGTTAGGCGGCGGTACTCAAAAGGCTGTTTCTTGGAGAATGGAAAAATTTGAGCAGAGAATTAAAGAGGTCTTAAAAAAACCCTTTTCTATTTCTGATTTAAAAATTAATGGCAATGATGTAATGCAAGCTTTGGAAATAAAATCTGGGCCTAAAGTTGGTAAAATTTTGCAAAAACTTTTTGATGAAGTATTAGAGGATGCATCAAAAAATAATCGGGAGTACATGCTTCAAAGAATCAAAACAATCTAAACTCAATGTCCTAACTTCTCTTCCCACCAAACAAGCATGGCTGTAGCATTAAAAATTGAAGAATAAGTACCAGAAATTATCCCTATTAAAAGCGCTATTACAAACCATCTTAAAGTGTCTCCGCCAAATAAAAGCAGTGCTAGCAACACAAACACAACTGTAAGAGAGGTGTTTAAAGACCTACCCAACGTTTGAACTACAGACAAGTTAGCAACATCGATAAATTTTTTACCTATATGCTTAGTTAAATTTTCTCTAACCCTATCAAAAACAACAATAGTATCATGAACCGAAAAACCAATAATTGTCAAAAGAGCTGTAACAAAAAGCGTATCTACTTCCACCCCAAATAATTTTCCAAATATGGCAAAGGCCCCAACTATTACTAAAATATCATGAATTAATGCTACAACTGCAGTAATGCCAAATCTCCAAGAAGCGGTTGGTTTAGGTATTTTTCTAAAAGAGTAAGCAATATACAAAACAATTACCAAAGAAGCTAAACCTATTGCTAAAATAGCTTTTTGCCTAAGCTCAGAGCCAACAACTGGGCCTACAAACTCCACTCTTCTTTCCTCCACTTTACCTAATTTGCTATTTAAATAAGCTTTTAATTTATTTATTTTTTCTTGCTCTACAGGCTTTGTTCTAATTATATAAACATTATCCGTAGAGGGTGTTATTGTGCCTACCTCAATTCCCTGAGAAGAAACTTGTTGTTTTAAATCATCTATATTAATTTTTTTATCAAATTTATACTCAAGTAGCGCTCCTCCGGTAAAATCTATCCCTAACCGAAGCCCAGAAGTAATTAAAAAATATAATCCGGGCAAAATAATCAGTAAAGAGAAAATAAAATACCAACCTTTATATTTCATTAAATTCATCTTTTAGACTCCTTTCACTTATTAGAATGCTTATTTCTACTCGCTTGCTTAAAAGATTTCTTAATATCCGTATGCAACTCACTTTTCAAATCTTCAGCTACTTTTTTAATTTTATCTTCAATATTATTAATTTTATCACTTAAAAATTTCCAAGTCTGTTGATGATCATCCTGGCTTAGATGCTGCACAAAAACTCTTTTATCGCTATCTGAAAGCTCGGAAAAAATAGCATCCAAAATAGTATGGTGGATATTTGAATCTACCAGATGAGCAAGATGTTTCTTTTGCTCTGGTGGCAAACTCAATTTATCAAGTTCTATAATAATTGATTCAGACTCTATTAAATGTGTGTAAAAATATTTCATGCTTGTGATTTTACCTTTACTGGTCCCAAAGGAATTTTATCCTCTGGGTCGTCAATAAAAAAATATAATACTGCTCCTTTTCTAGGACCCTCCGCAAGTCCTAATATATCCATTACTTCTGGTGACCCTCCTAAATGTTTTCCTGTCCAATCAGTAGGTCCTGCATCACCAACAACAGCCACAACAGCCTGACCAGTCTTTGGATTTACCACGAGCATTTTTCGAAATTTATAGAAATCTCGAAACTTATTAAAATTTTCTGCAAATCCAGGAGATAAGAACGTTTGCACAGCTAAATAATAGCGTTCTTTAAGTTTGTCTTTTTCGCTAAAAGTCTCTTTTGTTGGGGCAAAATAACCCCAAGCGCCCAAACCAGAGGCAATACCAGCATCAGAATATTTGGCAAAATCTGAAGTCGTATCAGCATGAGCATATAAATTATCACCCGGGTATCTGTATAAATGCTGTTCACCTCCAATTAAACCATAATTCCTATTAAGTCTTATACCCCTTATTTCTGCTTCTACCTTAAAACCAAAATTACTAGATAACATATCAACAATTTCCTTTTCTTCTAATAAATTAAGAGGCCTTACTTCCTTAGGTAATTCATCCGATAAAGCTTGAGCCAGCAGTATATTTTGGTCATAGCCTTTTAAAGCATCATCACGGCTGACAAGCAAATTTGGAGCTGGCAACTGCTTAGGAACTGACAAAGAGAGCAAAACTAGTCCTCCCAAAGAACCAAGGGCCATCTGTTTCAAAGAATTCCCATGCTTTTCCCAAAACTTATTTTGGGAAGAGCTATAACGTTGTGCCCATTTCTTGCTTAAATATTCGTAATGCGGGTTTTTGCTGGTAAATTGCATTTAATTTTTCCTTACTTGATCAGTAACTTTAAAAATGTTCTAGTCACAACATAACTTGTAAACATTGAAACCATGACCCCAATTGCTAAAGTTACAGCAAATCCCCGAATTAAGGATGTACCCATTATATATAAAATAAGTGCAGTAATAAGCGAGGATACATTTGATGCCCAAATGGATGACCAGGCTCTTTTAAACCCCAGATCTAAAGCTAAAGCTTGACTCTTACCCCACCGAATTTCTTCTTTCATTCTTTCAAAAATTAAGATATTGGCATCTACAGCCATTCCAATTGATAAAATAAAACCGGCGATTCCTGCTAAAGTTAAGGTAAACTGCAGCTGTGGAATGAAAAAACCAGTCTTAAAAATTGCCAGCACCAGAAGGGTATAGATAATTAAAGCTGCATCTGCCACCAACCCTAAGAAACCGTAATATACTGCCATATAAGAAACAACCACAAAAAGCCCAATCGCTCCTGCTATCAAGCTTTTATCTATGGATTCCTGGCCTAAGGTTGGACCGATAAAGCGCTGATTTATTAATTGAATTGGCACAGGCAATGCCCCAGCATTTAATTCTATTGCTAGGCTCTTAGCCTCCTCCAAGGTAAACTGGCCAGTTATTACAGCATTTCCACCAGCGATTTCCTGCTGAACAGTAGGCGCAGAAATTGGTTGATTATCTAAAAATATTGCCAAAGGTTTGCCAATATTCCTTTTGGTAATCTCAGCAAATTTTTTACTGCCTTCAGCAGTAAATTCAATCCCCACTTGCGGTCCTACTTTAGCTCCTTGTCCTGAATCAAAAGTTACCTGAGCTTTTTTTAGATCTGCTCCAGTAAGCCCAGTTGGTCTTGCAAATAAAATCACCGGCGCGCCTGATTTAGTAGCTTCAATCTGCTCATCAGTTAACTTATCAGGCATTTCTCTAAAATCCAATTGGGCAGTTTTTCCAACCAAACTTGCAGCAGAGGATGCATCTTTTACTCCTGGCAACTCTACCAGAATTCTTCTTTGCTGACCTATCTTAGATGTCTGCACAACAGCTTCCGATACTCCATATAAATTAACTCTCCGCTCTATTACGCTTCTTGCTGATTCTAAAGCGCTATCCCTATTTGGGAGTTCAATCTTGTCCATTTGTGTCTCTAAAATCAGTTCTGTTCCGCCTTGTAAGTCCAAGCCTAACTTTAAAGGAAATAGGCCAAAAATATTAATCTCTTTACCAAATGCAAAAATTGAGGGTAGCTGCTTAAATTTTGGAATATCTATCCATATGGCTAGGGTAGTTAGCAAGAGGATTACCCAAATTAGAATACGTGACTGCATGAAAAGATTATATACCAGCAGCAACCTAAATTACCACGCTGGAAAGCAGATCTTCCTCATCTCCTATAATCATTATCTTAGGCTGGGTAATAACTCGCAAAATAAAAGGGTCGCGCCTTTTTACTCTAAAATTAAATTCTGCTTCATCCATAAAAGAATAGTTTATTTCATTTTCTCGCCTGACTTGCTCATCAGCAATGATAGCTTGTAGTTCTGGTAAAACTATCTGGCCAACTACCAAAAGATCTACATTATCAGATTGCATAGACATATTTTTAAGATAACGGGTAGCAATCATGGCATATTTAATACGACCTAACTTTCCCTTATTTTTGATAATTGTTCCGCCCAACCCAGTTGATTTGGATACTAAGCTTAGTAATTCGTGATAATAGACGTAATCTTTACGAAATCGATAAAGCCTACGGTTTGCCCTCCATTCAGAAGAAACCATGCCATATTTTTCCATTCTAGCAAGCTCACGCCTAACAGCATTAATTTCTTCATCAACCCTTCTAACAATTTCACGAACATGAAAAAGTACATCAATAGGTGAAGATAAAAAAAGTTGTAATATTTTTACCCGGACTCTTGAGACAAAAAGTTCCTCAAGCATATTAATCCTCCTTTCCGGGCAGAGTTTTTCTTAGTAACTTACCTTTGATCCCTCTGGGACGGTTTGGACCCAAATCTGACCTCTGTTAAATTCTAACTCCTTACCATTCTTATCTGTAAACTTGCTCCTTGCAGTTCTAGAAAGCTTACTCCACTTACCTTCTATCACATTACCATCTTGGAAAATTAAAGCCTTACCGCTTCCTTTTGTTCCGTAAAGAAGATGAACATTTCCTGGATAACCGTCATTTGCATTAGATTCCCTCTGAAACTGGATAATTACAACTTTTGCGTCAAGTTGAGCTTTATTATTTAAATCTGTATGCGCAGACCCTCCGTTCTTTCTTTTATAGGAGTTAGCAGCAGAATCATAACTCCAAACAACTTCATAACCTGACTGGGATTCCCAAAAAGCAACTTTAATATTATTGGTTGTACCACCCGCTTTATCATCCTTAAATTTCCAAGGAACAAACTCTTCATCCCACCTTATTCCTGCTGAATCCGTTGCTGTCCAACCTCGTTTCGCTCCAACTTGCCAGAGCTTGGCAGTAGTAGAATACATTGTGTGCTCTGTAGCAACCGGATGGCCAAGCCTTTGGTAATCTCTCCAGAAAACTGGAAAACCAATACTAAATTGGTTTAAGTCTTTGACCTCATATTTTATGATCTGGCCTAAAGAATCAGCGGGACCAGGAGTATTTGCTCCTCCAACATGAGCATACAAACCATCATATTCTCCTAACCAATCAAGAAAGTATGTTCGAGCTGATCTAACTGGCCCAACTTGAACGTCAGCCAGATTACAGTAGAATAGAGCCATAAACCTAGTAATACCACCTTCTGCGACTGCTTCGTATACAATATCAGCTGAAGATAATCCTGATTGAGGCCTTGACTCTTTATGATTCTCAATCATGACAGCCAAAGGTCTTCTCTTATTCCAAAAGTCTGCTGCTTTCTTAGTATGCTTGCTACCGTTTAACGGGCAACTTTCTGTTTTTGGTTCGTTTGGATCTTCAACTAAAGCATTAGAAGGGGTTGGTAATGATGAGATTAAATCAGCCTTACCAGCTGGGGTCTGACTTACTCCACTCAGTAAAGTATAAGATACGCTGGCTGAGGCACCATATACGACAACCCCCAATATAATTAAAGTTAGTATTTTTTGTAGTTTAGTTAAACCCCTAAAGATTGTTATAATTTTTTGCATTATTTTAGTTATTAACCATTGCTTTTTTGATTACTAATTCCTCTTCTTTTGATAACTGATACCTCGTACTCTTACCAAAGCTTATCTCCTTGCTAAACATTCTTGTTCCTGACCGGGCATGCAAGCTGGTTATCACAACTCCACTTCCTTCTTTATTAAGCAAACACAAAGTAAAGCTTTGGTCTCCCCCAGTGTCATTATAAGGATTGTAACGCAAAAGTTCCACTCTTTGTATATGCTGCAATCCTTGTTGTCTAATTACCTCAAGCCCTTCTCCTAAATCATTAAGCTCACTTTTAAAACTTGCCACCGTCTCTATTATCTCTGTAAGCTTTTTTCTAAAATCTCTTTCCCCTGATTTAGGCAAAAGGATTTTAAAAAACTTATTTTGCTTTCTAGTAGTATAAGTTAAACCCACCAGCCAAATAAAAACTGCCGCTATCGCAACTATAGCGAAAACGGCCCCATCCGAATACATATGTTACTCTTTGAATATACTTGAAAACTTATTATATTGTCAACTATATCTATTCTTCAATATCAGTAAGTATTGTAGTTTTTGCAGGAGATTTAACATAAAAACAGGCGGGGAATTTTTTCTGATCTTTTTCTTCAAGCATTCTTTCAAGGATATCTCTCTTGCTTTCTCCAAAAACTAAAACTATAAATTCATCAATTTTGTCTAAAGCTTCAATAGTTAAAGTTATTCTACTTCCAAATAACCCATCTTTATCCTCATATCCTGCTACAAATTTAGTATGGTCATATTCTAAGTCTGGTTTTATACCAGCCGTATGTCCATCTGTTCCAATCCCCATTATTGCTACCTTTTTTGCAAAATTCTTTATAAAATCCCTAACTACTTTTTCATACTCCACTTGGGTCTCTTTCAAATTTCTATCTCTTAATATTTTAAAAATTGGAATCCCTGCATTTTCTAAATATCTTGTTAGCCCTGTATTAAAAATCATTTTTTCATTACTATTATCATGCATTTGCTTACCGAACCTCTCATCAATTAAGGCAACTGCACCAGGTTTTAAAGTGCTATTTTGGGCAATCAATTTATATAATAAACCTGGCGAACTACCTCCTGATAATAATAGCAACGTACCAGAATCTACGCCTTTTAACACTAGACTTAAAGCTTTTTCCGAAGCTTCTTGTTTATCTTGACACCTGATAATCTTGATATTTTTTCTGTTCATATGTTCTCAATATAACACAAAATTATTTTGACCTATAACAATAGGCTTGATTGGTGCTTGACAGGCTCGCTTTCACATGTTAGGCTCAATTGAGCGTCGGTGCTTATATTGTAATGGCTATCCAACAAACTAAGAAACAATCAGATTTGGAAAAACGCCTACAGCTGTTACGTAAACAAGTTTATGGCAAAGAATCTTCAAGTCAAAAAAACCACTACTCATTTAACTCCTCCAACGAGACAAAAACTAGTGACATTACTTACCTTCGACACGACCTATTCAAAATTCTCACTTTCTCATCTATAGCCATTGGAATTCAAGTGATATTATTCTTTCTTTTGAAAAATCACATTTTGACTTTAAAACTGTTTTGAAGGGAGGTGAATTAAATTATGGCACAAATGTATTGTGTTAAATGCCGCCAAAAAAGAGATGCTGAAAATGTACAAGAGGTAACTATGAAAAATGGTAAAAAAGCCTCAAAAGGTACTTGTCCAGTGTGTAGTACCTCTATGTTTAAAATTGGTGGCTAAAAACCTGAATCCCTTAAAGTTTAAGGGATCACCATTTTGAAAAATCCCACAACGCCTTAGGCAAAGTGGGATTTTTCGTGGGTGCCTAGGAAGTTAGTAAGCCAGATTCTGTTTCTCGATGATCATTTATCTAACGCTCCTTACTTCAACAAATGGGCAAGCAGCCCTGTTGGTTCTAGGATTGCAGCGGGGAGGATTGCCACGTTTCACCCGAGCATGACCCCGGTTCGTCACTGTTGCTCTAACTAGGCCTTACGGCTTCCAGCTTATGCTGGACACCCTGCTCTATGCTGTCTGGACTTTCCTCTTAAGTAGTTTAAAGCTTCTTAAGCGATCATCCTTCTTCCTAGGCAGGTATATTATACAACTATACTCTTTTCTCTTCAATTATTCGGGTTGCAACAATTTGTATAACTACAGTCATTGGGACCGCCAAAAGCGCTCCTGCTATACCCAATAGTCTGCTGCCTATGGCTATTGCAAGAATTACCATCAGTGGGTTTAACCCAACTGCTCTTTTCATTACTTGGGGCACAATTAAATTATTCTCCAATTGCTGAATAATAAAATACATCGCAGCTACTCCTAAACTTAAAACCGGAGAAATAGTCAATGTTATAAGCACTGATGGTATAGCAGAAATAATTGGTCCAATAACTGGCACGACCTCTAGTATCCCCGCCACTACTGCCAATGGTAAGGCATAAGGAACTCCAAGAATAAGTAGCCCTATATAAGTTAAACTTCCAATAATTAAGCTTAAAAAGAGCTGTCCTCTTAACCAATTACCCAACTTTTCTTCAATTTGCACAATTGCCCGCTTTATTTTTTCTTCTCTACATACAAACAGAGATGCTAACTTATCTTCTAAGCTTTCCCTCTCCAGCAATAAGTAAAATGTAACAACCAATAAAAAAATGATAGTTAAAAAGTTATCAAACAGGGATAAAGTAATTGAGAAAATATTTTTTGATAAATCAGACAATTGAGCCTGTAATACTGATTTATCAATTGCTGCAATCTCTAAGACCGAATCGAGATAAGGAGGCAGAGTCAAAATAAGCTTTCTAGTCTCATCCACTAATGGAGGAACTACAATAGCCAATAATGCCGACAGAATGCCTATTATAATAATGTAGGTAAGCGCAATTCCAAGAGATTTAGGAACTTTAAACCTATGCAAAAATTTCACTATAGGGAAAATAGCTGACATTAAAATCAAGGCTACAAACAAAATTATCAGAAGATCCAATATCAAATAGATTAACCATATCCCTAGAATAAATACTGCCACAAAAATAATTGTTTTATGAGAAATATCAATTTTTCTATTCATACTTCCATATAATACCATTTGCTCATCAATTTCACTACTTTAGATTGATAATTTTGATCGGTAATATCAAACCATTTAATATTTTTCTCTTTTTTAAACCAGGTAATTTGTCTGCGGGCATAACCATGAATTTTATTCTGCAGAATTTTAATTAGTTCATCTTTATCTGAGATTCTCCCAGATATATAGTCTGCTAACACTCCATACTCTAATCCTAATTGCTTCATTCTCTGTAAAGCTAAACCCTTGCTGTGTAAATCCTTTGTCTCAGTTATCATACCTTGGTTTATCCTACTGATCACCCTTTCATCAATTCTTTGATATAAAATTTGTCTTGGAGCAGTCAAGCCAATCTTTAAAATATTCCAGCTTTTCAATTTTGAGTCTAAAATGTTATTTTTTTTCTGTTTTTGTCCTCCCATTATTATTTCTATTGCTCTCAGAAGACGGCGAGGATTCTGTTTATCTGATTCATTAAGTTTATTCCATTTATCAGGAGAGATTTTTTTCATTTTTTTTTGTAAGCTCTCTCTAGACAACTTCTCTAGTTTTTTCCTTAAACTTATATTTATTGGAATTGTCAAAGAGGGAATCCCTTCCAGCAAAACGTTAAGATAAAATCCTGTTCCCCCCACTATAATTGGCAGCTTTTTTCTATTGCTAATCTCCTCGATTACCCTGCTTGCATCTTTTACATAATCTGCAACTGTGTATTGCTTATTTGGGTCTGCCACATCATACATCCAAATCTTTACCCCATCCAACTCCCAATAACCTTTGCTTTTTTTTACTTTTACTATCTGTCCTGGCAATTTGCCCGTCCCAATATCTAAACTTTTGTAAACTTGTCTTGAGTCACAAGCAACTAATTCTCCATCAAATTTCTTTGCCAAGCTTATAGCCAAATCAGTTTTACCAGTTGATGTTGGGCCTAAAACAATTAGTAATCTATTCATTTTTTTATGCTATTAAATTGCATATATATTTAATTTATTTATCATAATAACTCCCCAAGCATTAACAAGAATACTTAAGACCCAAAGAAGATAAAATATTTTACTTGGCTTGTTACCAATACCGATAGCTAAAAGAATAAGCAGAAACGGCATAAAATCTTGAGCAAACCTATATCCAAATTGGGCAAACCCTACTCCTCCCCATAAAGAGACAACTAGTAATGTTGCAATTATCGCCACCCAGCATGCTACCGTCAACAATGATTTCTTTGCTTTGAAAATATAGATGAATGCCGGGCTAGTAAACCAGAGTGCTGTGCTATAAAGGGATGGAATTAAAAAAGGCCAGGTAGATTGGACTTGTGGTAGCCTTAAAAGAATTGCCTCTATATGTCTTGGGATATAGGCTATATTCATAAATCCCTGCTGGAAAATCGGATCGTTTACTATTCCAGGGATTAACTGGTAAGGAGATAGTGGACTAAAATTATTAAATCTTAAAAAATTGTATAAAGCATCTAGTAAGAATCTTTTCTTACCAGATACCTCAAATAGCGCAAGTAAGAGAAAAAATAAAGCGGTAATATGAGCTATAAACCAAGCTGATCCAACACTAGCTAAGTACCAATGGTTAGTTCCAAAAGCAAAGAAAATAGTAACAAAAAAAGAAGTTTTATTGGAAAAATTTAGCCTCTTAAATAACAAATAAACTAAAACTACGTTAATCGCGCCTAAAATAATTGAGAATATAGTTTGAGAGAAATATTGACCAAGTAAAAATACAGATGGCAATAAAACTATTGCTGGCATTGGCGGATAGACAATATAATATTTGCCTCCAATAGCTATCAGCTCATTTAACCAGGAAGGATGATCTGTAATATACAGCTTTCCGTCAAGCAAGCTTGCTGAAAGTCTAGTAAAATAATTATATGGAGTTTCTCCAGGTGAGGATAATAAATAAATGAAAAGTGTTGCTAAAAAAATAATCACCAAGAGTTTCATATTATTTATTCTAATTTTACTTGGTTTAGTAATAAGGTTTCTACTATCTCCTTTACCTGGTTTCAAAATAGATGTTGACGACTGGTTTGCTTGGGCAGTTAGACTCAGCAATTTTGATTTTGCCCACTTTTACTCCAAGGATGTTTTTACTGATTATACCCCTGGATACTTATATATTCTTAGTGTCCTTGGTTTTTTAAAGAATGTATTAATGCTGGAGAATAATTTTTTTTATATCATCTTAAAACTTCCTGCAATACTTTCTGACTTAATAATCGGAATATTTGTATATCAAGAAATCAAAAAAATAGTTTCTTCAAAGATAGCTTTATTTGCCATGTTTTTAATTATATTTAACCCAGTAGCTATCTTTAACAGTTCTATTTGGGGACAAATTGATAGTGTTTTATCGCTGTTGATGTTACTTACTGTTATTGCTTTAAGGAAAAATAATTTAATCGCCAGTTCAGCTTTTTTTGGACTGGCACTTTTAGTCAAACCACAAGCTTTAGCGCTAATCCCTTTATTAACGCTCTTTCTAATAAAACATTTTAATCTTGCTAACTTATTCAAACTAGCTGTACCTGGCAGTTTAGTCATTTTTGTCTTAACCTTTCCTTTCTTCCCCAATCAAACACTAATAAACCTAGCTCAACATATTGCCAAAACTGCAGGGGAATATCCTTATATTTCACTAAATGCATATAATTTCTGGGGGGGTGTAGGATTTTGGATCTCAGATCAAACAATTTGGAATAGCTTATCTTTTCAACAATGGGGGTATATTTTATTTGCAATATATTGGCTTATAATAATCTATTTTTATTTTAGTAAAAAGATTTCCATTTATGCCTTAGCAACGCTTGCTACTTTAGGTTTTTTCTTTCTCCCAACTAAAGTTCACGAAAGGTACCTTTATCCTGCAATAATTTTTCTTATACTTCTTATTTCTCAATACAAATCTAAAACCCTGCTTATCTTAACCAGCGCTTTAAGCTTATTACATCTTTTTAACTTATATTACGTCTATGTTTACTACAATGAAGTTTACTTTAAATTACCAAAACTACTTTTTAACCCAATTTTTTATAACTTTTTGGCTGAGCAAGCTAGGAGCTTATCATTGATTTCTACAATCATTTTTATTTTAATTAGTATTACTGTAATTAGTTATGAATTATCTCAAAAAAAAGATTAGCTCAAAACAAATACTTATATTAATTCTGCTCCTGACTGCTTTCCTGCGCTTTTTTCGCCTAGATTTTCCTAACAAATACGTCTTCGATGAAGTCTATCATGCCTTCACCGCTAAAGAATATTTAGCAGGACACAAAGAGGCTTGGGAATGGTGGACAACACCGCCGCCTGGGGTAGCATACGAATGGACACATCCACCTTTGGCTAAAGAAATAATGACTATATCGATGTTTATACTAAACACCCGAGAAACCTGGGCTTATAGATTACCAGGAGCACTACTTGGAATCCTGTCTGTTTATTTAGTTTACCTGCTAGGGCTTAAACTATTAAATAATCAAACTGCTTCCTTGCTAGCCGCGTTTGTCTTTTCTTTAGATGGATTAAATTTTGTTCAATCGCGTACAGGAATGAATGATATTTATTATGTTACCTTTTTACTGGGGAGTCTATTATTGCTGCTTAACAAAAGATTTATTCTTTCTGCAGTTTTAGCAGGACTTGCTCTTTCTTCTAAATGGGCAGCCGTTTATTCTTATCTGATATTTATTCCATTATTACTTTACAGTAAACAATACCGCTTCATTGGCTATTTTATAATCATTCCACCCATTATTTATTTTTTAAGTTATCTGCCATTTTTTCTACTTGGACATTCTCCGACACAATTTATACAACTACAACAACAAATGTGGTGGTATCATACCAGCCTTAAAGCTACTCATGATTATACTTCACCATGGTGGTCTTGGCCGCTCAATTTATATCCTGTTTGGTATTTTGTAGATTATCAAAAAGAAAGGGTTGCAAATATTTTTGCTTCCGGTAACCCAATACTTTTTTGGGTTGGCAGCATCGCCGTTATTCTAACTGTCATAGAATCAGTTAAGAAAAAAGTCATAAATCTATTCTTAATTTCTTTAGGATTTTTTGTATTTTGGTTACCATGGGCGCTTTCTCCTAGGATTATGTTTTTGTATCATTTCAGTCCTTCTATACCTTTCTTAAGCCTTGCATTAGGATATCAATTAAGTAATTTATTAAAACATAGAAACGAAAGAAGGCTAGCTTTTGTAATTCTTCTGCTGATAATTGTAACTTTTGCTCTGCTCTACCCCTTTATTACAGCTATTCATATTCCAAGGGAGTATGTTAAAGCATTCTTCTTATTTAATCTATCAAAAAATCCTTTTTAGCTGCTGGCTGAAGAGTAATTTTTTAGAGCAAGTTCCCAGGCTTTATAAGAAAAATAAAATAAAATAAGGGTAAATGAAATTGCGTAAGCAATGAGCCCAGGAGAAAGTAGTCCCATTAAAGCTTTAGCTGGAAATGTCATCATAATACCCACAGGAATAATAAAAGTAATCAAACTTCTTATTGGTTCAACATAAACATCAATAGGAACTCTACCCATCCCCACCAAATCTCTATAAACTAAAATTGCACTATCTATCTCAGTTGTTAATACTGCTAAAGATAGCACCAGTATATGAAAAGAAAGAATAATGAGAAACCCTAATAAGAGCATGAAGATATACTCACCAATATTTAATATATTGAGCGAATTTAATTTATTTACAAAATAAACAATAGCAGCAATTAGAGGGATTAACGTAATAAAATCCAACAAATCTGGTCCTGTTAGCAAAGATCTAAATAAAGGACTGATGGGTTTTATCAAATAAAAATCAAACGTCCCAGATAAAACCTTGGGTCTAAATCTATAAACTTCACGAAATAGAAGTTGGGATAAAATATCTAGAAAATTAAAGGAGAGAAAAAATAATAAAACCTGATCTAAAGTATACCCTGCTAATACTTTTGTACTTTGTAATAAAATTACCAGTAAAAATATAAAGGTAGTAAACCTTAATATCTTTGCCAGCAAAAATATTATTAGCCCCCACCTTATATTAAGTTGTATTTGAAAAGCAGCTGATGCAAATAACCACCAAAGTTTTAAATATCTTTTCACTATTAATTTCCTTCTGCGCTAAAATGACGAAATCCGCTACTAATCATTAGTTTCGTTAGAATAATAAGAGTTATAATCCAGGCAGAAATTATTGAAAACCCATACAAAATTTCTGCATTTCTCATTCCTCCTAAATATATTTTAGAAGGAAAATATATTAGATAAGGGAATGGTGTTATCATCAAAATATTAAATATTTCTCTTGGTAAGATATCTAAGGGAAACAATCCTCCACCTAAAGTTTCCAGTAATACCCCAATCAAAAATAATGGCCCCCAAGAATTTTCCATCCAAAAAGCTGTCAAAGAAATTAAAAAATTTATACAAAAATAGATAACGAGCCCCCCAGCAATTGCAAAAATAAAATATGCTAAAACTTGTATATTTGTTTGAATTATAACTGCAGGCTTTAATAGAAAAACTAATACGGAAACTTCCCCAATATAAAATAGGATATTAAAAAGCTTATCAGCTATATCCCGCGCTAAATAATATTTTACAAACCCAAGTGGCTTTATTAAAAAGTTAACTACACTCCCACTATTTATTGAGTCTATTAAATCCGTTACTCTTGTAGATAAAACAATTGCCCGAATCAAAGCAGCAATTAAAATATAAGTCAGTATAGATGAAGCAGTGTAGCCGAAGATTTGCTTTTGAGACTGAAAAACACTCCACCAGATAAAATACACTAAAAGAAGTTGCATCACAGACCTAAATCTCCACAAAACAAAATTAAGTCTATATATTAGATTTTGCTGCCAAGCTATTCTAAAAACAGATATATATTTACCCATCAGATTTACCAAATACCCAAGGTGTTTCCTTTTTATCTTTTTGCACCTTTGGACGATACTTTAATATCTTGTTAACCCTTACCACAGTATCTGTCCCAACACCAACCATTTTTGCAATTTTTCTAACCGGTAACCCCTTCTCTAAGAGACTTCTAATTTGAAACCGGTTCCTTAGCATCTTCCATTCTGATAAGGTTAATAATTCCTTTAAAATTTCTGTTGGCACTTCAATATCTTTACCCTGCCCTGGCTTACTCACAGCTAAGTTACCTTTCTTCTTTATTACTGAATATTTGTCTGACGATATCCTCAATTGCAGGCTCTTCTATTGTAAGATCAGCAATTTCAAATTGAGATAAAAGCTGGCTGGTTTTATCAGCAATTTTGCTCTTTTCTACTTCCAGGCTTACCTGATCCTCAAAGTGTTGTACTATTTTACCAATATTTTTTAACTTATTTAAATCAAATCCTTCTCTTATATCAGCTTTTATTAACTTATAAGGCGCAAATTTATTAACTATTTTTTCTAACGAACCATCATATATTATCTTACCCTTATTAATAACAATGACCCTTTTGCAAAGCTTTTCTACATCTCCCATGTAATGAGAGGTTAGTATTATCGTTGCTTTAAACTCTTCATTATAATCTTTTATAAAATCCCGCATATTTTGCTGAGCTATTACATCAAGACCTATTGTTGGTTCATCTAAAAATAAAACCTTTGGAGAGTGAAGTAGTGCTGCTATCAATTCGCATTTCATCCTCTGCCCTAAAGATAGCTTTCTAACAGGAACCGTTAAAATATCCTCCACTCTGAGCATTTCTGACAACTTCTTAACATTGTCTCTAAAAGATTCCTCATCAATTTCATAAATCTCCTTATTTAGAATAAAACTATCCATCGCAGGCAAATCCCACCATAATTGATTTTTCTGACCCATGATTAAAGAAATATTTTTCTGAAATTCTTTTTCTCTTTTAAAGGGTTCTTTACCAAAAACCTCTATTTGTCCTGAGGAAGGATATAAAAGACCTGATAGAACTTTTAAGGTTGTTGTTTTGCCAGCCCCGTTAGGTCCAATAAAACCAACCAACTCTCCCTCTTCTATGGTAAACGAAACTCCATCTACAGCTTTAACATCGCTGTATTTTCTACTTATTAAAGATTTTAAAGATCCTAACAGTCCTGGCTCTTTTTGAAATATAGAATAATACTTTTTTAAATTATTAACAGAAATAATAGATTTGGACATAGTCTAATTTTAGTCTAGTAAGAAAATTAAAACAACAAAAGAAGACTTTTTTGGAGGTTATTTAATTAATCTTTTTAAGGTTTTACCTGCAGTAAACCCTGGAGTTTTTTTGTTAGGGATTTGAATAGTTTCACCAGTTTGAGGATTTCTTCCTCTTCTTGCTGCTCGGGATCTTATCAGAAATGTACCAAACCCTGTAATAACTACCTTCTCTCCTCTTACCAAACCATCTCTGATTAAATTAAAGGTAGCATTGACTGCATCAACTGAGGCTCTTTTTGTTAAATTTGCTTTCTTGGCAACTTTTTCTATTAATTCATTTTTTGTCATATGAATATGGATAAATTTACCAAATGTTCTCCTGTTTAGCAAGCCCCAAATCTATATTCCTTGCATCTTCTCTTTAAGTTTAAACTCCAGAAACTCTCTCACTCTTTTATCGGGTTGATCCTCTTTACCAAAGGCTTTAACTAATGCATAAGTAAATGTCTCAACTCTATCTGCAGGGACGCCCAATCTTTCCACCAAACTTTCAATTGTGGGAACAGTTTGACCAACCTGATCAAATTGTCGCATTCCATTTCTTTCTAACATTTTTCCTCCTCTCTTTGACATAAAAAAGCCCTTGTAAATCCCTAAGATATTCTTAGAAACTTACAAGGGCCTTCAAAAGGCGGTGCCACCTTGCTTTAAGTTTTTACATAAAAAATCCTCCAATTACGGAGGAGTACTGTAGAAACTTAATCTTACAGCGCTCCGTTGCCGACACGCTTATTGTATTTATACAGTTCAATTTCTGTCACAGTATTTCTTTGCCGACTGACCTGTGCAGCTTGTCTATTGCGATAGACTCAAACGCTTTTAAAATATTTAATTGTTGATAATAGTATAACAGGAGAAAGTTAGAGTGTCAAACAGTCATGGTACTTTCAGTATAACGTGTTTCTCTAACTGCTGTTATTTTAACAGCTCCTGGCACCATTACTTCTTTAGAAATTCGCTCAGCTATATCATGAACAAGCTTTGGCAGCTCATCATCTGAAATTCTCTCTGGAATAACAATAACTCTTACTTCTCTTCCTGCTTGCACTGCAAAAGCTTTCTCCACTGCATCAAAAGAATTAGCAATATTTTCTATATCACCCATTCTTTTTATATAATCTCCAACATTCTCATGTCTGGCTCCGGGCCTTCCTCCAGATATAGAATCAGCAATATATACTAAGATTGACTCCACAGCAGAAAAAGGCTTATCTTCATGATGCTCTGCTATACAATTGATTACCTTCTCCGGCAGATTAAATTTCTTAGCAAGCTGTACTCCTTTTTCAACATGAGTACCTTCATCTCCTTCTGTCACAACTTTTCCTATATCATGTAGCAAGCATCCAAGCCTTACCACATTCACATCTGCTCCAATCTCCTTTGCCAAAGCAATACCAATTTGGGTTTCCTCTTGAGTATGCAAAATTAAATTCTGTCCATAAGAGTATCTGTATTTAAATCTACCAATAATATCAATAAGCTCTACTGGCAAATTATAAACTCCTACATCATGACACAGCTTTTCTCCTGCCTCTCTCATTAACTTGTTAATATCCTCTTGCGTTTTTTCAACAATTTCTTCTATTCTTTGAGGTTGAATTCTGCCATCTTCCATCAACCTTTCTAAAGAAACTTTGGCAATCTCACGCCTTACTGGATCAAAGGAAGAAAGTATTAAAGTATCTGGAATTTCATCATCCATTACTACATCAACACCTGTAGCCTGCTCAAAAGTTCTCACATTTCTACCTTCTTTACCAATAATCCTGCCTTTCATTTCTTCATCAGGCAGTTTTACTTTTGAGGTAGTAAACTCTGAAATATAATCTGTAACTCCATGTCGCATTGCATCTGCTAAAATATCTTTAGCTTTTTCATCAGCCGTTATTTTTATTTCTTCCTCAGCTTCTTTAATCTTTTTGGAAATTTCACCAGCAAGTTCCTGGTCTAAATTTTCCAAAAGAATCTTTTGAGCTTCATCTTTTGATAAGGAGGAGGCTTTTTCTAGTTTAGAAACTAACTCTTTCCTTGTTTTCTCAAGTTGCTCTAATTTATCATCAATTAATTTTTGTTTTTCAGAAATTTGCCTTTCTCTTTCTTCTAAAATACCTTCTCTTTTTGCTAGCTCTGCTTCTTTCCTAACAAAATCTCCTCCTGCTGAAGGACTAGTTTGTTGATATGATTGCTGGCTAGACGAAATCGGCTTAAATGTTCTCTGCATATTTGTTTTGGAAAAATCAGAAAAAAGCCTTCAATTACTCGAAGCTTAGAGGGAGG
Source organism: uncultured Gammaproteobacteria bacterium (assembly GCA_964500725.1). Classification (GTDB taxonomy): domain Bacteria; phylum Patescibacteriota; class Microgenomatia; order Daviesbacterales; family UBA10151; genus UBA10151. The sequence goes on from CAZCNP010000006.1 coordinate 32,190, forward strand.
ATTAAATTGTTGAGAATTATATTCATCATTATTTACTCACCCTATCTGATTCTCTAGTTAGATTATATTACTTTCTTACGTGTTTTTCAATTGATCTGAAATTATCTTTCGGGCTATTTCATAATCAAATCCTTTTCTGAGTAAAAATTCTATTGATTTTTGGTAAAGTTTTTTCGGATCTAAGTTCTTCCAATATTTCAACTTCTTTCCCAAAGCTTGCTTTGCTAACTCCTCTTCACTGTTAACTCTTAACTGTTCACTGATAACTTCTTCTATAATTTCTTTATCTATTCCTTTTTGATAAAGCTCTGCTTTTATTGCCCTTATTCCTTTTTGTTTACTTTTTCTCCGAGCCTGTACCCAAGCTTTAGCAAATTCTAAATCATTAACCATTCCTTTTCTCTTTAAAGTTTCTACTAGAGCATCTATTGTTAGCTCACTAATCTCTTCTTTTTCTTTAACTTTTGCTTCCAGATTTTTAATTTTAAAGTAATCTCTAACTTCTTTTTCTGAATGTTGCCTTAAAGCAAACCAGCGATACATTCTCTCCATCAACTTACCTACTTCTGCTTCAAATAATATTTTTTCTAAGTCCTCTGGACTTATAACCTTTCCTACTACCAATCTTCTATTAACTACTAAATCTTCATCTACCCCAAAGGCAAATTCACCATCTAGGAAAATGTTAAACCTTTTAGGATTTTTCTTTTGAGGTTCTACCTGAGTAATTTTCACCGGAAAGATTATACTAAATTACTAATCAGCTTCTTCTAAAGACCCTTTTTCTTCTTCTTGGCCTACTACAATTTTTTCCTTACCCTTTTTTTGTTTACTCCAAGCATCTCTAACTTCTTTTTCTAACTTTTCAGCTTCTTTTTTATTCTCTTTTAAGTAGGCCGACGATGCAGCTCTCCCTTGTCCCAGCATCTTTTCACCCCATCTTATAAATGCTCCAGATTTAGTGATAATCCCAAGCTCTATGCCTACATCAAGAAGTTCTCCTTGGTGTGATATACCATCTTCGTTCATATCGAACTCTGCAATTCTAAATGGGGGAGCCACTTTATTTTTCACCACCTTTACTCTATGTCTTGAACCCACTACCAGATCCCCTTCTTTAATATTTTCAATCTTCCTAATATCTAGCCTTACAGAAGAATAGAACTTCAGAGCCAGCCCTCCTGGAGTAGTTTCAGGATTACCAAACATCACTCCAATTTTTTGCCTTAGTTGGTTAGTAAAGATAACAATTGTATTAGTATTAGAAACAGCTCCTGTTAATTTTCTTAAAGCTTGAGACATTAAACGGGCCTGCATACCCATGACAGAATCACCCATTTCTCCTTCTAACTCAGCTCTGGGAACTAGGGCTGCTACAGAATCTATCACCAAAACATCTATTCCACCTGAACGGATTAAAGCTTCAGCAATTTCTAGGGCTTGCTCACCAGTGTCTGGTTGAGAAATTAACAAATCATCTAAATTAACTCCAATCTTTTGTGCTCTTTGAGGATCTAAAGCATGCTCTGCATCAACAAATGCAGCTGTCCCTCCTTTTTTTTGAGCTTCAGCAATTACATGAAGGCAAACGCTGGTTTTCCCACTAGCCTCGGGGCCGAAAATTTCAATAATTCTGCCTTTTGGCAAACCGCCAACACCTAAAGCTAGATCTAGGGCAATAGAACCAGTAGGGATTGTTTCTGTAGTAAACTTTTCAACCCGCTCACCCAAACGCATGATAGAACCTGTTCCATATTGTTTTTGAATTTGTGCCATAGCTGTGGAAATTGCAGCTTTTTTAGCATCATCATTTTGGGCCATATATTAAAGATACCAAATATTTCCCAAAGGTCAATACCCCAAAATTATCCTGTTTGGATGTATGGATACATGTCGGGGATGGGAGAATTAAACTCCCGATTCCGCACCCCCAGCGCGGCGTGTTGTCACTATACTAATCCCCGTAGCTGCCTAGTATTTTATCACTGCTGCTTATATAATTCCATTTATATGAAAAAGCATTTAAATATTAGAATTCACGGCTTAGTTCAGGGAGTATTCTTTAGAGCTAGCGCTAAAGAACAAGCTGAAAAGCTAAACATCACAGGTTTTGCCAGAAATGAATCAGATGGTTCAGTTTATATTGAAGCAGAAGGAGAAGAACAGAATTTAGATAGATTTATAAAATGGTGTAATACTGGGCCATCCATGGCTCAAGTAGAAAAAGTAGATACTTCTGAAGGCTTATTAAAACAATTTGAGGGTTTTGAGATTCAGTAAAAATTAGACTATCTTTTCCCAGGGGAATTCATCACGGCCAAAGTGCCCGTAGCTGGCTGTTGGAAGATATATTGGCCTTTGCAAATCTAGGCCTTTTAAGATTCCTGAAACTGATGTATCTAAGATTTTCTGCATGAAAGATAAAATCACTTTGTGAGATTTTTTATTAGTTCCAAAAGTTTCAACATCCTGCATGGTAGGGCTTTTTGCTCCAATAAAATAAGCAAGTCTTACCTCTGCCCTGTCTGCCAGTTTTGCAGCAACTATGTTTTTTGCCAAAAACCTGGCTGCATATGCTCCAGACCTGTCTACTTTTGTTGGATCTTTTCCAGAAAAAGCCCCTCCACCAACCCTAGCGTATCCTCCATACCCATCAACAACTATTTTTCTACCAGTTAGGCCACAATCAGAAGCAGGACCACCATTATGCCAAACCCCTGTCCCATTAACTATTAATTGATCCTTTTTAATTTTAAATCCATAAACATCTAAAACAGGAATTACTACGGACTCATATATATCATCTTTAACTTGACTTAATTTAACAGATTCCTCGTGCGGGATAGCAATTACTACTTGAGTTACTTTATAAGGCTTTCCATCTCTATACTCAATTGTAACTTGGGATTTCCCATCAGGTCTTAAATATTTAATTATTTTCTCTTCTCTGGCCTGATCCATTCTTTTTGTTAAAGAATGAGCCATAGCAATAGGGAGGGGCATCAAGCTAGCTGTTTCTGTGCAGGCATATCCAAACATCATTCCTTGATCTCCAGCTCCTTTTTTATCTACACCAACTCCAATTTCAGGTGATTGCTCGTGAAGATGAACTTCCAGGGGAGATTTATCAGAAAAATTATAGTTAGAATCTGTATAACCTAATCTCCTAATTTGTTGTCTTGCTACCTCGGCAAAGTCTACTTTAGCATTAGCAGTAATTTCTCCGGAAATGATTACCCTATTAAAACCAGCCAGCACCTCACAAGCAACATGGCCAAACCTATCCTGAGTTAAAACTGCATCTACAATTGCATCAGAGATTGCATCGCAGATTTTATCTGGATGACCAGAGCAAACTGATTCTGATGTAAAAGTTGTAATACCGTTACTTTTCATAAAAAAACCTCTCAAACTATATGAGAGGTTTAAAGTTTTCCTGTACCAGACGGTACGGGACACATCTTCCTCTCAGGAATCTGGCACCTTAGGCTTTAAGGTTGCCGGCGTCCGGTAAAACCGGAGCACTCTTGATGTATTTTTTATTGCGTTTGCAACAAGCTTGTCTTATTTAACCATAACTAATTTACTTTGACAAGTCCTCAAATTTAGCATGTTTTTTGATAACTTCCATTACTTTCTTTTTCTTTTCTTCTACAATTCCATCGGCCTCTGCCTCAATATTAAGCCTAAGCAGCGGTTCTGTGTTAGAAGACCTTAAAGACAATCTCCAATCAGCGAAGGTAATGGCTACCCCATCTAGCTCATTAACCTCTCCATCAACAAATTCCGTTTTAATAATATCAATTATTTCAGGAGCATTCTGCACTTTAAAGTTAATTTCTCCTGATTCATGACTTCTCTTAATATCCCCAATTACTTCTGACAAAGTTTTATTCTCTTCACTTAAGGTCTTTAACACAATCAAAATAATTGGCAGCTGTGATTCAGCATTACCTGTTTCTCTAAAAAAGTAATGTGCTGATGATTCACCAGCAAAAATTGCTCCTGTTTCATGCAGTTTTTCAGTAATAAAGGCATGACCAACTTTTGTAATTACGAAAGTTCCACCCAATTCCTCAACAATTTTTTGAGGAGTTAAGATATAACGAATATCAGCTATTACTTTCTCGCCTGTATGTTTTCTCAACAAATCCCTTGCTACTAAAGCAGTGATATGAGATGCAGGAACAGTCTCTCCTTTTTCATTAATAAAAAACAGCCTATCTCCATCACCATCTGTGGCAATTCCTAAATCAGCCTTTTCTTCAATAACCTTTTTCTGTAAATCAGCTACATTCTCCGGCTCCAAAGGATCAGCAGGATGCGCTGGGAATGTTCCATCCAACTTAAAATTCATTTTTACTAGCTCACCTGGAATATGTTTAAATAACTCCTCAATATACAAAGCTGCCATAGCATTTGCTGTATCAGCGACTACTTTTAAAGGCTTTATTTGAGGGTTACCTGCAATTCTTAAGGCATTTTTAACCTCATCAACTACCATACCCTCTTTTTTGGTAATTTGCCCTCCACTTTTACTTTCAACTTTTACCCCTGCCAAAGCCAAGTTTTTAATCTCCTCCATGCCGGTACTTTTACCAATTTTTATCAAGCCTTGAGGAGTATACTTTACAATTTTTAAACCATTATAATCTTTAGGATTATGCGAGGCTGTTATCTGAATTCCACTGTCATATTTACCACTAAATACAGCAAAGTAAAATGTTGTAGTTGAAACAAGCCCTAAATCAATAACCTGGGCACCTAGATCAACTAGGGTGCTACTTAAAGCTTGAAAAATGGCTGGGGAAGAGAGTCTCATATCTTGTCCCACAACTACTGATAAAGACTCTTTATTTGGAGTTTGATCTAAAAGGAATTTATAGATAGCTTTAGTAACAGGAATGACATTTTCTTCATTTATCTCAGAAGGGTAAATTCCTCTTATATCATAGCTTTTGAAAATCTTGGAAGGTATATCCATAAACAGTAAAACTTACTATAGCTAATCTTGAAACTAAATTCAACTAGTTGAAAATTACCTCTTTGGAGATTGTTTTTTGGCTCTGGCTTTTTGGGCATTACCATATTTTCTTCTCTCTTTTGCTCTAGCATCACGGGTCAACATGCCTTCTTTTTTTAAAGTAGTTCGGAGTTCTGGACTAATTTTTGCAATAGCTCTTGCGATACCATGAATAACTGCCCCCAGTTGTGCAACCTGCCCCCCGCCCTCTACTTTTACTGAAATTGTGTATTTACCTGAAGTTTTGGTAATATCTAAAGGTTTATAGTATTGTTTTTGGGCAACTAAACCTAAAAAGTATTCTGAAACAGGCTTTCCATTAACAGTCAGCTGACCATTACCTTCTGATAACCTAACTCTAGCTATAGCTTCTTTTCTTCTACCTACTGTAGCAATTGTATTCATTATTTTGCCTCTCCTGCAAAAACTTTTAACTTTTTAATCATCTGCCTGCCCAGTTTATTATGAGGCAACATTCCCTTTACTGCATGCTCAATAATAGATTCAGGCTTTCTTAAAAGCACTTTATCAAAGGTTTCTACCTTTAATCCTCCTGGGTAACCAGAGTGGCGGGTATAAACCTTATCTTGCATCTTTTTGCCTGTAACTTTAACCTGGCTGGCATTAGTTACCACTACGTAATCTCCTGCATCTAGATAAGGCACAAAACTAGGTTTATTTTTACCCATTAAAATCTTGGCAATTTCGGTTGCTAGTCTACCTAAAACTTTTCCACCAGCATCTATTGTATGCTTTTCTCTTTTTATATCTTTTGCTGATACTACATTAGTACTCATATTTTCTTCCTTGAAGATGCTTTTACTTTTTTGACTGCTTTTTTAGCTGGAGCTGCTTTTTTTTCTGCTGGTTTTACCTCAACTTTTTTTTCTTCTAACTGTTTTAATTCTTTTTTAAGGGGTTTCAACTGCTCCGCTCCAATCAAGCTCATCTTAACAATATTGGTTTGATCACCTTGTCTTGGACCAATTCTCACAACCTTAGTATAACCAGAGGTTCTATTTCCCAACTTAGGAAGAACTTCCTTAACTAATCTATCTTGCAAGTCCTTATCTACAATATAAGACCTTAATTTCCTTGGGGTATTTTTACCTTTTGCTGAAGTAATAATTTCATCAACTAAACCTTTTATTGCTTTGGCTTTAGTTTCAGAAGTCTGAATAGTGCCATGCAGAAAAAGAGACTGCACTAATGTTTTAAAGAGTGCTTGGCGTTGACCTTCGTTTCTTCCCAGGTGTTTACCATAAACCCTATGCCTCACTAAGAGTCAACCCCCTCTCAACTAGCTTATCCGATATTAAACTGATTGATTTGGCACCTAAATTCTTAGCCTTTAAAAGCGCTGTACGAGGAGTATTAATCAAATCCTCAATAGTATTAATTTCTATAGCTTTTAGGGCATTGGTTATTCTAACTGGCAAATCAAGTTCTTCAATAGTAAGTTTTAAGGTTTCCTCAGAAATCTTAGGTCCTGCATCTTCTACCACTTCTTCTTGATCTGGTTCATAAACTTTACGGAAAGAATCCGATAAGATTTTAGCAGCTGCATTAACAGCCTCAAGCGGAGAAAGAGCCCCTGTAGTTGTGATGTCTAAAGTTAATTTATCAAAATCTGTTCTTCTTCCAACTCTAGTAGGCTCTACGTTGTAATTTACTGACAAAACTGGACTAAACAAAGCATCTATAGGCATAACACCAATATCATTTCCTTTGCGTTCCTCAGCCACAGAGTAACCTTTACCCTGAGCAGCTTCCAGTTCAATATTCAATTTAGATTTTGCATCTGTTAAAGTAGCGATGTGTTGCTCAGGAGTAACAACTTCTCCATCTCCTTCTATTTCCAGATCTTTAGCTTTAATCTCTTTTTTACCAGAGGCTTTAAGAGTAAGCTTAATTGGTTTGTCAGAGAAAACATTCAAACGAATCTTTTTAATATTTAAGATAATCTCAATTACATCTTCTAAAACTCCCTCTATTGCTGAAAATTGATGGGCTACTCCGTCAATCTTGACAGAGGTGATAGCTGACCCTGGCAGAGAAGCCAGGAGCACTCGTCTTAAACTATTACCCAAAGTGTGACCAAAACCTGCCTCAAGAGGCTCTATGGCTACAGTTGCAAAATTTTCTCTTTCATCTAACGTTTTCACTTTAAACATAAATTTCCTTATCTTGAATAATACTCTACAATCAACTGCTCATCAACTAATTGTTCCATCTCATCCCGTTCCGGAATTCTTAAAACCTTGCCTACGGTAGCTTGCTTCTCAAGCCATCCTGGCAAGGTCTGAGATTCCTCTAAACTCTTTTTAACCTGTGTATTATCTCTCATTTTATCAGAAATTTCAATAGTCTGATCTACACGCACCTGGAAGGAGGGAATAGTCATTTTTCTGCCACTTACTTTGATATGTCCATGACTGACCATTTGCCTGGCTTCTGCTCTGCTAGCAGCAAACCCAAGCTTATAAACGACATTGTCTAACCTTGTCTCCAAAGCTTGCAGCAATGCGAGACCTGTTGCGCCTTTGACTTTTGAGGCAGCATCAAAATATTTCTTAAACTGTCTTTCCAAAAGACCAAAAATTCTTTTGGCTTTTTGTTTTTCTCGCAGTTGCAAACCATAATCTGATGTTCGGCGCCTTCTACCTAAACCATGCTGACCTGGTGGTATAACTCCTTTTCTTTCCAAAGCCTTTGCATCTTTTGCAAAAAGCGCTACTCCTTCACGTCTTGATAATCTTCTTTTAGGACCAGTATATCTTGCCATTAGACTCTTCTCCTTTTCTTAGGTCTTGGGCCGTTATGCGGGATAGGTGTAACATCAGCAATCATTGTGATATTAATACCTGCCCCTCTTAAAGCTTTTATAGTTGCATCCCTGCCTGGCCCTGGACCTTTAATATAAACCTCAACTGCACTAATTCCAATTTCCTTACCTTTTTGCGCCACTTTTTCCATTGCAGAAATAGCAGCAAAAGGAGTAGCTTTTCTAGCACCTTTAAAACCTGATGCACCAGATGTTCCCCAAGTTAACACATTACCTGAAGTATCTGTTAAAGTAACTAGAGTGTTATTAAAAGTTGCAGTAACATACACTCTGCCTGCGCTAATCTTTTTTTCCACTTTTTTTACAGCTTTTGTTTTGATTTGTCTTTTAGCCACCTTTTCCTCCTTCTCCTGTCTTGGCTACCACTTCTTTTCTAACAGTTCCAACAGTCTTTCTTTTACCTCTTTTGGTTCTAGCGTTAGACCTGGTTCTTTGGCCCCTTGAAGGCAAACCTTTGCGATGCCTTAAACCTCTATAGCTGCCAATTTCTTCAAGTCTTTTAACATTTTGCTCAACCTCTTGCCTTAAATCTCCTTCTACTTTAAATTGCTCAATTGCTTTTTGTATTTTATTTACTTCTTCCTCGGTTAGATCTTTTATTCTTTTTTCTGGGGCTACTTGTGATTGGGCGATTATTTTAATCACATTTGAGCGCCCTATCCCAAAGATATAGGTTAAGCCGATATCAACTCTTTTATTTTCTGGTAAATCTACTCCTGCAATTCTTGCCATATTCTATCCTTGCCTTTGTTTATGTCTTGGATCACGTGGGCAAATTATATATAACATACCCTCGCGTTTAACAACTTTACAAAATTTGCACCTAGTTTTTATTGATGCTTGTACTTTCATTATTTTAGTCTAAACGTAATCCTTCCTTTGTCCAAATCATACTTTGGACTCATTTCTATTCTTACCCGATCACCTTCTAAAAGCCTTATATAATGCATTCTCATCTTACCCGAAATATGACACAAAATTATGCGTCCAATAAGCTCAGGCACATCAACACTTCTATCAATCTCTACCCTAAATAAAGTATTCGGCAAAACCTCTTTAATTTTACCTTCTACTTCAATAACGTCTTTAACATTCATAAGCAGTTTAGGCCACAAGATATTTTATCAGACCTAGCTTCATATTACAACCCATAGGGTTGCTTTATATTTTTCGCCAGTCAGTTAATACCTCAGCCTTCTTTTCTCCCGCAATTACAGTCATCTCAAACAATCCTCCCCAAGACTTATCTGAAGAAAAAAAAGTCCAACCATCTTCTCCCAAAATCACATCTGGGCTTCCTTTAGTATAAATTACTTCTATTGCTAAAGTCATGCCGCTTTTTATTACTGGCCCAGTTCCAGATACTCCAACACCAGGTATTTCTGGATCTTCATGTAAGCTTCTTCCTACCCCATGCCCGACCAAACTTCTGACTACACTATAACCTGCCCCTTCAACTTTAGATTGAATGGCATGGGATATATCTCCGATTCTGTTGCCATCTACAGCTTGGTCTATGCCTAACCACAAAGCTTCTTCTCCTACTCGCAAAAACCTCTCTTTTTCCTTATCTTTACCTACTAACACACTCCAGGCGCAATCTGTATGCCAACCTTTATACATAACTGCCAAATCAACGCTTACTAAATCTCCATTTACAAATTTTCTATTGGTTGGTATTCCGTGCACCACTTCATCGTTTACTGTAATACAAGTGGCATAATTGTATCCAGGTACAGTTTTATATGATAAATCCCCCCCTTGTTTATAAATCTCTTTTTCGACTGCTTTATCAACATCAATCTCTGAAACATCTGCCTTAACTGACTCCATCGCTCTTTTCAATGCCCTCGCTGAAATTTCACCTGATCTATACATCAGTTTCAGTTCATATTGATTTCTTGATTTCATCTTGAACCTTTTCAATATCTCCTAATCCTTTAATTTCAACCAATTTGCCACTTTTTCGATAATGATCTAGCAAAGCTGCAGTTTGTTTGTAATATAAGTCTAGGCGTCTTTTGATAAGTTCATAAGTATCATCTGCTCTACCCCTATTTAAAAGTCTTTTAATAACTTCTTCCTCCGGAACATCTAGATAAATTACTTTATCAAAACCAGGATCGAAAATTTGTTGCTGCTCCACAGTTCTAGGATAACCATCCATCACAAACCCATTTTGACAATCTTCCTCGCTCAATCTCTTTTTAACCACCTCTGCAGCTGTTTGATCATCTACCAGATGGCCTTGCCCTACAATGTTTCTGATCCTTTGCCCTTCTGGGCTATCTTCTTGTGATAGTTTTCTAAAAATATCACCTAAAGCAATCTTAGGTAAGTTTAAAAATTCTGCCAATAGATCTGCCTGGGTGGATTTACCGGAACCTTGAGGACCAATGAGTAGTATTTTCATAATCATCTTTTGGTAAATACCTCATAACTTCTTTCAATCAACTTACTCTCAAATTGCTTGGCTGTATCTAAAATGACTGATACTACAATTAAAAGTCCTGTTCCTCCCAATACTAAGGTTTGCAGGCCAGTAACCGAGGAGGCAATTGAAGGCAACACTGCAATTGCTCCCAAAAAGAGCGCTCCAGCTAAAGTAATTCTTACCATAATATAGTTTAGAAAAGCTGCAGTCTGAGTACCAGGCCTGATTCCTGGAATAAATCCGCCATATTTTTTTATTTCATCTGAAACTTTAGTAGGATTAAAAATTACGGCTGTATAAAAAAAAGTAAAACCAACTACTAAAATAAAGTAAGTTGCATTGTATACAAAACTATTTGGATTAAAGTTCGTAGTTAAAAATCTACCAATAGAAGCTAGTTGTTGCTGAGGTAACCCAGCCAAATATGAACCGGCAAACGAAGGCACCAGCACTAACGAAACAGCAAAAATAATTGGGATCACTCCAGCTTGATTAACTCTTAAGGGAAGATAGGTCTGGGCTCCAGCTCCTCCCTCCCGGCCTCCTGTAAACCTTCTGGCATAAGCTACCTGAATCTGCCTCCTACCTTCATTTATAAATACCACTCCTGCCACCACCAGCACAGACAAGGCTGTAAAGATTAAAATATTTAACATCTGAGTTTGATCTACTACTGAGGCGGTTTGGGTTAATACAATCGGAACTCTGGAAACAATTCCAGCAAAAATCAGCAGAGAGATTCCATTACCAATACCATACTCCGTAATCAGCTCACCAATCCACATCAGGAAAATTGTTCCAGCAGTCATCCCTACAATAATGGCCATAATTTGCAAAGGGGTAACCTGAGTAATAATCCCCTGGTTTTTAAGCAATACAAACATTCCAATTGCCTGCAAAATTGCCAAGGGCACAGTTAAGTATCTGGTGTATTGATTGATAAGCTGTCTGCCCATCTCACCTTCTTTGGATAAAGCTTCCAGTTTTGGACTAATCATAGTCAAAAGCTGAAAAATTATTGAGGCATTAATATAAGGATTAAGACCTAAAGAAATAACTGAGAAGTTAGCCAGTGTTCCTCCGGAAAAAATATCCAAAAGCCCTAAAAATTGATTAGATGAGAAAAGTTCCTGCAATCCCTGCAGCTCTACCCCAGAAACAGGGATATGCGCGGCAATTCTAAAAATAATAACTAGGATAATGGTGACAATAATTTTTCTTCGCAGCTCTGCGATTTTGAAGGCATTTATAATCGGAGCAAAGATATTAGGCATTTTCTACTTTCCCACCCGCTTTTTCAATCTTTTTTTGGGCAGATCCTGAAACAGGAAGTTTAATTGTTAATGCAGCAGATATCTCCCCTCCACCTAAAATTTTTACTCCTTTTGCTGCATCTTTGGCGGAAATAATTTTTACCTCAAGCAGCTTTGCCATGTCAACAACTTCTTTACCTTTGAAAATATTGAGCTGACTAAGTGTTAAAGTTTTTGGCTTTGCTGATATTTTTGGATTACCCTTTCCCCGTCTTAAAGGTAATTTTCTGTAGAGCGAAAGACTGCCGGTGAAAGTAGCTGGAATTGTGCCTCTGGCTTTTTGACCTTTAGTTCCACGTCCAGCAGTTTTTCCCTTACCAGAGCCCAAACCCTGTCCAACTCTTTTTTTAGTTTTTGTTTTTACTTTTAATAATTGATGTAGTTTCATTTCCATACCTTTCTTAATTTACCTAATGCCTCCAAGGTAGCATAAACATTAGAAGCTCTGTTTTTAGTACCCAATATTTTGGAGACAATATCATGTATCCCGGCAGCCTCTACCACAACCCTGACTGCTCCACCAGCGATTACTCCTGTACCCACTGGAGCAGGCTTTAACAATACTTTGGCTGCGCCATTTTTTATAAATACTTGGTGGGGGATAGTTCTTCCTTTTAAAGGCACCTCAATTAAATGTTTTTTTGCATAAGACGTAGCTTTCCTGACTGCAGACTGCACCTCGGCTGCTTTTCCTAAGCCTACTCCTACCTTTCCTTTTCTGTCTCCTACCACTACCAAAACAGACAGGGATCTTTTATCCCCACCTTTAGTTTTTTTCGATACTCTGTTAACCTGAACTACTCTTTCAAAAAACTCCTGTGGTTCCATTAAAATTCTAAACCTCCTTCTCTTGCGCCTTTACTAAGCTCTGCTATTCTACCATGGTATAAAAATCCTCCCCTGTCAAATACTACTTTTTTTACTTTTAATTTTAAGGCTTTCTCAGCCAATTGTTTACCTACCTCATAGGCCTTTTTTGTTTTTTGCACTTTTGCTAGCTTAAGATCGTTTGTAGCTGCTAAGGTTTTACTGGCTTGGTCATCAATAATTTGGGCATAGATATGTTTGCCAGAACGAAATACTGCCAACCTTGGGCGGTCTTTAGTTCCAACTATCTTTTTTCTCACTTTTTGATGTTTTCTTTCCCTTAACTCTTTTATCATAATATTTTAGATTTATTATTTACCTCCTCCAGCTGCGCCAGTTCCTACTTTAGCACTCTTACCTACTTTCTTTCTGATATACTCTCCTGCGTATCTTATTCCCTTACCCTTATACACATCTGGCACTCTGACTTTTTTAACATTAGCAGCTACTTGTCCAACCAGCTGCCTGTCTATCCCCGATACTTTAATCTTAGTATTTTCTACTACCTCAAAAGTTACCCCTTCCGGAGCAACTACCTCAACAGGATGAGAATAACCCACATTTAGTATTAGCTTACTTCCCGCTGCCTGAGCCCTAAATCCCACCCCCACTAGCTCTAAATCTTTACTCCATAAACTTGTCACCCCTGTTACCATGTTGGCAATAAGACTGTTTGTTAAACCGTGTAAAGCTTTTACTCTTTTTTGCTCACTGCCTCTTTTGACTATAACTTTACCTCCTTCAACTTCTACCTCAATCGAAGGATCCACGCTTAGTGTTAAAGTACCTTTTGGTCCGTTGACACTAACCATCCTTCCAGTTTTTGAAACCGTAACTCCTGCAGGTATATCAATCAGTGCATTTCCTATTCTACTCATATGTTGTTTACCAAACTAAGGCAACTACCTCTCCTCCTACTTTTGATTTGCGTGCATCAGTATCAGTCATAAGACCCTTAGGAGTGGAGATAATTGCAACACCTAAACCATTTAGCACTGATGGCAACTCTTTGACTCCTTTATAGATTCTCAAGCCCGGCTTAGAAACTCTTTTAACATCAGTTAATGCTGGGATTCTGGAGTTGTATTTCAAGGTAACTACAATTTCTCTTTCTTTTTTATCAGCACTTTCAAGATACCCTTCTTTTTTCAAAAGCTCTGTTAGTTTCCAAACTAGGTTGGAAAATCTTAATGGAACCGTAGTTTTACCTACTTGGTAACCATTTTTTATTCTAATTAATGCATCAGCAACGGTATCCATTTTTTACCAGCTCGCTTTCTTCACACCTGGCAATAGACCAAGATGCGCCAATTCTCTAAAACAGAGCCTGCAAAGTCCAAATTTCCTGATGTATCCTCGTGGTCTACCACATCGCATACAGCGGCTTTTCTTTTGAACTTCATATTTAAAATTATCTTTAACAATATTACTTACTTTAGCCATATTAGTCGCTCCGCTCCAATGTATAATTGAAAATGTAAAATGTAAAATTATTTTTCATAGTTTTTAATTGTAAATTGTACATTGTAAATTATTAATTTCTAAATGGCATTCCTAAATATTCCAACAGCTTTCTGCCTTCCTCTTTAGTCTTTGCAGTAGTTGCAATAGTAATTGCCAAACCCCTTGTTTTATCTACACTCTTATAGTCAACCTCAGGAAAAATAATCTGTTCCCTCAAACCAATATTTAAATTTCCATTACTGTCAAAAGAGTTAGGAGAAATACCTTTAAAGTCCCTAACCTTAGGCAAAACAATATTAACTAACTTATCTAAGAAAGCATACATTTTATCACCTCTTAAAGTCACCATCATCCCAATAGGTTGACCTTTTGAAACTTTAAAAGAAGCAATTGATTTTTTAGCCTTAGTAACTACAGGGTTTTGACCAGCTAGTTGAGATAAATAAACTTTTACCTTATCTAACACCCCGGCATTTTCTTTAGCCTCGCCCAAACCAATACTAATAACAGCCTTTTCCACCGTTGGAACTGCCATACTATTTTTAAAACTAAACTCTTTTTGCAATTTTTCTCTAACTTCTTTTAGATATTTTTCTTTAAGCCTTTGCATTGGTTATCTCCTTTTTGCACTTATGACAAACTCTTACTTTTTCATTTCCTACTAACTTAAATCCTACTCTGGTAACTTTATTGCAGTTAGGACAAATTAAAGCAACATTTGATATATCCATAGGTTTAGGGATATCAATAATCCCACCCTGCATATCTTTGTACTTTCTAACATGCCTTTTGTAAAGATTTGCCCCGCCAACAAAAATTTTACTTTCTTTGCCTCGCACATGTTCAACCTTGCCTTCTTTGCCTCGATCTTTACCTAAAAGTATTTTTACCTTGTCACCTTTTTTTATCTTCATTACCATACCTCCTGGGCAAGTGAAATAATTTTTGTATAGCCTGCATCTCGCACTTCTCTGGCAATAGGACCAAAAATACGAGTAGCCCTTAAATTCCCATCATTATCAATGATAACGCCTGCGTTATCATCAAACTTGATATAGGAACCATCAACCCTTCTTACTTCTTTTTTAGTCCTGACAATGACAACTTTTACTATCTCATGATCTTTTACCTGTCCATTAGGATCTGCTCCTTTAACCACCCCGACCACTTTTTGTCCTAAAGTAGCCTTTCTTTTGCCTGATCCTCCTAAAGGCTGAATCACAGCAATTGATTTTGCTCCACTATTGTCTGCAACTGTTAATCTTGTTCTGTGTTGAACCATACCTATTTAGTCTCCTTTTTCTTTCTAGCCTGCTTTTTTGGCGCTTCAGAAATTTCTTTTACCGGTTCTGCAGAAGCTTCCTGAGCGACTATTTCTTTTTGATCTTCTTTCTCTTCCGGCATTACTTCAGCTATAACTTTTTCAGCTGCTTCTTTTTGTTGCGCTTCGACAATTTCTGCTAAGTTTTTACCTACTACTTTGACAATGCTCCAATGTTTATTTTTCGAAATTGGTCTTACCTTGACTATTTCCACTATATCTCCCATCTTTACCCCAATTGAATCATGAACCAATATATTTTTAGATCTTAAGAAAGTCTTTTTATATAAAGGATGTACTGCTACCCTTTCTATTAAAACTGTAGCTGTTTTTTGAGCTTTTGCTGATATGACTCTTCCTATCATTTTTTCTCCTTTTCTACTTTAGACCCTGTGGTTACTTTTTTGGTCTCTGTTTTGCTTTCAGCTTTTGACTCCAATTGAGCTAGCAACTCTTTTTGTCTGATCATAGTCAAAATCTGAGCTAAATCTTTTTTCTTTTTTGCAATCACTTTGACATCTTTTAGCTTTTTCATATTTTTATCCAAAACCAAAGCAGCAATTCCTTCTCTCAAAGGTTTTACTTTAAGCTTTAATTGCTCTAAATCTAATCCTTTAATTTCTACAAATTCGTTTTTTTTCATATTCTCTCCACAAATTTAGTATCTACTGGCAACTTATGTGAAGCAAGTCTCAATGCTTCTTCTGCTATTTCTTTGGCAACAGCTCCCATCTCAAATATTAAGCTACCTGGTTTTACCACTGCCACATACCCTTCCACATCACCTTTTCCAGAACCCATTCTAGATTCAGCAGGATGTTTGGTAATTGGCTTATCAGGAAAAACTCTAATCCAAATACGTCCACCTCTTTGGGTAAAATGAGCCATAGCTCGCCTGGCTGATTCCAGCTGTCTGGCTGTAATAAACCCAGCCTCCATTGATTTTAGACCAAAAGCACCAAAGGCTAAGCTGTTTCCTCTGGTAGCTACACCACCTCTGGTGCCTTTAAAAGTTTTTCTATATTTAGTTCGTTTTGGTTGTAGTAGTGCCATATTATATCTCCACCTCTCCTTTGTTAATCCAAACCTTTACTCCGACATACCCAGATTTAGTCAAAGCAGGGTAAGCTGCAAAGTCTATATCAGCTCTGAGTGTATGTAAAGGCATAGATCCAGCAGCTTTCCACTCTCTTCTTGCAATTTCAGCTCCACCAATTCTACCAGACAAAACAACTCTGACTCCTTTTGCTCCAGACCTCATTGCTCTTTCGATTGCCTGATTCATCACTCTTTGTGCAGGCAATCTTCTAGCCAATTGTTCCGCTACTGATTGAGCAACTAAATAGGCAACAGCGTCTGCTGACTTTAACTCCATCGGAGCCACCTCTAAACCGTTATCGCTTTTGATTTTTAATTCCTTCATTAAATATTTTTTAATTTCAGTTAAACCTGTTCCGCCTCGTCCAATTAAGACTCCGGGGCGGGAAACATAAATTAATACTTTTAATTTATTAACAGCTCTTTCGATTTCAACAGAACCAATACCTGCTTTGGCTAATTTTTTCATCAAAAGATCGCGAATCTTTAAATCCTCCAAGACATATTGTTGGTACTTTGCGCCACGAGCAAACCATCGGGACTTCCAAGTTGCCCCTATGCCCATTCTAAAACCTACTGGATGTATCTTTTGTCCCATTATTTTTTCTCCTTTATTTCTGTTTTTTCAGTCTTAACATCAGTTTTGATTTTTGAATTTTGAATTTTATCATCCGTTAGGATGATCTTAATATGGCTCATTCTTCTTTTATATGGTTTAACCCTTCCTCTGGTACCTGCTCTGAAACGGCGCATCTTTGTACTTTCATTTATTTCAATTTTCTGAAAAATAATCTTTTGCAAATTCACACCTTGTTGTTTGGCATTTGCTAACACTGTTTGTATTGCCTTTTGCAAATCACGGGCTGCAGCTTGCGGTGTAATTTCCAAAACAGAGATTGCCTTTTCAGGGGCCATTTTTCTTACCATATCAGCCACCAACCTAAGTTTTCTAGGGCTGGTATGCATATATTTTTGTATTGTCGTAATTTCCATATAATTTTATGTCTTTGCTGTACTTTTCTCTGTTACCTTTCCATGACCTCTAAATATTCTGGTAGGAGCAAATTCGCCTAATCTGTGTCCTACCATTGATTCGCTTACATACACTGTTACAAAGTTTTTACCTTGATGAACCAAAAAAGTATGTCCCACAAACTCAGGTGGAATTTGTGATTTCCTGGCCCAAGTTTTAATTGGGTTTTTTGGACCACTAGCCTTTTGGGCTTGCACTTTTTTCATTAACTTTTCATCAATAAACGGTCCTTTTTTTGTTGATCTTGCCATTATTTTCTCCTTTTAACTATATATTTACTTGTCCACTTCTTTTTATTTCTGGTTTTACCGACAGCAGGACGGCCATATTTGGTCATTGGTCTTTTTCTTCCAATTCCGCTTCTTCCTTCTCCTCCTCCATGAGGATGAGAATCAGGATCCTGAGCCACACCTCTGACAGTTGGTTTAATACCCATATGACGGGATCTGCCCGCTTTTCCTAAAACTCTTTGCCTGATTTCTTCATTACCTAAAACACCAACTGTTGCCATCGACTCCAAAGGAACCATTCTAACCTCTCCTGATGGCATTTTCAAATGGGCAAATTCTCCCTCTTTGGCAAGCAATTGTATAGCCATTCCAGCGCTGCGCCCTAATTGCCCGCCTCGGCCAGGTCGGAGCTCCACATTATGCACCAAAGCTCCAACTGTTATATTTTTAAGCTTCATGCTATTGCCAGTCTTTGCCTCAACTTTATCTCCAGAAATAACTTTATCTCCAAGGGAAATTCCTTTTGGAGCCAAAATGTATCTGTATTCACCGTCTGCATATTTTATAAGGGCAATATCAACATTTCTGTTAGGATCGTATTCTAAAGAGGCTACCTCACCCGAAACCCCAAACTTATCTCTTTTAAAATCAATTTCTCTGTAGTATCTCTTGTGCCTTCCTCCCTGGCCACGAACAGTCACCACTCCTCCAGAGCGTCCTGAATGCTTTTTTAATAATCTTTTTAGTCCTCTTGTGCCGTTAACAGACAATGCTTGATTCATATTATTTGCCAGTAATAACCTTTCTTTGGGTTGTTGGGGCAGCCCCTACTGCGCTTTTTTCTACTTTAACTTTAGTTCTTCCTAAAATATCTTTCTTCTCTTTCAATTTTATTGGTTCTCCTTCAGCTGTTGTGACTGTTACCTCTTCTTTTGGTGTTTCAAAAATGGCAATCTTTTGACCCCTCCCAACTTGAACTAAAGCTTTTTTCAAACCTGATGTTTTAAAAGTTTTTCTCACTCTTTTCTGCGATTTTGTTTTACCTTTTACGTTTATTACTTTGACTTTTAAAACTTTCACATTAAATCTTTGGGCCACTTCTTTTGCAACTTGTGGTTTAGTAGCATCTTTGTCTACCTCAAAGGTGTATAAACCACCTTGAGCTAGTTTCATAGATTTTTCAGTAATAAGAGGTTGTTTTATAATAATCATTTTTGCGCTCCTTTAACAGCCTTAACCTTACCAGCTGCAGATTCTTCTGCTGGCTTGCCAATTTTTTCCACTGCTTCTTTAGCAATAAATAGGAAGTTATGCTTTAAAACCTCATAAGCATTAATTAAGTTCACAGGCAAAACATTTATTCCTGGAATATTTCTGGCAGCCCTTACCACATTATCTTGCTTTTCTCCAGTCACAATTAAGGCGCTAGTTTGTTTTTTATCTCCTTTGTATACACTGGTTAATATTTTGGCTACCAAACCAGCCATTTCTTTAGTCTTACCTGAAGCTTTATCCAAGCCAGCTAAACCGATGGTATTTTGTTCAGCTGCTTTGGCAGAAAGGGCTGCAATGAGAGCAGCTTTTTTCATCTTTTTTGGCAAATCTAATCTGATTTTTCTAGGTTTAGGACCAAACACAATACCTCCACCAACAAATATAGGGGCACGAATTGCACCATGTCTTGCTCTACCAGTTCCTTTTTGTCTATAGATTTTGGCGGTAGAACCTACAACCTCACCGCGAGTCTTTGTGGAAGCGTTCAAGCTTTTTTGATTAGTTAGATAAACTCTGGCTGCTTGGGCTAATAAATCTTTATTAACTTTTTGGCCAAAAATTTCTTTTGGTAAAGCCAAAGTCCCAGTTTCTTTACCTGTTAAAGAATAGACAGGAATGGATAAATTAACTGGCATTTTCTTTTGACTCCTCTTGCTTTTGTTCTACGGAAACATTTTCTTGGTTTTCTTCTGGTTTTTCCTCAGGTGGAGGAGTATAACCTTTCACTCTTCCTAACTTGGTTACTGTTACCAACCCGCCTACTGGTCCAGGGACTGCGCCTTTTACTAAAAGTAGATTATTTGCTCTATCAACACCTACTACTTCTAAATTCTTAACGCTCACTGCCTCTGCTCCCATGTGTCCTGCCATCTTTTTGCCTTTATAAACTCTACCTGGGGTAGTACCAGAACCAATAGCACCTGGGGCTCTTAGTCTATCTGACTGACCGTGGGTCTTTGGGCCACCATGAAAACCATGACGTCTGACTCCGCCTTGAAAGCCTTTACCTTTGGAAATGCCACTTACTTTAACTGAGTCTCCTCTAGAAAAAACCTGGTTCAGTTTAATTTCTGTTCCAGGTTTTAAATCTTGTTGTTCCTCTGTTGCCTTAACTTCTCTAAACCATCTAATCTTTTGGTCAAGACCAGCTTTTTTGGCATGTCCAATTTGAGGTTTTTTAACAGACTTTTTAGTACCAAACCCGAGTTGGACAGAAGCTGGATTAAGTTGGGTAACAAAATTTGGAGAAATTTCCACCGCAGTTGCTCCCACCCTTCTGCCACGGGAATCATATGTGCTGGTCATTTCCTTTTTAATTCCTAATAAGCTATTTATCATATTTAATCCAACAAAAAGAGTGAGGCCCATTACTGGAACTCTCACTCAGTATTTCGCTTTTTCGAACCGCCGTATCGTTTTTAGACGCGCGATCTACTGAAAATCTAACTAATGTTAAATTAACCTGACTTTAATGTCATGCTCTCAAGAGATTCTAACACAAGCTCATGCCTAAATGCAAGCTAGCTTAAATAGGGTATTGACATTAGGGTTTTATTAGGGTATAAATATTTTTAGGTACGAGTAACTTAGGAAGGGGGTGAGCAAAAGATATGGAAAAGAGTAACAGACAAACTGTCAAATCCTCAATGCTTCGAGCAGGTAAAAGAACTTTCTTTTTTGATGTAAAGGTAGCCTCAAATAGTAAGAAGTATCTAAAAATTACTGAATCAAGCTTTGAAGGAGAAGGTAAAGAGAGAAGATATAATTCTTTCTTGCTTTGGCCAGAAAATTTAACTGATTTTCAACAAAGATTAACAGAAGTCAGTAGTGTTCTGGTTAAGTAATCTAAATGCACGCCGGCGTGCAAGTTACATCTTAACTTCAATGTCAACTCCTGCTGGAATTTCAAGATGCATTAGGGAATCTATAGTTTTTGGAGTGGGTTCGACAATATCAATCATTCTTTTGTGAGTTTTTATCTCAAATGCTTCTCTGGAATTTTTATCTGTATGAGGAGAAGTTAAAACTGTGATTTTTTGAGTTTGTGTAGGAAGGGGGATGGGACCAACAATTTTAGCTCCCGTTCTAAGGGCTGTATCCAATAAGGACTCGCAGGTGTTGTCTAACACCCTATGATCATAACTTTTTAGTTTTACTCTAATTCGTCCTCTTGGCATAATCGGAGTCCGGTTCTACCGGACGAGATCGCTTGCAAAAAATGTCTAAATGACATTTTTTGACAAGGGCACTACCTTTCAATGTGCATTATACACTAAAAAAGGGGCTTTCGCCCCAATTTAAACTTACTAAAAACCCTTAAGCAATAATTTTAGTTATTACTCCAGCTCCAACAGTTTTACCACCTTCTCTGACAGCAAAACGAAGGCCTTCTTCCATAGCAACTGGGGTTATAAGTTTTCCTTTAACATTAACTGTGTCTCCTGGCATAGCCATTTCAACCCCTTCAGGAAGCTGGACTTCACCAGTCACATCTGTAGTTCTAACATAAAACTGTGGTCTGTAACCTTTGAAAAATGGGGTATGTCTTCCACCTTCTTCTTTTGAAAGAACATAAACTTCAGCTTCAAATTCAGAGTGAGGTGTAATTGAACCTGGTTTGGCCAAAACCTGCCCCCTTTCAACATCAGTCTTTTCAATACCTCGAAGCAATATTCCAGCGTTATCTCCAGCTTGGCCTTCATCCAACATTTTGTGGAACATCTCAATTCCAGTTACCACACTTTTCTTTGTAGGTCTAATTCCAACAATTTCTATTTCTTCATTAACTTTTACTCTTCCTCTTTCAATCCTTCCAGTAACAACTGTTCCCCTGCCTTTAATAGAGAAAACATCCTCAACAGCCATCAAAAAAGGCTTATCCACATCTCTTACTGGAGTTGGAATCCATTCATCAACTTTGTTCATTAACTCTTCAACAGCCTTTACTGCCTCTGCATCACCTTCTAAAGCTTTTTTAGCAGAACCTCTAATTATTGGGGAATTTGGATCATATTCATATTTTTTAAGCAAATCTCTTACTTCTTCTTCAACCAAATCCAGAAGTTCTGGATCATCAACCATATCAACTTTATTGAGGAATACTACAATTGCTGGGACTCCTACCTGACGGGCTAAAAGTAAATGCTCTCTGGTTTGAGGCATTGGTCCATCTGGAGCAGAAACAACCAAAATTGCTCCATCAGTTTGAGCAGCACCAGTAATCATGTTTTTGATGTAATCTGCATGACCAGGCATATCTATATGAGCATAGTGTCTTTTTTCAGTTTCGTATTCTTGGTGAGAAATATTGATTGTAATACCGCGGGCTTTTTCCTCAGGAGCATTATCAATCTGATCAACTGATCTTTTTTCTGCAAGCCCTTTAGCAGCCAATACATTAGTAATTGCTGCAGTTAAGGTTGTCTTACCATGGTCAACATGACCCATGGTTCCAACATTAACATGTGGTTTACTTCTATCAAATTTTTTCTGATCTGCCATATTTTTACCTCTAAAATCCAGCTAGCTCAGCTGGAACATTTATAATGTACCGTATTTGCAAAATAAATGCAATAGTTAAATTTTGATGTTATTTGTAAACTCCTTGTCTATGCTCAACTTCAACTACTGTTAAAATATTCTCCTTTGTAGAAAAAATATAAATTACTCTGTAAGGCCAAGCATAAAGTTTGTATTGTCCTGCAAATTCACCCTTCAATTTTTCTCCAGCAAGCGGGTTACTGGCTAATTTTTCAATAGCTTTGGCGATTTTCTTTTTAGCAGCTACTGGCAATTTTAAAAAAGACTTCTCAGCTGTCTTGGTAAAAATTACTTGCACCATTAGAGACCCGCTTTTTTCTTAACCTCTTCCCAGGATACTACTCTGCCTTTTTTAATATCTTCGAGTCCCTTTTTAATCCCCATCACTAGTTTTTTATCAGACATCACTTCCATGGTAGCCTCCCAGGAAGCAAGCTCTTCAGCGCTTATCAAAACAGCTTTTGTCTCACCTTTATTGGTAATAGCAATCTTTTTGCCACTGGAGGCCTCTTCAAGTAAATCATACAATGTATTTCGTGCGGTTGTTGCAGAAACTGTAATCATAAATTAACTGTACGCTTTTACGTACGTCTTGTCAAGAAGTAAATTTAAAATGAATTAATGCTCAACTCTACCAGTAAAGCCTGAAGTTTCAATAATCTTTTGAGTAATATTTGAAGGCACTGGTTCATAGTGGTCTGCTTCCATATAATAGGTAGCTCTTCCTTGAGACATAGACCTTATAGCTGTTGCATATCCATGCATTTCTGCCAAAGGCACTAAAGCCATAACTACCCTGGCATTACCTCTTGTTTCAGAAGATAAAATTTGAGCCCTTTTTGAAGACAGATCACCAATTATTTCTCCCAAAAATTCCTCAGGGGTGGTTACTTCCACCTTCATAATAGGTTCAAGTAAAATCATATCTGCTTTTTTAGCTGCCTCAGACAAACCTAAAGAAGCAGCAATCTTAAAGGCTATCTCAGAGGAATCAACATCATGGAATGAACCATCATAAACAGTAACTTTAATATCTGTTACAGGGTAGCCTGCCAAAATACCTGTATCTTCTTTTTCAATAACACCCTTTTCAATAGGAGGAATAAATTCCCTGGGAATAGCTCCACCCACAATTGCTGAGACAAATTCCCTGCCCTGTCCACGGGGCAGAGGTTCAATCTTGAGTAAACAATGGCCATATTGACCACGTCCACCAGTTTGTCTTATGTATTTACCCTCACCTTCTGCAAATTTGGTAATAGTTTCTTTATAAGCAACTTGAGGCTGACCCACATTTGCCTCCAGCTTGAATTCTCTTTTCATTCTGTCAACCAGAATTTCAAGCTGTAGCTCGCCCATTCCAGCAATAATAGTTTGGCCAGTTTCAGCATCTGATTTAACCCTAAAGGTTGGATCTTCTTCAGCTAGTCTTTGCAAGGCAAATCCTAATTTTTCCTGGTCAGATTTTGTTTTTGGCTCAATTGCCAAGGAAATAACTGGATCAGGGAAGGAAATAGATTCTAAAATAATTGGAGCTGACTCGTCACACAAAGTATTACCCGTAATCGTGTCTTTTAATCCTACTGCTGCCACAATTTCTCCCGCGAAAGCCTCATCAATTTCCTCTCTATCATTAGCATGCATTAAAAGAAGTCTTCCGACTCTTTCGTTGACTTGCTTGGTAGAGTTATAAACGTAAGAACCGCTCTTTAATGTTCCTGAATAAACTCTTATATAGGTCAACTTACCTACATGAGGGTCAACTTGAATTTTAAATGCCAAAGCAGCTAAAGGAGCGGCAGGATCACCCTTTCTTTCTTCTGACCCGCCTGTTTTTGGATTTATTCCACTTGTAAGATACACATCCTGAGGGGAAGGTAAATATTCAACAACAGCATCAAGCATCGGTTGAACACCTTTGTTCCGCAGAGAAGATCCAGCAAAAACTGGTACAATTTTGTTGGCAATAACAGCCTTTCTTAAGGCTTCTTTGAGCTCTGTAACTGTAATCTCTTCTCCGTTTAAATACTTTTCCATCAACACATCATTAGATCCTGCAATCTCTTCTACTAGTTTCTCGCGAGCAGCCTTAACCTCATCTGCCATCTCAACAGGAATTTCCACTTCATTAAACTTAGCGCCTGTTTGATCACCCTCCCAAATCAATGCTTTTTGAGTTAATAAATCTACTATGCCTTTAAAATCATTTTCTTTGCCTATCGGAAGATTGTAGGCTATAGCATTTGCTCCTAACCTGTCTCTCGCCGATTGAATAGTAGCTTGGAAATCAGCTCCTACTACATCCATTTTGTTAGAAAAGGCAATCAAAGGAACCTTATATTTATTAGCCTGTCTCCAAACTGTTTCTGTTTGAGACTGAACACCAGACGAAGAATCCAAAACAATTACAGCTCCATCTAAAACCCTTAGAGACCTTTCTACTTCAGCTGTAAAATCAACGTGGCCTGGGGTATCAATTAAGTTAATTCTAATTTCATTACCTTCAAAAAGTCCTCTTTTGACTGTCCAAAAAGCAGTGATAGCTGCAGAAACAATAGTAATTCCTCTTTCTCTTTCCTGCTCCATCCAGTCAGTAACTGTGGTTCCTTCGTCAATATTTCCAATTTTATAAGTTCTACCGGTGTAAAATAGAATTCTTTCTGTTGTGGTAGTTTTCCCAGCATCAATATGGGCAATAATCCCAATATTTCTAATTCTATCAAGCGGGAAGTCCCTTTTAGTCTTTTGTATAGCCATTATTTTCCTCCCTTTTCTAAATCTCTAATTATCTTTTTTATCTCTTCAATCCTAACTCTAGCAGTCTCTGCATCCTCTATGGCCATAGTATAGGCTGCATTTTCAGAAAGATCCCCTTCTTGGGCTGCCTGACCTTTTTTAAGGTAAATTGCCTCTAGATCACTCTCCAACTGCTTTAAGTTATCCTTCCACATTTTCAATTTTTCTTGTCTTAATTTGTCATCCATATTTTTTAACAAAAAACCTCCCTCAAACTTGGGAGGCCACAAGTAGATATTGTACTATGAATTAGTCTACGTTTCCAGCAGCAATGGCTGCACGGTCACTTCTGACAATATCTGCAGGATTTAATACTCTAGCCAAAATTGCAGCTGAAATAGGATCCATACGCTCAAAAGCATCAAGCCTATCTACAATATCAGATCCATCAAGAATTCCCACCGCCGCTGCTAAATCTACTATTGGTCTTAAAACAGAATTTTCTACTGCCATATACTTATATTACCACCCGAAGTCAAGAGAGAAATTTACCAGCGGAAGTGAGAAAATGCCCTATTGGCATTTGCAATTTTTTGAGTATCTTCTTTTTTCTTTATTGCCAGTCCAGTATTATTGGCAGCATCCATTAATTCTGCTGCCAGCTTTTTATCAAATGAATGATATTCTTTATTGGATTTTGATCTTGCTCCAGCTAAAATCCATCTGATTGCCAAGGCTTCTTTTCTATCACCACGCACTTCAACAGGCACTTGATAAGATGCCCCTCCTACTCTCCTTGGCCTTACCTCCATCTTTGGAGAAACATTTGCTATAGCTTTTTCCAAAACAGCTAGTGGCTCTTGTTTGGATTGTTCTTTTATTACCTCTAAAGCCTGATAGACTAATTTTTCTGCCACTGATTTCTTACCACTTACCATAATTTTATTAATCATTCTATTTATCAGCTTTGAGCCATAAACAGGATCTTCAACTAATATTCTTTTTTCTGCTTTTTTGCTTCGCATGCTTTTATCTACTCCTAAACTTTATGCTGTTGGGGCTGCTGGTTGTGGAACTGCTGCAGCTCTTGGCGCCGGCCCGCCGCCACCCTTTTTAGTACCATATCTTGATCTGCCTCGTTTCCTGCCTACCACACCTGCTAAATCAAATTTACCTCTGACTAAATGATATTTAACTCCAGGCAAATCTTTCACCCTGCCACCTCTTACTAAAACTATTCCATGCTCTGCCAAAGAATGTCCCTCTCCTTGAATATAGGCTGTTACCTCAGTTCTGTTAGACAACCTTACCCTGGCTACTTTTCTCAAAGCTGAGTTAGGCTTTTTAGGAGTCATTGTTTTAACCAAAGTTACCACGCCCCGTTTTTGTGGATTAAAATCTTGAGTGTACCGTCTATCTTTAGCATTAAAGCTGCGTCGCAGAGCTGTAGCTTTAATCTTTTTTGCTAAATTTTTTCTACCTTTTCTTACCAATTGATTAATTGTAGGCATCTTTAACTTTCCATCTTAGCCCTTTCTGTACTAGTTGGGATAAGTCGGCCAATTATAACATTTTCTTTCAAACCAATCAGCTTATCAACCTTGCCTGAAATAGCTGCATCTGACAGTACTGAGGTAGTTTCTTGGAATGAAGCAGCAGAAAGGAAGCTTTCTGTTTGCAGAGAAGCCCTGGTGATTCCTAAAATTACCACCTCTGCTGTTGCAGCTTCGCCACCGCTTGCCAATACCCGTTTATTTTCCTCTTCAAAACGGATTTTATCCACAATTTCACCCGGCAGCAGATTGGTATCTCCTTGAGTTTCTACCCTGACTTTATCTGACATTTTTCTAACTATTACCTCAAAATGCTTTTCGTTAATAGGCACACCTTGAGATTCGTAAACTGATCTTACTTCATCAACAATATAGCGTTGCGCTGATCTTAATCCCTGAATCCTTAAGATTTCTTTGACATCAATATGGCCTGAGGCTAAAATTGTTCCTGCATCAATCAGTTGGCCTTCCTCAACTAGTAATGCTGAGGTAGCAGGGATAATATATTCTCTTTCTTCGTGTGGCTTTTGTGTAGTTTTAACCCTAACTCTGGTTCCGAGCTCAGTTTCTAATACTGAAACCTTACCAGCAATCTCTGACATTGGAGAGGCCACCTTAGGAATACGGGCTTCAAATAATTCTTCCACTCTTGGTAAACCTTGAGTAATATCCAAACCAATAATTCCTCCTGTGTGGAAAGTGCGCATGGTAAGTTGTGTGCCTGGCTCACCGATTGCTTGAGCAGCTACTACCCCTACAGGGGTACCAATTTTAACAAGTTGTCTGGTAGTCAAATCAAAACCATAACAGGTGCTACAAATCCCGTAGCGGGCTTCACAAGTCAAAGGCGAACGGGCGGAGACTTTGGTTACTCCTGCTTTCAAAATCTGAGAGACAACCTCTTCAGCTAAAAAGACACCTTTTTTAATCATTACTTTTCTAGTTTTTGGTTCTAAAATATTATCTGCTACCATTCTACCCAAGAGTTTCTCTCTGGCTGTAGTAAAGCTGTTTTTGGATAAGTCGTAGTCTAATGATAGATCAGTTCCGCAATCCTCTATTCTAACAATGACATCATGCGCAACATCAACCAGTCTTCGGGTCAAATAACCTGCATCAGCTGTTTTCAAAGCTTTATCTGCCACACCTTTTCTGGCTCCTCTAGCTGAAGTAAAGTATTCAAATACTGACAAGCCTTGTCTGTAATTTGATTTAGTGGGTAGGTCAACAATTTTTCCTGTTGGATCAGTAGATAAACCTCTCATAGCAGAAAGCTGTTTTGCTTGATCTCTAGATCCTCTTGCTCCTGCCTCAACCATCATTCTGATTGGATTTTGCATACCTAAGTAGTCCCAGGTAGCGTTTGCCAGCTCTTCTGTGACTTTAATCCATACCATTTGTGAAAGCTGGGATTTTTCTTGTGGAGTAATTAAACCTTTGGCTGTATTTGCCTCGATCTTTTCAATCTCTTGAACAGCCTTATCTAAATATTCCTGCTTATTAGGTACCACTTTTGCATCAAAGATAGAAATTGAAATACCAGCAATAGTGGCCCCCCAAAAACCGATAGTCTTAATGTTATCAATAAGCTCAGTAGCTTTTTCTTTACCTAAAGACTCCATAGCTTTGAGGATAATATCTCTAATGGTAAATCCTTTGATAACCGAGTTGATAAACTGCATCTTTTCAGGCAGCACCTGATTAAACAAAATTCTACCCACAGATGTTTCGATAACCTCATTATTAATTCTCGTTTGGATTTTTTGTTGAACCCTAATTTTACCCAAGGCAAAAGCACGAACAGCATCTTCTGGAGTAATAAAGAATTTAGGTTTATCATTTCCGCTGTTCTCCTCCAGCGAGGTTAAGTAATAACATCCTAAAGCCATCTCTCTATTTGGTACGGTAATTGGCTGGGCATTAGCAGGACCAAAAATATTTTCTTTGGCCATCATCAAATTTTTGGCCTCTTCTTGAGCCTTAGTGGATAAAGGCACATGGATTGCCATTTGATCTCCATCAAAATCAGCATTAAACCCTGCGCAAATACAAGGATGGATCGCGATAGCATTACCATCAACCAAGACCGGGTAGAATGCCTGAATACCCAACCTATGCAAAGTAGGAGCACGGTTGATTAATATTGGGTGGCCAGTAATAATTTCTTCCAAAATATCCCAAACTTCAGAAGGTCGAAGCTCCAAAACATTTTTTGCACCCTTTACATTAGATGCCAAACCTCTGGCTATCATTTCCCTCAAAACAAAAGGCTTAAACATTTCCAAAGCCATCTCTTTAGGAAGTCCTACCTGATCCAGTCTTAATCTTGGTCCAACAACTATAACTGATCTTCCTGAATAATCCACTCTTTTACCTAACAGATTCTGCCTAAATCGCCCTTGCTTACCGCGTAACATATCTGACAGAGAACGCAGAGCGTGAGCCACCACCGGACCGCCCCGTCTTGAAGTTCTAGATGAAGCATCAATCAAGCTATCAACAGCTTCTTGTAACATTCTTTTTTCATTTCTTAAAATTATCTCCGGAGCGCCAAGATTAATTAATTTATTCAAACGGTTGTTTCTATTTATAACTCTTCGGTAAAGATCATTCAGGTCTGAAGTAGCAAACCTGCCTCCTGGCAGTTGTACCATTGGTCTTAAATCTGGAGGTAAGACTGGCAAAACACGCAACACTAACCAGTCGGGATTAATTCCTGACGAACGCATTCCTTCAATTACTCTCAATCTTTTAGTAGCTTTAATATGTTTTTGTCCTGTGGATTTTCTAACCTCTTCCCTTAAATTGGCAGCCAGTTTATCCAGATCTAACTTTTGCAGAATGTCCAGCAAAGCTTCTGCTCCCATGCCAACCTTAACAAAATCTGAAACTCCATATTCTGAGAGCTTATAGTACTCTTCCTCTGACAATAGCTTCATAGGCACTACAGATTTAACAAGATCAGAAACTACCTTATAAATTCCTTCCAACTGACCACTTTCTATTACTAAACCGTCTCTCATCTTTTGAATTGCGCGTCTACCTTTTAGTTGCATCTCAGAAGCTTCTAGTTCAAATTTTTCTTTTTCCAATTTCTTCTTCAGGCCTTCAATATCTTTTTTCAGTTGAGCCTCAAAACCTTTAATATTCTTTTCCAGATTCGCTTTAGCTTCCTCCTGCTTTGCTTGTAAATCTTTTTCTAACTTTTGCAAAGCTTCAGTTTTACCATTTGGATCAATAGCAGTAACCACATAAGAGGCAAAATAAACCACCGCTTCTAAATTCTTAGGAGAAATATCCAATATCAAAGAAAGTTTTGAAGGAGCGCCTTTAACAAACCAGCTATGGGCAACTGGCGCAGCCAAAGTAAT
Organism: uncultured Gammaproteobacteria bacterium; assembly: GCA_964500725.1. GTDB lineage: Bacteria > Patescibacteriota > Microgenomatia > Daviesbacterales > UBA10151 > UBA10151. The sequence continues at coordinate 62,293 of CAZCNP010000006.1, forward strand.
ATGACCCATCCTCTCGCGTCTGACTTTACTTTGGGTAACCTCAACTCCACATTTATCACAAATCACACCTCTGAACCTAATTCTTTTGTATTTACCACAATAACACTCATAATCTTTAGTTGGACCAAAGATATTTTCTGAAAACAATCCATCTTTTTCTGCTTTTAGGGTTCGATAATTTATAGTTTCTGGTTTCGTGACTTCACCAAAAGACCAGCTTCTTATTTGTTCTGGAGAAGCAACTGTCAATCTTAGTGATTCAAAATCTAGTAAATCATTCATTTTGTCTCCTTTTCTTCCATCTGAGCACTTGCATCTATTACTTCAAAAGAGCTATCTGGAGCTTCCAGTTCTGCTTCCTCGGCAGTCGACTTCATCCCCAAAGCCTCCCCCAGTTGAGCTACTTCTGCAGTAATTTCTTTTTTCTCTTCTGTCTCCTGGACCTCTTGCACAATCTTGGCTCCCAGAGTCTCCACATTTAGATTTAGAGCCTGCAATTCTTTGACCAAAACCTTAAAAGATTCTGGAATCAAAGCTTGAGGAATATCAATTCCTTTAACAATGGCTTCAAAAGCCTTTGCCCTACCAACCACATCATCTGATTTAATAGTCAACATTTCTTGTAAAATATTGGCAGCTCCATATGCTTCTAGCGCCCAAACTTCCATCTCTCCCAAACGCTGACCTCCCATTTGGGCCTTACCGCCAAGTGGCTGTTGAGTAACTAGGGAGTAAGGACCAGTGGAACGAGCGTGAATCTTTTCTTCCACCATGTGGATCAATTTCAAGATGTAATTTATGCCTACAACAATAGGATTTCCGAATGGCTCTCCTGTTCTACCATCATAAAGTTGAGTTTTACCGTCAGCAGAATAACCAGCTTTTTTAAGCTCTTCGATTAACTTATCTTCAGGGATTTTCTCAAAAACAGGAGCAGCTATCTTATATCCTAATTTCTTGCCGGCAAATGCCCAGTGAGTTTCCAAAAGCTGCCCTAAGTTCATTCTGGATAAAACTGATAGGGGAGAAATAATAATATCAATAGGTGTACCGTCTTTAAGATGAGGCATATCAGCAACTGGTACTATTCTGGAAATAACTCCCTTATTACCATGACGGCCAGCTAATTTGTCTCCGGCAGTCACTTTTCTAAGCTGCGCAACTTTGACTTTAATTCTCATCAATGTCCCTGTATCAAGCTCATCTCCTTCATCACGCGAAAGAATTTGCACCCCAATTACTGTGCCTCGCTCGCCATGAGGAACACGAAGCGATGTGTCTCTAACTTCTTTGGCTTTTTCTCCAAAAATGGCTCTAAGTAGTCTTTCCTCAGCAGTAAGCTCTGTTTCTCCTTTAGGCTGGACTTTACCTACCAAGATATCATTTGGCCCTACTTCTGCTCCAATTCTGACAATTCCTTTATCATCCAAATTTACCAAAGCCTCCTCTGACACATTTGGAATATCGGAAGTAAGCTCTTCTGGCCCTAATTTAGTCTCTACTACATCAACCTCATATTCTTCAATATGAATTGAGGTTAAAACATCATCTTTAACTAATCTATCTGAAATAACAATAGCATCCTCATACCCCAAACCATCAAAACTCATGTAAGCAATCAACAAATTCTGACCTAAAGCTAACTCCCCATTTTCGCAGGCTGCGCCATCAACTAATAAATCACCTTTTTTCACTTTATTCCCCACATTTACTACTGGTCTTTGAGAATAGCAAGTGCCTTGAGGTGAATGAACGAACTTTTTAATATCAATTTTAATTTCTTCCTTTTTGGTCTTTAAGATAATATTTTTTCCGTCTGCATATTTGATTACCCCGTCATCAGAAGCTCTAACTACTCTGCCCATATTATCAGCAACTACTCTTTCCATACCTGTACCAGAAATAGGCGCAGAAGGTCTGAGCAGGGGAACTGCCTGACACTGCATTTGGGTACCCATCAAAGCTCTGTTGGCATCATCATTGGCCAAAAACGGAATCAAAGATGCTGAGGTACCAAAAATTTGTTGTGGGGAAATATCAATTAGGGAAATATCTTTAGTCGGACCTTCAAAAAAGCTACCTTGATAACGGGTTGGGACTCTATCATCCAAAATATATCCTTTATCGTCTATACTTATAGTTGCCTCAGTAATATGATAGTCCTCCTCATCATCTGCAGTCAGATATGTTACCTCATCAGTTACCTTAGGTTTATCTTTTTGCATTACCACTTTTCGGTATGGCGTTTCCAAGAAACCATATTCGTTAATTCGGGCATAAAGAGCCAGATAGGTAACCAGTCCTATGTTTTGACCCTCAGGGCTTCTGATAGGATCAATTCTACCGTATTGAGAATGATTAATATCACGAACTGAAAAAGAAGCTCTATCCCTGGTAATCCCACCTGCTCCCATAACAGAAAGTCTTCTTAAATGATCTAGTTCAGACAAAGGATTTACCTGATCTAAAATTGATGAAAGTTGGGAAGAACGGAAAAACTCATTAATTGCAGCAATGACTGGTTTAGCATTAATCAAACCTCCAGGTGAAACTTCTTGATCAACAGCGGTTAAACTCATTCTTTCCTTAATAATACGCTCAAGTCTTAAGACTCCAATTCTAAAAGCATTCTGTTGAACTAACTCTCCTGCGCATCTGACACGTCTGTTTGCCAGATGATCTATATCATCCAGCCTTCCTTCCCCTTTGCTTAACTTAATTAGGTATATTAAAGTGGCAATAATATCTTCTTTGGTTAAAATCCAATTTTCAGGTACATTAGGTAAATCTAAATTCAATCTTTTGTTAACTTTATATCTACCAACCTTTATAAGGTTATATCTTCTGGGGTTAAAAAACATTCCATCAAGCAAAGCTTTTGCATTATCTAAGACTACTGGATCCCCTGGGCGCATTTTTCTAAAAATTTCCAAAAGCGCTTCCTCTGTATTAGCAGTTGGATCTTTAGCAAGGGTTGTCTCAATAAATTTATCCTCACCGTTATCAACATCTTTAAATAAGTTGGCAATTGACTCATTATCAGAAAAGCCTAAAGCACGAAGTAGTGTGGTAGCGGCAAATTTCCTTCTTCTATCAATTTTAGCTGTTAATACTCCACCTCGGGTGATAGAAAATTCCAACCATGATCCTCTGTAAGGACGAATCTCTGCCGAGAATAGTCTTCTTCCAGTAATTGGATCATCAGATGCTTGGAAAAATACTCCTGGTGAGCGGACTAGTTGATTAATGATAACCCTCTCTACACCATTGATAATAAATGTACCTTTATCAGTCATCTGAGGAATATCGCCTAAAAAGACATCTTGTTTGTATCTTTGTCCTGTTTGTTTGTTAGTTAAAATTGCCTCAATTTTTAAAGGAGCATCATAGGTGATACCTTTTTCTTTAGCTGCCTCAGAAGTATACTTAGCTTTACCGAAATAAAAAGACCCTAGCTCTAGGGTCCAATTTTTGCCTGTAAAATCCTCAACAGGAGAAATTTCTTTTAAGACTTCAGCGATTCCAGTTTGCAAAAACCAATTGTATGAGTCTAATTGAATTTGAATTAAATTAAGTTCAGGAACTAAAAAAGGTGCTTTGCTCCAATATTTACGTATATTTGTTACATTAGATGCGCTAATCGACATTTGTAGATGGCCTTTTTATCCTGTTAAGCAGTAACAGGAGTCAATCAACAAAAGGAAGCATACGTATCCGTACGCCTCCATTTTTTGTATTGAATTATGTTAAATTTAGCATAAATGATCCTCTTAGTCAAGTAGTCAAAAGTGGGGACAAAAAGTATGCTCGAGCTTCTCTTTCATCCTGCTTCATTTGTCTTATAAGATCATTCGCGGATCTAAATTGCTGATTTTCGCGAATCTTCTTAATTAATTTAACAGATATCCAATGATTATAAATATTCTGGTTGAAATCCAGAATATAAGTTTCTGATAAGAACTTTTTTTCATCAAAAGTTTTAACTGTACCAATAAAAGTAAGTGAAAAATATATGTTATTTTTAATTTTAGTTTTGGAAATATATACACCTTCTGGAATTTTTTTACTTAAATTTACATTAGCTGTAGGAAATCCTAATTTTTTTCCTCTAAGATTTGCTTTTCTGACTTTCCCCCAAAACCTATACATATTATGGATTATTGGCTACATTTTGGTCATGTTCTTCCAAAGTTTTAGCATAATATGAGTTTCCTTTTAAATTATGATAATAATATAAATAAGGAGTATTTGGATTAGCATTAGCCACCGCTTCTAAAGAAGACAGCGAGGGATTAGCAATAGGGGCAGGCGGTAAACCCTTATATAAATAGGTATTAAAGGGGGATTCTATTTTTTTATCCTCTAGGGTTAAATGCCTTTTCCACCAGCTTTTTTCTTGTGGTTGATATCCTAGAATATATTGCAGGGTAGCATCAGCATTTAAACCCATATCAATCTTAAACCTTTTCAGCAATATACTAGCCACCTCTGTTCTAACTTTGTCTGACCTGGCTTCCCTCTCAACAATCGAGGCTAAAATTACTCCTTGGGCTTCAGTTAATCCTTTAGAACGAATTTGCAACCTCAACTCCTCTGTAAATCTTTTATCAAATGTCTTTTTTAAAATATTTACAACATATTCTACAGTTGCCTCTTTAGGGAACAGATAGGTATCAGGAAACATATATCCTTCTTTGGCAGTTTTTAGAAATTCTTTTTTGTCAATTTTTAGCTCTTTATTTAATTTATCTGCCATCTCCTCAATACGCCAACCCTCAATTAAAGTCACCCAAATATCTTCACTGCCTGTTTGCAAAGCTTCTATTAACTTAGGCACAGACATTGAGGGAGAAAGCTTATGAGATCCCGCCTGGAGTTTACTTGTTAAATTATTCTGTTTGACATAAACTTTAAATACCAGTTCTGACCTGATCAAACCCTCATCTTTTAATTTTTTGGCAATAGTAGAAACCCCAGCCCCTTTTTCTATAACAAAAACTTTAGAAGACGCATCAGTTGAAACTGCAGATAATTGAGCATCCCACCAACCTCTTATCAAAAAGAATAAAATTATCAAAATTAAAAAACCCCAAATTATTTTTTTCATTGACTCGGTAAGGAATCCAAATAATCCTGTAAAATTATAGCAGCAGCAGTATCATCATTGATATGGCGCTTAAGCTTAGGAGTATTGAGCTTAATTAGTTGATCAAGCGCTCTTTTGGAGGATAAAGTTTCATCAGCAGACGTAACATCAAATCCTCTTTTTTTCAAAGCATTAACAAATCCATTAATATATTTACCAATTTTGCCTTCTGGCAAGCCAATAATTATTTTTTGGAAATTTCCTTCTTTTATTAACTGGGTAGTTTTCTCTATAGCGTCAGAAAAATTTCTTACTTTCAAAACTTGCCAAGGAGAAGCAATGTTACCCTCTGATACAGCCAACCCAATTCTTCTTAGTCCAAAATCTATCCCTAAATATCTCATACTAAAAGCAAGTAATTATACCATCTTCCCTAGTACGATTAGCCGCTTAAGATTCAAGCCTGGCGGCACACAAGTCATCAAAGAAATATATCTTCCTTGCTCTTCTGGAGCAGGTATAACAGATACATCTGTAGGATCCACCACTTTAATTTCTACAACTTTGTAAACAAATTTGCTATTTCCAGCTTCTACAAAAATCTCATCTCCTTTTTTTAAGTCTGTTAGCTTGGCAAAAGGAGCGCTTTCTTCCGCAACAAATTTACTTAATGCAGAGTGACCAGAAATAAATAAATTACCCTTCTCTCCAGGTAAAGCAGAACCAGGAAGCTGGACTAATCCTTTTGATAGATCATTACTATCCACGAAGACATTAGTTTTTTCCATCTTCAATCTAGGAACGGATATAGCAAACACACTATAGTTTGGCTGCGTCTGTCGGGTCAAAGAAGAGATAAAAGCAGGAAAATTATTTTTGTTTTGTACGGAAATACCTAAAACTTGCTTGTTTGCTTTAATAGGACTAACTAAAACCTGGCTCATGTGCTTTTGTCCTAGTTTCCAAACTTGGAAGGAAAGAAGAGGTAAAATTACTTGCATGAGGATAATTACCCCAACAGCTAAAAAACCTACTGAGATAAATTTCGACACGGTGATCATTTAAGGCCTACTTCAACTGTAATATTTTTAGACGTTACCGGCAAACGACCTAGCACCGAAGGCAAATTCGGAGTTAGTTTAATCTCTGAACCCAAAATATTATCCATTCCTTTTAAAGCCTCTGAAACCTGAGCAATAGTTTTAAATTTAAATTGATCTTTTATCTTGTCAGTATCTATCTTTGGCAACATTTTGGCTTTAAACCTTGCTAAAAAGATTAATCTGCCATCTTTTTCAAGTTTTGCCACATCAGCCTGAGTTTCTGTGGCTGAAATATCCAGCGCAAACCCATCCGGCACTTGTAGATTAACAAGCTTTGAAACAATTGTTCTTAAATCTGCATCATCAAAGGCTGTTCCTTTAAACTTTACCGTCATATTAAGTGAAAATTCACTTGCCTGATCGTTAATATTTTTACTGTAACTTTTCTTAACAATATTTTCGGATAATGCCTCCATTAAAATCTTTTTATCAGGATATTTTTCCTGTAATTTTTGCTGTGCTTGCTGTCTTAGATCAGAAGATAACTTAGCAAGAAGTCTCTGTTGATCCTCGCTGGAAACCACTGTTACATCTTTCGAAGTACCACCAGAAAAATTACCTTCAGACTTGGCAGTCAGTTTATCAGCTGAGAATCCGGCAATTGCAAAATCTGACCCAGATGGTAAATTACCATCCGCTCCAATTACTGTTGCTGTCACCGACTTATTTTCTTTACCAAAAGAAATCCCACTATCACTAGCTGAGGCTGATGCTATCGTGGCACTAGTATCCAAGGTAAATTTCACCCCTCCTGGTCCATTAATCTGTGTTCCTTTACTTAAAGCTTGAGAACTAAAGGTTTTGTTATACAAAATAATAGTCCCTTTTGCAGGATCACCAATCTGTTTTTTACCAGATGCACTCTCTTTTGCTACCCCTGACACTTCTATTTCAACAATCTGTCCAGGAATAATCTTCTCGTCTTCATTAATTGTTTTGACCGTTGGATCTGCTACTACTTGGGCATCTTTTTCCAAAACCCTTGGTTCAACATACACTTTTATATCTGCCTTTAAAATGAATAAATAAAGACTGGCAATTACGACGCCAACACCGACAATACCAACTAGTACCAGAGTAATAAATTTTTGAGGGAGAAATTTCTTGAAATTAATTCTTTGTCTATGCCTTGTTTCAGCAGATAACTCCGGTTGTTCTACGTTTTTTTCAAAATTACCTTTTTCCAAAGCTTGTTGAGATTTTGAAACCTCACTACCAAAATCCTCAATTTCGGACACATTATAAGATGTATCTGGTATGATATTTTCTTTTGTAATATCTCCTGTTACAAACCCGAAATTATCCTCAGACTGTGCAACAGAATCAATGTTCGAAACTCTTACATCTTCCTGTTTAATTTCTTTACCCTCATCTTCATTTAAAATATTTACTTTGTCTTGCTTTTTATTAAGGGAATGATCTGTATAAAGTATGTCACCTTTAATCTCAGATCCCCCAGCCAAACAAATACTTTTGATTTCTAAATCTTCTTCTAAATGATCTATTTTTGGCAGATGCAAAAAGGAGAGTTTAGACATCCAAGGAAAAGATGATAGCTGGCTTTTTAAGTCTGATGCAGCTGAACCATAGATTAAGATCTTTGAAGGCAGTGTCTCAACATCTGTAAATGTCAGTAAAGCTTTTTCTATATCTGCTCCAGAATTTTCTCCTCTTTTGATAACTTTAACTCCATCTAATTTGCCTGCCCTAACTACAGTTACAATCAGATGAACTTTTTCAAAACCTACCAAAATTGCGGTTGGGGGAATCCCTTCTTGATTTTCCAAAAAATGAATTAAAGCCTGAGCTTCTGCCACATAAGCCATTGGGGTAAGCTCTAATTCTTTAACTAAGCTGCGTAACAGTTTTAAATATTCATCTTTTAAATTATCATCGGATAACCATGAGCTTGGTACCCCAAAAAGGATTTTTTGCGGTTCGATTTCTTTCAAGCCCACTACCTGGTCTAAGAGCTTATCTACAATAGGTGCAATCTCATCATTTGAGGAGTAATTTTCCGAAGCTATATTTAAAATCTTAAGCTGTTTACCTTCAATGGTCCAAAGAGCAGCACCTAAGTATTCTACTCCAATACTTACAGCAAAGAAGTACTCTAATTCTTGTTCCTTTTTTCCAATTGGCAAAAAGGCAGTTACTTTGTCAAGGAAGCTCATATAAACTTTTGCCCCAAGGATGGCCTACATGCATCTTAACATAGTTACTAGTTGTTATGCTACAATTTCTGCTCTTATTCTACGAATACCTGCTGAGATTGCTTCTTCTTTGACAATTTTAATTCTGCCCTGCAAAATAGTCCCACGGTTTATTTTGCCAATCATGCCAGTGTGTTCTACATGAGGGCCTCCACAAAATTCTAGCGAATAATATCCGCCTCTATCTCTTTGGTCCTTGGCTTGTGGATTTAATTTAAATTCTGGTCCAACTCCATAAATACTAACCTCAGTTCCATATTTTTCATTAAACAACCCAATTGCATTTAATTTCTTAGCCTTATCTGGAGTTACTATTTTCCTGTCTACTTGCAAATCATCTTCTATTCTTTTATTAATAATTTCTTCTGTTTGCTTTATTTCCTCATCTGTCATTTTTCTATCAAAGGAAAAATCAAACCTTAATCTTTCAGAGGTGATATTAGATCCTTTTTGAAAAACTTGAGGGCCCAATACATCTCTTAAAGCCTGATGCAAAAGATGGGTGGCTGTATGATACTTAGTTACTATCTCTGAATTATCAGCAAGCCCACCTTTGAACATTCCAGCAGAAGCTGTTCTTGATAACTCTCTGTGCTTTTCAAACTCTGCTCTAAATTGCTCTCTATCAATTTCCTGTCCTTTCTGTCTAAAAAGTTCTTCAGTCACCTCATAAGGAAAACCAAAAGTTTGATATAAATCAAAAGCCTTTTTCCCATCAATTTTTTCAATCTTTTCAATCTCTTTAAGCCCACGATCTAAAGTTTTACCAAACTTTCGCGTCTCATCTTGAACTTCCTTCACAGCAATAATTG
>CAZCNP010000007.1:0-44552 GCA_964500725.1 uncultured Gammaproteobacteria bacterium
AGAATGGTATTTTTATTGACAGGAGTTAAAGGGTGTCGCGGGTTTTCTTTGTTTAAGAGGACTCGAACTGCTACCTTGCGCCTTGCGGCTTGGAGGACTTCATAGGATAGTTGTTGAATACTTGAATCGTGGTCATGGTGATACCACTTCCACTCAAATTGAATAATATCTATACTCGCCCTCGCTTGCCGAACACAATCCGTGATCGTTCCAATGAAAGCTCGCCCCGGTAAAGGGGTAACTATAGCGTTAATATTCTCAACCATTATTTTTGTTTGTAAATCTTTCATAATTTAATTTTTACGCTTCCAAACCCAACCGCAACGCCCAAGCGATGTGATACTAACGACAGTTTCTTTGCGTTACCATCGCTCGTGCCTCGCCTTATCGCTCGCCCTGCTTCGCAGGTCTCGCTTTGGCTTCGGCACTCGCTACCTCATGGGCGATCCCAACCGTTGTACTTTTTCCAAACCTTGGGTCGCTATCGCGCCATCCCACCGCTCCTGCCTTTTTTCAAGTTCGCCAAAGCTCAAAGACTGCTCGCAAGCTCGCAGACTTTGCACTTGCCCTGCGGGCAAGTGACGCTTTTTTCGCTTCGCTCAAAATGGCTCACTTCAAAAACCTTCTTTATAAAAGAAGGACGGCAGTCGCTGGCGCTGATCGGCTACGGGGTCAAAAGTCGCTCGCTCTTATAAATAAGGATTGTTCGCTCGCCAAAAGACTGTTTCGCAAAGCTCAACAGACTTTTGTTTTGACCCCTCCGCCTAACATTCCAACCGCTGACTGGTCCCGAACATAAGAGAACGCAATGATAACTCGCACCATTGCCTCTCTCGCCTCGCTTTGCTCGGCTCGTTCGGCTCCACAACTGCCCTTTGCTCGCAGTGCCTGGCCTCGCTTCGGGCAGCAGAAAAGGGTCGCTCGGTTCCCCCCGCCGCTTCTTCCCCCTAAAACCCCCTTCTTAGGCAACCCCCCTTAATCAAAGGTATTGCCATATTAGGGGGAAGAACGCTCTTGGGGGGATTCTCACTTAAAAAAGCGGGCAATAATCTATAGTCGCTTTTTTTACCCTTTCTCTGACGCTACGCAGCGGGAACCCTGTACATCCCGCTGCTTCGCTTATTCGGCGACTCGTCGGAGCCTCATATTCTCCAACTCGTCGCCTCCAATTCCCATGGTTTCCTGTTCATGTTGCGCTTTCTGGCGCGCTCGCTCCATCTCTTGCGGTCTTCGCTCGCTTGCCGTACCCGCTTTTTTATCCCTTTCTGAACGCCGCTTTTCAATAAGAATTATCTTTTTGTAACTTTCAAAACTTCTCCCGAAGTTTCTCAAGCGGTATTAAGCGGCGTTGAAGTGGAATCCGCCAATAGCGGATATGGTGCGAGTTGGACCTATCATCGCCATATTCGTCGGCTGTGACCCCCGCTTATCGCTCACTCGCTTTTATTATATTTTTTAAGGTGCTCGTTCGCTGGGCGAGAGGGCGCCCTAGGGGGCGCCTCGCCCATGTCATTGCTTTCTAAAAGCGCTGTACAGTCTCTACCTCGCCGCCCGAAGTAGCGTTTTCTGAACCCAATCTCATCGGCGGGACGGCTACCTTTTAGGGTGGTTTAGTATCGCCTGCCTACGCGGGGGTGTGCCTTTTCCCCCCTTCTCGTCGCTCCTTTGTCGCTCCTCGGTTTCCCCCCTTCTGCGCAGGGGCGCTCCCTCTGGTCGCTTACCTGCTTGCGGGGGGAGCCCCCCTCGCCGTCGTATGGCTTGTGGAATCTCAACCTCTGTACCCGTGCGCCGAACCTCAATCTAAGCCTGTGGGCGCTCGCGCTTATCTTCTAATACGAAGGTCAGTTTCGCGCTCGCTTGGGTTATCGGGGGCGCGGCGCCAAAACTCTTATAAATCGTGAAGGGCTATCTTAGCGCGCCCCCTCTTTTTGGCTCGTGCGCTTCGCTCGGGGGGCAGGCAACAGCCGACGAAAACAAAAGTCAAAGCGTCTGTTTTGCCTTGTTTCCCAGCTTGCGCAAAGCATAACCTACATTTTCAAAGTGCTTGTTCCCATTGGCTTTCGATGTTGCGCGGGACGAGGCGCTATCTGTTATAAAAGTCCTACTGCCCGCGCTGAAATTTTTTATCGTCGCCGATTATAAATATCTTTTTACTCATTTTTTGCTTTATGTTTAACCTAGTATTAGGTTTAACGTTATGTTTTTTTATTTTCTATCTCGGAGGGAAGATTTTGAGCAAACGGTCCCCCTAACCCCATTAACGCCAAAATGAGGCTAGGAGACCATCTGCGAGGAAAGATTTTACTTTCCTATCCCGTCTGGGTTAGTTCCTCGCCGAACGGCTGGTGAGACTTAAAGAGTTTTTTTAGGACCCCCGGAGGGAATTGCACCACTCTCTTTTGGTCGCTCCCACCATGCAAACCCCAAGCGACCTGCCAGAAGTGTCTATGTTTTCTTCTTGGCGCTCTTATCAATTTCTTCCATGTCTTCGTCTGATATTTCCGGATTACCTTTATTCCATACAGGATTATCACCATTAGCTTTTTGTACTTCGTAGTGGACACTTTCTCCTTGCTTAATCTTGGTGATTTTAATGAAGTCTCCGTCTTTTGCCTCGGCGAAAAATAAGGCAATTCGGGAAGCAGAGGATGTAAACAGCTTCTTTTCTCCGTTAACCTCGATTTCGTAGCGGGGATTTTCCTTAGTTGGGTCTCGAAAACTTGGTACCATCTTATAACCGCGATAAATACCAACCGCAGACTCGCCAGGTTTTAGCATTAAATATGGACTATTAGCTTTTGCAAATTCTTCAAGTTCTCCCATATCTTGTTTCCTTTCAGCGCCCGCCAGCCCCTGCCCTGAACCGGCGGGCAGTCAAAAGATGCAAACTTAGGGCACCGCAAAAATTTGATCTGGATAAATTAAATCCGGATTTTGAATCTGGTCTTTGTTAGCCTCGAAAATTTCCTTCCAGCGATTGCCGTTTCCGTAAAATTTCTCGCTTATTTTCCAAAGAGAATCTCCGGGTTGCACTCGATAGTGGCGGACGATTTTTGCTTCATCAATTGCGCTTCCAGTTGGCTCTTTGAGATATTTTATTGGGTCTGTCCAGCCACGCATACCCTCCGGTGTATCGCCTTGCACTTTCATTCCGAAGTGAAGATGGGGACCGGTGACAAAACCTGTGGCTCCGCTTTTTCCAATCTCCTGACCCCTAGTAACTTGTTCGCCGATCCGTACAGTGTTTTTGGAAAGATGCCAGTATAAAGACGTACCCCATGAGTGTTTGATAATAATTCCTATTCCGTCTGAATCTGCTATATCGTCATCAAATAAAACTGTTCCATCATCTACAGCTAAAACCGAACTTCCGATAGCCGCCCTAAAATCCACTCCGTTGTGCGGATACCCAAACTGTTTCAAATACCAGTCAGTATTAGCACTGAACGGCCAAGTAATTATCAATTCTCCCTCTAATGGCTTTCCTATTTTTATATCCATATTAACCTTCCCATTTGTCGCCGTAAAAATGTTGCATCAGTCCGCAGCAGAGCGTATAGATAAACTCTTGAATACTTTTTAACTGTTCATCCGCTAAGTTCGGGTAGTATTTTTTTATTACCTCTATCTCCAACATATTTTTATTACTCCTTGATGTACCAATCTTGTGCTGGTATCTCTAAAGTTTCACCGACTTTTTTAACATTTGATGGACGAGTTGGTTTTCCCTGCAAGAGCCTGTTGATTGTTTGTGGTGCAACTTCTGCTTCTAGCGCGAGTCCCATTCTGGAGAGACCTTTTTGAAGACGAGTCTTATCGAAAAGCTGTGAATTTATTTTAGGTTCGTTATTGTTTATCTGCTTTACATTATTGTTCATATATGTTAGGAGTATTTAACAAACTAGAAACAGTTTATAAGTTTTTTTACTTCCAGTCAATAAACTTTCTGTTAACTATTGTTGACAACTGTTAACTAATCTGCTAACTTATTATAAGAGGATTAAATTTATGGCAAAGAAGATAAAAGAAGTTAAAAAGTCCCCACTAAGAAGTCCCGAAGAATTCCGCGATCTCGCCGATTACCTTTATTATTTAAGGACTCTAAGAAAGATGAGCATGAGAGATGTCGAAGAAGAAGCAAGACGTCTTTTCAAAAAAGGAGAGATAAAGAAAGATGGTCTTGTTTCCTACGCTTATATCTCAAATATAGAAAGCCGCCGAGTTAGTAGCCCCTCACCGGTAATACTTGGTACTCTGGCTCTGATTTTTAACGTAGATCACGAGATGGTTTTAGAAAAGGCTGGATACCTTAATAAAAAGCGCTCTAAAATAGAAGAAGATGTGGCTTTTACTCTAATGTTAAAAGAAGTTCCTAAAATGACTGACGATGAAAAGCAATCTTTGCTTGATTATATAGACTTCGTTAAGTCACGAAGGAAAAAATATGAGAAAGGCCCTAAAAAGGGCTAAGGAAATTTTACAGCAATGTAATTTGTCCTCTGCCCCAATTAACATAGATAAAATTATAGAGCTAGAGGGTTTAAGCCTTGATGATTGGCAATTTGCCGGAAGGATAAAAGAGGCTTACTTAGGCGATAGTATCGGCATAAAAAATACCGTAAACCCCAGAAAAAGACGCGAGTTAATAGCTCACGCGCTAGGACACCACTTTCTCCATGCAGGCAACCACTTGTACTTTGAACAGCACGATCAATTCATAACCTTTAAGCAAGAACATGAAGCACAATGTTTCGCGGCCGAACTTTTAATCCCAGCCCCACTTCTTGAGCCAATAAAAGACTGGCCTGCTTATGAACTGGCTGATTATTTTTCAGTCCATGAAGACCTCGTTAGATTTCGCTTAGAGGTTTTAGGAAAGGAGCACAAATGGCTATAGCAATGCTTATTTTCATGGATGAATCCGGTGATACTGGATTTCAATTTAGTAAATTGTCCAGTAAGTATTTTGTTTTAACCATCGTTATTTTTGATGACTTACTAGATGCCGAAAAAGCAAACGAGGGGATAAAAGAGCTTAGGAAAGAACTAAAATTGCCGGAGAGTCTTGAATTTAAGTTTAGCACAGGTACTTCCAACAAAGTTAAAACAGCTTTTTTACAGAAATTATCTAAATACAATTTCCGCTATAGAAGTGTGGTTATAGACAAGAAAATACTTGCCAAACGCGAGCCTCTTAATCCGAAAGACAGCTTGTATATGTTGGTTGCGGATCAACTCTTTTTAAGAGCCGAGGATCGCATTAAAAATGCCTCTGTTTTTGTAGACCGTATTACCAAATCTTTTGTTGATGACTTTAATGTTTACTTAAAAAGAAGACTTAATACTCGCTTAGAAAAGATTATCGGAAGAATGAAACACCAAGACTCAAGAAGTAATAACTTACTACAGCTTGCAGATATGGTTTGTGGGGCAATCTATCGAAAATATAATCGCAATGACGACAAATTTTATAAACTAATCAAGAAAAGAGAGGATGATTTATGGAAGCCTTATTGAGTAGAAAAAAGTCGATCTCTGTGGCCAAGACGGATCACTTTTTATGGTGCCGACATTCGCTCCCTAACAGTAAGGTACTTTCACCACCGAGATCATTCGGTAACTGTAATATAGCAAATTTTGGAGAAAAAAGCAAGTAGAAAATATGAGAGCTTTAATCTATCTTAGGGTATCAACAGACGAACAAGCCGACAAGGGCTTATCTATTCCAGCCCAGAAAGACGCCTGCTTAAAATACGCAGAACTTAAGCAATGGCAGGTTGACCCAGAAAAAGACATTTACACTGATGCCGGAGAATCTGCAAGAAGCGCAAACCGCCCGGCGCTTCAAGAAATGCTTAGCCGGTGTAAGAAAGATAAAGATATCAATACAATTATTGTTCACAAACTTGATAGATTAGCCCGCAATGTTGGCGATCATGCCGCCATAAAAACGATTCTGCGTAAATTCGAAATTCAGTTATATTCAGTTGTAGAACCAGTTGACGGCAGTCCCACCGGAGAACTGCTGGAAAATATTATGGCTTCGGTTGCCGAGTTCTATTCTGCTAATCTAGGACAGGAAGTAAAAAAGGGCATGACGCAAGCGTTTAAGAAAGGACGCTGGCCAACAGGTGCCCCACTTGGATATTTCAATAAGAAAGAGCCAAACGGCGATGGAACTTTAGTAAAAACAATCGAAGTAGACCCCATTCGTGGCCCAATGATCCAGAAGATATTTAGGCTTTTTGCTACCAATAAATTTACTAAGAATGCAATCGCGGAGGAGTTAAAGAAAATCGGGTTTAGGAGCAGAACAAACAAATGTCTTACTCCAAGTAATGTAAAACACACACTTTCAAATAAATTCTATATGGGCATGATGCAATGGGGCGGGCATGAAATGATGGGTACTCACGAGCCCTTAGTTTCCCCTGAATTATTTTATAGAGTCCAAGATGTTTTGATACTGCGGAGCAAAAATACCACGCGAAATAATAAGTATAAGTTTTCTCTGCGGGGAGTTTTACTTTGTGCTAAGTGTGGCAGAAGATATGTGGCAGAATCTCACAAGCAAGGGCGTTTTAGTTATTACAGGTGCAGTTCCGCCGCACGCTGGGGCTTAAAATGCGATCAAAAAATGGTACCAGATCATGTAATTTATAAACAAGTTCTAGCTCTTTTTAAGAAGATGAAATTACCAGATGATGTTCTCACGCTTGCCAAACTTCAAATACAGAAAATGGAAGAAAATCGAACGCAAGGAGTTGGTAACGAAAGAAAGGGCATAAGAGAAAGAATTGCAAAGATGGAGGAACAACAGCAAAAGTTGCTGGATGATCGGCTTGAAGGACTAATAGACAAAGAGCTTTGTTATAGGAAGCTCTCGCAAATACAGCGCGACCTTGACCTTGCCAATGTGAGGCTCAAAGAAATACAAGACGACAATAATGCAAACTATATGGCTTTGAATAAGACGATTGACGTTCTAGGAGACCTTTATAAACTCTATAAAAACTCTGATACTCCAACCCGCCATATGTACCACAAAGCGTTCTTTGAAGCGATAGTTGTAGACGAGAAAAAGATCATCGGGCTAAAATGGAAAGTTCCGTTTAGCACGTTATATCAACCTAATTCCCAGTCTGTTTTACAACCATTTGGTGAGCCGGCAGGGGATCGAACCCTGGACCAAGAGATTAAAAGTCTCCTGCTCTACCGCTGAGCTACCGGCCCTCGTCGGAACTAGACTCTAATGTTGTCTGTTTTTAATAAGAGTCACCAAAACGAACGTGTCCTATTATATCGCTTGCGATACAAGAAGTGAAGCGATGTAATCGCGGAACGATTATACTGTACCACGAATTCCAATTCAACGGATGATAAAGTAAGTAGGAATTTTATACTTTTGGTTCTGGGGGAAGGAATTCTTCTCCAGCAGAAGAGGTTGGAACCTCACCTGCTTTTAACCACCTGATATATGCACAGCCTGTAGCTTGTTTATTAGCAGCATCCCAACCAGAGGTGGAACATTTTTCTAACTTTTTCCCAGAGTTGGTGGTAAACAAAACCAGCTTTTCTCCACAAGTTGGACAATCCTGATCCAGGGATTGGGTAGTTCCTGTTAACCATTCTATATATTCACACCCGGTAGCTTTTTTGGCTTCCTTATCCCAACCACCTGTTGAACACTTCTTCATCTTTTTCCCAAACCTGGTTACCTGCAAAACTAAAAGACTATCACATTTGGGGCATTTTTCATCTAAAGCTACAGGCTCTACTGCCAGCCATAAAACATACTCACATCCTTCATTTTTTTTAGTCTCTTTATTCCAGGAACCTGCAGAACATCTTCTTAGTTTTTTACCTGTTTGGGTTTCTACAATATCTCCTAAAGTAGAACTGCATTTAGGACATGTATCTTGGGTAGCACTCATGTTCTTTAGATTAGCACATAAATTGGTTATATAAAAGATAGAAAAAAATGGTATACTTAATGCTATGGCAGATTTTAACGGAAGCAGATCCAGAGGGGGAAATTTTAGAAGAGGAGGTTTTGATAGACCTCAAATGCACCAAGCAGTTTGTGATAAGTGCAGGAAAGATTGTGAAGTTCCTTTTAGACCAACCAGCGGTAAGCCTGTATATTGTAATGATTGTTTTGATAGGCCAACTTCCAGAAGGCCTGAAGGAAGAGGTTTTTCAAGGAATAATTTTGAGGAAAAAAGTTCTACTTCCCAGTATGAACAGCAATTTGCCCTCTTAAATTCAAAGCTTGATCAAGTGTTAAAGATCTTAACCCCAATAATTCGACCAGAGGGAGAATTACAGTCTACGTCTATTGCTGCAGAAGCAGAAGAAGCTGAAGTAGAACCTGAAGAAATTGTGGAGCCTGCAAATACTTCTAAAAAATCCTCCTCAAAGGAAAAATAAGCTCCTAATTAAGATGTTGATATGCATTCTTACTCAGATTAAAATGAGATAAATGCATTTAGGTTTAAATTGGGTTGATTGGGCAATTATCTTTACTCTGATTTTCTTTGCCTTGGGGGCTTTGGGCAGGCCTTTAATTTTGGAACTGCTAGATTTTGCTAGCTTTTTACTGGCCTTTTTCTTATCTTTCAGCTACTATAACCTCCCAGCAAAATACTTTGAAGCTCAATTTCAGATTCCCCATGGGGTTTCTTTAATCCTGGGGTTTATGGCTGTTTGGTTTTTATCAGAAGTCCTCTTTTTCCTTCTAGCTAGAATCCTTTTGGCAAGATTGCCAAGAATCAACCTGCCTAAGTTTTTTGGGTTATCTTCTATCCCTGCAGTTTTCAGAGGTTTGGTATTTATTGCCCTGGTTTTAGTAGTGATTGCTACTTTCCCTCTCCAACCAAGTATTAAAAAAGCTGTTTTAGATTCTAAGTTAGGCAGCCAGATTTTAAAAAATGCCTATGCTTTGGAGCAACCTGTCAAACAAGTTTTTGGAGGGGTAGCAAATGATTCTTTAACATTTTTAACTATAAAACCTAAAACAGATGAGAGGATTAATTTAGGCTTTCAAACCAATGAATTTACCACAGATCAGGAATCTGAAAATCAAATGGTGGAGATGGTAAATAAAGAAAGGATAAACAGGGGACTTAAGGCTTTAAAAGTTGATGAAAATTTAAGAGCTATAGCTAGGGGTTATAGTGCTGATATGTTAAGAAGAGGGTATTTTTCCCATTATTCCCCTGAGGGAAAAACTGTAGCAGACAGAAGCTTGGAGGCAGGAATAGATTTTATAATAGTTGGGGAGAATTTAGCCTATGCTCCTACTGTTGAGGCTGCTCATAAAGGTTTTATGAACTCATCAGGCCATAGGGCTAATATTTTATCAGTAGAGTATAGTAAAGTTGGGATAGGGACAATGGATGGGGGGGTTTATGGCAAAATGTTTACCCAAGTGTTTACTAACTGATGTGGTCTAATACTAAATTTCTAGTTTTAGGTAGCTTTCTACTGATCTTTGCAGGTTTAGGTTTTCTGTGGTTTGGGCTAAAACCACAACCTGCCCAGGTTATTCCATCTTCCACTCCCCTGGTGGAGTCTACACCAGTTGCTACCAGTTCTGCAGTATTTGGGATAGAAGGGGAAAAGGCTTTAGTTACTAAAGTAGTGGATGGAGATACTATAGAAGTTAACAATTCCCAAACTGTAAGGTTGATAGGTATAGATACCCCAGAAACAGTAGACCCCAGAAGACCTGTTGGGTGTTTTGGTAAGGAAGCATCAAATGAAGCTAAGAATTTACTTGCTGGAAAAGAGGTCATTTTACAAAAAGATGTTTCAGACACAGACAAATATAGAAGGCTTTTAAGATATATTTTTCTGCCTTTAGAAGGAGGGCAGATATTGTTTGTAAATGATTACTTGGTTAGGGAAGGTTTTGCTAAAGTCTTAACTTATCCTCCTGATGTTAAATATAATGAGCAGTTTAGACAGGCTGAAAAAGAAGCTAGAGAAAATAATAGAGGTTTGTGGGAGAAATGTAAATAATATGCTAAACTGGGATTAAGGTGAAAAAATTTGCTTTTCAAGCTATAACACTGGTTATTATAATCTCAGGAGCTTTATTTCTTTTTATTTCAGGTACTCAATTTTCAGGCATCCCTTTTATTCCACAAGCCCCAACCAATAGGCAGCTGGTTATAAATAACGCCCGAATCAAGGTGGAAGTAGCTGATACTCCTGAAAAAAGGAGTAAGGGTTTATCTGGCAGGCAGCCTTTGGCTTCAGATGAAGGTATGCTGTTTGTTTTTCCTGCTGCTGATACTTATTCCTTTTGGATGAAGGGTCTAACTTTTCCTTTAGACTTTGTCTGGATTAAAGGGGATCAGGCAATAGCTGTTTCTTCGAATGTACCTCCTCCTGCAGTTGGACAAACTGATGCTTCTCTGCCAATTTATAAATCCCAAGACCCTGTAGATAAAGTATTAGAGTTGCAAGCAGGAACAGTTCAAGGGTTAAATATTAAACCAGGAGATACTATAAAGATAGAATGACAGAAGCACTGCCTATTAGATTATTAACAGATGAGGATGCCCCAATTTTTGGGACTTTAAATGTTTTACTTGGAAAGCTCTCTAGAGCTGGTTTGCCAGTGGCTCCTGGTATTATAGTCACAGCTCCTAATTTAAAATTAAAAACAATCTTAGAGCACCATAATTTTGGTTCAAGAGAAGTATTTACCCAATCCTTAACATTAGTACAAAAAGAAATAAAACAAATCCCTATACCAGAAGTTTTGGTAGCAGAAACCAAAAAACACAAACACTTTTTACTGGATGGTAAACATATAAAAAGCAGCAGGGATTTATGGATGCTGCTTGTAGAAACCTGGTTGAATCAGATAAAAGAAAGGTTATGGGGAAGTGGATTTTATCAAGGTATAACAGAAAATTTAGACCCCCAAATAGTAATATTTACTAAATCTAAAGCTTTGGGTAAGGCATTTTTTGATCCCTTACAAGATGATGTGCAAGTGATAGTGCAGGCAGGCAAACTATTGCCCGCTGATTTAAAAAAACTGGGAGAAATGATCCATTTGGCAAATAAAAAATTACTCATCCCTTATGAATATGAGTGGATTTTGGATGGGGGAGTAAAGCTTATCACTGTTACACCATACACACCAAAAATAGCAGCTGCTATCCCGCAATCAGCAGCTATATTTCCCAGTAAACAGCCTGCCCAAATCAAGAGTGCTGTTAAAGTCTTTCTGGATCTTTCAATTGGGTTTACCTTAGAAAAAAATGTGAATGGGGTTTTTATTGCCTCTGAAAAAATATTTGATCTAAATGAGCAAAGCTTTCTTACAGATAAACCTCAGGATTCTTTTGAGCAGCTGGTTTTCAGGGTGGTAGAGTCTGCTTTAACTTTTCCCAACTCCCCTATCTTGGTAAAACTTGCGGATAAATCAGAAGGTATGGGGAAAATCAGGGGAAGCCTAAGGCTGCTTCATCAAAAAAGCCTGTTTAATCCATTAATAGAGGCTTTGGATTTTGCCAGACACAAAAAGGGGCTTTTAAATGTGCATATAGTAGTTCCTTTTGTTAGAGGTGTAGGAGAGCTTTTGCAAATTAAGAGGGAACTGGCTACTAAAAAACTGATGAGAAAAGCATCCCTGCAAATTTGGATGGAAGCAGCAACTCCAGAAAATATTGTTAATTTAGAGAATTATTTAGTAGGGGGAATAGATGGGGTGGTATTAAATTTAAATGAGCTGATTGCCCACTTTAATGGTTTTGACCCAATGGAGGCAAATTTATCATTTTATAAAAATGAGATAGATGGGCTTCTAAAGTTTTTGGAGGATGGGATTAGGCTTTTGCATAAATCAAAAGTTCCATTCATAGCTTATGGCAGTTTAACTCTAGATCCCAAAGTTTTGGAGTTTTTAATAGAAAAAGGAGTTTATGGGGTTGTAGTTGAAAAGTATGAAGCCCATTCTGCTTATGAGTTGCTGCATCAAACTGAAAGAAGGGTAATACTGAGGAATACATAAAAATACTTACTTTTAAGAGTTATTTTAATCTAAATAATAATATGTATTCTCCTTTGGGGTATTTAAGAATTTCCAGCCAGCTTGAGATAGTTTTTCTTTCCACACTTTGATGAACTTTTGTTAGCTCATGAGCTAATACTACATCTATATCCCCTAAAACTTCCTTAATATTTCCTAAAGTTTTTATTAACTTATGAGGAGCTGCGAATATAATGTAAGTTATTGAGAATTGAGAAATGACAATTGACAATTTTTTTAAGGCTTCTGTTCTGTGGCCTGGTTTTTCTGGCAGGTATCCTAAGAACATAAATTTATCTGGGGGTAGTCCTGATAAAGTTAGGGCAGTAATAACTGAAGATGGTCCTGGTAGGGAATCTACCTCAATTCCTTGATTTAAACATTCTCTAACCAGCTTGTATCCTGGATCAGAAACTAAAGGAGTGCCAGCATCAGAAACTAAAGCCAGATTTTCTCCACTTCTTAATCTTTCTATAACCTGGGGGAAAATCCTGGCCTCATTGTAATCATTTAAAACAAAAAGAGGTTTTTGAATTTGGTAGTGTGAGAGGAGTAACCCAGTTCTTCTGCTGTCTTCACAAATTATCCCATTAACACTATTTAAAACCTCCAAAGATCTTAAGGTAATATCCTTTAAGTTTCCTATGGGGGTAGGAATTATATACAACATATATGGAGTATTATACTTTAATTTAGAACTTCTCTTACTTCCTTTACAACATCAGCCAGTTTAACATTACTTTTAATTAAAAATCATAAACACCAAAATTTAGCGCTTCTGAAACCTTTTGCTGATCATTTAAGTTGGAGAGTACAATAGTAATTTATGTAACTAAAGTTACAAAAATTATCTTCTTAATTTCTTCATGATGCTGGCTCGGATTTCTGCATCAATTAAAATATGATGCAGTCCTGGCAGGACAGAGGCAACAATAATAAGGCCAATAATTGGCAGTAAATATCTATCAACATCAGGGATTAGGCTTCCCAAAAAGTAACCTGCGCTGGTAACTCCAATTGCCCACAATACTCCACCTACTAAATTAAAGGTAATAAATCTTTTGTAATCCATTTTTCCTGCCCCTGCTACTACTGGGGCAAAAGCCCTTACAACTGGCACAAACCTGGCTAGGATAATAGTTTTGCCTCCGTGTTTGTCGTAGAATTTCTGGGCTGTTTCAAGGTGTTTTTTATTAAAAAAGAGGGAATTGTCTCTGCTAAAAATTTTAGGCCCCAAGTTTTTTCCAATATGGAAGCCAATAGTATCCCCTAAAACAGCTGCTATAAAGCAGCCAGCAATCAGCAGAGAAATATCAAAAAAGCCTTGGGAAGCTAAAAATCCTGCAGTAAAAAGAAGAGAATCACCAGGGAAGAAAAAACCAATTAAAAGACCAGATTCTAGAAAAACTATAGTAAAGACTCCCAAATATCCAGCAGTTTTAACAAGAGACTGAAGGTCAAATTCCATGAAATTTAGTATAGCAGAAAACTCTTAGCCCCACTACTGTCTAGGTTTAAGTTGATGCAATTCTTACAATAATATGCTAATGTAGGAATATGACTTTCTCAAATTTGCTTAAATCATATGTAAATAATTGGGTTGCTTTAACTGCTGATCATAAAAAGGTAGTGGCGTCTGCAAAAGATCTAAAACAACTTGATATAAAAGTAAAGAAAGCTAATCTCAAAGATGTTGTGTATCATTATGTATTGCCCTTTAATAGATTTTACTCACCTTAATGGCCAGAGTTAAATTTCCTTATCTTCCTATAGATATTATTGATTCAAATAATAAAGTTATTAGCCGTATTATGAGGCCTTATATTCCTATACGGTTATCTATATTTCATAGTAACCCTACAAATTTTGTTAATGCTTTAGTAGACTCGGGATCAGATAGGAATTTATTTCCAAAGCAGTGGGGCGATATACTTGGAATCAATTTTAGAAAAATAAAACCGCTTAAAATTGGTGGAATAGGTAAAATAGAAATAATAGGCTATTCTTCTAAAGTAAATATTTGGGTTAATGGGAAGAAGTATCCAACGGATGCTGATTTCAGTCCAGAACAACAGACACCTCTATTAGGAAGATCAGGATTTTTTAATCTTTTTAGTGAAGTTATTTTTGATGAGAAAATAGGATGTCTATATTTAGAATTAGCTAATTAAAACGTCTTATCACCCCGACGCATTTTCCTTGAATCTTAACATCTGTAGCATATATGGGACTCATGGCAGAGTTGGCTGGTTCTAACCTAATCCTGTCTTTTTCTTTGAAAAACCTTTTTAATGTAGCCAGTCCATTATCTAAAAGTGCTACCACAATATCCCCATCAGTAGCTGTATTTTGCTCCTCGATAATCACATAATCACCATCTAGGATTCCTTCCTCAATCATAGAATCACCTTTAACTTGCAGGACATAAGATCTTTTTTTGCCAGAGACCATACTAGGGGCTACCTTAATAGAGGCATCAGGATCTGTATAGGTCATGATTGGCTGTCCTGCAGCAATAAAGCCTAAAATAGGCAGCTCTATTCCTTTTAAAGCAGAAGAAACCTTGTTGTCCAAAACTTCAATACCCCTGACTGCTCCTTCAAATTTTTTAATAACTCCTTTGGTAACCAAAGCTTGCAGGTGTTCATGAACTGTAGCCAGAGAAGAGACTCCAATTGCTTCTGCTATTTCTCCTAAAGTAGGGGAGTAGCTGTATTTGTCTATATACTGCTTGATAAAATCCAGGATTTGCTTTTGTCTTCTATAAAGGGTTATTGGCATAAAATTACTCTACCAATAAAACCCGAAGGTGTCAATACCCCAAAATTAGCTCTTTTGCCCGAGGATTAAGTTACGAAGGAATAAATTATTGTTTTCTTTTTGGGAGACTCTGGATATATCCAGTTTAGGTTTATCTATAGGAGCTGTCCATAGGGTAAACAGAGCTCCAAATATAGACAGTGGACTGTAATTCTGTCGAATTATTGAATCTCTGAATATTTTTTTGGCTTTATCATTTATTGGTTTGGGCATATTTGTGCTCAGTTGAAGGGTAGGCTCGGGAAATAGTAAGTAAGATACAGATAAAAGTTTAAAACTTTATATTCTCCTGTTATTTCTCGATATTGCTGATAATTTTACAATTAACAGTTTTTTCCTACCCTCAACCTGAGTTGTCCCAATTCTATATACTTAAAAATAAAAGTAAGTAATAGCAATGTAAGAGGTAGGTGAGAATTATAGTATCTATTTCTAATTATGTTAGAATATGTTTCGTGAAGGAAAGGGCAGCCTTGAAAAATCCTCTAGAAAAGATTTCTAGATTTGCATTAAAGCTTCTTATTCCTCTAACTGCTCAAGAAACCTATTGCCTCATTGTTGCAGAGGCAGTGAAGTTAATAGAGGGAGAATATGGCCATATTATAATGAAGGAAGGCAAGGAGTTTCGTCGTGTCTATACAAGTTCCCCTCTGCCATATCAATCCCCGGCAAGACAAAGAGCAAACTCTTATCGAGCGTATAAATATAGAGAAGTTCTAGTAGTGCCGGCTGCCAGGACAGTTAAAGCTCATCCTGAATTGGCAGAAATGGGGATTAAATGCGCAGTTTTGACACCGCTTTCGTATAAGAATGAGTCAATTGGCGTGCTGATTATTACTTCAAAAAATGCTGTCACGCTAAATAAGCATGATATTACTATTTTAAAGTTATTTGGTTCTATGGCATCTCTGGCTATAAGGAAAGCTCAACTTTACGAGGAAACTAAAAGGTCTTTGGAAGCGCGGGATCATTTTATCTCCATGGCTGCGCACGAACTGAGAACCCCCTTAACTTCAGTAAGCGGTTATGTGCAGATGCTTTATTCTAAATTAGCCGGCGCAAATACTTCTGAATCCAGATGGATAGAACAATTATACCAAGAGTCCCACAGATTAAAAAATTTAGTTGATGAACTTTTAGAGATTAACCGCATACGTTCAGGTCAATTCAATTATTTTTTGAGGGAGTGTAATTTACGCGATATTATAGAAAGTGTTAAAAAAATTTCCCGTTTTTCATTCCCTAATAGGGAGGTTATGATTGATGATCGGCTGGGTAGAGCTACAGGTATTGTGATTGCTGATTGCGATAAACTGATGCAGGTATTTACTAATTTAGTGGAAAATGCTGCCAGATATTCTGCTAATAGCTCTCTAATTACAATTGTTTTGAACAAAAATAATCAGGAATATATAGTTTTAATAAAAGATCAGGGTATTGGTATACCAAAGAAAGAATATGGCAAAATCTTTGAGGGATACAAACAAGGAAGCGGTCATAATAAGGAGGGTATGGGGTTGGGGCTATATTTAGTTAAAAATATTCTGGCGCAGTTTAATGGACATATTAAAGTTCGTTCAAAAGTTGGAAAAGGCACTACGATGGAAGTTAAACTGCCTAAAGCAAACTTATGAATGCAGAATCAGGTTCACAGAATATGCATATGTCACCCAGGATGCTGGAGTTGGCAGAAATGCACCCATTTCAAGTATTAGGTCATAAAGTTAACTTCCTGCAGCATTTAAATCTTGAGGATTTTTGGGTTAATACTAGAGATAATATGATTTATACCTACCCTCAGCAAAGGGTGCATTTTGTTGTTGTCTGGGGCAGGACAGCTTCGGGTAAAAGGTTAGCCCGATCCCAGCTAATATATGCAGCTTTACATGATCCAGTTGTGCAGAATTGGCAGAGTGAAATAGGCGCGGCCTTAAGAGTCTCTGATATACCTTTTAGTCATGCTGTTAACCTAGCTATGCTTAAAGGGGAGATGAATCCTAATACCCCCAGGGGGTTATTTCAGCAGTCTGAATATAGAAAACCCTCGAGAATTTTATCCAGTTATGTCTTCGGGGAACTTAATAATTATGGATTTTTAGCAGAAGGGTTAAATTCTGAAGGACCAACTTTAGCAATAATAGAACCATCCGGCCCAACAGCTTTTATTCATCCGGATCAAACATTGGAAGGGTGGGATAGGGGTTTAAGCACCGTTCATTCACTGGCTAAATATTGTAAAGATATTACCAGAGTTTTGGTGATAACAAGAGGCCATGAATTATTAGAACAAATACTTACAGGCAGGGAAACTTTACCCGAAGCAGCAAATGCGCAAGAGGTAGCAGATATTATTATAAATGCTCACTTAAAAATCTCTAAGAAAGGAAAACCAGCAGATATAAGGGTATGGTCTCCATCTGACTTAATGGCCCTAAGAAGGGAGTTTATAGCTTCTTATGCCTCTGCCGATGGAGCAATTGCTAGTAACCAGCAAACAGATTGGCTTATGTCGGAAAAATACCATATAAAAAATGAAGCGGATTTCTGGCCAACCTTATTGGATGATATGGGATTTGCCAGATCTGATTGTGTTATAACAAATAACGTCCCTGATGATAAAGAATTTGTTCTACATGCGGATTTACTTAATAGACATAATGTTATGCTGGAAGAAATTCGAATGAGAAAGAGGTTCTTACGAATTCCTTACTAAATTTTTACCTAATCCTGTAATTTAGAAGGTAATTTAAATAAGATGGTGGAATCTCGGTTGGGTTTAGATCTGGATAATGTATTAGCCAGAACAGAAAGTCATATGAGGGGAGTTCAAAGGGCCCAAGGTAAACTCCTTCCGGGACACTTTGAGCCTTTGACAGCTGATGGAATACTTAACCCAGAGTATTATGATGCCAGACAGAGTTATCTAAGAGATTCAACACAGATTCATAGACTGCCTTTTTATCCAGGGGCTATTCTTGCTATGCGAATATTACGTAAGCACTTCGATGTTCATATTAATACTGCCAGGCGTGAGGATCAAAGATCTGTCCTACAAGGATTATTCAGCGCTCGAGGGATTTCGCAATATGTATCTTCTTTACTCTTAAGACCTGTAGAAGTAGAAGACCCTGAATCTGCTAAATTGCAAAATGCGCAAGCTGCTGGAATAAATTATGTCGTAGAGGATAGCCCTCGTTTGGCTCTTAGTTTTGCTGAAGCAGGTAACAAGGTTATTTTGATTCGCCGGATTTATAATAACTGGATTCTGAATTCGCCCAACATTAGGGTATATGGGAGAGTATTGGATTTTGCGCTTGATCTCGAATACTACGGCTCTCCTGAGAAGCTTTTTGCAGCACATTTAAGAGAAATTAGCAATCCAAGAGATCTTCATAGGGCTCTTCATAGGGTTCATAGAGTAGGAATTTTTGCAGCCTAGGCTATTATTTTGTAACTATTGACAAGGATTGTCCTGTTAGAGAATAATAAATAGTGGCCTATCATTCTGTCCTTGAGCAACAAATTAGTAAATTTTTAGGTAATTCTAACAACCTACCACCTAATTTGAGGAGTCTTTTTGAGGAAATTAGTAGAACCTATGCAGAACCTACAGTAAAACTGGAGTTTGTGTCTTTAGTGGCCCATGAATTAAGAAACCCTTTAACTTCTTTAAAAGGTTATGCCTATATTATGGACAGGGATTATCAAAATACCTTTGATGAGAAGGAGAAAATGGTAATGCAAAGAATAAATATCTCTATTCAGAGATTGGCTGCTTTGATTGAAAATTTATTAAATATCACCAGGCTGCAAAAAGATACTTTAACTATTAATGCTTCTGCTGCTGATTGGTTGGCCAATATAGATGAAATGATTCAAGAAGTTAAGGGACAGGCAGAAGTGAAAAAAATAGATGTGCAGTTTATCAAACCTCAAGATCCTCCCTATGTTGCGCTGGTGGATAAGATGAGGATTAATGAAGTGTTGATGAATTTATTGGTAAACGCTATAAATTTTACTCCTATGGGGGGTAAAATTGCTGTTTGGGTAGAAAAAGCAGGAAATGAAATTATTACTCATGTGGCTGATAATGGACCAGGTATTCCAAAAGAGGCTACGCCTAATATGTTTACCAAATTTTTCCAGGTGCCAGAAGGTGAAAAGCGTTCCTCAGAAGGTACAGGTTTGGGACTCTATATCTCTCAATCAATAGTAGAGATGCACAAAGGCAGAATTTGGGTGGAAGCTGAGGTAGGGAAAGGATCTAAGTTCAGTTTCTCTGTTCCAAAAGCAACCTAGAATGTTGTAGAATAAACCAATGGATAATTCACAAACAAAAAAGATTTTAGTAGTAGAAGATGATGACTTTATCCGAGATATGTACTATCAGGAGTTGACTAGGGCTGGTTTTTTTGTGTCTGCTGCTCCTAATGGTGAAGAGGGGGTAAAACTACTGCAGCAAAATACTTTTGATCTGGTTCTATTAGATATCCTGATGCCTGGTATGAATGGTTTGGAAGTTTTAAAACAAATTAAGGAAAATCCTCAGACACAAAATTTAAAAGTAGTCCTACTTACAAATCTGGGCCAAGAGATTACCATAAAGGAAGGATTTAAAATGGGAGCCATAGGGTATTTACTTAAGGCTTCCTACAATCCTGACCAAATTGTGCAAGAGGTTAAAAACTTTATAGACCAATAAACTTCTTAAGGAATATTGTGGGAATATGCTGGTTGGGCTCTGCTTGTTTCCTCTGGGGCTTGGGTTTCCAGCTCTTTCCAATAAACATCTCCAGCAATGCCCAGCAAACTGCTACACTTTTTTAAACAATCAGAAGCTGCTGCTTTTAAATCATCAGCAATACTAACTGGTTCTCCTGTAGCTCTATTGAGTTTGATATCTGCTCCTCCAAATTGGCCTTTAACTATAGTATGGCCTCTTGCCCTGACAGCCAGTTCTCCTCTAACCCAGACCTGTTTTTTACCAATTTGCTGGTCCAGCACTTTAAAGTCCCAGTCCCAGCCAAACACCTGGTTTAACATATTAATTACATATCCCACTTCCACATAACTTAAAGAAATTCCTCCAGGTCCAGGCCTGGTTTTAATATACTGCCTTGGGGTTTTCTGCATAATAAAACTAAGCTGCGCTTCATTTAAATATTTAGGCAATACTTCAGCTTTCTTCTCTTCATCAGCCATACTTTTATACTAATCCTTTTATATCAGTTAAAAGTAAAGAGAAAGTAATAAACCTGAAAGCCTTCCGCTTCTTGACAGTTTGTAGCAGTATGTTGATAATATGCTTGTTGATAAACGATCTACCTATGAAAAGGTAGATTTTTTGTTATTAAGGAACAAACAATGAGCGCAGACAGAATTGAAATAAGATTTGGTTTACCAAATGGTAGTTTTCAACTCTCAGAAAAATCTAGAAAAGTTTTTAAGGAACTTGAAAAAGCGGTACATCCTGTTGAGGCAGGAGATTTTTTTGCTGCACAAGATGAACTTAGAGAAGGTGGGCGTCCCGTGACATTCAAGACATCTTCTGTGGTAACTAAACAAGAATTAACCACTCGTCAACAGGAGCTAAGACAAGCTTGGTCCTTTTTCTATCCAGACAGGGAATAATTTTACTTACTGTTCTTTCTTCGGGTAATTTTCGTGGTAAAATACGATGTTATGGCTAAATTTAAGATTATTTCAGATTTTAAGCCTACTGGAGATCAGCCTCAAGCAATTGAGAAATTAGCTGGTGGGATAAATGAAGGCAGGGAGCACCAAGTTCTTTTGGGAGTTACTGGGTCTGGTAAAACTTTTACTGTGGCTCAAGTAATTGAAAAAGTCCAAAGGCCTACCTTGATAGTTTCACATAATAAAACGTTGGCAGGGCAACTTGCCCAAGAATTTAGAATCCTTTTCCCTGAAAATGCTGTTGAGTATTTTGTTTCATACTATGATTATTACCAGCCAGAAGCATATATCCCTCAATCTGATACTTATATTGAAAAAGAAACACAAATTAATGAAGAAATAGAAAAGTTAAGGCTTTCAGCTACTACTTCTCTGATGACCAGAAAAGATGTGGTGGTGGTAGCCTCAGTTTCAGCTATTTATAACTTAGGTTCTCCTATTGAATATGGACAAGCTATTTTAGAACTTAAAGCTGGAATGAAAAGCACCCTGGATCAGGTTTTAAAGATTTTAACTAAGATGTACTACAGTAGAAATGATATAGATTTTTCAAGGGGAACTTTTAGATTAACTGGAGATACTTTGGATATTTTCCCAGCATATAAAGATATTGCTACCAGAGTAGAGTTTTTAGGAGATAAGGTAGAAAGAGTTTCAACCCTGGATCCTTTAACAGGTAATACTATTCCTTTAGTAGAAACTCAAGTTTTATATCCAGCCAAGCACTATATTACCCCTGAACAAAGGCTGCTGCCAGCTTTAAAACAAATAGAAAAAGATTTAGAGTCAAGAGTCAAGAGTCTAGAGTCCAGTGGAAAGTTAGTAGAGGCACAAAGATTAGAGCAAAAAACCAGATATGATTTGGAGATGATACAACAGTTTGGGTATTGCAACGGGATTGAAAATTACTCCCGTTATTTTGATGGCAGAGCCCCTGGAGACCCCCCTTATACTTTAATGGAGTACTTTCCAAAAGACTTTTTGCTAATTATTGATGAGTCTCATATAACTTTGCCTCAAATTAGGGGAATGTACAATGGTGACAGGTCCAGAAAAGAGACTTTAATTGAGTTTGGTTTTAGGCTGCCTTCAGCTTTGGATAACAGGCCTTTAAAATATGATGAGTTTTTAAGGAAATTAAACCAAGCAGTTTATGTCTCAGCTACCCCAGATGATTATGAGCTGTCCTTGGCTGGAGATGCCATAGCAGAACAGTTAGTCAGGCCTACTGGAATTTTAGATCCACAAATTTCAGTAAGGCCTATCAAAGGCCAGATAGAAGATTTAGTTAGAGAAATAGAGTCTAGAGTCAAGAGTCAAGAAAGAACATTAGTTACAACTTTAACCAAAAGAATGGCAGAGGACTTAACAGAATTTTTGCACAACAGAGGAATTAAAGTGCAGTATTTGCATTCTGATATTAAAACTTTGGAAAGGGGAGATATTTTACAATCTTTAAGACTGGGGGAATATGATGTAATTGTGGGAATTAATCTTTTAAGGGAGGGTTTGGATCTTCCAGAAGTATCTTTGGTAGCTATTTTAGATGCAGATAAAGAAGGATTTTTAAGGTCCAGGACTTCTCTTGTGCAAACTATGGGTAGGGCAGCCAGGCATGTTAAAGGGGAAGTAATCATGTATGCAGATACAGTTACAAAGTCCATGAAAGCAGCCATTGATGAGGTAGAAAGAAGAAGAAAATACCAGGAAGAATATAATAGAAAACACAATATTACCCCCAGAAGTATAGAAAAAGCTTTAAGGGAAAGACTTATTGAGAAGGTAGAAGAAATAGAGGAAAGCTTAGGTAAAAAAGACTTAACTGTTGCTGATATTCCTCAAAAAGACAGGGAAAAGATGATCAAAAACCTAGAAGCCCAAATGAAACAAGCAGCAGAACTGTTAGATTTTGAAGAGGCAGCTAGAATCAGAGATCAGATAAAAGAGTTGTCAGCTTAGCCTGAATAAGCCATTGACAATAACAAGCATAAAATATAGACTCTGCTCATATATGAGTGCTGAGTTCGGTTCACATGCAGATAATCCATTATATTGGAGAAATTCTCCAGCTACGGAAAGATATCTAGGAATAGATACCCCTAAGCCTGGTTTTGAAGGGGCGGTACAGCGATTCTTGCGAGAGTTAACTGATGCTTGCGCAGGACCTTTGGTTTACCGTGAAGCAGTTAGGCTTGGGCATGACTTTGTTTATGGCAGAAAATCACTGGCAGAGGTTTACCGTGAGATAGATCAAAAAGAGGCAAGGGGTATGTTTGAAAAAGGCGAACTACGTAGGGCTTTTCATTCTCCCTACACCTCTCCAAACTGGCTCTAATTTTATCTTTAACCTAGTTCCCACTTACCTCTTTAAATATCTTGCAAAATGTGAAATGTGTTTTACTGCCAGTTGAAAACAGATATCTTAGAAGAAGCAGCCAAAATCGGTGATCAGATAAAAGAGTTAAACTTTATAACAGATTGACAAGAGATTGAGCAGATGTTCTTAATGTTTGCACATCAACAATTCTTGTCTGATTTTCATCACCATTCCAATTTATTCCACCCTGTTGTTCTATTTGATTATAAGCTCTTTCAAATAAAAGATAGTTTTGTTTCAGACCTAGAAAAGTGTGGATATCTGTTACAAGACCTTTTTTCCCCTTAAGGAAATCTCTAGTTTCCACGGTTATTTGCGGTTGCATAGTAATTGTCTGCATAGCCCTTATTATATTCCCACCGTAGATGTTGACGTTTGGATCAAGGAAATTTGGAAGAGAATCTGATTGTCCGTATGACCACTCAAAGCACTGGATGGCTAATTCAAATTCTCCCTGTCTCTCAAGGGCTGCGCCAACTTCATTACTTGTTACACAAAATTCTTGAGTTTGGGGCAATTCAGACATTAACTGTCTAACAAGCCTGCTTGCAGTTTGCCTGGCTGTTTCATCTTTCAAATGTCTTGTTACTTCGTCAATATATGCATCTGATTTTACCAGTCCCGTACGGGTTTCTGCTGATCCATAAATAGGTCCAAATTCAGTAGTCATTAGAGATAATTATACTATAAGACTCACGATAGTCAAGCAGGAACCTCTTGGGGGAGGCCATTTAAGCATGTTTTAATAAGTAAAGCAGACCTTTTGCCAACACGATTTACAGCAGCTAATTCCTCTAAACCCATATGTCTTATATCTCCTACAGTTACTCTTTCTCGACCTAAATATCTTGTGATGTGATTTATAGGGCGCATCAAAGCTAATTTTTCTTGTTGATTTAGACCATTTCTTAGAGCTTCCCAATCAGGTTGATCATGCGGAGCGCTGCCTAGTGTTGATAAACAGACTAGTGGAAGTTTATCACCAAATCTTCCTGCAACTGCATTGACTTTTCGGGCAAGCTTGCTCAGAAATTCATCTTCTATTACAGGTAGATCACAGGTACTAGTTCTTGTTAAACCAAATTCAGGAATCTCCACAGATATTGGTGAATCTTTTAATCCTTTACGAACTACACTATTATAACAAGCTAAGAGTTCTCTATAGAGATTAGCTTGGAAAAGATCATCAGTTCTCTGGTATGCTGCTATTCTAGCTTCTATTTCAGAACCAATCATATTTGCCCGATAGTATAACAAAATTAGTTGGATAAGCAATATCTGTTAAAGATAAGCTAACAAGATATTGATATTATAGGGTATTTAGGGTAAAATACGTATTCTATGGTAAGGAATGTAGAAGCTAGAATAAAGGATCTATTTCCTGGAGATCAAAGTAAGGGTGTTATTGTTTTGTCCGATCAGGTTAAATTAAATGATCAAGCGAGGCAAGCACTAACACAACTTGCCCCTATTGATGATATCAGAACATTGGATTATGCTCTTGCCCGCCATGTATCTTTAAGTAGAGGAGGAGAGAGATTTATTGTAGACAACACATATACACTGAATTATCTTTTACTTGGGGGTATGTTAGCTTTTGCTGTACCATCAATTGATGTTAACCAGGTAGGTGCTTGGTTGAGGATATTACACCGCGTAAAAGATGAGCTACAGTCAAGCGGAAAATTACTCCTTCATTACGCTGATAAACCTAGAGCCAGAGTATTTGTTGCATCTGGAACAGAATTGTGGCGTAAAAGGCTGTCTTTAGAGGATTCTTACAGTAATTTGGTAAGAATAATGGTTCCAGTTTTAGGTCCAGAAGGGGTAAATTTTAAATACGTTAATCCCACTGTTGGTCTATCTAATTAACCCTTTTCAAATCTTGCAAAATAGTTTAAAATAAGGTCTCAATTTTCGGGAAAAATTCGTCCCACACACTTATGGCTATTGATAAGATAACAATTAAAGGAGCTAGAGAGCACAATTTAAAAGATATTAACTTAGAAATACCCAAGAATAAATTGGTAGTTTTGACTGGGATTTCTGGGTCAGGTAAATCTTCTTTGGCTTTTGATACTCTCTACGCTGAAGGACAAAGAAGGTATGTAGAATCCCTTTCTGCCTATGCCAGGCAGTTTCTAGGGGTTATGGACAAACCAGATGTAGATTTAATTGAAGGTTTATCTCCTGCTATTTCTATAGACCAAAAGGGTGTTTCACACAATCCCAGGTCTACTGTTGGCACTACCACAGAAATTTATGATTATTTAAGGCTTTTATTTGCCAGAGTTGGCCATCCCCATTGTCCTATTTGTGGCAGGGAAATTTCTAAGATGAGTGTGGAGCAAATAGTTGCAAAAGTGACTAGTGACAAGAGTCTAGAGTCTAGCAAAAAAGGTAGGAGAATAATGATTTTAGCCCCTGTGGTCAAAGACAGGAAAGGGGAGTACAGGGAGCTTTTTGAAGATTTTAAGAAAAAAGGTTTTTCTAAAGTTAGGGTTGATGGACATGTCAGAGATTTGGCAGAGGACTTGATACTAATAAAAACAAACAAACACACGATTGATTTAATAGTAGATCGGTTAGTGTTAGAGTCAAGAGTCAAGAGTCAAGAGTCAAGTGAATCACAGTCTAGACTCTCGACTCTAGCGACTAGATTCTATCAGAGTATTGAAGCAGCGCTTAAATTTGGTGAAGGATCTGTGATAGTTTCAGATGTTTTGGATGCTTCCTTGGAATTTCCAGCAAACCCTAAAAAAATGAGGGATCAACTTTATTCTGAAAGATTTGCCTGTCCTGTAGATAATATTTCTCTTCCTGAAATTGAACCCAGGCTTTTATCTTTTAATTCCCCTCATGGGGCTTGTCCAACTTGTGCAGGGCTCGGAACACTTTTGGAAATAGATGAAACCACGATATTAAATCCAATTCTTTCTATAGAAGAAGGTGGCATACTCCCCTGGTCAAAGCTGGCCACAAATGAAACCTGGTTTACCAGACTTATTGAAGCTGTAGGTAAAAAGTTTGATTTCGATATGAGTACCAGATTGGGTAATTTAAAACCAGAAGCCAGAGAGATTTTGCTTACTGGAGCAGGTGCTGAAGAATTTAAAGTAGAAGGCAGAAACAGGCAAGGGAAATGGACCCATTTTTATTCTACTTTTCAAGGCTTGGTTCCTTATTTGAAAGAAAGATACAAAGAATCTGAATCTGATTTTGTTAAATCTGAAATAGAAAAGTATATGTACAAAGAAATGTGTCCTAAATGTAAGGGAGCAAGACTCAAAGATGAGGCTTTATCAATTACTATTGACGAGCTAAATATTGCTGAGGTAACAGGACAATCTATACTGCAGGCTTTGGAGTGGATTAGTAAGCTAACCTCCTCAGGAACAACAATTCTTTCAGCCAGAGAACATAAAATTGCTGAACCAATTATTAAAGAAATAACTGTTAGATTGAAGTTTTTAGTTGATGTAGGTTTAGATTACTTAACTTTAGATAGAGCTGCTATGACTTTGGCTGGAGGGGAATCACAAAGAATTAGACTTGCTTCCCAAATAGGTTCAGGTTTGTCTGGAGTTTTATATGTATTAGATGAGCCTTCAATTGGTCTCCACCAAAGAGATAACACAAGACTGATTGAAACTTTAAAAAGACTTAAGGAACTGGGTAATACTGTAATTGTTAATGAACATGACGCAGAAACAATGGAGGCTGCAGATTTGCTGATAGAAATTGGTCCTGGAGCTGGAGAACATGGAGGTCATGTTGTTTTTGTGGGAACTCCAGAAGAGATTAAAAAAAGTAAAACTTCCTTAACAGGTCAGTATTTATCTGGTAAAAAGCAAGTTAGGGCAAATGGGGAACTTCAAAGATCACCTGTTGAGATGGGAACTTTAAAACTTTTAGGTGTTTCTGAGCATAATTTAAAAAATATTAATATATCTTTTCCTCTGGGAAAATTTATAGCTATAACTGGAGTATCTGGGTCTGGGAAGTCTACTTTAATTCATGATGTTTTATATAAGGCAATGGCCCAAAAAATCTATCGATCAAGGGAAAAGCCAGGTCAATATAAGGGCCTGGAGGGCACAGAATGTATAGACAAAGTGGTCTTAGTTGATCAATCACCAATAGGCAGAACCCCAAGATCTAATCCAGCAACTTATACTGGAGCTTTTAATCATATTAGAGAGCTTTTTGCAGAGTCTCCTGAGGCTAAAATTAGGGGTTATGGGCCTGGCAGGTTTTCTTTTAATGTTAAAGGTGGAAGGTGTGAGGTCTGCGAGGGGGAAGGACAGCTTAAAATTGAGATGCAGTTTTTGCCAGATGTGTATGTGACTTGTGAAAGTTGCAATGGGGCCAGGTATAACAGGGAAGCTTTAGAGATTCGTTTTAAGGATAAAAATATTTCTGAGGTTTTGAATATGACTGTAGAGGAGGCTTTGAAGTTTTTTGAAAACATTCCCCAAATTAAGAATAAATTACAAGTCTTAAATGATGTGGGCTTAGGGTATATAAGACTAGGCCAGCCAGCCCCAACTTTATCCGGGGGAGAAGCCCAAAGAATTAAGCTTTCTTCAGAACTTTCCAAAAGACAAACAGGACAGACTTTATATATTTTAGATGAGCCTACTACAGGGTTGCATTTTGCTGATATTGAAAGACTTTTAGCAATACTTAAAAAGCTGGTTAACTTTGGAAATACAGTTATAGTGATCGAACACCAGCTCGATATTATAAAAAACGCTGATTGGATAATTGATCTTGGTCCTGAGGGAGGAGATAAAGGTGGTAAAGTTATAGCAGAAGGAACTCCAGCTCAAATAGCCAAATCCAAATCCTCCTACACCGGCCAATATTTAGCCAAGATCTTGTAAAATAAATGAAAAGTGATACACTCTTTATGTGAATACAACAAGTCCAGAAATTGCAGATTCGTTTAAAGCTGGGCAAATATTGAGATTGAAAAGACAGGATTTAGCCACTGAAACTGGAAAGGAATTTGATCAACCAGAAGCGCGTGCATTTGTAGAATGTTTGCAAAGACTTGCTGTTATTCCACAGGTAGAAGGCCTAGCCTTGGCTAAAATTAAGGGAAGTGGTCATTTGTATTATACAGTTATAGAGAGGCATGTTTTTCAAAATGATGTAGATGCAGGGCGGGTATTTGAAGACACTACAGGAGCACTACACACATTGGGAGATGTTTTAGGTGAGACAATGCCAGGCTCTTTTATTAATTTGGGGGAAAGAGGCAAGTTCGCAAGTGCTGTTAGATGCTTGAGGAATAAAAGCTATACAGCTGATTTAGACCCTATTGGTATTATTCATTTTGTTTGAAGTTTAGCCTTACACCTGAAAGGTGGGATCTTCTATGATACTGTGTTTTATAATTTCCAATGTAGTTCCATAATCTATCTGGGCTTCTACAAATTCCTTATACTTCTCTTTAGTAGAAAATAGATTAATAACTTCCTTCGAAACAGAATAAAAACAATTACCAGAAATATATTCCAGATAAGAGGACCACTTGTAAGTATCTAAATGCTTAACTATCCCTGAGACAATAGGATTTAAATGGATGTATCGGGATAAATGTATAAATTGTTCATCTGTTTCCACCCTTACTGATTTAAATGTACCTTGGAGTAATGCCCCAATGTGGTTATATTTTATATTGAAGTATTTTGTATAACTATTGGATATTTGGCTTAGAAATTTGGCTATCCCTCCATCTACTAATTGCTTTACCAAAAAATGAAAATGATTAGGCATAAGACAATAACATATAATTTCTACAAAGCGGTTGTTTTTTAAGGGTTTCAGGGTTTCTAATTTAGACTTTGTAATATTAGAAAACTTCGGTTTAGGTCCCAAAAATTGGTAATAGTAGAATGTTTTTTGAAATCTTGAGTAATCTCTTGATTGAAGAAAAATATCCCGCTTGTCATTACCCCTATTAAAAATGTGATAAAATTCCCCATTTACAAGAGGAACTATTCTACCAGGCATAATTATACTTTAGCCTTACACCTTTCAGGTGTCAATATAAGATGTCCTGGTAATAATAATTTAGTTAACCCATAGTTTGCATATTAATATCCTTTCTGGTAAAATTCGGATCCTATGTCTGGAGAAAGAAGAGAAAGTGATTTCCGTAAAGCTGTAAATGAAATTAGGAGGATCCATGAACAGGAGCGTCAAAGTGGATTTGGAAACTTGGATTGTTGGGATATTTACGGAGAAACCTTCTCGCAATATGTAGAAGACTTTAATGTAGTTTTAGGCGGAACTGATTTATGGGCTCATTTAAGGCGTAGGGAATCAATAACAGTAGTAGATTTAATGTCTCCATCGCGGGCACTGCTTACACTTTTTAGGACTTTGAATCCAAATCAACAAAAACTAGGAATAGCGGTTTCGTTAGAAGATTTACGTTCTGAAAATGAAAGGACTCTAGACCGGCAATTAGGAATTACTCAAATTGCTGGTGATTTAATTGATCGTTCAACTGTTGATCAAATACACGAAGTTTTAAACGGCAGATCTGCAGATCTAATTACAATAAGAGCAAAGGGGGGATTTAGAGGCATTCCTAAACATGCAAAATTCTATGCTTTAGCAGCCAAAAGAGTATGGGATATGTTAAGCGATCAAGGTGGTATGTTTGTAGGGGAAGTGCCAGACCCAGTGTTTTGCAGGGAGAACAATATTCCGATTGAAAATTGGGTGACTATTTTGAGACAAAATGATATTTTCGCAAGATATGCTCCTCAGGGTAATCGTTTATCTTCACGAGACTTTAGCTATGTATTGGTTATTAAAAATCCAGACTCACCAAAGCATCTTCCATTTTTACCTTTAGTTTAATTTTAATTTCTAGGTCTAATTTTGATACAATTAAGTAATGTTTAAGAGGTTGTTGCTGGGTATACTTCTCTTAGTAGCTTACTCCCTTTTTCCTTATGTGGTTTTTGCTGCTTCTGAATTTTCTACCTCTTATGATGTTTTATATGATGTAGGTGAGGATGGCATTACCACTGTTACTGAAAAAATTACTTTAAAAAACTTAACTTCAGAGTATTATGCTAACCAGTTTAAATTAACTATTGGGGCAACCCAAATTTCTGATATTAAAGCTTCTGATTCTGTAGGAGTCTTAAATGTTACTTCTGAACAAAAAGGTTCTTCAACTGTAATTAATGTAAAATTCAATCAGCAGATTGCTGGTAAAGGCAAAATTGTCCCCTGGACAATTACTTTTAAATCAAAAGATTTTGCTCAAAAATTGGGGAAAGTCTGGGAAGTTAGAGCTCCTAAAATTTCCTCTACCTCAAACCTGGAAAACTATAATTTAACTCTAGCAGTACCTGCCAGTTTTGGGGAATTATCCTTAATTAGTCCTACTCCCTTAAGACAAACGAAATCTGGGGATAAGGTATTTTTAACCTTTAATGCAGATCAGCTAAAAACCTCTGGAATTTCTGCCAATTTTGGCCTAAATCAGCTTTTTGATTTTGATTTATCCTATCATCTGGAAAATAAAAATTTAGTACCAATTTTAACTAATATAGCTCTTCCTCCAGATACAGCTTACCAGGATATAATTTTCCAAAGAATAGAGCCTAAGCCTCTAAATGTGACTTTAGATGATGATGGCAATTATTTGGCCTGGTATAAACTAAATAGAAACCAAAAAATAAATATTAAAGTTTTTGGTTCAGCTAAGCTGTATTCTGCATCAAAAGTAAAAAATCCATCCCTGGATGAGAACTTAAAGAAAAAATATATTGCTGGAGCTAAGTATTGGGAAACAAATAATCCACAAATTACCAGCAAGTTAAAAGAAATTCTGGGCACTAATCCTCCTGAGGACTCTGTAGGCAAGGCTAAATTAATTTACCAATTTGTGGTTGATTACCTAAAGTATGATTCCAGCAGGTTAAAAGATAACATCGAAAGATTAGGAGCTACAACAGCCCTTGCTAACCCAGATTCAGCTGTTTGTATGGAATTTACAGATCTATTTATAACTCTTGCCAGAGCTGCAGGTATCCCAGCCAGAGAACTGGATGGTTATGCCTATACTACCAATTCTGCCTTGAGGCCATTATCTTTAAACAAGGATATTTTGCATGCCTGGCCTGAGTATTGGGATGATAAAAAAGGTTGGGTAATGATTGATCCAACCTGGGGTAATACTACTGGTGGGGTAGATTATTTTAATAAGCTAGATCTTAATCACTTTGTGTTTGCTGTCAAAGGTTTATCTTCTTCTGAGCCTATCCCTGCAGGTTCGTATAAGCGAAGCTTTCAAGCAGATTCCAGGGATGTCAAAGTTTCTTTAGCTGAAAAAGATTTTCTGGGTCATCCACAAATTGATGTCATAATTGAAAATCCAACTCCAATTTTAGCTGGGTTTCCAGGACAGCTTAAAGTAAAAGTTGTAAACACAGGCAATAGTTTTTATCCCTCTATTCCATTTTCAGTAAAATCAAAACAAATTTCAATGTTTAGGGCTGAAGGTCAAGAGTTAGGGTTAGTGCCTGCATTTGGTAATGCTGAGTTTACTTATAATATTCGCACCAAATCTCTGTTTGAAAGTTTTGAGGATGAAATTGAGGTAGAAATCGCTAGTCAAAAGTTTACCAAAGGGGTAATTATCAGGCCATTTATTTTGTTCCAAACAATGCCTATGATAGCAGGAGGAGTAGTTGCCTCAATGATTCTGATTTATTTTGCTGTTTTAGGAGGTTTAGTTTATAGAAAAAGATATAGAAAAGTTAAGAAAAAATGATACCTTCGTTTATAGACAGAGCTAAAGTTCCGCACAGTCCGGGGGTATATATCTTTAAAGATAACCTGGGAAGGGTTTTATATGTAGGAAAGGCTATAGATTTAAACTCCAGGGTAGCCTCATATTTTCAAACTTCCAGGGATTTGGGATCTAAAACTCAAGCTTTGGTAGAGAGAATATCTTCAGTAGATACCACCATAGTTGAATCAGAGTTGGAAGCTCTAATTCTAGAAGCAAACTTAATAAAAAAGTATTTGCCTCCATTTAATATCAAACTTACTGATGATAAAGATTATTTGTATATAGCTGTAACTAAAGAAGACTTTTCTAAAATTATTACTGCCAGGAAAAAGGATCTAAAACAATTTAAAAAATACTGGGGTCCTTTTCCCTCAAGCAGGACTGTAAAGGAAGCTTTAAGATCTTTAAGAAGAGTCTTTCCTTGGTGCAGCAATCCAGATTCCAGGGGTAGAGCTTGTTTTTATTATCATTTAAGGTTATGTCCAGGGGCTTGTGTGGGAGAAATCCCCAAAGAAGATTATAACAAAATAATCAGCAGGTTTTCCAAGTTTATGGATGGTAAAAAAGAGGATCTTTTATCTCAGCTTACCCTAGAAATGATACAGGCCTCAAAAGAACAAAGATATGAAGATGCCCAAAGGTTCAAAAAAAATATTGAAGGCATAAATTATATGACTCAAGCAAATAGAACAAAGCTTTATTTGGAAAACCCTAACTTTTTAGAGGAAGAAAGACAGTTAGCCTTAGAACAATTACAAAAAGATTTAAATCTGCCTAAACTGCCAGAAAGAATCGAAGGGTATGATATTTCCAATATCCAGGGAAAAGAGGCCACAGGCTCTATGGTGGTATTAACCAATGGTGAAATAGATAAATCCCAGTATAGAAAATTTAAGATTAAAA
This sequence comes from uncultured Gammaproteobacteria bacterium, assembly GCA_964500725.1. Lineage (GTDB taxonomy): Bacteria > Patescibacteriota > Microgenomatia > Daviesbacterales > UBA10151 > UBA10151. Next base: position 32,671 of record CAZCNP010000007.1, read on the forward strand.
TTTCAGGCAGACCTAATGATGTTGGTATGCATAAAGAAATGATGAGAAGAAGATTGAAAAATGATTGGCCTTTGCCTGACCTGATTTTAATAGATGGGGGAAGAGGTCAGGTAAGAGGGGCAAATGTACAATGTACAATGTACAATGTACAAATACCTATTTTTGGTTTGGCAAAAAGACTGGAATGGCTATATCCACCTGAGGGAGAAATAGTTAAGCTTTCCAGAAGAAGTTTATCCTTAAAGCTGCTGCAAAAGCTAAGGGATGAGGCTCACAGGTTTGCTGTTTCTTATCACAGGAAGTTACGTGGTAAAATATTCTTAGGCTTGTCCTAAATATGAGAACACTGCTCAGATATTTTCTAATTAACCTTGTTTCCCTTTATTTTGCTACCAGAGTTATTTCAGGACTGACTTATACAGGAGGGGCAAGAAGCTTAATTATTGGGGCATTTGCTTTTATGCTGATTAATTTTATTTTAGTGCCACTTCTTAAGATTCTCTTCCTGCCTCTTAATTTGTTAACTGTGGGACTATTTGCCTGGCTTATTAATGTTTTGGCCCTTTATGCTTTAACTACCATTGTGTCTGACTTTCAACTGGTCCCATATACTTTCCAAGGTTATTATAATAATGGGCTGATGATTCCTCCATATGAACTGTCTCCATTTTTAGTAGCAGTAGCAGCCTCATTTTTAATAGGAATTATTACTCATTTCCTCCAATGGCTAAGCCATTAGAATTTGGTGTATAATAAATAGCTGTTAGACTAATGTCTGAAGACTGAAAATGAAACCAGTAATCTCAATTATTCAAATAGTTTTAGGAATCCTTTTAATTTTGGTAATTATTATCCAACAAAAAGGTTCTGGACTGGGAACTAGCTTTGGTGGAGACATGTCTTTTTATAGAACCAAAAGGGGAGCTGAGAAGCTGCTTTTTTATGCCACAATTGGTATCTCTGCAGCCTTTATACTGGCCTCCTTAGCAGGACTGTTGATCTAGCTATGTTTTTTAAATCAGCAAAATTGCTTCTGAAGATAATTTGGGAATATATCAAAAGAAACAAAAAGTGGATTGGTGGTGCAGCTGTAACATTGGTGGTTGTGTCTATCCTTATAATAAAAATATTTCTTTCAAGCTCCCAAAAAACTTTAAGAATTGGTTTAGTAGGAACTTACCAAGAACATGATCTGCCCCTGGAGATTACCCAGCTTATTTCCAAAGGGTTGGTTGTAGCAGGCAGTAATGGCAGAGCTAGACCACAAATGGTGAGTGGCTGGAGTGTTAATAATAATGCTACTGAATTTAAGTTCAAGCTTAAAGACAATCTAAAATGGTCTGATAATACCAAACTAAAGGCTGCAGATTTAGAAATTGTTATTCCCAACACCAAAGTCTCTGCGCCTAATGAAAAAGCTATACAGTTTAATCTATCTGAAAGCTATTCTCCTTTCCCTTCTTTACTAACTAAACCTGTATTTAAAAAGGGTGGAGGTTTGGTCGGAGTTGGTTCATATAAAGTAAAAAAAATTGAAAAGAGCAGAGTCTTTATTACCAAACTTACTTTGGAGCCTAATAGTCCTGATTTGCCAATTATTTATGCCCGATTCTACCCAAATGAAAAAGTAGCTGTGACTGGTTTTCTTTTGGGTGAAGTGCAGATGTTGATGGGTTTGAGTAATCCTAAAGCTGCATCTTTTGGAGATTTGGTCGGGATCAGACAAAAAACAGATTATTCAAAAATTGTGACGGTTTTCTTTCAGGTTACTGATTCTCTTCTTGGTAATCGTTCTCTTCGTCAAGCCCTTTTTTACCAATCTCCAAAGATAGAAGGTTATGAGCCTGCCGGTAATCCTTATCCTCCCCAATTTTGGGCATACAACCCTGATGCCAAAAAATATTTAGATAATTCTAAAGAGGCTACTCAAGCATTGGAAAGAGCTAAGTCTCAGATGCCTGATGAAAAATTAAACGCAACTTTGCAGCTGGCTGTTAATCCTAATTTAGAATCAGCAGGCCAGGTAGTAGCAGCAGCCTGGAAAAAGCTTGGCTTTGATGTCAAACTTAGAGTAGAATCTGGTATTCCACAAAACTTTCAAGCTCTTCTTATTACCCAAAGTATTCCTACTGACCCAGATCAATACTTTTTGTGGCATGCTACTCAAAGCAAGACAAATCTGACTAGGTACGATTCGAAAAGGGCAGACAAGGATTTAGAAGATGGTAGAAAGATTATTAAAGAGGATGAAAGAAAAGCAAAATATTTTGACTTCCAAAAAACTCTGCTTGAAGATGCTCCAGCAGCATTTCTGTATTTCCCCAAATATAATATAGTGTATTTAAAGAAAGTGGAGCCTCAGATGAATAAAGTTTTAAACCTGTACTAGAGATTTAAGCTTGAACTTTTGGGTGGTGGACGTTTCCGTTAAGCTTAATAAGGTTGTGTTTTTTAAGGGTTAAAAGTTCATGCTGCATCATTTTCATTTGGTGGCCAATATAAATTAAAGCAGTATTAGTTTTTTCTTCGTTCTCTCTAATTCTATCTGCCATATTTTTTTCTAGCTCTAAAAGAGCCTGGGTAGTTTTATTGATTGATCTTTGGATGGAAAAGGCTAAATAGATCATTTCCAAGGACATAGCTGCTGTTAAGGCCAAGAAAGATTCTGTAGTAAACCCTAGAACCCTGGCAGCAAAAATTCCACCAATCAGTAAGGCGTTGGCTATCAGGAAGAAAAGGATTTTTTGTGATGATGTTAGCTTCCTTGTAATCATAGTAACACCCTTCTAAAACAACAAAAAATCTCTTAATCTGCTCTTTTGTTCAGTTTTAGAGATTTATTAAACTTATTGTCTACCCTAGTCTTTGATCTGTCAACCCCCCAAAAAATACCTTCAAAACCACCTTCTTTTCTTAAAGTAGGCAAGCATACCAAGAGTAGGAGTTGCTGCTATTGCCAGTATTATAACCAAGGTTGTGTACTGGCCAAAAAAATTCCAGGAGCCTGTTTCTAACCCTCCTGGAAGAGGAATATTCATTCCATAAAGTGTTCCCAAAAGGGTAGCTGGTATTGAAAGGGTAAAAAAGATTGTCAGAACTGCCAAAATTCTATTAGTCTTTTCAGTGCTGATGATAAAATCAGCATCTTTATAAATATCCACAGTTTCTCTCGCTTCCTCCAAAGTTTCCCAGGCTTTATCAACCCTATGGGTAATATCCACAAAATAGATAGATAAATTACTTCTGGTCATTTTATTTACCTTAGTCTCCAAATCCTTAAGCAATCCTTTTAAAGGACCAATTACCCTTCTTAAGCTGATAATTTTACGTCTGAGCTGCCCAATCATATAGACTCCAGAAACTTTATCATCAAAAACAATATCTTCTGCTTCATCAACCTCTGTGAGGATTTTTTGTAAAAGAGGAGAAAGATGTTCTGTTAATTGTTCAATAATAGTGTATAAAAGGTGAGCAGAAGAGTTGCCAATATATACTTTGCGTTGCTCTGGGTCCTCTAAACTCTCATCAAACATCTGAGAAATAGTATCTCCAGAATTTTCATGTATTGTAACCAGGTAATTGTTGCCTAAGAAAAAACAAATTTGACTAAAAGCAATATTTGCATCCTTGCTATTTAAACTAGGAAAACGAAAAAGAAAAAAAATGTATTTATCTTCAAAGCTTTGCTCAATTTTGGGAAATTGTCCCTTGGACACACAATCTTCAAGATGCAAAGGATGGAAAGGGTACTGCTGGGCTAGTCTGCTAATCTCCTTTCTGGTTGGATTTCTCACATCAGTCCAGGTAATTTTGCCATGCTGTATTGTTTGTATCTTTTCTTCCTTTTGAAAGGCGCTGGTAACCTTGGTTCCATTTTCTGAAACATTTAAAAAGTCTAAATAATACTTTAAAGCTCCAGCCAGTTTTTGGTGTGGCTTGCCCAAAAGAATCTGAATTTCTTTTAAGGTTTCTTTTAATGATTTGGTCATAGAGGAGAGTTTAGTCCTCCTTTTTGCAGCTTGTCAATACAGTAATTGTTTTTCTTAAGCTTCTTTTACCAAACCTTATTTCTCTTCTTATAATACCCTGGTTAAATACTTATTGTGGGGAGGTGGTAAAAATGAATGTTATGGCAATGCCAGCAGATCTATCTCAGCAAATAATGGACCATCTAAATCATGTGGTTTATCCAGCTTCAAAGGAAGATTTAGTCAAAGCTTGTAATGAAATGTCAGATGTGCCTGAAAATGATAAGAGATGGCTTAATGAGAATCTACCGGAAAAAAACTACCAAAATGCTGATGAGGTTAAACGGGCAGTTGGGTACTTAATGTAGCTTATATGGAAGAGTTATAACTAATTTTCTATCAGTAATTAAAAGACAGTCACTAGATAGCTGTTGTTCTTTTAGCTCTTACGCTGCCATTAGCGCCATCATTTACTTCGTGAATATATTGAGGATGATCATCAGGCTTACCATCTGCAATACGATATTGCTGGCCTTTTAATAATTCTCGTACAAATTTTCTACCATTGAGGCCATTTGTTGACTGTAGAGCAATTTCAGCCTCTTGTCTGTTTGGGTATAACCCTTTATCAAATCCAAAAGTATCTGCGAAGTGAATCGTCCAATGAGAGGCAACAGGAAGACCTGCAAAAGCATGCTGGTTGTCTTCTAGAATTCCTCCTTCAGGACCATGATCAATTTCTAGCATAATCTTTAATTTATGGCTGGAGTATACCAGATAATGCAAACATATTCAAAATGATGAGGTAGGTATTTCTAAAGTCTTACTTACTCCTAATTCTAACTTTACGCAGTTTCCATAAAATTGCTAAAGATTCCTTAACTATATATAAAGATCAAGAATTTGCTTATGCATTTGGCCTAAAAGATGCACAATAAAGTATAGCAGGATTATTTAAAATTGGTAAATCTAATTTCTAGATGAGAGTTTAAGGCTTGGGCTAATTTTTTGAGAAAAGCCACAGAAGGATTGGCTCTACCAGACTCAAGTCTCGAGATAACTGACTGTTTAGTTCCGATTTTTTGTGCCAGTTCTTTTTGGGTTACTCCTTTTTTAACTCTTGCATCAAGTATGGCTTGAATGACAGCGAATTCTGGCTGTTGGCGATCATATTCTGTTTTCAATACGGGATCTTTCAAAACTTCTTTTTTCCAAACTGAAAAATCTAAATGTTTTCTATCTTTAGGTTTAATCATATAGCATATATGCTATACTAATTCTCTCATTCTGTCAAGGGCTATTTTGAGTTCTTTCGAGGGTGTTTTTTGGCTTTTCTTTTTGAAAGCATGGAGTAAATAATATTCGCCATTGATGATTGTATAAAAAATTCTAATGGCAACTTTCCCGGATATTCGTAGCTCATACAATTTATCTTGCAGTTTTTTAATGTAGGGAGGTTTTAAATAAGGACCACCATTTTCTAAAAGTTCTATTGCGTGGATAAGCTTCATATACGTAGTCTTATCTTGACTCTCAACAAATTCCTTTACAGGAGAATCACCTCGTGCTGTTTGGAAAAATGAAACTTTCCATGCCATAATCAAATATTAGCATAAAGAAAACCTTCGGGTCGCAGTGAACCGGAGGGAATAAGGTTACGATCCTTGTGGCCAAGATGGGCCAGAAAAGTTTCCGCCAACATTCGCTCCCTAACAGTAAGGCTTGTCCCGCCGAAGTTTTTAAACGAAGGAGGATACTTTCACCCCGCCTGAAAGGCGAGGCTCGTCTTTAGACGGCACAAAGATCATTCGGTAAAGATATTATACACTTATTTAGGTAACAAGAAAAAAAATAATTACGTAGAACTTCTTTCTAGTATCGCTCTACAAGTTCTGCTCTAATGTAGGGATCGTAAGTACGATAGTGTTGTTCAGGACCCTCTGGACCAGGTTTTCCTTCTTCTGTCCACCTATCCCGAATCCTTCTTGATAATACCTCCTGAGTGTTAGACAAAATTCTGCGTTCTTCAGAAGTCAGTCGATTACCAAAAGCATCCACTCCAAGATGTAATGCTCTTCTAAAATAACAAAAAGCGCCTAAATCTCCGGCCAAGTCTTGAGGTAAACTACTTGCATAGTTTCGTGCTGCTTCTTGTTTTGTAACATCGGCTTCGAGTTTCTCCCTAAACTGTTCATGGCTCATATTATTTTTCTTAAAAAGAAGGTTGTGAGAAATATAGCAGGTTTTGTGATAAAATACCAGCCAATGGAAGAAAGACCCCATCTTTATATTATCCCTATTGCCCATACTTATGCTGACATGGGAAGCCTGGGAGACCAAATTATTGTTGATGAGCGATATGAAGCCGCGGCAACACGATATTGGGTGGGAACTTTTCGCTACTTGAATAGCTTGCACTCAGACCACCTTGCCCGCTTGCAAATTTACCAGGATGGTTTAGTTAATGCCCCCGTAGGGATCGTGGACAAAATCGTTGATGAAACCCAAACGGCCAATTATGAAATTCTTCGTTGGCTCAGGGGAAAAGGGGCCACTATTTTCGGCACCGAAGATGCCAATCTTTTAATGGAGGAACACCAGGCTTTACAAACCATTGCAAACTGCCCTGATGGAAAGGCCAAAACCGCCGCCCGTTTAGAATACCTCAAGAAAAGCAGTTGGCTTTTGGAGGAACGCAATAAATCTATTGCCCAAAGAATAAGAGAGACACTATCTCGAGGAAAAACAGGGCTGTTGTTTATCGGCGCTGCCCATGATGTTGGTTCACTTCTGGACAGTGAAATCCGGGTGTCCACACCAGAGATGGTCAGCCACACCTTACCGGAGGTATTACGAGAATTCTATAGCTTGGGGAAGGAGAGAAAATGAGTCATCCTGAACGGAAAATAAGATCAATTCCCCCAAAGACTTCACTTGATGTATTAAAAGGGGGAGTTGCAATCCAAATCGGCGGTGGCAGTTTGCCTGGAGGTGCCAGGAGAGTATCCCGGGCAGCGACAGCCGGGGAACAGGACTGGAGCCAAACAGTAGCCAAACACGTCTTTCAAAAACCGCCAGGGCGGGAAAAGGCAAGACCCGAACCGCTTTACGAAAGGGGTAGAAAAATTGAATGGAAGCCGGAGGTTATCGATGATTATAATGGCAAGGGAGACCTGGGGATAATCCTGCAATTTTCCGGAGTTGAACTTACCGGGGCGCCTTTTCTAAACAGCAGACACAACAGACCAGACCGTCCTGTTTTTTATATTCCGATAAATTATAACCAGAGAATAACCCGTTTATTCCTTGCTACCGGAGGAGACATCTTCGAATCCCAAATTGTCCCGGATCAAATGGATGTCAGCCCCTTTTTCCAAGAGGAATTATATCTTCCTCAATTAACCACAACTCATAATCCCGGCAGTATGACCGTATCCCAGAATAATAAACTGGTTATTGTTGGCTATAATCTCGTAACCTACTAGATAATTAAGAAATACTTTCAAATTGCCCTGATATTATCCTGTGAACCCAATTCTGACAGCCTAAACTCAGAATTCACATACACCTTTGGTCTAAAAGATGCATAGCAAAGTACAATAGCTATTTTTCCTTCAAAATATAATAAGTTGCTTTGCCTTTGCCTTTTCTGCTGATTAAATCTAAGTTCATTAATTTTTTAAAATCAAGAGCTCTGGTTGCCTTGGCCCGATTAACCAATTTTGCATAATCACGGTCAGCAATAAATCCTTTTTCCTTTATAAACTCGAGAATCTTTAGATGATAAGGTTCTAGTTTAGTCTCTGGACTTATTCCAACCTCTGGCAAAAGTTTTTGTACTCTTAAAAGTTCATCAATAATTCCTTCTGTAAAATATTCCAGCCATGAAGTGAAATCGATTTTATCAACAAAATCGTAATAATTACCAAATTCTCCTACAGTTTGGAAATATTTAGTAACATTTTTATTGTAGTAATTCTCAAAACTAAAAAGGTCAAAAGTATTTAATCCCATTTCAGCAAGTAGAACTTTTGTAGCAAGACGGGTTGTTCTCCCGTTTCCATCCATAAAAGAATGGACAATAACCATTTGCTTGTGAAAAATACCAGCTAAAATAAGTGGGTCTATCTTATCTCTGTTGCTATTTACAAACTCGATAAGATCTGCCATAAGCTGACTGGTATCTTTTGCATCAGGGGGTAAATATATAACTTTTCGTGTTCTGGGATCATTGACAACTACCGGTCTTTCTCTTAATTTTCCAGATTCAAATTTAGGCAATAGTCCAACGGTCACTTGCTTTTGAATTCTTAATATCAGATCTAGAGATAATTTTACTTGTGCCTTTTCAGGTTTTTCATTCAAATTCTGGAGTGCCTGATTATAGTTTAAAACTTCTTTCTCGCTGTCTCTAATATGAGCAGGCTTTGATTTAAGAATTTTTTTAACTTCGGTTAGAGGGAGTGGGTTACCCTCGATACTGGTTGAAGCGTAGGCTGAAACAGCTCTGGCAGTTCTTTCAAGCGCTACTAATACAATGTGAGGGAACCTTCTGTTGTTTAATTCATTCACTAAAGTATTAATTCTCTTAATATTAGATAGCAAGCGATCCGTAATAGTGTATTTAGGATAGAGCATGTGGTCTAATTTTAGACGATTATTAGACGAATATCAGGAAGTAAAGTTTCGGCCTTTGTGGCCAAGATGAATCACCAAAATAGTTTACCCTGAGCAAAGTCGAAGGGCTCCCTAACAGCAAGGCTAAGTCCTGAGCGAACGGAGTGAGTCAAATGGGTACTTTCACCCCACCCAAGGGGCGAGGCTCGTCTTTGGACGGCACAAGGATCATTCGGTAAAACAAAGTATAGCATAAACTTTCTATTAACCTTTGATGTATAAAAAATAAATTTCCTAGGGTTATTCTTTAGAGGTAACCACGACTTCTATCGTATTCTTCTTGAATTCTCCATAAAATTTCTTTATATCCAGATGGATCCTCGGGATCTGTTTTTGCTAGTTCTTCATACTTTGCTTTGGCTTCTCCGTCTCCTAGCTCTCCGGAAATCCAGGCTGCTTGTCGATACATTTGCATTTCAGCGTAAGTGTCTCTTAATTTTGTTCCTGTCTCCGTAGCGCCTTTTAAGGAAGTGTCTCTTTCCCAAATTCTTTTGTCACCACGAGGAAGTTCATCGACTGAATATTTAGGAGTAAGGCCGAAGAAGGCTTGGCTTAATCTTAGTGCTTCTCTTTCTAATCTTCTAATATTAGCAACCCAAGCTGCATACTCTGGTAAGTTGATTTTAGTATCTTCACCAGCTTCAATAAGCATAGCTATTGATCTTCTTTCAATAGCTCCGAATCTTCGGGGTAAGTCAAAACGATCTATTTCAGCTTGGGATAATAAGGCTCTATTTCCTAACATTGCCATAGCCCCAGCAAATCCCACAGCTTTATGTAAACCTCTTTTGTATGCTTCAATAGTCGGAACTAGGTGTCCAGCGTTTAATTCATTAGTGGCTAATTCTTGGAAGGCTTCTTCCCCCATCATAAAAGAACCAGCATCGCTGAAAAAATGCACACCACGTCTTAAAACTGGATCTACTCTAAAACGATTTCCAAGTATGGGAGGCATGAAGTCATAAACAGTAGACTCTTGTAGAAAGACACGTTCTCCGGTGCCCCTTGAGAGTAATTCTGGGTCTATTCTAACTCTTTGTAATTCCCCAAACTCTGGTCTAGACATAAATTTATGAAGGCAGGTTAACTATAGGGCTGTATTAAAGCATAATCTTGGCTTAAAGTCAAGCCACACTCTTTTAAGAAGGATAAAAATGTTTCAAGGAAAGTTATTCTCAAAAACCAATTAACTAAAGATGCAATCTAGAATTTCTTAAAATTAAATTGAGGATGGTGGTGATGGGAAATGTTGCCGTTGGATATAATCAGAAAATATTATCCCGATTTATCTGATGAGGAATTAGAGAAAATACAGGAGTTTGTTTACCAGTTGTGCTGTGGAGTAATGCAATACTTTTACGGAGATGACTGGGATGGGGATATTGGTGATCCGGACCTGGAAAATACAAAAGATTGATATAGCAACCCAATCATCAGTTCGAATCCTGCGCGGTCTCTTAGTTATAGGCTTGAATTTAGCGAGTTTTCCACAAGACTTTGAGGCTAGAATTTGTGCAAAATCACATATATCATCCTGTGAACCCAGTGATATCTTACACAGACTGGATAAGTTTTTCAAATTATTCCTGTCTGACGGCCTAAACTCAGAGTTTGCTTATGCATTTGGCTTAAAAGATGCATAATAAAGTGCATCAGCTTCTTTGAACTAATTTTAACTATGAGATATTGACAAATAACCTTATTTTTGGTTAAATACACTTACTTACCCCGTATGTTTACCATACGGGGCTTTTTTATGCTTATAATCTTCAACTGCCTCGGCAATTTTCTGTCTGATTTAAATCTATTTGAGAAGTTAAGCACAGATGCTTTATCAGTTTTATATGCCATTTCCAAAGAAAATCTGTTAGGAAGAAAAATAGCACTAGTTGGGATTTTAAGCATTTTGACTATTTCCAAAGGATAAATAAGATCAGCATCACCAGTCATAATTACGATCTGATTGCAGTTGCCAAGGAAAATATCTTTTACGATATCAACTGATAAATGCACATCCACTCCTTTTTCTTTCCCAGAAGTAGGCGAGCGGTGACCGCGATAAAAAGTAACTTCTTTAGTATTCCTTACTTCCCGATAAAACAATGCTTCGGCAGCAATTAACTTTTTTCTGTCTTCTGTTAATTTTTTTCTGTTTTTTTGGTTCATGTAGGATGCGTAGAAAAAGATATCATCTACTGGAACCAATTTCCTAATTTCTTGGATAAGAAAACTAAATGAAAGGTGTTTATTCGGACCAAACAATTCATGTTGTCCAGCAAAAAGATTTGTTCCGTCAACATAAAGATAAGTTTTCTTTTTAACAAACATGAATTAATTGTAGCACTTACAAAGGAAAAATAATGGTTCGATCCTTGTGGCCTAGATGAATCATCAAATCTGACGTCAACATTCGCTCCCTAACAATAAGGCTCGTGTTTTTGATTTTGATGACACTCTGATAGGCCGTGAAGCTGTTACTCGCGTATCGGGATTAGTTATGGGAAGGATACGTTCACATCAGTCACCTAATCTAACAATAGCTGATATGTCTCGACTTAATCTTAATCACAGTCGTGTTGATGTCCCCATTAATGGACTTTAAGAAAGAATATCTTTTGAGTTTCATGCAAGAAGAAATATTTATCCGGGTGTGTTAGGCGAATTTGAGAAACTAGTTGCTGATGGGACAGATATTTATGGAAACACTGGGCGATCCCATAAAGGTCAATGGGTTAATATGACAGAGGAGACATTACACAGAGGAAAAGTTATTGAATATTTCAAAGGAGTTTTTTATACACCTGATGGAGTTAGAACCGCTGTAAGTAAGGCGCATGCATTACTTGGACTAGCAAAACAATATGAAGAAGTTGAATTTGACGATGACGACCCACGAACAGCACGCTTTATAGCTCAACTATTTCCTAATATCCAAGTTAATCTAGTCCAACATAGATCTACTGGATTACTTGTATCAAGAAATGAGTTGGACAAACTCCCAAATCTTAGAAGAGTGGCAGTTTTTAGCAGCAGATAGCTGCAAAGTCAATAAATCTTCTGTTAACTTCTTGCATCTATTTTTAACTATTGTTAACTAGTGACCCCGCTAGTACCTTAAACAGACTGCAAGCATTCTTTGAATTATTCCTGTCTGACGGTCTAAATTCAGAGTTTGCATATCAATTTGGCCTAAAAGATGCATAAGTATGTATATCAGCCTTTTTTAACTTTTGCAAA
>CAZCNP010000008.1:0-26892 GCA_964500725.1 uncultured Gammaproteobacteria bacterium
ATCCCTCTAATTTTGTGTATTTTATCTTTCAGGTAAGAAATATCTGGAATTACTAGATCTACTCCAGGCATAGCATCATCTGGAAATCCTACTCCACAATCAACAATAATAATATCTTCCCCATATTCATAAATATACATATTCTTTGTCACATCACCCACACCACCTAAGGGAATGATCCTTAAGGCTTGATTAGTATTTAGTTGTGGTATAAATTTTGGTTTAAATGTTTTCATTGTAGATATTCTCCTATATTTGCTTCTGTTATCCGAAATGGTCCAGCTTCGCCTTCTACCACTTTTTTGGCAACTTTTCGGCAGATGGATTGCAAAGATCTATGAAGAGATCTTATTCCGCTGTCAAAACCTAGTGGCCTTAAAATAGATGGCCAAGTTGACTCATCAATAGTTAACATACTCTTGTCTATCCCTGCTTCATCTATAGCTTTGGGCAACAAGTAATTTTTACCAATGATTAACTTCTCTTCATCTGAATAAGAAGGCATCATGATTGGCTCCAGCCTATCCATTACTGCTGTGGCAATATTACTGGTGTTATTGGCAGTTGCAATAAACAAAACCTGGGATAAATCATAAGGAAAATCCAGATAATGATCCAAAAATGCCTGATTTTGGGCAGGGTCTAAAAGCTCTACTAATACCCCCATAATATCTACTCTGTGCTGCTCAGCTACTCTATCTATTTCATCCAAAAGTATGACGGGATTTGAAACTTTAGCAGTCTGGATAGCTTTGATAATTTGGCCTGGTTCGCTGTCTGGCCGGAGTCTTGATTGGCCTCGTAAAGACGAGGGATCTCCTAACCCGCCAAAAGGGATTCTAATCAAAGGCCTGCCTAAAGATTCTGCAATAGAATAAGCCAGGGAAGTTTTACCAGTGCCTACCAATCCAATAAAAGCTAAAATTGGGGCATGAAAAGTATTTTCCTCTCCTTTTTGTTTATGTAAAATTAACACTGATAAATATTCTAAAATTCTATCTTTGACAGATTGCAAACCATGATGATTTTTATCCAAGATTTGTTTGGCTCTGCTAATATCTAAAATATCCTGGGAATATTTTCCAAAGGGCAAAGAAATTACAAAATTAATGTAACTAATCAGATTTTCCAGATCTGCTACAGATCCAGAAAATTTTAACAAATTAAGCAGTTTTTCCTCAACTTCTTGAGGAAGATCAGCTTGTGAAACCTTTATTTTCAGCTCTTCAATAATAGCCCGGGCAGAATCCATATATCATATTTTAACATTAAATCCATAAGTTACCCAAGAGGATAATTAATTAGTAAATTTAAAGGATGAAAGTATTTGTTCAAGCTCAGTGTCATTATTCCGGAGTTTAAATACTTCTATCACATAAGTATCGCTTCCCTTTTTAAATACAATATCTTCAAAAGATGCATTTTGTCCAGGTATTGGCGAAACCCTATAGGCAGGAATACCTGAAATAGAGTAATTTTCCTTATAATCAGGAAACCACTCTTTATAATCTTTGTGTGTGACGTAAATGGTAAAGGGCATTAAATCTCTATTGTCCCATGGAGCTGTAAAACTGACATTTCTATAATTATAATATGATTCTCCTTGACTACCTTCTTGTTCATCAACATCCCATCTTGCTGGAATTTCCAAGGAAAAACCCAAAGCTTTACTGGTGTATGTTTTAACACCTGTTCTTGAACCTCCAAATTTAAATGTTTGAAGCATTTGTATAAGAATATCTTTTATATTGTTATCTGTCTGAATTTTATAAATGTAATTGCTATACTGAAAAACAACTGCTATTCTGGGTTTACCATTTGGATTTTCTACTACTTGTGCATCAAATCCATCTACCACCAAACCAGAATTCTTTCCATTATCATCACTTTTATCAAATAGCGAGGTTACAATATCACGCACTGATGTGGTATTAGCTTGGATAACCTCAAATAAAATTTTTTCACTGGAATTGGTAGGAGAAAAATACCTTTTTGGACCTTCTTTGGAAGATTCGTCTTGAGGTGTATCGTCATATAAATAAGTTTCCCAGTTTGAAGGATATTTAATTGAGAAATTGTAAGTTTTACTTGTAAATATCCTCCAATTTGATGTTTTATCAGTTGAGGCAGAGATTGACTTTGGATTTCGAGCTAAGGACTTTGATATTTGTGATCTATTAAAGTAATATACTCCGCCAGCTACTGCTGTTCAAACTAGTATTCCAATCAAAACTAGAACCGGAGCAAATCCTTTTTGCATAATTTAATCATAACATAAACATTTTATTTAATTTTTGTCTTAAACAAATAATTTTTTCCGGTCACAATTGATCTTTTAAGAGTTTTTTCCAGTAGTTTTCTTGTTCCTCCAGCTACATCTCCACCAGTTTTGGCATCCTTTTTAAGTTTGGGCATACCTTTTGAATCTTCTCTACGGTGAATTTCCGTTGTAGTCCGTTCTCCCAGCATAGTTAAGATTAACTCAAAATCATCCATGTGATCGCGTAAGTTTTCCCGCTTTAAACCTTTTAATTTCTTGTATTCGCTGGGAATTACCCCAAAAGTCGCTTTGGAAATCTCAGCAGTTAAGATTTCATAATCTTTTTGTATCTTTGCTCCACGATTCTGCCACTGATCAGTTAATTCTTCCCGGATAGTAATCCCTCGCATTCTTTTTTCAATCCAGGAATCAGAGTATCCTTTCAATTTATATAACATTCTGGTCCGTTTAGTAGCCAATTCCGGATCTTCAATCTCCCGCACTCTTTCATAACCAACTCTTGCCAACCATCTTTTAAAGGGTTCTGCTTTCGGCGAGGGGATTGATTGGATGATACGGAAGGCTGTTTCAGTATCAGCACAATCTGTTACATACATTTTCCCATCGGATGAGCGTAATTTCAGTTGTACGATTTTTTCGTACAACTCATCATAGCCTTCTTGTTTCAGTTTGATTTTCAAATCGCTCCAATACCTCCGCGGAACACTGCTGTCTGTTAAAACTTCAATGATGTCAACTATAGAAAACCACCATTTATTTTTATAAATATTGTTCCTGATATTTTTGCCTCTGAAAATTGCTATTCTGGTTTCAGATATAATATCAACCATATTTCTACCCTATACCATATATTACCCGAAGTCAAGAGGTTAATGAGTAAACTTAAATGTGGAAAGTATTTGATCAAAAATTATAGGCAAAGCATTGGAATTCATATATTTCCTTCCATACTGGTAATTAATAAACAGTATATTTCCATTATATTTTGTCCAAACAGACTTGGTGGTTCCGTCTTGTATCGGAGGATCTTGAGATCCCAAAGCTACTCCTGGAGGTGGAACCATCCTCTTAAAAGTAACTGATACTGCAGGTTTTCCGTTGAAAGTGGTATCTTCCTTGGACTGAATTATGGAAAAATATAATCTGCTAACAAAATCTTTTACATCAGTATCTGGACTAATAATTTGATTACTATTTGATCCAAGACTGTTATCGGCAACTTGTTGACCTTTTAGATACATTCCAACCTCAACAGTTGCGTAATCTTCCTTGTCAAACCCCTGTTCTAATTGCTGAATAAGCTGAATATATTCCGGTTTACTATAGATAACCACACCCTCATCTCCTACTGACTCTGTGGCTCCCCAAGATTCAGGATATTTAAAGGAATAACCGTATTGACTGGTGTATGTTTTCCAGTTGGCAGTTTCATCTGGAGTTGGGGAAACAACAACAGGGTTTTGGGGTTGAGGTTTTGTAACTTGGGATTTGCCTAAATAATATGCTCCACCAGCTACTGCTGTTAAAACTAGTATTCCAATCAAAACTAGAACAGAAGCAAAGCCTTTTTGCATAATTTGATTCTATCACACTGTCGGCTGGCTTTGGAAAAAATCTTACCACCTTGTGAGGTTGGGACTGTGTACACTCACATAAAGATCCTTAAAGCTTAAATGCTTTCTGGTCCGTAGTACTAAGATTTTCTCTTTTCCCTCTCTTAGAAAATCTAAGAGTTCAATCAAGGTGGTCCACTTATTTTAGCAGAAATTTATCTAGAAGAAAATTAGCGGTTGAAGCCACCGCGGTCACTACCCCTGTCTCCACCGCCACGGTTTCTATCAAAACCTCCTCTAGATCCACCTCTATTAAACCCACTGCTGCGTCTTTCTCCTCCACCAAATCTTGGGCGGTCACTATATCCTCCGCTACTACGTGGTCTGTCTCCAAAAGAAGGCCGTGGCCTAAATCCACCTGTTCTTGGTCTAAAACCCCCACCAGATGGCCTACCTTCTGATTCAGGTTTTATATCTGCTCCAAAAAGCATTGATAATCCAATTTTTCCCTCAGGAGTCACATCAGTTACTCTCACCTTAACTTCCTGTCCTTCACTTACTACATCTTCCGCTCTTTCTACATGACCAGGTGCCATCTGAGAAATATGGACTAATCCATCTTTACCAGGCAAAATATTTACAAAAGCGCCAAAAGCCGCAAGTCTGACTACTTTACCAGTAAATTCTTCTCCAACTGTGACTTGTTTAAACTGACCTTCAATTGATTCTAAAGCTGCCTTTATAGAATCAGGGTTGGTTGCTGAAACCATGACTGTTCCATCATCTTCAATATCAATTTGGGCTCCAGTTTTAGCAATAATTCCATTGATATTTTTACCACCTGGACCAATCAATGCTCCAATATCTTCAGGTTTGATGTGAATAATCTCTACCCTTGGGGCATGAGGAGACATTTCTCCAGGAGCAGCAATAGATTTACTCATTTGCTCTAAAATAAATTCACGGGCTGCTTTACCCTGTCTTAATGCTTCCTCAATAACTTCAAAAGTAATACCTTCAAGCTTAGTATCCATTTGGATTGCAGTAATACCATTTTTAGTACCAGCCACCTTAAAATCCATCTCCCCATAAAAATCTTCCACAGCTCTCATATCAGTAATTACTTGAAACTTTTCACCATTTGATAAAAGTCCTAAGGCTATTCCTGCAACTGGCTCAATTGGCACACCAGCATCAAACAGAGCCAAGGATGAAGCGCAAATCGCTGCCTGTGAAGTTGAAGCATTGGCACCTAAAACTTCAGATACAATTCTTATAGCATATGGGAATTGATCTTCTTTAGGAATAACTGGTTCCAAAGCTTTTTCACCTAAAGCCCCATGACCGACATCTCTTCTGTTTGGAGCAGCAATTCTTTTAACATCACCTGTTGAGAAAGGATTAATACTCATATTGTAATAATGCATAAACCTCTTGATTCTTTCCCCTTCCATCCCTTCAATAGTTTGACCTAAAGAAGGAGCACCTAAAGTCACTACAGACAATACCTGTGAGTCACCTCTGGAAAAAAGGGCTGAACCGTGTGTTCGAGGCAAAACTCCCACTTCAATTTCAATAGGCCTTACTTCATCCATTTTTCTGCCATCAACTCTTTTACCTTTACCCAAAACCAAATCATTCATGATTTCCTTAGCAACCTTGTCAAATACTCCAGAAATAATAAGTGGAGTTAACACTTCAGTATATTTTGTTACCAACTCTGCTTTGATCTGATCTGCCATGGCATCATGCCAGGCAGTTTTTTCGTCAAAAAGAGCCTTCTCGATTCGCTCTCTGGTAATTTGTTTAACTTCTTTAAGTAATGCTTCCTCTACTTCTTCAGCAAGTGTCGAAAAAACCTGTTTTTCCTGTCCAGCCTCTTTAACAAATTCGACAATCAACGAGATTATTGATTGGGACTGTTTATGAGCTTCTTTGATAGCATTAAAAATTACCTCATCTGATACTTGCTCAGCCTTAGTTTCAATCATGGCTACCCTATCTTCCGTTGAAGCCACAAATAAGTCTAAATTAGAGTTTTCCAACTCCTCTATTGTGGGATTTATCATCAGTTTTCCTTCAGCCTCGCCAATCCTGGCTACCCCCAGTGGACCATGCCAAGGAATCGAAGAAATAGACAGAGCTGCTGAGGCAGCAATTAAACCTAAAATATCTGGATCATTGGATTGGTCAATTGATAAAACAGTTACCATTACTTGAACTTCATTATGATATTCTTTGGGGAAAAGAGGACGGATAGAACGATCGATAAGTCTCCCTGTTAAAACAGCTTCATCTGAAGGCCGAGCTTCTCTTTTGATAAATCTGGAAGAAGAAATCCTGCCTCCTGCATAATGTTTTTCTACAAATTCTACTGATAGAGGGAAGTAACCCAAGTCTTCAGCTAAAGGCTTACTAACAACTGTTGCCAAAACTACAGTCTCACCCCAATTGGCTACCACTGCAGCATCAGCTTGTTGAGCAAGTTTACCAGCTTCAAGCTTTAATTTACGACCGTTAAGGTCCATTTCTTTTATAACAATTTTTTTATTCATGCTTTCTCTTTGTCATTACAAGGAGTAGTAATTATGTAAAAATTATGGAGGATTTGGAAACTGTGGAAGAAACAATTAAAGTT
Source organism: uncultured Gammaproteobacteria bacterium (assembly GCA_964500725.1). Taxonomy (GTDB): domain Bacteria; phylum Patescibacteriota; class Microgenomatia; order Daviesbacterales; family UBA10151; genus UBA10151. The sequence continues at coordinate 6,473 of CAZCNP010000008.1, forward strand.
TTTAACTGCCTCTTTGCAATCCCCAAATCTCTCTTACTTTTTTAATTATACCACAATTACTTAGACAAACCTAATTTGTCTATCACAACTTGGTATCTATCTGTTTCTTTTTTGAATAAATATTGCAAAAGCCTTCTTCTTTTATTGACCATTGATAATAATCCTCGGCGAGAATGAATATCATGTGGATGCTCTTTTAAATGATCAGTTAAATTTTTGATTTGCTCGGAAAGTAAGGCTACTTGTACTTCAGGAGAACCAGTATCACCAGACTTTGTTGCAAACTCTTTTATTATTTTCTGCTTAATTTTTGGATCAAGTGGCATCTTAATTCCTTTCTTGAGACAACCTCGGTGCCAAGACGTTGCTCTTTTAAGATTGGGCGTATTGTAACAAACTTGTAAAAAATATGCAACTTATCCAATTGATGTGCCTTTGAAGATTTTGGGAGTAAGCCAATCTGGTTCTACTGTTTCAGAAATAACTCCTTCTCCCGCTGGGCGCTCTTCTGGAGAGGGCTGATCTTTTTCTTCTTTTTTCTCTGGCTCAGATTGTGTAGCGGGTTGTGAATTTTGGGTAGGCGCCACTACTGGAGGAACCATAAAATCCGGAATAACTGGAGTTTGAGGCTCAACTGTTTTAGGCATTAAAGCACTCAAATCATAACTTGGCTGGGAAGCTGGCTGAGAACTGGAAGCTGCAGCAGGCTTTTTACCACCTACTCTTAAACAATTAGCAACAGCCATATAAGTCTCTGCTGTAACTTTTGTATCTTGTAAATTATTAGTGGCATCAAAAATTCCAACTAGTAAATTGCTGGCACTATCTGCATCCAGACTATAGCCTAAATCAGAAATTAAATTTACCATTACCTCAGAAGCTGAAGATGCATTGGTATCCAAAACATTTGTTTGACCATAAGAAGAGTTAGTAGTTTGAGTATCAATATTTGCTATATGTGCTCCAGAAAAAGCATTTTGATTTTGAGTATAAACATTTCCTAAAGAGTTTAAATTAGCTGCCCCTACAACAAAGATTAGATCAAACCCAGAACCCTGGAACTTAGGGATAATTTTCCCAGGCTGAAAAGTTTGGCCAGGCAAAACATGAAATACCAAATTTAAGTTATTATTTTCTGCATACCAGTCTAATTTTTCCAAGGCTGGCACTGTTCCATCAGATGAGGCTACTCCTTCTAAAGTTAAAGTTAAATTTCCTCCATCTGTAGAAGGCAAAGTCTTACCAACATGATCCACTCCAAAAAGATGGGATTGACCAACTAAAATATTGTCATCACAGACAATACTAACTTGTTTTCCAGCAGCTTCTAAAGTTAAGAATAAGGAGAGTCCAGCTGCCAGTTTATCTATGCTTACACCTGTTGGAACAGCAACTGCAATATTTTTAGCATTTGGCAGCAAGTTTTTCAGCTCTGCAATTTGTGAATCGTATTTCATGTACTAAGTAGCGCGATTCTAACATTAAAGCCCATAAAAATCAAGTCGTCTATGTAGGTGAGCTAGCAATTTAATTATTGACATAATATTGTATATACAATATTATATACATATTATGTTTACTTTTCCAAAAATGACTACAGCCAGAGAGATCCAACGGAATTACCGTAAAATCTTTGATGAGGTTAAAAAAACTAAAGAACCAGTAGTGGTAATGAAAAACAACAAACCTGAGGTGGTTATTATGGATGCTAAAAAATTAGAAGAAATGCAAACTATTATGGATGTTTTGCAAAGCAGAGAGCAAGCAAGACAGGGTAAAGCAAAACTCTTGAAAGGTTCTGTAAAGGACCTATGGAATGAAGCCCAAAACAGTTAAGTACTCCTACAGCTTTTTCAAAGGCCTCAAAAGATTTCCCAAAAATCAGTTAAAATTTCTATCCAAACAAGAAACAATTTTTCGCAGTAACATCTTTGATCCTAGATTAAAAACTCACAAACTAAAAGGTGAGTTAAAAGAATTTTACGCATTCTCAATCTCTTATCATTGGAGGATTGTTTTCCATCTTGAAGATGAAGATACTGTAGTTTTTGATCTAATAGAAACCCACCAAGTTTACAGATAGAGCTAAATAACTCTAAAAGATTCAACAACATCTCCTATTTGAAAATCCACAATTGGATCAAAAAGCATTCCACAATCATTACCTTTTTCTACTTTATTTACTTCATCTTTAACTTTTTTTAGGGATTTTAGTTTAACTTCACCAATTTTTTCTCCTTCTCTTAAGATTCTTAACTTTTGCCCTTTGGCAATAGTCCCCTCTATCATCCTGCAACCTGCTATCTTTTCAGTCTTACCATGAGGAAACTCTGCAATAATATTTGCCTTTCCTAAAACTTCCTCAAGCTGACCCACTTCAAGCAAAGTACTAACCACTTCTTCTACATCTTCCAAAAGCTCATAAATAATATTGTAAGTTCTTATTAAAACATGTTCATTTTCAGCAAGCTTTTGAGCACCTGAGGCAACTTTAACATTAAACCCAATTACAATTGCCCCAACTGTTGCTGCAAGCTTAATATTTTCCTCACCAATATCTCCTGTGCCAGTAAAAATTTTAGTCACTATTTCTCTCTCAACATTAAATTTATCCAAAGACTCCTCAATTGCCTCTAAAGAACCTTGCTTGTCAGCCTTAATTACCACTTTAAGAGTTTTGGTAGCGCCTTGCTTTAATTTGTCCACTAATGATTGTATCGCCTCTGCCTGCCTCACTTCAGCCAGTTCCCCTAAAACTGCTCCAACTTGTGGAACAGCTTCCAAACCTAAAACTTCCACAGGAGTAGATGGCCCAGCACTATCCAAAGCAGAACCACTAAAATCAAACATCCCTCTAATTCTACTTTTAACTTCCCCTATTGATATCTGATCTCCTTTTTTTAAAGTTCCGTTTCTAATAAGCAGCGTTGCAATAGATCCTTTAAACTTATCCAAAGAAGATTCAATTACCACCCCTGCTGCAGGCAAGCTTGAATCACCTTTTAGTTCATGTAGTTCCGCAACCAGGAGAATTATTTCCAAAAGCTTATCCACACCTTCCCCACTCTTGGCGGAAAGTGGCACTAAAGGCACATCTCCACCATATTCTTCAATTAATATTTCTCTGTCTGATAGTTGCTTTTTAATCTTCTCTAACTGAACTTTAACATTAACACCAGATAAATCAATTTTATTCACTGCTACTACCAATGGCACCTTAGCTCCTTTGATATGTTTGATCGCCTCATCTGTTTGGGGCATAATTCCATCATCTACTGCCACAACCAACACAGCAATATCTGCAACATTTGCTCCTCTTGATCTCATTTTTTCAAAAGCAGCATGGCCAGGGGTATCTATAAAGGTAACCAGCTTACCTTCGTGGGTTACCTGATAAGCCCCAATATGTTGGGTAATTCCCCCATGTTCTTTGACAGCCACGGAAGATTTGCGGATAAAATCTAAAAGGGTAGTCTTACCATGATCAACATGGCCTAAAATTGTAACTATTGGTGGTCTTGATGTCTTCTCTGCCATAATTTTTAGGGCGAAAAACTTTCATATTACTTAGGTTCTTCACCAATTGCTTCTTCTAAATTTTGCTTCTCTTTCTCAATATTTTCCTGCTCAACTGCTTTTTCTAGAATTTCCCCTGCTTTCTCAGCTTGTTTTTTATCCTCTGGGGTAACAGCATTTTCTTCAGCCTCTTTTACTTCTGCTTCAATTTCTTCCTTTGCTTGCTGTTTGTCCTTTACTGTTTGAGTATCATCAGTTGATTGGGCTTCTGTTTTTTGCTCTGACTCTTTTATTTCAGGCTCTTCTGCTCCTACAATATCAATCTTCCAACCGGTAAGCTTGGCTGCCAGTCTAACATTTTGTCCGCCTTTACCAATTGCCAAGGAAAGTTGACCTTGCGGAACTGTTACTGTTGCTACCTTATCTTTTTCATTTAATCTAACTTGTATATCTTTTGCAGGAGATAAAGATTGAGCAATAAATCTGGCTGGATCATCAGAGAAACTTATAATATCAATCTTTTCCTCACCCAGTTCAGAAATAACAGACTGCACCCTAACACCCTTTTGCCCTACTAAACTTCCAACTGGATCAACACCTTCTTGGGTAGAGGAGGCAGCAATTTTGGTTCTGGAACCTGCTTCTCTGGCAATCACTTTGATTTCTACTGCCCCTGATTGAATTTCTGGCACTTCCAGGGCAAAAAGGGCTTTTACTAAATTTGGGTCAGCTCTGGAAACAATTACCTCTGAACCCCTGCTGCCTTCTTTTATTTCTTTTACTAAAAACTTTAAGCGCTGGTTTTGATGATACATCTCGCTGTGAACTTGTTCTGATGGAGGCAAAACTCCTTCAGCCCTGCCTAAATCTATAAAAAAAGTATTACCTTCTTGTCTTTGGATACTGCCTGAAATCACAGCACCAAGCTTGCTTTCATATTCTGCTAAAATTGTATCCCTTTCAGCTTCATTTAATCTTTGCATAATCACCTGTTTGGCAATGGAGGCAGCAATCCTAGCAAAACCAGGAGGAGTTACATTATCTTTGCCATGAAAAATAGATATTTCACCTGAGGCAGGATTAACCTCAGAAGTAAACTGCTCAAAATCTTCTGGGATAGGTTCATTCCTGAGCATTAAATCCTTTTTATAGGCAGCCAAAGCTGCAGCCCTAATGGCTTCTAAAACCACTGTTGGATCCACCCCTTTTTCTGAGGCTATTTGATTTAATGCTGCTGCAAATTCTGTTCTAGCTTGTGCCATCGGACTGAAGTAAAAAACAATTATCCTTTCCCATAATTGTTTTTTACGAGGAAGATCGCTTGCAAAAATTGTCATTTAGATAATTTTTGACAAGGGCTGACGACCCTCAAATATTTAAAAAGGTGGGACTAGCCCACCTTCAACAGGTTAATGGATTGTAGTCGCTTTCGCTTCCTGTAATCCTTTGGATTATTAACCTCAGTTATTTTAAATCTTTAAGCTCTTGAAGTCAAGCCGAATAAAAAGTATAATTCTCACTGTTATGAAAACTAGAATTTTAAAGTATACAGTTATTTATACTCCTGAGCCTGAAGGTGGCTTTACTGTCAATGTACCACAACTCCCAGGGTGTGTTACTTATGGTAAAGACTTAAACGAAGCTAAAAAGATGGCTAAAGATGCCATCAGTCTATATCTTCAAAGTTTAAAGAAACACAATGAATCTATCCCACAAGAAGAGAATTCTTTTATTGGCTCTATCGATCTAGAATTTCCTCAAGCGCATGCCTAAAACTTATACTCCAAAACAAGTAATTACTAAATTTCAGAAATTAGGCTTTGTGGAAGACAGACAAAGCGGTAGTCATAAAATTTTTTATCACCCAGAAACTAAAACTAGAGCTGTTATTCCCTATCATTTAAAAGAACTGCCAAAAGGCACATTTAAAGCGATTTTACGAGAATCAAAAATTTCCCAGGAAGAATTTGAATCTGCTTAATGCTAAATTTGTTTAGATTTATCGAAGACCAAATTGATCAACCGCTAGATCCAATGCTTCAGCCTCATTTTTAGGCACATGAGCAAAGTAAGTAGCTCTAACTGAATAAATAGTAATAGGAGTTACCTGAGAATCGAAAAGAAATTTGTCTACTAACATCACAGCATCATCCGTTCCTTTTACTGGTAACTTCACAACTGTTTTACATCCAACTCCTTTTGTTGCACCGTCCAGCCCTCCTCTTGCCACTTCAGCGGTTATCTCATTATCTTGCTTTTGGCGAAACTTCTCTGCAAATTTTTTGCAATCCTCGAAAGTTGGAATTGTAGCTTCTTTTCTATTAGTATTTTCTATTCTTAAAAGAATATTTTCTGAAGTGTTATCGGGGTTAGTGTACTTTAGAACATCTTTCTGCCCTCTCTCGCTCTCACCCGACTCCCCACTAATGTAACCTTTAGGGTAATAAAAGACGTAGAATTTATCTTCAACTTTCTCAAACCCTGTTTCCTTTCGGACAGGCTGTACTGCTTGATCGGTTTTTTCAGAAGTTTTATTAGAAGAGCTAAAGTATATAAACAGTAGAACCAGAATACCAATGCCTACAACGATAAGAGGAACAGAAAAACCATTTACAATGCTTTTTCTTAATGTTGACATACATAATTACAATAGGATATTTGATAATTAAATGTCAAGCAATCGCAATATTCTCCATAGAAATCCGACACTTCAGGTAAAATATGGATGTGAATCAATTAACGAAAATAACACTGGCTTGGGAGCTGTTTGAACAACAGATTCCCAAAACTCATATAGCCAGACAATTAGGAATAGGCAGAGAAACTGTCCATATCTGGATAAAAGGCATTGAAGAATTAGGTTTCCTTGAATTTCTGGATCAATATACTAAAGCTAAAAAGGGACAAAGAGTTAGGAGACAAGTAGATCCAATCTTGAAAAGAAGGGTTTGGGAGATAAGAGACAGAGAAATGGATTGCTGTGGACAGAAGATCAAGTATTTTCTGGAAAAGGAGTATGGCTCTTCTCCTGCTGTATCTAAAATTTATGAAATTTTGGCTGAGAAATATAAACTCAAGTCCAAATGGAAGCATAATCAAGCAAGAGGAGCTGTTCCTCATGCATCAAAGCCCAGAGAAGTCATCCAGATGGATTCAATTGATTTTGGTGGTATCTTTGCCTTCACAGCTGTAGATATCTTCTCCAAAGAAGCTGATGTAACTCTGGCTCCAGAACTAACATCCGGATATGGAGAAATATTTCTAGATACCTGTATGCAAAGGGGATTTAACTCTCATTCAGATTTAATCCAAGCTGATGGAGGACATGAGTTTAAAGATAAATTCAAAGCTAAGGTCTTCAATTACACTGATAGATTCAGAGTCTCCAGACCATATAAGAAAAATGAGCAAAGCTACATTGAAAGCTTTAATAGAACAGTCAGGAAAGAGTGTTTAGGTTGGAGTAAGTATAAACCTAACCAGATACCCCAGCTCACCCTAATTGTAGATGAATTCTTAAACAGGTATCATTACCATAGACCACATATAGGTCTTGGCATGAAAGTACCTTTAGGAAGAAGTTAGTGTCGGATATTTACGGGGACATACCGGCAATAGGCCTAAAACCAGGTTTTTTTCTTGGAAGAGAGGTTTTTTAGTTCCTCATAAAGCTGTTTTTCCTCTTTTGAAGGGTTTTTGGGCACATCTAAATTAACCCTAACATAATGATCTCCATGTCCAGTAGCCCCTAGTCTTGGAGCTCCTTTACCCTTTAGCTTTACCAAAGATCCAGGTTGAGTACCTGGAGGAACTTTAACCTTAACTTTTCCCTGTACAGTATTAACCTCAAAAACATCACCTAAAACCAGCTGTGGGATATTTACTGTAATTTCTGAGAAAATATCAGCTCCTTCTCTTAAAAATTCTGGATTTCTTGCCACATTAAAAGCTATATCTATATCTCCAAACCTGATTTTAGTTCCACTGTTTATCCCTGCCGGAACTTTTATTTTCATTCTTTTTCTGACAATTCTGCCTTGGGAGTTTCTTTCTTCTACTTCAATTTCTTTAGTTACCCCGGCAATTGCCTCATTAAAGGAAATATTCATCTGATAAGTAGGCCTTCTTCTTGAATACCCACCAAACCCCCCTCCAAAAATCTGTTCAAATAACTCAAATGGATCCTCAAATCCCCCAAAATCAAATTGAATATTAGGGTTCCCACCAGCACCTCCCGACCAGCTATAAGTTTGCCAGCCACCCCCTCCACCAAAAGGATTGAAACCACCCGCACCAGCACCTGTTCCAGCTCCACCAAAACCTGCAGATCTATCAAAAGCGGCATGACCAAATTGGTCATAAGCTTGCTTTTTTGAAGAGTCTGACAAAACTTGGTATGCTTCACCAATTTCTTTAAACCTTTCTGCAGCTCCAGCAGTTTTATCTATATCAGGGTGGTGTTTCCTGGCCAATTTTCTATAAGCAGACTTAATCTCCTCTGCTGAAGCATTTTTAGATACCCCTAGAATTTCATAGTAATCTCTTTTTGCCATATTCTGCATTATAGCAGTCTGAAGCTAAAAGTGCTAGCTTTGTGTAGTTAAAATAAATTTTGCAGTAATAACCTACAATCAGTCAGATTAGAAACCGTGTACTTTGGTTTTTGATCTTTATTTAGAGGTTCTTCTAAGGCAAATTTACCTTGTTTGACCCAAATAGTGGTTACGCCTAATTTTTTTCCAATTTCCAACTCAGATCTCACCCTATCACCAATAAACAGAGTCTTTTTAGAATCATCTCCTGAAATATATGGCATAAACATACGCGGATCCTTCATCCCTTCGGCAAAGATAATTTTCTTAAAATACCCTTTTACCCCCAACCTGCTTACTGCCTCATCCATTTCATCTCCTCCCTTACCAATTAAAACCATGGGGATATTTTTACTTTTAATAAACTCAAGCAGGTTTTTTGCACCGGCAATTAAGGTTTTCTGATCCGGATCGTATAAAGTCCTTTTCCAATCAAAGATTATTGTTTTAATCATTCCAAACATAGCCTAATTATATTAGCCTACTGCTCGTAAATGTTGTCAACTATTTCGTCTATTTTCTCAAAGATGATATACTCGAAAAGATGAAAGTTTACGTCATAAGACACGGTCTTACGGAGCTCAATAAGAAAAAGGTGGTCAACGGCCAAATAGATGAACCACTGGCCCTGGAAGGAATTGAACAGGCCCGAGCTGCCATTAGCCTCATCCCAAAAAGTATTAAGCATCTTTACACCTCCCCCCTGCAACGGGCACAGCAAACAGCACAAATCATTAATTCCAAACTAATGCGTCCAATTTCTGTTCAAATCGAACTAACAGAAATTCATATGGGATCGTTCGCTGGCAAATCGTGGGGTGATATGAAATCAGGGTTGGAAATGAAAAAGAAACACCGGACCATTCAATTTGATTACCGTTCATACGGCGGGGAATCAGCAGCAGAGGTCAAAAAAAGAATTATCAATTTCCTAAAAATTATTAATAATCAACACAATGACTACGAAGTTCTTATTGTCACGCACGGAGGGATTATCCGTTTATTTCATCTATTGGAACACAATACCCACCTACTTGATGAAATTGATCATATTGCGCCGCATACTTTTGATCTTGATAAAATCCTAAAACAAAACTTTAGACACACATCCTAGCTTCCCTCCAGGCAGGTAGATTTTGCAGCCATAATTCAAGTACCATCAAACCCCACAATAATCTGCCATGATTAGCTTCCTGATTTTTATGTTCGTCAAGATACCGTCCCAGCACATCCGGCTTAATCCAGGCGCGAGTACGGGCATCCTGATCCAATAATACTTCATATGCCCATTTAGTCCCTTCCCCTCTAAACCATTGATCAGGCAAACTGGGAAAATGCATCTTTTTACGGTTTATTATCTCAGATGGCACCCAAAGCCTTGCAGCCTGTCCCAACCATTCCTTCCCGGATGATCCAAACAAAGTGGTAATCGGCATATGAAGGGCAAATTCAACCAAACGATGATCTTCAAACGGTACCCTCGCCTCTACACCATGAGCCATTGTCATCCGGTCAACTCTCATATTATGATCTTCCGACAAATGATCCAATCGCTCAAACAACAATACTTGGTCTATATTCTCAAAGGATTCCACCGAACGATCAAAGGAGTCGATAATTGGCCGCATTAAGATAGCTGCCTCCTCTTTGTATAGTTCAATCGCCTGCTCCCGTTTCATTGTTGGCAACAATTTTAGATATGCAGCATTGCGGTCACCAGCAGATCCATTCAGCCAACAGCCTATCCTCTGATACCCAAGAAAGAATTCATCCGAGCCGTCACCAGTTAAAACCGATTTAACACCCAATTCCCTGGCCCGTTTTGCCATTAGATAAGTGCCAATATGAATAGGGTTCTCCAGTGGCTCGTCAATATAAATTACAACCTCTCTAAGAGCTTGCCTGGCATCCGAATCGGAGATCGTTACCCATTCAAACGGCGTGTCTAGAACGTCCTCCAACAATTTAGCATATTTTTCATCTTCCACCGGCTGGGGCGAGAACTTAATCGTGATTGGCGTTTTATAAGGAGAAGGTGTCTGTAATGCAATAGCTGCAATCAGCGACGAATCAAGTCCTCCTGACACAAAAAACCCCCTTTAACGTCCGCCTGAACATGTTCTTTGATCACATCGGTTAACAAAGCCCTAAATTGCTCTATCCCAAAATTGGGGCTTGCTTCGCTTTCATTAGGGGTTAGGTTCCAATATCGTCTGCGCGATAACTTATCTTCCTCGAAAATAACAGTTTCACCCGGCAACACCCTTTTTATCTCGGGAAAAACCGTTGATCCGCCCGGATGGAATCTATATCTTAAAATATGATCTACTGCGGCAAAATCCGCCTCCGGCCGATCATCCATAGCTGCGTACACAGCCTTAGCTTCAGACGAGAAAAGAACACGGTCTTTTGAATAATGGTAATACAAAGGTTTGATCCCAAGAGGATCTCGCCATAGTTGCAAGCGATTACTTACTTGATCGTAGATGGCAATTGCAAACATGCCGGCTAATTTCTGAACAAAACTTTCTCCAAACTCCCTATACAACGGTAAAATAAGTGCGCTATCGCAATGTTGATCAACTGGTGGATCTTTTAAAGACCTCCTTAATGCATGATGATTAACTATCTCGCCATTAAAAAGAGCGTATCTTCTATCCGGCTCCATTGATTGTATTGTCGACTTTTCGGTTGGAGCAACAATTGCTAAACGGCTTGTACCTAAGGCTGCTTGATGAAAAACAAGAATATCGCTTTGATCAGGTCCCCGATGTTTAGTAATTTGTTGCATCACGCTAATCTTGTTTCTAAGCTCCTCTGGCGTAACATTCGCAACATTATTGAAATGTATAATTCCTTCAATACTACACATAAATTTTAAATTTTCTTTATTGATCTATTAGCTGGATCGAAAAATACCCTCATTCCTGTTGTAAGCTGCTTGGACTTTATCCCGCCAATTGCCCCTTTGCCCAATTCCCGGGCTCTTTGCGCACCATGTGCTACTATTCCAGCATTCTCAATTACTAAACCAGCAGCCTGAGCAATATAAGGATCATGGCTTAAATTCATTTGGGTAGCCACCAAAATTACGGGTATATTTTGATCTCGATATTGCTCGATTGCTACACGAGCGCCTTCCAAATCTTTAAATTCATCCAGATTTACCACCATTCCTTCTATCTGTGAACCTTCAGCTAAAAATTTTCCTATTGCTTCACTAAAATCACCAGCCTGTTCCTCCTTCAAACTCAAATTATCTATATCTGATTCTCTGATTACAGGCGGCAAATCAAGTTGAGGATAATTTTCAAAAGCCTGTTGACGCGACCTTATCCTGTGCATCGTAGATAAAGGATTAGACACTAAATCCGGAATTTCCCTAGGATAAAGGAAATAGATATCACCATCCCTCAAAGCCAATCTTGATCCCAAAAGTTCCAGCGTATCTCTGTATAACAAATATTCTTTAGTAAAAAGATATTTGACTGTTTCCCTAAGAGCCATATAGGTCTGAGAAGATTTAATTACCTTGGCCAATTCCTGCCTTGCTTCTTCCGACAAACCGGATAACAAAGTTTCTTGAGTCTGTATTCTGGCCTGTTTTTGCCTCTCAAACTGCTCTTTATATTGACCTGTCTGACGTATTCCTTTGACATACGTTTTCAGGGCTGCTGGAACATCCCTTAAAGGCTTATGCCTGATCTCCAACATCTCACCAGTGCTGAAATGCCCCACCAAAGGCAAAGCCACCCGTAACGCTTCTCCTTCAGAACTAGCCTCAGCAATTGCAATATTAACCTCAGTTATGGCACTGCCATCCAACCCCTGATTTAATTTTGAAAATATTCTTTGAGCTTCATCATTTCCTATTTCAAATCTTTGCTTTAATAAATCCTGCAGTCTTTGAGAATTATAAAAACCTAATCTAGCCGCATAAACAAAATCCATAAAAGATTTTGTTCTTATGTGTTCCAGAACCTTAATACCCTGAACAACCAACTGCTCGTTTGTCATACTGTTTAAATCAACCTGCTGCATACTCTTAACAAAATCCGTCATTTCCGGCAATCTTTCTTCGTAAAAATCAGTTATATATTTATTTGCCAATCCACTCATTCTGGCTACAAAATCCTGATAAACTTGGAAATATTCTTCTGCTCTATCTCCATATCTGCTCTGCAAATCTTTTAAGGTTGGATCCTGTAAAAATAATCCCATTTGCGGATACCCCCCTTTCTCAGGCTCCTTTTGAACTGTATCTAAATACTCATTTACCAAAGTAGAAAAGTATTCTTCCCTAGTTTGCGGAAAACCGATATGGTAAATTGAAGCATAACGAGCAATACTGGAATAGGTTCTGCCACCAATATAGTTAATTATGGAGATAGCTTTATCTTCTGCCAAATAACCCATATCCGCATGACCTTTTTGCTTTGCTCCGGGTATACCATCACTACCACCCCATACGTACATATAAACCCCAATGTCCATCTCGGTCGGCTTGGGAAGTAATTCACTATAGTTGGCATCGCTAAAAATAGCTGTTTTAACCCCTAACTCCTGTTTTTCTTCAGCTACCAGTTGCTTGAGCTTACGCTTAGTCAATTCCAGACAATCTTTAGCGCTTTCGCTTAACTCAACTTTTCCTAAATCAGTAGTGAGGGTTCTGGCTTGAACAATGTGAACTCCCCCTTTATCGTTGGCAAATTCAATATCTTGAGGTGCATCCGAGTAAAGACTTTCAATCATCCTGGCATAAACCGACAATTGGCAAACAGTCGCCGGCGATAGAGGCCTTGTTTCATACCCAGTTGATTGTAAAATTACCCCGTTTCCGTCAACTATCATTGCGCTGCCAGCTGTTTTTCCATCAACTAACCCTACCCCGAATCCATTCGTATATTGAATTAAGATATTGTTACCATTAACACCAGTGTATATTACCCCTGCTGTTTCCGGCTCAATCAGCTTTTGTATCACCAGACCCATTTTGACATCTTTCACAGACTTACCGTGCATTGCCAAAGATCCTGCCACCTCTTCTGAACGGGATTGTTTGAGTATCTTTTCAATTGCTTCGCCAACTTCTTTATCCTGATAGACATAACATGATTCAAATACACCAGCCATACTTAACTGAGTTCCGTCTTCGCAATTAGCTGAGCTTCTAATAGCAATTTTATCTCCAAGTGCCTTTTTTATCCCGATAATTTGATTTATTAAATTTGCCGGAATTTTGCCATTGGCAATGTAGTAATCATGCAAATCAGTAGTAACGCAATAACCATCAGGTACTGACAAACCAGCTTTTTTTAGTTTTACCAAATTAGCCGCCTTTCCCCCAATTTGACTAATCATTGCATCATCGATCTGATCAAAGGAGTAAATAAATTGATCTGCAGTCTTAATTTCTATAGATTCAGGCACGATCTTTTCCAGTACACCAGTGGATAAAATAGTCAGATTTCCATTTCTAACCACCATCATTGTCAGCTCGGGAAAACGCTTTGCTGGATCATCCAGCTTCCCTGTCTCTTTCAAAACTTCTGCAATCTGTTGACTGTGAGTCACCACTATCGCTAATTTATTACCGTTTTTTCTGTTTGCATACTCAACTAAACCACCAATTGTATTTATAATTGCTTCTGACTGGCTCATGCCACTTTTTGGCCTTTTGCATAATTTATCCACCAGCTGGGGATCCCATGGCATCATACCTGAAGGTAAATCAGTTAACAGGTCTTCTTCGGTCACAGAAGGCTGATCGATTTCATCTTTATAGGTGATACTGTTTAATCCTTCCAAGGTAGATACTGAAGAACCAGAAATGACTGTAGAAATTATATATGCTGCTTCTTTTGCTCTTAAGTTTTCCGAAGAAAAAATCCGAGCCCTCCTGCCTGTCAAAACTTGAACATGCAGCAAAGCCAAGGCTGTCACAAAAACATCAACCAAACCGTTGTTTGTCAGTAAATCCTGCTTGTTAAAAGGATCCCGCATCATCCGTATTTTCCGTAAAGCAGGATCTGTTAAGGAAGTTATCCATTCTGGAGGACTTTGTTCACCATGACGCATAAAGATAATCCTGTTCCCTTCTCCTGAAACTATATCAGTTAGTTGTACCACTTTCTCTTCACTAATAGAACTAAAGCTGCTCCTCTCGTTTTCAACTCCAATTACTTTACTAATCGTATTTGAGAGTTCTTGTGCCAAGGAGGCAACTTGCCCTGGTTGTGCTGTGCCTATTTTGCTAAGTTGTTGAGCGTGATTCAAACTAAAATCCGTCCAACCCTTAAAGACCCTAGGTAAACGGGGATCGTGAAGATCGGCTATAGGAGGCAAATCAATAATAGAACCCGACACAGGCGTACCTTGTTCCTTACCCATTTTAGGGAAAAAAGCAACATATATCTAATCTTATTCTACTGTCAATAGGGCAAAATATTATGGGGTGTTTATCTTCTTGACATAACTCGCCTAATGCCTACTCTATTTAAAAGTTCCATCGCACTAGATCCATCTATAGGATGTGGGGGAGGAAATTTTCCTCGTAATCTATGTCTTAATCTAGAAGGTGCCAGAATATGAGATATGGCCTTAATCTCACTCCTCCTAACTAGTTCCAAGTAAAATTGGCCTTTGGTAACAACACCTATACCTCTAATCTCAACATTTTCTCCAGGCTTATTATCAGCCTGCTCCCAATCTTCACGAAGCTGATTATCAGTTAAATTAATTAAAGGGTTTAATCTTTCTTTACTTGGCCCCATTCTTTTCTTCTTCAACTACTTCACCTTCAACTGCTTCTTCTGTTTTAGGTGTTTCTTCTTTTTGTTCGCCAGCTTTTTGTTCACCATCAGGTTGTCCACCAGCTTGGCCTTGTCCTGCTGCACCCTGATCTTTATACATGGCTGCTCCTATTTTTTGCAAAGCCTCTGACAGCGCATCTATTTTTGGCTTTAAATCTTCAGGGGAAGCTGTCTGGATAACAGACTTTAGATCACTTAATTTTTGTTCTACATCAGTCCTAACTTCAGCTGAGACCTTATCCCCAGCATCTTTTAAGCTTCTCTCTGCTGTATAAACCAAGGTATCTGCCTGATTTTTAATTTCTATTCCTTCCTTTTTCTTTTTATCTTCTTCTGCATGGGCTTCTGCTTCCTTGGTCATTTTCTCTACTTCATCTTTGGAAAGACCAGTTGAACCAGTAATAGTAATATTTTGCTTTTTACCTGTGGCTTTATCATGGGCTGTGACATTTAATATTCCATTGGCATCAATATCAAAAGTTACCTCAACTTGCGGCACACCTCTTGGGGCTGGAGGAATACCATCTAAGATAAACCTACCCAAAGATTTGTTATCTGCAGCCATTTCTCTTTCACCCTGCAAAACATTAATCTCTACTGAGGTCTGATTATCAGCTGCTGTTGAAAAAACTTCTGATTTAGAGGCTGGAATTGTTGTATTTCTTGGTATCAAGGGGGTTCTTACTCCTCCTAAGATTTCTATACCCAAAGTTAGGGGAGTCACATCCAAAAGCAAAACATCTTTGACTTCCCCACCCAATACTCCACCTTGAATAGCAGCCCCCACAGCCACCACTTCATCTGGATTAATACCTTTATGTGGTTCTTTGCCAAAGAAATCCTGAACTGCCTTTTGTACAGATGGCATTCTGGTCATTCCACCTACTAAAACTACTTCATCAATATTTTTGGCTTCTAATTTAGAATCCTTTATTGCAGACTTAACAGCCTCAAATGATTTATCAATTAAAGGCTTGACCATAGCCTCAAGCTTGGCCCTGGATAACTTCATCTCTAAATGCTTTGGTCCAGAAGCATCAGCAGTTACAAAAGGAATTGATATTTCTGCCTCTTGAGTAGAGGAAAGTTCGATTTTAGCTTTTTCAGCTGAATCTCTTAACCTTTGCAAAGCCTGCCTATCACCTTTTAGATCAATCCCCTCTTGTTTTTTAAACTCTTCAGCAAGCCAATCTAAGATTACCTGGTCAAAATCATCTCCACCTAAGTGAGTATCACCATTAGTGGATTTAACCTCAATAACTCCATCACCCAATTCTAAGATGGAAATATCAAAGGTTCCTCCACCCAAATCATAAACAGCAATAGTATGAGCATGGGATTTATCCAAGCCATATGCCAAAGCTGCAGCAGTTGGTTCATTAATTATTCTTTGGACATTAAGTCCTGCAATTTCTCCTGCTTGTTTGGTAGCCTGCCTTTGAGCATCATCAAAGTAAGCTGGGACTGTAATTACTGCATCTGTAACTTTTTCACCTAAGTAAGACTCTGCATCAGCTTTAATTTTTTGTAGAATTTGAGCAGAAATTTCTTGTGGGGTGTATTCATGACCTTCAACCTCAACCACAGCCATATCATTTTTACCAGATTTGATGGTATAAGGCAGCCATTCTTTATCCCTTTTAACCTCTGGGTCATCAAATTTCCTACCCATTAACCTTTTTACAGAAAATACTGTTTCTTTGGGGTTTACTATAGCTTGTCTTTTAGCTACCCTTCCCACTACATTTTTAGTAGGATTAACAACTGAGGGGATAATATTTTCCCCTTCAGCGCTGTGAATAACTTTGGGCTTACCACCCTCCATTACTGCTACAGCGCTATTAGTTGTTCCTAAATCAATCCCTACAATCTTAGCCATTTGTTTGTTCCTTTCTTCCTACTACTACTCCTGCTGGGCGCAGTACTTTACCATTTAAAGTATAACCTTTTTTGATTATCTTTAATATTTTATTATCTTCCCCCTCCTGTGTGTCAAGAGCCTCATGTAAGTTTGGGTCAAATTGTCCGTCTGCTGCAATTTGACTCAAACCTTCAGACTGCAAAACTTGATTTAACTCTTTGACAGCCAACTCTACTCCTCTAAACCATCCTGACTGCCTGTCTGAATCACCTGCTCCGGAAAGAGCCTGCTCCAAATGATCTAATGCTGGCAACAACTTTACCAAAAGCTCGCCTGTACCCCATTTTGTTAGCTCAGATCTGCCTTCCTGTACTCTTTTTTCCAAGTTATGGTAATCAGCCACTGCTCTTTTAAGTTGATTCCTAAGGTCTTCATGTTCAACTTTGACCTCTGCTAACTGCTTCTGTAACTGCTGTACTTCAGCTAACTTAGTAGCATTTTCTATTGCATCATCTAATTGTTCTTTTTTTTGTTTTTTCTTATCCATAATTTATCCTCTGACCATAGCTTCTGTTATCATATTTCTTACATATTTTACATAAGGCAACACTAAAGAAAAATTCATCCTGGCTGGGCCTATTACCCCAATTATTCCATTTTTATCTACATCTGCATTGTATTTGGTAAAGACAAAACTGGTTGGACGCAAATACTCAAACTCCATATCCTCACCAAATAAAATATGTATTGGCTCAGATCCTACTGCTCTACCAATAATTTCTTGTAACCTAGGATTCTCGTCAAATAACGATAAAACAAACCTGGTTACATCTATATCATAAAATTCTGGCCAATCCAAAATATTTGCTGCCCCAGCATAATAAACTACTCCCTCATCATCTATTGCCAAACCTAACATATCAAGCCTTTGAGCCAAAGCAGTCACAGCTTCTTTTAAAAGTCTTTCCTGCTTATATTTTTGTGACATCAGTTTTTCTTTAATAGAAACTTCAGCTGTTACAGGAAGTTGCTTTTCCTTCATCAACTCAGCAATATAAAATCTCATGCCCATTGATGTTGGGGCTCTACCTGCAGATGTATGGGGCTGTCTTAAATACCCCATGTCTGTTAATTTTCCCATTTCAATTCTGATAGTAGCAGGGGAGACTCCAAGGTTATATTTTCTTTCTATAACTTCAGAACCAATAGGCTCTGCAGACTCAATATATTCTTCAACTATTGCTTTTAAAAGTGCTTGTTGTCTATCTGTTAGACTTGCCATTAGCACTAAGATACCATGACTGCTAATACCTTGTCAAGGGGTGTGTTATTATCATTTTATGAAGATTGTCTTTACAAATCATGCTTTAGGAAAATTTGACCATCCTGATATCAAAAAATTCAATTTAAAGGAAAAGGATATTAGAAATGCCTTAGGAAATCCTGATTACCATGGGGAAGAACTATTAAGAGGAGCTGAATTCATTTTAAAAAGTTTGGATCCAAAGCACAATTTAAGGGTGATTTATACCCTCAAGAGTAGTATAATTACAGTGATAACTTTTTATCCAAGCAGAAAGGCAAGATATGAAAAATAGAAAGAATAAAATTGTTTATGAACCAAAGGATGATGTTTTAAACATCTGGTTATCAGATAAGCCTTATGATTATGGGGAGGATGATGGAAACATGATAATTACCCACTATACAAAAAGTGGTGAGCCAGTTTATATCGAGGTTTTATTTGCCAGCAGATTTTTTAAAAATGCTGGACCTGATTTTTATAAGAGAGCCAGAAAAGCAGATAGTAAATTAAAAAATGTTTACACAATGTCTACACCACTTGAGATCAAAAAATAGCTTATGCAAAAGGGTTTAGCTCCAATATTAATAGTTTTTCTGATAGCTTTAGCAGTTGGGGGATATTTAATTTATCAAAAACAAATAAAACCTGTACCTCAGCATACTACTGAGTCAACACCTACTCCAGCTGTGGATGAAACTGCTAACTGGAAAACATACAAAGATAACGAAGGTGGTTTTATGTTTAATTATCCTGACAATTGGATCGTTAAAGCTGAAGAAACAAATTATTCAGGTAGTATTGAGAATCCAAATCTAAAAATTCCAAATAAAAATATTGCCCTACGAGACAAAAATAGCTCTGCTTCCATTTCTATAAAGTTGAATTTTCAAGGCGGGATTTGTGAAGGTGGAGGATGTACCGAAGAAGAATACAGAACACAGACTGGTATTCTGGGTAAAAAAATCACTAGTGAAAGTAGTTCCTATTATTCACTTCGTATTGAACCAAATAATTTATTTATTATCACTGACACAAAATCTCAATCTAAAGAGGTAAATAAAATCATCAATTCTATTTCTCCCTTAAACTGAGGATTAAACTGCTATTTCTTTTCCTTTGTAATTTCTTAAAGCCTTACTTTTTAAGGCAACTAAAAGTGTAATTAAAATTACCCCTGCTCCACCCACCACTACTGAAGCAGGTCCTCCGACAGCTTTTGCCAGAAATCCTGCTTCCATCTCTCCCAACTGCGGTCCTCCTTGAAAAAAGATCCTGGTAACTGAGGCCATTCTGCCTCTTAAATGATCTGGGGTAACCAGTTGTCTAATAGTGTTTCTCACAATAGTAGAAATCAAATCCCCAAATCCTACCAATACCAAAAATATTAAAGACAAAATATATACTTTAGACAAACCAAATCCAATAGTAGCTGCCCCATATAGCACCACTGCAGCAATAATAACTTCTCCTTGGTGTTTTAATCTATGATGCCAAGAAGCAATCAGTAAACCAGCAATCACGCCTCCTACTGCCGGAGCTGAATAAAGCAAGCCTAACCCTTGAGCACCTACATGGAGCACATCTTTGGCAAACACCGGCATTAAGATAGTAGCTGTGCCAAAAAAAGTAGCCAAAAAATCTAAAATCATAGTCATATATAAAATTGGGGTAGAAATTACAAATCTTACCCCTTCCCAAATGGATGATAAGTTCATCGCTACATCGTCTGTATCATGCTTTTGCAAAGACACCTTAATAGTCAGGATTGAGCCGATAAAAAATAGGAATGAAATAGCGTTAATAAGATAAACAACGGCTACCCCAGCTCCTCCAATTAAAAATCCGGCGATAGCCGGACCAATCATAGTAGCTAATTGAAATTGTAAAGTACCCAAAGAAACAGCATTCATAAAATACTCTTTGGGCACTAAATTTGGCATCACTGATTGCCTGGCTGGAATAGAAAAAGATTGGGTTGTAGCAACCAGCACTAAAATTGCATAGATAATAAAAGGATTAGCTAAATTCAAAAAGGTTACAGCAAATAAACTAACTGCTAAAACAGCTTGCGCGCTTTGGCTAATTATTAAAAGCTTTTTTCTATCCATCTTGTCAGCTGTCAAACCTCCAATTAAAGAAAAAAGCATTATTGGCACAAAATTAGCAAGACCTATCAGCCCTAAAGAAGCAGGATTCCCGGTCAGCTCATAAACCTGCCAGGCAACAGCTACCACCTGCATCTGGTTACCAACCTCTGAAAGAAATGCTCCTAATAGGTAGTTTCTAAAAACAGGAACTTTTAAAGCTAAAAAGGGTGAGATCTTAGATTCCAT
>CAZCNP010000009.1:0-24923 GCA_964500725.1 uncultured Gammaproteobacteria bacterium
TTGAAACGACAAAAAATAAGCGAAAAATTCCAAGTCTGGCTTTCGGAGTTACAAAAGAAGGCCGTTGTTAACTACTTTGTAACGTACTAAACCCCTTATTCTTGCTCCAAACAATGGTTGTGTTGTATACTAAAAATGATTTTGGGCCGCTAGCTCAACTGGCAGAGCAATTCCCTCTTAAGGAATAGGTTACAGGTTCGACTCCTGTGCGGCTCACAGTTAAGAACTAGTTTGTCGCTTAGTGTATTGATTAGCTTGATATAAGGGGCTAATCTTGCGGTTCTAGAAACCAATTCTTGGTATGTTGGAGTTTGAGTAAAGAGCAGTCCGAAATAGGCTGCTCTTTTTAATGGATTAGGGCTTCCCAGCAACAAAAACTCAAGGTGTTCTAGAAAATATCCCACTACTTCTGCCACCATATCCATATTGGTGTTTTTATCTACCTGTTTTGTCTTTGTTTCTTCTAAATCTTTAATCTGAGCGACAACCTCTTTTAATTTATCCTCAATGATTCTGATAGCATCTTCTGAAACTAACATGGCTATCTTATTTCCTAAGAGAGTTTTTTCCATCTCCAGTTTTTGAATTTTCTGATCTATATTTTCTATTTCTTTTTGTCCATTTTCCATTCTTTCTCCCCACTGCTTTAATACCACTTCTTTAAATTTCTTTATGCCTTCTTCTGTAACTTTAATGCTTTTAACAAAATTCTCAATTGTCAGGTTAAAATCATTGACTGAAACACTAAATCTTGCATGCCTGTCACAATGGTAAACAGGAAAGTATCTGCCGCTTCTACCCCTTGAGGCACTGCCATATAAAGAGCTATTACACTCAGGACAAAGAACATATCTTTTATATGGATAATTAGGATTTTTAAGTCTTTTGACTACTCTCCATGCTTCCGGTTTATTTTTATAAATAGTTATACCGCCGTCCTTCTCGCTTAAAACAACCTTACCTCTATTGGCAGCATTAAAAAGCTCTACTGATATTAAACCCGGAAACTTGGTTTTAACCGGTTCAGGGTCAGTCCATTTTTCATCATTAATGCCTGCGTAAATGGGTTTAACAATATACGCCCAGAATGCTTTAAGAGTGAGTTTATTCCCCCCTCTTTTACCAATTATCTCAAGTTTATCCCTGGGATCTCTGATAAAATGCTCCCTTGATTTGTAGCCTAGTTTATTAACTTCTTCCACGATTTCTCTATCAGTTAAAGTTTTTCTCACTCTAAGCTCAAACATTTTTATAATATATTGTGCTTCTTCCGGGTGGGGCTTTAAAATAACCCGTTTTCCGTGTGGAGTTTCTACTTTCTCATTCATATACCCATAGGGAGCAGGTCTAACCCGATAGCCCATTCGAACATATCTTATCTCTGCCCCAATCATTCTGGTTAAAATATCCCTGATCTCATCTTTGGCTCTTTCTGCCTCTAATATTTCTGCCTTTTTGGTAGGGAAATAAACACTCCAATCAAATTCAATTCCTAAATGGTCTAAAGTATTTACCTGCTGGTTTCCAATAATTCCATAAAGATCAACCAGTTTGATTTTATATTTGACCAGTTGCATTTTAAGCTCTTCATAAAAGAAAGACCCTCCTCTGGTAAACCTGTCAATTGACTTGATAATAACAAGCTGAATATCATTTTTGGGATTTTTGCAGTAATCTACAGCCTCTTGCAAGGGCTGTACTTCCTTGGAGGCTGATTCCAGAAAGACAAAATATTTTTTGATAGTAATGTTATGAATTTGAGCAAATCTCTCAATCTGTTTTTTCTGATCATCCGGGGAATCACCCTGGAGGCCTTGTTTAATTGAGGAGACTCTTATTGCAGCGACAGCATTATCGATTTTTATTTGATTTTCCATGGCAGTATTGAATTTGGATTTTGTGATTCTTCTAAAATGCGGTCAATGATGATATTAGCAAAGGCTTTGATATGCTCTTCGGGAGATAATTTAGACTGCGGTCTTTCCTTTATACTAAACTTCTTTCTACGCCCATTAATTACTGTATATTTGTTCATGGCATATTACATCTTTAGCTTCATATTATAACTATAGTTATAATACAAATATAGGTAGTTGTCAAGTAGTAAAATTGTAAGAATTTATGTAAAAATAGCTTTTAGTGCAGTATTCTCAACCTTCTGTATATTAAAACTATCACCTTCAGGAGTTATAGTCACACTGGTATACAAATGGGGATTAGCTTGACCAAAAAACTTCTCAATAAATGGCTTTGGGTATAAAGAAAGATAGTCCACTATTGTTTGCTGACCTGATTTCATGTACTCAGGTATACCCCAGTGTCCCGAACCATAAATTAGTACACCTTTTGATTTATCTGTTGCAGGATTTTTAGGTAGTCTTTCCTCTAACCCAAGTGTTTTGGCAGATATTAAAGAGTTACGGAAAGTCACTAGTAGAGATTCTGGGGTAGAGAGTTCTATATAATGGTTAACTTGTGCTAGTTTTTGAGCCCATGGCTCTTGGGCGCAACTGTGGAGATATTTTAATACTTCTGCTGACCACATTCTTCCTGCTAATAAACCCATCCCTGTAGCTGCACCCAGTTGAAGAAATTTTCTCCTTGTGAGACTATGGTCAATACGAGCTCCTAAGCCTATTGCTAGTAATACAGACATTCCTCCTAAGTTAGTTACAAATACGGGATCAATACCTACTGGAGGAGCATCAGTTAAAATTAGAGGTAGTTGTTTTTCTGTTAGTGCAGGTATTACTTCTTGTAAAAAATCAATTGAGGATGTTTTAGTATAAACTCGATCAAGAAGCGGAAAAGCCTCTGGGGAAAGATAGGGCAATGTTCCAGTCTCCAGTTCAAAAAAGGTAGCATCATCAGGCACCATTTCTCTTCTAAGCACAGTTAACATATTCAAACTATCAGGGCGATCTACAGCCCCATGAGCACCACCTAAGAACCTATAATCGGCATTCTCTGTTGAAAAATCTATAACTGTTTCTTGCCTAGCCTGTTGACGCATTGCTTCATAACCTAAGCCGAATAATCCAACTCCTAATGCAGTTGCCCCTGCTGCAAGAACAAATTTCCGTCTTGCTAATCCCTTTTCTGAAAGCTCGGTTGTAGGTTCTGACATATTTTGACTATACAAGCTGGAACTGGTTATTGCAAATAATTTGTGCTATAAAGTCCATACTGCCAACTGCTCCTTAAAGTAATGGATTTTCAGAAACTTAGAGCAGATTATTTATTAGGACAGTTTTCTTCTTTTCTTCATTCCCAAAATGTTGCTATAAATTCTGGTTTTTTTCTTTCTATTATTATCTCTCTGGCGTTCTTAACATTCTTCGTCTTTCTTCTACGAAGGCTTTTAAATATTAAAAGGTCACTGAATGAACTAAGCGTTTTACTGGAATTAACCCCTCCTGCCATTACAGAAAAAACTGCATACACCACCCAGCAGCTTTTTTCTGTGGTACATGATCTAGCCAGACAGAAGAACTTCAAGGATAGAATTCTTGGTAAAAAGACTGTCTTTTCTTTTGAGATAGCCTCTACCCAGAACCAGGGTATCAGGTATTTAATCAGAACTACACCCTCTGAGGCAGCTAATGTTAAAAGAAGTTTACTTTCATATCTTCCCCAGGTAAGTGTAAAAGGAGTTAATGAGTACTTGCCCCAAAATGTAGGAAAGTTAGATAAGTTTCAGACTAAAGTTGTTGAGTATAAACTAAAGAGACATTTTGCTTATCCTTTGCAAAGGCAGGATATCTTAAAAGAGCATGATCCTGTGGCATATATCACAGGAGCTATGACTAAATTATCACCTGGTGAGCTGATCTCCTTTCAGATTGTTTTATCTCCCACCCAAAAAAGTGAAACAGGTAAATTATCAAGGATGATTTTAAATAATGAGAATGTTCTGGGCTATTTAAACAGGTTTCAAATTCCATTAGCTTTTGCTCCTGTCACTTTTCTTTTTAAAGTAATAAGCAAGATTGTTAATGTATTAGCTGCTCAATTACAGTGGGCACTAACAGAGATAACATCTGGTGGTAATATCAGATCAACTTATGCTCTTCATCCCCAATACCAGGATCAATTAAGACAGAACCAGTATAAACCAGCCAGGATATTAAGCTCATTTGAACAGCTTGCAGTCCAGTCAGTCCAGCAAAAAATTGACCAGCCCCTTTTTGAATCATCAATCAGGTTACTGGTAGTAGTTAAGGATAAAAGTGATCTCAAAGAAAGAATTAAGGGATTTACTTCATCCCTGGCTATCTTCTCAGTTCCCAAATACCAGTCATTAAATAAAAGATACAACTTTCCACCTGTTCTTATAGATAAGGTAAGACTCCTAAATTTCAGGAAAAGGTTATTGTCACTTCTTTTTAATAGCAGCTCATCAATTCTTTCTGTTTCAGAAATATCTGACTTGTACCACTTTCCCTACTCCAGGGTTGCCCAGACTGAAAATATTGTTAAAGTTTACTCCAAAGAATTACCTGCTCCTTTATCTTTGAAAAAAGAAAATAATTTAGATGTTATATTTGCCCAGAATAATTATGGAGGCACTACCACTGACATTGGACTAACAAAAGAGGAAAGAGTCAGGCACATGTATATTATTGGAGCAACAGGTACAGGAAAGACCACCATGATTTTATCGATGGCAAACCAGGATATTAAAAACGGCAAAGGCGTTGCTGTTGTAGACCCCCACGGAGATTTAGCTGAAAGTTTACTTTCCTGTATTCCTGATAAAAGAAAAAATGACCTGATTTATTTCAACCCGGATGATATTGGCTTTCCTATTGGATTAAATCTTTTGGAGCTAACACCAGGACTTTCTGAAGATGACCAGTTAAGGGAAAAAGAGTTGATTACTGAATCTGTCATTTCTTTATTTAGAAAGATATTTTCAGAAGTCTGGTCTGCCCATGCCCACAGGTTAGAATATACCTTAAGAAACACCATCCAGACTGCCTTAACCTTAGAAGACCCCACCTTATTTACAGTGTATGAACTGCTGACAAACCCTGAATTCCAGACAACTGCAACTGCTAATTTAGAAGATGAAAATTTAAAAAACTTCTGGAAATATGAGTACGGAAAGGCAGGAGATTTCCAAAAGGTTAAAATGATCGGCCCCATTACCTCAAGAGTTGGAAGATTTTTATTCTCTCCTTCTGCCAAAAGAATTCTGGAGCAGAAAAGATCAACCATAAATTTTGATGAAATTTTAGACAACAAAAAAATCTTAATCTGTAATTTATCCAAAGGAAAATTAGGGGAGGATACATCAGAAGTGTTGGGAATAATGATACTGACCAAAATTCAACTGGCAGCACTTAAAAGAGCCAGAAAAGAAGCATCTAAAAGAACACCATTTTACTTATATGTAGATGAGTTCCAAAACTTTGCCACCCCATCATTTATCCAGATGCTGTCAGAGGCCAGAAAATATGCCATCAACTTAACAATGGCGGAGCAGTCCACATCACAACAGAAAGACAGGAATTTAGTCAATGTAATTTTGGCAAATGTGGGGACTGTAATTTCTTTCAGAAGCGCCAACCCCGATGATGAAAAACTAATGCTTCCTCAATTTTCCCCGTATGTTGAAAAAGGAGAAATTGCTAATCTTCCCTCGTTTAAATTTTATATGAAAATTGCTGCCATAAACCCTGAAGAACCATTCTCCGGTGAAACAGTACCGCTAAATTTAAAAGTTGATAAAAAGAAAATTGAAAAACTAATCCAAGTTTCAAGGGACAGAAATGCCATAGTTTATGTAAAACCAAAGGTTATTAATACACCCAAAGTTAGTGCAGTAAATAATGAAAATATCACCCAGGAAGAAGAGTTTAAAAAGCCTGATGACTATTTAACTGTATGACAAATTCAGTAGCCGCCGCAGACTACTATAAATGAGCAAAATTGAACCTAAAATGATAAAAGCCACTACCTATATATTCCTTATATAAATATAAGGAAGGGAATTAAACATGAAACCCGAAAGCAGAAAGATTAAAAAAACTTCAGATAAAACCCAGCCTCTTAAAAAACTAAAACCACACTTTGAGAAAATAACCATACTTTCATACAGATTCCGATTTCTAAACACCGAACAATTTCAAATACTCCTCCATCACAAACACAAAGAAAGAATTAGAACCTGGCTAAATAAATTAACAACAGACAAATATCTAAAAAGATATTACAGAAAAAAGCTTGACGAAGAACCAGCAGCTTTCTCTTTAGGGACTGAGGGCCGCAAATATTTTTTAGACCATCCTGAAATTCCGGATATTAACACCACCATTTTGGACCGGGTGTGGAGGGAAGCAAAATACACCAAAACATTTAAAAACCATTGCCTGTTTTTAACTCATATTTATATCTTTCTTCTTAAATTTATAAAAGGAGCAGGGCTTAAAGAAGAAAATCTGAAGTTTTTTACAAATGCTGACCTGCAGGGAGTTAGATATCTTTTAAAGCAAAAGCCTGATGCATATTTTGTCATCAAGCAAAAAGACGGGTCACAGAAGAAATATTTTATAGAAGTTTTTGACTGGTATTTTAATAAGAAAAAAATAGAAATAAGAATTAGCAAATATATGAAGTATTTTGAAAACCATCTATGGCAGGAGAATTTCAAGACTCCATTTCCTGAAACAATACTTGTTCTTCCAAACTACACTTTAAGACATGACCTGAATGAATTTATCAAAAAACAGCTTGAGAAAAAAAGGATATCAATGCTTTTCCATTTATCCACCTGGGATGAAATAAAACGCCTGGGGATAAATAGACATACCTTACACAAAGTTGGGGTAGAATAACACTTTTATATCTTTGTTGCTAACATGAATTTAACAGCTCTATGCGGGGGTAAAACTTCTTTTATCTGAAATCCTGCTTCCTTAAGAAATTGAGGTATTCTGCCTTCAATATTATCCTGTTGTGTCCAGGCTTCCTGTACACCTAAACTTCTAAGAATTGGATTGAGTATTTTTAAATATAGGGAAGGGCCAAAATCCACCAATAAAAAGCGACCTTGAGGTTTTAGAATTCTGTGCACCTCTTTCATAGCCTGCTTTTTTAATTCTGTGGGAAGGTGATGAAATACAAGAGAGCTTATTACCAGATCGAATGATCCTGAGGTAAAAGGCATATCCTGCGCTCCAGTTTTGATAATTTTTATATCCAAGTTTAATTTATTAATCTTTTTCTCAAAGATATTTAATATCTTTTCATCTGCATCAATTCCTGTTGCTTTAATATTGGGAAACTTTTGTTTTGCTAGAATAAGTAAAGATCCAGTACCGCATCCCACATCAAGAATATTTTCTCCGTCCTCAACTTTTGCAGCTTTTAATATTTTCTCTCTGAAAGCTGTTCCATAGCCAGCTAATGAAAGGAAGAAATCAAAAAAGGGAGTAAGAAAATCAAAGTTAAGTGCAGGGACAAGTTTTTGTTTCATTTACTATTTATCTTCCAGTCTTTTATTAGTTGCCTCCAATAGAAAAATCCTATTAGTGGATAAAATAACGCAGTTATAATTCCAGGGTAATAGCTTTTTACCAGTAATGCCTTAACTATATGGTGAGATTCAAAGATAAATACAATTCCATAAAGAGCCATAAGAAGAAGTATCAAACGAGACTTTCTAAAGATGATAAAAATAAGCGGAACTGCTACCCACCAAAAGATATGGGAAATCCAGTAGAACGTTTCTGCACTTATATTGAAGTATTGCGCACCAAAAATGATGAAAGAGTCGTTATATTGAAAGCCTGTTAAGATCTCTTCTAAACCATGAGCGTAAATTAATACAAGAGAGAGGAGAAAATTTTTGTGAGTTTTTTACTGATCATATTAACCTTATCCCTATATCTGATATTAGTACACCATTAATGTGATTTAGTTCCTGCTCTAAAGTTGCAGCACGACCGCCTTTTATAATTTCAGTATGGTTTTTACCCTCTAAATCTTGATATCTTATTTTAATCCAAAGATGGGCTTTTATTAGATAAATTCCTTTTAAACTAAAGCATCTTGAGAAAATTGGAAACAGATATTTTTGGTTTATAACTTCTGGATTAACCATGACTTTGTAATGCGCATAAGATTCTTTGAGAATAATAACTCTTTTGTTATAACCTATTTGTGGAGCAGCCATGCCTAACCAGATACTCCAAGGTTTATCTACACTTTTAGTTACCTCGATTAATTCTTGAACGATCTTCTTGGCTTCTGCTAAACTATTTGCATTGTCGCTTAGTTCATGAAGCCTCTTATCAGGATCTTGAATGATTCCATATCTATTCATGAACTCAGTATATCAAACCTTGAAAATTTTAATAAAAAACCTGCCGCTGGGGATAGCAGCGGCAGGTTTAAGATTTACTGGTGGAGCTTTTTTATTTCAGACAAGGATGTGGGTTCAAAGAACAGGTCACGCTCAACACCTATCCCATATGGACCCTCAACCCATTTCAGTTCTGAAAGGGAAAAGTAACCCAGCTCTGCATAATCTCCCACCACATAGCCAAAGAACCTGTCTTCTCCGTCAAATTCTATCCCGTACCAGTACCATTTGGTCATGGGCAGGAAAAACTTGCAGATAACTATCGGATCTTTCTCATTTTCTGCTTTATACAGCTCTGGCAGCTTTTCAGCTAGATATTTTGGCATCAGATTCATCTTATTCACCCCCTTTCCTGGCTTTTCCCTAGAAAATATTTATTCCAGGAAGCAGCCTGCCTGCTTCCTGATACATGAGATTTATATGCGGGGTGAATTTTGCAAGGGCAAGCGAAGCGCAGTTTATTGAAGTGAAACGGAAACCCTTGCAAAATGAGGGGTGCAACCCCTTATATGCTTATGTAATTAAGAGTTTGGTGGAAGGTAGAATAAGTTAATCTATAAGTTCTAGTAATTTAGGGAATTGTTTATATTGTTCTCCGACTTCCAAGTTAAAATGACCCTCATCTGGAATTATGATTTCTTCACCGCCAAGATTTTCTTTCATTACTTTGCTATGTCTACTTCCGCAGTCATAAGGATCATTATCAGAGGCTATAAAGTAAAAGCTCTGACAGGATTTTTTAATCTTATTCCAATTAAAGGGTGTCTTTAATGGATCGACTTTATATTGATAAAATTGCGGAAGAGAACCTTTATCTAAAAATCCTGCCACTAAAATAGCTTTATTTATTTTTACATCTTCTGGTATATTTTCTAAAATTCTAAGGATTAAAGTTGCACCTGATGAATGACCAATAATTATTGATTCTTCATTAAATTCCCAATCTTTGTTAGAAAAAATAGTGTCTAACCAGTCTTTTAGAATGGGAGTATCAGAATTAGGTAAATTAGGACAGAATACTTTATAGCCTTTCTCCTCAAGTTCTTCTCTTAACCAAGGAAACCAGTTACCTTGAGAGTTATTTCCTGCCCCATGAAGAATCAAAGCGTTTTTCATTTATAGATCCCTAATATTGTCTGGTAAGTGGTCCATTCCCTCAAATTCTTTAACAATGATAGATTTAATTTTCCCTTTTAATTCAGACTTTATATAAGGATAGATCATTTCTTTTTCTCCACCAATACTTTCACAATCATCCTCAATTAAAATATCAGGTATAATTTGTTCTGTTACTTGAGCATAATTTTGTCCATTTTGTCTCCAATAAATTGGTCCTTTTGGGAAATTATTTTTGTCCAAAACTAGCTGATCCTTATCAACATCTTCTTGATTATCATGAGAGCTTAGATATAAAATCTCTGCACCTTGTAACTGCCAAGTTTTCAATTTCTCAACTGCATTATCAATGGGAACATAATTGGCATAATCCAAAACTGATTCTTCTCGCTCAATTGATTGCTTAACTCGTTCTTCACGAGTTTTACTAACCGCATTCTTATGCATTATCGTAGTTCCATGAAGAAAAACTAAGATTTTCATTTTAATAATTTTAGTACCTCTTTCTCTGCTTCAGCAGAATTATTAAATGTTTTATAGCCATATTTTTCTGCTTCACTCATATACATCTTACCTTCACAAATATAAAAATTTTCAGCTTCTATCTTTTGTAGCTTTTTAGTTTTACCCCATCTAGGATTTTTCTTATTTCTTTCAAATATAACTTCAACTGATTCACCTAGCAAAAATATCCCAGGAAAATCAAAATCTTTTTTAGCTAAATGAGGCAGGATATTTGCCCCCTCAAATATGGCAGATTTATGAGAGCCTTTTACTTCTTCTATTTTTTTTAAAAATGTAGGCCAAAATGCTTCTGATTGTTTAACCAGATTTTCCCATTGTTCTTCACAAGATGTATTTTTATAATACTCCTCTTCATCTAAATTCCAGAAAAAATTAACCCAATACTCTAATTTAGGATCTTTAGACATCTCTTTTCTTAAAGTATCTAGATCAAAATGAAAAGCTCCAGTTTGTTCTGCAATTTTTCTTGCTAGATAACTTTTACCAGATGCGGGAATTCCGCCTATAAATACATAACTCATTCGAAAAGTATAGCAGAAGATGCTATGTATCGGTACCTGTAGGCAACTTTACAAATACCCACAAAAGTAGTACAAGGGGTATAGGGTACTTATGAAGTTCAAGAAAATCCTATCAATCGGTGTTGATGAAAACAAATTAAGTTCCGATTATTGGAAAAGGATTGATACTTTAGCAGATAATAAAGTTATTCTTCCAAAAGATTCCTCTGGAATTAAAGAAAACCTCAAAGACACAGACTGTTTGTTAGTTAACTTTGGAATTAATGTAACTAAAGAAGATATCGATTCTGCTCCGAATCTAAAATATATAGGAATTTTAGCAACAGCTTTTGGAAAAGTGGATGCTGCATATGCTAAGTCTAAAGGAATTGTTGTATGTAATCTTCCTGGTTATAGCACCGAATCAGTAGCCGAATTTACCCTTGCAGCTATTTTAGAAACTATCCGGGGTCTTGAAGAGGGTAAGAAAAGAGGCAGAGCTGGAAATGTATCCGAGGAAGGAATATCAGCTATGGAGATTAAAGGTAAGGTATTTGGAGTAATTGGCCTAGGAAATATAGGAACCAGAGTAGCTGAGCTTGCACAAGGATTTAATGCAGATGTTAGATATTGGTCAAGAAATAAAAAACCAGAAGCTGAAACGAAAGGCATTAAATATGAAGAACTGGATAGCTTAATTTCAAATGCCACTTTTCTATCAATAAATCTGGCACAAACGCCAGATACAGAAAAAATATTAAATCAAGGCAGGTTTCAATCTCTTAAAGAGGGTTCTGTTGTAATAAATACTGCGCCAATGGAGTTAGTTGATCTTGATGCCCTGGTTGAAAGACTTAAAAAGGAAGATATTACTTTTATTTTTGATCATTCAGATGAAATGGCAGAAGAGGATTTAAAGAAACTTTTACCTTTTGAAAATTGCATCGTTTATCCACCAATGGCTTATATTACAAAAGAAGCTGCCCTAAATAAGCAAGAGATGTTTACTTCTAATATAGAGAATTTCCTTAATGGAACTTCTAAAAATGTAGTTAAGATTTAATTAAATGAGTCCAGAAATGAGAGAATCTCCTATTCAAAATACAATAATAAGACCTTTGACAGAAGCGGATTTCCCTAAGTTATTAGCATTCGATTCTGTCGCAACTTTTGAAAGAAATGATACTCCCCCCGACCATAACCCTCCACCTTTTTCAATAGAAGAGCTTGAACAAATGCAAGCGAAAAAAGAAATTATGGGCGGAATTTTTGGTAATAACGGGAACATGCTGGCTTATTGGGTTTTTGATGTGAGAGATGATGAACTTTATTTAGATGGTATCGCTGTACATCCAGATTATAGGGATCAGGGTGTTGGAACATTTATTCTGCAACTTGCAGATCAAGAAGCCAGAGAGAGAGGCCTTAATAAGTGTACTTTGTCTGTAGACCCATTTAACGGGAGAGGCGTAAATGCTTACCTTAAACATGGTTATAGAATAACTGCTTATAAAAAAGCTTACTTTGGTCCCGAGCATCCAAATACCGATAGGTTTTTTATGGAGATGGAATTAAAAGACCAAAAAGACCTAAGCGGTGAGAAGAGAGAGTTAAGAGTTGATAATGTTAAAGGTATGGAGAGTGCTTTACAGGAAGGTTTTTTAGGCGTAAGCCTTACAAGAGCTTCGGATAGAGATAATAAGCACAACCTGGTTATATTTCAAAAATAAATACATTCGCTTTTCAGGGGCTTTTTCAGGGGCTTGCAATATCACAACATCTTATGCTATAAAAGGCAAACAAAGATTTTTTGTTAATTTTCTGCCTAAACTGCTCCAAGAGTTTTTGTAATTACTTCAAACTTTTTCTGCCTCTGCCTAAGATTGGAGGTGAGGTATGAAAAAAGCAATTTTTATAAATGCACTCATATTAACAGCCCTTTTAACCGCTTCTCCTGTATTTGCCCAATCCGCTGATGTTTCCAAAGTCCAGTCTTTTATTAAAAATATTATCCAGGTGATGGTCACACTAGCCGGAGCAGTGGCTGCAGGATTTTTTGTCTGGGGAGGGTTTAGGTATATTACATCAAGTGGTAATCCTGAAGCCTTGGATGGGGCAAAGAAAACAATTTTATATTCTGCCATTGGTTTGGCTGTTGTTTTGGGAGCGTATGTTTTGATGAACATTGTCACCCAGCTTGCCACCTCTGCCTTTGGCAGCCAGTAAATCTTTAAACTGCCAGAACTTAAAATGTGTTATGAAGTTATTAAGCTTACTTAGCTTTATCGCTATTTATATTCTTCTACCTTCTCCTGTTTTTGCTGCTACCACAAATCAAGATATCACCAATTTTACCAATCAAACTTTAAATACACTGTTAATCTTTGCCTCTGCCGCCGCAGTCCTTTTTCTTGTCAGAGGAGGGTATTTATATATCACCTCATCCGGTAAGCCCGATACTTTAGACCAGGCTAAATTAACCATCTGGAATGCTTTAATTGGACTGACTATAATTATCGGAGCTGCACTTTTCTCCTCAATTTTAAATACAGCTTTTAATACTCCTTCGCAGGGCACATCATCTGCCCAGCTGCAGTTATCACCTATTGAAACTGTTGAACCTGCTGATGGTCTAACCCAGGTGCTGCTTGATGCTATTTCCGGATTTTTATCAAACATTGTCCAGTCTGCCACCAAACCCATTACAGACGGCATTATCACTTTTCTAACCACCACCCCTTCTGTCCTTACCAACTCGGTTGTTTTTAACTTCTGGCTGGTCATGCTGGGGATTACCAATGCCTTATTTGCCCTGCTTGTGGCAGTATTAGGGTTTCACTTCATGTCTGCATCTAACTTTGGCTTTGAAGAGATTGAATTAAAGCATCTTCTTCCAAGAATCGGTTTAGCCTTTTTAGGAGCCAACATGTCCATCTTTTTGGCAGACTGGATTGTTTTATCCTGCAATGAGCTGGTAAAAGCGCTTTTAAATGCTACAGGGGGACTAAACAAAGCCTGGATTACCAACGCTTTTGATCCTGCCTCACTGGTTAGCGGATCAACTGTTTTAATAACCCCAATTTTTATGATTCTCTTTTTAATTTTGGCCATAGTCCTGCTTCTTTTTTATGTCACCAGACTAATAGCAATTGCTTTAGGGGCTGTAATGGCCCCTTTAATTTTTCTGCTCTGGGCTGTTCCTAAATTTTCAGATTTTGCTGAAATATCAGTCAAAACTTACATTACCGCTGTGTTTTCCGTCTTTGTGCATGTGGTGATTATCCAGCTTGCCTCTGCTTTTCTCTCTGTTCCAGGGCAATCAGGCACCAGCTCTTTAATATCAATTTTGGTGGGAATAGGGCTTTTATTTACCCTTCTTAAAACCCCGGGTATTATGATGCAGCTTGTTTTCTACAACACTGGACGTGGGATTATCAGGAAAGTCAGTGGGCAAATTATGAATGTCATCTCCTCATCAAATTCTGAATCTGCTGATAAGATTACAAACTCTACATCAAGCAGTGGAGGTAAAGTGATCAGAATGCCCAGAAGGAGTGTGGCAGCATGAGAACAACTGTTATTCCTGCCCAAATTACTACAGTTGAGGATAAGATTGCAGGGAATTTTAATCTGACTCAGATTATTTTACTTTTAGCATCTTTATTTGTGGGTACCTTTATCTATGCTGCCTTCCCTCCAAAATTATCATTTTCTTTATACAAAATAATTTTGATTGCCATTAATCTTTTAGTCTTTTTTACCTTATCTTTAAGAATTAAAGGCAGAGTGGTATTTAACTGGATCTTCATACTTTCTTCCTACTATTTCAGGCCAAAATATTATGTTTTTAATAAAAATGATTTGTATTTAAGAGAAATCATTGAAGAGATTCCCCAAAAAGCCAAAAAGAAGGCAACAGCCAAACAAATAAACAAAAACGAAGCGAAGCTTAAAACTTTAACAAATAAAGATTTGGGGTTGCTGCAAAGATTAATACATGATCCAAAAGCTAAGTTAATCTTCAGGTTTAATAAGGAAGGAGATATGAATGCTGTTTGGCAAGTCAAAAACTAAAGCCTCATCAAGAAGGCAGATCAGAATTAAGGAAGTTAAAGATAATGTCTTAATTCTTCCGGGCAATAAATACAGGGCGATCTTAGAAACATCAGCCATTAACTTTGAGCTGAAATCAGAAGATGAACAGGACGTATTGATAGATTCTTTCCAAAACTTCCTAAACTCCCTTCCCTGCTCATTACAGATCCTTATAAGGGTACGGGAAGTAGATATTGATAAGTATTTAGAAGAGTTTGCAAAAAAACAGAATAAGGAATCAGAAGAAGTTTACAAAAACCAGATTGTTACTTACTGCGAATTTATTCAGGATTTGGTTTCAGGCAACAAAATCCTTTCCAGAAGATTTTATGTGGTGGTTCCCTATGATGTAAAAGACGGAAAGAATGATTTTGCATTGGTAAAAGAGCAATTACTTTTAAATTTGGACATCGTCATTAAGGGACTGGAGAAAATGGGCATGAAAACAAAAGTGCTGGATTCCCTTGAGATTCTGGAACTTTTCTGGAGTTTTTACAATACAGACCAGGTTAAATCCCAACCTCTTAATAAAGATACATTCGAAACATTATTTGAGGGATCCTATGCAATTTAACTTTAAAAAGCTAAGGGACAGAAACAAGCAAAAAGAAAAGGTTGTTAAGTTTAATTTTGGGGACCAGGACCAAGTAGACCTTATTTCATATTCTGGATTAGAAGAACAGGCAAATCATCTGGTAATGGGTAATAAGTTTGTCCGAACACTTTTTGTCTCTGGTTATCCATATACAGCTTCAACAGGATGGCTCACTATGCTGATTAACTTTAACCATAATGTTGATATCTCATACCATATTGAGCAGATTGATCCAATGTTAGCATTGCCTAAACTTAATAGAAAAATAACAGAGTTGGAATCAACAAAAAGAGGCATGCAGCAGTCAGGTAAGATCATAGGATCAGAAATTCTTGATCCTCTGGAATCTGCCATTGAGCTTAAAAATAAAATACAAAGGGGGCAGGAGAAACTATTTCAGGTATCTATTTATGTCACCATTACGGCTGATTCTTTAATAGAACTAAATAAAACAACCACACTGCTTGAGACAGTATTATCTACCAGGCTTTTTTACTGCAAAACAGCCACTTTCCAGCAGTTAGAAGGCTTGCAGTCTGTTTTACCAAGAGCCGAGAACCTATTAGCCCAAAAAAGAAACCTTGATTCCTCATCCGCTGCTTTAACCTTTCCTTTTACCTCATCAGAACTGGTACAGGAATCAGGAATTTTGTACGGAGTAAATAAATCCAATAATTCCCTGGTAATGATAGACAGGTTTTCCTTAAACAACTCAAACGGCATTACCTTCGCACAAAGCGGTTCCGGTAAAAGTTATACAGCTAAAGTTGAGATCTTAAGGCATTTAATGCAGGGAACAAAAGTAATTGTCATTGACCCGGAAAGGGAATATAAAAGGCTGGCAGAATCAGTAGGTGGAACTTACATTAAGCTATCAGTCCGCTCCAAAGAGAAAATTAACCCCTTTGATTTCTCACTAAATGGCAGCGGAGAAGGTGAGGGCAATAATTTGGCAGAACATATCCAGGATCTGACACAGCTTATCTCTTTAATGGTTGACGGGCTGACTTCAGAGGAAAAAGCAGTGGTCGATAAAGCAATCATCCAAACTTATAAGCAGTTTCACCACTCCATGAAAGAAGAGCCTGTAGCCAAAAAGAAGAAAAAAGCAAAAAGAGGCAGACCAAGAAAAGCAAAATCTTACCCCACCTTAAAAGACTTCCATAGGACATTAAGACAATTAGGCCAAAAAAAACTCTGCACCAGACTGCAAAAGTATATTAAAGGATCTTTGAATGGTGTTTTCGACTGCCAAACTAATATAGAACTAAATAACAGGTTAGTTGTTTTTGATATTAAAGATTTATCAGAATCCTTAAGGCAGATCATGATGTTTGTTGTGGCAAGCTTTGTCTATAACCAGGTAAAAAAAGACCCTGTCAAAAGGCTGCTGGTGATAGACGAGGGCTGGATGCTGCTCAAGCATGAGGAGACCGCCAATTTCGTTGCAGGGCTCACCAGAAGGGCTAGAAAGTACTATCTGGGGGTAAGCATCATCTCCCAGCAGGCAAATGACTTTTTGAACAATGAGTATGGCAAAGCCATAGCATCACAATCATCCTTAAGAGTATTAATGAAACAGGATACCACTACCATTAAAAAAGTAGCAGAAGAATTTAATTTATCTGAATATGAACAGAAGTTTTTACTAACTTGTGATAGAGGTGAGGCCTTAATTATTGCAGATCAAAATCATGTAGCATTAAAAATCGTTGCATCTGCGAAAGAACACCCTCTTATTACTACTAATCCTGCGGAGAAGCTAATTTTAAATTAAAATGAATGAATCCCAAACTTTTCTTCCTCATTTTCTCCTTTAAAGATGAGCTTAAGTATGTAGCTTTGGCTTTTGGAATTGCCATATCAATTCCAATTATTGCAGTAATCCTTCTAACCCACATTGGACTTGATATTATCTCTGACAAACTGGCTACAGTTAATGAAGAAACAAAGCAGGTAGAAATCCATGATCCCACAACCGGTGAAGCTACGCCAATAGAAATAACTGCTGCCTGGCCTACAACAGGAGTAATTACCTTAGAGTTTGCACAAAGCAGCGGATTCCAGATTTTCCATACCGGAATTGATATAGCCAATGCTCAAGGTAGAGCAGGTGATCCCATAAATCCCATGTTACCAGGTAAGGTTATTTATGCGGGACAGATTTGGTGGGGATATGGGAAACATATTATAATTGACCATGGAAATAATATCTCCACCCTTTATGCCCATTTGGATAAAATCTTTGTGGTCAAAGGACAGGAGATAACAACCACCAAGACTGTCATAGCTAGAATGGGCTCTACAGGCTGGTCAACAGGCCCCCATTTACATTTTGAAATTAGAGTCTATGGCATCCCAGTCAACCCCAGAACATTTTTAGGAAGTGGTAATCCACCTATAAACTAATTCAACCCGTAATCATATTCGGTGTTACCCGCAATGAAACTACGTTATTATAAAGTTGTACAAAGAAATGTCTAGCCTTAAACAGAAAATTGGTAAAAAAATTAAAAGAATAAGAGGAGAAAAAGGAATAACACAGGAACAGCTTGCAGAGAAAGCTCGTATCTCTGTAGATTTCTTAAGCTTAATTGAACGTGGAAGAAATGCACCTTCTTTAGGCACTTTAGAGAAATTGTCAAAAGCATTATCAATTAGCGCTTCAGATTTATTAAAAAATACAGATGAATAGTACAAATATAGATTCTAGTCTTCAAAAGTTAATTGAGTTATCAAAAAAAGAATACAAAATATCTGTAGAAGAAGTGCGTGAGCTCATCAGTCTTATTACTAATCTAACTAGAAGTTTATTAATAACTGCTGGCTTTCCTGAGAGAAGTATAACTCAGCTTACTACAAAGCTTCGTGACGCTGGGCGTCGTTCAGCACCTTGGCGCGTATTTTCTCAAAAACTGCCCGGTAGGCCCCAAGATGGTGCAGACGGAAACAGAATAAAAAGATGGCTTCTTCCTCCAGAGCATAAATTTTATGCAGATGAGATAACGGCTACATTAGTAGAAGTTAAATACTATCTACAAGTTTTATCCATGAATAATGCACCAAAACTTCCTCCTAACACTATCCAAGATAAGTTTTTATGGTTGACTGCTCATCAAATTATACCCGGAGCATACCTAGATCCAATTCAATTAATCCCTATAGATTTAAAAATAATTCTTCAAAACCTTCGAGAAATACATTCAGGTCACTTTATACCGTTAGATAGAGAAGGAAAACATGAACCTAAAAATACTTTTTTAGTTTGGGGAAGAAGTAATCAATTGCAAGGTAATTTAACGGTTCCAGAGCTACTTAAACTAATGAAAGAAATTGTTGAGAAGCATGGAGCAGTAGACGAAAGTAAAACAAGCTAACCAAAAAATAGTTTTTCAATCTTTTCAACGCCATTATTAAATGACTCTATAGCCTCCTCTCTATGTTTTTCGCCATTTTCAATTGATCTAGAAATATCTCCCAGTATTCTTTTTGATTTAGATATGGGTATTTCTATATGGCCGATAAATTCTGGTGTAATCTCATCAATTACAGAACCGTATACGCCTTGATTTAACAAATGCTGCCCATATTTTGATTTTAGAAAGGCATATAGATATTCAGAAGGAACCTTTTCATTATCTGGAATAATGCGGATTACATGCTCAGATATGGCATAACCGTTCCATGCCGGAGGGACACTCGAAACTATTCCCGTTGAACCACTTCTAGTTACTAGAATCCAACCAGACTCTACTTTTAACTCATCAAGCTTAGGATTGTTTATGCTTAATCTCTTTTCGGTGTTTAGTATTAATTGAGTAATATTGGTACCACCTAAAAACGGCACAGAGTTTTCCTCATCTTCTACATAGTGTCTAGTAAAACGTCCAGGATAAAAAATTCTCTTTACTACATCTTTTATTTTAACTATTTTCCACTCACTGGTATTTTTATTGATTCCATTATGTAGTGAAGATTTAGTTTTGATGTGTGACCTGAGAAAATGCGCATCTATACGTAAATTAGAATCAAGAAGTATATTTGTAGCAGGAATTGTAAAACTTTCTTTATGTACAGTGTTCGGATTTTCGCCACTTTTATAAGAAAGAAATGCCTCCTCAACTTCTGGGAAATCGGATAAAATTTCATCTGAAATGGTTCCATCTATTGATCTTTTGTAGGTAAGATTACCACGTCGATCATGTCCAATCCATTTAGGTATGGACATAAATATATCTGGATCTTGGCTTAAGTCAATATCTTCAAGCGGTTTCTCTCTCCGCTTAAGTATAAGTAGACTGGTTTTAGTCCCGGTGTATGGCTGAAATGTCTCTGGAGGTAAATCTATAACTGCCAGTATTTGAGCTCTCTTTAGCAGCCATCTTCTTACAAAAAGAGTTTGTGGGCCCGAAACTATTTGAAATGGAGTAACAATAGCTAATCTACCTTCTCCTGGTTTAAGAAGTTTTATATTTTGTTCTAAAAATAATATATCTGGAGCTCTTGGAACTATTTTATCGAGATTAAAGAAAGACACTTGTTCACCTCTTGATGATCGAGAATGAGCTAATTCATAGGCAACTAAAACGCTAGGATCTTTAATAGTAATTTTTGTGCCAAAGGGTGGATTAGTCGCAGCACAAAGATGAGAATTAAATCTTATAGGTGTATTTTCTCTATCAAAGGCGTTTGGAATAATTGAGTCCCCTTGGTTTACTAGCCTCAATCCTTTTTCTCCTATTCTAGATGACAGAGTAGTATTTGCAATACTTGCCACATCTTCATCTATTTCTTGTCCAATTAAACTTTTTTTAACTAGGTCTGCAATCTTTACTTCAACATTATTACTTTTATCATGTATCAAGAGACTTCTTATGTGATTTACCCCTGCTAATAAAAATCCTCCAGTTCCCGTACAAATATCAACTAAATCATCACCATTTAATGGATTAAACTCTAATAAGGTCATTGCTAGTTTTGTCACCCTCTGATCTGTGAAGAATTGTCCACCGTGAGATTTAGCCCAATGAGAACGGAAAACTTCCATAGCATCTCCGAATATATCTTTATCAGGATCTGAAATAAGTACACCACTCAATTTTTTGTAGACATATGCAATGTCAAAATCTGACAGTTTAATAGTATCGTCAGATTCGTATATTCCCCATTTCAATTGAACATTTTTAAAAGCGCTCCTGATTTTGTTTGCAATTATCGAATTAGCTTCAGAATCTAATTTTTGTTGTAGCTTGGTATGTAGTCTGAACGACTCTGAATTGTTATCTTTCTTTTCTAAATAGGCTAGAGAATGAAGTATTTTACTTACTTCATTTGCGATTGCTGTGGGAGTTTTAACAGAAGCACTGGCGTAGAGATGATCATATATCTGATTTATTCTTTGTTCAAAGTTAACTGATGATAAAGAAATTTCAGACATTAATGCATTATTTGCATAATGCAAAATAAATGTCAAGCATTATTTGCATATTTAAATTAATTTTAGCAAAGCTATAATCAAAAGAAGTAGAATTACTAATCCTGCTATAATCCATCTAATATTAATTCTGGGTGATTTTCTCATCTCAATTGAGCTATAAGTATATGGCTTCTTTTCCTCTTGCTTAAAGGGATTAATCATTGCTTGGATATCTTGGATGATATTAAATATTTATCTTTCCGTTTGTTAAAAGCAGTATCCCCACCTTCAAGGATGTTACAAACTTGCTCAATTATTCCATCTTCAAATCTACTAACCGAAACGTCTGGAATCTTTTTTGCTTGATCTTCTAACGAACCAGAGTTATATTCTAATCTTGGAGTTCTCTTACCATGATAATTTGCAACTATTACCTGTTCTGCATCAGTATTTACTACTAAGTTTGGATTATGTGTCACCATTATTATCTGTCTATATTGTTTTCTTTCCCGAAAATAGTTAATTAAATCCTTATATACAGATAGATTATCAAGATTTTCCTCAGGTTGGTCAATTATTAGTGGTCTATAATCTGCTTTATCAATTTCTAAGTAAAGCATTAGAAGAATTATTCCTTTTTGCCCAGGTGATAATAAATAGAGATCAGTGTCATTAAATTTTAATGAGGATACAACTTCAAAATATGAAGGATTAAATAACCAATCATAAAAGTCTTGTACGGCATACTCCTCTCTTATTTGTTCCTCAATAGATATTTCTTGTTCCTCAAAGGTTGTAAAATCGATTAATATTTTTTGAAGTCCGTCCTGAAGCACTACATTTCCAAAAGCACCTTTAGAGCAATTCTCCCATAAATCACTTAAAACCTTTTTAAGGCTTTCAACCTCTCTAAAATTTCCCTTTCTAGTTCTATCGATAATATCAAGTCCATTTTTGTAGTGAGCTTCTAATTTGTAGTTTACTTGGGCTTCAAAAACCAATTTTTTGTCTGTTTCTGTTCCAGCCAATAGTGATTTCTGAAGAGGTTTATATAATTCCTCAATTCTTTCCTGCTCATTCTTTAGTAATTCAAAATAAGAACTATAAACAGTTAGTCTCTCGGTTTCTAATTTCTTTTTCTCTGGTAGAGATTCGGATTTAATCTTCTCAATTTCTGCTTCTAAGGCTTTTATGATACTTTCGATAGTAGATGCAGTTTTCTTTTGTTGTTGAAATTTTAGTTTTGTAGTTTCAAACGCACGAGTTTCCTTTTGTTTACCTTCTATTCCTAGATTTAATGCTTGTAAATTATCAAATTGTAAATCTGCTGTTACCACATCCAATAGGGAAGCGACTGCCATCTTATTGCCTTCTTTTAAGATTTTCAACTGATTAGATACTTCTGTTCTTTTACCATCAAGCAAGGTTTTAATCCCTACATCATCCAGTTTTACATCAAATGCACTGCTCGGAGAAATATTCAAGCTCGATAAAAGCGGTGATAATT
This sequence comes from uncultured Gammaproteobacteria bacterium, assembly GCA_964500725.1. Taxonomy (GTDB): domain Bacteria; phylum Patescibacteriota; class Microgenomatia; order Daviesbacterales; family UBA10151; genus UBA10151. The sequence continues at coordinate 22,123 of CAZCNP010000009.1, forward strand.
CTTCGCCAAATTCTCTTATTTGAGTTTTGAAGATTTTGATTTTCATCTCGATCTCACTGATCGAGCTTAATTTCGTTTGTAATTCTACTATTCTATTCTCAAATTTTTTCTTAGTTTCTACTAATTTGGCAAGCTCCTCTTGCCCTTTTACGTCTTCTGTTGGTAAATCTGGTAGACTTTTGAGAAGCAGGTCTAATTCCTTCTTTTTATGTATAAGAATTTTCTCTTTGTCTGGTAAACTTCTTAATGTTAAGGCAAGATTATGTATCTTAAAGTTTAGATCCTTTATCTTCTTTACAACTTGATCTTTTTCAAACTGAAAAGCGCTTAGTATCCTAGATTTTAATTCGTCAAAATCAGAAGCTCCAAGTCTTTCAGTCTCATCAAGTGCTTGAAAAATTACATTCTCAATCTGCTTTTGAAGCTTTTCACTATTCCTGTGGGAACAAAGCTCTTCAACTGCTCCTTGAGGTAAGTATTGTATAAGGGCAGCGTCTTCAGCTAAACTTCCCACTTCATAGGAAGTTTCTGTTCCATCGGCCCACTTTAGTTGAACCTTTGTTCCAAGGATAGAATTTTTGTGCTTTATAGCTTTTCTAAGAAAAGCATCTTCATTATTATCCTTACTTCCTGCTCCATATGCTATAGCCTCAGCAAGTGCAGATTTACCCGAACCTCTCCCTCCTATTAAAGTAACAAGATCCCTATTCAGTTCTAGTTTGAAATTATCTTTAAACCACCCATTAGATTTAGGTATGGAAATTTCAGAAATTACTTTATGATCTGGTTTATAATTTGGGGGTGTTTCTCCAATAAATACTCTTGCTGATGGCTCATTCAACACTTGTTTTAAACCTGCAAAAGTAGGATCAGCTTTGATCCAAAGTAGGGTCTTACCTACATCTTCTAATTTATGGGAATCAGATGAGTGAAGCACTAAACTATTTAGCTTATTGACAACTAAATCCTCACGATTCTCACTTATTTTTTGAGGATCATCAAGATTTGTTAGACAAAAATTTGCAGAGTTAATAAGATTTCTTTTTTCAACCGCCGATTGATCCCATCTTGACTGATCCCACTCAGAATAACCTATGGCAATTATAAATTTTCCTTTAAAAGGGTTTTTATTTAGGTGTTTTAATATATCGTCTCTTTTATAGGTAATATTATCAAAGCCAACTTCAAGGTCGGGTTTGCTATGTATTGAATTTCCAGCTGGAGCAGCTGCTTTCATTGCTCTTCCTAATTCTTCTAAGGAATTAACTGTAGGGGTCTGTTGCCATTCATTATTGTCTTCAATTAAATAACCTGTTGATAAACAATTAAGAAGCTGTTCTCTTATAATACTCACTTCTAGATCAGGGTCAAACAGAACGTGGAAGTTATGTCTTTTTTTGTTATGTTCTGTACCACTAAAAGTGCTTAATCGAAATTCAATATTAGGGATAACTAACTCGATATTTGGAAATTCTTTTCTGCGTTTTAAAAGATACTCATATCCATCACAGAATAAATAATCAGTTATCCCAATAACTTTTATTTCGGGTGGTAATGAGGCTAGTTTTTTTATAAATCCATCCCATATTGCTGATGTATCTCCACCATAAGACTGAACGATTGACTTAGGAGTATGTATATGAAGATCCCATTTTCGCCAATCTGATCCTTTTGGATAGTCCATATTATTAGTTCAACTGAACACGATCAATTTTAGCAGAAACCAGTTAGGATCGCTAGGTAAGAAAACTTCTTTCAAAAGTTATATAATTGGATTGTGAATTCACAAGAGAAAATTGGAAAGAATTTAAGAAACGCCAGAAAACAACTTGATTTAAAGCAATCTGAAGTAGCCAAGAAAGCTGGAATTAGTTCAAATTATTATGCAATGATAGAAAGGGGAGAAGAGAATCCATCTTGGAAAGTACTGGAAGAGTTATTTAAGGTTTTGAAAGTAAAATCCTCTGATATATTACCCTAATTTATTGTTTTCTCTGAAGTTTTAGCAAGATCCATTAATGCCTGGGCTATATCTTTTCCCGCAACTTTTAATTCCTCCAAAAACTCTATTGCTCCTTCTCGATTAGCCTTCTTTGGATTTTTAACCCTCAGATATCTTATGACCGTTTGAATATCTTCTTCTGTATATTGGTAACTCATGTCGGTAGTATAGCAAATCTTATAAAAACTTGCCTAATTTTAAGAAATTAAACATTTCTTGGGCAAATTCTTGTCCATTTATCCTCCTCATTATTTCTCGGCTTCTGGTTTGACTAAGAATATTTAGTGATCCCTCCCAAAGTACTTTTTTGTCTAATATTGCCAATTTTCTATGGTGATTACCCGTACACATTAAAACCTGAATTCCAATCATTTCACACCACTTTATAGCATCTTCTGACTGTGGCTCCATGAATTCTTCATGCTCTTTTGGATCACGGGTGATTATGTATATCTTTACTTTGTTTTTAAGTAATTTTTGAAAAATACGATCAAAAGTTCTCATTCTTTCTGTGGTAATGTAAGGGCTTTCTATGATTACTTCATCCTGACATTTCTCTAAATCCTGCAAGAACTTTTGATAAAATGTTTTTTCATCATGAAGAGTGGAATTATTCATTGTTTTCTTCCTCCACTTCAATTATGGCCACTTTTCCGTTATAATATGTGAAGCCAAGCTCTATTGTGAGTTGTCCACAGATATGAAGCAGATTATCAAAGAAATGGGGTGCGAGAATTAGCCCTGGCGGCTCACCAGATGTTTGCAAAACAGACTGCGGATTAGATTGATATAACAAGCC
>CAZCNP010000010.1:0-15034 GCA_964500725.1 uncultured Gammaproteobacteria bacterium
CAGGACTTTTAGTTGTATTCATTTTGGTTCTTGACATTTAATAGCTAGTCTTTCTAATATTTTGATAGAAATATTATATATATATTTATTTAGTATATGTCAATAAGTAATTAATATAATTTTGATAATAATTAATATAATTTGAATAAAATATAAATCCTATCTAAAAAGTATATAATTAGACTATGTTAATTGATGAAGTGGAAATTACTTTAAGAGCTGGTCATGGTGGACCTGGGAGGGTTTCTTTTAACCCTGGGAAAAAAAGTGGTCCAAATGGGGGGAATGGTGGGAAAGGTGGAGATATTTATATTTCTGTTACCTCAGATTTAAGGGCTTTAAACCAGTTTTCTAATACTAAAATTAGAGAAGCAGAAAATGGGGAAATGGGGGGTAATTTTCAAAAAACTGGCAATGATGGAAAGGATTTGGAGATAATTATGCCTCTTGGCACAGAAATTACAGATAAAAGTACTGGAGAGGTATTTGAGCTGGATGATCTAAACAAAAGAATATTAATCTGTAAGGGGGGGCTGGGAGGCAGAGGTAATTTTGAGTTTAAATCTGCTAGTAATACTACTCCCAGGTATGCCCAAAAGGGTCTGCCCGGACAGGAAAGACCTCTTAAATTAGAGCTAAAATTTATTGCTGATTTTGGGCTGATTGGATTACCTAATGCAGGCAAAAGCAGCCTGTTAAATGAGCTAACTGCAGCTTCTGCTAAAGTATCAAGTTATCCTTTTACTACCTTAGAACCTAACTTGGGAGTATGGGAGGGAAAAATAATAGCAGATATTCCAGGACTTATAGAAGGAGCTGCTTCTGGAAAAGGTTTAGGAATAAGATTCTTAAAGCATATAGAAAAAGTAAAATTATTACTTCATTGTATAGCCTCAGATTCTCAGGATTTATTAGGTGATTATAAAGTAGTTTCTGAAGAACTTAAAAAGTATAATCCCAAATTATTAGAAAAGGAAGAGATTGTTATATTAACTAAAACTGATTTAATTGAGCAAGAAGAAATAAAAGAGAAAATAAAATTACTCAAAAAGCTAGAAAAACAAATTATTCCAGTCTCAATTCATGATTGGGATAGTTTACAAACTCTTCAAAAAGTTCTCGAATTATCTTTGGGTTGATGGTTGTTTTGGTTTAAAGTTTCTGATCCGCTCGTGGATGCTTCTTAAAGCAGTTGCGCTGCAAGTCATCCCATTTTCTCCTGGGTCAGCTGATCCTGCCTTTGCAGTACAGGTATAAGAACCATTATCTAATAGTTTAGCTAGTGCTGGCTCTTCTTTGGCATCATTCTTTCTCCATAAGCAAGACCTCAGATGAGGAGGTGCTAGTAATGTTAATTCTACGCCTTCTTCTTGGATTACTTGAACTAACTTGGGCTGTCTAGCAAAGTCAGTTCGGCCATTTACTTCTGGATAAACAACTTTAACTGATGTGGGGTTGCCAGCAGGGTTAATTGGGATTGAAGCTTGACCTTCTAAGGTACAATAAAATTCTTGTTCACGTCCTACCCACATGGTAAATTAATATAATGTACTTGTAAATCTTTGTCAAGGATCTGAGTTACCATAGTTAACACAAAGCTGAATATACAGTATAATCAGCTCATGGCGCTTACAAAAAATCAGGTTAAAAAGGAAGAGAAGAATTTTAGTTTGAAATTAAATGGTAAAACTTCTGTTTTTATAGATGCTGCTAATATTGAACTATCAGCTAAAGATCTTAATTTTAAGGTAGACTACAAAAAACTACATACTTGGTTACAGAATAAAGTTAAACTGCAATTTATAGGATTTTATACCGTTAGATTTGATACAAAAAACCATGATGCTTTTTTAACAGTCCTTAAACGAACAGGCTATAAATTAATTACCAAACCACTTAAACTTATAAAAAATCGAAGAAATGGAGAGCATTTGCGGAAGGCAAATTTTGATGTTGAGATTGCAGTGGATGCAATAAAAAGATTGGATACTTTTGATAATTGTATTCTTTTTTCTGGAGATAGTGATTTCAATTACCTTATAAAGGAATTACAAAATAAGGGCAAAACTGTTATAGTAGCTTCACTTAGATATCATGTGTCTAGAGAATTAGTGGAGAGTACAGATTTTTATTTGGACTTGAGGAAGATAAAAAATGAAATTAGTAGGAGTGAAAGCCAATAAAAAGCCCGTCTTTTACAACGGGCGGTTGATAACAGTTTGTTTCCAAACTGCTTATCAATAGTAGCAGATTTTATAAAAAATGTCAAGATGAAAAAGTTATGAAATTAACAAAAGATCAGATTAAAAAAGTAGCTAAACTGGCTAATTTACCTTTGAATGATGAGGAAGAGGAGAAATATTCTGAGCAGCTGTCTAATATCTTGAAATATATAGAAAAATTAAATCAGGTAGATACTACTAATGTTAAGCCCACTTTTAATGTGTCTGGACAAAGTAATGTGATGGCTGAAGATAAACCTATTGCTTCTTTATCTCAGCAGGAAGCTTTAGCAAATGCTCCTAAAGTAAAAGATAATATGTTTGAAACAAAAGGAGTTTTTGAGAATGACTGATATAACAGGTCTTACTTTAACTGAAACTAGAATGGCTTTAGAAGAGAAGAAATTTTCGGAAGAAGAGTTAAATAAGGCTTATTTGGAAAGGATTAAGAAATTTAATCCTAAATTAAATGCTTTTTTGGAGGTTTGTGATAGTAGTCGCGGGATTCCTGCGGCAATTAAAGACTCAATTATAACCAGAGGTATTAAAACTACAGCAGGTTCCAAGATACTGAGTAACTTTATTCCTCCATATAATGCTACAGTTATTGATAACCTTGCTGAACAAAATGTGTCTATATTAGGAAAAACTAATTGTGATGAGTTTACCATGGGTTCTTCTGGTGAAAACTCTGCCTTTGGTCCTGCTAAAAATCCCTGGGATTTAACTAAAATTCCTGGGGGTTCTTCATCTGGCTCAGCATCAGCTGTAGCAGCAGATCTTTGTGTTTTTGCTTTAGGGACTGATACAGGTGGATCTATTAGACAGCCTGCCTCCCTATGTGGAGTAGTTGGTTTAAAGCCCAGTTATGGCAGGGTTAGTAGATATGGAGCTATTGCCATGGCCTCATCTTTTGATCAAATTGGACCAATAACCAAATCTGTTAAAGATGCTGGGCTAGTTTTAGAATGGCTTTCTGGAGGAGATAGTCTTGATTCAAACTGCAGAAAAGAAAGATTTATGATTTATGATTCAAGATTTAAGAATGATTTAAAAGGGTTAAGAGTGGGTATGCCTAAAGAGTATTTTGGCAAAGGATTAGATAGGGGAGTTGAAGAAGTTATCAGAAAAGCTATTAAAAAATTAGAAGAATTAGGAGCAGAAATTGTAGAAGTGACCCTGCCTCATACAGAATATGGGGTAGCTGCTTATTTTATTTTAGTGCCTTCTGAAATATCTTCCAACTATGCCAGGTTTGATGGAATAAGGTATGGGGGAACTAGGGATAATTTTGGATCTGAGGTCAAAAGAAGAATAATGTTAGGGACATATAGTTTATCTACTGGCTATTATGATGATTATTATGCTAAAGCTGCCAAGGTTAGAACATTGATAAGACAGGATTTTGAGAAAGCTTTCCAAAAGTGTGATGTGATAGTGGGTCCAGTCTCCCCCACTACAGCATGGGATTTGGGAGCAAAAACAGATGATCCGCTGAATATGTACCTTTCAGATGTTTATACAATAATGGCTAACTTAGCTGGGATTCCAGGATTATCTATTCCTTGTGGTTTTTCTGAAGGCTTACCAGTAGGTCTACAAATTTTAGGAAAGCAATGGGATGAGGAGACTATATTAAAAGTAGGTTTGTCATATGAACAAGCAACAGATTGGAGAAAGGCGAAACCTAAGTTATGACAGAAGCTAAAGGAGGGTATTTTGATGAAGCGTTTGTTAGAGTAGTTATGGCAAATGGTTGGCAAGCCATTCCTGCAGGACTAGAGGTAGATGTGCATGACCCAACCCTTCAGAGAAAAATAGCTCGCCAAAGTATTCTCAGGGCATGTGGAATGTTCTACGAGCGAGGTATTAACCCAGTAGAAGTCTTTTGTAGGTATATTCCGAGTGGTGATCATACAGAACAAATAAGGTGGGAAGCAGATTTTGCGAATGATACTGATTTTGCTAGAGCTAGCAGGTTTTACTCAGCTCTTGTAGATTTTGAGGGTGAACCTGACACTGAAGAAGTTATTACTTTTATAGATAATTTTTGCCAGGAGGAATTATGCAGTACGAACCAGTGATTGGACTTGAGGTGCATGTTGAACTAAATACCAAATCTAAAATGTTTTGCAGGTGTTCTGCTGATTATTTTGGTAAAGAGCCTAATACTCATACTTGTCCTGTTTGTTTAGGGTTACCTGGTGCCTTGCCTTATAGTAATGAAGCTGCTATTGAAGATTGTATGAAAATAGGCTTAGCCCTAAATTGTAAAATTTCTGAAAGATCCCTTTTTGAGAGAAAGAATTATTTCTATCCGGATCTTGCTAAAGGTTACCAGATTTCCCAATACAGGTGGCCCCTTTGTATAAATGGAAAATTGAAAATTGAAAATGGAAAATGGATAAGAATCAATAGGGCTCATCAAGAAGAAGATACTGGCAAGCTGACTCACCGAGGCGCAGAAACCCTAATAGATTTTAATAGATCTGGGGTGCCTTTGGTGGAAATAGTAACTGAGCCAGATTTTCATGATGTAGAAGCTGTCAGGGACTATGCCAAAAAACTTCAACAACTCTTCAGATACTTAGGTGTCTCTAACGCTGATATGGAAAGAGGAGATATGAGACTGGAAGCGAATGTTTCTGTACGTCCAGAGGGTACTACAGAGTTACCAAACTACAGAGTTGAGCTGAAAAATATTAATAGTTTTAGGTTTATGGTAGCAGCTATAGAATATGAAGTAAAAAGACAGATTGAAGCTATAGAAAAAGGAGAGAAGGTTGCTCAGGAAACTAGAGGATGGAATGCAGAGCAAAAGAGCACATATTTACAAAGAAGCAAAGAAGAAGCCCATGATTACCGCTATTTTCCCGAACCAGACCTACCGGAATTGAGAATTGAAGGGTCTAGAGTCAAGAGTCTAGAGTCAAGTTTGCCAGAATTGCCTTGGGATAAGGCAGAAAGGTACCAAAAAGACTTAGGGATTAAAAAAGCAGATGCTGATATTTTGGCTGAAAGTAGAGAGCTGGCAGATTTTTTTGAAAGCACGCTAGAGCATGGAAAAAAACACCAAGTATCTGTTCAAGAAATAGCAAATTATATAGTCAACAAAAAACCAGATACTTCCTCAGTTTTACCAACCCAGATTATAGAAAGCTTAAAAGGTAAAAATGTAGGTAAGATTGAGGATGAAGAGGAGCTAAAAAGACTAGCAGAAAAAGCTATAGAGGCTGATCCTAAAACAGTAGCTGATTACAAAGGGGGCAAACTTACAGCAATTCAAGCTCTAGTTGGTGGAGTTATGAAGTTATCCTCTGGTAAAGCAGATGTTTCTAAATTAAAACCTATCTTGGAAAAATTGCTGTAATAGAATATAGTCATAACAGAAAATTATGGCTAATTTTGTTCATCTTCACAACCATACCCAATATTCCCTTCTTGATGGACTTTCTAAGATTCCTGAACTTGTAAAAATTACTAAAGCTTTAGGCATGAATGCTGTAGCTATTACTGACCATGGAGTGATGTATGGGGCTATAGAGTTTTATAAAGCCTGTGTGGAGGCTGGAATAAAGCCAATTATTGGAGTTGAGATGTATGTTGCTAAAAGGTCCCATAAGGACAAAGAGGGGAAATTAGATAGTGAGCCTTTCCATTTGACAGTTTTGGCTAAAAATTACCAAGGGTATTTGAATTTAATGAAACTGACTACCATTGCCCATTGTGCAGGGTATTATTATAGACCTAGGGTAGATAAAGCCTTGCTTGCAAAATATCATGAAGGTTTAATTGCCCTTTCTGGTTGTCCTTCTGGAGAATTTATCAGGTCTTTTGATTTCCCGCAGGGAAATAGTCCTACGGTTTATAAGGATTTAAAAAAGGCTGAAGAGGTAGTTAAAAGCTATTTGGGAATATTTGGTGCAGGCAACTTTTATTTGGAGCTGCAAAGACACCCTTATGAGCAGTCTTTAGAACTAGTAGTAGACGAGGTTGTAAAAAAAGATTTACTAGAGCTTTCAAATATACAAAAGCAAACTTTACAGGCAGTTAAAGAAATTTCCTCAAAACTAAATGTGCCTATTGTAGCCACAAATGATTGCCACTATACCAAAAAAGAAGATGCAGATGCTCAAGATGCTCTTCTGTGCGTCCAAACAGGAAAGTTCTTAGCTGAAACTAAAAGGCTTCGGATGATTGATACTCCAGATTACTTCCTAAAATCCCCTGAACAGATGTCAGAAGAGTTTGCCGACTTGCCTGAGGCTTTAGAGAACACTCAAAAAATTGCAGATCAAATAAATATTGAGATCCCTTTAGGGGTGGCTCATTTTCCTGTTTTTGATACTCCAGTTGGTAAATCATCAATGGAATATTTAAGAGAGCTGACTTATCAAAAAGCTAAAGGGAAAATTGATTTAACAGAGAAAGAAAAAGAGAGGCTAGAGTATGAGTTAGGAGTAATTGAACAAAAAAATTATGCAGATTACTTTTTAGTTGTTGCTGATTTTATGGAATGGGCTCACGAGAGGGGAATTATTACCAACACCAGGGGTTCTGCAGCAGCATCAATGGTTTTATATTGCCTGGGGGTAACTAATTTAAACCCTTTGCATTACCGTTTGCCTTTTGAAAGGTTTTTAACAATTTACAGACCAACCTTACCAGATATTGATGCAGATATTGCTGATGATAGAAGGGATGAGGTGATCAGTTATGTGATAGAAAAATATGGTGAAGGTAAGGTTGCCCATATTGTTACTTATGGAACAATGATGGGAAGGGCAGCAATAAGGGATGTTGGCAGAGTGATGGGATTATCTTATGGGGAGGTTGACAGAATTGCCAAGCTGGTTCCTCCTCCTTATCAAGGATTTCACAAGCCTTTGGCCACCAGCATTAAAGAAGTGCCTGAACTTACTATTTTGTATAAGAATAATCCTCAAATAAAAAAATTACTCGATTTAGCTTCCAAAGTTGAAGGGACAGTCAGGCATGCTTCAGTTCATGCAGCAGGAGTGGTTATTGCCCCTGAGGATATTACTAATTTTGCTCCCTTACAAAAAGAATCTAAAGGGGACAAGCTGGTTTCCCAATATGATATGTTTTCTTTGGTTGATGAGTATGGGGGGATAGGGCTTGTTAAAATGGATCTTTTGGGTATAAGAAATTTGGCAATTTTAGGAAAAGCTGTCCAGTTTGTGAAACAAAATAGAGGGATAGAAGTAGACCTTAATAAAATTCCTTTGGATGATAAAAAGGCTTTTGAAACTTTGGCCAAAGGGGAAACCATGGGAGTTTTCCAGCTGGAGGGTTCTGGGATGACCAAGTATGTTACAGAGTTAAAACCTGCCAGCATTTTTGATATCCAGGCTATGGTAGCCCTTTACAGGCCTGGTCCCATGAGTGTGATTCCAGAATATATTGCTAGGAGACAGGATCCCAAAAAGGTAAAGTTTTTTGATCCCAGAATGAAAGAGTACACAGAAGCTTCAAGGGGCTTACTGGTTTACCAGGATGATGTATTGCTTACAGCTATTAATATTGCAGGATACTCCTGGGAAGAGGCAGATAAATTTAGAAAAGCTATGGGTAAGAAAAACCCAGCTGAGATGGCCAAGCAAAAGGGTAAATTTATTGAAGGGTGTATTAAAAATGGAATGAGAAGGCAAAAAGCTGAGGAGTTGTTTGGGATGATTGCCCCATTTGCAGCATATGGTTTTAACAAAGCTCATGCTGCCTCTTATGCCATGATTGCCTACCAAACAGCTTATATGAAAGCCTCATACCCTGTTGAGTTTATGGCAGCTGTGATGACTGCTGAATCAGGGGATACAGATAAAATAGCTGCAGCAATTGAAGAGTGTAAAAGATTAGGGATTGTGGTTTTGCCTCCAGATGTTAATAAATCCAGAGTAGGCTTTACTTTAGAAGAGTTAAAGCAGCTAAGTAAAGAGGAGCTGGAAAGGCAGCTGACAGATGTTTCAGTTCCAAAACAGATTAATAAGTTGAGGCAGGGTATTAGATTTGGACTGTCTGCTGTTAAAAATGTGGGGGAGGGAGCAATTGAGTCCATCCTTTTAGCTAGAAAAGATGGGGAATTTACCTCTTTGGTGGATTTAACTTCAAGGGTGGACAACAGGTTAGTTAACAGAAAAACTTTGGAAAGTTTAATTAAAGCAGGGGCTTTGGATCATTTGGGCAGTAGAGCAGCTCAACTCCTAATTTTAGATCAGGTGATTGAGGAGTCTCATAAAGCTAATAAAAATAGACTCTCAGGACAAGTATCTTTATTTGAGGCAGAAGAGGATAAGGGCAGTATGGTAATAAAACTGCCTGATGTGGCAGAGTTACCACTGGAGCAATTATTAGTCTTTGAAAAAGACCTGTTAGGTTTTTACTTACATGAGCCTCCTTATCTTGCTAGTCTGGAAAAACTTACTAGGTTTGTTTCAGTCAAGCTTTCAGAGTTGGGAGAGCAGCATTTTGGTAAATCTTTAAAATTAGGAGGGGTGATTGTTTCTGTTAAAAAGGTTTTAACTAAAAAAACAGCATCTGAGATGGCTTTTTTGAAAATCTCTGATGGAGTTACTGCAGTTGAGGTGGTGGTATTTCCTAAGACTTATGAAGAGTGTAAAGATATTTTAAACCCAGATTCTGTTGTTTTAATTTCTGGCAGGGTAGAAAAAAGGGAAGAAGATTTATCTTTAATTGTAGAAAAAATTGGGTTGTTTGATCCAGAAAGTATGATTGAGGAAATATTTGAAAGCAGCCAGATGGTGGAGATTTCTATCCCTGCTGGGACTGATGTGACAGTTTTACAAAATATTAATAAAACTTTAAGAGGTTTTCCAGGCAAGTTTCCTGTGGATTTACTGTTGCCTAATGGGAGTGGGGAGTTAAGAAGGTTAAAGCTACCATTTACTATAGATCCCCAGACAGCCCTGGAGGAGAGGATTAAAGAGATAATAGGGGACGGGGCTTTCAAAATAGTCTAGTTTATGGTAGAATTTTGAACATGATTTCAACACAAATTGGAGAGCAAAATATTCATATTGGAGATACTCTAAGAATTCATAACAGAGTAGTAGAAGGGGCTAAAACCAGGATTCAGGTTTTTGAAGGTATTTTGATACGTCTGCGTGGCAGGGGAGAGAATAAAACCTTTACTGTCAGAAAAATTGGTGCAGGAGGAGTAGGAGTAGAGAGAACCTGGCCAGCAGACTCAAATTCTATAGTAAAAATAGATATAAAGAAAAAAGCTACTCAAGTTAGAAGATCAAAGCTGTATTACTTAAGGGATATGGTTGGTAAAGAAGCTGTTAGAGTGTAGTGATTACCCCCACTTTAGATTTTGAAAAATCTCTTTGGAAAAAAGGCTTTCAATATATAGTTGGACTGGATGAAGTAGGCAGGGGATCTTTTGCTGGTCCTGTGGTAGTTGGTGCTGTAGTATTTCCCAAAGATGTTAAACTCCCAGAAGGTGTTGCTGATTCTAAACTTTTGAAACCTAGACAAAGAGAAAAATTATCAGAAGAAATTAAAAAGACTGCTGTTGCCTGGTCAGTTGCTGAAATTGGAGTAAGACATATAAATAAATTAGGAATTGGCAAAGCTACCCAGATAGCTTTTAGAAAAGCCATAAAACTTTTAGAAAAATATCCAGATTTTGTGTTAATTGATGCCTTTTATGTTAAGCACTTAAACAGAAAAAGGCAAAGGCCAATAAAAGATGGGGACAAAATTTGCGCATCTATTTCTGCAGCCTCAATTATTGCTAAAGTTTACAGGGATGCGCTGATGAAAAAGTTAGGGAAAATTTATCCCCAATATGGCTTTGCTAAAAATAAAGGATATGGAACTAAGACTCACCAGGAAGCAATTAGGAAATACGGGTTATCAAGAATACATAGAAAATCTTTTAACTTAGAAAGATTTTTAAATATTATTTCTTAATGTGGTTGCCCTCTACAGCAAAAGGGATTTCTTCCCAATCATGAACTTTTCTGATTTTTTTATTGTATTCCCACATAGTTTCCAAAAGTGAAGTATCAACTTCAGCCTTTTTAAACTCTCCTATCAAAGCTACTAAATCTTTAGGAAAACATTTCCCCCCAAATCCCCTCATAGTGGTAACTTCCAAATGGGTATCCCCTATTCTTGGGTCTATGGCAGCCATTTTTTTAACCTCCTCATATTTAATGCCCATTTTGAGGCAGTAATCATATAAGAAATTGGCAAAAGTAACTTTTATAGATAAATAAGCATTGGCAAAATATTTCACAGTTTCTGCTGTTGTTGGGTCTGTCTGGAAGATTTTGGTATTAGGAAATCTTTGTCTAAAAATTACAGATAATCTTCTGGAAACTAAATCATTGTTGGCACCAATGATTGTTTTTTCAGCATTTAAAAAGTCTTCTAAAAAATTTGCCTCAGTTAAAAATTCAGGACTAAAAGCAAAATGAGATTTGGGGTACTTTTTTTCCAAAGCAGCAGTAGTTCCAGGAATTACTGTAGATTTAGTAAGGATGATTTTATCTGTATTATTTGTAAGTTTAGTTATCTCTCCTGCCATCTCCTCTATAATGGTTAAATCTATCCCAGACTCATCCTGTTTCATTGGAGTAGGGAGACAAACAAATATGATCTCTGATTTGGTAATAACCTCTTCTAAAGATAAGGTATCCTTATACTTATCATAATATCTAATGGTATCTTTTCCACCTGAGGCAACTTGAAATCCATTAGCTACAGCTTGTCCTACAAACCCATATCCTATGATTCCTATATTGATGGGAACTATTAAATCTTCTGAAGTAGAATCCATGAGAGACAGTATATGCAAAACTTGCCATCTTTGTCAAAAGCTAAATCTATTTGACAAGACCTCAAGATTAATTAATACTGAAGTAAGTGAGAGAAAAAGGCTTTGCTCATATATTTCTTATTATTCTTCTTTTGCTTGGCCTTGTTGCAGGGGTATATTTAGTCACCTCAGGAAATCCTTTAAAGCTATTTTCAAAGGCTTATGAGCCTAAAAAGTTAGTTCAAACACTGATATTTCCTGCTTCTCATAAAATATTAGTGCTTGCTTACCTCCCTTTAGATCCAAAAGATCCAACTAAATTGGATAGTAGTATTACTACAACAGGAGACAGTTTAACTGCAATTAGATCATGGATTTCCCAAGAAAATCAGCTGGCTGTAAATAATTTAACAGAAGCAACCAGATATCATGGTTACAAGATACCAGCTGCTCCTTCTGCAATTAACTATGAAATAGCTGACAGCAAAGAATTCTTAAAAGCTGTACCAACAAAAATGGTTTTTGAGCAAAAGTTCTCGGATTATAGGAAGATGCTAATGGAAGATATAAACATATGTGATTATGTAGATGATAATGGGATTAAGGATGTCTGGATTTGGAGTTATCAAACTACCACCGCAGTAAGAGGAGTTTCCGAAGACTTGATCGAGGTTGAACCAGATGACGATTTCTCTACAGCTATGCAAATTCCCACCTTATCTAACATTAGTGGATCTCTGAGCAGTATTACAGATGTAGATACTTTTAAGATTACACTTCCCAAAAATAGTAGCACTCTACGAGTAAAAATAGAGAACAATGTTGACCGCCATGCAGAGTGGTTAGAGTTGTATGGTTTTGATCAAGTCCGAATAAAGAGAGTTCTTGCCGCTGGTAAAGGTGAACAAATATTAGGCTATGAAAACTTATCTGCTGGGACTTATTATATCAAGATATCAGATGCCTTTTCTACTTATAATTCAAATAACCGTTATACATTAACAGTTTCCAGTTTTGACCCAAACGATCCAAACGATTTATCGGGAAATGGTATATTAGAATCAAACATGTCGATGGGAAGAATCTCAAGCGCTTATTGGAATTATTCAAACTTTGGTGATATTAGTAATGATCATTACCATCAGAACGATTTACCACAATGTGATAAAACCTATGTTGTATACAATCATAACTATGGATCGCATTTAGGAGTTTCTAATATCTTACATATCTACGGACATCAAATTGAAAGCGAAATGAAATTTATAGACTCCGATATGTGGCTAAATAAATTTACCATCAGAACTGGTTCCATTAAAGGATGCGGTGATGTCCATAATCCTCCAAATGCTAACGGTGGGTATGATTATCAGAATACAACTATTGTTCAGTCTGATTGTGAAGATTGGAATCCTAATAGATCAGGACGCTCAGAAGATATTGATTGCCATACTTGGGTTGGTCCTGGTGGTTGTACTGATACTGATGGTGGACTTAGATACTATATCTGGTGGATGCAAAATATTCCTGGGTTAAACAACGGTCTTATTTATCAAGATCAGCAAATGAGAAATTGGTGGGAGTTTATGAATGATTGGGATGTAGCACTTTCTTCTGGGAAAAGTTTCCTCACAGTAATACCTTCTCCAAGTCCCACTCCATCACCCACCCCTCTTATTGTTCAAACACCTTCTCCTTCACCAAGTGCGCAACCTCTTTCTTCTCTCCAGGTCATTTCTTTGTCTGCTGGCAATAATTTCATAGGTATAACTTTAGACAAAGGTACAGATTATAAAGCTGCAAGCTTTGCTCAAGATTTAAATAGTGCTCAAGCTGGAACAGTTACTCAAATCAGCAAATGGATCAATGGAGCCTGGCAAACCCATATTGTTGGTTTTCCTGCCAATAACTTTGATATCAAGCCAGGTGAGGGGTATTTGGTAAAAAGTAGTAGATATGCCCAAATTAATTTATCAGGCAATAAAGCAAATTTGCCTTCTTTGACCATTGGTCCAGGTTTTAACTCCATTTCTTTGCCAGAAGTACCTACTTTAATAAATACAGCAGAAAAACTAGTTACAGAAATGAAAAACCAGGGAATAAATATAACCACCCTATCTAGATGGAAAGATGGGAGTTGGAGATCATATATTCCTGGTTTTCCGGCAGGCAGCTTTGAGATTCAAGAAGGAGTAGGGTATTATCTTAAAAATGCTACAAATGAGTATAAAACTTTCGCTGTGCCTACCTCTTCTTCAGCTTCTCAAGTCTCTGCCCAAATAGTGACTCCTACCTCTAAACCTTCTCCTGCTCCTTTTTCCTGTACTTCCTGTCTTGCTGATATAAATAAAGATAAAAATGTAAATATGACTGATTATTCATACTTTGCAAATTGTAAAAGATTAGGAATTAAAAGTAATCCAATCTGTAAAAATGCAGATTTAGATAAAGATGGTAAAGTAGGTAATACCTCTCTAAAGCCTCAAGATGATCCAGAACTAAAATGTATTACTTCCCAGATGGGAAAGAAATGCTAAACTAAAATATAGATGCAAAAAGGATTTACAATTCCAACTATTTTAATAGCGGCACTTCTGTTAATAGGAGGAGTGCTATATTTTGGAAAATCTTTCAAAAAAAATGAGGTAGAAATTATAAAACCTTCCCCCATTGCCTCTCAATCAGCTATTCCCAGTACTAACCAAACAAATATTCTTACTGGTTCAGTAAAACATAAATCAACAATCAAACCTACAATAAAACCCACATCTCTACCAAGTTCCACGCCTGCCCCAACTACTACCTCAACAACTACTTCAACTAGTTCTAATGCTACCCCTTCTAATCCTTATGATTTAAATAGTGCTACTGGTTCAGTTAAAGTTATGGTTTTACCCCAAGGAGGAAATTTAGTTTATACTCCCTCAGCAGAGCTATATGCTGTTTCAGGTTTTAAAGTGTTAGATGGGCGCTCATCTGATAAACTTACTGCATATGGTCCAAATAGAAATGATGATCTCAGGGGAGAAATTAATTTTGCAACAGTCCCCCCGGGTCCATACAAGGTTAGAATTTCCTATAATGGAGTATGGAGTGATCAGAAAGATGTGACTGTTTCTTCTGCCAAGCAAACAACAGTTGATTTTTCAGTAACTGGACAAGTTCCTACACCAACTCCTACACCTTCTGCAACCCCTGTTCCTGCAACTTGCCAAATAAATGCCAGCCCTAAATCTGGTTCAGCGCCCTTGTTAGTTTCTCTAAGCTCTGGAGCTTCTATAACTAATAATTCCTATATAACAGCTGCCCAATGGGATTTTGATGGCAATGGCAGCTGGGATACAGATATGTCTTCAGATGTAGCTTTTTATGGATATAGCCATACATTTACAGAAGCAGGCACATATAATATAAAAATGAGAGTGCAGTTGGCCAGTGGTTATACAACAGATTCTTGTAGTGAGACCATCACAGTTACTCCTTAAATGAAGGCTATAAAAAAAGTAGCCCTAGCTGTATTTAAAGATAAAAAGATGCTCCAGGTCAGAAGCAAAAAACAGCCTGAGGTCTTCTTTACTTTGGGTGGCAAATTAGAAAAAGGGGAATCTGATTTGGATTGTTTAAAAAGAGAAGTAAAAGAAGAGATAAATTGTGAGATAGATCCTAATTCTATAAATTTTTTAAAAGAATTTGAAGATATAGGACATGGGAAGGGTGGAGATTTAGTAAATATAAAAATGTATGAGGGGAAACTGCTTGGTATCCCCTCCCCTTCATCAGAAATAGCAGAGATAGGGTATTTTGATTCAACTTCTGATGAAAAACATCTTTCTGTTATTGCCCAAAGAACAATATTTCCTTGGTTAAAAGAGCATGGGTATATATCCTGACCTCGCTTGCTTGACAAGTAACTCTAATAAGTATTCAATTGAATTAGATCCAAAAAAAGGGAAGACTAGCTATTAAATGTCAAGAACCAAAATGAATACAACTAAAAGTCCTGAAA
>CAZCNP010000011.1:0-1453 GCA_964500725.1 uncultured Gammaproteobacteria bacterium
GTTGCAGTTGGACCAACAGTCTCAGTTGGTACTGGAGCTATATTAGTTGGAGCCTTAGTTGGAGTTGCAGGCTGTGAAGTTGGAGTAGCAGGAACCTGGGTTGGGGTATTAGTTGCTTCTATTGTTGCTGTTGGAGTTGAACTTGGAGATTCACCACTTGGTGGTACTGCAGGAGCTGTAGCAGTTGGTGTAGCTTCTGTCTTTTTCAGAGGGCCTGGCACAGATTCATTGTCACAAACATTACTCTTATTTTTTTCTACCCAAATCATTTGCCCAGTAGCAGGATCCACACTAACTGCAACTTCTTCCCCAATAAAACGTGCAGTTAAATCGCCACCTTTTCTTTTCTCATCTACTTCTTTTTGAGTCTGAAAAAATACCGGGCGGAAAACACCCACTTTTCCTGTATTAGTATCCCTAAAGGTAAATTGAAGTGAAGCAATAAATTCATCCACCTCTTTCTGACTGATATCAAAGCCTCTTTTTTGCAATTCTGAAACTAATTTTTGTTGCCAATTGGCTACAGTATCAATCCCAATAACATCTTGTGGCTTCAAGTTCCCAACATTAATTTTTTTAAAATCGTGCTCGCTGGCAGCAGATTCACTGGTTAAAAAAGGACGCTGAGCTTCTATATCCTGGATACACTTGATAAATTCCTCTGGTGTTTCAGGGCTGGCTGCTTCTACTTTAGAAGCAAAAAGGTCAAGAATCCTACTAACCATAAAGTCTATCTTGCCCACTTGTGCCTTGCGTACTACCCTAGTAGGAGAATCTTGACAGCTTGTTTGAAAGTTCATGAAGGCTGCAGGATCATGAGGATTAATATTTTCTCGCTGAAAACGGTTGTTATCATATACCTGTCCACCTCTGACAGCTCCAGATTCAACAGCAGGAAAACCATTTTGCAAGGCTGCTCTTAATGGAAGAACTGAAGGACCTACTGTGGGAGTTTTTACAGGCCACAGCTTATTCCCATTGTCTACTAAACTTTCATCAGGTGTAGGACTTGCTTCTACTGCAACATTTCTGCTGTTTAATTGATTAAGCAAGCCATAAGTTCCCCCTCCTATACTGGTAGCCCCAACTATAAAAGCTAACACCACACGAGTGGAAGCTATTTTACGGTCAGGATTCATATATTATGATTGGGATTTAAATTTTCTGTTCTCCCAAATGTAGACTGGAGCATCTTCTAAGTTCTTTTTAATTCCTCTGAATTTCCTCAGCCCAAATCCAGCTGGCATAAAAGCCAAAGCTGTCCAAGCTAGCTCTGGTAAACCTGTTTTAGGTAAAGTTGTTACTCCTAACACCTGAGCACTAGTACCCACGCCAACACTACCGCCTGCAGCTTGAACTGTTATATTGTTATTATTAGTATTGCTATTTGAATTATTATTTGTATTGCTATTATTATTGGTAATATTAATAGGGGCCCCAGCTGGTGTTGGAG
>CAZCNP010000011.1:1553-12297 GCA_964500725.1 uncultured Gammaproteobacteria bacterium
TAGGTGTTGGTGTAGGTGTTGGTGTAGGTGTTGGTGTAGGTGTTGGTGTAGGTGTTGGTGTAGGTGTAGGTGCAGGATTTGTAATACCAGCTTTAAACAAAACTTGAGCGCTTTCACCAAAAGCCAAATCCCCTACATTAATATTACCGCCATCTCTGAAAGAGTCATCAGCATTGCAACCATCTGGACACCTAGGTGAAAAAACCCTAGTATGACCTGTCTCGTAAATTATTAAATAGCCTGCGCTGCCAGTCACATTAACAGTCGCTGTATCAGAAACAGAAACTCCATTTGCAGATACAACTGACTGAACTTGTGGACTATTTGAGGGGCTAGTAGGAAAATTAACGTGAAATGTCACATCATGGGCAACAGTCCCAGACTGAACATTCTGAGCTACCATCCTATATTCTATAATCTCCCCTGGATTAGCGCTAACTGGATCTGCCCAATCAGCGTTTCTTTGAGTATTATTCACCGCGGTCATAAAATTACCGCCGGCAAATAAATTATCTGCGTAGGCTTGAAATGCCAAAGGACCAATTAAACCAACTGCTAGCAATAAACACGCAAACAGTTTTAAATTAAAAAATAAAGATCTTTTCTCTGCTCGATTAGGCTTCATTTGTTTGATTTTACTTTGTATATATTACTATGTATATATTACTATGGGGTCGGTAATTTGTCAATAGACAAACGGTAATAAGTTTGTAAGAATTTTTGTTACAGGCCCTATTAGGAGCTTGTCCCTGCCCTAGACAAACTCCTAATAGGAACAATAACATCAAGACAGATTCTTGAGGGCATATTGTCCTCAACACTTTAAAATCAAAGCTAAATTGGGTCTTGACAACCTCTATAACTTTGATCTATTGTAATTTAAGAAGACAATTTCTATCTGCTCTTGAAATTGTTTTCGAAATTAATAAAAGGGCATTGCTATTCGAGTCCGTCTGCGGTAGTAATGCTCTTTTTTTTACCCCAAAAACCTAAAAACTTTAAATTTTCAAACTGCAAAAAAAAGGAAGATGCGTCCGTCTGCCTCGCATCTTCCTTTTTTCTAACCGCGAACCATTAGTATTAACTTCTGGTCTGCTGTTTGCAACATTTTTTTAACTTGTTCTGTAACCACATCTGCTCTTCTATTAATCCTTGCTCTTTTCTCTCTTTTTAAACCCATAACAAATTTGCTTGCAAACATAGTTAATTAACAATACCATCAAAAAAACTATTTGTCAAGCTTTGTAAGACCCATAGGCTTTTTTACTCGTTTTTTGTATAGACCTAGAGTATAATTAAAGGGTTTAAACACATAGTTTAGATCTATATATCAATCTAAATACGCTATGTACTTTTGATTATTAACAGAAAAATCCACAATGTGGAAAACTAAACTGCGGTTTAAATATTTGTATCCGGGCGGGATAATAAACAGTATATGATCCATAGCTTTTACCATGCACTGTAAAGGCTCCTGTTTCAAATCCCTGCCAAGTTTTCTTAAAAATACCCATTTATCTGGAATAATTACCTTTTTAGTAACTTTAAAATATGCCGGGTTAACTGATTTTGCAAATCTATCCATCGGTTTAAAAATCACCTCCTTGAGCTAGTTATTCTAACTTAGAAGTGTTACCGATGTATCTCAGCCTACTCAGTAAGATGTGGGTAAGAATTAGATTTCTTTGGCAAAGATCATCCTGCCTGCTGGAGTTTGAATGTTTTTGGTAACCTCAACTTCAACTATCTGACCAATCCTGTCTGCCCCATCTGACACTACTACCATGGTTCCATCTTGCAGATAGCCTACTCCCTGACTTTTATCTTTGCCTAGATGGACTATTTTTATTTCCATATCCTCTCCTGGCAAACTGACAGTTTTGACAGCATTGGCAAGATCATTTACATTTAATACTCCTATATTGGAAATTGAAGCCAGTTTATTTAAGTTAAAATCAGTAGTAATTATCCTGCCATGTAGGCTTCTGGCTAAATTTACTAACCTTTCATCAACAGCTTTGCCATTTTGATCTTTATCCCAAACTTCTATTTTAATATGCTTAACCTTTTTTAATTCTTCTACTGTATCAAATCCCTTCCTGCCTCGTGCTCTTTTTAAACCATCAGCTGAATCAGCCACTTGTTGAAGTTCTGTTAAAACAAAGTTGGGCACTAAAACTAATCCAGAAATGAACCCAGTTTGGGCAATATCCAAAATCCTACCATCGATTATGGCTGAAGTATCTAAAATTAAAGGCTTGGTAAGAGCCATTGACCCAACTTGCGGGACAGCCTGAGAAAAAGGAGAATTATGCCTAGGCAATCTAAACAATTGACTAGTCACCTCAGAGGATAGCCTACGAACCACAAAATTTAAAGAAGTCATAGTAATCACCCTTATAGAACTGGCCATTCCAGGAAATAGCAAATACCCAACTAAAGCAGCAGCCAAAGTCAGCAACACTCTGATTAAAAAAGAATTCACTCCTTCTATGGGAGGTATTAGCTGCGAAAAGATTGCAGCAAAAGCTGCAAAAAGAAACGCCAATGTCAGACGTAAAACACGTAGAGTACGCACAAGATAAATCCTTTCGTAGAGGGATAAAAATAAAATAAATCCAAATTAAAAATCCCCTACTTGAGCTATTCTCCCATAAGTAAACTAAAAGTGCAAAGTGTAAAGTTATTTATATGGAGTCTTTTCCGATAATAATTCTAGCTGAGGCTGTTCCATCTTTAAGCTCCCCTGCTACTGAGGCAATTTTTATAGCATCTTTTAAATCAGCAATTACTAAATCTATTTTGTCTCGCAGATCTGCCTTTACTAAAACCTGAGTAGTATCGTAATCACTATCATCAGCATTACCAACTTTAACAACTTGGTAACCTAAATCAGTAACTTTTCCGGCTATTTTCTTAGCCAACCCACCCTCTCCTGAACCATTTAAAACCTCAAAGCTCCAATCAGATCTAACTAAAGGATTAGGCGTAGCTGTGGGCTCAGGGGTTGTAATCGGTGTTGGGACTGGAGTAGGCGCAATAGTACCTGCAACTAAACTTTTAATTCTAACTCTTAAAAAGTATGCTCCTGCTACTATCAATAATATAAGCAGGCCAACCAGAAGTAATGTTATTTTATTGCTGGATTTTTTAGCGGTAAATTCATTCTCGTAGTTTAGCGGTCTATTGTTGCTGACTATAAAGCTTCTTTTAACAGTTGAGGTTTCTTGTTTTTCATCTTCTTGAGGCTCGCTCTGCTCTTTTTCTGTGGTTTGGCTCTCGTCCATATCTTTTATTATACATTATATTCATTTTTGGTCAAACCCGAAGCAAAACCCGAATACTCACAACTTATCCACAATTTCAGGCAAATTTTTTGCATTTTGTGAAGAAACTATATTAGTAAACCCTAATTTTTTAGCCTCAGCTACCCTTCTGTCTAATTCTCTAACACCCCTCAGCTCCCCCAACAACCCTACCTCTCCAACAGAGACCGTTTTATTACCTGTGGGTTTTTCTTTTAAAGAGGAGACAATAGCCATGCATATCCCTAAATCTGCAGCAGGCTCAAATACTTTCAAGCCTCCTGTCACATTTACAAAGATGTCTTTATCAAATAAAGACAAACCTAATCTTTTTGTTAATACTGCAACAAGTAGTTGCAACCTATTATTATCAATGCCTGAACCTGTCCTCCTGGGCATTGGCAAAAAGCTTTTAGTCACCAAAGCCTGGATTTCTACCAAAAGCGGTCGCAACCCATTCATAGTTGCCACCACCACAGAACCTGGTTCATTTACCTTATGCTCTAGAAACAGCTTGGAGGGACTCTTTACCTCAATCATTCCAGCACCAACCATTTCAAAAATGCCTACCTCATCAGTTGGACCAAATCTATTCTTGCTGCCTCTTAAAATCCTAAAATTAGAGTTTGAATCACCCTCTAAAGATAAAACTACATCCACTACATGCTCTAAAGTCTTAGGGCCAGCTACATTCCCTTCCTTGGTTACATGCCCTACTAAAAAAATCGGGATATGAAAATCTTTTGCCAACCTTTGCAATCTATGGGCACATTCTTTTACCTGACCTACCGAACCAGCAATAGATTCCAAATCAGTAGTTTCTAACGTTTGTATAGAGTCTACAATCACCAGATTGGGCTTTGACTGGACAATAGCCTCAATAATATTGTCTACATCAGTATCATTTAAAATAGACAGGTTTGCTTTTGGATTGATTCGATCTACCCTAATTTTTATCTGCTGGGCTGATTCTTCACCAGCCACATAAAGAGATTCTCCTGTAGCCTGAACATTAAGAGCCAGTTGAGTCAGCAGTGTGCTTTTGCCTATTCCAGGATCTCCTGCCACCAAAACTAAAGACCCAGCCACTACCCCACCGCCTAGAACCCTATTAAACTCCTCAAAACCTGTATCCAGCCTCTTAAAATCCTGTTTTTTAATATTTGCTAAATTTATTATTTCTGCTTTTTCTACTACAGCCTGTTGCCTACTGCCTGTTGCCAGCTCTATTGTTTCTACAAACGAGTTCCAAGAATCACATTGGGGACACTTCCCTAGGTATTGAGGAGATTTATATCCGCATTGTTGACATACATATGTTGAAATTACTCTAGCCATCTTGTGCGTAGATTAACACAGATTAAAAGCTGATTAACGCAGATCGGTGTAAATCCGCTTTTCATCCGCGAAAATCTATTTATATATTAAGGTAGCCGTTGAAGTCACAAATGGAGCCAAATTTACTCTTCTTTTGCCTGAATCCACACTATCAACTAAAAAACTCATTGCCTTTCCTGCCTCATACTTGGTATCTGGATCCATCTTGGAGGCAGGCAGGAAGCCTTCCACCCCTTTTAAGGCCACACTGACTCCTGTTTCAGACACTGCTGTTATTTCCCCTTTTACTACCTCATCTGCTGGATAATCCTGCGCAATAGCAGCAAAAGGATCCTCGGAGAGGTTTTTGATAGATAAACTAAGCCTGCCCAACTCTTCATCCAACCCTATTACTAACACTTCAATTTCTTGACCTACTTCGTAAAGTGTAGATAAATCTTCCACCTTTTCCCAAGAAACATCAGAAATAAATACTAATCCTTCTGTTCCAGCAATATCTACCACCAAACCAAAAGGTAAAACCGCCACAATCTTGCCTTTAACCTTTTGGCCAGACTTAAAACTCTTCAAAGTCTTTAAAATCTCCTCTGAAATTTGCCCTCTTTGAGAAAAGATTAGTTTATTGTTATTCTGATCAACCTCTATTACAGTAACTGTTAGATCCTGTCCAATTAAGTTGTCCATGCCCTGCCCTGATTTGGAAAGCAGCTCAAACCCAACCTGAGAATTTGGCAAAAATCCTCTAACTCCAGAGATCTCCACAATCAAGCCGCCTTTGTTGACTTCCGTTACTTTGCCTTGTAGTTTACTTTTCTGGTTTAAAGCAGTAGTAAATTTGCTCCAATCAGAAGATCTTCCACCTCTGCCACGGCCAAAAGAGCTGCCTTCAGAAGATCTTTGAGATACTTGTCTTTGATAGGATAAAATTGTCTGACCATATTCATTTTCACTTATTGCTACATAAACTTTCAGTTTACTGCCTACTTTTAGACCAGATTTTACATCTTTTGGTATTTCCCGGGCTGCAATAACACCCTCTGATTTGGTGCCTAAATCTAAAATCATTTCTTTATCAGAGATAGCTACAATTTCTCCTTCAACCTCTTGTCCTCTGTGAACAGTTGAAAGTTTGCGAGACTGAGAAGCCAGAAGCTCCTCCATAGTAGTAGAAGTGTTAGTTTGTGTAGTTTTTGCCAAACATGGTCACCTGTCTTTCTTTAAGTCCCGGCAATGAGGTATTTTCACATACCCTTGCGGATATATTATCGTCCCCGCTGCAAGCTTTTACGACTGAGTTCGGGATGGGATCAGGTAGGACACTTGCGCACAAATCACCGAGGACTATAGTATACTAAAAAAATTTACAATTTACAATGTACAATTTACAATGAATTATTTTTACTTGTACATTCTACATTATCAATTTTACATTGAACATTGTTTGTACTCTAAAATGTGAATACGGGTCGGAGGATCTAAATGATCCTCTGACGGGTTAACAACATTTTACCGACGAAGTCGGAATATAATATTGAAGTTAACCCTGGTTAGAAGGCATAAGTCAAAAAATCTCAACGTCAACCATTAGTACTTCTAGGCTAAACACCTTACAGTGCTTACACCGGAAGCCTATCAACCTGGTAGTCTACCAGGGGTTTAAAAGATACCTCATCTTGGGGTCTGCTTCGTGCTTAGATGCTTTCAGCACTTATCAAAAAGAAACGTAGCTACCCTGCGCTGCCATATTATGACAACAGGCACACTAGAGGTTTCCTCATCTCGGTCCTCTCGTCATCTCGTTTACTCAGATTTCTCTGAGGATCAGACTATATCTTTTCCGCCGTCTTTACGCTGCGGAATTGGCATATAATATGAGTTTAAAATCCAGATTATCTGGAACCTCATATATCAGTCGTTACAGGGACAAATCCTTTGATGATAGATGATGGAAAATAGAAAAATGGATCTTTGAATATAGAAGATTGAAGATGGAATTTATCCACCATCTAACTTCTATCATCAAGATACTATCTTCTACCCTCTATCATCTACCATCTAGAACCGTCTTCCCACGGTATTACCCATTGACTTATCTTTAATAGATTAATTGTAGAACCGAAATTAACCCAAAGTCAAGAGGGCTTCACCGTTATTAGCCAAATTGTCATTCCGGCTTTCGCCGAGAAAGTAGCAATTTCTTACTAGAGATAACTCCCCTCAAGTATCAAAACGCCCATACTGGATAGAGTCCGAGCTGTCTTACGACGCTCTGAACCCAGCTCGCGTACCGCTTTAACTGGCGAACAGCCAGACGCTTGGGACCTGCTTCAGCCCCGCGCTGCGATGCACATGATTCTGTATCACTACAGGTGTAGACTATATCTTTTCCGCCGTCTTTACGCTGCGGAACTGGCATATAAAGTAAGTTTAAATCCAGATTATCTGGTACCTTACTTGTAAGTCGTTACGGGGTCAAGTTAACTAGACGATAGATGATGGAAAATAGAAAATAGATCTTTGAAGATGGAAGATTGAAGATGGATTTATCTACCATCTAACTTCTATTATCAAAATACTACCTTCTACCCTCTATCATCCACCGTCCATACTAACCGACTTCCCACGGTATTGTCTTTTGACATCTTAATCCAGAATAATCCGAATTAAAGCCGAATGTCAAGAGAGTTCACCGTTATTAGCCAATTTGCTCCAATAGTTTCCTATTTGGAGGGCCCAAACCTTCTCAGGTTAAGCCGACATCGAGGTGCCGAACCTTGCCGTCCTTGTGGACTGTAGGGCAAGACTAGCCTGTTCACATTAAATTCCAATATCACTATTGGTGCTGACTATATCTTCATCCAGCACCATTTTGGTGCTGGAGTGCGGCATATAATGCAAGATTTAACCTTACATTTCACCCAAGAGTAAACGAATATTTACTCTTTGCTACTAGGTTCAGTCGATACGGGGTCAAAAGGTATTTTATGAGACATAGATTTTATAATATATGGCTTAATTATCTGAATTAATCTTCCTGTATCTTTAACAGTAAAAATTAAAACATACTCTCCTCTTTTTTTAATTTTTAATTGAGGAGATAAGCCATAATTTAAATTTAGCGCAGTTAATAAATTACTTATTGAATCTGGATCCAGCTTAGGCAAATAGACATAAGCTATCTTATCCCTAAGATAATAATAGCCATCATCCATAAACCAAACTGCCAAACTCATTGGAGCTTTCAAAAGTTCAGAGATTTTATTTGGAATCACCCTTTTACCATCAACATAAAAAAGTTGATGAAGTTTACCAAACTCTAAACCCGAATAGGATTGATTTCTGATATATTGATAATTTTTACCAAACTTCAGATTAGATCTTTCCAAAATTACTGGTTTTTTCTGAAAGAAATTACTTAAAATTTGACATTTCCAGATTAAATAATCTTGCTGTTTTAAACTATGTTCTAGTCTTAAACGAGCATTTTTTTTACCAGTTTTTTGTAAAAAACCGTCTCCTAATATAGTTCCAATAACTACTGCTTTTTGTATTTGTCTCATACCTTCGACTTCCCACGATATTGTCTATCAATTGTCTCGATGTATTTGGTAAGACCAAACCACCAATTAATAGATTCCACCGTTATTAGCCACATTATCGTCCCGCTTTCATTATATAGCGGGACAGAACACATTTGTATCCCCGGGGTAACTTTTATCCGATAAGCCCTGGCGCTCCCACGAGCCACCAGGGGATCACTAAGACCTGCTTTCGCATCTGCTTGGCTTGTTTGCCTTGCAGTTAAGCACACTCTATACCTTTACGCTTGTGAGCGCGATTTCCTTACGCGCTAAGTGTACCTTAGTACCGCTCCGTTACATTTTTGGAGCGAACCGCCCCAGTTAAACTGCCCGCCAGACCTTGTCCCGCATCCTGTTTTTATAAGGTAACCTTGTAAGCTTCGCATGAAAGTTACCTTTCAAGCTCCGCTTATAAGGATGGTGGTGAGACCTGTTATTTCAAAAGAGAGGTGTTTCATTGTCGCCGAAGCTCCCTCCTACGCTACACAATTAAACTAACAAATCAGGGTCAAGCTACAGTAAAGCTCCACGGGGTCTTTTTGTCCAAGTATGGGAAGGCCGCATCTTCACAGCCATTGCAATTTCGCCGGGTCTATCCTCAAGACAGTCGCTAAGTCGTTCAACCTTTCGTGCGGGTCTGAACTCACCAGACACAATATTGTTACTTCTTTGATCACTCAAAGAGACTGAGATATTTCTACTCAGTTCCCTTAATCGCTTAAGGGTTCAGACTATATCATTTTCCCGAAATTCGGGATCTTGGCGTATAGTCGTTGAGGGTTCGTCTTAGATTCTTCATTCTATCCTTCATCTTTTTAAGTTTCGAAGGATATCTAGTCATAAAAATTTCAGCAACTTTAAATACATCAGATTTCTTGCTGGTCTCCCAGTGATACAAACCATCATTCGTTCTAACATGAATGTTTCCGCAGCTAAGAAAGTCTTTAATCAATTCAATGATTTTCCGATCTTTCATTGCAGCTGCAAAAAATGGTTGTAATCTTGTACCTGATTTCTTAAAGCCACAAGATCCTTCAGCATCAATTATTCCTGCTAAAAAGAAACCGATTTCATCATCTTTAAAATGATTTAAATCTATAGTTTCTTCAGCAAGACCATTAAGCTTGAGATCTTTTAAATCTTCACGGCATTTTTCTATTACTTTTTCTCTATTTCGAACTTGAGAATCTTTACCAATTGCTGGTAAAACATTCTGTAAAAGTTCAAGCTTTTTTCTGGCTAAATCTCCAGTTATAACCGGATATTTTTGAAGAAATTGAAAAATTCTTTCAACTTTTCTTTTACCTCTAAATTTAAGATTGTATCCCCCTTTAATAGGAGAAATATTACCTAAATTTAAGGATATTATCCTGTTTATCTTTCTTAGAAGATTTAAATCTGCATTGGAAACAGTTATATCAGGGCAAAAGTAAAAACCTCTGCCTCTTTTATCATTTGCTCGAATTACCGAGCAACTTAACTCTCCAACGCAAAAACCAGTGTAATAGAAGCCTTCGGCTTCTGCGACCTTACGGTCTAAGAAGCTCTTAGAATCTAGCGACGTTTCCTGCTGATTGACTGCACCGTATGCATTTTTAGTTAAATTGGACATTAATTTTAGTATTACCCAAAATTAACCCAAAGTCAACTAGCACCGGATACTCAGTTGTTCCAGCATATAGCCAAGTTTGCAAATATCAATTACTCGATATTGTCCCCTGTCTGAAAGTTATTGAAATAACTTCAAATCCGAGGAACTTCGCTCAATTATGTTGCTGTGACAATCTAATCGTCACATCTACATATCGCTATGCAGTTCGGACTCTATCTTCCCTGTACCGTATGGTACGGGGTTCGACGTATTAGTCTCTGAGGATTCTTAAGATCTCTAAAATTTTGTAAACCATTTGCTGTTAAATGAAGATTTAATAATTTCATCTCCACTGCTTTACAAAAAGTTTCAAAATCATTTTTTTTATAAGTTAGTAGTTTGTTTGCTTTGAAAAAAGGAATTATCTTCTCGTTTAAATCTTTTAACGAACGAACGCAATAACGGTAGATATTCTCTTTGTGATTATCGTAGCGTCTATTTACATAAATCGCTCCGCATTCAAAGAAGTCTTTGATAATTTGTAAACTATCTAAACTTTTCTGACCTTGTGTAACCACAAATTCAGGCATTACCTGAAATCCGCTTTTTGTTGTCCTATTCTTAAAAATAGATACTGAAAAGCATCCTTCTCCATCCACAAAACCAACTATCCAACTTGAGATCCTAAGCCTTTCCTGCTGATTGTCTGCGCTTGAAGCATTATTAGTTAAAAATTTAGGCATTAATTTAGTATTATCCAAACTAAACCCAAATGTCAACTAGCTCAAGATTCTCAGATTTTCCAGCATATAGTCGAATTATAAAAACACACCACCATCTAAGGCTTTGAAATTCCCAAAACCATAGAACAGTTATAGTTACTGCTGCCGTTCACCAGATCTTAGGCCCCAGGCTCATTCGGCTTACGC
>CAZCNP010000012.1:0-11999 GCA_964500725.1 uncultured Gammaproteobacteria bacterium
AGGTTGTTGTACCAACCTTATTTTAATTTCTAACTGCCGTTTTATGGACAGTACTCGCTTCTAGATCCTAACCCAGATGAATATGGATATATTCCCAAAGGAGGTAAGATATATCTAGGATTTAGGGAGCAGTTAAAATGTGAGAGAAACACCCCTATCTTTCAAAAGCTAGATTAGATTATTATAACAACCTAAAGTACCGCGTACGGGAGTCGAACCCGTGATTTCTGGGATGAAAACCCAACGTCCTAGGCCACTAGACGAACGCGGCAAACCATAAGATTATACTGGAATTGAGCTTTTGACTCAAGTTTGAAATGCTGGTGTAGAATTTACTTCCTATGACACCAGAGTCTGATATGCCCGAAGTTTATATTCAAGGAGCTTTTGAAATAATCAGAACGACAATTCAAAATAAAATAAGAGAATCAATAGCCAGAAAGAATGAATAAATATATAATTTTCAACCTAAATATAAGAACTTTGTAAGCAATATCACATAAACCCTTCCAAAAATCTTGTAAACTTTCGCTATGGAAAACATACCTCAAAAGATTTATCCTGCTGCTTTAAGATTTCTAACTCCTGTAACAATCTCCCAAACATACTCTTTGCTAGTAGCAGAGGCTATGAAGTTAACTAAGGCAGATTCTGGTTCAATTTTATTGGAAAAGAAAGGAGAGCTCAAAAGAGTTTATTCTACCTCAAAGGATTTATATCAAATAAAGCCTCACAAGCAGGGACAAATGAATATGGCTTTTGCCAGAAAAAAACCAATGATTTTCTCATCTGAGGAAATTGCCAAAACTAATCCTGAAATTAAAAAAATTCCAGCCAAATCACATCTGATTACTCCACTTTATTACAGAGACACAAGTCTGGGGGTATTGAACCTTAATTCCTTAAAAGATAATTATTTTACTTCAAAACATTTGGCTATCTTAGAAATGTTTAGCCCGCTGGCAACTCTGGCAATCCTCAAAGCCCAGGCAGACCAGAGAGCTGAAAAAGCTTTGGAAACGCGCGATCTCTTTATCTCCATGGCTGCCCATGAGCTTAAGACCCCTTTGACAACAATTAATGGTTATATTGAGCTGCTACACAGTCAATTCTCAGGCTCTAATACACCAACTGCGCGTTGGTTGGCAGAACTATCCAGAGAAAGTCACAGAGTTATAAAAATGGTTAAAGAGCTTTTGCAGCTGGAAGTTGCCAAATCTGGTAAGCTGCCATATTTTTGGGATCAGTGCAATTTGGAAGAAATTGTACAGACTGCTATAAAAAATACCACTCTAATTCATCCTGGGCATAAATTTACTTTTCAAGATAAATTAAAAGGTCGCACAAGTTTAGTAATGGGAGATTTTGATAAGTTAATGCAGGTGGTGACAAATATTTTCAACAATGCTATTAAATATTCCCCCTTCCCAGCTTCTGTTGCTGTATCTTTATATTTTCAGGAACCTAATTTAATAGTTTTGGAAGTTATGGATCAAGGTATAGGTATTGCTCAAGCAGACTTGCCTCATATTTTTGAACGTTATTACAAAGGCAGTAATGTTAAAAAGGATGGTTTCGGATTAGGGTTGTTCTTGGCCAAAGACATTATTAAAAAACATCATGGCAAAATTTGCATCCAGTCGAAAGTTGGAAAAGGTACTATAGTGGAAATTAAATTACCCACGATTGGAAGCTAAAATTCTAACCATCCTCTTACCCCTTTTTTAGTGTTTTTCTTATTTTTAAAAAGTAAAATAGCCCTTACTATGAACATTCTACTCTGGATTATATTCGGTTTAACAGTCGGGATTATAGCCAACCTTATAGATCCATATCCTTCCAGAGGAGGAATGTTAGGATCAATAGTTCTGGGGATTTTGGGGGCAATCCTGGGAGGGGTTTTAGGGAATATAGTTTTTGGCATTAGTATAACTGGATTTAATTTACCCTCTCTTGCTGTGGCAGTATTAGGAGCTTTGCTTCTAATGTTTGTAGAAAGAGCCTTTGGCAGAAGTACATGAATGTTTTAATTAGTACCCCTTTACTCCGTTCACAATCTCTTAAAAAAAATTTTGATAATAAAATAATAGTAGTATTTTTAGGTTTGATATTTGCCCTGATAATTTTGGGGATTTTGTTTGTGGATATTACTCAACTTCTTTTTAAGCCTTAGTTTATCTAACTTCTAGCCAGGTTTTGTAAGAAATATTACAAAAAACTTGACAAGATTTTACACTGCTGTTACAATCCGCAGCTCATCTTAAAACCAGAAAGCAAACAGCTTTTCCGGTTTCCTTTTTTTAAGCTATGATAAATCTCCTGCCTGAGTTTGTATTAGATTTTAAACCTCTTTTTGTTTCCCTTTTCCATAAGGCCAAAGGACTTCTTGGTTCTAAAACAGTTAAATATAAATTGGCTGCTTTGGTAGATATTGCTTTAATTGCTTTGATTTTAATGACTGGCAGACAGCCTATTGAGAGTTTGACCTCTCCAGTTGTTTCATCTCTCCA
The DNA here is from genome assembly GCA_964500725.1 of uncultured Gammaproteobacteria bacterium. Classification (GTDB taxonomy): domain Bacteria; phylum Patescibacteriota; class Microgenomatia; order Daviesbacterales; family UBA10151; genus UBA10151. Next base: position 2,511 of record CAZCNP010000012.1, read on the forward strand.
TTCTTTCTCTACCTTTGCAGCTACCAATATGACCAACGAAACTTTTGCTTTTGTGCCTGATTTGGCCCGTAATAAGTTTGAGCATATTGATTTAGCGCACTTAACATATTTATCCTTTTTTGACTTGCCTATAAATGAGGAAGGTTTGCTAAACTACGATTCTAGAGGCTACAGTTCCTTTGTTTCTGATGAGGCTTCAGTCCTTTTTGAAAGAGCTAGGGTTAGCAACACTAAAATCTTTTTAACTGTTTCAGCTTTAGATGAGGATGTTATTAAAAATCTGCTGGATAATCCTGATACTCAAAACCAGCTGGCAGATCAGATAGTTGAAGAAATTAATACTTCTAATTTAGACGGAGTTACGCTGGATTTTGAGCCCTTAAAGGAGGGTAGAAATACAGACTTATCTGGTTATCAGGGGAAATTTACTGAGTTTGTTGGTCTTGTAAAAAACAAAATGGATTCTGACACACCAGATGCTCAGCTGGCTGTGGCTGTGCCCAGCACTTTTTTAAACAAATCTTTCTATGATGTATCTGGTTTGTCCAAAGCCAGCGATAAGGTCTTTTTAATAGCTTCAAACTTTATTGTGCCTGAGGTGAGAAATGCCAACATGGTAAACCCAGCCTTTGGTTTTGATTGGGATGAATATAAGGGCCAGGTTACAAAAGTGCTAACAAGCCTTATAACCCATGTTCATTTTAATCAATTGGTGATGGAACGGGCTTGGTATGGTAATGGTGATCAGTATCCTTTGTATTATGTGCCAAGTGATACTCCACCTGAGGAAAACAGGCAATCATCCCAGGTGCAGCTCGATAACGAAACTGTTGATCAATTGGTTGCTGGGGTGCCAGATAAGGGTAAGCCAGGGGCCAGGAAGGCTATCCCTTTAATTGCTCAAGCTTTAGAAGATGAGGGGATACTAGACTCTAATGTTTTGGCTTATGCCCTGGCCACTATTGAGCATGAAACTGATGAGACTTTTGAACCTATTGAAGAGATAGCAGGGACTGTAAATGCCAGAAGGTTTGGTTATGAAGGAGGCGCGAATTATTTTGGCAGAGGTTTTATTCAAATCACCCATTTAAGAAACTATAGGCAAATTGGCAGAAGAATAGGCCTGGGGGACCGCTTAGTTAAAAACCCTGATTTGGCCTTGGAGCCCAAGATAGCTGCCAAAGTGTTGGCAGCCTTTTTTAAAGATAATAATGTTGCAAATCTGGCAAGCAGCGGGCAATTTGTGGCTGCCAGGAGGCCAGTTAACCCAGATTACAATGGTTATTCTATAGCCAGTTTAGCCATGAAATACAGCCTTTATTAATATGAAGAAGCTTGTGCGGTCATTTTTAGTCTCGATGTTTTTAACATTTTTAATGGTGGTAATTTCCCATTTTAAACCTTCAACAAATTGGGTTTCCCCCTTGCCTCTGAAGACTCCAGATGTTTTGGAAAAAATAGAGCCTAAACTGGAGATGAAAATGAATGATTTTAAATTAAAAAAAGAGCTGATTCCTTTAGTTTCTGCTGGTTCTGATTATGATGCTGCTTCTGCTTATGGGGTAATAGATTTAGAAACAGGGCAGGTAATTGTTTCAAAAAACCTCTCTGAAAAATTGCCCATGGCATCTCTTACTAAGGTAATGACAGCTGTGGTAGCTTTAGATTTGGCTGATCCTGGTGAGGAATTTGAAGTCAGCCCAAGAGCTGCTGCCCAGGTGCCTACCAAAGTGATGTTAAAGCCAGGAGAAAGATATGCTTTGGGTGATCTTTTAGAGCATTCTTTAATATCCTCAGCCAATGACAGCACTTTAGTTATAAAAGAGGGGATAGATAGGAAATTCGGCGCAGAGGTTTTTATCAAAGCTATGAATTTAAAAGCTAGGTTAATAGGTTTGAAAAATACCAGCTTTACTAATCCAGCAGGTTTGGATAATTATAATCACTACAGCAGTGTGGAAGATTTGGCTGTTTTGTCTGCTTATGCTTTAAAAAATTACCCCTTGATTGTCAATATTGTTTCTAAAGAATATGAGGATTTAACCCAAGGAGGGTATGACAATAGATTTTTCCTGAATAATTGGAATGGGCTTTTGGGAGTTTATCCAGGGGCATCTGGGGTTAAGATTGGTAATACTTCAAAAGCTGGGCATACCACTATAGTAACCTCAGAAAGAGGAGGCAAGAGGGTGCTTGCAGTTGTGTTGGGAGCACCTGGAGTATTGGAAAGGGATTTGTGGGCAGGAGAGCTTTTGGATTTGGGTTTTTCCAAAGTGGTAGGCTTGCCACCAGTTAATATCACAGAATATGACCTTAGGCAAAAATACTCCTCCTGGGTTTACAATTGAAGATTTCTACATAATTCTTACAGCTTTCTGGAGGCTTCCTCACATCTTTTTTCACACTCTAAAGTTATACTCAAATTATGCAAACTGTCCGTAGAGATTTAATGGTGGCATTTTTGGCAATTACTGCTTTCTTGTGCATAATTCCTGTTTTTACTTATCTTTACTTTGCTGCAGATTTATCTCCCAAGGAAGCTTTAGAAAGCTATAACGATAGTGGAATAGAGCTTCTTGATATGAATGGCACTCCTTTTTTCACCTTTTATGAGGCAAAGCCCAAAAAAGAAGTACCTTTATCACAGGTGCCTAAACTGACCCAGCAGGCCTTTATTGCAGTTGAGGATAAAGACTTTTATTCCCACCCAGGTTTTTCCATACCCTCAATTATCAGGGCAGCCTATCAAAATATCCAAGGCCAAAGTTTATCTTATGGGGCATCTACTATTACCCAGCAGCTGATAAAAAATTCTTTGTTAACACCAGAAAGAAGCATGCTTAGAAAATTCCAGGAAATTACTTTAGCCTCAGAAATTGAAAGAAGATATACCAAGGATGAGATTTTGGAGATGTATTTAAACTCTGTATATTTTGGTGAAGGCGCTTTTGGGATAGAAAGAGCTGCAAATGTTTACTTTGGTAAAAGCGCCAAGGATTTAAATTTGGCCCAAAGTTCTATTTTAGTTGCTATTATTTCTTCCCCGTCAAAGCTGTCCCTATTTAATGGTAACTTAATTGATGAAAAAAACAGGCAAGAAATCGTTTTGGATAAAATGGCGCAGGAGGGCTATATTACAGTAGAGCAAAAAGAGCAGGTCCTGCAAAATGATCTGGAGATTGCCCCTTTTACCTCTGATATAAATACCATTGCCCCTCATTTTGCTTTGATGGTAAGGGATGAACTGATTAAAAAATATGGTGAAGAGCAGGTAATAAGATCTGGTTATAAAGTAAAAACCACCCTTAATTTAAACTGGCAGGAATATGCTCAAAATGTAGTTGCCAAACAAGTGGAAGCTTTAAAAATAAATAGAGCAACCAATGGGGCAGCTGTGGTTTTGGATGCTAAAACCTCAGAAGTTAGGGCTTTGGTGGGAAGTAAGGATTGGTATGATGAGGAGTTTGGCAAAGTTAATATTGCCACCTCAGACAGGCCTCCTGGATCAGCTTTTAAGCCTATTGTTTATATCAGGGCTCTTGAGAAAAATTTAATTACCCCAGCCACTATTTTAAGAGATCAACCTACCAAATTTGCCAATTTTAATGAAGCTGCCTTTTTTGCTTCCTTCCCCACCAGGGCAGCAGCCTTGGCAAATTTAGCAAATGATCCTAATGCCTATTATAGCCCTGTAAATTATGACAGGGTATTTAGGGGTAATGTGACAGTTAGAAAAGCTCTTTCTAATTCTTTGAATGTGCCGGCAGTGGCTGTGATGAAGCAAGTAGGAGTGAATGAGGCAATATATTCAGCAAAACGTTTGGGGCTTACTACCCTGTCTGATCCTTCAAATTATGGGCTGGCTTTGGTTTTAGGAGCAGGGGAGGTTAAGCTTTTAGAGTTAACTAATGCTTATGCAGTTATTGCCAATAATGGTTTTAAAAATAATCCCACTATAATTTTGGAAATAAAGGATAAAAGAGGTAACTTAATTTATCAATATGAGCCTGCCTCTCAAAAAGTAGTAGATGAAAAATATACTTTTTTAATTTCTTCAATTTTATCTGATAATAAAGCCAGATCTGAAGTTTTTGGCACAGCTTTAAATATTTCCAAGCCAGCAGCAGTCAAAACAGGCACCACAGAGGATTATAAGGATGCTTGGACAATTGGGTTTACCCCTTCTTTAGTAGTAGGAGTTTGGGTAGGGAATAATTACAATGCTCCTATGGATGGAGTTGCAGGATCTTTGGGGGCAGCCCCAATTTGGAAAAGTTTGATGGAAAAGTTTTTAGCAGGAACCCCTGTTGAGGAATTTGTACCTCCTGAAGGAATTGTGAGGGCTGCTGCTTGCGGAGTTGATTTAACATCTAAAGTAGCTTCTTCTTCAGCAGTTACTGAATATTTTGTAAAAGGCACAGAACCACCAAGGTCTTGTATTTTTCAGTCTCCTGTTACCTCAATTGTTGACAACTCGGGGTTAGTTGGATAACAATGCTTACATCATTTCCTAGTTATGAAAAAAAATCTTCTGCTGGTGGCTTTTGTGTTATTTCTAGGGGCTATTGTTTTTATTTTTCTTTGGCCCAAATCTTCTAAATCAAAAGTTCCTAACTCTACCATTGTGTTTGTGGGAGATTCCATGACAGAATATCTGGGAAATTTTGATGAATTGAGAGGATATTTAAAAAATTATTATCCTGATAAAAAATTCCTGCTTTTAAATTATGGTTTCAGTTCCACAAATATACTATCTGTCCAAGACAGGTTAGAAAAAGAAAGCACTCACTCAGGCAGAGCTTTTCAGGCAATAAATGATATTCCCTTTGGCCTTATCTTAATTGAATCTTTTGGTCATAATCCCCTGTCAGATCATTCTTTGCGGAGTGGGTTAAAGCTGCAAACTAAAGCCTTAGATAAAATAGTTGAGACCTTAACTAAAAAACATCCTAAATCAAGTATTGTTTTTATAGCAACTATTGCTCCTAACAAAGATAGATATGCAGAAGGGGTGGTAAATTTAACATCTGAAAAAAGGGCACAGTGGGCAGAAGAAAGAGCAGCATATATTAAAAATCATGTCCAATATGCCAAATCACATAATATCCCTCTTATTAATATTTATGAAAAATCTTTAAAAGATGGCACAGGTAATATTGACTATATAAACACCAATGATTTTATACATCCATCCCCCACAGGGATCTATTTTATCAGTGAAGAAATTGCTATATTTTTAAATAATAGTTACCGTTTTTAATAATAATGAAGCTAGATAGTAAATCCCAGAGCTTGGTAAAGGTTTTTTAACTCAGGTGAGTTTTGTTTTGCCATTTTTACTAAAAGCTTTAAAGCTTTGGGAGTATCTAAGTTATTATCCAGGGTGTTGATAAATTTTTTAGTCTCCAAGGCCTGGCCTTGCGTGCGTAAAGCTTTCTCTATTGTTTCTACTTCTTTTTGGGCTTTTGCTAAATCTTCCTTAAAAAACTCCCAGTTTTTGTTCCAGTGGTGAGATAGCAGCAGCCATCTTAAAGTATTGGGAGAATATTTTTTAAGTAAATCTGAAATCATGACTAAATTGCCTTTGGATTTGCTCATTTTTTCTCCCTGATAAAAAACAGTGCCTGTATGCAGCCAATATTTGGCAAAGGGAATTTTTCCTGTGGCTCCTTCTGATTGGGCTATTTCTGCCTCATGGTGGGGGAATATTAAATCCTTGCCTCCGCCATGAATATCAATTTGTTCTCCTAAGGTAGATATGCTCATGGCTGAACATTCTATATGCCAGCCTGGTCTGCCAGGCCCGAAAGGAGAGGGAAAAGAGGGAATATGGGAGGCTTGATCAGGGGTTGTGGCCCTCCATAAAGTAATATCTAAAGGATTTTTTTTATCAGGGCAGGTTAAATCTTCCTCAAATTCTTGGGCTACTTTGAGCATTTTTTGCTCAGTAAATTTAGATAATTTGCCAAAGTTTGGGCTTTTAGCAGTATCCAAATAAACAGATCCCGCAATTGTGTAAGCTAACTTATTGTTTAAAAGTTTCTGGATTAAATTTATCATGGCAGGAATATTTTCAGAGGCTTTTAAATAGTGAGCAGGAAAGACCCAATTTAGGTTCTTCATATCTTTTAAGAATTTCTGGGTCCAAAAGTCTGCTAGTTTATTCCAGCTGATATTTTGCTGTTTAGCTCGTTCTAGAATATCCTTGTCCCTATCATTTATATCTGTGATATTTTGGGTATAAGTTACCTTATATCCTTTAAATTGTAAGTACCTGATTAAGACATCAAAGGAAACATAGGTAAAAGCATGCCCAAGATGGGTAGTATCATAAGGAGTAATTCCGCAGACATAGATAGATACAGTATTTACCTTAAGAGGTTTAAATTCCTCGAGCTTTTCTGATAGGGAATTAAATATTTTCACCTAAAAAGTATACCAAACTTTTATCCGCTAAGGGGCAAGGTAACACAGAATGTCGCGCCAGCGCCTACTGCGCTTTCAAGCACATATATATCTCCACCAAGCACTTCTAAGTATTTCTTGCCTGTTTTTAAGCCCATTCCGCTTCCTGAGGTACTATCCCCCTGAAAGATGCTCTTAAATCGTTCTGGGGCTATACCACAACCATTATCTTTAAAATATACTTTTAAGTCTTTATCTACAATCTCATAGGAGATTTCTACTTTTCCATTTTGCTCACCTTTGTCTTGTATAGCGCGAACAGCATTTCCTATTACACATTCGATAACTGATGTTATTTCTCTTGGAAATACTTTAGTTTTAACTGTTTCATCAGGTAGGGCAGCAACGAGTGTTATGTCGTTTACTATTATTAATTCCTGTAATTTGGAATTATTTAATATCGCAGCATGCAAAAAATTACCCACTAAGACAACTTCTGATACCAAATATGGATTCTCTCCTACTAAGCGCGCAGTCCTAAGAGTGTTGCTAATCTGCCCTGACATTCGTTTTGCAGCATCTGTTATTGCCCCGACATATTTGCCCAAGTTCATCCCTCCGTCCTCTAAGCTGCGTGTTGCCAGTTGGCCATAGCCAATTATAGTTGCAAGTGGAATTCTAAGGTCGTGTGTCTCCCTTGCGAAAAAATCATTTGTAGCTAGTTGTGCTCGGCGGTCTTGTGTAATATCAACTACTTCAACCTGAATAGTCTGCCCATTATTTAATATAGGGAAAGGACTTATTAGAAGTCTGTAGTGGTGACCATCTTTAGTACTAACCACAGGTTGGCAATCAAAGGGTAATCTGCCAGTTCTGACGGCTTCTAGGGGGCTTATAGTTAATCCATCTCCCGTTGGAACAGTAGATGCTTGTAAGGTATCTTTTATATCCTCATCATGCCCTGTGGGTAATTTGGACCAGGTATCGTTTCCATGCGCGCTTAAATCAGAGTGGATAAAGGCCATTGGTATCCGTGATCCGCGGCGGGCAAACACTAATTGCTTTTCCAATATAGTGCTTGGAACCAAGGGCGCAGGAGATATATCTAACGGGTTCATTCTTCGCTGTACTTCTGTAGTCATATTGTTTTTCTTTTGATGCTTATAACCAACCGATAGTATATTCTATCAATACTTATAGCGCTAGTCAAGCCTGTAGTAATACTTAAATTATGTTTCTTGAAAACAAAAAAGAACCCCCTGAGGGGAACTTTTGGTGGAGTGCATTATATCATAAACAACAGGGAAAAGCTGCGGCGTACCAGAGTGGTCAGTGATGATGAGGCCAATAGGGACAAAAAATGTTACATAATTGCAGCAGATACGTAACAGAATCCTTATATTTCTCTATTAGACTATTTTGATTATATGATTGATCCTACCTTGGGGAAAATATTAATTTTTACTGATGAGACTGTTGGCGCTCAAAGAAGCATGGAGAATCTTTTAGCTGGGGTTTTTGCGCCAATGGGTTATGAGGTGCACACATATGATTTGCATCATGTTAGAGAAAGCGGAATAAAAATGGAGGAAATAATTGATCTTGTTAAGCCTCAAACAGTACTATGGCAGTTAAGTTTACCTTTCGAGCAGCGCTTAAAGGAGTTTCTAGATGCTGAAGAATTAAAACCAATAGAAACCAGATTTATCCCACCTGAAGGTGGGACAGTCCCACGGTTTATATTACTGTCTCCTGTTGATGAACACCTCATAGATAGAACACTAAAGAGACAGTTTGGGGATTACCGCAAGCGTGAAATTGTCATGATGCCATTTAGTATAGACGGATTAATTAGAATAGTCTCAGGTGAGGGAACAGTAGAGTGCGAACCTACTGAAATACAATTAGGTAAGGGAAAAGAAAGAGAATAATTTTTCCCCAAGATTATTCTACTATTTCTTCACCCTCGAAAATTACCTCATTTGATGAAGATCCAGAATCCTCTGATGCTGTTTGTGGAGCTGCAAAAGAAAAATCAGTTAAAAGCTTTTGATAAACTTTTTGCCAAAAGGTTTCTTCTACTGCTGGAACTTCTATAGTAAATAGTATTCCTTGGTCTAGAGCTCCCAGTAGCAATCTGTCAGATAGCTTTATTTCTAATGCTTTTAGGTTTCCCAGCTTAGCTTCTTTTGGGATTTGGGGAGTTGTGGTAGTGGATTTAACCCACTCATCAAGGGTTTTAAATTTGCTGTCAACAATTTTAAAGGATAAAGATCCATTTACCTCTTTGGAAGAGAGCTGCAAATCCGCATAAGTGCTTTCGTCTTCTGTATCACTTTTGGTTATGGAAATATTATCAGGATAGGAAAAAGTAAATCCAGAAGGATCCTCATATTCTAAAAAGGTTTCTGAAGGTGCTGCTTTTTTAGGAGCTGTAATTTGATTTAAAGAGGGAGAAGAGAGGGGAGACTGTTTGGAAGTAAGAACATAAATTCCAATAAATACTACTGCTACTATAGCAATGATTACCAAGAGAATCTTGTTCACTATTTCAGTATATCATGGGGTTTTTTTGACTACAATTTATTTGGTGTGTTAAGCTAAATACAGGATGAAAAGATGCTTTTTTCTTTTGGTAATTTTGGTTTCCTTACCTTTAGCTTTGTTTTGGCAGGTTGGGAATGTTGAGGCAAAGATGTTGCCTCAAGCTAAAAAGGCAGGGCAAAAAGCAGTTAAATCAAGCCCTTCTACAAGTATTGGGGTATATCCTTATCTAAAAGACAGGAGAAATTTGGCTATAAATTTTTCTAACCTGCAGAATGCTACTGCTGTTTCGTATCTTTTAACCTACAAAACTAACACTCAAGAAGAAGCAGCTATGGGAGGATTAAATTTAACTGGGGTCTCCAAACAATCAGCCCAACTTTATCTGGGGACTTGTTCTAAAAATGACTGCAGGCCACATATTGGGGTTAGCAACGCTAAGTTAGAAGTTTCCTATACCTTGAAATCAGGCAAAAAATACCTCAAAAAATACAGACTAAAAGTTTAATAAACTTCTGTTAATTCTAAAATTTATTGTGA
>CAZCNP010000013.1:0-9256 GCA_964500725.1 uncultured Gammaproteobacteria bacterium
GAGTGTTAACTCAAGATACTCTTCATATTTTAACTGCCACTATGTGGACAGTGTCCTAGAAGCGTGTTTGATTTATCTTTGATAATCTCTTGCGCTTTTTGCTGGCAATAATCTTCTAATTTTATACTCCAAACGAAATAATAAACGCCTATTGCAATTAGAATAAGTAAAGGAAAACTGGAAAATAAAAGAATTTTGGTAAAGGGTTTCTGATCTTTGAATGTTTGTTTTCCTAGAACTATTTTTAATGTTTTAAAAAATGCTAATAAAGAAGATACAAGAAACAAAAGACCTATTAGTAATCCTATGACAAATACGTTATCAAGGAGGTCAGTAAACCTACTTATCACTGATAAGACTAGCATCACGCCGATGAAAGGAATTAGGGCAACAAGAGTCATAAAGGATACTAATAGTATTGATAGGAAACCTACTTTACTCATCGTTGAATTATACCAACTATGGTTTTCTAGAGAGAAGTGTTGTTTTTAAGGTGAAAAATATTATACTTCAGATATGGCCGTAGTCATTTCTTCCGACGCTGTTAAAGAAGCACTACCTGGCTACGATCCAAAACATGCGGATAGATTTCATGACGAATCACGAATAATAGCAGATAAACAATTTTCGGAAGCTCTTAAAACTAACACCAGTAAAGAAGTAGTTTTACTGTGTGGTGGTGCCGCTTCGGGAAAATCAGAATTTTTATCAACGCATTTAAACAAAAGGGAAAGTATAGTCTATGATGGGACATCATCTAATCAAGAAAGATTAGAAAATAAAATAAATCAAACCTTAGATAAAAACAAAATTCCTATTCTGTATGCTATATTGCCAGATGAATTAATCAAGGCCTACGTAGCATTTTTAGACCGAGATAGAAAATTTCCAGAAAAACACTTTTATAGAACACACTCAAGTTCAAGGAAAACACTACTTTGGCTAGCAACAACACACAAAAATATAAAAATCGTCATTATAGAAAATTCTTACTCGAATAAAGAGTTAAAATTTGTTAGAATTGATTTTAGCAGTAAAAAGCAGCAGATTGAATACATTGTAAATCTACAACTAAGCGAGGCTAAAATGGTAAAATTAGTTACTAGCTCTCTAATTAAAAAGTCCTGAAAGGTAAATAACATTATGAAACGAGTGACATATAAAACAAATCAGAGTAGTCCAAAAATAACAGAATATCGTAGGGCAGTAGAAAAAGGCATGCAAAGTCATCATGTTCTACCCAGAGGAAATGAGTGGGTTGTAAAACATGCAGGTTCTCCAAAGGCAAGCAGAGTGTTTACGACTCAAAGTGAGGCTACTACTTATGCTAGATCAGTTTCAGACAATCAAGGGACAGCACTATTTATTCACGGCGCAAATGGAAGGATAAGAGAAAGAAGGGATCGTTAGTAGTATTTTCTAATCCCTAATGGTAGTTATATACCAAAGCTGGTTTAAAGCTGGAGCCTATCTGTTCGCTCTTTTTCCAAAGGAAAAAGTGACAAAGTCACACTCCCGTACGCGGTACTTTAGATTGTTGAAATACTATCTTTGGATAACAAATTCAGGAGGAGGGATAATACCAGCCTTGTCTTCAAGTTTGGTAACCCTATCATCTAATCTTTCAATATTCGCTATATTTGTTTTATATGCATCTGCATAGCCTTTTATTGTAGTTTTAGTAGTAATTACTGATGGCAATACTTGATTTTCTTGAGTATTCTTAACCTCATTCAAACCTTGTTTTAATTCGTTTAAGTCCTTTTTGACCTCATCTAGTCCGCTCTGAAGTGGTGCTAAGGATTCTTCCAGAAGTTTTTTAATATCATTTTGATTCATAAGACTAAATTACTATTTCAACCAATTAATTACAGGATAACTCATCTATATCGAAATCAGTTCTAATTTGCTGCTTTTTTAAAATATTGCTATTTGTTTTATCCTAGAGTTTGTGGTATACTAGTACAGTTGACTTAAGAATTTTAAGCTACAGAATCTTTTTCTCCTACTCGAAGATCATTTAGATCTTCTCCGGACAAACTTTTTCAAGTGGCTCCTTTAATTTTATTAAAATTACAGTTTCTTTATTCAATATTTATATTATTCTTCTTCGTCCTCTAATTATTTAAGACGAAGAAGGAACAAATTATTATGTTTTATCAAAAAAGATTTAAAAGAGAAAACCACAGACCTTTTGCCAGAAGAAGAAGCAAGCTTGAAGGAGCAGATATTAATCTGTTCATCAAAAAAGCTTTGCCTGTCCAAACCTCTCAGGAAGTTAACATGACTTTCTCAGATTTTAAAATTGCAGATTATTTAAAGGTAAACATTCAAAATAAAGGTTACCAAACCCCTACTCCTGTTCAAGCTCAATCTATCCCACCTATTTTGGAAGGCAAAGATTTAATTGGCCTTGCCAACACAGGCACAGGTAAAACAGCTGCTTTTTTAATCCCTATTATTAACAAAATCTTTAAAGACCACACTCAAAAAGCTTTTATTATTACACCAACCAGGGAACTGGCTGTTCAAATTAATGATGAGCTAAGGTCCTTAACAGAGAATATGAGTATTTATTCTGCTTTGATTATAGGAGGAGCAAATATGCACAGACAAATCAACGACTTAAAGAGAAATCCACATGTTGTAATAGGCACACCAGGCAGACTTAAGGATTTAATTGAAAAAAGACAGCTGCATTTAAACAATTTCCAAACATTTGTTTTGGATGAGGTAGACTTAATGGTAGATATTGGATTTATAGGTGATATTAAATACTTTCTTTCATTTATGCCAAAAAACCGCCAGTCGCTTTTCTTCTCAGCCACCATTTCTCCAAAAATAAGAGAAATCTTACAATCTTTTGTTCAAAATCCTGTTACTGTATCTTTAAAAGTACAAGATACTGCTGAAAATGTTGATCAAGATATTATTAAGGTAGAAAACTCCTCTAAAAAAGTGGATTATTTGCATGATTTGCTGATTAAGGATGGTTTTGATAAGGTGCTGGTTTTTGGCAGGACTAAACATGGAATTGAAAAATTAAACAAAGAGTTAACTTTCAGGGGATTTAAAACTGGAGCCTTGCATGGAAACAAAAAGCAAAGCCAAAGAAGAAGGGTTTTAGAGAGTTTTAAAAAAGAGGAAATTCAAATTTTGCTGGCAACGGATGTAGCATCACGAGGTTTAGATATAGATAATGTGACACACGTTATAAATTATGACCTGCCTGAAACTTATGAAGATTATATTCACAGAATTGGCAGAACAGGCAGGGCAGGAAAAACAGGCACTGCTTTAACCTTTGTAGAGTAATTAGGAATATTTAAGGAAAGGAGGATATTAAATGACAAAATTATTTGTAGGCGGTCTACCCTATTCAATTGATAATCAAAAATTAAATGAAATTTTTGCTGCTTTTGGACAAGTGGTATCCGCATCTGTTATCATAGACAAGTTTACTAGCCAAAGCAAAGGTTTTGGTTTTGTAGAAATGGCAGATGATTCAAGCGCCCAAGAAGCTATCAGAAAATTAGATGGTTCAGATTTAGAAGGCAGAAGACTAGGTGTTTCAGTAGCCAAGCCAAGAGAAGACAGGTCTAACTTTAAAAGTAACAGCAGAGATTATTATCACCGCGGAAGACGGTAATAGAAATGGCTGACACTAAAAAAATAAAAGAACAAAGGCCTTTAACAAAAGACGAGAAAAAACTGGCTGTTTTAAAAGCCCAAAAAGCTAAAGAACAGGCTTTTAAATTAGTGGTTAAAATTATAAGTTGGGAATCTGCATCTTTAGATAGCACTGCTGTTAAGTCTAATAATAAAATTTCTCATAAAGAGTGGCTGGAATATAAAAGACAGAGGGTGGGTATAATTACACCAGACAATAAGGATAGGATTAAAGAAAAATTAGACCTCACTTACAACTCCATAAAAGCCAATGGTGGCTTTGAGTAAGATATACTTTTCAGAAAGGTTTAAATTAAGTTTTGAAGGGATTTAATAATATTTTGCAGGACTTCTATTAGAGCTTTAATCTCAATTTTAGTGCTTTCTACCAAAGCTGCTCCAGCAGGAGATGCTGAGGGTGATGCTGAAGGAGAAGCTGTGGGACTTGCAGATGGACTAGCTGATGCATCCTTCTTCCCAATATCTGATTTTGCTGCTTCTGACACAACTACCCCTCCTAGTTTAAACTTAGCTACACAGGACACATATTCTCCATGATTTTTCCAAGCTTTATCTGGATCACAAGCTTCAGAGGTTACACCTTTTTCTCCACCTCTTGCTGCCAATGCTGGAGTGATTATTAAACTTCCGCGGACAATACACCCAATTTGCTTTGCAAATTGCGAGAGTCCGCGGTTTTCTTTGAAAGTTTACAAGAGACTGCAGAAAACCCTATCCAGATCTACCACCTACCTCGCGGAAGACTGTAATCTCAGCATTCATCCCCGCACTAAAAGCGCGGGGTTTTCTGCTAGTGATTATAAAAAAATATATTGGGATATTAAGTTATCAGATTCACAGGTGGAGGAATCCTGGAAGCTGCTTAACAAAAGGATCTCCCCTCTGCCCTCTACTGCCTACCACCTGTTCAAATATGGGACTGTATTTGCAAGCTTACTTTTAATCCTTGTTGTTGGAACAGTTGGCCTAGCTCAAGCAACTACGCCAGGAAGCACTTTATACCCCATCAAGGTTTTATCAGACAAAATAGTGGGAAAAATAAGTAATAAACCACAAATAAATATAGAAAGAAGGTCTCAAGATTTAATTAAAGCCTCAAAGCAGCAGCCTGAAAAAATAAAAGAAGCTAAAAAAGAATACCATCAGGCTTTACAAGAAACAGAAAAAGAGGTAGAAAATAACAAACAGAATAAGGAAAAGATAAACAACAGTATAGAAAAGCAGGAACAAGAATTTAAAAATGCTATAAAAGAAAATCCTAAATCTGAAAAAGATTTAAAGGAAGTTTTAAACAAAACTATAAAAGTTAAAGAAAGAATAAAAAATAAAGGAAAAAAATTATGAACAAAATAACAAGGGAACAATTTTTAAGAATTGCTGGTATTGGAAGTTTGGCTACTTTTTCACTTACAACAAATGCTTTAACTGACCAATTTTTAGCTAGAAAAGACACAACTGGTCCAGTAACTATCTTAGATCACTCCCTCATAGAACCAGGCGGTATAAAATGGGGCAGGGAAAGATTACTATATGATATTCCAGGCAGGGCAGATACAGGAGCATACATTTTAGATTTAGAACCAGGAACTTTAGAAGTAGATAAGTTTGAATCAGCAATAACAAATTATAATCCAACAATACAGGTTGATTTCACCAAATCTCCTTATTCAATATATACAATCAGACTAGCTATTGCTGAGAAAGATAACCCTTCTGTTTATACACAAAGCAGAGGGGAAGCCTCTGTAACTGTAGATCCCAACCAAGCTAATCTACTGGTAGCCAGATGGACTAACTGGTCAATAACTGCTGTTTACTGGAATAAAACTCTCCAGCCAGTTAGAAATTTAGACCCCTGGCCAGGCATGCATCCCAAACTGCCTACAAATCCAGAGCTGTTTTAGGTATACTGCCAAGCAGGCTCTGGGCATATTCTATTGGGTTTTCTATTTGAGAAAAGTAGATGTTGCTGTTAAAATGCCAAAACTATGCTGCCACAAAAGATTGCTTTTGTTGATGTTGAAACTACTGGTCTTTCCCCTGTCCATGGCAGGATTATTGAAATAGGTATTATTAGAGTAGAAAATAATCAAGCAATTGCTAAAACTGTCAACCAAAGTTTATTATCTCTGCGGTCATAATCTCTATCCATATATAAGTAGTATTAAGTAGTATTATTAAAAATTAGGATAATAAAAGATTCAGAAAACAATTAGAGAGTTGTAAGAACAGTCTTTACAGTATTTATTACTGTTTCAGGAGTATTTTTTATCTTTAAAAGGTATCTAGCAGCTCCTGCAGTTTTTGCTTCCTGTTCTTTAGTTGAATCTTCAAGGTTAGTAATAACAATAATAGGGACTCTGACAAACCTAGGGTCTGCCTTTAAGTTTTTGATTACGGAAATCCCATCTACTTTAGGAATCATTAAATCTACCAAAATAGCACTAAAGTTATCAGCTTGAGCTTTCTGTATACCTTCTTGCCCATCAGCAGCTTCTACTACTTCAAAGCCATCTTTTTCAGCTTGCAGAGTATATAAATCTCTAATAAAAAAATCGTCTTCAATAATTAGAATTTTCCTTTTACCAGCAACTGGTTGCTGTGGCTGAGGTGGTAATTGAGGATTATCCATTTTTAGGTCTTAAAGAAAGTATACATCTTATTAAAAAGAAGTCAACTAACCTCCTGCTGTTAATAATTTATTTTCTAAAATGGCTCCATATAAATTAGCAACAGTCAGTAAAAATTGGGTATCATGTAAGGTAAACATATTTTCTTCCCTCCCATATGCACAAAAACTGCCAAAGATTTTAAGCCTCCCTATTACAGGATAACCAGAAACACATTTATAACCTGAACGCTGGGAAAAAGAAGTTACATTCTGGAATCTAGGATCAACCGAGGTAACATTAATGGCAACAGGCTGTTTAGTTGAAACTGCTCTTCCTGCTGAGGCATCACCAACTTTTACTAACATTTTAGTTGAGAGTTCCTCCATATACCATCCAGGCAATCCTCCTGTAAAACGTATTGATAGAACTTGTTTTTCTTCATCCAAACGAAATAGCGAATGATACATCCAACCCACAATTTCTTTTAAATAATTCAAATACCCAGGAAAAGCTTGATCTATTGGTGTATTTTGTGTGGCTCCATTTTCAGCAAGAAAAGCCAAATATAAAATCTCTTTATTTATTTTACTTAAACCAATTACACCTCTTCTATTTTTTTTAAGCAATTGGTATAACCTAAAACTTTCTACTCCTGCAGCTATTAAAATAACTAAAACAAACATTGTTACCATTTAACTGACACTGCCTCTCTTTGCTGACCAAGAGTTAGTTTCTGATCAAACTCATGTTTTTTAATAAGAAGTTTTAAGGTATTGGTAACTGAAATCGAAAAATTTTTTTGTGGGTCCTCAGATTTATCAAAACTATTTTCATTTGTTTTAGATACTAGAAATTGCTCAAGAGGAGGCAGATTATATAAGTTTTGAACTGATAATATCTTAGCAGCCTGGTTCCAATCTTCTTGTAAAGTTTGATTAGACTGTAACAAGTAAGAAAGGGACCTCAATATTCCCAGCTTTAAATCTAGTTCTTTTATCTTATTAAGATTTTTATTATATTGATTTTTTTGGCGAAAAATTAGAAATTCAAATACCCCCACCAAACCAGCCAAAAAAACTAGGGTTAGAATAATCATTCAACAGAAGTCTCCTTAATTATAGGAAGAGTCATAGTAAAGATTGAGCCTTCCCCTAGGGTACTTTCCGCCAATAATTTACCACCCAGCAGTTCAACAATTTTTTTGCCTAAATATAATCCCAGCCCTACTCCAATTTGGTTATAAACTAAAATATTACCAGATCTGTAAAATTTACCAAATAATTTAGGCATTTCATCTTGAGCAATACCTACACCGCTGTCTTGAACTGAAACTTGGATAAAATTTCCATCTTGCTTGGCAGTAACTAAAACTCCCCCCTTTTGGGTATATTTAATGGCATTATCTACTAAATTTAGAATTACCCCTTTAATTTTCTCAACATCAACACTAACCAAAGGCAGTAAAATTTCTGGCTTATTAAAAGTTAAACTTAATGCTTTTGTTTGAGCTACAGGAAGCATATTATTTACTATATCTGAAACGACCATTTCTATTTGAGTTGGTTGTTTTAATAAATTAAGTTCCTTACCAACTTCTAATATAGAAATTTGTAACAGCTGTTCTGTTAGTTTTTCCAGCTCCAGGTTATTGCTTCTAATGCGCTGAAGAAAAGTTGTTTGTTTTTCATTTAAGGTTCCTGCATCCCCCCTTAAAAGCACATCAATATAGCCATAAATAGCTGCCACCGGAGTTCTTAAATTATGGGAAGCAATAGCAATAAAGTCCTGCTTAGACTTTTCAACCCCTAAAATATTGGCCAATGTGTAACTGGATTTTTCAAACCTATTTTCACTCATCAACAACCGCAACACTATCACTGAGAGAATAGGCAATCTTAAATATAGCTCAAAAAGAGCATTATTAATAAAAAGTAAAACTGAATAGGAAAGCAGAGATAAAGTAAAACTAATAAGCCCAATTTTTACCCCATATGCCAAAGTAGAAGAAGATATATGAATGAGATACACTAAGTAAAAATCATTCAAAGACCAGCCAGCAAAAAAAGCTATCCCAGTAATAACAGCAATGGAATTTAAAATGTAGAAAATCTCAACTGCTTTTTTAAGTTGTGGCTTATATCTAACAAGCAGTAAAGCCAGTTGATCCAAAGCTTCAGATATAAAAAGCCAAGCAATCAGAGGAAAAGCATAAATATTGTTGTTTATTAGCAAAACTGCCGCAATACCCAGCTTTACCAACACTCTTATAACATGAACAATCACACTATTTCCTTGGATTGTATTTTGATTGTTTTTTGCTTCCATAATTTGTTTAAAATTACATCACCATCCTATACACCAGTCCTTTTATGCTAGAACTGGTGTATCAACACATTTGCTTGGCCAAAACTTTTTCAAGCAGCTTTTCCTTTTAACAATATTCCCCTTAAATATCCAGTTAATATTCCTAAACCCAAACCTAAAAGACCTGGCACTAATACAGATATAGCTGTAGCTACATCTGGCTTTGCTCCTGCTGCAAAAAAAGCTGCAGCTCCAATAAAGTACCCAGGAGCCATATCAAACCAGGGAACCAGCTCTAAATAAACTATGATAAAAGCTGCCACAGCTACAGTTATTGGAAAAGCATAAAAACCTAAAGCTGGAGTGAGGGAAGTCCCCACCAAAACAATAGCTGCTCCAAATACAATTCCTAAGGTGTAGCTGATAGCTTCCCTAACAGCTGATTTAGTACCAACACCAGACAGAAAATAAGCTCCCCAGGTTAGGAAGGCTACCCAGGATAATAGGGTAAATTTAGCAGCTACCACCATCCAAACCAGAGCTAGTACTGCTACCATTACAGGAACAGGTAAAAATTTTGTTGCGCTCATAATACTTCACCTCCTTTCATAATGTAGTTAAGTAATTTGATATATTCGAATTACTCAAAG
>CAZCNP010000014.1:0-5174 GCA_964500725.1 uncultured Gammaproteobacteria bacterium
CTGCCCCTGTGGCAACTTGCACCTCAGCACTGGTTACTAAATTACTGGCTGTTTGTACTGGTTTTTGAATATCTTGGGCAATATTTTCACCTGTTTGTAAAATAGCATTAAATTTATCCAAACCCTTTTTTAAATCTCTTAAAATAAAGAAAACCTGGATACCAGTAATTGTCAGAAAAATAGACAAAAGTAAGATTAAAAAAACTAGGGCCAGTTGCAAAATATCCATAGGACTTAAGTTTAACACATAAAATGTTATTTTCTCAAAAATATTATTCTTTCAACCTTAGTCTTTTTACCACTCTTGGAGGTAGCAGTAATCTCAATGGTATTCATACTATCAGAAAGCTTTATTTCTTGAGAGAATTTACCAGAGGAATCTATTTCTACTCCTTGATTATTAATTCTTAGCTGAGCTTCAGGATCAACCCTTCCAACAACTTCAATTGTGGAAGAACTGGTACTAAGTTGGTTAACAGGTTTATCAACTTCCAAAAATGGACCACCTACTAAAAAGCGGTATTCAAACCAAAGATAAATAAAAAAAGTTATAATAAGTCCTAAAACTAACCCCCCTAGAGCTCTTGCTGGAGTTAATCTAAATCTTTTTTCGTTAACAGGATTACTAAAGGTTTCCAAAACCCTAGGAGGATGCTTACCATCAGAAAATTCTCTTCTAAAGATTGCTAGTAATTTTTCCTGATTTAATCCTAAAAACTTGCCGTAATTTTTTATAAATCCCTGGATAAAAGTAGGTGGGGGGAGCTTATGATATTGCCCCGCTTCCAAAGCCTCCAGCAACTCTTTACGGATTTTAGTAGCTTTCTCAATTTCCTCTAAAGTATAAAATTTTTTTTCTCTTTCTTCCTTAAGTATTTGTCCAACTGTTCTCATTGCCCCATATTATACCTTGAAACTCCCCTCTCTTAAAACCAGATAGGTTCCGTCTTCATATAGCTGGATAACTGTAGAGGGTTTTGAGACAAGTTTTCCTTTATCTATATAAAAAGCCACATTATCACCAAAATATCTCTTTGCCTCATTGATAGTTTCTGAAGGTTTTTCTTTTTCAAGGTTTGCTGAGGGTGCTACCAAAGGCCCCACCTCTGTTAATAAATCCAAAAGCTCTTCATCTTTTGGTATTCTAAAAGCCAAACTTTTTTTGCCTCTATGAAGATATGTAAATTTTTCATTTGAACAACATAAGACAACGCTTACAGGATTTGGCCAAATTTCTTTTAAAAAATTAACTTGTGCTTTTGTTAAATTAATACCAAATTTTTTAAAATCCTCCAAAGAAGAGATTAAAATAATCATTGGCTTATCAGCAGCCCTTTTTCGAAGTAAATATATTTCTTCCACTACTTGGGGATTTAAAGCTGATCCGACAATCCCATAGATAGTATCAGTTGGCATCACCCCAACTTTCCCTTTCTTTAATACTGCGGCTGCAGCATCATAGTTTTTGATTGCTTGCATAATATGGAGATATTACAGTAATAAATGCAGGAAGTGAAGTTTTAAATAAGAGTAAGACTATGCTGCAGGAGGTTGCTGCTGGGCTGCAAAATATTCTTCAGCATTTCTGACTAACACATCCCTAGGTCTACTACCCTCCCCAGGACCCACTATCCCTGCTGCTTCCAGCTCATCTAGTATTCTAGCAGCTCTGGCATACCCTACTCTTAACCTTCTTTGAAGAAGTGACGCTGATGCCCGATCGTATTGGCAGATAGTTCTGACTGCCTCTTCAAATAAATCATCCTTTTCTCCACCACCCTGTCCTCCAACTCTACCCAAAGGCATTTCTGTTACTTCTGTAGTATATTGGGGAGCAATGCCTGTATCTTTTAGATATTTAATTAAATTATTAATCTCTCCATCCTGTACAAACACCCCTTGAATTCGTATTGGTTTTGAAGCATCAGGAGGCAAAAACAACATATCTCCCCTGCCTAATAATTTTTCTGCTCCAGGCCCATCTAAAATTACCCGTGAATCTATCATCGAAGAAACATTAAAGGCAATTCTACAAGGAATGTTGGCTTTAATTAAACCAGTAATAACATCAACTGATGGTCTTTGTGTTGCAACCACCAAATGAATGCCTGTTGCTCTGGCAAGCTGGGCAATTCTGGTGATAGCATCTTCGATCTCAACTGGAGCAAACATCATAAGATCTGCCAGTTCGTCAATCACAATTATTATATAAGGTAGCGCTTGGAAACCTGACATTTCGTTGTAACTTGTGATATTTCTGACTCCAACTGATTGAAACAATTTATAACGTCTGTCCATTTCTGACATTGCCCATTTCAGTGAAGATAAAATCTTTTCTGGTTCTGTAATAACTGGTGTTAACAGATGGGGAATTCCATTATAGTTTGTAAGCTCAACTCTTTTTGGATCAATTAAAATAAGCTTTAACTCATCAGGAGAGTTTCTAAAAAGCAGTGAGGTAATAAAAGCATTTAGCAAAATTGATTTTCCAGAACCTGTTGTTCCAGCAATTAAACAGTGAGGCATTTTATCTATATCCACAATCATTGGCTTTGAGGATGTATCACGTCCTAAAGCAACAGCCAACTTTGATTTGTGGCGAGCCATCTCTTCGGAGAATAGAATATGTTTTAAACCTACAATTTCTAAAGAGTGATTAGGTACTTCAATACCGACTAAGGATTTCCCTGGAATTGGAGCTTCAATCCTAACAGTACCGGTGGGAGTAGCAAGAGCCAAAGCAATATCATGTTGCAAATTAGCAATTTTAGAAATTTTTGTTCCAGCTGAGATCCGCAAAGCATACTGAGTAACAGCTGGGCCGCCATTAACCTCTGCCACATCAGCTTGGATACCAAAAGAATCTAGAGTCTTTTCTATAATAGCAGCGCTTTTTTTAACATCTCCGCGGTCTGCTGCAGATCCGACTTTATCAGATAAAAGTGAGGTTGTTGGGTATTTCCAAACCTTACTTTGTCCGGCAATATTTTGCACCAGCACATCAGCTATAACAGGACTTTTTTGGCTAGTTTGTTGAGGTCTTGGAACGGGACGCGCCTCATCTACTCCAGAAACTTTAATTGGGATATGCTTGGCTTCAAAAGCTCTTTGACGATTAAAAAGGGGTTTAAACAGCTGCTGTATAAAATTAAAAATCCACACAAAGATTGCAAAGATTTGTTGTAAAGAAGTATCAAAAAGCACCACCAAACCAATTAGAAAAACCAATACTAGTATGGCCACCGATCCTAAAGGAGTAACAAAAGAGGACATCTCCTGCCATAAAGTTTGCCCAATAATTCCTGCTTTTTCATATTTTACTGCTGCTACCAAAGAAGAAACTGCTAAAATCACGAGTATAAATCCCAGCAGTACATTAGTCTGAGCAAATCTCCATTTAGCTTTTGTTAACACCAGTCCTGACAAGAAGAAAATTACTGGCGCTGCAATGTTTATTATTCCTAAATATGTTTTTAAAAATTCCCGCCAAAAAGAAATCGTCTGAGATTGAGTAAAAATCGCCACCAGCGATAAAATAGCCAATCCAAAAGCTATCAAAGCGCCAACTGCAGTAATTGTTTTAGGTTTTAATTTAAATTTAGGTAACTTATAGATAGATTTTCTTCTAGACATATAATAATTATACCATAAAACTATGGGTTATATCTCCACCACAACTGATAGAATCAACGGTCTTCTTTTGGTTACCTGGTATAAGAATTTTTCTAAAGAATCCTCAATTATTTTCCTTATAAAACGCCAATCAGAAGTTTTGTGTGTATGTTTTTGCAAACCATTCTTGACAACGCTTTTCGCCTCATCCAATAAATCTTTGGCCATCTCCTCAAACACAAACCCCCGGGAAATAATATCTATCTCAGATACTGGCTGTCCTGTATGCTGATCTACAGATACCACCACCACAACCACCCCTTCTTCGCTCATTTTTTGCCTGTCCCTCAAAACCACATGCCCTATATCACCAATGCCTAATCCATCTATATAGACATTTTGTACATCGACTTTTCCGGCTAATTTAATAGCATCATCTTTTACCTCTAAAATATCCCCATCTAAAACATCCAATACTTTGCTTTTATCATAACCCATCTCCTGGGCCATTTTGGAAAATGATTCCATATGTCTAAAAGTTCCACCTATTGGAAATAAGAATTTTGGCTTTATCAGATTAATCATCAATCTTAACTCCTCCAGCGCAGCATGACCAGAAACATGCAAGTCAGAAGTTACTGCAGAATAATAAACAGTTACGCCAAGGCTGGATAAAGTATCAATTAGGGCATACTGGGCAGATTCTGTAGAAGGAATTGGATCTGCAGAAAATACCACACTGTCTCCTTCTTTAAGCTTCACTTGCTTGTGCTCTTCATTGGCTGCTCTGGATAGTGATGAGTCAGGTTGACCTTGCGCACCAGCAATTAAGATTAACACCTTGTTGGGCGCAAATGAAGAAATTGCATCTGAGGCGATCATAATACCAGGTGGAACTGATAAGTATCCTAAATCCCTGGCAACTTGAAAATTATTCTCAAAAGACCGACCTGCCAGTGTTACTTTCCTGCCTAGTTTTTGCGCTACATTAATGGCCTGCTGCATCCTGGAAACATTTGAGGAAGTCATGGTAATGAGTAACTTACCAGGTGTTTCCAGTGCTGCTTTTTCAAAAGATTCTTCAATAGATTTCTCAGATTTGTTAAACCCTGGCTTATCTACTCTTAAACAATCAATAAGTAGCAATAATACTCCTTCGCTGCCAAGCAGGGCTGCTGCTCCAACATCAGTCACCTGACCAGATACCGGTGTCCAATCAATCTTAAAATCTGCCTGATGCACAATCAAACCTTGAGGAGTTCTAATAACTATCCCTGTCGAGTCAGGTATCGAATGTGATACTTGATAAAAAGATAAACCAAACACTCCTAATTTTATTTTTGCATCTAAAGTCAATTCCTTAATTTGGTCTTTGGGTAAGTTGTGTTCAGTAAATTTGGCACGGATAAATCCAGCAGTAAGACGCTGAGTATAAATTGGAGTCTGGAGTTCTGACCAAAGGTAGGGCAGACCGCCAATATGATCCTCATGCCCATGAGTAATAATGATCCCTCTAATTTTGTGTATTTTATCTTTCAGGTAAGAAATATCTGGAATTACTA
>CAZCNP010000015.1:0-4333 GCA_964500725.1 uncultured Gammaproteobacteria bacterium
GTTTGATATCTAAAGAGCAGGTCTGCAAATATAAAGAGTCTACTCAATACTTCTGCGATGGTCCTGTATGTATTTCTAAAGGGAAAAAATTGCAAGGGGAATTTTGCACAGATGATTTTCAAACAGTAGATGCAAGGTTTTGTCCTAACTCTTGTATAGGAAATACTAATTCCTCAGGAAATATTTCCAAAGAGATTGCTTGTACTAAAAAAGCTCCAGAGTATTACTGCGATGGAGAAAGTTGTATTGCTAAAGTCGGAGTCTGGGAAAACAATACCTGTGGTCTAGATTATAGACTGGCTGATGACCCAAGAAGTTGTGGTGCAAATGCTTGTAAAGGGAATAGTGCATCTTCAGGTGCAACTATTACTACTAAAATAGAAACTGAAGTTTTAAAACCAAGAGAGGGATCCGTTTGTAAAGCAATTAGAAATTGCGAAGGTGGAAAATCATTTCAAGCTTGTAGTGGAACTTATGATGCCTCATCTGTTTGCGATGTCTCTAAAAGTACCAGTTGTAGTGTCTGTTCGGATACACCACCAGATATAAATTCTTCAACCAATACTAAAAATTACTGTCAAGGTAAAAAATGTATAAATGCTCCTGGACCAGTTTGTGTTAATGACGGAGAATGTGGAGCTTTAATAGATGTATTGTATTCTGCTAAGCCAGAAAAAAAAGAAGGTCAAATTTGTCCTTATACCCAAGAGTGTCAAGGTGGTGGAACATATCAAGCTTGTATTGGAAAATGGGATGCTGCAGGACAGTGTAAGTATCTAGAAGGTACTCCTTGTAGCCCATGTCAGGAAAAAATTCCAGATCTTTCTTCAAATAATAAAGATAACAGATGTGAACTTGGGAAATGTATTAATCCAGGACCTGTTTGTGTAATTGATGAGCAATGTATAGAGACAAAACCTGGAGTTGAGTGTAATTTCCCCACTAATGAGGGTTGTCCTGAAGGAGAAACTAGAGCATGTAGAGGTGAGCTTGTTGCTAAAGAAGGAAATCAGACAGCTTGCGAATTTAAAGACTTTGGGAGCGGGGCTTCATGTACGGCTTGTACATCTCAAGCTATTAATCTAAAAAATCCTAAAAATAGGTGTGAAATACAGGGGAATAAAGGAGTCTGTCTAGATGCACCCGGACTTGTTTGTACTGAAGATAAAGACTGCCCTCAGCCCCAAGTCGCAGCACCAAGAGGTAGGGAAGATATTGTTTCTGGTGGTAGGATTTTAACGCCAGTCCAAAAATGTGAAGAGAAAAGGAAAGCCTATAATAACTTTATAGATTCTACACCATCATTTGATCCATCAGATGATCTAATTTTGGAAAAGAAGTATGAAACTTATGTAGAGTGTGTAACTCAGTATATAGATAAAGGACCTGCAACAATCACAGTTAACCAAACTATTGAAGCTGATCTACTACAAAGGCAATTATCAAAAGACAGACAATATTTAGTTAGTGTAAGCGCAAATCAGGAAGATGATATATACCGTGATATTCAAGTACAACGGGCTCAAAAGGATTATGATGAGACAAAAGCTAAATTGGCTCAAATTGCCCAAGATAAATCAGAAGCTGCTAAAGATGCAAGTTACGTAGCTGATCAAACTTTACAGGAAGAAAAAAAGGTTGATATTACTGCTGCTGTATCTGAGCAAAGAGAGTTTAATAATATAAGGGATCAAGCTCTTCTAGCAGCCACTAACGCATCAATCAATTTAACTAAAGCCGTAGAAAATACAGGCCCTGGGAAGGAAGAG
This sequence comes from uncultured Gammaproteobacteria bacterium, assembly GCA_964500725.1. Lineage (GTDB taxonomy): Bacteria > Patescibacteriota > Microgenomatia > Daviesbacterales > UBA10151 > UBA10151. The sequence goes on from CAZCNP010000015.1 coordinate 1,770, forward strand.
ACTTCTGCAGAAACCCAAGCTGCAATTAAGTATGAGGAAAATAGACAAGCTGCCCTGGCTGCTGTTCAAAAAATCAGAGAAATAGAAGATCAAAGAGCTGCCCAATCTGGAAGAGAAGCAAATCATTCCACCTCAGATTATTACAAAGATTTAGTAAATAAAATTCCAACTAAAGTCACTCAATCCGAAACCATAAAACAAGCCTTCCAAGCTCAAACCGAATATCAGAATATTCTAAGAGATAACAAAATTCAGGATCCAAATATGGTGGAGGTGGTATCCAAGGCAATGGATGCAGATGTTTCTAAAATAGCTCAGTTTGATCCAGTAACAGCAAAGGGTCTGGAAAGAAACGGGAATGAGATTATTGTGGCTGCAAAACTTAGCTCCTATGAAAAGGCTGTTGCATCTGTACTCGCATCAAATAATCAGGATCCTAGTGTTGTTCAAAAAGCTGAACTATTTGCCGACTTAAGGGATGATTTTGTAACTTCTCAACAAAAGTTAGCGACACTCGATCCAGATGCTGCAAAAAAATATCAGGATCAATTTGAGATAACAGCAGAGAAGATTGTGGCCCAAGTTGCAATAAATCAAGCTAGGGATAATGCTAGGCGGATAGATCCTTTTTCAACTGAGGAAAAAAATACAGCTAAAAGTGAAACTGACCAAAAGCTAAATAGAGTAATTACTGCAATTAGGGAAAAAGATCCTTCAACAGCAAATAAATTGGAAAATGAGTATGAAACAGCAAATTATCTGGGGCTAGCTGAAAGGTTAACTGCGGATAGAGTAAATGAAGCTAAATCAAGACTTGCCCTAGACAATAAAGGAGAGACAAAAATACTACCAAAAGATGTAGACGAAGTAAATCAAGAAAATGAGTACTTCACAAATTCGATACTAAATCCACTGCGTATTAAAGAAGAAAATGGGGATACACAAGCTGGTAAACTGGCAGATGATCTAGAAAGTAAATTTAATTTAGCACCAACTGCCGCTGTTATTGATAATAAAATTAATGTGGCCCTAGCGGCTTATGTCAAAGATCCATCTGCTAACTCTGAAACAGCTAATAGGTTACTTGCGCAAAGCAAAGAATTGCTAAGTAGCCTTGATCCAAAAGACCCATATACTAAGGAGCTGCAGGCAAAAATTGATAGATTTTTCCCAGAAGGGGATAAGTTAGTAAAAAGAAATCAACTAAATACTATAACTTCGGGATTGGTTGCCAATGTATTAAGAGACCCTGATGACAATTTTACTAAAGAAGATTTATTAGCCCAAGCTGACAAAACTTTAGCCTCCTTGGATTCAAATGATCCAGCAAAAGCCAAATTTGAATCAGATTTAAAAACAGTTGAACTTTTAGAAACTTTTGGAAGAGAAAAAGCTGATCTTCTGAAGACTCTAACAGGTATGCCAGATAAAAATAATATCAAAACTCCTGATGAAGCTCGAGAATATGGGAGGAGACTTGATGAAGCAAGAAATGCCTTGGGGAAGTACAAAAGATCCATAGATGACCTTATTCCATCTTCTGATTTAGCTTATGAACCCCCTAAAGCTTACAATATCTTAAAAGCTGATTTTGAAGGCTTTAAAAACATAGTTGAATTAAATACTGGAGGTATTAGTGAAGAGACTAGTAAAGCCAAAAGTAAACGTGACGGAATTGCTGAGACTGCAAAGGCTGCTAGTTTTGGGGCAATAAAAGATGGCTTGGTTGAAGTTCTGAAATATGGAAGTGAATGTACTTCATTAAGAAGGATCTTTTCTGGAGATAATTGTACAGCAGGAGATAAGACTGCCACTCAAGTTTTATCCAGTATAAATCCAGCCTCTTCTGTCCCAAATATTTTTGGGTTTATAGCTTCGCCTTTAACAAATAGTCTAGCAAATACTGATCAGTCTTTGACGCCTGAGCAAAAAGCAGCTCAAGCCACACAGGTTTATAAAGATACAAAAAACTTTAATGTAGCCCTAGAAAGCATGGGAGTTAATAATCCCAGTAATAATATATTGGGAAACATCCCTATAATCCGTGACTTTCCTACAGTCAGAGGATTTTTGGATCAAAAATCTAAAGATCAGGTAGATAATAGAGTTCAAAAAATATCTGGTTCTCTTAAACTGGATTTTAATCATTTTGATGAGTGGGATGATACCCAAAAGCAGCTATTTTTTGAGAACTTTGCCTTAAAAGATAGCGGAACTGTCCAGACTATACCAAGTGGGTTGAAGTTTTATGCTGATAATTTCCCACTATTTCCAACCAGTTTTGGAGCAGGGGATAAACTGGCTTTAAGTGAAAAGTATTGTAGGCAAGCCATAGGGGTATATTGTGTGGCTGAGAATGGGGATTTAAAGAGTCTGGTAGATACGAGGATTCCCGGGAAAAGGGAATCTTTAGAACAGGATTTTGAAAAAGCTAAGCCATATTTTGATAAGTACTTTCCTGGATTTGAGCCTGTGTCTCTTTCCAATATAGACAAATATGAAAGGGCTAAACAGGAATGTAACCCTCAGGCAGAGGCAAATGGTTGTCAGGATAAGATAGCTAA
>CAZCNP010000015.1:4343-5106 GCA_964500725.1 uncultured Gammaproteobacteria bacterium
AAAAAACCATAGATGCATCATTTTATGTGTCTGAAAAATTAAAGTCTGAAAATTATTTTGGAAAACTTAGAGAGGAAGCAAGAGTAGAAAAAGGTGTTGTTGATACATGGGGTGTAGCAAATGCGGGACTAATTGCACTTGGAGGACCAAAGGTAATTAGTAGTGTTCCTAACTTACTAGGGGTAGATATATTCATTGATTCTGCTAAATTGTCTTTTAATGCAGTTAAAGGAGGGGTTAGTTTACTAAGAGGAGGAGAGAAAGCTTTAAATATAGCTTCTGATATTGCAAAAGAATCTAGGGTAGCTAATCCGCTGGAGCGGGTCATATCCAGTGATAAGATTGTCCTTGAAGCTAGAAAATCATTTAATGATGCTTTAAGGGAAGCTAATAAGGAAAATAAGTTAATTGGGATAGTCCCTGCCCCAGTCAGGACCCTGAGGTAATAGCTGCAAGAGGGGCATTAGATGATACAAGGAAAGCAGAAGGGCCAGATCTACCCCAAAGAGTTAAGGAAGCCCAGGCTGAGCTGGATCAGAAAGAGAAAGCCGCCAGGGCCAAACTCCTAACTTCAGAAAATCCTGAACTAAAAGAAGCTGAAGTTAAATTAAGAGAAGCCCAAAGGGCAAGAGATGAATTTGCCAAAGCCCTAAAGGATAAAAAGGAAAAGGGTGCCTCGCAAGATGAAGTTGCAAAAGCTGAAGATGAAGTTGCAAAAGCCCAAGCTAACTATGAAAATGAAGTAAATAGTTATAAAAAGGCT